>NZ_JAJHPU010000009.1 GCF_020831405.1 Pseudomonas oryzagri | reverse complement strand
GACCAGCATGGTGATGCCGATGTGCACGCGCAGCACCAGCAGGGTCATGGTGATGGCCAGGGCGAGCAGGCCGAGAGTCAGACCGCTCATGCGCGACCTCCGAGACGGGCGAGGATGTCGGCGATGCGCGCCAGCGCGCACAGCGCCAGGAGGATCAGGCTGGGGACGATCAGGGTCAGCGGAATCCACAACGGGATCGACAGCAGGGTGGTGACGTCGCCGTACTCGTGGTTCTCCAGCACCTGCAGGCCGGTGCGCCAGGCCAGCAGCAGGGCGGCGAGGCCGCACAGCAGATGGGCGAACGCATCGAGCAGGGCCTGGGCGCGGGTGGGCAGCCAGGAGGTGAAGGCGTCGACCTTGATATGGGTGCCGCGCAGCTCGCACAGCGGCAGGAAGGCGGCGATGGCGATGGAGGCGCCGACCTCCATCAGCTCGATGTCGCCGCGGATCGGCATGGCGAACAGCTTGCGGCCGACGATGGAGACCAGGGACATGGCGATGAGCAGCAGCAGGACCAGGCCGCCGGCCAGGGCGAAGCCCTGGGTGACGGCGTACAGGGCACGGCGGCAGGCGCCGTGCTCCGTGGTCAGGCCGCTTTCGAACGAGAGCGACTCTTGCATGATGGATTACCGGGTAGCGGAGGACAGGTTGCGGGCGCCTTCGACCAGCGCCTTGCCGTCAATTCCCTTCTCGCCGACTTCCTTGATCCACGCGTCGGCGACGCCGGCGGTCGCATCCTGCATGCCCTTGTAGGCGGCCGCGTCGATGGCCACCAGGCCGCTGGCCGGGGTGGCGCTGCGCGCCGCATCCATCGCCTTGTCCCAGGCGGCGGAGAAGCGCTCGGAGAGGGCCTTGCCGCTGTTGCGCTCGATGATTTCCTGCAGGTCCTTGGGCATGCCGTCGAACTTCTGCTGGTTCATCAGCATGGTCAGCACGGTGTAGCCGAAGGCCGGCTGATCGGCCGGAGTGGCGCTGTGGTACTGGGTGACCTCGTTGAGCTTGGTGGCCGGGACCACTTCCCAGGAGGCCAGGGCGCCGTCGACCACGCCCTTGGAGATGGCCTCGGTCATCTGCGCCGGCGGCATGCTCACCGGCGTGGCGCCGAGGGCTTCGACGGTCTTCGCCGCGGTGCGGCTGGAGGCGCGCAGCTTCAGGCCGGACAGGTCGGCGAGAGTCTTCACCGGCTTGCCGTTGGTGTGCAGGTCCATACCGCCGTCGCCGTGGACGACCAGCACCTTGTAGCCCTTGAAGTCCTCCTTGGCGTACTGCTCGTAGAACTGCCAGATGATGTCGTTACCGGCCTTGCCGCCGTAAGGCAGCATGAACGGCAGCTCCAGCGCCTCGACGCGCGGGAACTTGCCGGCGGAATAGGCCGGGGCGGTCCAGACGATGTCGGCCACGCCGTTGCGCGCCATGTCGGCCAGCTTGGCGGGCGTGCCACCCAGTTGCATCGACGGGAACAGCTGGCACTTGAGGCGGTCGTTGGACTCCTGGCGCAGCTGCTCGCACCAGGGCTCGATGATGTTGACCTGGGTGTTGGAGGTGGACGGCAGGAAGTGGGCCACCTTGAGGGTGTAGCTGTCGGCCGCCTGGGCGGCGCCGGCGATACCGAGGGATACAGCGAGGGCAACGAGGTTCAAGGTACGCATGGGGGTCTCCCGTTTTTTGTTGTACCCAAATTAGTAACATGTTAATCGAGCGATTGCATCAAGTTTCTGCGGGCGATCCGTCGGATGCTCGCGGGCGGTGGTGAATGCTCGACTGCGGGGCGCCGATGAGGTCCGCTGCAGGGGGCGAGGCCTGCAGCCGCCGGGCCTCGCGCGCACTAGGCGAAGAGGCTGGAATGCGCCTTTGGTAGGAGTTGTTGGCGGCGCGTTCATCGTCACCCGACTGCCGTTGTCTCGTCGGCGACGAAGCCTGGCGAGCGCGCCCTGGGCGCGGGCGGCGGGCGGCAGAAGCGTTTCGTTAATAAGTTAACGCAGCCATGCTCGGCCAGGAGGGGGGTAGCGTCAAGTCATCCGAAAGGAGGGGGGCGGGGTGCTTGGCGCTGCAAAAAAAGGTCGGCAGGCTTGACCCCACGGTGTTTTTACGATTTTTTGACGGGGTCGATCCGGGAGCTGCCGCAGCCGTGGCCGCAGGTTTTGTGTTGTTAACATCTTAACCTGATGGTAAAAGGCGCTCCTGCCCGTCGTACTGTTGCCGGATGGCGGGCATTACTCGATCGATCATAAAAAGTCCCCTGGAGACATAAAAAGAATGATCAGGATCTCTCAGCGCTCTAAGCTGGCTTTGAGCGTTATCGCTGCAAGCATTGCCCTTCCTTCCGTTGCGCAGGCCGCTTTTGTCGAGGACAGCAAGGCGTCCCTCGAGCTGCGCAACATGTATCTGAACCGCGATGCCCGTGATGGCACCATTTCGGGTCAGTCTTACGGCGAAACCTGGGCGCAGGGCTTCATCGCCAAGTTCGAGTCCGGCTACACCGGCGGCCCGATCGGCTTCGGCGTCGATGCCATCGGCATGCTGGGCATCAAGCTGGACTCCAGCAAGGGCAATACCATCGGCAACATGCTGCCGGTGGGTGCCGATGGCGTGCCGGACGACGAGTACAGCGAGCTGGGCCTGACCGCCAAGGCGCGCGTTTCCAAGACCGAACTGAAGGTTGGCACCCTGCAGCCGCTGCTGCCGGTCGCCCAGTACAACAACACCCGCCTGCTGCCGGGCACCTACACCGGTGGCATGCTGACCTCGCAGGAAATCGCCGGCCTGACCCTGAATGCCGGTCGCCTGACCGAGTTCAATGCGCGCGACTCCAGCAATAACGAGGAGTTCGCCTCCAATATCGACAACTTCGACTTTGCCGGTGGCAGCTACGCCTTCAATCAGCAGCTGACCGCCAGCTACTACTACGGCGACTATGACAACGCCTACCAGCAACACTTCGGTGGCCTGGTGTACAAGCTGCCGCTGGGCGAGGGGCTGAGCCTGACCTCCGACCTGCGCTACTTCAACACCCAGGATCAGGACGACGAGGCCCTCGGTCTGATCGACAACGACATGTACCAGGGCATGTTCACCCTGGCTGTCGGTGCGCACAAGTTCGGCGCGGGTTATCAAAGCCTGTCCGGCGACGGTAACTTCCCGTTCATCGCCGGTGGCGACCCGTTCAGCATCAACCTGGTGACCTACCAGACCTTCACCACTCAGGAAACCGATGCCTGGCAGGTGCGCTACGACTACGACTTCGCCTCCCTCGGCGTTCCGGGCCTGACCTTCATGACCCGCTACGTCAACGGCGACAACATCGACACGGCTGCCAGCGACGACGGCAAGGCGTGGGAGCGTGACAGCGACCTGGTCTACACCCTGCAGAGCGGCTCGCTGAAAGGCCTGCGCTTCCACCTGCGCAACGTGACCTACCGTGCCAGTGACGTGAGCGGCACCGTCGGTCGCGATGTCGACGAAAACCGCGTGATCATCAGCTACACCCTGCCGCTGCTCTAAGCTCCGCAGAGTCCGGCTGAAGAAAAGGCCCGCCCTCACCGGCGGGCCTTTTTCGTTGGTGCAATCCTACTCGCTGCGCTCGCCCTCGCGGCCGCGGTACTCGCTGGGCGTCACGCCGGCCTCGCGGCTGAAGAAGCGGGTGAAGTAGGCCGGATCCTTGAAACCGAGCGTGTAGCCGATCTCGTTCACCGAGCTGGCGGTGAACAGCAGCAGGCGCCTGGCCTCCTGCATCAGCCGTTCGTGAACCAGGCGCTTGGACGGCAGGTCGGCGATGCGCCGGCAGATGTCGTTGAGGCGCGCCTCGGTGACGCCCATCGCCTGCGCGTAGTGCGACAGCGGCCAGTGCTCGCGGTAGTGATCCTCGATCAGCGCATTGAAGCGGTGGAAGATCTGCAGATTGTCGTGGCGCACGTGCTGGTTCTTCACCGGCTCGGCGGCCAGGCGCAGCAACGTGATGAAGATCAGCTGGGTCAGCGCCTGCAGGCTGGCCTCGCGGCCCGGCAGGTGGGCGGCGAACTCGGCGGCGAGCATCTCGAACAGGCGGTTGAGACGCTCGATCTCGGCGGCGTAGCTGGCGTCCAGCGAGTTGAGCGCCACGCAGGTCGGCGACACCAGGCGCGGCTCGCCGCCCTGGTTGAGGTGCGCCTCGAGCAGCGGCCAGACCAGCTGCTGGCGCACGGTCAGCACATGACCTTCACTGTCGGGGAGCGTGACGAAGGCGTGCGGGATGGTCGGCGGGGTGAGGAAGAATAGCGGGGCGTTCTCGCTGTACTGGCGGTCGTCCAGGTACACCCGCGCCGCGCCGCTGGTCACGTAGTGGACCTGGAAGAAGCGGTCGTGGCGGTGCACCGGCATGTTGCGCCCGAAGAAGTCGGCCAGCTTGCCCAGCGCCTCGTAGTGGACGTCCTCGTGGGCGTATCTTTGGTCGTAGACCTGGCCGATGTTGATGTTCGGAATCGGCTCGTTATCCCGCATGTTTCGGGCTCTCCCGGCTGTCTGGGCCTGCCTGCATGATACCGCGCGCGGCGGTTCGTCGATCAGGGACTTGACCATGGTTAACATGTTAATTATAAAGTTCACATGTTAATCGGCCGTCAAGCGACGGCATGGTCACGGTGAGCACCGGATCCCGCCCCGGGGCCGGATCCATCAACTGGTCTGTGGAGAAAGCTGGCATGCGCCGAGCGATGATTGAAGTGGACGGCAAGGTCCTCGAGGCGACGGTTGACGACAACGGTCAGCCGTTCGTGAACGGCCAGGCCGTCAAGCCTGACGCCTGGAAGGCCCCGTTCGGCGGCACCGTGTTCGGTATCGCGCTGAACTACCAGGGTCTGCTCGACAGCAAGCTGGCCGAGTTCAACCAGGACCCGTACAAGACCCCGCCGAAGACCCCGGTGCTGTACATCAAGACCCCGAACACCGTGGTCGGCCATGAGGGCAGCATCGTCTTCCCGGCCGGCGTCGACGCCATCCAGGCGGGACCTGCGCTGGGCGTGGTGATCGGCAAGCGCGCCAGCCGCGTGTCCGAGGCCGAGGCGCTGAGCTACGTCGGCGGCTACACCGCGGTCAACGAGGTGACCCTGCCGGAAGTCAGCTTCTACCGCCCGGCGGTCAAGGCCAAGTGCCGCGACACCTTCTGCCCGGTCGGCCCGGTGGTGGTCGACGCTGCCGACATCAAGGATCCGCACGCGCTGGCGATCAAGCTGCTGGTCAACGGCGAGGTCCGCCAGCAGAACAGCACCGCCAACTTCGTGCGTTCGATTCCCGAGCTGATCAGCTTCCTCAGCCAGTTCATGACCTTCGAGCCGGGCGATCTGATCATCACCGGCGTACCGGAAGGCCGCGTCGACCTCAAGGTCGGCGACCAGGTCGAAGTCGAAATCGAAGGCGTTGGCCGCCTCAGCAACACCGTGGTCGCGGAATAAGGAGCCGGAACATGAAACACGCACGCATCCGTTACCAGGGCGAAGTCCACAACGTCGCCGTCGAGGACAACAACGTCGTCCGTCTCGCCGACGGCACCCTTCTGGGCGAAGAGCAGGTCGAGTGGCTGGCGCCGGCCACCGGCAGCATGTTCGCCCTCGGCCTGAACTACGCCGACCACGCCGCCGAGCTGGCGTTCAAGGCGCCGACCGAGCCGCTGGTGTTCATCAAGGCGCCGAACACCTACACCGGCCACCGCCAGATCACCTGGCGCCCGGACAACGTCGCCTACATGCACTACGAGTGCGAGCTGGTGGCGGTGATCGGCAAGACCGCGCGCAACGTCAAGCGCGAGGACGCCCTGGACTACGTCGCCGGCTACACCGTCTGCAACGACTACGCCATCCGCGACTACCTGGAGAACTACTACCGGCCGAACCTGCGGGTGAAGAACCGCGACTGCACCACCCCGGTCGGCCCGTACATCATCGACCGCGAGCAGATCGCCGATCCGCAGAACCTCAAGCTGCGCACCTGGATCAACGGCGAGCTGCGCCAGGAAGGCTCCACCAAGGACATGATCTTCGACATCCCCTTCCTGATCGAATACCTGTCCGCGTTCATGACCCTGCAGCCGGGCGACATGATCGCCACCGGCACCCCGGAAGGCCTGGCCGACGTCAAGCCGGGCGACGAGGTGGTCGTGGAAGTGGAGGGCGTCGGTCGCCTCGTCAACACCATCGTCAGCGAAGCCGATTTCTTCGCTGCCAAGAATGCCGCAGCAGCGCAGTGAGGTTAGAACAATGATCAAGCACTGGATCAATGGCCGCGAGGTCGAGAGCAAAGCAGTCTTCGAGAACCTGAACCCGGCCACCGGCGAGGTGATCGGCGAGGTGGCCAGCGGCGGCGCCGAGGAAATCGCCCAGGCCGTGGCCGCGGCCAAGGAAGCCTTCCCCAAGTGGGCCAACACCCCGGCCAAGGAGCGCGCCAAGCTGATGCGCAAGCTGGGCGAGCTGATCGACCAGAACGTGCCCAAGCTGGCTGAGCTGGAAACCCTGGACACCGGCCTGCCGATCCACCAGACCAAGAACGTGCTGATCCCGCGCGCCTCGCACAACTTCGAGTTCTTCGCCGAGGTCTGCACCCGCATGGACGGTCACACCTACCCGGTGGACGACCAGATGCTCAACTACACCCTGTACCAGCCGGTCGGCGTGTGTGGCCTGGTGTCGCCGTGGAACGTGCCGTTCATGACCGCCACCTGGAAGACCGCGCCGTGCCTGGCGCTGGGCAACACCGCGGTGCTGAAGATGTCCGAGCTGTCGCCGCTGACCGCCAACGAGCTGGGCCGCCTGGCCCTGGAAGCCGGCATCCCGGCCGGCGTGCTCAACGTGGTGCAGGGCTACGGCGCCACCGCCGGCGACGCCCTGGTCCGCCATCCGGACGTGCGCGCCATCTCCTTCACCGGCGGCACCTCCACCGGCAAGAAGATCATGGAAACCGCCGGCTTGAAGAAGTACTCCATGGAGCTGGGCGGCAAGTCGCCGGTGCTGATCTTCGACGACGCCGACCTCGGTCGCGCCCTCGACGCCGCGCTGTTCACCATCTTCTCGCTGAACGGCGAGCGCTGCACCGCCGGCAGCCGGATCTTCATCCAGGAGACCGTCTACGACCAGTTCGTCGCCGAGTTCGCCGCCCGCGCCAAGCGCCTGATTGTCGGCGATCCGCAGGATCCGAAGACCCAGGTCGGCTCGATGATCACCCAGGCGCACTACGACAAGGTCACCGGCTACATCAAGATCGGTATGGAAGAGGGCGCCAACCTGGTCGCCGGCGGCCTGGAGCGTCCGGCCAACCTGCCGGCGCACCTGGCCAAGGGCAACTTCATCCAGCCGACCGTGTTCGCCGACGTCGACAACCGTATGCGCATCGCCCAGGAAGAGATCTTCGGCCCGGTGGTGTGCCTGATGAAGTTCAAGGACGAGGCCGAGGCGCTGCGCCTGGCCAACGACGTCGAGTACGGCCTGGCCTCCTACATCTGGACCCAGGACATCGGCAAGGCCCACCGCCTGGCCCGCGGCATCGAGGCCGGCATGGTGTTCATCAACAGCCAGAACGTGCGCGACCTGCGTCAGCCGTTCGGCGGCGTGAAGGCCTCGGGTACCGGTCGCGAAGGCGGTGCGTACAGCTTCGAGGTGTTCGCCGAGATCAAGAACGTGTGCATCTCCATGGGCAGCCACCACATCCCGCGCTGGGGCGTGTAAGGCGATCCCCGGCGGCCGACTGACGGCCGCCTGCGTCGAAGCGGGCAGCTCCCGGCGGGGACTGCCCGTTTTCGGCCCTGCAAACCCGAATCATCGCCGCGTGCGCCGCGCGCGCCGGCCAACCGGAGAACCGTCATGGGCAAACTCGCTCTGGCTGCCAAGATCACCCACGTTCCCTCCATGTACGTGTCCGAGCTGCCCGGCCCGAAACAGGGCTTCCGCAAGCCGGCCATCGACGGCCACATCGAGATCGGCCGGCGCTGCCGCGAACTGGGCGTGGACACCATCGTGGTGTTCGACACCCACTGGCTGGTCAACGCCAACTACCACGTCAACTGCGGTCCGCACTTCAAGGGCCTGTACACCAGCAACGAGCTGCCGCACTTCATCAGCAACATGGAGTACGAGTTCCCCGGCAATCCGGAGCTGGGCCGCCTGCTGGCCGCCGAATGCAACCGCCTGGGCGTGGAGACCATGGCCCACGACGCCACCACCCTGGCGCCGGAGTACGGCACCCTGGTGCCGATGCGCTACATGAACGCCGACCAGCACTTCAAGGTGATCTCGGTCTCGGCGCTGTGCACCTCCCACTATCTCCACGACAGCGCGCGCCTGGGCTGGGCCATGCGCAAGGCGGTCGAAGAGCACTACGACGGCACCGTCGCCTTCCTGGCCAGCGGCTCGCTGTCGCACCGCTTCGCGCAGAACGGCCAGGCGCCGGAATTCGCCACCAGGATCTGGAGCCCGTTCCTGGAAACCCTCGACCACAGCGTGATCCGCATGTGGCAGGACGGCGACTGGGAAACCTTCTGCGCCATGCTGCCGGAGTACGCGGTCAAGGGCCACGGCGAAGGCTTCATGCACGACACCGCGATGCTGCTCGGCGCGCTGGGCTGGTCGAAGTACGACGGCAAGGCCGAGGTGATCACTCCCTACTTCGCCGCCTCCGGCACCGGCCAGATCAACGCCATCTTCCCGGTCACCCCGCAGGACGGCTCGACCATTCCCGCGGCGCAGGCCTCCAACCCGGCCTTCGTCGCCGCCAGCCGCCTGTAAGGAGCGCCGCCATGCCCCATCTGGTCCTCTACTACAGCCCGGACATCGAACGCGATGCCGACATCCAGGGCCTGTGCCGCGCGCTGGCCGACTGCATGCTCGAGCAGCGCGACGAGAGCGGCCGCCAGGTGTTCCCCACCGGCGGCACCCGCGTGCTGGCCTACCCGGCGGCGTACGCCGCGATCGCCGACGGCCAGGGCGACTACGGCTTCCTCTACGCCAACCTGCGCATGGGCGCCGGCCGCAGTGCGGCGGTGCACCAGCAGGTCGGCACCAACCTGCTGGCGGTGCTGCGCGCTCGCCTCGACGGCCTGCTCGCCCAGCGCCCGATCGGCGTGACCCTGCAGATCGACGAAAGCACCGCGCAGGTCTTCGACGCCAAGCACAGCAGCCTGCACCCCCTGTTCACCAAGAATTCCTGAGGTTCCCATGCTCGACGCCAGCATCATCCAGCAAGCCGCCGAACGCCTCGACGCCGCCGAGCGCAGCGGCGAGCAGATCCGCCAGTTCTCCCTGGAGTACCCGGGCATCACCATCGAGGACGCCTACGCCATCCAGCGCGCCTGGGTGTCGAAGAAGATCGACGGCGGCCGCAAGCTGATCGGCCACAAGATCGGCCTGACCTCGCGCGCCATGCAGGTGTCCTCCAACATCACCGAGCCGGACTACGGCGCGCTGCTCGACGACATGCAGTTCGAGGAAGGCTCCGACATCCCGGCCAGCCGCTTCATCGTGCCGCGCGTCGAGGTCGAGCTGGCGTTCATCCTCGGCAAGCCGCTCAAGGGCCCGAACTGCACCCTCTTCGACGTGCTCGACGCCACCGAGTACGTGATCCCGGCGCTGGAGATCATCGACGCGCGCATCCATCAGGTCGACCCGCAGAGCGGGGTGACCCGCAAGGTGTTCGACACCATCTCCGACAACGCCGCCAACGCCGGCATCGTCCTCGGCGGCCGCGCCGTCCGTCCGCACGACGTCGACCTGCGCCGCGTGCCGGCGATCCTCTACCGCAACGGCGTGATCGAGGAGTCCGGGGTGTCCGCCGCGGTGCTCAACCACCCGGCCAAGGGCGTGGCCTGGCTGGCCAACAAGCTGGCCCCCTACGGCGTGACCCTGGAGCCGGGGCAGATCATCCTCGGCGGCTCGTTCACCCGTCCGGTGGCGGCCAAGGCCGGCGACACCTTCCATGTCGACTATGACATGCTGGGTTCGATCTCCTGCCGCTTCGTCTGAGGACCCGCCATGCAGATGCCCGTCAACACCTTCAAGCAGCGCCTGAGCTTTGATCAGCAGATCGGTCTGTGGGTCGGCCTGGCCGACCCGTACTGCGCGGAACTGGCGGCCAACGCCGGTTTCGACTGGCTGCTGCTCGACGCCGAGCACGCGCCCAACGACCTGCGCGCGCTGCTCGGCCAGCTGCAGGCGGTGGCGGCCTACCCGAGCCACCCGATCGTCCGTCCGCCGGTCGGCGATGCGGTGCTGATCAAGCAGCTGCTCGACATCGGCGCGCAGACCCTGCTGGTGCCGATGGTCGAACGCGCCGAGCAGGCCGAGGAGCTGGTGCGCGCCATGCACTACCCGCCCAAGGGCATCCGTGGCGTCGGCGCCGCCCTGGCGCGCGCCTCGCGCTGGAACAACATCCCCACCTACCTGGCCGAGGCCGACGCGCAGATGTGCCTGCTGGTTCAGGTGGAGAGCCTCAAGGGCCTGGAGAACCTCGACGCCATCGCCGCGGTCGAGGGCGTCGACGGCGTGTTCATCGGCCCGGCCGACCTGTCGGCGGCCATGGGCCACCGCGGCAACCCAGGCCACCCGGAGGTGCAGGCCGCCATCGAGGACGCCATCGCGCGCATCCGCGCCGCCGGCAAGGCCGCCGGCATCCTCAGTGCCGACGAGAAGCTGGCCCGCCGCTACCTGGAGCTGGGCTGCTCGTTCGTCGCCGTGGGCGTCGACACCAGCCTGCTGATGCGCTCGCTGAAGAACCTCGCTACCAGCTTCAAGGGAACTGCCCCGGCGCCGGTCGCGCCCGGCAGCAGCGTCTACTGACTTCCTTTCGAGAGATTCGCCATGCAACTGACCGATAGCACCCTGCTGCGTACCCAGGCCTTCATCGGCGGGGAGTGGGTCGACGCCGACAACGGCGCCACCTTCGCAGTCACCAACCCGGCCGACCTGTCGCCGATCTGTTCCGTCGCCGCCGTCGGCGCCGCCGAAACCGCGCGGGCCATCGCCGCCGCCGAGGCCGCCCTGCCGGCCTGGCGCGAGAAGACCGCCAAGGAGCGCTCGGCGCTGCTGCGCAAGTGGTTCGAGCTGATGATGGCCAACCAGGAAGACCTGGCCCGCCTGCTCAGCTGGGAACAGGGCAAGCCGCTGGCCGAGAGCCGCGGCGAGATCGCCTACGGCGCGAGCTTCATCGAGTGGTTCGCCGAGGAGGCCAAGCGCGTCTACGGCGACGTGATCCCGCACGACAAGCAGGGCCGCCGCCTGGTGGTGATCAAGCAGCCGATCGGCGTGGTCGCCGCGATCACCCCGTGGAACTTCCCCAACGCGATGATCACCCGCAAGGCCGGCCCGGCGCTGGCCGCCGGCTGCACCATCGTCATCAAGCCGGCCTCGGAGACCCCGCTGTCGGCCCTGGCGCTGGCCGAACTGGCGCAGCGCGCCGGCATCCCCGCCGGCGTGGTCAACGTGGTCACCGGCGACGCCCGCGCCATCGGCGGCGAGCTGACCCGCAACCCGGTGGTGCGCAAGCTGTCGTTCACCGGCTCCACCGGCATCGGCAAGCTGCTGATGGCGCAGTGCGCCGACACCATGAAGAAGGTCAGCATGGAGCTGGGCGGCAACGCCCCGTTCATCGTCTTCGACGACGCCGACCTCGACGCCGCGGTCGCCGGCGCCATGGCCTCCAAGTACCGCAACAGCGGGCAGACCTGCGTGTGCACCAACCGCATCCTGGTCCAGGACGGCGTCTACGACGAGTTCGCCAAGCGTCTGGTCGCCGCGGTCAACGCCCTCAAGGTTGCCCCGGCCCACGAGGAAGGCGCCCAGCAGGGCCCCCTGATCAACGCCAAGGCGGTGATCAAGGTCCAGGAGCACATCGACGACGCGGTGGCCAAGGGCGCCAAGGTGCTTGCCGGCGGCAAGCCGCACGCCCTGGGCGGCAGCTTCTTCGAACCGACCGTGCTCGGCGAGGTGACCCCGGCGATGCTGGTGGCGCGCGACGAGACCTTCGGCCCGCTGGCGCCGATCTTCCGCTTCAAGACCGAGGCCGAGGCCATCGCCATGGCCAACGACACCGAGTTCGGCCTGGCCTCCTACCTGTACACCCGCGACCTCGGCCGCGCCTGGCGGGTCGGCGAGGCGCTGGAGTACGGCATGGTCGGCGTCAACGAGGGCATCATCTCCACCGAGATCGCCCCGTTCGGCGGCATCAAGGAGTCCGGCACCGGCCGCGAGGGCTCGAAGTACGGCATGGACGACTACCTTGAGCTGAAATATATGTGTCTGGGGATCGGTGGCTGAAAGGCCGCCGTTCATCTGTGGTAAAACATGGCGCCGCTCCCTGACGGGGGGCGGCGTTATGTCGTTTCTGGCAGGATCATCATGGCGTCCACCCACAAGCAAGACCCCTCTCTCACCCTGGCGCTGCTGCAGGCGCGCGAAGCGGCGATGAGCTTCTTCCGCCCGCTGCTCAACCAGCACGATCTCACCGAACAGCAGTGGCGGGTGATCCGCATCCTCAGCCAGTACCCGCACGGCGAGCTGGAAAGCCACCAGCTGGCGGAGATGGCCTGCATCCTGCGCCCGAGCATGACCGGCGTGCTGGTGCGCCTGGAGCGCGACGGCCTGGTGCGCCGCTGGAAGCCGGCCAACGACCAGCGCCGCCTGTGCGTCAGCCTGACCCCCAAGGGCGCCGAGCTGTTCGAGGAAATGAGCGGCGAGATGGCCCGCCAGTACAAGGAAATCCAGCGCCAGTTCGGTCCGGAGAACTTCCAGACCCTGATGCGCCTGCTCCAGGAGCTGGGCAAGATCAGTCCCGGCGCCGCGCAGCGCAAGAGCGCCTGAACGCCGGCCGCGGCCTGAGTGCCGCAGGCCTCCGCCGGGCAGGCCGCGCGCTTGCCCCGGTTGATCCGCGTCCTTTCCAGCGAAGTCGCCCGGTCCGTTCCGGGTCCGCCCGATCGTTAGCAGGCTACACGCCGCCGTGCGCCGAGCCGCCCACCTACAAGAAACCGCCGAGGTAATCCGATGTTGCGCAACCAGCCGTCCCTGTCCCTGGATCTCGCCCTGCTGGCCATGCCCGCCGTGCTCGCCGAGGCGCGTAGCCTGGGCGTGCGGGTCAGCGTGTCGATCGTCGATGCGAGCGGCCAGCTGATCCACCTGGCGCACATGGATGGCGCGCCGGCGCCGAGCCGCGACATCGCCCACGACAAGGCCTGGACCGCCGCCGGCTTCGGCGTCGCCACCAGCAGCTGGGAAGAGCGCCTGGCCGGCATGCCCGACAGCGTGCGCACCGGCCTGAGCATGCGTCCGCGCCTCGCGCTGTTCGGCGGTGGCGTGCCGGTGCGGGTCGACGGCGCCAGCGTCGGCGCCATCGGCGTGTCCGGCGCCACCGCGGCGCAGGACGAGCAGTGCGCCCAGGCCGGGGTCAGGGCGATCCTCGAGGCGCTCAGCCAGTAACCGGATGGGGGATGGTTCCCACGCTCCCGCGTGGGAAGCGCAGACGGGCGCTCCGCGCCCAAGGGACGCCGCCGCGTCCCGCTCGCGCTCAGCGCCTCACTTCACGCCTTGCCCTTCTCCCCGAAGGTCGCCTTCACCAGCTCGCCGACGCCGCCCACCGCGCCGATCACCTGGCTGGCCTCCAGCGGCATCAGCACCACCTTGCTGTTGTTGGCGGCGGCCAGCTTGCCGAGGGCGTCGACGTACTTCTGGGCGACGAAGTAGTTGATCGCCTGCACGTTGCCGGCGGCGATCGCCTCCGACACCACGCGGGTCGCCTCGGCTTCCGCCGCGGCGGCGCGCTCGCGGGCCTCGGCCTCGAGGAAGGCGGCCTGGCGCTCGCCCTCGGCGCGCAGGATCGCCGCCTGCTTCTCGCCCTCGGCGGTGAGGATCTCCGCCTGGCGCTTGCCCTCGGCCTCCAGCACCTGGGCGCGCTTCAGGCGCTCGGCACGCATCTGGCTGGACATCGCCTCGACCAGGTCGGCCGGCGGGCTGATGTCCTTGATCTCGATCCGGGTGACCTTGACGCCCCAGGGCGCGGTGGCCTCGTCGACGGTGCGCAGCAGGCGTTCGTTGATGGCGTCGCGCTGGCTGAGCATCTGGTCCAGCTCCATGGAGCCGAGCACGGTGCGGATGTTGGTCATCACCAGGTTGCGGATCGCGTATTCCAGCTCGCTGACCTCGTAGGCCGCCTGCGCGGCGTTGACCACCTGGAAGAAGCACACCGCGTCGATCTGCACCATGGCGTTGTCGGCGCTGATCGCCTCCTGCGGCGGCACGTCGAGCACCCGCTCCATCATGTTGATCTTGTGGCCGATGGTGTCCATCACCGGAACGATGATGTTGAGGCCGGGCTTGAGCGTGTTGGTGTAGCGGCCGAAGCGCTCCACCGTCCACTCGCTGCCCTGCGGCACCACCTTGAAGCCCATGAACACGATGGCCACGGCCAGCGCGACGAACAGCAGCATGACGATTCCGATATCCATCTGGTTCCTTTCCTTGCGTGGGGTGAAATGCAGCGGAGGACGCTGTGCGGACAGCTTGCCATGGACGGGCGGCGCCCGCTCGCCGCACCGGGTAGCAGCCCAGTGGCAGGCGACTAGCAGCCCGATGGGCTCAGCGCTGCTCGCTCTGCGGGGTGACGCGCAGGATCTCCTCGACCGTGGTCAGCCCGCTGGCGACCTTCTGCGCGCCGGACAGACGCAGGCTGCGCATGCCCTCCTTGAACGCCTGGCGGCGCAGCGCGCCGAGGTCGGTGTCGGTGTGGATCAGCTGGCGCAGGCCGTCGCTCATCAGCATGATCTCGTAGACCCCGGCGCGGCCGCGGTAGCCGGTGTCGCGGCACTCGTTGCAGCCCACCGCGCGCATCGCGCCGGCCGGCAGCGCGGCGCTCCACGGCCGGGTCAGCTCCTGCCAGTCGGCGGCGTCGATGACGTGCGGCGCCTTGCAGTGCGGACACAGGGTGCGCACCAGGCGCTGGGCCATCACGCCGAGGATGGTCGCCTTGAGCAGGTAGTGCGGCACGCCCAGTTCGAGCAGGCGGCTGATCGCGCTGGGCGCGTCGTTGGTGTGCAGGGTGGACAGCACCAGGTGGCCGGTGAGCGCCGCCTGGATGGCCATCTCCGCGGTTTCCAGGTCGCGGATCTCGCCGACCATGATGATGTCCGGGTCCTGGCGCATCAGCGCGCGCACGCCGCTGGCGAAGTTCAGGTCAATGTTGTGCTGCACCTGCATCTGGTTGAACGCCGGCTCGATCATCTCGATCGGGTCCTCGATGGTGCAGACGTTCACCTCCTCGGTGGCCAGCTGCTTGAGGGTGGTGTACAGCGTGGTGGTCTTGCCCGAGCCGGTGGGGCCGGTGACCAGGATGATGCCGTTGGGCTGGCCGGTCATGCCCTGCCAGCGCCTGAGGTCGTCGGCGGAGAAGCCCAGCTTGTCGAAGCCCTTGAGCAGCACCTCGGGGTCGAAGATGCGCATCACCAGCTTCTCGCCGAAGGCGGTGGGCAGGGTCGACAGGCGCAGCTCGATCTCGCCGCCGTCGGGGGACTTGGTCTTGATCCGGCCGTCCTGCGGCTTGCGCTTCTCGGCGACGTTCATCCGCCCGAGGCTCTTCAGGCGGCTGACGATGGCCATCACCACCTGCGGCGGGAACTGGTAGACGTTGTGCAGCACGCCGTCGATGCGAAAGCGCACGGTGCCCTGCTCGCGGCGCGGTTCGATGTGGATATCGCTGGCGCGCTGCTGGAAGGCGTACTGGAACAGCCAGTCGACGATGGTGACGATGTGCGCGTCGTTGGCGTCCGGCTCGCCGTCGGCGGCGCCGAGGCTGAGCAACTGCTCGAAGTTGCCGACCCCGCTGATCTTCTGCTCGGAGGCCGAAGCGCCGCTCACCGAGCGGGCCAGGCGGTAGAACTCCTGGGTGAAGCGCTGGATGTCCGCCGGGTTGGCCACCACCCGCTTGATCGAGCGCTTGAGCACGTGGGTGAGGTTGGCCTCCCAGCTGGCGACCAGCGGCTGGGCGCTGGCGATGGTCACGCTCTCGGCGTCCACCGCCACGGCGAGGATCTTGTGGCGCTGGGCGAAGGCGTGCGACATCAGCGGGGTGACCGCGGCGACGTCGATCTTCAGCGGGTCGATGCGCAGGTAGGGCTGCTTGGCGAAGCTCGCCAGCCACTGGGTGAGGCTCTCCAGGTCGAGCTTTTTGCCCGGCTGGGCGCGGTCGTCGACCTGCTGGGCGGCGAGGAACTCCAGCGGGTGCTGCTGGGTGTCCAGCGAGCTGCGGCGGATCGCCAGGCATTGCTCGGCGACCGCCTGGTCGATGCGGCCCTGCTGGATCAGCTCGCGCAGCAGGTCGTTGAGATCGAGCCAGCGGTCATTGGCGGGCGTGGTCATGGCGGTCATCGGATTCCTCGGCCGGGCGTCTGCAGCAGGGCGCCAGAATGCCGGGAAATCCGCGGACTGTCGCCGGGGTGGGTCATGTTTCGGATCGGTGCCGGCGCGGGACGCGGAGCGTCCCGGGCTGTGCTCCCACGCCGGAGCGTGGGAGCGAGCGGATGGGCGGGTGGCGCTACTTCAGCGCCTTCCAGCCCTTGAGCATCCACACCGTCTGCACCTGTTCGGCGCGCGCCTGCAGCACTTCCTCGTCGGCCGGGCGGTTGGCCAGCTCGACCAGCTTGTTGAGCTCGCCGTACAGGCGGTCGGCCTCGGGGATGTCCAGCACGCCACGCGCCAGGCGCAGCCAGGCCTGCATGCGCTCCAGGCGCGGCAGCTGCTCGGCGAGGTCGTAGGGCTGGCGCTGGTAGCGCTCCACCTGCAGGGCGGCGGCCTCCTCGGCGAGGAAGCGCTGCAGCCAGCGGCCAAGGCCGGCGCCACCGATGCGCGCGCCGCGCTCGGTGCGCTTCTCGGTCCAGGCGCGGCCGAGCAGCCAGCGCGAGGTCTGCAGGGAGAACAGCCCCCAGCGCGGATCGTTCAGCTCCTCGGCGAACTGCTCGGGAGCGGCCTGGCGCACGCTGTCGTCGTCCTGGCCGGCCTGCACGTGCGGGCGCCAGTCCTCGAGCAGGGCATCCAGCGTCTCGCGCAGTTCGCGCGAGCTGGCGCGCGGCGCGGCCTGGCCGAGGCTGCCGAGCAGGGCGCGCAGGTCGATCAGCTGTTGCAGCCACTGCTCGAGCAGCTTCCAGTGGCCGTTGAAGCGGTACTGCTCGGCCAGCCGCTGGCTGTTGCCGAGCAGCTGCCAGGCCAGCGCGGCGAAGGCGTCGTCCAGCGGCTGGTCGGCGGTGAGCGCGGGCTCCGGCAGGCTGACGCTGTAGCACGCCGGGTCGAACAGCCGGTAGCCGCGCTCGGCCTTGCTGATGTCGCAGGGCATCAGCGGCAGGCTGGCGGCCAGTTCGGCGGCCAGTTCGAGCAGCGCGGCGGGATCGCCCTCGCGCAGTTCCAGCTCCAGCTCGCAGATCTCCTCTTCCTGCGTGCCGGCGACCACCTTGCCCTGGTCCAGGGCCGCCTCGATCACCACCTTGGCCTTGCCGCGGCCCCAGGCGATCTCGGCCTTGTCGCGGGTGAAGTCGGTGGTGAAGATCGGCTTGAGGCTCTTCTTGTCCAGCTCGGCCAGTTCGGCCGGCCAGCACTCGTCGGTGAGCTTCTTCAGGTCCAGCTTGGCCTTGTCCAGGTGCCAGTCCCACTCGTTGCGCTCGGACAGCCCGGCGACGCTCTGGCCGCGGCTCTTGAGGGTCTGGATGTACTGCTCGCCGTCGCGGCGCAGGCGCAGGGCGACGCGCGCGCGGGCGAGATCGCGCTCGGCGGTGTCGTAGTACTGGTTGAACAGCTCGCCATGCAGCCAGCCGCTCTTGTTGCGCTTCTTCAGCAGCGGGTGCTCGCGCAGGGCGGCGAGGGTGGCGCGGCTGGCGCGCAGCTTGATTTCGGTTTCCTTGGCCATCGTCGACTCGCAGGAGGTTGAGCCGCGCCGGGCGGCCATAACGGGAAAGGGGGCCGAAGCCCCCTCTCACGCGATCGTCACAACATTATCGCTCAGGCGAACAGCTTGCTGCCCAGCCAGAAGAAGCCGGCGGCCAGGGCCATCGACGACGGCAGGGTGAGCACCCAGGCCATCAGGATGGTGCGCACGGTACCGCCCTGCAGACCGCTGCGGTTGGCCACCATGGTGCCGGCCACGCCGGAGGACAGGATGTGGGTGGTCGACACCGGCAGGCTGTAGACGTTGGCCATGCCGATGGCCAGCACGGCGGTGACCTGGGCGCACATGCCCTGGGCGTAGGTCATGCCCTGCTTGCCGATCTTCTCGCCGACGGTGCGCACTACGCGCTTCCAGCCGATCATGGTGCCGACGCCGAGCGCCAGGGCGACGGCGAGGATCACCCAGAACGGGGCGTACTCGGTGGTGGCGGTGAGGTCCTTGCGCAGCTTCTCGAGGTCGGCCTTCTCGGCGGCGGAGATGCCTTGCAGCTTGCCGACCTTCTTCGCCGTGTCGTCGAGGCACAGCAGGTAGCGGCGCACCTCGATGCGGTGCTCGGCGGGCATGTCGCGGTAGTCGGTGATGCCTTCCAGGTCCTTGAGCAGCGCGGCGATGGTCGGCTCGGTGAGCTTGGGATCGCAGCGGAACTGCTTGGGCAGTTCGGTGCCGGCATTCTTGCCGAGGGCCAAGTAGTCCTGCAGCGGCGCGTGGTTGCGCTCGTAGAACTGCTGCAGGTGGATGGCGGCGTCGCGGGTACGCTCGATCTGGTAGGTGGTGCTGCCCTGATCGAGGACGAACTTGGCCGGCACGATACCGATCAGCACCAGCATGATCAGACCGATACCCTTCTGGCCGTCGTTGGAGCCGTGCACGAAGCTCATGCCCATCGCGGAGATGATCAGCACCAGGCGGTTCCAGAACGGCGGATGCTTCTTGCCCTTGTGCTGCGAGCGGATGTGCGGGGTGTCGTGCATCTTGTTGATCGGGAAGCGCTTGCGCAGCGCCAGCAGGAACAGGGCGGCGATGGTGAAGCCGGCCAGCGGCGAGACCACCAGCGACATGGCGATGTCGATGGCCTTCTGCCAGTTGACCCCGTCGGCCACCGAGATGTCGGTGAGCAGCGCGTTGGCCAGGCCCACGCCGAGGATCGAGCCGATCAGGGTGTGCGAGCTGGAGGCCGGGATGCCGAAGTACCAGGTGCCCAGGTTCCAGGTGATGGCCGCGGTGAGCAGGGCGAACACCATCACCAGGCCGCGCCCGGTATCGACGTTGATCAGCAGTTCCACCGGCAGCAGGTGGACGATGGCGTAGGCCACCCCGACGCCGCCGAGCAGCACGCCGAGGAAGTTGAAGATGCCCGAGAAGATCACTGCCAGGTGCGGCGGCATCGCGTTGGTGTAGATCACCGTGGCTACCGCGTTGGCGGTGTCATGGAAACCGTTGATGAACTCGAAACTGAGGACGAAGAAGAGGGCGAGGATCAGGCTGACCACGACCCATGCATCCAGTCCGCTGAAGAGATCGAACATGAAGGTTTTCTTGCGGTTCTGTTGGGGGGCGCGATTATGCCAGATGGCGGAGGCCGGCGTATTGCCATCTGCCGGGAGGGCCCCCATCCCAGATGTGGCATGGCGCCGCTGGCGGCGTCCGCGGGCGCGGCGGTTCCCCCGGCGACCCCCGCGGCCTATCATGCAAGGCACATCCCGCGGAGTGTCGCCATGCCCCTTCCCAGTCTCAAGCAGCAGTTCGCCGAGCTGATCGCCCTGCCGTCGGTGAGCTGCACCCAGGCCAGCCTGGACCAGCCCAACCGCCCGGTGATCGAGCGCCTGGCGAACTGGCTGGGCGAGCTTGGCTTCGCCTGCGAGATCCAGGACGTCGCCCCCGGCAAGGCCAACCTGCTGGCGACCTACGGCTCGGGCCCCGGCGGCCTGGTGCTGGCCGGGCACAGCGACACCGTGCCGTTCGATGCCGCGCTGTGGCGGGGCGACCCGCTGGCGCTGCGCGAGGCCGACGACCGCTGGTACGGCCTGGGCAGCTGCGACATGAAGGGCTTCTTCCCGCTGATCATCGAGGCGGTGCGCCCGTTGCTCGAGCAGCCGTTCCGCCAGCCGCTGTTGATCCTCGCCACCTGCGACGAGGAAAGCTCGATGAGCGGCGCCCGCGCGCTGGCCGCCGCCGGCCGCCCGCTGGGCCGCGCCGCGGTGATCGGCGAGCCGACCGGGCTCAAGCCGATCCGCCTGCACAAGGGCGTGCTGATGGAGCGCATCGACATCCATGGGCAGAGCGGCCACTCCTCCGACCCCAGCCTCGGGCGCAGCGCGCTGGAGGCCATGCACGCGGCGATCGGCGAGCTGCTGACGCTGCGCGGCCAGTGGCAGAAGGAATTCAACAACCCGCTGTTCAACGTGCCGCAGCCGACCCTCAACCTCGGCTGCATCCACGGCGGCGACAATCCCAACCGCATCTGCGGCCAGTGCGCCCTGGAGTTCGACCTGCGCCCGCTGCCGGGCATGGACCCCGAGCAGCTGCGCGCGGCGATCCGCGGCAAATTGCAGCCGCTGGCCGAACAGCGCGGCGTGCGCATCGACTACGGGCCGCTGTTCCCCGGCGTGCCGCCCTTCGAGCAGGCCGCGGACAGCGAACTGGTGCGCCTGGCCGAACGCCTCACCGGCCATTCGGCCGAGGCGGTGGCCTTCGGTACCGAGGCACCCTATCTGCAGCAACTCGGCTGCGAGACCATCGTCCTCGGTCCCGGCGACATCGCCTGCGCCCATCAGCCCGACGAATACCTGGATCTTGCCCGCATCGCGCCGTGCGTCGAGCTGCTGCGCGGGTTGATCGGGCATTATTGTCTGCAATCGGCGACTTGATCCGCTCGCTCCCGCGCTCCAGCGTGGGAGCGTCGCCCGGGACGCCCGGCGTCCGCTTCCTTCGAGGCCGGGGCGCGCAGCGTCCAGGCCGGGTGCCCACGCGACAGCGCGGCCGCCCTCAGTATCAACAGGCAGGTTCTACATGCACGACTACGTCAACTGGCTCCGCCACGCCACCCCCTACATCAACGCCCACCGCGAGCGCACCTTCGTGGTCATGCTGCCGGGCGAGGGGGTCGCGCACCCCAACTTCGCCAACATCGTCCACGATCTGGTGCTGCTGCACAGCCTCGGCGTGCGCCTGGTGCTGGTGCACGGCTCCCGTCCGCAGATCGAGACGCGCCTGGCCGCGCGCGGCCTGACCCCGCGCTACCACCGCAACCTGCGGGTCACCGACGGGCCGACCCTGGAGTGCGTGGTCGAGGCGGTCGGCGGCCTGCGTCTGGGCATCGAGGCGCGCCTGTCGATGGACATGGCCGCCTCGCCGATGCAGGGCGCGCGCCTGCGCGTGGCCGGCGGCAACCTGGTCACCGCGCGGCCGATCGGCGTGGTCGACGGCATCGACTACCAGCACACCGGCCTCGTGCGGCGCATCGACCGCAAGGGCATCGAGCGCCTGCTCGACGAGCGCTGCATCGTGCTGCTGTCGTCGCTGGGCTACTCGCCGACCGGGGAGATCTTCAACCTGGCCTGCGAGGACGTGGCGATGAGCGCGGCCATCGACCTGCAGGCCGAGAAGCTGATCCTGTTCGGCGCCGAGCGCGGCCTGCTGGACGAAAGCGGCGCGCTGGTCCGCGAGCTGCGTCCGCAGCAGGCGGCCCCGCACCTGGCGCGCCTGGGCAGCGACTACCAGGGCGAGCTGCTCGACGCCGCCGCCCAGGCCTGCCGCGGCGGCGTGCGGCGCAGCCATATCGTCAGCTACGCCGAGGACGGCGCGCTGCTCAACGAGCTGTTCACCCGCGACGGCGCCGGCACCCTGGTGGCCCAGGAGCAGTTCGAGCAACTGCGCGAGGCCGACATCAACGACGTCGGCGGCCTGCTCGAGCTGATCCGCCCGCTGGAGGAGCAGGGCATCCTGGTGCGCCGCTCGCGCGAGGTGCTCGAGCGCGAGATCGGCCAGTTCAGCATCGTCGAACGCGACGGCCTGATCATCGCCTGCGCCGCGCTCTATCCGGTGCCGGACTCCGACTGGGGCGAGCTGGCGTGCCTGGCGGTGAACCCCGACTACCGCCAGGGCGGCCGCGGCGACCAGCTGCTCGAACGCATCGAGCAACGCGCCCGCGCCCGGGGCCTGAAGACCCTGTTCGTGCTCACCACGCGCACCGCGCACTGGTTCCAGGAGCGCGGCTTCAAGCCGAGCAGCGTCGAGCGCCTGCCGCCGGCGCGCGCCTCGCTGTACAACTTCCAGCGCCAGTCGAAGGTATTCGAGAAGCCGCTGTAAGACGGCGGAAATGCCAAGGTCCACGCCTTGGCATAGGCTTTTACGTGGGTGGCGCGGGGGTAGGGTGGAAGACTCGCGCAACGATCTTCTACCGAGGTCCGCAATGGCGGCCTTTGCGGTGGGTAATCGCTGCGCGAGTTACTCCACCTACGCTCCTTGCGCGAGTCATCACCTACGTTTGGGCCTGATCGCCCGGGGTGCGGAAACGACAAAGCCCATGCTCAGGCATGGGCTTTGTCGTCTGTGGCGCGGCGTAGGGTGGACAACGGCGAAGCCTTGTCCACCACTGCTTGGCGGTGGACAAGACCTGCGGTCGTTGTCCACCCTACAGGGCTTGCAGGCTCAGGCAGGCTCGATCGCTGCCATATAACGTTCGACGAACTCGTCGAAGCTGCCCTGCTGCTCGGCTTCCAGGCGGGCCTGGGCGGCCAGCGAGTCGTCGGCGCTCGCTTCGAAGGCGGCGAGGCCGGCGGCGTCCAGCGGCCGGCTGCGGAACCAGGCGGCGTGGCGCTCCGACTGGCGCAGGGCGAAGGCGTGGAAGCTCAGCTTGTCCTCGCGCAGGCTGCGCAGCACCCGCGCCGACGGGGTCAGGCTGGCGTCCTCCAGCTTGGCACGCTGGCTGGCCAGCGCCTGCTGGTGCAGGTCTTCGCCGCGGGCGGCGTCGAGCAGCGCGGCGCACGGCGCCAGACGCTCGATCAGTTCCAGACCCCACTCCTGGAGATTGCGCGACTTGCCGTTGTGGCTCAGCTGCAGGCCCGGCTTGCGGCCTTCCTTGACGGTCAGCGCGAAGTTGTCCGAGCACTCGCGGCATTCCTCGGCCGGGGTCGCCGGGCTGTCCTCCAGCGCGCAGTAGAGCAGGAAGGCGTCGAGGAAGCGCGCGGCGGGCAGGTCGATGCCCAGCGGCAGGAAGGGGTCGATGTCCAGGCAGCGCACCTCGACGTACTGCACGCCGCGCGCGCCGAGCGCCTGGATCGGCCGCTCGCCGGAGTTGGCCACCCGCTTGGGACGGATGGTCGAGTAGTACTCGTTTTCGATCTGCAGCACGTTGGTGTTGAGCTGCTGCCACTCGCCGTCCGGCCGGGTGCCGATCGCCTGGTAGGGCGGGTAGGGAGTGGACACCGCCTGGCGCAGGCTGGCGAGGTAGCTGGCCAAGTCGTTGTAGCAGGGGCGCAGGCTGGCCTGGGCGTTGTTCTGGTAGCCCAGGTCGCTCATCCGCAGGCTGGTCGCCCAGGGCAGGTAGAGGGTGCAGTCGTCGAGCTGCTCGAGGTTGTGCGCGCGGTCCTTGAGGAAGCTGGCGCACACCGCGGGCGAGGCGCCGAACAGGTACATCAACAACCAGCTGTAGCGGCGGAAGTTGCGGATCAGCGCGATGTAGCGCGCCGACTGCCAGTCCTGCGCCGGACGCTCGTCGCCCTCGGCCGCCTGCAGCAGCGGCCACAGCGCCTCGGGCAGCGAGAAGTTGTAGTGGATGCCGGCGATGCACTGCATGGCCTTGCCGTAGCGCACCGCCAGGCCGCGGCGGTAGACGTGCTTGAGGCGGCCGATGTGGCTCACGCCGTATTCGGCGATCGGGATGTCCGCCTCGTCCGGCAGCTTGCATGGCATCGAGTGGGTCCACAGCTGCTCGTCGCCCAGCTTGGCGTAGGCGAAGCGCTGGATGGCGTCGAGTTCGTCGAGGGTGCGCGCCGGGTCTTCCCAGGCGTCGGTGATGAACTCCAGCAGCGCCTCGGAATAGTCGGTGGTGATCTGTGCGTGGCTCAGCGCCGAGCCCAGCGCCTGCGGGTGCGGGGTGAGGGCCAGGTGGCCGGCGGGGTCGACGCGCAGGCTTTCCTTCTCCAGGCCGTGCCGGCAGTGGCGCAACAGGTCGCGCTGGTCGGCGTGCTCGAGCAGGGCCAGGCGGCGGGAAAGTAGATCGCTCAAAAGTCAGATTCCTTTTCGCAGAGTCTGCGCACTATGGGGGCGGCGGGCGTCCGTCTCAAGGGGCGGGGGGCGCGGCGCAGCCAACTCGCCGGCGATTGTCCGCCGACCGCTGCTCCTGCGATGACGGGGAGCGACGGTCGCTTGTCGCCGGGCGACAAGCGCAGGGTGGCCATCCACCGCTACCGCGCAGGCGGTGGGAAAGGCCTGTGGCCGTTTCCCACCCTGCGGGAGTGGCTTAGGGGCCTGTTTGCTTGGTTCGCCTGGTCAATTTCGGCGCCCGAGGCCCCGGTCCGGCGTTGCCGCTCCTCGCCATAGGTCTGCCATGACTCGTCGCGGCGCCTTGTCTCGGAACCACTAGTTGGTTGAGTAAAGGGCAATCCGAACTTGAATCAATCGACCAACCGTACAGGCCACTAGGCCAGCATAAAGGTGCCCTGGGCACGGGCGACCAGCGCCGCATCCTGGCGCACCTCGGCTTCCACCACCAGGGTGCGGGTGCCGTGGTGGATCACCCGGGCGTGGCACAGCACCTCGCCGTCGTCGATGGCGCGCATGTAGTTGATCTTGCACTCGACGGTGACGCTCTTGCGCTCGAAGCCGTGGGCGCTGGAGCAGGCCAGGCCCATGGCGATGTCGACCAGGCTGAAGATCGCCCCCCCGTGCAGCTTGCCGGCGCGGTTGCGCAGCTCGGACTTGAGCGGCAGGCGCACCTCGGCCTCGCCGCCGTCGACGCGCACCGGCTCGCAGCCGAGCAGGTGGCTGAAGGCGCTGCAGGTGATTTCGCGAACGTCGGTCATCTCAGCGCTTCTTCATCTGCTTGGCGTTGGCGAACAGCGCGGCCATGGCGGCGTTGGCCGGTGCCGGCTTGTCGGCGGCGCTGTGGCGCTCGCTACGCGGCGCGTTGCCGCGGTTGCCGCCGCCACGCGGGCCCTCGGTCTTCTCGCCGGGAGTGTCGCTCATGCGCATCGACAGGCCGACGCGGTTGCGCGGGATGTCCACCTCCATGACCTTGACCTTGACGATATCGCCGGCCTTGACCACCTCGTACGGGTCCTTGACGAACTTCTCCGACAGCGCGCTGATGTGCACCAGGCCGTCCTGGTGCACGCCGATGTCGACAAAGGCGCCGAAGTTGGTGACGTTGGTCACCACGCCCTCGAGAATCATCCCGGGCTTGAGGTCCTTGAGGCTTTCCACGCCCTCCTGGAACTCGGCGGTCTTGAACTCCGGGCGCGGGTCGCGACCGGGCTTGTCGAGTTCCTTGAGGATGTCGGTAACGGTCGGCAGGCCGAAGGTCTCGTCGGTGAACTTGGCCGGGTCGAGGCGCTTGAGGAAGCCCGAATCGCCGATCAGCGAGCGGATGTCGCGGCCGGTATCGGCGGCGATGCGCTTGACCAGCGGGTAGGTCTCCGGGTGCACCGCCGAGGCGTCCAGCGGGTTGTCGCCGTTCATCACGCGTAGGAAGCCGGCGGCCTGCTCGAAGGTCTTGTCGCCCAGGCGCGGCACCTTCTTCAGCTCGGCGCGCGATTTGAACGCGCCGTTGGCGTCGCGGAACTGCACGATGTTGCCGGCCAGCGTCGCGTTGAGGCCGGAGATGCGCGCCAGCAGGGCGGCGGAGGCGGTGTTGACGTCGACGCCGACGGCGTTCACGCAGTCCTCGACCACCGCATCCAGCGAGCGCGCCAGCTTGAGCTGGGAGACGTCGTGCTGGTACTGGCCGACGCCGATGGCCTTGGGCTCGATCTTCACCAGCTCGGCCAGCGGGTCCTGCAGGCGGCGGGCGATGGACACCGCGCCGCGCAGCGAGACGTCCAGGTCGGGGAATTCGCGGGCGGCCAGCTCGGAGGCCGAGTACACCGAGGCGCCGGCCTCGGAGACCATGATCTTGGTCAGCTTGAGGCCCGCGTACTTCTTGATCAGCTCGCCGGCCAGCTTGTCGCTCTCGCGGCTGGCGGTGCCGTTGCCGATGGCGATCAGCTCGACCTGGTGCTTGGCGCACAGCGCGGCGAGCACGGCGATGGTGGCGTCCCAGTCGTTGCGCGGCGCGTGCGGATAGACGGTGGCGGTGTCCAGCAGCTTGCCGGTGGCGTCGACCACCGCGATCTTGCAGCCGGTGCGCAGGCCGGGGTCGAGCGCCAGCACGCTGCGCGGGCCGGCCGGGGCGGCCAGCAGCAGGTCGTGCAGGTTGCGGGCGAACACGCTGATCGCCTCGGTCTCGGCCGCCTCGCGCAGCTCGCCCAGGAGGTCGGTTTCCAGGTGGGTGTACAGCTTGACCTTCCAGGTCCAGCGCACCACCTCGGCCAGCCACTTGTCGGCGGCGCGCCCGCGGCCTTCCAGGCCGAAGCGCTCGGCGATCATCACTTCGCACGGGTGCAGAGTGCCCGGCAGTTCCTCGCCGACCTTGAGGGCGGCGCTCAGCACGCCCTCGTTGCGGCCGCGGAAGATCGCCAGCGCGCGGTGCGAGGGCACGCCCTTGAGCGGCTCGTCGTGCTCGAAGTAGTCGCTGAACTTGGCGCCTTCCTGCTCCTTGCCGGCGACCAGGCGCGCGCTCAGGGTGGCGTTGTCCTTGAGGAAGGAGCGCAGCTTGTCGAGCAGGCTGGCGTCCTCGGCGAAGCGCTCCATAAGGATGTACTTGGCGCCTTCCAGCACCGCGCGCACGTCGGCGAAGCCCTTTTCGGCGTCGATAAAGCGCGCGGCCTCGTCTTCCGGATTCAGCTCTGGATTGCCGAACAGCGCGTCGGCCAGCTCGCCCAGACCCGCTTCCAGGGCGATCTGGCCCTTGGTGCGGCGCTTCTGCTTGTAGGGCAGGTAGAGGTCTTCCAGGCGCGTCTTGGTGTCGGCCTGGAGGATCTCGCGCTTGAGTTCGGGCGTCAGCTTGCCCTGCTCCTCGATGCTGGCGAGGATCGCCGTACGCCGCTCGTCCAGCTCGCGCAGGTAGCGCAGGCGCTCTTCCAGGGTGCGCAGCTGGGTGTCGTCGAGACTGCCCGTCACTTCCTTGCGGTAGCGGGCGATGAAGGGCACGGTGGAGCCCTCGTCGAGCAGCGCCACGGCGGCGGCGACCTGTTGCGGACGGACGCCGAGTTCCTCGGCGATGCGGACGTTGATGCTTTCCATAGGGCTTCCTGCGACTGCGGGGGAAGGTGGCGGACGGTTGTTCGGTTGAGTCGACTGCGGGGCGAAGGTTCCGGGACCGGGTGCCGGGCGCCATGGCGCAGCCAGCCGGCAGGCCGTCGGGGCCAGGGGAGGGCCGGATTATACTCAGCCGCCCGGTCATGGCCAGAGGCGTGCAGCGGGGGAAAAATCTGCTAACAATGGCCCTGCTAAGCGCTCTGTGGCCTGCGTCATAATTGGCCGGATTTCTCCGAGGACTCCCGATGAACAACACCGTCAGCGCCGCTTCCGAAGGCGAGAAAATCCTTATCGTCGACGACGACGTTCGTCTGCGCCGCCTGCTCGAGCGCTTCCTCGACGAGCAGGGCTACCGCGTGCGCACGGTGGAGAACGTCGAGCAGATGGACCGCCTGCTGGCCCGCGAGCTGTTCAACCTGGTGGTGCTCGACCTGATGCTGCCCGGCGAGGACGGCCTGTCCGCCTGCCACCGCCTGCGCGAGCAGGACAACCGCATCCCGATCATCATGCTCACCGCCAAGGGCGACGAGGCCAGCCGCATCCAGGGCCTGGAACAGGGCGCCGACGACTACCTGGCCAAGCCGTTCAACCCGCGCGAGCTGCTCGCGCGCATCCGCGCCGTGCTGCGCCGCCAGGCGCCGCTGGTGCCCGGCGCGCCGGGCAGCGAGGAGGAGACGGTGAGCTTCGGCGACTACGAGCTGAACCTCGGCACCCGCGAGCTCAAGCGCGGCGCGGAGGTGCACATGCTCACCACCGGCGAATTCGCCGTGCTCAAGGCGCTGGTCCAGCATGCCCGCGAGCCGCTGACCCGCGACAAGCTGATGAGCCTGGCGCGCGGCCGCGAGTGGGACGCCCTGGAGCGCTCCATCGACGTGCAGATCTCGCGCCTGCGCCGGCTGATCGAGCCCGATCCGTCCAAGCCGCGCTACATCCAGACGGTGTGGGGCGTCGGCTACGTGTTCGTGCCGGACGGTAGCGCGCGCAAGTGAGAACCCCGGTCTGGTTTCCGCAGAGCGTCTTCGCCCGCATCCTCTGGCTGGTGCTGATCGTCGTGCTGTTCTCCAAGGCGCTGACCTTGGTCTACCTGCTGATGAACGAGGACATGCTGGTCGACCGCCAGTACAGCCACGGCACCGCGCTGACCCTGCGCGCCTACTGGGCCGCCGACCCCGCCTCGCGCGAGGCCGTCGCCGCGGCGGCCGGACTGCGCCAGCTGAAGGCCGACGAGGTACCGCCCGGCGAATACCACTGGCCGTACACCGAGGTGCTGCAGGCGCAGATGCGCCAGGAGCTCGGCGAGGACGCCGAACTGCGCATGCGCGCGGCGCGCACTCCGCGCCTGTGGGTGCTGGCGCCGGCGCTGGGGCCGGACTGGGTCGAGGTGCCGCTGTATCCCTATCCGCTGAAGATCCAGCGCATCTGGAGCGTGCTCGGCTGGTTCCTGGCCATCGGCCTGCTGTCCACCGCGGCGGCCTGGCTGCTGGTGCGCCAGCTCAGCCTGCCGCTCAAGCGCCTGGTGTTCGCCGCCCGCCAGGTCGGTCGCGGGCGCAGCGTGCGCCTGCCGGTGAGCGACACGCCCAGCGAGATGACCGAGCTGTACCGCGCCTTCAACCAGATGTCCGAGGACGTCGAGCAGGCCGCCCGCGAGCGCGAGCTGATGCTCGCCGGGGTGTCCCACGACCTGCGCACGCCGCTGACCCGCCTGCGCCTTTCATTGGAGATGCTGCCGGCCGACAACGAGCTGACCGAGGAGATGGTCCGCGACATCGAGGATATGGACGCCATCCTCGACCAGTTCCTCGCCTTCATCCGCGACGGCCGCGACGAACCGCTGGAGCCGCTCGACCTCAACGAGCTGGTCCGCGAGGTGGCCACGCCGCTCAACCAGAACGCCGAGCGCGTGCGCCTGTGCCTGGAGTCGCTGCCGGCCATGCCGCTGCGTAGGGTGTCGATCAAGCGCCTGCTCGCCAACCTGATGGAGAACGCCCTGCGCCATGGCGGCAGCGGGGTGGAGGTGTCGGCCAGCCTGTCCGGCAGCGCGGCGGCGCCCTACGTGGTGCTCAGCGTGCTGGATCGCGGCCCGGGCATCGATCCGGCCGAACTGGGCGATATCTTCACCCCGTTCATCCGCGGCGACCGCGCGCGCACCAGCAAGGGCACCGGTCTGGGCCTGGCCATCGTCAAACGCATCGCCGCCCAGCACGGCGGCAGCGTCGAACTGCGCAACCGCGCCGGCGGCGGGGTGGAGGCGCGCGTGTGCCTGCCGATCGGACTGTTGTTGCCGCGGGATGCGGTGTAATTCCTACGAGTACGCTGAAGACATCCCTGTCGGGACGCCGTGTGGGGTCGAACCCCCGGCCCGGCCATCCTGGGCCGGGCGTTCGGCGGGGCAACGCATGCGTTGCCTGATCCGCCTCACCCCCGCCCCTTGGTGCGCGTCTGGTTGGGCCGCGCGTGCTCTTCGATGTGCTGGATGATCATGCTCGCCACGTCCTGGCCGGTGGTGGTCTCGATGCCTTCCAGGCCCGGCGAGGAGTTGACCTCCATGACCAGCGGGCCGTGGTTGGAGCGCAGGATGTCGACCCCGGCAACACCCAGACCCATCACCTTGGCGGCGCGCAGCGCGGTCATGCGCTCCTCGGGGGTGATCTTGATCAGGCTGGCGGTGCCGCCGCGGTGCAGGTTGGAGCGGAACTCGCCGGGGGCGGCCTGGCGCTTCATCGCCGCGATCACCTTGTTGCCGACCACGAAGCAGCGGATGTCGGCGCCGCCGGCCTCGCGGATGTATTCCTGGACCATGATGTGCTGCTTGAGGCCGAGGAACGCCTCGATCACCGACTCGGCGGCCGTGGGCGTCTCGCACAGCACCACGCCGATGCCCTGGGTGCCCTCCAGCACCTTGATCACCAGCGGGGCGCCGCCGACCATGTCGATCAGGTCGGGAATGTCGTCCGGCGAGTGGGCGAAGCCGGTCACCGGCAGACCGATGCCCTTGCGCGACAGCAGCTGCAGCGCGCGCAGCTTGTCGCGCGAGCGGCTGATCGCCACCGACTCGTTGAGCGGGAACACGCCCATCATCTCGAACTGGCGCAGCACCGCGCAGCCGTAGAAGGTCACCGAGGCACCGATGCGCGGGATCACCGCGTCGAAGCCCTCCAGGGCGCGGCCGCGGTAGTGGATCTGCGGCTTGTGGCTGGCGATGTTCATGTAGGCGCGCAGGGTGTCGATCACCTCCATCTCGTGGCCCCGCTGCTGGCCGGCCTCGACCAGGCGGCGGGTGGAGTACAGCTTGGGGTTGCGCGACAGTACGGCGATTTTCATCAGACACCTGAGGAGATGGCGGGCGCCTGCAACAGTGGCTTGCCCTGGACATAGGTTAGTGCGGGATTGACCACCAGATGGCCGCTGACCAGGGCGCTGGCGCCGAGCAGGACGCGGTAGCGCATGGTCTTGCGGCAGGTCAGGGTGAATTCTACAGGCCATTGGCGATCGCCGAGCACCAAATTGGTGCGGATCACGTAGCGCGCCTGGGTATGGCCGGTGGAGCTGCGGATGGTCTTCAGGCTCACCAGCGGCGCCTCGCGCTGGCGGTGCTGGCGCTGCACCAGGCTGCCGAGGTGGGCGGTGAAGCGCACCCAGGGCAGGCCGTCGCGCTCGAAGGGCACGATGTCGCTGGCGTGCAGGGTCGAGGTGGCGGCGCCGGTATCGATCTTGGCGCGCAGGCCGGCCAGGCCCAATTCGGGCAGGGCGATCCACTCGCGCAGGCCGATCACGGCCAGATGGTCGAAGGTCTTCACGGGCTCGACTCCGGTGAGGGTGGAACAGCATGGCAGCGGCCTTGCCACGCGGCTACTGCAGCGCCGCGCTCAATCGACATCCGCCAGCTCGGCGAGTTTCAGTCGCACGCGGTCGCGGCCGCTGTGCTTGGCGACGTACAGCGCGTCGTCGGCCCGCTGCACCAGGCGGGCGACCGTATCGCCCGGCATGGCCGCGGCCACGCCGGCGCTGGCGGTCAGCGCCCGCTGGCAGGGAAAGCGGTGCTCGCGGATCCGCTGCAGGATCCGTTCGGCCAGCTGGGTGGCCTGCTCCAGGCTGGTCTCGTGGCAGATCAGCAGGAACTCCTCGCCGCCCCAGCGGCATGCGGTATCGACGTTGCGCAGGCCGCTCCTGAGCAGTTGGGCGAACTCCACCAGCACCTTGTCGCCCATCAGGTGGCCGAGCTGGTCGTTGACCGCCTTGAACAGGTCGATGTCCAGCAGGATCACCGCCAGCGGGCGGTCGTAGCGCTGCGCGCGCAGGATATCGAGTGTAAATGACGAAGCGAGGGCAGTGCGATTCGGCAGGCCGGTCAGCGGGTCGGTCTCGGCCAGGCGCTTGAGCTGGTCGTTGAGCTTGCGCAGGCGGGCCATCCACAGCAGGCTGGTCGCTAGGATGGCCGTCAGCATCAGGCCGAGCCAGCCGGCCAGGGTGTAGTCGGTGACCACGTCGGTCACCACCGTCATGTTCACATGGCGATCGACGATCTGCCGGCGCTCCAGCGCGGTGAGGGTGGCGATGCCCTTGTCGAGGATGTCGCGCAGGGTGGTCTCCGACTTGAGCACGCCCATGCGCAGCTGGTTCTCGTAGCCGGGGATCTGCCCGGAGATCTTCAGGTTGAACCAGCCCTCGTGCTTGATGGTGGTGGCCGCGACGATCAGCGAGCGCAGGCTCATGTCGGCCTTGCGCTCCGACACCAGCGCCAGCGCTTCGCGCTCGGATTCGGTGGGGATGATCGTCAGGTTGGGGAAGTCGCGGGCGATCCGCTCGTACATGGCAGTGCCGCGCGGCAGGGCGATGGTCTTGCCGCGCAGCGCGCCGAGGTCGGAGACGAACGAATGCTCCTCGCGGGTGATGAGCACGTTGGGATCGACCATCAATGGCTCGGTGAAGATCAGCCATCGCTCGCGCTCGGCGGTGCGGTTGAGAAAGCTCAGCGCCAGGCAGTCGCCGGCCCGCGAGGCGACCAGGCTTTCCTCCCAGGTGCGCGTGGGGTGCAGCGTGAAGTTGGCGCCGGTGCGCTGGCTGACCAGGGCGATGAGGTCGGCGGCCATGCCGACGTGCCGGCCGGCCGGATCGATCAGCTCGAACGGCCACCAGTCGGGGTCGATGCACAGGGGAATCGTCGGGTGGGCCTGCAGGTAGGCGCGCTCCGACTCGTTCAGCGCGACCGAGGGCGCGGCGGTGGCCAGCGGCAGCCAGGCGAACAACAGCAGCAGGACCGGCCAGCGCCGCGCGAGCAGCGCGCCCCGTTGCCACGGGGGGCAGGGCGCCTGGCGGCGTTCGCGGACCTCGCGCATGGGCAAACCCTCCCTGTCCGGCGTCGAGCGGGTCGACGTGCCGCTTGTCCGTGTCATTATGGTCGGCCGCCCGCGGGTCTGTCATTTTTTGTGACGGGGTTAACAGGATTGCGCGGGCTCCAGCGGACGGCGGGAAAAGCGAGAAGAGCATGAGCGAGCAAGACGACGACAAGGCGCGCCTCGACAAGTGGCTGTGGGCGGCGCGTTTCTTCAAGACCCGCGCGCTGGCCAAGGCGGCCATCGAGGGCGGCAAGGTCCACTGCCGCGGCGAGCGCTGCAAGCCGGCCAAGGAACCCAAGCTCGGCGACGAGCTGACCATCCGCGCAGGCTTCGACGAGCGCACGGTGATCGTCCGCGCGCTGTCCATGGTGCGCCGCGGCGCGCCCGAGGCGCAGCTGCTCTACGAGGAGACCGCCGACAGCATCGCGCGCCGCGAGCAGGCCGCCGCGCTGCGCAAGGCCGGCGCGCTCGGCGTGCAGAGCGAGGGGCGGCCGACCAAGAAGCAGCGGCGGCAGATCCACCAGCTCCGCGACGGCAACTGAGCGTCGATAGACAACGCCCGCAGGGGCGATAGACGGGCGACCCTTGGTGGCGCCTGGGGTTTGCGCCTAGAATCGCTGTTCAAAAACGAGCCTTGCGGGTCTGGCATGTCCGATTTTTCCCAACGTTTCCTCTTCGAAGACACCGACGTGCGCGGCGAGCTGGTCGAGCTCGAGCAGAGCTACGCCGAGGTGCTGGCCAAGCACCCCTATCCCGAGCCGGTGGCCCAACTGCTCGGCGAGATGCTCGCCGCCGCCACCCTGCTCAGCGACACCCTCAAATACGACGGCCTGCTGGTCCTGCAGGCGCGCTCCACCGGCGCGGTACCGCTGTTGATGGTCGAGTGCTCCAGCGCCCGCGAGATCCGCGGCATCGCCCGCTACGAGGCGGCGGCGCTCGGCAGCACCGCCAGCCTGCGCGAGCTGATGCCCGAAGGCGTGCTGACCATCACCATGGATCCCCGGGTCGGCAAGCGCTACCAGGGCATCGTCAGTCTCGACGGCGATACGCTCGCCGCCTGCCTGTCCAGCTACTTCGCCATGTCCCAGCAGCTGCCCACCCGCTTCTGGCTCAACGCCGACGGCCGTCGCGCCCGCGGCATGCTGCTGCAGCAGCTGCCCGCCGACCGCCAGCGCGACGCCGAGGCCCGTGAGGCCGGCTGGGAGCACCTGGTCACCCTGGCCGACACCCTGACCGCCGAGGAACTGCTCGGCCTGGACAACCTGACCCTGCTGCATCGCCTGTATCACCAGGAGAGCGTGCGGGTGTTCGACGCCGAAGCGCTGAGTTTCGGTTGCAGCTGCTCGCGCGAACGCTCGGCGACGGCGCTGATCAGCCTGGGCGCCGCGGACGCCGCCCGGTTGATCGAAGAGCAGGGCGGGGCGCTGCAGATCGACTGCCAGTTCTGCAACCAGCGCTACGAATTCGACGCCGCCGACATCGCCCAGCTGTTCGCCGGAGGTGGCAGCGCGGCGCCTTCGCCGACCCGGCATTGACCAATTTTTGCCCAGAGCCCGACTTTTCTGGCATAATCGCGCGCAATTTTTTCGCTGTAGCGCGCTCTGAAAACCGCTACAACAATGATTGGAGGACTCGGCCCTAGGCCGACGGGGATCTCATGACGCAAGCCAATACTGCCGTGTACACCGATATCAGCGTTGCCGAACTGATCGAGCAGGCCATCCAGCGGGGCGAGGGCGAACTCGCCGCCAACGGTTCGCTGGTGGTCCGCACGGGGCACCGTACCGGCCGTTCGCCCATGGACCGCTTCATCGTCCAGGAGCAGAGCACCGAGGCCAAGATCGCCTGGGGCAAGATCAACCGTCCGTTCCCGGAAGCCAAGTTCGACGCCCTGTGGGACCGCGTCGAGGCCTACCTGGCCGAGCGCAGCCACTTCGTCTCCCACGTGCATGTCGGCTCCGCCGTCGAGCACTACCTGCCGGTCAAGATGACCACCGAGACCGCCTGGCACAACCTGTTCGGCCGCTGCCTGTTCATCAACCCGGAAACCTTCAACCCGGTCGGCAAGGGCGAGTGGCGCATCCTCAACGTGCCGTCCTTCGTCTGCGAGCCGGAGCGTGACGGCACCAACTCCGACGGTTGCGTGATCCTCAACTTCGCCCAGAAGAAGGTGCTGATCGCCGGCATGCGCTACGCCGGCGAGATGAAGAAGGCCATGTTCTCCGTGCAGAACTTCCTGCTGCCGGAAGCCGACGTGCTGCCGATGCACTGCGCCGCCAACATCGGCGAAGAAGGCGACGTCACCCTGTTCTTCGGCCTGTCCGGCACCGGCAAGACCACCCTGTCCGCCGACCCGAGCCGCTACCTGATCGGCGACGACGAGCACGGCTGGGGCGAGGGCGTGGTGTTCAACATCGAGGGCGGTTGCTATGCCAAGTGCATCGACCTGTCCGAGAAGAACGAGCCGGTGATCTGGAAAGCCATCCAGTTCGGCGCCGTGCTGGAGAACGTGGTGCTCGACGAGCGCACTCGCCTGCCCGACTACGCCGACGCCAGCCTGACCCAGAACAGCCGTGCGGCCTACCCGCTGGAGCTGGTCGAGAAGCGCTCCGAGAAGAACCTCGGCGGCGAGCCGAACGCGGTGATCTTCCTGACCTGCGACCTGACCGGCGTGCTGCCGCCCGTGTCGATCCTCAACAACGAGCAGGCCGCCTACCACTTCCTGTCCGGCTACACCGCGCTGGTCGGTTCCACCGAGATGGGCAGCGGCGGCGGCATCAAGTCGACCTTCTCCACCTGCTTCGGCGCGCCGTTCTTCCCGCGTCCGGCCGGCGAGTACGCCGAACTGCTGATCAAGCGCATCAAGGGCTTTGGCTCCAAGGTCTACCTGGTCAACACCGGCTGGACCGGTGGCGGCTACGGCGTCGGCAAGCGCTTCAACATCCCGACCACCCGTGCGGTGATCGCCGCGATCCAGAGCGGCGCGCTGGTCGGTGCCGAGACCGAGCACCTGCCGATCATCAACCTGGACGTGCCGAAGGCCGTCGCCGGCGTCGAGACCCAGCTGCTCAACCCGCGCAACACCTGGGCCGACAAGTCCGCCTACGACGAAGCCGCCCGCGGCCTGGCCAAGCTGTTCATCGAGAACTTCACCAAGTTCGAAGTGTCCGACGCCATCCGCAGCGCCGGCCCGCAGCTGTAAGCGTTCGCCAGCCCGCATGAAAAAAAGCCGCCTTCGGGCGGCTTTTTCGTTTCCGGTGCGCCAGGCGAGCGGCAAGGCGAGAAAACTCGCGCAGCGATTTTCTACCGCTGCGCGATTGCCCGTCAGTGCCGGGGGCGAGGTGTCACTCGGATTTACCTTCCAGGCGGGCGAGGCGCTCTTCCAGTTCGGCCAGGCGGGCTTCCAAGGCGGCGATACGCTCTTCCTGGCCCGCCGTCGCGGCCGGAGCGGATTCCTGGGGACGGGCGGCGAGCAGGGCTTCCTGCTCGGCCGGATCGCCCAGCTGGTGGGCGTAGCGCTCCTCGCGCTGCCCGCTCTGGCGCGCCAGCTGGCGGACCAGGCCGCGGCCGGCCAGGCGTTCGAGGTGGTGGCGGACCTCCTCGGTGTCGTCGAAGGCATGCAGCCGGCCGCTGCGAGCGAGCAGCTCGCCGAGGGTCTGCGGGCCGCGCAGCAGCAGCAGGGCGAGCAGCGCCAGCTGGGGCTGGACCAGTTCCAGCTGTTTTTCCGCGCGCTGTTCCCAGCGGTCGGCGCGGCTGCCCATCACCAGGCGGACCAGGCCGCGCTGCTCGAGGCTGCGCAGCGCGTGGCCGACTTCGCCCGGCTGCAGGTTCATCAGCGGCTCGCGGCTGGTCTTCTGGTTGCAGGCCAGTTGCAGGGCGTTGAGGGTCAGCGGGTAGCTTTCCGGTGTGGTCGCCTGCTTCTCGACCAGACAGCCGAGGGCGCGGGCCTCGACGGCGGACAGCGGCGCGTCGGAGAAGGGCGTGGGGGTGGGAGTCGAATCGCTCATGGACAAGGGCGCTCTGCGGGAAGAAGGGCCCTAGTGTCCTCAAGCGGTCGAGGCTTTGCCAGTGGAAGGTCGCGTGCGGCGATCTAGGCAGGCTGCGCGGTCGCCCGCGCAAATGCAAACGGGCGCCCTGAGGCGCCCGTTGCGGGGTTGCCGAGCGGGACTCAGCATCTGCCCTTCTTGGCTTGGCCCGGCGGGCAGAAGCGGCCGCCGCGGTAGCCGTCGTCGTAGTCGCGGTCATAGCCGCCGCGGCGGCCGTCGCGATAACCGTCGTGATAGGCGTCGTCGCGGCGATCGTTCTGGCTGGCGTCGCCCATATGGTTGCCCAGCGCGCCGCCGGCGCCACCGCCCACGGCCGCGCCGATCAGGCCGCCGGTGGTACCGCCAACGGCGCGGCCGGCCGCGTTGCCCGCGGCGCCGCCCAGGGCGCCGCCGATGGCCGCTTCGGTCTTGTTGCCGCGGCGGGCGCCGACGGCACCGCCGGCAGCACCGCCAACGCCGGCACCGATGGTCGCGCCGGTGTCGCCGCCGACGGTCTGGCCGACCACCGATCCCAGTACCCCGCCGAGCGCGCCGCCGACGCCAGCGCGGGTATCGCCATCGGCCGCCCAGGCAGAGCCGCCGGCCAGGGTCAGGGACAACAGGATCAGGGAAGAGTATTTCATCTGAGCTCTCACTCAAGGGGGAGGACGGCGGCGATCCTGCGCAGATCGCCGTTGTTTGGCAAGCCATTACGCGACGATTGGTGACTTGTCACGCCTTTTAATTTCTTTTCATGCTGTTTTGGGAATCTTTCGACTTTTCGGGCGGTCTCACTCGATCCGCTGTCCGGCGTCGGTGGCGACCTGGGAGATTTCAGTCATCCCAGTGACGGTGATGGCGGTGCTTGCGCCAGTGGCGATGCTTGTGGCGACGCCCCTCGCGGTAGCCGTCGTAGTAGGCGTCATGGCGGCGATCCGCTTCGCTGGCGTCGCCCATGTTGTTGCCCAGGGCGCCACCGGCGCCGCCGCCCACGGCCGCGCCGAGCAGGCCGCCGGTGGTGCCGCCGATCTTGTTGCCGATGACGTTGCCGCCGGCCGCGCCCAGGCCGCCGCCGATGGCCGCCTCGGTCTTGTTGCCACGCCTGGCGCCGACCGCGCCACCGGCCGCGCCACCGACGCCGGCGCCGATCGCCGCGCCGGTGCTGCCGCCGACGGTCTGGCCGACCACCGAGCCCAGCACCCCGCCGAGCGCACCGCCGACGCCGGCCGGCAGATCGCCGTCGGCCGCCCAGGCGGTGCCGCCGGCGAGAGACAGGGAGAGCAGGAACAGGGAAGCGTATTTCATCGCGTACGTTCATCCTTGCGGGGAGGTGGCGGCGATCTTGCTCAGCAGGCGGGGGCTTGGCAAGCGTTCAGCCGACGACCGGTGGCATGGCGCGAATTTTTTCCGAAGTTCGCTGAAGTTGCGGAACTTTTCCTCTCCAGAGCCGCTCTGAGCGTGGTTCCCGACAGCGCTTTCAGCGTACCGCCAGGCCGTCCAGCAGCTCAACATAGCTGTCCACCGCGGCGAATTCCTCGGTGTCCTTGGCCGGGCCGCGACTGTCCGGCTGGCGGATGCCGAGCAGGTGGGCGACGCCATAGCGGCGCGCGCTGCGCAGGATCGGCAGGCTGTCGTCGATGAACAGGCTGCGTGCCGGATCGAAGCCGAAGTCCTCCTGCAGGGCGAACCAGAACTGCTGGTCCTCCTTGGGGAAGCCGTAGTCGTGGGAGCTGATCAGGCGGTCGAAGTAGGGCGCCAGCTCGACCCGCTCGAGCTTGAGTGACAGCGAGTCGCGATGCGCGTTGGTGATCAGCGCCACGCGCTTGCCTGCGCCGCGCAGGGCGGCGAGGAAACGGTCGGCGTCCGGGCGCAGGGCGATCAGGTGGGCGATCTCCTCCTTCAGCGCGCGCACCGGCAGGTCCAGCTCGCGGCTCCAGAAGTCCAGGCAATACCAGCTCAGCTGGCCGGCGTGGCGCTGGAACAGCGGCAGCAGCTCGGCTTCGGCGGCGGCGCGGTCGATGGCGTGCTTCTCGGCGTAGCGCTGCGGCAGGTGGCTGAGCCAGAAGTGGTTGTCGAAGTGCAGGTCGAGCAGGGTGCCATCCATGTCGAGCAGGACGGTGTCGATCCGGGACCAGGGCAGTGACGGCATGGCGTGGGCTTCGCTAGGTGGCGCGCGCTCGGCGGGCCGGGGGTCGGAAAAAGAGCCGGTTATGGTAACGTGTCGGCTCGCCAAGGAGTCCAGCATATGCGCCAGAAACCCGATGTCCTCGCCCGCGCCATCGTGGCCAAGAGTCGCCTGTTCACCGTCGAGGAGCTGCAGCTGCGCTTCGCCAACGGCGTCGAGCGCACCTACGAGCGGCTGCTCAACCGCGGCCTGGGCTACGGGGCGGTGATGGTGGTGGCGCTGGAGGATGCCGAGACCGTGCTGTTGATCGAGGAGTATTGCGCCGGCACCGACGCCTACGAGCTGTCGCTGCCCAAGGGGCTGATCGAGCCGGGCGAGGACGTGCTGGCGGCGGCCAACCGCGAGCTCAAGGAGGAAGCCGGCTTCGGCGCCCGCCAGCTCGAACACCTCACCGGGCTGTCGCTGTCGCCGGGCTACATGAGCCAGCGCATCCAGGTGGTGCTGGCCCGCGACCTGTATGCCGAGCGTCTGCCCGGCGACGAGCCGGAGGAGATCCGCGTCGAGCGCTTCAACCTGCGCGACATCTCGCGCCTGGCGATGGCCGACAATTTCAGCGAGGGCCGCGCCCTGGCCGCCCTCTACCTGGTGCGCGACCTGCTGACCCAGCGCGGCGACTTTAAACCGTGAGTCCAGTCGTGAACCATCCCTTGCTGCCCGCCGTGGTCGAACTGGTGCGCCAGGCCGGCGCCGCCACCCTGCCGTTCTGGCGCAACGACGTCGCCATCGAGCTGAAGGCCGACGCCTCGCCGGTCACCGCCGCCGACCTGGCCGCCCACCGCGTGCTCGCCGACGGCCTGATGCAGCTGGCGCCGGATATCCCGCTGCTGTCCGAGGAGGATTGCGCGATCGACCACGCGGTGCGCCGCCACTGGTCGCGCTGGTGGCTGATCGATCCGCTGGACGGCACCAAGGAGTTCATCGCCGGTAGCCCCGAGTTCACCGTCAACGTGGCGCTGGTCGAGGCCGGACGGGTGGTGTTCGGCGTGGTCGGCGTGCCGGTGCGCGAGCAGTGCTACTACGGCGGCGCGGGCCTCGGCGCCTGGCGCCAGGACGCCGCCGGCGAGCAGCCGATCGGTGTGCGCATCGCGCCGCCTGAGGCCTTCACCGTGGTGGCCAGCCGCCGCCATTCCAGTCCGGCCCAGGAGCGCCTGCTCAAGGGCCTGAGCGAGCGTTTCGGCGACCTGGCGCTGGCCAGCGTCGGCAGCTCGCTGAAGTTCTGCCTGCTCGCCGAGGGCAGCGCCGACTGCTACCCGCGCCTGGCGCCCACCTCGCAGTGGGACACCGCGGCGGCGCAGGGCGTGCTGGAGGGCGCCGGCGGCGAAGTCGTCGACCTGCGCGGTCAGCCGCTGGCCTACCCGGCGCGCGAGGACTACCTCAACCCGCACTTCCTCGCCCTGCCGCAGGCCGCCGAGTGGCGCGAGGCGCTGCTGCAGCTGGCCCTCGCGCTGGATTGAGCGGGGCTACCCGCCTTGTGGTGGGTGGACAACGGCGCAGCCTTGTCCACCGCGTCGCGGCTTCGCCGCGGGAGGCGTCGGTAGAAACTCGCTGCGCGAGCTTTCTACCCTGCAGGCTGGATCGAGGACCTACGGACCGCTCACGCAATCCGTAGGGGGATAACTCGCGCAGCGATTACCCACCTCTCCGTCTTGGAGCCACGCTGCGGGGATTGGTAAAAAGCCGCTGCGCGGGCTTTCCACCCTGAGTGCCGCCCTCACTTGTGCAGCACGTACTCCCCATGCAGATGCACCGCCGTCTCGCCGCTCGGCGCGAGGATGCGGATGTCCAGGTACAGGCGCGCGCGGCCGCGGCGGCGGTACAGCGTCTCGAACTTCTGCCAGTCCTCGGCGCTGGGCGCGGCGCAGATGGCCACGGCCTCGTCGACCACCGGCAGCGGGTAGTCGATCTGTCCGCCCTTGATCACGATATGCCCGTCGTCGATGCCGGCCTCGCGCAGGCGCAGGGTCAGCCAGCCCCAGCCGGCCAGCACGCTGATGCTGTACAGGCTGCCGCCGAACATGCTGCCGGTATGGTTGACGTTGGGCGCCAGCGGCATGGCCAGGCGCAGCTCGTGGTCGTCCCAGCCGGCCACGCGCAGCTGCATGGTGCGGGTCAGGGGAATGTCGTGGTGGAGGAGGTCCTGCAGGTACTGACAGTCGGGATGCATGTCCGAGAGGGTCCAAAGGGCTGACGACGGATAAGCCCATGATCCTGCGTCGCCCCGGTCGGCGCAATCGGGGCGCCGGCGGCGGGCGGCCGGTCATCGCCTGGCCGCCGGCGTGCCGGGGCCGCGGTGGCGAGCGCGACTATAGTGTATGGATGCCAGCGTCTGCATTGCGGGCCGAGGCGAGTCCGTCGCCGATGCCGCCATGACGCGGATGCGGGCGGGGATGAACGTACCCCGGGAGGTACTCGCCATGAAAATGCATTCCTTCAATCAGTATTCGCACGACTTGGGGATGGCGGTGCACGACCTGTGGCTCGCCGCCAAGGTGAAGTCGGCGCTGGAAATGGCCAAGCCGACCCGCGGCCAGCATATCCACGTCAAGGCGCACGGGGGGGTGGTGAGCCTGAGCGGGCAGCTGGAAAGCCATCGCTTGTGCGAGCAGGCCGTCGAGCTGGCCCGCATGGTGCACGGCGTCGCCGAGGTGGATGGCCAGGGGCTGGATACCTGGATGGTCGCGCCGGGCCATATGCCGGAGGCGCCCAATGCCGAGGAAAGCGCCGAATATCCGCAGCCGGACGCCATGCGCCGGGAGGGCGGCCAGGATCGCTACTAGCCCGTCGTACGCATGAAAAAGCCCCGCGCAGCCAAGGCTGGCGGGGCTTTCGTTTTGCCGGGAGGGATCAGAGGCCGGCGGCGGCGCGCAGCGCCTCGGCCTTGTCGGTACGCTCCCAGGTGAAGGCGGTGAAGGTGTCGTCGCCCACGGTCATCTCCACCGGCGTGCGACCGAAGTGGCCGTAGGCCGCGGTCGGACGGTACATCGGGTGCAGCAGGTCGAGCATCTTGGTGATCGCGTACGGACGCAGGTCGAAGTGCTCGCGGACCAGCTGGACGATGCGCTCGTCGCTGATCTTGCCGGTGCCGAAGGTGTTGACCGAGATGGAGGTCGGCAGGGCCACGCCGATGGCGTAGGACACCTGGATCTCGCAGCGCTCGGCCAGGCCCGCGGCGACGATGTTCTTGGCCACGTAGCGACCGGCGTAGGCGGCCGAGCGGTCGACCTTGGACGGGTCCTTGCCGGAGAAGGCGCCGCCGCCGTGGCGGGCCATGCCGCCGTAGGAGTCGACGATGATCTTGCGGCCGGTCAGGCCGCAGTCGCCCACCGGGCCGCCGATGATGAACTTGCCGGTCGGGTTGATGTGGAACTGGGTGTCCTTGTGCAGCAGCTCGGCCGGCAGGGTGTGCTTGATGATCAGCTCCATCACCGCTTCCTGCAGGTCGCTCTGGCTGATCTCCGGGCTGTGCTGGGTGGACAGCACCACCGCGTCGATGCCGACCACCTTGCCGTTCTCGTAGCGGCAGGTGACCTGGCTCTTGGCGTCCGGGCGCAGCCACGGCAGCAGGCCGCTCTTGCGCGCTTCGGCCTGGCGCTCGACCAGACGGTGGGAGAAGCAGATCGGCGCCGGCATCAGCACGTCGGTCTCGTTGCTGGCGTAGCCGAACATCAGGCCCTGGTCGCCGGCGCCCTGGTCTTCCGGCTTGGCGCGGTCGACGCCCTGGTTGATGTCCGGGGACTGCTTGCCGATGATGTTGACGATGCCGCAGGTGGCGCCGTCGTAGCCGACGTCGGAGCTGTTGTAGCCGATGTCGACGATCACGTCGCGCACCAGCTGCTCGAGGTCGATCCACGCGGAGGTGGTGATCTCGCCGGCGACGATGGCCACGCCGGTCTTCACCAGGGTCTCGCAGGCCACGCGGGCATGCTTGTCCTCGGCGATGATGGCGTCGAGCACGGCATCGGAGATCTGGTCGGCGATCTTGTCCGGATGGCCTTCGGACACGGACTCGGAGGTGAAAAGGGAATATTCGCTCATCTATCGGTTCCTGTTATTACCGGTGGGTGAGTCGGCCTCGCGGCCGTGTCAAAACAGCAATGTTCATGGGCGATCCGGCTGGGCGAAGTGCCTGACCTGGATCTGGAAACCGTTGCGCAGGCCGATGTACTGGCTTTCGCCCTCGGCCAGCCCCGCCTGTTCGGCCCAGTGCGCCAGCTCGTCCTGGTCGAAGCCCAGCCACACATCGCCGCACGCCTCGCGGGCCCAGCCCTGGTCGTGGCCGCACAGCTCGGTCAGCAGCAGGCTGCCGCCCGGCTTGACCAGCCGCGCCAGCCGCGCCATGGCGGCGGCTGGCTCGGCGAAGTGGTGCAGCACCATGTTCAGCACCACGCAGTCGGCCGGCGCCTGCGCGTCGTGCAGCGCGTCGGCCAGCTTCAGCTCGACGTTCGCCAGCGCCTCGGCCACGCAGCGCTGGCGGGCCAGTTCGAGCATCGCCGGGCTGCTGTCCAGCGCGGTGACCGCGGCGAAGCGCCGGGCCAGCTCGGGCAGGAAGGCGCCGTCGCCCGGGCCGACCTCCAGCGCGGTGGCGCTGGGCGGGAAGTGCAGGGCGTCGAGCAGGCTCAGCAGGCTGTCGCGGTACTGCGGCAGCCCGGCGATCAGGTCCTGCTGGGCGCGGAATTTCTCCAGCGTGCGGGCGAAGAAGTCGCGCGCCGCGGCGGCGCGTTGCGCCTGCACCTCGGCGATGCGCGCCTGCACCGCGTCCGCCAGCTCCAGGCCGTCGACCTCCTCGAGCAGCGCCGCGTGCAGTGCGCTGCCGGTCTCGCCGCCGTTGGCCAGGGCGCGCCGGTAGAAGATCGCCGTGCCTTCGCGGCGGGTGGCCAGCAGCCCCGCCTGGGCCAGCACCTTGAGGTGGTGGCTGATCCCCGACTGGCGCATGGCGAAGATCTGCGCCAGCTCCAGCACGCCGAACGAGTCGCTGGCCAGCACGCGCAGCACGCTCAGGCGCAGCGGATCGCCGGCGGCCTTGCACAAGGCGGCCAGTTGCTCGCTCGGGTCGGGGCGCAAGGCGGACGGCGTACTCATAAGGGGGCGAAGTCTAGTCGCCGCGCCACGGTGGCGCAATGCCTGTATCAAAAAGTTTTGATATTGGCGGTCGATCACAGCCCCAACGGCAGGCCGGTTGGCCCGGATCGACCATCTGTGATTGCCCGTTCCCCCGCCGCTGGGCGAAAATAGCCGCCTTTTTTCGTTAAGCCCCCTCGCAGGAGACCAGCGATGCCCAGTCGTCGTGAGCGTGCCAATGCCATTCGTGCCCTCAGCATGGATGCCGTGCAGAAAGCCAACAGCGGCCATCCGGGCGCCCCCATGGGTATGGCGGACATCGCCGAAGTGCTGTGGCACGACTACCTCAAGCACAACCCGCAGAACCCGAACTGGGCCGACCGCGACCGCTTCGTGCTGTCCAACGGCCACGGCTCGATGCTGGCCTACTCGCTGCTGCACCTCTCCGGCTACGACCTGGGCATCGACGATCTCAAGCAGTTCCGCCAGCTGCACAGCCGCACCCCGGGCCACCCGGAGTACGGCTACACCCCGGGCGTGGAAACCACCACCGGCCCGCTCGGCCAGGGCATCGCCAACGCCGTCGGCTTCGCCATCGCCGAGAAGGTGCTGGGCGCGCAGTTCAACCGCGAAGGCCATGCCATCGTCGACCACCACACCTACGTGTTCCTCGGCGACGGCTGCATGATGGAAGGCATCAGCCACGAAGTCTGCTCGCTGGCCGGCACCCTGGGCCTGGGCAAGCTGATCGCCTTCTACGACGACAACGGCATCTCCATCGACGGCGAAGTCGAAGGCTGGTTCACCGACGACACCCCGGCGCGCTTCGAGGCCTACGGCTGGCAGGTGATCCGCAACGTCGACGGCCACGACGCCGACGAGATCAAGACCGCCATCGAGACCGCCCGCGCCGAGCGCGCGCGGCCGACCCTGATCTGCTGCAAGACCGTGATCGGCTTCGGCTCGCCGAACAAGGGCGGCAAGGAAGAGTGCCACGGCGCGCCGCTGGGCGATGCCGAGATCGCCGCCACCCGCGCCCAGCTGGGCTGGGCGCACGGCCCGTTCGAGATCCCCGCCGACATCTACGCCGAGTGGGACGCCAAGGAAGCCGGCGCCGCCCGCGAGGCCGCCTGGAACGACAAGTTCGCCGCCTATGCCGCCGCCTACCCGGAACTGGCCGCCGAACTGCAACGCCGCCTGGCCGGCGAGCTGCCCGCCGATTTCAGCGCCAAGGCCGCCGCCTACGTCAACGAGGTGGCCGCCAAGGGCGAGACCATCGCCAGCCGCAAGGCCAGCCAGAACGCCCTCAACGCCTTCGGCCCGCTGCTGCCCGAGTTCCTCGGCGGCTCGGCGGACCTCGCCGGTTCCAACCTGACCCTGTGGAAGGGCTGCAAGGGCCTGGCCGTCGACGACGCCGGCGGCAACTACGTGCACTACGGCGTGCGCGAGTTCGGCATGAGCGCGATCATGAACGGCATCGCCCTGCACGGCGGCTTCATCCCCTACGGCGCCACCTTCCTGGTGTTCATGGAGTACGCCTGCAACGCGGTGCGCATGGCCGCGCTGATGAAGCAGCGCGTGCTGTTCGTCTACACCCACGACTCCATTGGCCTCGGCGAAGACGGCCCGACCCACCAGCCGGTCGAGCAGCTGGCCAGCCTGCGCAGCACGCCGAACCTCGATTGCTGGCGCCCGGCCGACGCGGTGGAATCCGCAGTGGCCTGGAAGTGCTCCATCGAGCGTGCCGACGGCCCGTCCGCGCTGGTGTTCAGCCGCCAGAACCTGCCGCACCAGCAGCGCAGCGAGCAGCAGATCGCCGACATCGCCCGCGGCGGCTACGTGCTCAAGGACTGCACTGGGGAGCCGGAACTGATCCTCATCGCCACCGGCTCGGAGGTCGGCCTGGCCGTGCAGGCCTTTGAGGCGCTGACCGCCAAGGGCCGCCGCGTGCGCGTGGTGTCGATGCCGGCGACCAGCGTGTTCGACCGTCAGGACGCCGCCTGGAAGCAGTCCGTGCTGCCGCTGCAGGTCGGCGCGCGCATCGCCATCGAGGCCGCGCATGCCGACTTCTGGTACAAGTACGTCGGCCTGGAAGGCCGCATCATCGGCATGACCAGCTTCGGCGAGTCGGCCCCGGCCCCGGCGCTGTTCGAGCACTTCGGCTTCACCCTCGACAACCTGCTGGCCACCGCCGAGGAACTGCTGGAAGACTGATGCCGTCCAGGGTGGATGGCTGCGGCCATCCACCCTGCGGACGCAAGCCCCGTGCAGGGTGGAAAACCCGCGCAGCGGTTTTCCACCTGTCGCCACCTGCAGAGTCGCCATGCCCAATCGCCCCTACAAAGTCGCCCTCAACGGCTACGGCCGCATCGGTCGCTGCGTGCTGCGCGCGCTCTACGAGCGCGGCGCGGACGCCGGGCTGGAGATCGTCGCGCTCAACGACCTGGCCGACCAGGCCAGCGTCGAGTACCTGACCCGCTTCGACTCCACCCACGGCCGCTTCCCCGGCGAGGTGAAGGTGGTCGGCGACTGCCTGCACCTCAACGGCGACTGCGTGAAGGTGCTGCGCCAGGCTACCCCGGAAGCCATCGACTGGGCGGCGCTCGGCGTCGACCTGGTGCTGGAGTGCTCGGGGGTCTACCACACCCGCGCAGATGGCGAGCGTTTCCTCGCTGCCGGCGCGCCGCGCGTGCTGTTCTCCCAGCCGATGGCCAGCGAGGCCGACGTCGACGCCACCATCGTCTACGGCGTCAACCAGGCGAGCCTCACCGGCGGCGAGAAGCTGCTGTCCAACGCCTCCTGCACCACCAACTGCAGCGTGCCGCTGCTCAAATTGCTCGACGAGGCGATCGGCCTCGACTACGTGGCGATCACTACCATCCACTCGGCGATGAACGACCAGCCGGTGATCGACGCCTACCACCACGAGGACCTGCGCCGCACCCGCTCGGCGTTCCAGTCGGTGATCCCGGTGTCGACCGGCCTTGCCCGCGGTATAGAGCGCCTGCTCCCGGAACTCTCCGGACGGGTCAAGGCCAAGGCCATCCGCGTGCCGACGGTCAACGTGTCCTGCCTGGACATCACTCTGCAGACCCGCCGCGACACCAGCGTGGCCGAGATCAACCGCGTGCTGCGCGAGGCCGCCGAAAGCGGCCCGCTCAAGGGGCTGATCGACTACACCGAGCTGCCCCACGCCAGCTGCGACTTCAATCACGACCCCCACTCGGCCATCGTCGATGGCAGCCAGACCCTGGTTTCCGGCCCGCGGCTGGTCAACCTGCTGGCCTGGTTCGACAACGAGTGGGGCTTTGCCAACCGCATGCTCGACGTGGCGGAACATTTCCTGCGCGTCGCCCATCGACCACAGCCCTGAAGGACTGAGCCCATGACCGTTTTGAAGATGACCGACCTCGACCTCGCCGGTAAGCGCGTGCTGATCCGCGAAGACCTCAACGTCCCGGTGAAGGACGGCGTGGTCAAGAGCGACGCCCGCATCCTCGCCTCCCTGCCGACCATCAAGCTGGCACTGGAGAAGGGCGCGGCGGTGATGGTCTGCTCGCACCTGGGCCGTCCGACCGAAGGCGAGTTCTCCGCCGAGAACAGCCTCAAGCCGGTCGCCGACTACCTGGCCAAGGCCCTCGGCCGCGAAGTTCCGCTGGTTGCCGACTACCTGGGCGGCGTCGAGGTGCAGCCCGGTGAGGTCGTGCTGTTCGAGAACGTGCGCTTCAACAAGGGCGAGAAGAAGAACAGCGACGAGCTGGCCCAGCAGTACGCCGCGCTGTGCGACGTGTTCGTCATGGACGCCTTCGGCACCGCCCACCGCGCCGAGGGCTCGACCCACGGCGTCGCCAAGTTCGCCAAGGTCGCCGCGGCCGGCCCGCTGCTGGCCGCCGAGCTGGACGCCCTGGGCAAGGCCCTGGGCAACCCGGCCCGCCCGATGGTCGCGATCGTCGCCGGCTCGAAAGTCTCCACCAAGCTCGACGTGCTGAACTCGCTGGCCGAGATCTGCGACCAGCTGATCGTCGGCGGCGGCATCGCCAACACCTTCCTCGCCGCCGCCGGCTACAAGGTCGGCAAGTCGCTGTGCGAAGCCGACCTGCTGGACACCGCCCGCGCCATCGCCGCCAAGGTCGCCGTGCCGCTGCCGGTCGACGTGGTGGTCGCCAAGGAATTCGCCGAGAGCGCCGAGGCCACCGTCAAGGCCATCGCCGATGTCGCCGACGACGACATGATCCTCGACATCGGCCCGCAGACCGCGGCCATGTTCGGCGAGATGCTCAAGTCCTCGCAGACCATCCTGTGGAACGGCCCGGTCGGCGTGTTCGAGTTCGACCAGTTCGGCAACGGCACCAAGGCCCTGGCCCAGGCCATCGCCGCCAGCCCGGCGTTCTCCATCGCCGGTGGTGGCGACACCCTGGCGGCCATCGACAAGTATGGCGTCGGCGAGCAGATCTCCTACATTTCCACCGGTGGCGGCGCCTTCCTCGAGTTCGTCGAGGGCAAGGTCCTGCCGGCCGTGGCGGTGCTGGAAGAGCGCGCCAAGTAATTCCCGGGGTGGACGACGGCATGGCCGCGTCCACCAGTCGGACGCTCGGTGGACAAACGCCATCGGCGTTGTCCACCCTACAGCGACGGCAACGACATTCCGCCCGGCCCGCCCCTGCGGCAGGCCAGGCACCGATCAAACGACCCTTACTGGGAGCTCTACAGATGGCACTCATCAGCATGCGCCAGATGCTGGACCACGCCGCCGAATTCGGCTACGGCGTGCCGGCCTTCAACGTCAACAACCTCGAGCAGATGCGCGCGATCATGGAAGCGGCCGACAAGACCGACTCCCCGGTGATCGTCCAGGCCTCCGCCGGTGCCCGCAAGTACGCCGGCGCGCCGTTCCTGCGCCACCTGATCCTCGCCGCCATCGAGGAATTCCCGCATATCCCGGTGTGCATGCACCAGGACCACGGCACCAGCCCGGACGTCTGCCAGCGCTCGATCCAGCTGGGCTTTTCCTCGGTGATGATGGACGGCTCGCTGCGTGAAGACGGCAAGACCCCGGCCGACTACGACTACAACGTGCGCGTGACCCAGCAGACCGTGGCCATGGCCCACGCCTGCGGCGTGTCGGTGGAAGGCGAGCTGGGCTGCCTGGGCAGCCTGGAAACCGGCCAGGCCGGCGAGGAAGACGGCGTCGGCGCCGAGGGCACCCTCGACCACAGCCAGATGCTGACCGATCCGGAAGAAGCAGCGGCCTTCGTCAAGGCCACCCAGGTCGACGCCCTGGCGATCGCCATCGGCACCAGCCACGGCGCCTACAAGTTCACCAAGCCGCCGACCGGCGACGTGCTGGCCATCGACCGCATCAAGGAAATCCACAAGCGCATTCCCAACACCCACCTGGTGATGCACGGCTCCTCCAGCGTGCCGCAGGAGTGGCTGGCGATCATCAACCAGTACGGTGGCGACATCAAGGAAACCTACGGCGTGCCGGTCGAGGAGATCGTCGAGGGCATCAAGCACGGCGTGCGCAAGGTCAACATCGACACCGACCTGCGCCTGGCCTCCACCGGCGCGATCCGCCGCATGATGGCCGAGCAGCCCAGCGAGTTCGACCCGCGCAAGTTCTTCGCCAAGACCATCGTGGCCATGCGCGACATCTGCATCGCCCGCTACGAAGCCTTCGGCACCGCCGGCAATGCCTCGAAGATCAAGCCGATCTCCCTGGAAGGCATGTTCCAGCGCTACGCCAAGGGCGAGCTGGCCGCCAAGGTCAACTGATCCGCAGCCTTTGCCGAATGCCACAAGGCCCGCTCGATGCGGGCCTTGTGCTTTTCGGGCGCTCAGTCCTCGGCTTCGGCCAGCGCGGCGACCGGGCGCGGCGCCGGCTCCGGCTTGGGCCGGGCCTGGTTGGAATACAGCTCGAACTGCATGTTGGCGTAGTTGCTGGCGCCGCTGAGGTCGGGGAACAGCGTCAGGTGGTTGATGTTCATCTGCTCGAGGCCGCGCAGCACGTCGATGCGCTCGGTGTTGGGCAGGTAGATCTTCTTGAGGATCGCGCGCCGCGCGCCGGCGAACTCGTGGGCGATCAGCGCCTCCAGCTCCTCGCCCGACTCGCAGAACGAGAACAGGCCGTTCTGGCCGAGCACCCGGGCGTTCTCGTCGGAGTTGGGCGTGTAGAAGCGCACCATGCCGGCCAGGCGCGAGCCCTCCACCTCGTCCTTGTTCAGCGAGATGATGATGCGCTTTCTCGTGTCGTCCTCGCCGGTCCTGGCGAAGGCGAAGAACGCCGCGGTGTAGGGCGAGTGGGTCCAGTCGAGCAGCGGGGTGAGCAGCTCGAAGTGCTGGCCGAGCGCCCACCACTCCAGCGGTTCGTCGTACTGCGGCGGGTTGGCGCCGCGCTTGCCGCGGATCGCCATCTTGAAGCGGTCGAGCTGCTCGCTGCGCAGCTGCTCGGTCTTCGACTTGTCGAGGATCTTGCGGTCGATGGTCGACTCGAGCCGGTAGTAGTCCTTGCGGTGGCCGCGATGCACCCAGCCGCAGCCGGGCGAGAAGGTTTCCTGGATGTAGTCGATGAGGTAGTTCCACTTGCGGATGTGGATCTCTTCGATGCCATCCCGGATCCGTCCGGAGGTCCAGCGGGGTTGGTGATCTTTGCTCATGCTCGGAACTCTGGAGGTGCGAACGGCGACTCGTCGGCGGCGGGGCTGTGCGGGGTGGCGGGGCGAGGCCCGCCGCACCTGTCGTGCGTGGCCGCTCCGGCAGGGCTGCCGGCGGGCTGCGCACGTTACCACGAAAGCGGCCGCCGGGTGCTGAGGCAGGGTGTCGCCGCCGGGCAGGCGGATGAGCGCCGTCCACGCCCGGCCAATCCTTGTAGGGGCGAATTCATTCGCCTGAATACCCCGCCAAGGCGAATGAATTCGCCCCTGCAGATCTGGACTCCCCGCCACTGGCGAACGGGCTATAGTCGGCGCTGGAGATTGTCGCGAGGCCCGTGCTCATGGACGAGTTCAACCCCTACGCCCCGCCGAAGGCGCCGCCGCTGCCTTGCGAGCCGGACGAACCGCCCGGTTTCCTGGCTTACCGCCTGGCCAATGGCCTGTATGGCGGGCTGATGGGCCTGTCGCTGGTCATCCTGCTGGGCAGCGGCACCCTGCGCGCCGAGTTCTCCCACGCCCTGGTGGTGAGCATCTTCCTGGCCCCGCTGTTGTGCTTCTACCTGGTGGCGACCCGCCGCGCGGCGCAGTTCCGACGCTGGTCCTGGGTGCAGGCGCTGGGCACCGGCGGTCTGCTGCTGTTGTGCCTGCTGGATCTCACCGGGGGCCGCGGGCTGCGCGGCATCGGCGTGTTCATGACCGCGGTGAACGCCGCCGCGCTGCTCGCCGGCCAGCACTTCCTGCGTCTGCGCCGTCCTCCGGACGGCCAGCGCGACGCGCCGCAGGGCGGTTAGAATGGGGCGTCCCTCGCTGCCCTGCTGGCCCCGCCGATGATCGCGCTGAAGTACCTCACCGCCTACCCGCCCCACCTGCAGGAGCAGGTGCGGCAGATGATCGCCAGCGACCGCCTGGGCGAGTATCTGGACAAACGCTACCCCGAGCGCCACGACGTGCAGAGCGACAAGGCGCTGTACGCCTACGTCATGGAGCGCAAGCAGCGCTTCCTGCGCAACGCGCCGGGGATCGACAAGGTGCTCTACGACAGCAAGCTCGACGTGGTGCGCAACGCCTTGGGCCTGCACACCGCGGTGTCCAGGGTGCAGGGCGGCAAGCTCAAGGCCAAGAAGGAAATCCGCGTCGCCACGCTGTTCCGCGACGCCGCGCCCGAGTTCCTCGACATGATCGTGGTCCACGAACTGGCCCACCTGCGCGAGTTCGACCACAACAAGGCGTTCTACCAGCTCTGCGAGCACATGCTGCCCGGCTACCAGCAGCTGGAGTTCGACCTGCGCCTATATCTGACCTGGCGCGAGCTGGGTTGAAGCCTGCCTAGGGTGTGCGCCGGTTCCGCTGGCGCAGGGTGGGTAACCCGCGCAGCGATTGCCCACCAGATGACCCGGCGCCAGAGGATCGGGAGAAGATCGCCGCGCGAGTCTTCCACCCTACGGTTCGAGGCCGGCGCTCAATGCGCCGCCATCACCACCTTGAGCACCTTCTTGAAGGTTTCGATGTCTTCGGCGTCGACCCCGGCGAACACCGCTTCCTGCTGGCGCCGCGAGATGTCCCAGAGCGCTTCGGTCTGCGCGCGCCCGGCGTCGGTCAGCTCGTGGCCGGCGGCGGTTTCGGCGACCAGGCCCTTGCGGCGCAGGTTGGTCAGCGCCTCGACGATCTCGCGGGTCGGCATCGCCACCTCGCGCTGCAGGTCGACCAGGTCGAGGCGCGCGCTGTCCTCCAGCACCATCAGCATGCGCGCCTCGCTGGTGCGCAGGCCGGTGGTCAGCTGCTTGGGCGCGTAGCTGGCCTGGTAGGCGTTCACCGCCTGGATCATCAGGTAGTACAGGTTGCCCATCAGCCGGCCGTGCATGGTTCCCGGCGTGGCCGCCGCCTCGCTCCTGCGCGGCGCGCGCGGGTGGGGCAGGACCATCGAGTAGGCGCCCTGGTGGTAGAGCAGGGGCGAGCGGCCGAAGTCGTCGAAGGCCACCACCTTGCCGATCAGGATCCAGTGGTCGCCGCCGTCCACCTCCAGGAAGCGCTCGCACTGGAAGCGCGCCGCGCAGCCGGCGAACAGCGGGGTATCGCCCAGGCCCGCCTCGCAGGCGACGCCGGCGAACTTGTCCGCCTGCGGACGGGCGAAGTGGTTGGACAGTTCGATCTGGTCGGCGGCCAGGATATTCACCGCGAAGTGGCTGGCGGCGCTGAACACGGCGTGGCTGGCGGAACGCTTGTCGATGCTCCAGAGGATCAGCGGCGGATCCAGCGATACCGAGTTGAAGCTGTTGGCGGTGACGCCGACCCGTTCGCCGGAAGGGCTGCGGGCGGTGACGATGGTGACGCCGGTGGCGAAATTGCCCAGCGCGCGGCGGAACGCGCGGGGATCGAAGGCGGTTTCACTGCTGATGGTCATCGCGGACTCTCCGGTCGTGGCGCTGATGACTCTCAGTCTAGGCCGCCTGGCGGGCAAGACCAGCGGCGGCAAGCGGGCGCTTGGCGGGCTCAGGGCACCGGATGAACCGGCTGCCGCTGGGGCGGCTGCGGCGGCGGGGTTGCGGGATTTTGGCGGTTGGCGAACAGGCGCAGCCCGGCGACCAGCAGCGGCAGATAGGCGCTGGTCAGACGCAGCCCCTGGCCGAGGCTGCCGAGCCGGCTGCGCCCTCGGCTGCGGCCGCCGAGAAAGCCGAGCAGGGTAGCTCCCGCCAATCCCCACAACGGCGCATGGCGCAGATTCAGACGTCGCTGCCAGAGGTGCAACTGCTCCTGCAGCGGTTGGGTCAGGTGCAGGCTCTCGTAGCGCAACTCCTGGCGATGCAGCTCGATGCGCATGCGCACCAGCGCCTTGCGCATCTGCAGGGGGGAGGCGTGTTTCGGCAGGTCTGGCGTGGTCATGGCAGCAGTTGCTCGCGGTCGCGCGCCAGTTCTTCGAGGCTGGCGCTGAAGGGGGCGTGGTGCCGGCGCAGGGAGGCGAGCAGGCACCACAGTGCGAGCAGGCAGGCAATACCGTGGAACAGGCACAGCCCGACTATCGCCTCCAGCAGGTAGGTTTCCCAGAACAGCACCACTACCAGCACGCTGACCGCGAACAGGCACAGCAGACCGAAGATAAGGACCAGGACGGCATAGATCACCTGGCGCACGCTGGCTGCCTTCTGTTCCTGCAGCTCGATGCCCAGCAGTTCGAGGTGTGCGTGCAGCAGGCCGAGGGTAGCGGCACCGATGCCGCCCAGCGCCGAGATCGCGGAGTGGGCGGCGGAGCCGTCCGGCGTTTCTTCATTCATCGCTTCAGCGCCGTGACAGCATCAGGCCGAACATGAACCCGAGGAGGGCACACATACCGAGCGATTGCATGGGATGGGTGTGCACATACTGCTCGGTCGCCCTGCAGCACTTGTGCAGCGGGTCCTCGCCGCGCATCAGGCGGTCGCGGGCACGGGCGAGGCTGTTCTTGAGCTTGACGCGCATCTCCTGGGCCTGCTCGCCGGCCAGGCTGGCCGACTCCTGCAGCAGCCTTTCGGTGTCTTCGACCAGCGCCTGGAAATCGGCGAGCAACGGATCCACAGAGGGTGGGGTTTGAATGGCCATGGCCAACTCTCCTCGGGTGGGTGAACCCTGAGTGTAGACCGCGATCCCGACATTGGCCTCGAAATGGCCGTCAGTTCGTCGCTGATCGGGCCGCGGCCGCCTCGCCGTCCGGCCCCAGCAGGTGCGCCGCCACCGCGCGCAACGGGGCGAGCTGGCGGCACAGCAGGGCCAGTTCGGTGCGCAGCAGGCGCTGGCGCTCGTCGGCCTCTTCCGGCAACTGCTCCAGCTCGCGGGCCAGCAGCTCCTCGTCGCGCGCCGGCGCCTCGGGCGGCTGGCGGCGGGCAAGACGCTCGGCGATTGCCTCGAGGCTGTCGGCCAGGTAGTCGGCGGGCTGCTCGACCAGGCTGTCGCGCAGCTCGGCCGGCAGGGCGGGGCGGTGCGCGCCGAGGGCGGACAGGTAGCTGAGCAGGGTGTGCGAGAGCACCAGGCAGCGAAAGCCCACGTCGGCCTCGCGGCGGAAGTGGCCGGGTTCAAGCAGCATGTTGGCGAGGCTGGCGGCCAGCGCGGCGTCGGCGTTGTGTGCGTTGCGCCGCGCCACCCGGTAGGCGAGGTCGTCGCGCTTGCCGCTGGCGTACTGCTGGATGATCTGCCGCAGGTAGCGGGCGTGGCAGCTCAGGGTGTTGGCCACCACGCTGGGCAGGCGGCGGCCCTGCCAGTCGGGCAGGATCAGGAACACCGCCAGGCCGGCGATCAGGCTGCCGAGCAGGGTGTCGACCAGCCGCGGCCAGATCAGCCCGTAGCCGTCGCCGACCTGGTTGAAGCAGAACAGCACCATCAGGGTGATCGCCGCGGTGGCCAGGGTGTAGCGCGTGCTGCGGCTGGCGAAGAACACCACCCCGGCGGCCACGGCGATCAGCGACTGCACCACGGCGCCGGGGAACAGGTCGAACAGCGCCCAGCCGGCGAGCAGGCCGCACAGGGTGCCGGCGATGCGCTGGACCAGCTTGGTGCGCGTGGCGCCGTAGCTCGGCTGGCAGACGAATACGGTGGTGAGCAGGATCCAGTAGCCCTGGCTGGGGTGGATCCAGTGCAGCACGCCGTAGCCGGCGGCCAGCGCCACGGCCAGGCGCAGGGCGTGGCGGAACAGCAGCGAGGTGGGCGTGAGCTGCTGGCGCAGGCGCTCGCCGACCTCGCGCAGGCTGTGCGGCGCGCGGTCGTGCAGGGTACTGTCCTGCTCGTCGGCCAGCGCGTCGGGGTTGCGCGCCGCGCTGAGCAGCTGCTCGAGGTTGGCCAGGTTGTTGGCCAGCGCGCGCAGCGAGCGCAGCAGGCCGCGCCACTGCGGGTTGTGCTGCCCCTGCAGATGGTCCAGCGAGGCCTCCAGGTCGGCCAGCGCCTGGGCGCTGGCCTGCTCGTAGGCGAACGGCTGGCGCAGCTCGATGGCGCGGGCCAGCCCCCGGCAGGCCTTGCCCTGTTGCTGCAGCAGCAGCTGGCAGCGGAATAGCACGTCGCTGTGGAAGAACGCCTCGGCCAGCGCGTTGTACGGGTAGTGCGAGGAGCTGGCGCGCTCGTGGATGTCCTGGGCGAGGAAGTACAGCTTCAGGTAGCGGTTCAGCTGCGGGTTCGGCCGGCCCTTGCCGACGCGGTGCAGGATGATCTCCTTGGCGGCGTTGAGCGCGTTCACCAGCCTGCCGTTCTGCTGCGCCAGGGCCAGCCGGCGCGCCTCGACGTCCAGCTCGCGCAGCGGCTCGAACAAGGCGGCCTTGAGGCGCAGGTACATGCCCAGCTCGCGGAACACCCGGGCCAGCGCCTGCTGCACCGGCTGGTGGCTGAACAGCGCCTGCCAGAGCACCGAGAGCAGGCCGTACCAGGCGGCGCCGGCGACCAGCAGCAGCGGCTCGTGCCACAGGTCGACCACCTCGCCGCCGCGCTGGTCGACGCCGATCATGGTGTAGATGGACAGGATCAGGGTCGCCGAGGCGATGGTGCCGTAGCGCTCGCCGAGCGCGCCGAGCATGGTCAGGGCGAAGGCCGACAGCGCCAGGGCGGCGACGAACAGCCAGGGATAGGGGAACAGCAGCTCGACGGCGAAGGCCGCGCCGGCGAAGCACGCCAGGGTCGCCAGCAGCGCCTGCAGGCGGCCCTGCCAGCTGTCGTCGGTCTCCGCCAGGGCGCTGGCGATGATGCCGAGGAACAGCGGGATGAGCAGCTCCATGCGCTCCAGCTGCCAGCTCAGCGCCATGCTGCCGGCCAGGGCGATCAGCACGCGCAGGCTGTAGCTGAACTTGTCCAGCGCCCACAGGCGGCGCAGGGATTGGCGGAGCGAGGGATTGGGCATGGGGCGGTCGACGGCTGCAGGAAGAGGGGGAAGAGCACGGCAAGGCGCATTGTAGACGCAGGCCCGGCTGCGCCGGGAGAGGGCGCTGGCGGTCGTGGCGCGCCTGCGGCCGGTGGGCCAGGCGCTCGCACCGAAAGCGGGATTTCCGAGGCTGGCGCGCACCGTTTTGGTTCGGCGTGCACGCCGGCCGTGCGCGCCGCCGGACCGCCGACGGGCCGCGGCAGTGCCCGGCGACGGCGCCGACCAAGGCTCTGCGCCGCGTCTTGCGCCGCCTTGAGGGAGGGTCTGGGCAAAGCTGGCATGGAATCTGCTCGGCACTGCTCATCCCCTGCCGCCCACGCGTGGCAGGCCGTCCGGATGGTCAATGGCGACCATCGCGCGCCCCAGGCGCAGGACCGGTGAGCCGGGCAGCGTTGCCCAGGCACTCACCGACAGGAACACCAGGCAAAGGCGCCTGGAGCCGCTCGACGGCTCCAGGCGCTTTTTTTTATGCGTTTTTTTTGCCGGCCAGCCGCCTGGCAGCGGCTTCGATCGAGGTACGGGTTATGAGCTCCAGTGACTTCCCCAGCAGCAAAGCGAATCTGGTCATCGTCGGCAACGGCATGGTTGGCCATCACTGTGTCGAGCAACTGGTCGGCAAGGGTGCACTGGCGAGCTTCGAGGTCCACGTGTTCGGCGAGGAGCGCCAGCGCGCCTACGACCGCGTGCACCTGTCCGAATACTTCGGCGGCCGCGATGCCGAGTCGCTGGCCATGTGCGACGCCGACTTCTACGCCAGCCACGGCGTGCAGCTGCATCTGGGCGTGCAGGTGCTGGAGATCGACCGCGAGCGCAAGGAAGTGGTCACCAGCGCCGGGCGCCAGGCCTACGACCAGCTGATCCTGGCCACCGGCTCCTACCCCTTCGTGCCGCCGATTCCGGGTGCCGAGGGCAACTCGCGACTGGTCTACCGCACCCTCGAGGACCTCGACGCCATCCGCGCCGCCGCGGCCAACGCCCGCCGCGGCGTGGTGGTCGGCGGCGGCCTGCTGGGCCTGGAGGCGGCCAATGCGCTGAAATCCCTGGGCCTCGAGGCCCACGTGGTGGAATTCGCCCCGCGCCTGATGCCGGTGCAGCTGGACGCCGAAGGCGGCGCCGCGCTGCGTGCGCAGATCGAGGCCCTGGGCGTCGGCGTGCACCTGTCGCGCGCCACCCAGGAGATCGTCAGCGGCGAGGAATACGCCTACCGGATGAACTTCCAGGACGGCGAATTCCTCGAAACCGACCTGATCGTGTTCTCCGCCGGCATCCGCCCGCAGGACGCCCTGGGCCGCAGCGCGGGCCTGGAGATCGCGCCGCGCGGCGGCGTGGTGATCGACGGCCAGTGCAAGACCAGCGATCCGGCGATCTACGCCATCGGCGAGTGCGCATCGTGGAACGGCAGCGTGTTCGGCCTGGTCGCCCCCGGCTACGGCATGGCGCGCGGCGTGGCAGCGCAGCTGGCCGGCGAGCCGCACGAGACCTTCGCCGGCGCTGACATGTCGACCAAGCTCAAGCTGCTCGGCGTCGACGTCGGCTCCATCGGCGACGCCCACGGCGCCACCCCGGGCGCCAAGAGCTACCGCTTCATCGACGAAGCCAACTCCGCCTACCGCCGCCTGGTGGTTTCCGCCGACGGCAAGCGGGTGCTCGGCGCGGTGCTGGTCGGCGACAACAGCTACTACGACACCCTGCTGCAGTACGCGCAGAACGGCATCAAGCTGCCGGCCGACCCGGCCGGGCTGATCCTGCCGCTGTCCGACGGCGCCCCGGCGCTGGGCGCCGACGCCCTGCCGGACACCGCGACCATCTGCTCCTGCCACAACGTCACCAAGGGCGCGGTGTGCTGCGCGGTGGACGCCGGCATCACCGACCTGGGCGAGCTCAAGGCGCAGACCAAGGCCGCCACCGGCTGCGGCGGCTGCAGCGCGCTGCTCAAGCAGGTGTTCGAGCACGAGCTGTCCGCCCGCGGCGTCGCCGTCGACAAGAGCCTGTGCGAACACTTCGCCCACACCCGCCAGGAGCTGTACGCGATCGTCCGCGTCGAGGGCATCCGCAGCTTCGACGAGCTCTTGGCCAAGCACGGCCGCGGCCACGTCGGCTGCGACATCTGCAAGCCGGCGGTCGGCTCGATCCTCGCCTCGTGCTGGAACCAGCCGATCACCGATCCGCTGCTGATCCCGCTGCAGGACACCAACGACACCTTCATGGCCAACATGCAGAAGAACGGCACCTACTCGATCGTGCCGCGCATCGCCGGCGGCGAGATCACCCCGGACAGGCTGATCGCCCTGGGCGCCGTGGCCAAGAAGTACGACCTCTACACCAAGATCACCGGCGGCCAGCGCATCGACCTGTTCGGCGCCCAGCTGCACCAGCTGCCGGACATCTGGGGCGAGCTGATCGAGGCCGGCTTCGAGACCGGCCACGCCTACGGCAAGTCGCTGCGCACCGTGAAGTCCTGCGTCGGCAGCACCTGGTGCCGCTACGGCGTGCAGGACAGCGTGGGCATGGCCCTGCACCTGGAGAACCGCTACAAGGGCCTGCGCTCGCCGCACAAGATCAAGTTCGCCGTCTCCGGCTGCACCCGCGAGTGCGCCGAGGCGCAGAGCAAGGACGTCGGCGTGATCGCCACCGACAAGGGCTGGAACCTCTACGTGTGCGGCAACGGCGGCATGCGCCCGCGCCACGCCGAGCTGTTCGCCACCGACCTCGACGACGACACCCTGGTGCGCTACATCGACCGCTTCCTGATGTTCTACGTGCAGACCGCCGACAAGCTGCAGCGCACCTCGGTGTGGCGCGAGAGCCTGGAGGGCGGCCTCGACTACCTCAAGGAAGTGATCATCGACGACAGCCTGGGCCTCGCCGCCGAGCTGGAAAGCCAGATGCAGCACGTCGTCGACAGCTACGAGTGCGAATGGGCCAACGCCATCGCCGACCCGGAGAAGCTCAAGCGCTTCCGCACCTTCGTCAACGACGGCCGCGGCGACCCGGACATCCACTTCGTCCGCGAGCGCGAGCAGCGCCGCCCGGCCCGCGCCCATGAACTCCACCTGATCCCCGTTGCCGAGGAGGCACTCTGATGAGCCAGTCCAACGCCGTACGCAAGGAATCCCTGGGCCGCGTCATCCACTGGCGCGCGCTGTGCAGCAGCCACGACCTGGTGGCCAACTCCGGGGTGGTCGCCTGGCACGAGGGCGCCCAGGTGGCGCTGTTCCACCTGCCCGACGCCGCCAATGGCAAGACCCTCTACGCGATTGCCAACAAGGACCCCAAGTCGGGCGCCAACGTCATCGGCCGCGGCATCGTCGGCAGCCTCAAGGGCGAGCTGGTGATCGCCTCGCCCCTGTACAAGCAGCACTTCCGCCTGGAAGACGGCGCCTGCCTGGAGTATCCCGAAGAGTCCCTGCAGGTCTGGCCGGTGCGCCTGAACGGCGACGCGGTGGAGATCGGCGTGGAGTGAGCCCCGCCGGGCCGCGCCGGATCGTCCGGCCGGCTGCGCGGCAGCCCCGTATCGCGCAGCCCGTTTGCCGGGCGCGCATCCCGGCTCGATAGCCGCCGCCGCACAGGCGGCCGCGCTCGACTATCCTTTCCCTGATATCCGCCGCGATCGCCCGGGGAAGGCCATGCTATCTCTCGTCCGTTGCCTGCGCCTGGCCTGCGCCGCGCTGGCGCTGGCGGCCTTGCCGGTGCTGGCCGCGCCGGCGCCGGTGGTGGTGCTGAGCGTCGAGGGCGCCATCGGCCCGGCCAGCGCCGACTACCTGGTCCGCGGCCTGGCGCGGGCGCGCGAGGACGGCGCGCAGCTCGCCGTGCTGGTGATCGACACCCCCGGCGGCCTCGATACCGCGATGCGCGACATCATCAAGGCGATCCTCGCCAGCCCGCTGCCGGTGGCCAGCTTCGTGGCGCCGAGCGGCGCGCGGGCGGCCAGCGCCGGCACCTACATCCTCTACGCCAGCCACATCGCCGCCATGGCGCCGGGCACCAACCTGGGCGCCGCCACCCCGGTGCAGGTCGGCGGCCAGCCCGGCGCGCCGCCGCAACCGCCGGCCACGCCGGACAAGGACGGGGACAAGGACAAGGGCAAGGACGGCGCCGCCGAGCCCTCCGGCGACGTGATGAGCCGCAAGCAGGTCAACGACGCCGCCGCCTATATCCGCGGCCTGGCTCAGCTCCGCGGGCGCAACGCCGAGTGGGCCGAACTGGCGGTGCGCGAGTCTGCCAGCCTGGCCGCCGAGGAGGCGCTGCGCCTCAAGGTCGTCGACTACCTGGCCAGCGACCTCGCCGCGCTGCTGCGCCAACTGGACGGCAAGACCCTCGACGTCGCCGGGCAGACGCTAACCCTGCACACCGCCGGCGCCGAGCTGGTGCAGCGCCAGCCGGACTGGCGCACCCGCCTGCTGGCGGTGATCACCAACCCCAGCGTGGCGCTGATCCTGATGATGCTCGGCGTCTACGGGCTGTTCTTCGAGTTCTCCAGCCCCGGCCATGGCGTCGGCGGGGTGCTCGGCGCCATCTGCCTGATCCTCGCCCTCTACTCCCTGCAACTGCTGCCGGTGAACTACGCCGGCATGGCGCTGATCCTGCTCGGCATCGTGTTCATGACCGCCGAGGCGTTCCTGCCCAGCTTCGGCGCCCTCGGCATCGGCGGGGTGGTGGCCTTCGTGGTCGGCGCGCTGATCCTGATCGACACCGAGGTGCCCGGCTTCGGCATCCCGCTGGCGCTGATCCTCGCCCTGGCCATCGTCAGCGCGGTGCTGATCGCCTTCATCGCCGGCATGGCCCTGAAGGCGCGCCGGCGCATGTCGGTGGCCGGCGACGCCGGGCTGGTCGGCAGCCTGGCCAGGGTGGTGCGGATCGAGGCGGACGATGCGCGCTGCGGCTGGGTGCAGCTGCAGGGCGAACGATGGCAGGTGCGCAGCGCCCAGGCGCTGCGCTCCGGCGAGGAAGTCAGGGTCACCGCCCGCCACGGCGTCCTGTTGGAAGTGGTGGCGGCGCAGACGGCGGCCGAAGGAGGCACGCGATCATGATGGGTTTCGAACTGAGTTTCGCCGCACTGCTGGCCGTGCTGATCGGCCTTCTGGTGTCGGCGTTCCGGATCCTGCGCGAGTACGAGCGCGGGGTGGTGTTCCAGCTCGGGCGCTTCTGGAAGGTCAAGGGGCCGGGGCTGATCCTGGTGGTGCCGGGCCTGCAGCAGATGGTGCGGGTCGACCTGCGCACCATCGTGCTGGACGTGCCGACCCAGGACGTGATCTCCCGCGACAACGTCTCGGTGAAGGTCAACGCGGTGGTCTACTACCGGGTGCTCGATCCGCAGAAGGCGATCATCCAGGTCGAGGACTACAAGGTGGCGACCAGCCAGCTGGCGCAGACCACCCTGCGCGCGGTGCTCGGCAAGCACGAGCTGGACGACATGCTCGCCGAGCGCGAGCGGCTCAACGTCGATATCCAGCAGGTGCTCGACGCACAGACCGACGCCTGGGGCATCAAGGTGGCGAACGTCGAGATCAAGCACGTCGACCTCGACGAGTCGATGATCCGCGCCATCGCCAAGCAGGCCGAGGCCGAGCGCGAGCGGCGCGCCAAGGTGATCCACGCCGAGGGCGAGCTGCAGGCCTCCGAGAAGCTCATGCAGGCCGCCGCGATGCTCGCCCGGCAGAGCGGCGCCATGCAGCTGCGCTACATGCAGACCATCGGCAGCATCGCCGGCGACAAGAGCTCGACCATCGTCTTCCCGCTGCCGATCGACCTGCTGCAGGGCCTGGGCGAACTGGCCCGCAAGGATTGAGCGCTCAGGCGCCGTCGGGGCGCGCCTCTTCCTGCGCCTCGTCGTGCGGCGTCTCGCCCAGGCAGATGCGGTTGCGCCCGGCGGCCTTGGCCCGGTACATGGCGCGGTCGGCCTCGCGCAGCAGCGCCGCGCTGCCGGCGCCGGGGCCGAAGCTGATGCCGATGCTGGCGCCGATGTGGATCTCCTCGCCGAGCAGGTAGAACGGCTCGCCGAGGATGTCGAGGATGCGCGCGGCCGCCGCCTCGGCCTGCTGCGTGCTGCCGATGCTCTCGCAGACCAGCACGAACTCGTCGCCGCCCAGGCGCGCCACCAGGTCGGTGGTCCGCGCGCTCTCCTGCAGGCGGGCGGCGACCTGGCCCAGCAGCAGGTCGCCCGCCTCGTGGCCGTAGCTGTCGTTGACCGGCTTGAAGCCGTCGAGGTCGAGGAGGATCAGCGCCAGCAGCTCGCGGCGGCGCAGGGCGCGCTGCCAGGCCTGCTCGAGGTGCTGGCGCAGGGCGGTGCGGTTGGCGAGGCCGGTGAGCGGGTCCTTCATCGCCAGTTCTTGCAGCCGCTCGTTGGCCGCGGCCAGCGCCTCGGTGCGTTCGGCCACGCGCTGCTCCAGCATGCGCTCCTGCTCCTGCAGGGCCTGCAGGCTGTGGCGCTGGATGGCCAGCGCCATGGCCTGGGCCGCCACCTTGAGGCGCTTGAGCGCGTTGAGCCGCGCCGCCAGGCCGAAGGACAGCAGCAGCAGGGCGAGCATCGAGCCGAACTGCAGGGCGTTGGCGGTGAGCGCGTTGGACGGCAGCACGCCGTAGTTGCGCAGCGCCAGCAGCACCGCGCCGCCCAGCAGCAGCAGGCAGATCGCGCTGTACAGCGGCGCGGCGGGCAGCCGGCGGCGCACGCAGTCGATGGCGCAGACCAGCAGCAGGAGCAGGTTGGCGACGCCGCTCAGCGACAGCGCCTGCAGCATCAGGGCGAGCGGCAGCAGCAGGGTGCCCAGGGTGACGGCCAGCTGCGCGGCGATGTCGATGCCGAGCAGGCGGTCCCAGGTCCGCGTGTAGCGCGCGGTGTCGAGAAAGCTGCGGGTCAGCAGGACGGCGCTGGCGTTGGTCAGGGCCAGGCAGAAGGGCAGCACGCGGTTGCTCCACTCGCCGCCCTGCGGCCACAGGTACTGCGCGCCGAAGCCGGAAAAGCCCAGCATGCTGGCGGCGAAGCTGCCGGCGAACAGCACGTAGTACAGGAAGCTGCGCTCGCGCACGGTGAGAAACAGCAGCAGGTTGTAGCTGGCCAGGGTCAGCAGCACGCCGAAGTACAGGGCTTCGAGCATGGCGTCGCGCAGGCTGTGCTCGACGAAGTTGGCCACGCTCCACAGGCTGGCGTCGAGGGTCAGGCTGCCGGCCGAGCGCACGCGAAAGTACAGGGTGCGCTGCTCGCCGGGGGCCAGGCTGACCGAGAACAGCGGGGCGGGGTAGGCCAGGCTGCGCAGGTGCAGCGCCAGGGTGTCGCCGGCGACCTGGCGCTGCACGCCGTCGGCGCCGACGTTGAACAGCTCGACGGAGTCCAGCGGCGGGTAGCCGAACTCGATGCGCCACTCGCCGCCGTGGTCGGCCGGCGCGCGCAGCTTGAGCTGCAGCCAGATGGCGTCGTGGCTGTAGCCCAGGCTGAGATCGTTGCGCCGGCGGCTGGGGCGGAAGTCGGCTCCCCGTGCCGCCAGCTGCTCGACGCCGAGGCGGGCGCCGGGGTCGCGCAGCAGGCCGAAGTGGCGATGCAGCTCCACGCCCTGCTCGCGGCCGTCGAGCTGCAGGGGCGCGCGGCCGTCCTGCGCGATCGCCAGCGGCGCCAGCAGGGCGAGGAGGAGGATGAGCGGCAGCCACGGACGACGCAGCGCAGACGGGCGCACAACGAGCCCTTCCGGCACCGTCCCTTGGGCGCTCCGGCCGAATCCGTGATGCATGAGAGATCCGCGAACTCCATGACTGGGCCTCGCGGTTCCCTGCCGGGGAGGCCGATTGCGGGCGGCCGCGTTGCCCTTTCCAGGGCGCGGCCGTACCTCAACTGTAGCCAACCGCGACCGGGCGTCGTGGGCAATCGGCGGAGCGCCGCCGTCGGCCGCGGCATGGCCGACGAACGGCAGTCACGCCGCGGGCGGGATTTCAGCGGTTTTTCAGCAGAGTTTCAGCGGATGTTCAGCGGATGCTCAGAGAATCCGCGCCTTGTAGTGGCGGCCCTTGACCTTGCGCTCGCTGAGGCGCTGCAGCGCCGCCCTGGCCTGCTCGCGCTCGACCGCCACGTAGGCGTTGAAGTCGTAGAGGGCGATCTTGCCGATCGCCGTGCCCGGCAGGCCGCCCTCGCCGGTCAGCGCGCCGAGGATGTCGCCCGGGCGCAGCTTGTCCTTGCGGCCGCCGTTGATGCACAGGGTGGTCATCGGCGGCAGCAGGCGCTCGCTGCCCAGCGGTTTGAGCAGCTCGAGATTGCCCCACTGCAGCGGGCTCTGCTGCAGCTCTTCGATGGCGCTGGCGCGGCTCGCCTCGCTGGGCGCCACCAGCGACAGCGCCAGGCCCTTGGCGCCGGCGCGGCCGCTGCGGCCGATGCGGTGCACGTGCACCGCCGGATCGCGCGGCAGCTCGAGGTTGATCACCGCCTCCAGGCCGTCGATGTCCAGGCCGCGGGCGGCCACGTCGGTGGCCACCAGCACGCAGCAGCTCTGGTTGGCGAACATCGCCAGCACCTGATCGCGCTCGCGCTGGTCGAGATCGCCGTGCAGGGCCAGCGCGGAGATCTTGCGCGCGTCGAGCATGCCGGCGAGTTCCTGGCACTGCGCCTTGGTCTGGCAGAACACCACGCTGGAGGCCGGGCGGAAGTGCAGCAGCAGGCGCGCCACCGCTTCCATGCGCTGCTTGGGATCGACCTCGTAGAAGCGCTGCTCGATCACGCTCTGGTCGTGCTGGCTCTCCACCTCGACGCGCTGCGGCTGGCGCAGGAAGCGCGCGGCCAGCTGCTCGATGCCCTCGGGGTAGGTGGCGGAGAACAGCAGGGTCTGCCGGCGGCTCGGGGTCTGTTCGATGATTTCGCTGATGGAGTCGACGAAGCCCATGTCGAGCATGCGGTCGGCCTCGTCGAGCACCAGGCGGCTCAGGCCGTCGAGCTTGAGGCTACCGCGGTTGAGGTGCTCGAGCACCCGCCCGGGGGTGCCGACGACGATGTGCGCGCCGTGCTCCAGCGAGCCGATCTGCGGGCCGAACGGCACGCCGCCGCACAGGGTCAGCACCTTGATGTTGTTCAGGCCGCGGGCCAGGGCGCGGATCTCCTTGGCCACCTGGTCGGCCAGCTCGCGGGTCGGGCACAGCACCAGCGCCTGGCAGCCGAAGTAGCGCGGGTTGAGCGGGGCGAGCAGGCCGAGGGCGAAGGCGCAGGTCTTGCCGCTGCCGGTGCGCGCCTGGGCGATCAGGTCGTGGCCGGCGAGGATGGCCGGCAGGCTGTGCGCCTGGATCGGCGTCATCTCGCGGTAGCCGAGGGCGTCGAGGCTGGCGAGCAGGGGGGCGGGCAGCGGCAGGGTGGTGAAGGCGGCGGTCACGGGGCGGGCCTGGCAACGGAAATGGCCGGCGAGTGTAGCAGGATGGCCGCCTCGCCGCCGTCCGCCCCGGCCGGCGGTCGGCTGCCGTCGGGGTTACAGCGCGTGTTGGGCGGCGCTGCGCGAGCGGTGCCAGTGGGCCAGGCGCTGGCTCAGCTGGTAGACATTGTCGAGTTCCATGCGCCGCGCGCGGTTGAACAGGATCAGGGCGATCTCGGCGGTGGCCAGGGCGTCGGCCGAGGCGTGGTGGCGCTGCGCCATGCTGAGCTTGAAGTAGTCGATCCAGTGGTCGAGGCCGCCGCGCTGCACGAAGGCCTCGGGGAACAGCATGGGTGCGAGGTCGGCGATGTCGAAGAACGGATGCTGCAGGCGGTAGCCCAGCTCGGTCTTCAGCGCGCGGGTCAGCATGCGCTGGTCGAAGGGCGCGTGATAGGCGAGGAACACGCAGTCGCCGGCGAACTCCATCAGCTGCAGCAGCGCCTCGGCCGGGGCGACGCCGCGGGCCAGCGCGCTGGGCGGGATGCCGTGGATCAGCACGCTCTCGGTGACGGTCTTGAGCTGGCGCTGCAGGGTGCACTCGAACTGGCGACCGAAGTCGATGGCGCCGTCCTCGATCAGCACCGCGCCGATCGACAGCACGATGTCGCGCTCGACGTTCAGGCCGCTGGTCTCCAGGTCGAGCACCACGAAGCGCTGGGTCTGCAGCGGCCGGCCGTCGAGCGGCGGCGGCGAGGCCAGGCGCTGCAGGCGGCGGCGCTGCTCGTCGTCGAGCTGCGGCCCCCTGCCGAGCAGGGCGCTGAGGAAGGCGAACGGGTTCATAGCTGGTAACGCACGCTGAGGCGGGTCTGCAGGCGCTGCGCCTGGCGGAAGGATTCGCGCAGGATGCGGCGGTCGAGGGTGTTCAGGGTGTCCGGGTCCAGGCGGTTGCTGAGCGGCTTGCCGGCGCGCTCCTGCAGCTGGTGCTGCTGCATGCGGATCAGCTGGATGAAGTGGTAGGCCTCCTCGAAGGAGGCGGCGTCCTTGGCCTCGATCACCCCGCGCTCGGCGAGCAGGCGGAAGCGCTCCAGGGTGTTGCTCTCGCTGATGCCGTGGGCCAGGGCGAGGATCCGCGCGCCGTCGACGAAGGGCGTGAGGCCCTCGATCTTGAGGTCGAGGGTGTCCTTCTCGGCGCCGCGGCTGGCCACCACGAAGTCGCGGAAGCGGCCGATCGGCGGGCGGTGCAGCATGGCGTTGCCGGCCATCATGCGCTGGAACAGCGCGCTGTCGGCGATCATCTCCAGCAGGCTGTCGACCAGCACCTTGCAGCCCTCGCTCGGCCCCCACACCGCGCGCAGGTCGAAGAAGATGGTCGAGTGCAGCAGGTGCTCGGGGTTGGGGTTGTGAATGATCCCGGCGAAGCGGCGCAGCCACTCCTGGCGCGACAGGCACAGCTCGGGGTTGCCGGCCATGATGTCGCCCTTGCACAGGGTGAAGCCGCACTGGTCGAGGGCCTGGTTGATCTCGCGGGCCAGCGGCAGCAGGCGCTGGCGGATCCGCTCGGCCTCGGCCTGGTTGGCCGCCTCGAAGAGGATGGCGTTGTCCTGGTCGGTGTGCAGGGTCTGCTCGCGGCGGCCCTCGCTGCCGAACACCAGCCAGGTGAAGGGCACGCCGGGATCGCCGAGGCGGGCGATGGTCAGTTCGATCACCCGGCTCACGGTATGGTCGTTGAGCAGGCTGATGATGTGGGTGAGCTGCGCGGGGCTCGCGCCGTGGGCGAGCATGTTGTCGATCAGGTGGGCGATGTCGCCGCGCAGCGCGGCCAGGGCGGCCACCGAGCCGGCGCTGCTGATGGTGCGCGCCAGGTGCACCAGGTCGACGCGCTGCAGGGAGAACAGGTCGCGCTCGGAGATCACCCCGACCAGGCGCTCGTCCTCGACCACGCAGACGTGGGCGATATGCCGCTGGGTCATCGCCAGGGCGGCGTCGAAGGCGGTGGCCGAGGGCGGCAGGTGGAACGGGTCGGGGATCATCAGCAGGTCGAGCGGCACCTGCAGGTCGCCGCTGCCGTCGGCGATCACCCGGCGCAGGTCGCGCAGGGTGAAGATGCCGATCGGGCGCTGCTGGCCGTCGACCATGATCAGGCTGCCGACGTGCTGCTCGTGCATCAGGCGCACGGCGTCGCGCAGGCGGGTGCCGGAGGTGCAGGTGACCGGACTGCGCGAGGCCAGCTCGCCCAGGCGGGTATCCAGCGAGTACTGCGCGCCGAGGGTCTCCGCGGCCTTGAGCTGGACCTGCTGGTTGACCTGGTCGAGCAGGCTGCTCACCCCGCGCATGGCGAAGTCGCGGAACGGTACCGAGAGGCCGAGCAGGCGGGCGAAGGCCTCGCGGTTGAGCTGCAGGCAGAAGGTGTCCTCGGCGGCCAGGTAGTCGGTGCGCGTCGGCCGCTCGCCGACCAGCGCGCCCATCGGGAAGCATTCGCCGACGGCGATCTCCAGGGTGTTCTGCATGCCGCTGCCGGTGGGGCTGGGGCGCTGGCCGATGACGTGGCCCTGCTTGACCACGTACATGTACTCGACGCGGCCGTCGGCCGGCCGGAGCACCGGGTCGCCGGCGGCGTAGAAGCGCAGCTGGCAGTTCTCCACCAGGAAGCCGAGATGGCCGGCTTCCATCTGGTCGAACGGCGGGAAGGCCTGCAGGAACTGGATGGTGCCCTGGATGTTCTGCAGGACCGCGGTCTTGCCGGCCTCGGCGAAGGCGTCCGCCTTGCTCATCGTGTCGTTCTCCCTGAAACGCTGGTGGCTGTCGAGTGTGCCGGTCGGGCGCGGCGGCCCGTTTGACCCAGGTCGGCCGGCGGGCGCAGCACGCTCGCCGCGGCGGGGCGGTCGGCTGGTCGAGCCTTCACGCTAGCGGCTGGCCGGAGCGCTGGCAATCGGCCTTTGGCCGGGGGGAGGGGCCCAAAAGCACAACGCGCCGCCCCCCGGAGGGGAGCGGCGCGTTGCGGGGTTGGGGCGCGGGCCTGGACGCGCCCCGAACCGGGTGCGCGATCAGCGGCCGTACTTGGCCTTGAACTCGCGACGACGGCGGTGCAGCACCGGCTCGGTGTAGCCGTTGGGCTGCTTGCCGCCTTCGATGCACAGCTCGAGGGCCGCCTGGAAGGCGATGTTGTCCTCGAAGTTCGGCGCCATCGGGCGGTACAGCGGGTCGTTGGCGTTCTGACGGTCGACCACCAGGGCCATGCGCTCGAAGGTCTCGCGCACCTGGGCCTCGGTGCACACGCCGTGGCGCAGCCAGTTGGCGATGTGCTGGCTGGAGATGCGCAGGGTGGCGCGGTCTTCCATCAGGCCGACGTCGTTGATGTCCGGCACCTTGGAGCAGCCGACGCCCTGGTCGATCCAGCGCACCACGTAGCCGAGGATGCCCTGGGCGTTGTTGTCCAGCTCGTTCTGGATCTCCTCCGCGCTCCAGCTGATGCTCGGCGCCAGCGGGATGGTCAGGATGTCGTCCAGCGAGGCGCGCTCGCGCTTGGCCAGCTCCTGCTGGCGGGCGAACACGTCGACCTTGTGGTAGTGCAGGGCGTGCAGCGCGGCGGCGGTCGGCGACGGCACCCAGGCGGTGTTGGCGCCGGCCAGCGGGTGGGCGATCTTCTGCTCGAGCATGCCGGCCATCAGGTCGGGCATGGCCCACATGCCCTTGCCGATCTGCGCGCGACCGGACAGGCCGGTGGCCAGGCCGATGTCGACGTTCCAGTTCTCGTAGGCCTTGATCCAGGCGGCGTTCTTGATGTCGCCCTTGCGGATGAAGGCGCCCGCTTCCATGGAGGTGTGCAGCTCGTCGCCGGTGCGGTCGAGGAAGCCGGTGTTGATGAACACCACGCGCTCGCGGGCGGCCTTGATGCACGCCTTGAGGTTGACGGTGGTGCGGCGCTCCTCGTCCATGATGCCGACCTTGAGGGTGTTGCGGGGCATGCCGAGGACGTCCTCGACGCGGCCGAACAGCTCGTTGGTGAAGGCGGCTTCTTCCGGACCGTGCATCTTCGGCTTGACGATGTACACGCTGCCGGTGCGGCTGTTCTTGCGGCTGGTGTTGCCGTTGAGGTTGTGCAGGGCGATCAGGCTGGTGACCAGGCCGTCCATGATGCCTTCCGGCACCTCGTTGCCTTCCTGGTCGATGATCGCGTCGTTGGTCATCAGGTGACCGACGTTGCGCACGAACAGCAGGGAACGGCCGTGCAGGCTCAGCTCGCCGCCGTTCACCGCGGTGTAGACGCGGTCGGCGTTCATGGTGCGGGTGAAGGTGCTGCCGCCCTTGGCCACTTCCTCGGCCAGGTCGCCCTTCATCAGGCCCAGCCAGTTCTTGTAGGCGATGACCTTGTCTTCGGCATCGACGGCGGCGACCGAGTCTTCGCAGTCCATGATGGTGGTCAGCGCGGCTTCCATCAGCACGTCCTTCACGCCCGCCGCGTCGGTCTTGCCGATCAGGCTGTTGCGGTCGATCTGGATCTCGAAGTGGTTGCCGTTGTGCTTGAGCAGCACGGCCTTGGGCGCGCTGGCCTCGCCCTGGAAGCCGATCAGCTGGGCCGGGTTCTTCAGGCCGGTGCTGCCACCGTTCTGCAGGCTGACGACCAGCTTGCCGCCGTCGATGGCGTAGCCGCTGGCGTCGACGTGGGAGGCGCCTTCCAGCGGCGCGGCCTCGTCGAGGAAGGCACGGGCGAAGGCGATGACCTTGGCGCCGCGCTGCGGGTTGTAGCCGGCGCCTTTCTCGGCACCGCCTTCTTCCGGGATGGCGTCGGTGCCGTACAGGGCGTCGTACAGCGAGCCCCAGCGGGCGTTGGCGGCGTTCAGGGCGAAGCGCGCGTTCATCACCGGCACCACCAGCTGCGGGCCGGCCATGCGGGCGATCTCGTCGTCGACGTTGGCGGTGGTGGCCTGGAAGTCTTCGGCTTCCGGCAGCAGGTAGCCGATTTCCTGCAGGAAGGCCTTGTAGGCGACTGCGTCGTGGCCCTGGCCGGCGCGGGCCTGATGCCAGGCGTCGATCTTGGCCTGGAGGTCGTCACGCTTGGCGAGCAGGGCGCGGTTCTTCGGCGCCAGGTCGTGGATCACGCGGTCGGCGCCAGCCCAGAATTGGTCGGCGGACACGCCGGTACCGGGAATGGCCTCGTTGGTGACGAAGTCGTAAAGGGCTTTGGCGACCTGCAGGCCACCGACTTGGACGCGTTCAGTCATTGCTTGCCTCACTCTGTTGGGAGTCGCATCGGACCGCGGCCACGCCGTTATGTAGTCCGAGCCGCGACATACTACATGATGCCGTTCGGGAAATGCACGAAGGCCGGTCGGCCTTCGACAAAAGTCGGGGAAAACCGCTACTCAAGGCCCGCCGGCGGTTTTCCACAGGCGCACGCGGGCATCTTCAGGTTCCGTCCGGACCCGGCGCGCGACGACGCGGCAGCGCCGCTGGTCGGGTTGTCCACGTTTGGCGTGGATGGGGCTGTGGACAAGCCTTGGGCATAGCGCTGCAGGCCAGACGCCACGCGGCCTGCAGGCGACTGTGCGGTTTTTGATCAGGCCAGTTCGGGTTATGCACGGCGGGCGTGGATGCCCCTGTGGATAAGCTCTGGAGCCCTCGGCGCAGGCCAGATGCGCCGGGGCCTGGCGAGGCTTGGCGATTTTTTGCGCGCTTTGTGGCGTCCGGGGTGTGGAAAAGTCATCCAAGAGGCGGTATTGGCCGTTGTGCACAGCGCGGCGGTTGTCCACACGGGGCGTGGATCAGGGTGTGGACAAACTGCGGGCAGCTTGCTGCAGGCCACGCACGGCGCGGCCTGCAGCGAGGTGTACGTTTTTTGTGCAGCACGCTTCGAGGGATGCGCGGGCGGGTTTTTCCCCCATTGCGGGGGATCAGCCTGTGGATAAGCTCGGGATGGATGGCCGGGGCGCAGCGGCGGCGGGGCTTGGCGGGCGTTTGGTCGTTTTTTGATCAGCCGAAGGCCGGCCGGCTTGTGCACATCCGCCGGGGATCAGGGTGTGGATAAGCTTGGGGCAAGGCCGCGTAGGCCACGGCCGGCGCGGCCTGCACGGGATTGCTCGAAAAATGCTCAGGCGCGGCGCAGGGCCAGGCCGGCGTCCAGGCTGTACACCACCAGCGCCGCCCAGATGCAGGCGAAGGCCAGCAGGCGGGCCGGCTCCAGCGTCTCGCCGAAGAAGAACACCGCCTGCAGCAGCACCAGGGTCGGCGCCAGGTACTGCAGGAAGCCCAGGGTGGCGTAGGGCAGGTGGCGCGCGGCGGCGTTGAAGCACAGCAGCGGCAGCACGGTGACCGGCCCGGCCATGGCCAGCCACCAGGCCTGCGGGCTGCTCCAGAACGCCTGCTGGCTGCTGCCGGCGTCCGGATGCAGCCACAGCCAGCCGAGCGCCAGCGGCAGCAGCAGCCAGGTTTCCACCGCCAGGCCCGGCAGCGCCGCCACCGGCGCGCGCTTGCGCAGCAGTCCGTAGAAGGCGAACGACAGCGCCAGCAGCAGCGACACCCAGGGCAGGCTGCCGAGCTGCCAGACCTGCTGGGCGACGCCGACGGCGGCCAGCGCCACCGCCAGCCACTGCAGGCGGCGCAGGCGCTCGCCGAGCAGCAGCAGGCCGAGCAGCACGTTGATCAGCGGATTGATGTAGTAGCCGAGGCTGGCCTCGACCATGTGCGCGTTGTTCACCGCCCACACGTAGATCAGCCAGTTGCAGGCGATCAGCAGGCCGGACAGGGTGAGCACGCCCAGGCGCTGCGGGTTGTCGCGCAGCTCGCGCCACCAGCCGGGGTGACGCCAGAGCAGCAGCAGGAGCGCGGCGCCGAGCGCCGACCAGAGCACGCGGTGGACGACGATCTCCAGCGCGGGGATGCTCGCCAGGAGCTTGAAGTAGAGCGGAAACAGGCCCCAGATGACGTAGGCGGTCAGGCCGAGGAGATACCCGCGACGCGGGTTGGCGGTGGTCATGCAAGGCTCCTGAAATTTAGGAAGCTAAGTATTTTGTCGCACCATTCTAGTGCGTGGCGGCGGGGCTGTCTGTCCTCGACGCGACCTGGCGGCGACCGGCCGGCAGCCGGCCGTCAGCTTTTCCTTACAGCCCGGGAGGGACCACAAATTAGTAGAGGCGCAGCGGCTCCTCGTCGAGCGCGGCCAGCTGTTCGCGCAGGGTCAGCACCTGCTCGCCCCAGTAGCGTTCGCTGCCGAACCACGGGAAGCTGGCCGGGAACGCCGGATCGTCCCAGCGCCGCGCCAGCCAGGCGCTGTAGTGGATCAGGCGCAGGCTGCGCAGGCCCTCGATCAGCGCCAGCTCGCGCGGCGCGAAGTCGTGGAATTCCTGGTAGCCGTCGATCAGCTCGCTGATCTGCCGCAGGCGCTCCTGGCGGTCGCCGGCCAGCAGCATCCACAGGTCCTGCACCGCCGGGCCCGTGCGGCAGTCGTCGAGGTCGACGATGTGGAACTGCTCGTCGCGCAGCAGCAGGTTGCCGGGATGGCAGTCCCCGTGCAGGCGGATCGGGGCGTATTCGACGCGGGCGAACAGCTCGTCCAGACGTGCCAGCAGGTCGCGCGCCACCGAGTGGTAGGCCGGCAGCAGGCTGGCGGGAATAAAGTTGCCGTCGAGCAGGGTGGCCAGCGATTCGTGGCCGAAGTTGCTCACCGTCAGCGCCTCGCGGTGGGCGAACGGCCGGCTGGCGCCGATGGCGTGCAGGCGGCCGAGCAGCTGGCCGAAGCGGTACAGCTGGTCGAGGTTGCCCGGCTCCGGGGCGTGGCCGCCGCGGCGCGGGAACAGCGCGAAGCGGAAACCGGCGTGCTCGAACAGGCTGTCGCCGTCGACCAGCAGCGGCGCCACCACCGGTACCTCATGGGCCTCAAGCTCGAAGCTGAAGGCATGCTCCTCGCGGATCGCCGCATCGCTCCAGCGCGCGGGACGATAGAACTTGGCGATCAGCGGCACCTCGTCCTCGATGCCCACCTGGTAGACGCGGTTCTCGTAGCTGTTCAGCGCCAGCACGCGGGCGTCGCTGAGAAAGCCGAGGCTTTCCACGGCGTCCAGCACCAGATCGGGAGTGAGGGTGGCGAAGGGATGGCTCATGACGGGCTCCAGGCAGAGGCCTGGGAGTGTACCCCTTGCCGTCATGGTTTTGCCTGGCGCGCAGGGTCAGTGCCTCTATACCTGAGGGGCGGTCGATCAGGTATAGGGACGGCCCGGGATCGACGATTGCCTTGGTCCGGCCCGTTGGCGCTCAACCGCCGACGAAGTTGAACAGCACGTAGATCAGCGCGGCGAGGATGACGAAGAACAGCGCGTACTTGGCCGCCAGCAGCAGCTTGCTCTCGCCGGGGATCTCGGCGTGGCAGTGCGGGCAGGTCTTGGCGTGGCGCTCGACGTCCTGGTGGCATTCGCGGCAATGGACGATGGTCATGACTGTATTCCCCCGGCCTGGTGTGGTCGATGCGTTCCCTCTGCGCCAAGCGTAGACCAGCGGCGGGCCGCCTTCAGGCCGGCGCCGGCGTGCGCGCCAGGCAATAGACGTCCACCCGCGCCGCACCGGCCTGGCGCAGCAGGTGGGCGAGCGCCTCGGCGGTGGCGCCGGTGGTCAGCACGTCGTCGACCAGCGCCAGGTGGCGGCCGGCCACTAGTCGCGGATCGGCCAGGGCGAAGGCGCTGCGCAGGTTGCGTTTGCGCGCCGCAGCGTCCAGCGCCTGCTGGGCGGCGGTGTCGCGCGGGCGGCGCAGCAGGTCGTCGTCCACCGCGATGCGCAGCGACCCGCCCAGCCAGCGCGCCAGCAGCGCCGCCTGGTTGAAGCCGCGCAGGCGCAGGCGCTGCGCGGCCAGCGGCACCGGCAACAGCAATTCGGGGCGCGGCAGGCCCTCCAGATGGGCGTGGCGCAGGTGCTCGGCGAGCAGCTCGCCGAGCAGGCGGCCCAGCGGCCAGGCGCCCTGGTGCTTGAAGCGGGTGATCAGCGCATCGACCGGGAAGGCATAGCGCCACGGCGCCTCGACCCGGGTAAAGCTGGGCATGCGGCGCAGGCAGTGCGCGCAGGTCAGCCCCGCCGCCGGCAGCGGCAGGGCGCACACGCTGCAATGCGCGCCGAGCCAGGGCAACTCGTCCTGACAGGCGCCGCACAGGGCGTGGGCGGTGTCGGCGGGCAGGTCGCAGAGCAGACAGGCGGAGGCGCCGGCGGCGAGGCGCAGCCGGGTCAGGGCGGCGCTCACGTTGAATAGGTTATTTTTTGTCCATTGGTAAACCATGATTTTCCCTGCAGTTGACATCTTCTCCGCCGCCCGGAGAAGATGCGGCCATCCATGCCGCCCTGCCACTCTAGCAGGGCCGCTGTCCGCCATGCGCCGCCCCGCCAACCAGGAACACCGCCCCATGAGTGCCAACGCTTCCCTGCGCCACGACTGGACCCTCGACGAGGTCCGCGCCCTGTTCGCCCAGCCGTTCAACGACCTGATCTTCCAGGCCCAGGGTGTGCACCGCCAGCACTTCAACCCCAACGAGGTGCAGGTGTCGACCCTGCTGTCGATCAAGACCGGCGCCTGCCCGGAAGACTGCAAGTACTGCCCGCAGTCCGGCCACTACAACACCGGCCTCGACAAAGAGAAGCTGATGGAAGTGCAGAAGGTGCTCAAGGCCGCCGCCGAGGCCAAGGCCATCGGCTCGACCCGCTTCTGCATGGGCGCCGCCTGGAAGCATCCGAGCGCCAAGGACATGCCCTACGTGCTGGAGATGGTCAAGGGCGTCAAGGCCATGGGCCTGGAGACCTGCATGACCCTGGGCACCCTCGACCAGGAGCAGACCATGGCCCTGGCCGACGCCGGCCTGGACTACTACAACCACAACCTCGATACCTCGCCGGAGTTCTACGGCAATATCATCACCACCCGCACCTACGCCGAGCGCCTGCAGACCCTCGGCTACGTGCGCGAGGCGGGCATGAAGATCTGCTCCGGCGGCATCCTCGGCATGGGCGAGTCGCTGGACGACCGTCTGGGCCTGTTGATCCAGCTGGCCAACCTGCCCGAGCACCCGGAGTCGGTGCCGATCAACATGCTGGTGAAGGTCAAGGGCACCCCGCTGGCCGAGGCCGAGGACGTCGATCCGTTCGACTTCATCCGTACCCTGGCCGTGGCGCGCATCCTCATGCCGCAGTCGCACGTGCGCCTGTCCGCCGGCCGCGAGCAGATGAACGAGCAGATGCAGTCGCTGGCCTTCCTGGCCGGCGCCAACTCGATCTTCTACGGCGAGAAGTTGCTGACCACCGGCAACCCCGAGGCCGAGCGCGACATGCGCCTGTTCCAGCGTCTGGGCATCAAGCCCGAGGCCCGCGAGGAGCATGCCGACGAGGTGCACCAGGCCGCCATCGAGCAGGCACTGGTCGAGCAGCGCAACTCGCAGCTGTTCACCGACGCCGCTGCCGTCTGATTCTGTAGGGGCGAATTCATTCGCCTGACGTAGCCGCGTCGGGCGAATGAATTCGCCCCTACAGCGACCTGCATTACCTAGCATCGAGCCGCCATGCCCTTCGACCTCGCCGCCCGTCTCGCCGCCCGCCGGGCGGACAACCTGTTCCGCCAGCGCCCGCTGCTCGAAAGCCCGCAGGGCCCGGAGGTGGTGGTCGACGGACAAAAGCTCTTGGCCTTCTGCTCCAACGACTACCTGGGCCTGGCCAACCACCCCGAGGTGATCCGCGCCCTGCAGCAGGGCGCGGACAAATGGGGCGTCGGCGGCGGCGCCTCGCACCTGGTGATCGGCCATAGCCAGCCGCACCATGAGCTCGAAGAGGCGCTGGCCGAATTCACCGGCCGGCCGCGCGCGCTGCTGTTCTCCACCGGCTATATGGCCAACCTCGCCGCGGTCACCGCGCTGGTGGGGCAGGGCGACAGCGTGCTGGAGGATCGCCTCAACCACGCCTCCCTGCTCGACGCCGGCCTGCTGTCCGGCGCGCGCTTCTCGCGCTACCTGCACAACGACGCCGCGAGCCTGGCCAAGCGCCTGGACAAGGCCGAGGGCAACAGTCTGGTAGTCACCGATGGCGTGTTCAGCATGGACGGCGATCTGGCCGACCTGCCGGCACTGTGCGCCGCGGCGCGCCGGAAAGGCGCCTGGGTGATGGTCGACGACGCCCACGGCTTCGGCCCGCTGGGCAAGACTGGCGGCGGCATCGTCGAGCACTTTGGCCTGGGCATCGACGACGTGCCGGTGCTGGTCGGCACCCTCGGCAAGGCCTTCGGCACCGCCGGCGCCTTCGTCGCCGGCAGCTTTGAGCTGATCGAGACGCTGATCCAGTTCGCCCGCCCGTACATCTACACCACCAGCCAGCCGCCGGCGGTGGCCTGCGCCACGCTGAAAAGCCTCGAGCTGCTGCGCAGCGAAGGCTGGCGCCGCGAACACCTGAATGCGCTGATCGCGCGTTTCCGCGCTGGCGCCAGTGAGCTGGGCCTGACCCTGATGGACAGCCCGACGCCGATCCAGCCGCTGCTGATCGGCGACAGCGCCCGCGCGGTGGAATTCTCCCGCCTGCTGCGCGAGCGCGGCCTGATGGTCGGCGCCATCCGCCCGCCCACCGTGCCGGCCGGCACCGCGCGCCTGCGCGTGACCCTGTCCGCCGCGCACAGCGTCGAGCAGGTCGATCGCCTGCTGGCCGCGCTGGGCGAGTGCCAGGCGCTGCTACCCCCGGTCGAGGAATGACCATGAGCAAACTGATCCTGCTGCCCGGCTGGGGCCTCGGCCCGGCCGCGCTGCAACCGCTGGTCGCCGCCCTGAACGAACAGGGCCTGGCGACCGAACTGGCCGAGCTGCCGGCGCTGGCCTCCGACGATCCCGCGGCCTGGCTGGACGAGCTGGACGCCCGCCTGAGCACCGACTGCTGGCTGGGCGGCTGGTCGCTGGGCGGCATGCTCGCTGCCGCGCTGGGCGCGCGCCGGGGCGCGCGCTGCAACGGTCTGGTCACCCTGGCCAGCAACGCCGGCTTCGTCGCCCGCGAGGGCTGGCCGGACGCCATGGGCAGCGAGACCTTCGCCGCCTTCCGCGCCGGCTGCGCCAGCGATGCCGTCGCCACCCTCAAGCGCTTCGCCATGCTCTGCGCCCAGGGCTGCAGTGATGCCCGCGCGCTGGGTCGCCAGCTGCAGCAGGGCCTGCCGGCTCAGGCGGCGGAGCAACTGCTCGCCGGCCTGGACGTGCTGGCCGCGCTGGACAACCGCGCGGCGCTGGCGAGCTTCGCCGGGCCGCAACTGCACCTGCTGGCCGAGCTGGACGCCCTGGTTCCGGCCGCCGCCGAGGCGCTGCTGGCCTTGCTACCGGCCGGCGAGGTCGACGTGCTGGAGGGCTGCGGCCACGCCTTCGTCCTCGAGCAGCCGCAGGCGCTGGCCGCGCTGCTCGCCGAGTTCGTCCGCGAGGCCGACGATGACTGATTCCGCCGCCGATCTGCCGGACAAGCGCCAGGTCGCCGCCTCCTTCTCGCGCGCCGCGGCCAGCTACGACAGCGTCGCCGAGCTGCAGCGCGCGGTAGGTGGCGAGCTGCTGGCGCGCCTGCCGGCCGATCTGGCCCCGCATGACTGGGTCGATCTGGGCAGCGGCACCGGCCATTTCAGCCGCGCGCTGGCCGCGCGTTTCCCGCAAGGGCAGGGCACCGCCGTGGATATCGCCGAGGGCATGCTGCGCCACGCCCGTCCGCTGGGCGGCGCCAGCCGCTACGTCTGCGGCGACGCCGAGCGCCTGCCGCTGGCCGCCGCCAGCCAGGAGCTGATCTTCTCCAGCCTGGCCCTGCAGTGGTGCGCGGACTTCGCCGCCGTGCTCGGCGAGGCGCGCCGCGTGCTGGCGCCGGGCGGGGTGCTGGCCTTCACCAGCCTGTGCGTCGGCACCTTGCAGGAGCTGCGCGACAGCTGGCAGGCGGTGGACGGCTTCGTCCACGTCAACCGCTTCCGCCGCTTCGAGGACTATCAGGCGCTGTGCGCGGCCAGTGGTCTCGAGGTGGTCACGCTCACCAGCGAGCGCCGCGTGCTGCACTACCGCGACCTGCGCCAGCTGACCCACGAGCTGAAGGCGCTCGGCGCGCACAACCTCAACCCCGGCCGTCCCGGCGGCCTCACCGGTCGCGCGCGCGTGCTGGCGCTGCTCGAAGCCTACGAGCGCTTCCGTGACGAACAGGGCCTGCCGGCCAGCTGGCAGGTGGTGTACGGGGTGTTGCGGCGGGTGTGATGCATGATGGCTCCCACGCTCCGGCGCTCGGCGTTATACATAAGTCGCGTGAACTCGAGAGGTAGTAATGAGCTGGGCGACAGAAGA
>NZ_JAJHPU010000008.1 GCF_020831405.1 Pseudomonas oryzagri | reverse complement strand
GCGGTGCTGTCCTCGGCAACGGTCAGGGTTTCGTCGGCGTCGGCGAAGTCGTCGTTGGCCGGGGTGACGGCGATGGTGAGGGTGCTGGTGTCGTCGCTGCCGGAGCCGTCGGTCACCACGTAGGAGATAACCGGGAAGCTGCCGTTCCAGTCGGCGGCCGGGGTGAAGCTGTAGCTGCCGTCGGCATTGACGGTGATCTCGCCCTTGCCGGTAACGGTATAGGCGCTGCCCAGCACGAACGGACCGGCCTCGCCGGCCAGGGTAAAGCTGGCGATCGACAGCGGGCCGTCGACGCTGGAGCTGCCGGAGAGCAGGGAGCCGGTGGTGGCGGTGCTGTCCTCGACGACGGTCAGGGTCTCGTCGGCGTCGGCGAAGTCGTCGTTGGCCGGGGTGACGGCGATGGTGAGGGTCGAGCTGTCGTCGCTGCCCGAGCCATCGGTCACCGTATAGGTCACGACCGGGAAGCTGCCGTTCCAGTCGGCCGCCGGGGTGAAGCTGTAGCTGCCGTCGGCATTGACGGTGAGCTCGCCCTTGCCGGTAACGGTATAGGCGCTGCCCAGCACGAATGGACCGGTTTCGCCGGCAATGCTGAAGCTGGCGATGCTGAGTGCCCCGTCGACGCTGGAGCTGCCGGTCAGCAGGGAGCCGGTGGTGGCGGTGCTGTCCTCGGCGACGGTCAGGGTTTCACTGGCATCGCCGAAGTCGTCGTTGGCTGGGGTGACGGCGATGGTGAGGGTGCTGGTGTCGTCGCTGCCGGAGCCGTCGGTCACCGTATAGGTCACGACCGGGAAGCTGCCATTGAAGTCGGCCGCCGGGGTGAAGCTGTAGCTGCCGTCGGCATTGACGGTGAGCTCGCCTTTACCAGCCACCATATAGGCGGTGCCCAGCACAAAGGGACCGGTTTCGCCGGCCAGGGTGAAGCTGGCGATCGACAGCGGGCCGTCGACGCTGGAGCTGCCGGTCAGCAGATTGCCGGTGGTGGCGGTGCTGTCCTCGGCGACGGTCAGGGTCTCGTCGGCGTCGGCGAAGTCGTCGTTGGCCGGGGTAACGGTGATGGTCAGGGTCGAACTGTCGTCCGTGCCCGAGCCATCGGTCACCGTATAGGTCACCACCGGGAAGCTGCCATTGAAGTCGGCGGCCGGAGTGAAGCTGTAGCTGCCGTCGGCATTGACGGTGATCTCGCCCTTGCCGCTGACCACATAGGCGCTGCCCAGCACGAATGGACCGGTTTCGCCGGCAATGCTGAAGCTGGCGATGCTGAGTGCCCCATCGACGCTGGAGCTGCCGGACAGCAGGGTGCCGGTGGTGGCGGTGCTGTCCTCGGCGACGGTCAGGGTTTCACTGGCGTCGCTGAAGTCGTCGTTGGCCGGGGTGACGGTGATGGTGAGGGTCGAGCTGTTGTCGGTGCCCGAGCCGTCGGTGACGGTGTAGCTGACCACCGGGAGGTTGCCGTTGAAGTCGGTGGCCGGGGTGAAGCTGTAGCTGCCGTCGGCATTGACGGTGATCTCGCCCTTGCCGCTGACCGCATAGGCGGTGCCCAGCACGAACGGACCGGTTTCGCCGGCGATGCTGAAGCTGGCGATCGACAGCGCACCATCGACGCTGGAGCTGCCACTGAGCAGGGAGCCGTTGGTAACGCCGCTGTCCTCGGCGACGCTGACGGTTTCGTCGGCATCGCTGAAGTCGTCATTGGCCGGGGTAACGGCGATGGTGAGGGTGCTGGTGTCGTCCGTGCCGGAGCCATCGGTGACGGTGTAGCTGATCACCGGGAAGCTGCCGTTAAAGTCGGCGGCCGGGGTGAAGCTATAGCTGCCGTCGGCATTGACGGTCAGGGTGCCCTTGCCGGTGACCACATAGGTGCTGCCCAGCACGAACGGACCGGTTTCGCCGGCGATGCTGAAGCTGGCGATCGACAGCGGGCCATCGACACTGGAGCTGCCGGTCAGCAGGGAGCCGTTGGTAACGCCGCTGTCCTCGGCGACGGTCAGGGTTTCACTGGCATCGCTGAAGTCGTCGTTGGCCGGAGTGACGGTGATGGTGAGGGTGCTGGTGTCGTCGCTGCCGGAGCCATCGGTCACCGTATAGGTCACCACCGGGAAGCTGCCATTGAAGTCGGCGGCCGGGGTGAAGCTGTAGCTGCCGTCGGCATTGACGGTGATCTCGCCCTTGCCGCTGATCACATAGGCGGTGCCCAGCACGAACGGGCCGGTTTCGCCGGCAATGCTGAAGCTGGCGATCGCCAGCGGGCCGTCGACGCTGCTGCTACCCGACAGCAGATTGCCGGTGGTGGCCGCGCTGTCCTCGGCGACGGTCAGGGTTTCACTGGCATCGCCGAAGTCGTCGTTGGCCGGGGTGACAGTCACGCTGACGGTGGCGGTATCGCTGCCGCCATTGCCGTCGGAAACGGTGTAGGTGAACGAGGTGGTGCCGTGCCAGTTGGCAGTGGGGGTGAAGGACACCACGCCGCCAACCAGGCTGACGCTGCCGCCGACGGCGGGCTGGGTCACCGCGGTGACGGTCAGGGTTTCGCCGCTGTCCGGGCTGATGCTGTCGTTGGCCCGCACGTTCAGTACGGTGGTGCCGCTGTCTTCGCTGACGGTGAAGCTGTCGTCGACCGCGTCCGGGGCGTCGTTGAGCGGGGTGACGGTCACGTTGACGGTGGCGGTGTCGCCGCCGCCGTTACCGTCGCTGACGGTGTAGGTGAACGAGGTGGTGCCGTGCCAGTCGGCGTCCGGGGTGAAGGACACCACGCCACCGACCAGGCTGACGCTGCCGCCAGTGGCGGGCTGGGTCACGGCGATGACGGTCAGGGTTTCGCCTGTGTCCGGCGCGGTGCTGTCGTTGCCCAGCACGTTCAGCACGGTGGCGCCGCTGTCCTCGTTGACGGTGAAGCTGTCGTCGACCGCGTCGGGCGGGCTGTTGGACGAATCGTTGTCGTTGACGATCGCCGTGCCTGTGGCGCCGTCGGCGTTGGTCACGGTGCCGGAGATGGCGCCGGTCGACAGGCTGAAGGTTTCCGCAGACTCGACGACCGCGTCATCGGTGGTGGCGATGCGCAGCAGGACGGAAGTCTGGCCGGCGGCGATGGTCACCGGCCCGCTGACGGTGCTCCAGCTGGTGCCGCCGTTGGTGGAAACCTGCAGGGTGTTGCTGGCCGCCGTGTCGGTGCCGACGGTGGCGGTGCCGCTGATCAGTTGCGGGGTGAAGCTGATGTTCTGGGTCGAGGTCTTGTTGATGGAGACGGTGAACTGGGCGCTGCCGCCTTCGGTCAGCGTCGGGCTGGAGACGCTGATGGTCGGGCGGTCGTCGTCCAGGCTGGACGGATAGCCGCTGTCACCGCTGACGTTGGCGGTGCCGGTGTTGTTGGTGGAGAGGAAGACGTCGCCTTCGCCCTCGTCGTTGATGGTGGCGAGGCCGGTGGCGCTGCCGCCGCTGCTGGTGGCGGTCAGCGAGAAGGTTTCGTTGCCCTCGTGCACGCCGTCGTTGCTGATCGCGATGCGCACGTAGAGGGCATCGCCGGCGGGAATGGTCACCGCGCCGCTGTAGGTCTGCCAGCTGCTGCCGTTCCAGTACTGCAGGGTGCTGGTGGCGGCGGTGTCGGTGCCGAGGGTGGCGGTGGTGTCGCCCGACGGAATGCCGGTGCTGCTGCTGAGCGCCAGAGTGACCTGGGTGCCGGTTGCACCGGTCACGGTGAAGGTGGCGTAGGGGCTGCCTTCGTTGACGAATACCGAGTTGACCGCCACGGTGTCGGTGGCGCCGTTGATGGTGATGGTGAGGACCGCGGTATCGCTCAGGCCGCTGCCACTGCTGTCGGTGACGGTGTAGTTGAAGCTCTCGGTCAGCGAGCTGCCCGCATTCAGGGCGGCCACCGCCGCGTTGCTCTGGTTGACGACGTAGCTCCAGGTGCCGTCGGCGTTGAGGGTCAGGCTGCCATAGGTGCCGACCAGGGCGGTGCCCACGGTGCCGGCGGTGCCGGAGCCTTCGGTGCTGCCGGTGCGTACGGCGGTGACCTTCAGGGCGCTGGCGAGATCGTCGACATCGCTGTCGTTGCTCAGCACGTTGCCGCTCGGGTTGTAGCCGCTGATGGCGTTGACCACGCCGCCGGCTTCGGTGGCCGAGGCGCTGTCGTTGCCGGCGACCGGGGCATCGTTGGCACCCTGCACCGTGATGGTCAGGGTCGCGGAGTCCTTGAAGCCGGCGGTGTTCTGGACGGTGTAGACGAAGGTTTCCGTCAGGGTATTGCTGCTGCCGTGCAGGGCCTGAACCGTCGCATTGCTGTTGTCGACGGTGTAGGTGTAGGTGCCGCTGGAGTTCAGGGTCAGCGTGCCGTACTGGCCGGTGATGGTGACGTTGCTGCCGCCGGCGGTCACGGTCGTGGTGCTGGCGCTGCTGGAGGCCCGGGCGGAGACGATGCTGTTGCTGCCGGCCGGCGTGGTGTCGTTGCCGAGCAGGTTGCCGGTCGGGTTGGTGCCGGCAGTGGCGTTGGCCACGCCACCGGCCTCGACCGCGGTGGCGGTGTCGGCGACGGCGTTGGGATCGCTGCTGCCGGAACCGGTCACGGTGATGTACAGGGTGGCGGTGCTGGTCGCCCCGGAGGCGTCCTGCATGGTGTAGGTGAAGGCTTCCTGGCCGGTCTGGCCGGAAGCGAGGGCGGCGTTGTTGGCGGTCGGCGTGTAGGTGTAGGAGCCGTCGGCCTGCATTACCAGGGTGCCGTACTGGCCGGTCATGGTGGTGCCGGCGGAAGTGGTGGCGGTGAAGGTCAGACTGGTGCTGCTCAGTGCCACCGACTGGCTCAGGACGACGCCGGTGACGTTGCCGCTGCCATCGTAGGTGACGCTGCTGACCGTGGTGCCGGCCGGCACGCCGGTGCCGCTGACGGTCATGCCGGCTGCCACGGTGCCGGTGTAGCCACCGGAGAAGGTCACGGTGGTGGAGCCCTGGGTGGCGGTGGCGACCAGGGCGCTGTCCTTGTAGCCGGAAGCTGCGGTCGTACTGTTGGAGAAGCCGTAGATCTTGCCCACGGTCGGGGTCAGGTTATCGACCTTGCCCGTCAGCGTGATGATGGTGTTGCTGCCACTGGTGACGATGCTGCCGACCTTCAGCTGGGTCGCCCCTTGATAGAGGGCGGTGACACCGGCGGTCCTCTTGTCGTCGTCGGTGTTGTCGAGGTCGAGGAACACGTAGTCGGCGGTGCTGACGCTGGGCATCGAGGTGGTGGCGAAGGTCAGCGTGGTGTACGACACCGTGGAGCCGGTCGCCGAACCGGTGATGGTGCTGCCGGTCACCGTCTTGGTGTCGCCGCTGTCCTTGTCGGTATCGTTGCTCAGGACGTTGCCGGTCGCGGTGGAGCCGCTGGTATCGCTCGCGGTGTAGTTGTTGCTGGCGGCGATCGATTCCTTGGCGCTGTTGTAGTCGCTGGCGGCGACCGGGGTGTCGTTGGCGCCCTGGATGGTGATGGTCAACGTGGTGGTGGCGGTCGCCCCTTCACTGTCGGCCATGGTGTAGGTGAAGGTGTCGGTCAGCGTGTTGCTGGTGCCGCGCAGGGCTTCGACGGTGGTGTTGCTGTCGTTCACCACGTACTTGTAGCTGCCGTCGGCGCCGATGGTCAGCGTGCCGTACTGGCCGGTAACCACGGTGCCGTTGGCCGAGGTGGTCGAGGTGGCGACGCTCTGGCTGGCGGAGCTGGTGCCGGCCAGGGTCACCTTCTTGGTGTCGTTGAGGTTGCTGTCGGTGTCGTTGGTCAGCACGTTGCCGGTGGCATCGCTGCCGCTGACGGCGTTGTTCAGGCCGCCATCTTCGGTGGCGGTGCCGCTGTCGCTGACGGCGACCGGCGCCGCGTTGGCGAGCAGCTCGTTGAGTGCCTTGTCGACCCGGTCGGAAGAGGAGCCGATGTTCTTGAGGCTGTAGCCGCCCGAGGTGCCGATGACCGCCAGGCTGTCGAAGTAGGCCTGGTCGACCACCAGGATGAAGGCATTGTTGTCGGCGACATTGCTGTCGCCGTCCATATTGCCGTCCGCCTGCGCGGTGGCCAGGTTGGTGAACTGGGCGTCGTACCAGAAGTAGAAGCCGACCACCTCGCCCTGAACCTTGATCGGGCGGCTGAGCCAGCCGTAGTAGTCGACGCCGTTGATCTGCAGGGCAGTGGCGGAAACGTCGTTGCCGCTGAACAGTTTGCTGTTGAAGTTGCTGTCGTCGATGGTGACGCTGACGGTGGTGCCGGTATAGAGGAAGTCGTGGGTGTTCGACTCCTTGCCGGCCTCGGTGGTCGCGGTGTTCACCGCGTAGGCGTTGACGAAGGTGTATTGGGCCAGCTCGACTTCCAGCGACTCGCCGTCCACTTCCAGGATGGCGTGGTCGTCGTCGTTGCCGAGGCTGGCGTTGTCGCTGCCGCGGGCCTGCACGGCGAAGCGCTGGCCTTCGTCGCCTGCGGTGTCCTGGTCGCCGTTGAGCAGTTGGTCGATGTGGTGGCCGTATTCCTCGACCAGGATGCTGGCCATGCCGTCGCTGCCCAGGATCTCGAGCCAGTCGCCGTTGACGAAGATCACCGGCTGGCCATCGGCGCCATCGGCACTGTAGGCGGCGATGGCGCCATTCATCTCGCTGCTGTCGAGCAGGCGCACCTGGATGTCGAGGTTGCCGCTGGCGATGTCGGTGCGCAGCTGCTCCAGGGTGCTGGTCCAGTCGGCATCCGGGTTGCTCTCGCCGCCGTTGAACAGGGTGAACAGCTGCTCGTCGCTGGCCTGCTGCAGATAGCTGGCGATCCGCTGGCTCGCCGTGTCGGCCGCTTCGCTGAGAGTTGCATTCTCCTCGCTGGTCTGGAACAGACCGACGTCCACCAGGGTCGAGGCGGAGCTCGCCGCTGCGGAGCCGTCGCCGTCGGCCGGGGCGGCTGCCTGCTGGTCGGCAGGGGCATAGGCGGCGACCAGCTCGCTGGCCGACTGGGAAGAGGCCGTGTCGGCCACCGCGTGGTCGGTGGTCGCGGTAGTGCCGGGCTTGTCGGCGGCATCGGCGACGTCGGCCGCTGCGGCACCGTCGAACACGAAGCGTTGCTCCAGGGCCATCGGCCGCGGGCTGCGTTTTACCAGACGACTGCTCGGCGCGTCAGGGGTGGTGGATTCCGAGCCGGTGACATTGATAGGAGTCTTGTTGTCGCCCATGTCTGCGTTCTCTTCCTTGTGGCGTTGCCTGCGGCGGCCTGATAGCTGTCTGGTCCCAGCGGGGCTGGGAAATCTTCGAATAGGGGGTGGTCAGGACTGGTGGGGCGGGGTGATGCGTACCCGCCCGCTCATTCCGGTAATCAATTCGGGAAAGCGGCCATCGATGGCGGCGGTCACCTTGATCGACTGGCTGACCGGGTCGATGCGCGCCCCGAGGCGGGTGAAGCGGGCCGGGTAGGCCTTGCCGGTCTCGTCGATCTCGACCTCGAAGCCGACGCCCGGCTTGACCCAGCCCAGCCAGGTCGAGGGCACCAGGAATTCGAGTTCGAGCACGCTGTCGTCGATGATTTCCAGCATGGCCTGGCCCGGCTGGACGTATTGTTCGCTGCGCACCTTCTGCTCGGCGATGCGCCCCGGGAACGGCGCCGGGATGCTGCACTTGGCCAGCACGGCCTGCTGCACGCCGACTTCGGCTGCGGCCTTGGCCACCGCCGCCTGCGACAGGTTGAGCTCGACCTGGCCGATGGAATCCAGTTCGGCCAGCCGGCGGTTGGCCTTGTGGGAGTGTTCGGCGGCGCCCAGCTCGGCCTGCGCCTTGCGCAGCATGGCTTGCTGCATGGAGCAGTCGAAACGCACCAGCGGCTGGCCGGCCTTGAACGACTCACCTTCGCGCAGGGGCAGCTGGCTGATCTTGGCGCCGATCTCGGCGGCAACGGTGGTGAACTGGCGAGGCATCAGCTGGGCGCGGATCTCCTGGCGCTCGATACCGGCGCTGGCCGGCGCGGCCGCCGGATCTTCGCCGGCGATCGCGTGGGAGAGCACCAGCAGCGGCAACAGCGGCAGCAGGCGGGCGGGGCGTTTGGACATGGTTACTCTCCGCGCGGGCTCTCGCCCAGGGCGCTCCAACTGTTCTGGCTGCCGATGACCTCTTGGGTCAGCTGGCTGAGGGAAAGCGTGTCGACGCTACCGATGTGCGGCTCGACGCCGAGCGTGGCTTGCAGGCGCGCTTCGGCGGCCTGGACCTGGGCGAGGGCCTGGTAGCGGCGCAGCAGACTGAGAATGGCGGTGGTCTGGTTGGCGACCGTCTCCAGCTGGCTCTGCATCTGGCTGATCTGGCGGTTCTGCATGTGCCCGCTGATGCGCTGGTCGGTTTGCCAGATGGCATCGGCGCGTTCGAACTGGCGCAGGGCATTGGCCATCTGCTGACGGGCCAGATGGGTCTGCGCCAGGGTGGCCATCTGCACCGCGACGCGGCGCTGGTCGGCGAGCTTGACGCCGGCTTCGGCCAACTGCAGCTGGGCGGGGCCGGTGAACAGGTTGAAGAGGTTGAAGGACAGTTGCAGGCCGGCGTCGTTCCAGGTGTCGTTCACCAGGAAGTCGTCGGTGTCGTAGTTGGTGCCGTAGTTGAAGCTGAGGTTGGGGAACAGGCGCACCAGGGTCTTGCGCGCCTCTTCGCGCGCGATCCGCGCGTTGTAGTGCTGTTCGCGGACGTCGGCGTTGGCGAGCATGGCGGTTTCTTCCATGCGCTCGATGGGGATGTCGAGGGCTTCGCGGTGGGCCTTGAACTCCGGTTCGGCCAGCTGCAACGACTGGCCGATCGGGGCGTTGATCAGCGCGGCCAGTTCGATCTGCGCGGTCGACAGCTCCTGGTCGATGGCCTCGAGCAGGCGCAGGTTTTCCAGCACCTGGCGCTGGTAGCGCAGGGAGTCGATGGGGTTGCGCAGGCGCTCGGCCTCCGCCTTGCGCGAGTCGGCCAGCGCCTGCTCGGCGAGCACCAGGGTATCGCGGACTTCGCCGCGCAGCTTCTGGGCGCTGGCGGCGCGCCAGAAGGCGGTGCGCACGTCCTGCATCAGCACGTGCATGGCCTTGCGACGCTTCTCGCTGGCGATCAGCACGCGGTTGGCCTGCTGGCGGGTGTTGTAGTAACCGACGCCGAAATCGAGCAGGTTCCAGCTGGCACCCAGGCTGCTGAGGGTATGGGTGCGCTCCTCGGAAATGAACTGCGAGGGCGACAGTTCACCGGTTTCGCTGTTGCGGCTGAGGCTGATCTTGTCGTTGTTGCGCCAGCTGTAGCCGGACTGGGCGAGCAGCTTGGGCAGCATGTCGTAGTGGCTGATGTCCAGCTGGCGGAAGGCCATGGCCTCTTCCATCAGGCGCGTGCGGCGGTCGAGGTTGTACTTCAGTGCGCGGGCGATGGCCTGCTCGAGGGTCAGCGTGCCGCTGATGGGTTCGACATCGGCAACGGCGACCGCCTTGTCTGCGCGGCCTTGCTCGGCAAGCGCCTGCTCGGAAAGCGGCTGGGGATCGATGGTGGTACAGGCGGAGATGGACAGGCTGACCAGGATTGCGAGTGCGCTTTTCGTATGGCTTTTGCGGAGCATGAGGGAACGTTCCTTGGCGATTACCCCCCAGGTTTTCGGGGTGAATGCCGATGTTCTCGATTGTTGATCGGGTGTGGGCAGAGGGTGGCGCAGAATAGTCGTCAAAAATATGACGTATCACGGTCGCCTTTTTTGCCGCTTTTGCTCGGTTTTGTGATGGCATTATGCCGAAAAGCGTGAGCTGGGTAACGGAACTAAAGTAGGAAGGGTAAAAATATTTTTCTGCTGGGGATCGAGCGTCAAAAAATAATCGCTTTGCGCTCAGGGGGCAGGCCGCCATGCACCCGAGCGCACGGGGTCGTCATTCGAGGAGGCTTCGAAGTGGCTTCGAGAGGGGGCGTGGAGGGGCGGGCAGTATGCCCGCGGGGCGATCAGCCGAGAGGGAAGGCCGCCAGGCGGTAGCCCTGGGCGTCGACTTCCAGCGCCCAGCCCTGGCGGTCCCAGTCGCCGAGGACGATGCGCTGGGCGTTCTGGCCGTCGACCAGCAGCTTGTGCACGGCCGGGCGGTGGGTGTGGCCGTGGATCAGGGTGCGTACGCCGCGCCGGGCCATGAGCTGCGGCACCGCTTCGGGGGTGACGTCGACGATGTCGGCGGCCTTTTCGCGGGTGCGCATGCGGCTGGCATCGCGCAGCTTGCGGGCCAGCTTGTGGCGGGTGGCCAGCGGCAGGTGGCGCAGCAGCCATAAAGAGAAGGGGTTGCGCAGGCGCTTGCGCATGCGCTGGTAGCTCTCGTCGCGGGTGCACAGGCTGTCGCCGTGCAGCAGCAGCACCGGCTCGCCGTTGAGCTCGATCACGCTGCCTTCCTTGAGCAGGGTGCAGCCGGCCTCGCGGCAGAAGCGCCGGCCGATGAGGAAGTCGCGGTTGCCGTGCATCAGGTAGATGCGCGTGCCGGCATCGCTCAAGCGGCGCAGGGCGCTGGCGATGGAGCGCTGGAAGTCGTCCATGCCGTCGTCGCCGATCCACACCTCGAAGAAGTCGCCGAGGATGTACAGGGCTTCGGCCTGGGCGGCGCGGCTGTCCAGAAAATGCAGAAACGCCCGGACGATGTCCGGGCGCTGCGCTTCGAGATGCAGGTCCGAGATGAACAGGACGCTCATCGAATCAGGCGACGACTTCGGCCTTCTCGATGATCACGTCGTCCAGCGGTACGTCGCCATGACCGGAGCGGTTGCCGGTGGCCACGGCCTTGATCTTGTCGACCACGTCCATGCCTTCCACCACTTCGCCGAACACGGCGTAGCCCCAGCCCTGGGTGGTCGGCGCGGTGTGGTCGAGGAAGGTGTTGTCGGCGACGTTGATGAAGAACTGCGCGCTGGCCGAATGCGGGTCCATGGTGCGGGCCATGGCGATGGTGCCGACCTTGTTGGACAGGCCGTTGTTGGCCTCGTTCTTGATCGGTGCGCGGGTGCTCTTCTGCTTCAGGCCCGGCTCGAAACCGCCGCCCTGGATCATGAAGTTGCCGATCACGCGGTGGAAGATGGTGCCATTGTAGTGGCCATCCTTCACGTACTGCTCGAAGTTGGCTGCGGTTTCCGGGGCCTTGTCGGCGAACAGTTGCAGGGTGATGACGCCGAAGTTGGTATGCAGCTTGATCATGGGAAGGAATTCCGCTGAATGGATGGATGCGCCCCGGCGTCACCGCGGCGGGTGGTCTGTCGGGGGCTTGACGGGTTCGCTATGATAAGCGCTTTGCATTGGCCGGCCTACCCTGGCCGCCACCGACATGTTCAAGGACACCATGAGCAAGCCCACCGTCGAAAAAGCCGCCAACTTCCTGCGCCCGATCGTCCAGGCCGACCTGGAAGCCGGCAAGCACGCCAAGATCGTCACCCGCTTCCCGCCGGAGCCCAACGGCTACCTGCACATCGGCCACGCCAAGTCGATCTGCCTGAACTTCGGCCTCGCCGAGGAGTTCGGCGGCGAGTGCAACCTGCGCTTCGACGACACCAACCCGGCCAAGGAAGACCAGGAATACATCGACGCCATCAAGGCCGATGTCGAGTGGCTGGGCTTCAAGTGGGCGGGCGAGGAACGCTACGCCTCCAACTACTTCGACCAGCTGTACGCCTGGGCCGTGCACCTGATCGAAGCCGGCCTGGCCTACGTCTGCGACCTGTCGCCGGAAGAGGCGCGCGCCTATCGCGGCAACCTGACGGAGCCTGGCAAGAATAGTCCGTTCCGCGAGCGCTCGGTGGCGGAGAACCTCGACCTGTTCGCGCGCATGAAGGCCGGCGAGTTCCCCGACGGCGCCCGCGCGCTGCGCGCCAAGATCGACATGGCCTCGCCGAACATGAACCTGCGCGACCCGATCCTCTACCGCATCCGCCACGCCCATCACCACCAGACCGGCGACAAGTGGTGCATCTACCCGAGCTACGACTTCACCCACGGCCAATCGGACGCCCTGGAAGGCATCACCCACTCGATCTGCACCCTGGAGTTCGAGGATCACCGCCCGCTCTACGAGTGGTTCCTGGCCAACCTGCCGGTGCCGGCGCAGCCGCGCCAGTACGAGTTCGCCCGCCTCAACCTGAACTACACCATCACCAGCAAGCGCAAGCTCAAGCAGCTGGTCGACGAGAACCACGTCAACGGCTGGGACGACCCGCGCATGTCGACCCTGTCCGGCTATCGTCGCCGCGGCTACACCCCGGCGTCGATCCGCCAGTTCTGCGACATGATCGGCGTCAACCGCGCCGGCGGCCTGGTCGACATCGGCATGCTGGAATTCGCCATCCGCGAGGACCTGGACGCCAACGCCGCGCGCGCCATGTGCGTGCTCAAGCCGCTCAAGGTGGTGATCACCAACTACCCCGAGGGCCAGGTCGAGAACCTCGAGCTGCCGCGCCATCCCAAGCAGGACATGGGCGTGCGCGTGCTGCCGTTCTCCCGCGAGATCTACATCGACGCCAGCGACTTCGAGGAAGTCCCGCCGGCCGGCTACAAGCGCCTGATCCCCGGCGGTGAAGTGCGCCTGCGCGGCAGCTACGTGATCCGCGCCGACGAGGCGATCAAGGACGCCGAAGGCAACGTCGTCGAGCTGCGCTGCTCCTACGACGAAAACACCCTGGGCAAGAACCCCGAAGGCCGCAAGGTCAAGGGCGTGATCCACTGGGTGCCGGCCGAAGGCAGCGTCGAGTGCGAGGTGCGCCTGTACGACCGCCTGTTCAAGTCCGCCAACCCGGAGAAGAGCGACGAGGAGGGCGGCAGCTTCCTCGACAACATCAACCCGGAATCCCTGGTGGTGCTCAAGGGTTGCCGCGCCGAGCCGTCGCTGGCCAATGCCGCGCCGGAAGAGCGCTTCCAGTTCGAGCGCGAGGGCTACTTCTGCGCCGATATCAAGGACAGCCAGCCGGGCGCCCCGGTGTTCAACCGCACCGTGACCCTGCGCGATTCCTGGGGGCAGTGAATGACGCTTTCCATCTACAGCACCCTGTCCAAGAGCAAGGACGCGTTCAAGCCGCTGGAAGGCAACAAGGTCCGCATGTACGTGTGCGGCATGACCGTCTACGACTTCTGCCACATCGGCCACGCGCGGGTGATGGTGGCGTTCGACGTGGTCGCCCGCTGGCTGCGCCATCGCGGCTATGAGCTGACCTACGTGCGCAACATCACCGACATCGACGACAAGATCATCAAGCGCGCCAACGAGAACGGCGAGTCGTTCCAGGATCTGGTCGGCCGCATGATCGCCGCGATGCACGAGGACGAGGCGCGCCTCAACGTGCTGCGCCCGGACATCGAGCCGCGCGCCACCGACCACATCGCCGGCATGCACGCGATGATCCAGACCCTGATCGACAAGGGCTTCGCCTACGCCCCGGGCAACGGCGACGTCTACTACCGGGTCGGCAAGTTCGAGGGCTACGGCAAGCTGTCGCGGCGCAAGATCGAGGACCTGAAGATCGGCGCGCGCATCGAGGTCGACGAGGCCAAGGAAGATCCGCTCGACTTCGTCCTGTGGAAGGGCGCCAAGCCGGGCGAGCCGAGCTGGGAGTCGCCCTGGGGCGCCGGCCGGCCGGGCTGGCACATCGAGTGCTCGGTGATGTCCACCTGCTGCCTGGGCGAGACCTTCGACATCCACGGCGGCGGCCCGGACCTGGTGTTCCCGCACCACGAGAACGAGATCGCGCAGAGCGAAGCGGCCACCGGCAAGCTGTACGCCAACGCCTGGATGCACGCCGGCGCGGTGCGCGTCGACGGCGAGAAGATGTCCAAGAGCCTCGGCAACTTCTTCACCATCCGCGAGGTGCTGGAGAAGTACCACCCCGAGGTGGTGCGCTACCTCCTGGTGTCCAGCCACTACCGCAGCCCGATCAACTACTCCGAAGACAGCCTGCGCGAGGCCAAGGGCGCCCTGGAGCGCTTCTACAACGGCCTCAAGGGCCTGCCGGACGCGGCGCCTGCCGGTGGCGACGAGTTCGTCGCCCGCTTCGGTGCGGCGATGGACGACGACTTCAACTCGCCGGAAGCCTGCGCGGTGCTGTTCGAGATGATCCGCGAGGTCAACCGCCTGCGTGAGAGTGATCTGAATGCCGCCGCCGCGCTGGCCGCGCGCCTCAAGGAGCTGGCCGGCCTGCTTGGCGTGCTGCAGCTCGACCCCGACGCCTTCCTGCAGGCCGGTGCTGCCGGCAAGGTCGACGCCGCCGAGGTCGAGGCGCTGATCGCCGCGCGCCTGGCTGCGCGCGCCGAGAAGAACTGGGCCGAAAGCGACCGCATCCGCGACCAGCTCACCGCCATGGGCGTGGTGCTGGAGGACGGCAAGGGCGGCACCACCTGGCGCCTGGCCGAGTAAGTCGATCCACTGTGTCGAAAAGGGCCGCCGCGAGGCGGCCCTTTTCGTTTGCGGACTTTTCGTTTGCAGGCTTTTCGCTGGCGGGCTCTGGTCGGGGGCAGCTCCCCGTCCGGCGGCCCTCAGGCCTGCGAGGCGGCGCTGTTTTCCTCGTGGATGCGCAGCACCTCCTCCAGCTCGCCGCGCACCAGCGGGTCGTCGCACTGCGGCAGATGCTCGCGCAGCTTGCGGATCACCCACTGCTGGCCGCGGTCGATGAACGCCAGGCGTTGTTGCATGTCGGCTATCGCCATCGCCTTGTCGTAAAAGCTACCCGTCTCCCGGTTCGGTTCCACGCCCAGGTGCTTCAGGCAGACCAGCAGGCGCCGGCAGCTTTCCCCCTCGCCGGCGAGGATCCGTTCCAGCAGCGGCTTGAGCGCCGGGTCGGTGCATTCGCGCAGACTGGCCGAGGCCACGTGGACACCGGCGCGCTCAGCGCTGATCAGGGTTTGCAGCAGTTCGTCGAGCGATGCGGACATGGGGTGAGACTCCTGTCGTTTGGCCCGATGGTAGCGCTTTTCTCCCAGCCTGACAGTCGGATACCTGCCTCCTCTGCCGTGCCTGCTTGCCGGCCGGTGGCTGCACGGTTCTGTTGTCCATTCATATGGTGTGATTTTTGCTGAGCACGCGCGCCTGGGCGGGAGCTGCCGGGCATTCCTGGACGGGTCTGGTGAATGGAGCGCGTGAAATGGATATCGGCAAGCTGGAATTGTCGGAAGCGGCCTGGCTGTGCCTGGGCAAGCTGGCGATGGCCGTGGAACTGGAAGGCGGCAAGCGCTTCGCCTTCCGCAAGTCGCTGGCCGAGATCCTCGGCCTGCTGGAGGCCGCCGAGGCGAGCACGGAGGCGGGCATTCGGCGGCGCAAGGCGGAGTTTCTTCAGGCGCTGAGCCCGGCGGCGCAGCGTTTGCTCGCCCGCCACCGCGGCGCGCCGGAGCAGACCGGGGAGGGCGCCCCGGCGGACGAGGGGGCGAGCGCGCGCTATTACCGCGGCGCCAAAGTCGACGCCGGCGACCCGCCGGGCAACGCCGGGCCCGCAGCCAAGGAGGCGCCGGTCGACGCCCAGGGCCGCAAGCGGATCGTCTACCGCGGCAAGGTCATCTACGTCTGACGAGCGGCGGCGGGGCGGGCCCGCTGGCCGATTCGCGAAGCCGCACGGGCAGGATTGACGGACGAGCGGAGGCTTCATCGGCCGACCGGGTTTGGAACTTCGCAGGCCCGGCGTGTTCTACTGCGCCTTTCTGCCCGCCCCGACGCACGTGCGGGGCCATGGAGAACCCGCGAAATGATTCGTCCCCTGCTGTCCGCGCTGTCGTTGCTGGTCGCCCTGCCGCTGCAGGCCGCCCAGGCCGAGCCGGCGCCCCTGTTCGACTTCGTCAGCCCGGGGCCGACGGCCAGCGTCGCCACCGACCATGCCGAGCTGGCCGACGGCGCCGCCGAAACCACCGCGCTGGGCGAAGCGCTGCGCCGGGTGACCTTCGCCGCCGGCGACGCGGCCAGCCTGCGCCTGACCCCGCCGAGCGGCAGCTGGGACTGGTCGCAGGCCAGCGCCCTCAGCCTGCGCCTGCAGAGCGCGATGGACTGGGCGCTGACCCTCGACGTGAAGATCGAGAGCGCCGACGGCCAGGTGCTGAGCAGCCGCATCGCCCTGCCGTCCGGTCCCGCCCAGGAGCTGCTGGTGCCCTTGCAGGCGACCACGCCGCGCAGCCAGGGCATGCGCGCCGCGCCGCCGATGCCGTGGAGCGCGGGCGAACAGCGCACCCTGCTGGCCACTTGGGTGGACGGCCAGCTCGACCGCAGCCAGGTGGTGGCGGTGACCCTGTCGCTCGATCATCCCAACGCGCCGCAGAGCCTGCTGCTCGGCCGCTTCGGCGTGCGCAGCGAGACCGATCTGCAGCAGGCCGCCTATGCCGGCATCGTCGACGACTATGGCCAGTTCAGCCGCGGGCAGTGGCCGGAGAAGATCGCCAGCGACACCCAGCTGCGCGAGGCGGCGGTGGCCGAGAACCTGCAGTTGCAGCGCTGGCTGGGCGAACGGCCGCGCACCGACCGCTTCGGCGGCCTGCTCGACGGCCCCACCTTCACCGCCAGCGGCTTCTTCCGCACCGAGAAGCGCGACGGCCGCTGGTATCTGGTCACCCCCTCGGGGCAGGCGTTCTATTCGCTCGGCGTCAACGCGCTCAGCGCCGGGCAGAGCGCCACCTACGTCGAGGGCCGCGAGGCGATGTTCACCGCCTTGCCGGAGCCCGGCAGCGCGCTGGCCGCCTATTACGGCGTCGGCGACAGCCGCCGCGGCACCGGCGCCAGTCGCGATCTCGGTTTCGCCCACGGCCGCTGGTTCGACTTCTACCGCGCCAACCTGCGGCGCAGCTATGGCGCTCCCGCCTGTGGCCAGGCGCAGGACTGCAACTTCGATGCGCCGCGCTGGACCACGCACACCCTGGAGCGCCTCAAGGCCTGGGGCTTCAACACCATCGGCAACTGGAGCGACGCCTCGCTGGTCGCCGCCCGGCGCGTGCCCTACACCCTGCCGCTGCTGATCAACGGCAACTTCGCCACGGTCAGCACCGGCCTCGATCTGTGGGGCAGCATGCCCGACCCGTTCGACCCGCGCTTCGCCGAAGCCACCGAGCGTGCCGTGCAGGACGCCAGCGCCGGGCATGCCGACGACCCCTGGCTGATCGGCTATTTCGCCGACAACGAGCTGGCCTGGGTCGGCATCGGCGAGCCGCTGCGCGCGCGCTACGCGCTGGCCCTCGGCAGCCTGCGCCTGGGCGGGGAGTCGCCGGCCAAGCGGGCGTTCGTCGGGCAGCTGCGTAGCCGCTACCCCGACGCCCCGGCGTTGGCGGCGGCCTGGGGCATCGAACTGGCCGACTGGAGCGTGCTGGAGGCGGCCGGCTTCGAGGCGCCGCTGCCGGATGCCGGCCATCCGGCCATCGAGGAGGACCTGCTGCGCTTCCAGCGCCTGTACGCCGACACCTACTTCCGCATCGTCGCCGAGAAGCTCGAGGCGCAGGCCCCCAACCACCTGCTGCTCGGCGGGCGCTTCGCCGGCACCATCCCGGAGGCGGTGGACGCCTGCGCCCGGTACTGCGACGTGCTGAGCTTCAACTTCTACACCCGCGAGCCGCAGCACGGTTACGACTTCGCCGTGCTGCGCGCGCTCGACAAGCCGCTGATGATCACCGAGTTCCACTTCGGCTCGCGCGACCGCGGGCCGTTCTGGGGCGGTCTGCAGGAGGTGTGGACGGAGGAGCAGCGCGGTCCGGCCTACGCGCACTACCTGGCGCGGGCGCTCGACGAGCCCAACATCGTCGGCCTGCACTGGTTCCAGTACATCGACCAGCCGATCACCGGCCGCCTGCTCGACGGCGAGAACGGCCACCTCGGCCTGGTGGCGATCACCGACCGCCCGTACCAGGGCTTCGTCGAGGCGGTGCGCCAGGCCAATCTGAAAGTGGCCGAACGCCTGGCGACCAGCGCCGCGGCCAGCCGCTAAGCGCCGGCGCGTCCGCTGCGCCCGGCCCTGTTCGGTGCCGGGGCGAACGCGGCGGGCGACTCTCCTGGCGATCGACTTAGCCGTGGCCGGCGCGATGGCTGTGCGGGACCAGCAGGCGCCGCGTGTGGCCGACCTTGAGGCCGGCCAGACCGTCGCGCAGGCAGTGGACGGCGCTGGCTTCCGCGCGGGCGATCAACTCGGCGGTGTGCGAGAAGTCGAAGGTGTTGACGGCCAGCGGGCATAGCGGCGGCAGCGCGAGCAGCTCGCAGCGCTCGGCGAAGCGGTCGACGTCGGCCAGCAGCTGGCGCATGGCCAGCAGGTTGATGGCGTGCAGGGCGATGGCCAGCGCGCCGTGGGGCGGCGCCTGCAGCGCGCAGGGCGTGCCGGTCGGCAGGATCACCACGTGGGTGGCGCCCAGGGCGACCGCCGCGGAGATCGGCGTATGGCTGGCGATGCCGCCGTCCATCAGCGGCCGGTTGCCGATCACCACCGCGGGAAACACCGCCGGGATCGCCGCGCTGGCCAGCAGCGCCTGGCTGGCCTCGCCGCTGGAAAGGATGATCTCCTTGCCGTTCAGCGCGTCGGTGGCGACCACGTGGCAGGGCAGCGCGGCGTCCTCCAGGTTGCGGTAGGGCAGTTGCGCGGCGATCAGATCGTGCAGGCGGCCGGGCAGGGCGAAGAAGTCGCGCCGGCCGAGCAGGCCGAGCAGGGTGAGGCGGGTCGACAGCGGGAAGATGTCGGTGCGGCGCAACCCCAGCCAGATGCGCTCGAGTCGCGCCACGCCGTCGGCGTCGGGGGCGGCGGCGTAGTAGGCCGCGTTGATCGCCCCCACCGAGGCGCCGACCACCAGGTCGGGGACGATGCCCGCCTGGCTCAGCGCCTTGAGCATGCCGACCTGCACGGCGCCGAGGCTGCCGCCGCCGGCCAGTACGAACGCGGTCTTTCCTTCGGCCATGATCGTTCTCCGTCGCGCTGGCGCGGCTCGCCTCAGGACGCGCCCAGATAGTCGCGCTTGCCGACCTCCACGCCGTTGTGGCGCAGGATGGCGTAGGCGGCGACCAGGTGGAAAAAGAAGTTGGGCAGGGCGAAGTTGAGCAGATAGTCCTGGCCGACGAAGTGGAGTTCCCGCTCGTGGCCCTTGAGCACGATGGGACGCTCCTCGCTGCCGTCGACCTGCGCCGGCGTTATGCCGTGCAGGAAGGTGGCGGTCTTGGCGAGACGCTCCTGCAACTCGGCGAAGCTGGCCTCGGTATCCGGGAAGCTCGGCACCTCGAGGCCGGCCAGCCGCGCGGCGCAGCCCTTGGCGGTGTCGGAGACGATCTGCACCTGGCGCACCAGCGGGTACATGTCGGGCGCCAGGCGGGCGTTGAGAAAGACTTCCGGGTCGATATTGCGCGCCTCGGCATGCGCGACGGCCTTGCGCAGGATGACGGCGAGGTTGGCCAGGCCACGGGCGAACACCGGCAGGGAGGCCTGGTACATGGACAGGGACATGCGCTGACTCCTCGAAGGGAACGGCCATGCGGCCGATCCGCGTGGGCAGGGACACCGGCGGGGCGGTGCCGACCGCTTCAAGATAGTCGAAGGCGTCTCGCGGCGCCGGGCGGGGCAACGGGCATCTGGGGTGCGCGCCGGGACCGCAGGACCTCCCTCGCGCAGCCCGCTCGGCACGCGCTGTACCGGAAGATCACTGTCCTGCCGCCAACAGCGAACGGGCACTTTGCCTGCGTGGCAATTCGAATGATTTTCAGGAATTAAACGTAACTAACTGAAAATAAAAGAAAAAAATATGTGGCACGGATGTTGAGAAGGAGTCCGGGCACGTCCTTGGGGGACGCCCGTCACGCTCCAGCAACAGGAAACAACCATCCATGCCGCTCCATAACAAATCGCTCGCCGCCTTGCCGCTCGCCATCCTCCTTGCCATTCCGACGCTGGCCCATGCCGCCGAGGGGGGCTTTCTCGAGGACTCGCACCTCGAAGTGACCAACCGCAACTACTACTTCAGCCAGGACTTCCGCAACGGCGACTTCGCCGTGACGCCCGACGGCAAGCGCCAGAGCCGCCACGCCGAATGGGCGCACGGGGTGATCGCCAACTTCGAGTCCGGCTTCACCCAGGGCACGGTCGGCGTCGGCGTCGACGCCCATGGCCTGTGGGCCGTGAAGCTGGACGGCGGCAACGGCCTGGTCGGCGACGGCCGCGGCATTCCCGGCCTGGTGTCGCGCGACAACGACGGCGAGCCGAAGAGCCAGTACGGCAAGGCCGGCGGGGCGATCAAGCTGCGCGCCTTCGACACCGAGGTGCGCTACGGCGACGTGCGCCCGAGCAGCCCGGTGCTCAACGCCAGCGACATCCGCCTGCTGCCGCAGACCCTGCGCGGCGGGATCTTCACCAACACTTCCATCGAGGGCCTGACCCTGGAGGGCGGCAAGCTGGAGTCGAGCAGCGACCGCAACGCCAGCAACCATCGCGGCGACCTCGGCACCGTCTACGCCGGCACCTTCAAGGACGCCGACGACGTTGTCTACCTGGGCGGCGACTACCGCGTCAGCGATGCGCTCAAGCTGCGCCTGCACACCAGCGAGCTGGACGACATCTGGACCCAGTCGTTCTTCAGCGTGGCGCTGACCCAGCCGCTCGGCGACGGCCTGACCTTCAAGACCGGCCTCAACTACTACCGCACCCGCGACGCCGGCAGCGCGCTGCTCGGCGAGATCGACAACGACTCCTGGAGCGCCCGCGTCGGCCTGGGCGTCGGTGCCCATGCCTTCACCCTGTCCTACACCCGCATCGACGGCGACACGCCGTTCGACTACGTGTGGAATACCTACGACATCCAGCTGGACAGCGCCTCGCAGGTCTCCGACTTCAACAGCCCCAACGAGCGCGCCTGGCAGGCCCGCTACGACTACGACTTCGCCGCCCTGGGCATCCCCGGCCTCGGCCTGACCGCGCGCTACGTGCGCGGCAGCGACATCGACGGCACCGAGGCCACCGGGCCGTACAGCTATTTCAACGGCACCAGCGACGGCAAGCACTGGGAGCGCAACTTCTGGATCAGCTACGTGGTGCAGGACGGCCCGGCCCGCGATCTGTCGTTCAACGTCATGCAGGCCACCCACCGCAGCGGCGGCGACCACTACGAGCGCGACGTCGACGAGCTGCGGGTGATCGTCCAGTACCCGCTGGACCTGCGCTTCCTGTAATCCCACTGCAAAGCCCCGCGACCGAGGCCGACGAACGCAACCGCGTCGTCGGCCTCGTGCTTTTCCGGGCCAAAAAAGCTGCTCCGGCAACTGTTGCCCCGGCGACAGTCGATCAGCAGGGTGGCGTTTCCGGGGCACTCCCCAGCTTCACAAATTAATCGCAAGCTACTGAATTTAAAGGAAATTAATCCTTGGCACGGGTCCTGCTCTAGAGAAGGAAGGCGCCCGGCCCCGTGGCCCGGGCCATCCGTTCAGAGTGTTCAAGGAGAACCCCATGCCCCGCGAAATCCGCCTCAACGCCTTCGAGATGAATTGCGTCGGCCACCAGTCCCCCGGGCTGTGGGCGCACCCGCGCGACCGCGCCTGGCAGTACAAGGACCTCGAATACTGGACCGAGCTGGCCAAGCTGCTCGAGCGCGGCAAGTTCGACGGCATTTTCATCGCCGACGTGATCGGCATCTACGACGTGCTCAACGGCAACGGCGAGGCGGCGATCCGCCAGTCCACCCAGGTGCCGGTCAACGATCCGCTGGCGCTGATCACCCCGATGGCGCTGGTCACCGAGCACCTCGGTTTCGGCCTGACCGCCTCGCTGTCCTTCGAGCACCCGTACCCGTTCGCCCGCCGCCTCTCCACCCTCGACCACCTGACCAAGGGGCGCATCGGCTGGAACATCGTCACCTCCTACCTCGACAGCGGCGCGCGCAACCTCGGCCAGAAGGCGCTGAGCGACCACGACGCGCGCTACGACTACGCCGACGAGTACCTGGAGGTGCTCTACAAGCTGTTCGAGGGCAGCTGGGAGGAGGATGCGGTGGTGCGCGACCGCGAGCGCCGCCTGTTCACCGACCCGGCCAAGGTCCACGAGATCGAGCACGTCGGCCAGCACTTCCAGGTGCCCGGCATCCACCTCTGCGAGCCGTCGCCGCAGCGCACCCCGGTGCTCTACCAGGCCGGCGCCTCCAGCCGCGGCAAGCAGTTCGCCGCCGAGCACGCCGAGTGCGTGTTCGTCGCCGCGCCGTCGAAGACCATCCTCAAGAAGACCGTCGCCGATATCCGCCGGCGCGCCGCCGAGGCCGGCCGCGATCCGCGCAAGGTGCTGATCTTCAACATGCAGACGGTGATCGTCGGCGAAACCGACGCCGCCGCGCAGGCCAAGTACGACGACTACCGCCAGTACGTCAGCTACGAGGGTGCGCTGGCGCTGATCTCCGGCTGGACCGGCATCGACTTCGGCGAGTACCAGCCCGACCAGGTGCTCAAGCACATCCACACCAACGCCATCCAGTCGGCGGTCGAGGCGTTCTCCACCGCCGACCCGAACAAGACCTGGACGGTCAAGGAGCTGGCCGACTGGGTCGGCATCGGCGGCTTCGGCCCGCTGCACGTCGGCAGCGCGCAGACCGTGGCCGACGAGCTGCAGGCCTGGGTCGAGGAAACCGACGTGGACGGCTTCAACCTGACCTACGCGGTGACCCACGAAACCTTCGTCGATGTGGTCGATCTGCTGATCCCCGAGCTGCAGCGGCGCGGCGCGTTCAAGACCGAATACGCCCCGGGCACCCTGCGCGACAAGCTGTTCGGCGCCGGCCCGCGTCTGCCGGAGAGCCATCCGGCCGCCGGCTACCGCGATCTGGCCGCGCTGAAGGCCCGGCAGACCGACACGGAAGCGGCCATCGCCTGATCCGTCACCCACCCTGGAGGCGGGCCGCAGAGCCCGCCGGGAGAATGCCATGAGCGTGCACGAACTCAATCCGCCGGTGCTCGACGCCCTGCCGGAAAACGCCCTCAACCAGCTCAAGCACTGGTCCGCCAGCCGCCCGCTGCAGATCGCCCTGCGCCACAAGCGGCGCGGGCGCTGGAAGGCCTGGCGCTGGGTCGACGTGCTGCGCGAGGTGGTGCAGCTGGCTTCCGCCCTGCAGCAGCAGGGCTTCGGTCCCGGCTCGCGGCTGGCGCTCAGCGGCGCCTTCGAGCCGACCCTGATCCTCCTCGCCCTGGCCGCGCGCGCCGCCGGCGGCCAGGCGTTCGGCGTGTCGCGGCAGGCGAGCGGCGAGGAGCTGCGCCGCCTGCTGCTGCGCAGCCAGCCGAGCCACGCCTACGTGCAGAGCCGCGAGGGCGTATCGCAGTGGCTGGCGGCCGGCGCCGAGCTGCCGCGCCCGCTGCTGGTGCTGTCCGCCCAGTCGGCGGCGCGCCACAACGGCCGGGTGCGCGTGCTGCCGCTGGCCGAGCTGGCGAGCGAGGCCGGCGAGCCGCTGCACCAGTCCTGGCGGGCGGCGCGGCGCACCGGCGCGGTATGGAGCGAGGAGGGCAGCGAGTGGGAGGGCGGCCTGGAACTGCTGCTCAAGCACTGGCTGGGCAACGGCGAGAGCTTCGCCTTCCCGGAAAACAGCGAGTCGGCGGCGCGCGACCGCCGCGACATCGCGCCCATCGCCCTGCTGCTGTCGCCGCCGCGCCTGCAGGCGCTGGCCGACGAGATCGAGCAGCGTCTGGCGCCGCCCGGCAGCTGGCGGCGCCGGTTGTGCGACTGGACGCTGACCGACGCCCGCCATGGCGTGCGCCGGCTGATCAAGGCGCGGGTGCGCGAGCTGCTCGGCTTCCCGCGCCTGCAGACCATCCTGCGCAGCGCGCCGCAGGCGCAGGCGGCGCCGGGCGTCAGCCATGCCTGGATCCGCGAATACCGGGAGCAGGCCGCATGAGCATTGCCGAGAACATTCTGGAGGTGCGCGACATCTCCCTGTCGTTCAAGGGCGTCAAGGCCATCGACGCGTTGTCGTTCGCGGTGCGCCGCGGCGAGATCTGCGCGCTGATCGGCCCCAACGGCGCCGGCAAGAGCTCGCTGCTCAACATCCTCAACGGCGTGTACCGCCCGGACGCCGGCGAGGTGGTGTTCGAGGCCGAGCATTTCCAGCGCATCCAGCCGCTGGAGGCGGCGCGCCGCGGCATCGGCCGCACGTTCCAGAACAACGCGCTGTTCAAGAAGATGAGCGTGATCGACAACCTGCTCACCGGCCTGTCGCGGCACGCGCAGAGCGGCTTCCTGGCCCAGTCCCTCGGCCTGCCGGGCGCGCGCCGCGAGGCGCGCCAGTTTCGCGAGCAGGCCGAGGGCATCCTCGAATTCCTCGAACTGCAGCCCTGGCGCGACGTGGCGGTGGGCAGCCTGGCCTACGGCCTGCAGAAGCGCGTCGAGCTGGGCCGTGCGCTGATCGCAGGACCCCGCCTGCTGCTGCTCGACGAGCCGATGGCCGGGATGAACGCCGCCGAGAAGCAGGAGATGAGCCGCTTCATCGCCGACGTCAACCGCGACCTGGGCACCACGGTGGTGCTGATCGAGCACGACATCCAGGTGGTGATGGGCCTGTCCGGCCACGTGGTGGTGCTCGACTACGGCCGCAAGGTCGGCGACGGCACGCCGGCCGAGGTGCAGGCCAACCCAGAGGTGATCGCCGCCTATCTCGGCACGGTGCATTAAGGACGAGCCATGACCTTCTTCCTGGAAACCCTGCTCGGCGGCCTGCTCGCCGGCACCATGTACTCGCTGGTGGCGATCGGCTTCGTGCTGATCTACAAGGCCAGCGGCGTGTTCAACTTCGCCCAGGGCGCCATGCTGCTGTTCGCTGCGCTGACCTTCGTCAGCCTGCAGGAGCAGGGCCTGCCGTTCGCCCTGGCCCTGCTGCTCACCGTGGTGGTGATGGCCATCGGCGCCATCGTCATCGAGCGCACCGTGCTGCGCCCGCTGGTCAACCGCTCGCAGATCACCCTGTTCATGGCCACCCTCGGCCTGTCATTCGTCATCGAGGGCCTGGCCCAGGGCCTGATGGGCGCCCAGGTGCGCGCGCTGGACCTGGGCATCGACGACGTGCCGGTGTTTCTCGGCGAGGTGATGGTCAGCCAGTTCGACCTGGTGGCGGCGGCGACCGCGGCGCTGCTGGTGGCGGTGCTGGCGCTGCTGTTCAACAGCACGCGGATCGGCGTGTCGCTGCGCGCGGTGGCCGACGACACCCGCGCCGCGCTGTCCATCGGCATCAACCTCAACCGGATCTGGCAGATCGTCTGGGCGGTGGCCGGCATCGTTGGCCTGGTCGCCGGCCTCCTGTGGGGCGCGCGCCAGGGCGTGCAGTTCTCGCTGTCCCTGGTGGTGCTCAAGGCGCTGCCGGTGCTGATCATCGGCGGCTTCACCTCGATCGGCGGCGCCATCGTCGGCGGGCTGATCGTCGGCGCCGCGGAGAACCTCGCCGAGGTCTACATCGGCGCGCACATCGGCGGCGGCATCACCCCCTGGTTCGCCTACGTGCTGGCCCTGGTCTTCCTCTACATCCGCCCCGCCGGCCTGTTCGGCGAGCGCGCCATCGAACGGGTATGACGCCATGACCACGCTATCCCACAGCCTTCCCGCCGCCCACGACAGCGCCCCGGTCGAACTGCTGCGTCGCCGCCTGCCCTGGGGCCTCTTGGCCCTGCTGGCGGTCGCCTTCGGCCTGGTGCCCTGGCTGGGCAACGACTACTGGCTCAACGCTATCCTCATCCCGTTCCTGGTGCTGTCGCTGGCCGGGCTGGGGCTGAACCTCTTGACCGGCTACACCGGGCAGACCTCGGTGGGCGCCGCCGGCTTCATGGCGGTCGGCGCCTTCGCCACCTACGGCCTGCTGCTGCGCGTGCCGGGCCTGCCCTTGCCGCTGGCGCTGGTCGGCGGCGGGCTGATCGCCGCCGGCGTCGGCTTCCTGTTCGGCATCCCCAGCAACCGTATCAAGGGTTTCTACCTGATGGTCACCACGCTGGCGGCGCAGTTCTTCCTCGAATGGGTGTTCACCAAGTTCCCTTGGTTCTACAACTACGCCTCCTCGGGGACCATCAGCGCGCCGCGCCTGGAGCTGCTCGGCCACGACCTGCACAGCCCGCTCGGTCGCTACCTGCTGGTGCTGGGCAGCGTGGTGCTGCTGACCTGGGTGGCGGTCAACCTGGTGCGCAGCCAGATCGGCCGCAACTGGATGGCGATCCGCGACATGGACACCGCCGCCGCGGTGATCGGCATCCCGGTCGATCGCTACAAGCGCCTGGCCTTTGCCGTCAGCTCGTTCTACTTAGGAGTAGCCGGCGCGCTGTGGGCCTTCGCCTACCTGGGCACCGCCAGCGCCGGCAGCTTCGACATCAACCGCTCGTTCCAGATCCTGTTCATCATCATCATCGGCGGCATGGGCAGCATCGCCGGCAACTTCGTCGGCGCCGCCTTCATCAGCCTGCTGCCGCTGCTGCTCAACCAGGCCGGGCAGTGGCTGCTGGGCGGCAACGTCGACGCCGGCCAGTTGCAGAACCTGCAGAAGATCATCTTCGGCGTGCTGATCATCTGGTTCCTGGTCAAGGAGCCGGAGGGGCTGATCCGCCTGCTGAGCAACCTGCGCGAGCGCCTGGCGATCTGGCCGCTGAGATTCTGAGCAACGACTTCCGATCCACCTCGACCCGACCACGGGACAGGAGAACACCCTCAAAACCGACCATCAGAAGTGAAAAGAGAAATGGGTAAATCCTTGCGACGCTCCATCGCCGGCGCGGTCCTCGCGTTCGGTGTCTACAGCAGCCTGCCGGTGACGGCCCAGGCCGCCGCCAACGAACAGTTCTTCCCGCTGGCGACCTATCGGGTCGGCGCCTACGCCTCCAGCGGCATCCCGGTGTGGGCCGGGATGATCGACTACCTGCGCTACATCAACGAGGTGGAGGGCGGCATCAACGGCGTCAAGCTGGTCTGGCAGGAGTGCGAGACCGAGTGGACGGCGGAGAAGGGCATCGAGTGCTACGAGCGCTTCAAGAACGGCCTCAACGGCGCGCCGGTGGCGCTCTACCACCCCAACGGCGCCCCGGCCGCCTACGCGCTCTCCGACAAGGCAGCCGCCGACAGGATCCCGCTGATCACCTTGGGCTACGGGCGCACCGAGGCCACCGACGGCAGCGTGTTCCCCTACAACTTCCCGGTGATGCTGACCTTCTACAGCGAGGCATCGGCGGTGGTGAACTATATCGCCGAGCGCGAGGGCGGCTTCGACAAGCTCAAGGGCAAGAAGATCGCCACCGTCTACCACGATTCGGCCTACGGCCGGGAAACCCAGGGCCCGCTGGCGCTGCTCGCCGAGAAGTACGGCTTCGAGAACATCCAGATCCCGGTGGCCGACCCGGGCAACGAGCAGTCCGCGCAGTGGCGCCAGGTGCGCCAGGCCAAGCCGGACTGGGTGTTCCTGCGCACCTGGGGGGTGTCGACCCCGGTGGCGATCAAGACCGCGGCGCGCTTCGGCTTCCCGGTCGACCACATCGTCGGCGACATCTGGGCCAGCTCCGACGAGGACGTGCTGCCCACCGGCGAGGCCGGCAAGGGCTACCTGGCGCTCACCCCCTATCCGGGCGGCGCCGACTTCGAGATCCACCGCAAGATCAAGGAACACATCCTCGACAAGGGCAAGAGCGACCTCAAGGACCCGAAAAGCTTCGGCAGCGTCTACTACAACTCCGGGCTGGTCAACGCGGCCATCGCCGTCGAGGCGATCCGCGCCGGGCAGGCCAAGTTCGGCCAGCGCCCGCTCAGCGGCGACGAAGGCCGCTGGGGCCTGGAGCATCTGAACATCGACGAGGCGCGCTTGAAGGCCATCGGCTTCGCCGGGCTGATGCAGCCGCTCGCGCTGTCCTGCTCCGACCACGAGGGCGGCGGCGCGGCCAAGGTGCAGCAGTGGGACGGCGCGAAATGGAACCTGCTGACCGACTGGGTGACGGCCGACCGCCAGACCCTGCGCCCGCTGATCGAGGCCAAGTCGGCCGCCTACGCCCAGGAAAAGGGCATCACGCCGCGCGATTGCCGCGCTGAGCAGTGAGTTGCCGTAGCCAACGCCCTCTGAATCGACTTCCGGAAAATCATCACCATGCGTAAATCCCTGCAACGCGCCATCGCCGGCGCCGTCCTTGCCCTGAGCGCGTACAGCGCCCTGCCCACGTTCGCCCAGGCCGCCGCCAACGAGCAGTTCATCCCGCTGGCCACCTACCGGGTCGGCCCCTACGCCTCCAGCGGCATCCCGTGGTGGGCCGGCACCATCGACTACCTGCGCTACGTCAACGAGGTGGAAGGCGGCATCAACGGCGTGAAGATCGCCTGGGAGGAGTGCGAGACCGAGTGGAGCACCGACCGCATCGTCGAGTGCTACGAGCGCCACAAGAACGGCCGCGACGGCGCGCCGGTGGCGTTCTTCCTCACCCACAGCACCCCGGCGTCCTACGCGCTGATGGAGAAGGGCGCGGCGGACAAGCTGCCGCTGATCGACCCGGCCGGCGGGCGCACCGAATCCACCGACGGCAGCGTGTTCCCCTACGCCTTCCCGCTGCTGCTCAGCTACTACGGCCAGGCGTCGGTGGGCATCAACTACATCGCCGAGCGCGAGGGCGGCTTCGACAAGCTCAAGGGCAAGAAGATTGCCACCGTCTACCACGACTCGCCCTACGGCCGGGAAACCCAGGCGGCCATCGAACTGCTGGCGCAGAAGTACGGCTTCGAGAACATCCAGATCCCGGTCGCCCATCCCGGCAACGAGCAGTCGGTGCAGTGGCGCCAGGTGCGCCAGCTCAAGCCGGACTGGGTGTTCCTGCGCACCTGGGGCGTATCGACGCCGGTGGCGCTGAAGACCGCCGCGCGCTTCGGCTTCCCGGCCGACCGCATCATCGGCGACGTGTGGGCAGGCTCCGAGGCCGACGTGATCCCGGCCGGCGACGCCGCCAAGGGCTACCAGGCGCTGGCGCCGTTCCCCGGCGGCGACGGCTTCGAGATCCACAAGCGCCTGCGCGAGCACATCCTCGACAAGGGCAAGAGCGACCTCAAGGACCCCAGCTACTTCGGCAAGGTGTACTACAACATCGGCCTGATCAACGCCGCCATCGTGGTCGAGGCGCTGCGCGCCGGCCAGCAGCACTTCGGCAACCGCCCGCTCAACGGCGAGGAAGGGCGCTGGGCGTTCGAGCACCTCAAGGTCGACGAGGCACGCCTCAAGGAAATCGGCTTCGCCGGCCTGCTGCAGCCGCTGCAGGTGAGCTGCGCCGACCACGAGGGCGGCGGCGCCGCCCGCGTGCAGCAGTGGGACGGCGCCAAGTGGAACCTGGTGACCGACTGGGTGCAGGCCGACCGCCCGACCCTGCGCCCGCTGATCGAGGCCAAGTCGGCCGCCTATGCCAAGGAAAAGGGCCTCAAAGCGCGCGACTGCCGCGCGGAGCTGTGACCACCGCCGGCGCCGCGTCTCAACCGTAGGGTGGGTTAGGCCGCAGGCCGTAACCCACCACCGGCACCGCAGGTGCCGCCTTCAACCAGGCGGACGTCGGGCCGCCGTCGGGGATGCCTGTCGGCATCCTTGGTGGGTTACGCCGCGGGGCGGCTAACCCACCCTACGTCTTGCCTTGCGCGGATGCCGTGGTCGGCCCGCGATTCGAATGGAGGGAGATTCCCATGAGCACCCAGCCCCAACCCGCCGCCGCTGCCGTCGAGCTGCTGGCCGTCAACGACATCGAGGTGATCTACGACGGCGCCATCCTCGCCGTCGGCGGCGTGTCGCTGCGCGTCGAACAGGGCGGCATCGTCGCCCTGCTCGGCGCCAACGGCGCCGGCAAGAGCACCACCCTCAAGGCCATCTCCGGCCTGGTGCAGGCCGACCGCGCCCAGGTCAGCCGCGGCAGCATCCACTTCCGCGGCGAAGACACCGCCGGCGTGGCGGCCAATGTGCTGGCGCGGCGCGGCATCGTCCATGTGCTGGAGGGCCGCCACGTGTTCGCCCACCTGACCATCGAGGAGAACCTGCGCAGCGGCGGCTTCCTGCGCGGGCCGAGCCGGCGCGAGCTGGAGCAGGAGCTGGAGCGTATCTACGCCTGGTTCCCGCGCCTGAAGACCAAGCGCAAGACCCAGGCCGGCCTGACCTCCGGCGGCGAGCAGCAGATGCTGGCCATCGGCCGCGCGCTGATGACCAAGCCGACGCTGGTGCTGCTCGACGAGCCGTCGATGGGCCTGGCGCCGATCATCGTCGAGGAGATCTTCGACATCGTCGCGCAGCTCAACGAGAAGGAGGGCATGAGTTTTCTGGTCGCCGAGCAGAACATCAACGTGGCCCTGCGGCATGCCGACTATGCGTACATCCTGGAGAACGGCCATGTGGTGGGCGAGGGCGCGGCCCAGGAGTTGGCGGCGCGGGAGGATATTCAGCATTTTTATTTGGGGGGGAAGGTGGGGTAGGTGGGGGTTCCGGTTGTGTTCGGTTTCGGCGCATGGGCTGGTTGCCGAGTGGGGCGATACTTTTTGTTTCGGCCTTCTGGCCGAGTCACTTTCTCTTTGCACGCGCAAAGAGAAAGTAACCAAAGAGAAAGCGCGCCCGGTCATCCGGCCCCAGCCGCTGCGCGGCCGGGGTTCCCTCGCTCCAGCGCCGCTCCGGGGGCACGCCACGAAGGGACGTCCATGTCCCTTCGTGCCTCGCTCGGCGTCCTGCCTCGCGTCCCCCTCCACGGCGCCTGCGTTCGGCCTGCTGAACGGGACCGGGGGAGTTGCCTGCAAGTTTGGAGTCATGCTCGATTGTGCCTACGCTCCTGCGTGAGCACGTTGCAGTTTTCGGAAATGGCCGATTGCCGAGTGGTTCGATGCCTCCCTGTTTCGGCCCCTCGGCCGAGTCACTTTCTCTTTGCTTGTGCAAAGAGAAAGTAACCAAAGAGAAAGCACACCCGATCATCCGGCCCCAGCCGCTGCGCGGCCGGGGTCCCCTCGCTCCGGCGCCGCTCCGGGGGCACGTCACGAAGGGACGTCCCTGTCCCTTCGTGACTCGCTCGGCGTCCTGCCTCGCGTCCCCCTCCACGACGCCTGCACTCGGCCTGCTGAACGGGACCGGGGAGTTGCCTGGAAGCCTGACGCACGATCAAAAAGCTTCTGCTCTTCGCTTGGTTTTTTGCGGAGGTGGGGACTGCACCCGTTCCCCCTTCGTCAGGCCGAGCGGAATCGCCGTGGAAGGGGCCGAGCGGCATGGATGCCGCGAGAGCCGCGAGGGCCATGGATGGCCCTTCGTGGCGTGCCCCTGGAACGGCGATGGAGCGAGGGGACCCGGAGCGAAGCGCAGGGCCTGACGACGGGGGTGGCCTTCTTTTTGGTTACTTTTTCTTGGCCAGACAAGAAAAAGTGACTCGGCCAGGAGGCCGAAACAGAAAGTGTCGAGTTACTCGGCAAGCAGGCATGCCCCAAAGCCGAAAGCACCACCCGAACAACCCGACGCACAACCTCGCCAGCTGACTTCCCCCCAGCCCTTGCTTCCAACAGGCCACTGTCCTCCAGACAACAGCATCCCGACGCACTGTTGCCAGCACAACAGTGCAGCCGCCGCGCGCCCCCGCCCAACCCCCGAAATCCGCCCCCGGGCCGCCTGGCACGCAACCTGCTGAAGAACCCCCAAACGCGTCCCCAGACGCTCCAACTTCATCAGCACAGGCCCACCCCCATGCCCGCACTAACCGACGCCGCCTTCGACACCGTCGAGGCCGCCCTTGCCGCCATCGCCCGCGGCGAATTCGTCGTCGTGGTCGACGACACCGACCGCGAAAACGAAGGCGATCTGATCATCGCCGCCGACGCCATCACCCCCGCGCAGATGGCCTTCCTGGTCCGCTACAGCAGCGGCCTGGTCTGCGTCGCGCTGCCCGGCGAGCGCCTCGACGCGCTCGAACTGCCGCTGATGGTCGAGGCCAACAGCGAGTCGCACCAGACCGCCTTCACCGTCAGCGTCGACTACCGCCATGGCACCAGCACCGGCATCTCCGCCGCCGACCGCGCAGCGACCCTCAACGCCCTGGCCGACCCGGCTTCCAGGCCGGACGACTTCGCCCGTCCGGGCCACATCTTCCCGCTGCGCGCCCGGGCCGGCGGGGTGCTGGAACGTCCCGGCCACACCGAGGCGGCGCTGGATCTCGCCGTGCTGGCCGGGCGCCGGCCGGCCGGGGTGCTCTGCGAGATCGTCAACGACGACGGCAGCATGGCCCGCCGTCCCGAGCTGCTGGCCTTCGCCCGCCAGCATGGCCTGCCGATCATCACCATCGAGCAGCTGATCGCCTGGCGCCGCGCGCAAGCGGCGAAAGCGGCGCCGCAATTGCTCGCCGACACCCGCCTGCCGACCCGCCACGGCGAGTTCCGCCTGCACCTGTACGCCTTCGAGGGCGGCGAATACCCGGTGCTGCTCGCCGGCGAGCCGGCGGGCGAGGGCCTGCTGACCCGCCTGCATTCCGAATGCCTGACCGGCGACGTGCTCGGCTCGCTGCGCTGCGACTGCGGCGAGCAGCTCGATCTGGCGCTGGCGCGTATCGCCCGCGAGGGGCGCGGCGCGCTGGTCTATCTGACCGGCCACGAAGGCCGCGGCATCGGCCTGGCCGCCAAGCTGCGCGCCTACGCGCTGCAGGACACCGGCCTGGATACCGTGGAGGCCAATCTCGCCCTCGGCCTGCCGGTCGACGCGCGCGACTACCGCGCCGCGGCCGCCATCCTCCGCCATCTGGGGGTACGCTCGGTGCAACTGCTCAGCAACAACCCGGCCAAGGCCCGCGCCCTGCAGGAGCTTGGCGTCGGCGTGCAGCGTCAGCTCGCCCACGAGGTGCCGGCCAATCCCGCCAGCCAGCGCTATCTCGCCACCAAGCGCGAACGTCTGGGCCACCGTCTGGTGCTGCCGGTGGTGGTGAAAGGGCGGGGCTGAGAGGAGACGCCACCGCGCCTGCCGTTGGCGGGCGGGGGCGGTTGGCTGCGTTTGACCGGACATGTCCGGCCAGCCGGAGAGGCGCCCGCCAGCGGGCAAGCCGCCGCAGGCGAGCTGTTCGCGGCCGTCAGGCGATCGGCCGCAGAAATTCCGCCACCATGTCGAGCACCGCAGGCTGGCGCTCGCGGTGCGGCACGTGGCGGGTGTCGGGCATGATTTCCAGCCGCGCCGGTCCCGCGACCAGGCGGGCGATCAGCTCGGGTTGCTGCACCGAGCCGTACTCGTCCTCGGCGCCGTGGATGGCCAGCAGCGGGCAGCGCACCTGCGGCAGCACCCCATCGAGCGACCAGTTCGCGAAGGCCGGGCTCAGCCAGGTGCCGATCCATGCGTCGAGCACCCAGGGCGCCTTGTCGCCGTGCAGGCGGCGCAGGCGATCCATCTGGCCCTCGCTGGCGAACAGCGCCTGGGCCTCGCGGATGCCCCGCAGGGTGCGTTCCTCGATGAAGGACTGCGCCGCCTCGCTGATCAGCGCGGCGCAGGCGTCGCCGTAGCGGGCCGCGCAGTTGATCGCCATGCCGCCGCCGACGCTGTGGCCGAACACCACGAAGCGCTCGATGCCCAGGTGCTCGCGAACGGCCATGAAGCTGGTGGTCGCCTCGTCGGCGACGAAGCCGGGGCCGAGCTTGCCGGGATGGGCGTCGGAGCGGCCGAAGCCCAGGCGGTCGTAGGCGATCACCGTACGCCCGGTGCTGGCGCTCAGCGCCGCCGGGAAGCCGCGCCACAGGTCGATACAGCCGAGCGAGTCGTGCAGCAGCACGATGGGCGCGCGCCCGTTGGCGGTCTCGGCAGGCCAGATGCGGACGAAGATGCGCCCCTGTGGGGTCGCAACCCAGGTGTCGGTATGGCCGGGCAACTGCTGCGCGTGGCTGGTCACGGATGCGTTTCCTGTCGAATGCCGGTGCGGGCGGTCCGGGCAACTGCCCGTGACCGCGTGGAGGGGAGGTTCTCGCCAGCCGGCTCAGCTGTCCATCACCAGCAGACTGGAGGTGGCCGAGGCGTAGAGCCTGCCGTCCTCGCCGACCAGACGCGCTTCCGAGAACGCCGCCCGCCGCCCCATGGAGACGATCTTGCCTTCGGCGCGCACCAAGCCGGTGTCCTTGGTCATCGGCCGGTGGTAGGAGACCTTGAGTTCCAGGGTGGAGAAGGTCTTGCCCGGCACCATCTTCGACAGCACCGCGTAGCCGCAGGCGAAGTCCAGCATGGTGGCGGCGAAACCGCCGTGCACCGAGCCGATCGGGTTGTAGAGGTGCAGGTCCGGCACCGCCTCGAAAACCACCTGACCGTCGCCGGCTTCGACCAGGCGGATATCCAGGGTATCGCCGATGCCGGGGCGGCGGTCCGTTTCGAGCATGACCTGCAGTTGTTCGAGACCGCTGAGCTGGGGGCCGATTTCATGCAGGAGGTTCATGGCTCGGAACTCCGGAAAGGGGATGGGGAGGACTGCCTGCGCGCCGGGCCGGGTGCCGGCGGGTGTGGCCTGCAGAATTACCATTACGTTTACGTATGCGTCAATCTGTCGCGTGCTCCGGGTCTTGCTGTGGGTGGGGTGCCGCGCTCCCGCCCGGAGTTGCGGTACGGCCTTTCACCTCGCGAATAGCCCGGCCGCGAGCCAAGGCGCGCGAGCCGGGCCTCCTCCCTGCCAAAGCCCGGCGGATCGTGCAAAACGAAGCCCCCGCTACCTCACGGCAGCGGGGGCTTTCGCTGTGGCTCAGGCGGCGCCGCTTACAGCCACGGATGGCGCGGCGGCTTGATGCCGTTCAGGTAGTAGTTGCCCACCGCGTGGAATTTCCAGCGCACCGGGTCGTGCAGGGTGTGGGTACGCGCGTTGCGCCAGTGGCGGTCGAGGTTGTACTCCTCCAGCGTGGAGCGGGTGCCGACCAGCTCGAACAGCTTGTTGGTGGCCTGGATGGCGACCTCGGTGGTCAGCACCTTGGCCTCGGCGACCAGGATCGAGGCCTCGGCGACGGTGTCCTCGTTGGGGGTGTCGACGGCGATCTGGATCTTGTCGGCGGCCAGATCTAGCACCGCCTCGGCGGCGCGCTGGCGGATCTGCAAGTCGCCGACCGCCTGGATGCTGTACGGGTCCTGGTGGGCGAACTCGAGGCCCGAGTCGATCCAGGCGCGGGCGTTGCGGCGCACCTGGGCGATGGTGTCGGCCAGCGCGCCGCGGGCGATGCCGGCGTCGATGGCGGCCTGCAGGAACTGCGAGATCGGCCCGGCCGCGGTGGGGTTGGCGAAGGCGCGCCATACCGGCACCACGTGGGCGGCCGGCACCTTGACGTTGTCGATCAGCACGGTGCCGCTGGCGGTGGTGCGCTGGCCGAAGCTCGACCAGTCGTTGACCACCTTGAGGCCCTGGCTGGCGCGCGGGATGAAGGCCAGGTGCGGGCGCTTCTCGGCGTCCACCGCGACCGTGGGCACCCAGTGGGCGAGCAGCGCGCCGCTCGAATAGAACTTCTGGCCGTTGACGCGGAAGGCGTCGCCGTCGGCCTCGATGCGCGTCTCGAAGTCGGCCACGGTGCGGCTGTTGCGCTCGGAGAAGGCGTTGCCGAAGCGCACGCCGTCGAGCACCAGGCCGAAGAAGAAGCGCTTCTGCTCCTCGGTGCCGTCCAGGCGGATGTGGTCGACGATGGCCAGGTGGTTCTGCGGCAGCTGGGCCAGCGACGGGTCGGCCGCGGCGATGGTCTTCAGCACCTCGGCGAGGGTGCGGTAGCTGACCTCGGCGCCGCCGTAGGCCTTGGGCACGGTGATGCCCCACAGGCCGCTTTGCGAGAAGGCGTTGAGTTCGTCGACCGGCAGGCGGCGCTCGCGGTCGCGCTGGGCGGCTTCGCGGGCGAAGTCGGCGGCCAGCGCGCGGGCGACCTCGATGGCCTCGGCGTCGCTCTGGATGCGGTGCGCCGGCTGGGCCGGCAGCGCCTGCAGGTAGGGGTCGACGACGCGGGCGGCGGTTTGCTGTTCGCTCATGGCGGGTTCCTCAAGGTTGCTCAGGTTAGGTGCGGGTTGCGGATGTCGGCCGGACGCGGCGGGCGCCCGGCGGGGGTTCAGAAGCGGTAGCCGAGGTTGACGCTGTACACCGTGGGGTCGACGTCGACGCTGCCGACCGTGACGCCGTTGACCTTCACCTCGGTGTCGATCTTGGCGTAGCGCACGTCGCCGCCCAGGCTCCACTGCTCGTCGATGGCGTAGTCCAGGCCGGCCTGGAAGGCGGCGCCCCAGGAGTCGGAGAGTTCCAGGTCGGCGCCGTTGTCCAGTTGTTCGTCGTAGAAGTACGTGTAGTTGATGCCGATGCCGACGAAGGGCCGCAGGCGCGCCTCGGGGGCGAAGTGGTATTGCAGGCTGACGATGGGCGGCAGCTGCTTGGTGGTGCCGATCTTGCTGCCGGCCAGGCGGATGTCGTGTTCGAAGGGCAGGCCGCCGAGCACGTCGATGGCGAGGTTGGGGGTGATGAACCAGGCGAGGTTGAAGGTCGGGCCGGTGTCGTTGTCGATGTCCACCTCGCCGGGCAGGATGCGCCCGGAGTCGGAGGTGGGCGCGATGGTGCTGACGCCGACGCGCGCCTGCCAGGCGTACTCGCCCGGCGCGGCGGCCTGGGCGACGCCGGCGCCGGCAAGGAGAAGAGCGCCGAGGGTGGTGGGGCTGAACCAGTGCAGTGACATGAATTTTCCTTGTGTTCTCGAGTGTGCGATGGCGGCGTCGGGCAACGCGCCCATCGGCAGCGCCACGCGTCCGTGCGCTCGGTCGGCTGGTGCTGTACAGGGACTATTGCAGGCACCGTGCCATTTGCGTAAATAATTGTTTTTAAAGGAAAATATTCAGATTTATGGCGTCCGCGGGTGTGTTGCCGCAGGCACCGCTGATGAACCGCTGTTGGGCCGTGAACAGCGCGGATCGGCGCCGCCCGGATGCGCGAAGGCCAGCGCGAGCGCTGGCCTTCGGGGAGGGAGGATGATGAGCAGCGCTCAGTCGAGCGCGATCGGCGGGCAGTGGCTGGCGCGATAGTCGAACAACGCCAGCGACTGGGCTTCGCTCGCCATGGCGGACTGCTCGACGCAGCCGCGCAGCAGCAGGCCGAGGCCGGTGAGGCAGAGCTGCAGGAACCCGGACATGGCGGCCTCCCGCGTCACTTGATGGCCGGGCTGCCGCCGATCTGCCACACGTAGGGCGGCTCGGTGCCGTTCACTTCGCGGTCGCCGATGATGCGTTCCTTGTAGATCAGCGGGTTGTGCGAGGCGGCCGTGCGCGCGTTGCGCCAGTGGCGGTCGAGCTGCTTCTTCTCGCTGGTCGCCGAGGCGCCCAAGGCGTTGAACAGGTCGGTGGTGACGCGCAGCGCCAGTTCGGCGATGGCCACCTGGGCCTGCGCCGACTCCAGCTCGGCGGCCACGTTGGCGGCGTGCTCGGCGGCCGCGTCGTTGCCGAAACGCGCCTCGTAGGCACGCTGGGCCGGGATGGTGGCGCGCAGGGCGGTGGCTTCGGCGGCGTAGACCAGCGCCGAGGCCTTGCCGATCACCTGCAGCACCTGCGGGTCCTGGCTGACCCGCGGTGCGTTGCCGGTGCTGAAGATGCGCGTGCGCTGGCGCACCTCGTGGGAGAAGTCGCGCAGCGCGGCGCGGCCGCTGCCGGCCAGCACGGCGATCAGCACCAGCTGGTAGAAGGCGGTCTGGTATTTGAAGCGGGTGGCGAAGTCGATGATGTTCTCTTCCTCGACCACTGCGTCGACGAACACCGAGGTGCCGCTGCCGGTGGTGCGCTGGCCGAAGCCGTCCCAGTCGTCGCTCTGCCGCACGCCGTTCTGGCGGGTGCTGACCGCGGCGATCACGTCGGCGCCGTTGTCGTCGCGGCGGGCGTACAGGTCGATCCAGTCGGCGAAGATGCTGCCGGTGCTGTAGTACTTGGTGCCGTTGACCACCCACTGCTCGCCCTGACGCGAGACGCGGGTGATGACGTCGCCGATCTTCACGTCGCCGACCTCGGTCCAGGCGTTGCCGACCAGCTCGCCGGCGACGAAGCGGGCGAACCACTTGTCCTGTGGCGCACTGGCGTGGGCGTTGAGGCGGTCCTCGACGAAGGCGAAGTGGCCGCGCAGCGCCTGCGGCACGCTGGAGTCGGCCTCGGCCAGCTCGATCAACAGCTGGAACAGCTGCGGCAGCGAGGCGCCGGCGCCGCCGTAGGCCACCGGCACGCGCACGGCGCCGAAGCCCGCCTCCTTCAGCCACTGGATCTGCTCGTAGGGCAGGCTGCGGCTGCGCTCGCGCTCGACGGCGCCTTCGGCGATGCGCGCGAAGATCGGCCGGAAGCGCGCGGCCAGCTGTTCGTAGTCGGCGCCGGTGGAAAGGGCTTTGAGTTGTTGCTGGGCAGTCATGGGATGGCTCCTGAAACGGTCTGCTGGGGCGGGCCGGGATGGCCGCGGGTGCCGTTGTGAAACACATGGCACAGCCCGTGCCAGGTGGCGCAAAGCCAGGATTCATGCGGGTTGCAGCCAATCGCGGCGGATTCTGCGCTGTTGGCAAAGGGGCAAGTTGCTGGGCTGCTGCTGCGCTGGCAACAGCGGGTGTCGCCTTGCCGCCCGGAGGCGCGGGTCTGTGGGCGCGGCTGTTGGCAGCGCGACTGTTCGCCGGGCAACAGTCATTCAGCAAGCTGCGCCGGTCAGCGCACCGGCCACTCTTGGCGAATAACCATAAGTTGATGTTTTTAAAGGATTTTATGGTTTGGCACGGTTGCTGCTCAGGACCTGTGGCGGGGCCGCGCCAGGCCGACGGCCCAGTCCACCGGCCGCCTGCGGGCTCGCAAGCCTCCGCGCCACTCGAGCGGTAAAGCCTCCGCCCCACCCCAGAGAGGACGAACATGTCTTTCGCTTCGCAACAGCCTGCCCACTACCCGCTCAACCAGCCCAACGCCCATGTCATCCGCGACGACGCCGAGGCCATCGCGGTCGCCCACCGGGTGGCCGCGTTGCTGCGCCCGGGCGCCGCCGAGCGCGATCTGCAGCGCGCGGTGCCGCCCGAGGTGGTCGACGCCTTCTCCGACAGCGGCCTGTGGGGCATCACCGTACCCAGGGCCTACGGCGGCGCCGAGGTGTCCTTCGCCACCCTGGCCGAGGTGATCGCCATCGTCTCGGCCGCCGATCCGTCGCTGGGGCAGATCCCGCAGAACCACTACTGCCTGCTCGAAGACGTGCGCCTGCAGGGCAGCGAGGCGCAGAAGCGCTTCTTCTTCGAGCTGGTGCTCAAGGGCCACCGCTTCGCCAACGCGCTGTCGGAGACGGGCGGCAAGCACGTGCAGGACCTGCAAACCCGCATCGTCCGCGAGGGCGACGGCTATCGCATCGACGGCCGCAAGGGCTACTGCACCGGCTCGCTGTACGCCCACTGGCTCGGCGTGCTGGCGCTGGACGAGGAGGGCCGTGGGCAATTGGCCTTCGTGGAGCGCGGCACGCCGGGGCTGGTGGTGGTCGACGACTGGGACAGCATCGGCCAGCGCACCACCTCCAGCGGCACGGTACTGGCCGACGGCCTGCGCGTGCCGGCGTTCAACCTGTTCCCCAGCTACCGCTCCTACGAGAGCCCGACCCTGGCCGGGCCGTTCGCGCAGATCACCACCGCCGCCATCGACGCCGGCATCGCCCGCGCCGCGCTGGAGGACACCATCGCCTTCGTCCGCGAGCAGGCCCGGCCATGGATCGACTCAGGATTGGACAAGGCCAGCGAGGACCCGCTGACCATCGTCCAGGTCGGCGGCCTGGACATTCGCCTGGCGGCGGCCGAGGCGCTGCTCGAGCGCGCCGGCAAGGTCCTCGACCGTGCCAAGCCGGCTCCCGACGAGGACAACGTCGCCGCCGCGTCGCTGGCGGTGGCCAAGGCCAAGGTGCTGACCACCGAGGTCGCCATCGAGGCCACCAACCGGCTGTTCGAGCTGGGCGGCACCCGCTCGACCCTCAAGCGGCACAACCTCGACCGCCACTGGCGCAACGCCCGCGTGCACACCCTGCACGACCCGGTGCGCTGGAAGTACCACGTGGTCGGCAACTGGCTGCTCAACGGCGCCAAGCCGCCGCGCCATGACTGGTCGTGAGGGGGCGCGCATGCTCGGCAAGATCCGTCCCGCCTCCGGCCGTCACGCGCCGGTGCGCGTACCGCGACAGCGAGGTAGCCGGCGATGAGCGAGCTGCTGCGTAACCTCGACTGGAGCGACATCGGCCAGGCGTGCCTCGACACCCTGACCATGCTGGCCGGCGCCCTGGGCTGCACGGTGCTGCTCGGCCTGCCGCTGGGCGTTCTGCTGTTCCTCACCGGGCAACGCCAGCTGCTGGCCCAGCCGCGCCTGTACCGGGCGCTGTCGGTGGCGGTCAACGCGCTGCGTTCGCTGCCGTTCATCATCCTGCTGATCGTGCTGATTCCGCTCACCACGCTGCTCACCGGCAGCTCGCTGGGTGTGCGCGGCGCCATCCCGCCGCTGGTGGCCGGTTGCACGCCGTTCTTTGCCCGCCTGGTGGAAACCGCGCTGCGCGAGGTGGACCGCGGCCTGATCGAGGCGACCCAGGCGATGGGCGGCAGCACCTGGCAGCTCATCTGGCACACCCTGCTGCCCGAGGCGCGCACCGGACTGATCGCCGCGGTCACCGTGACCGCCATCGTGCTAGTGGACTACACCGCGATGGCCGGGGTGATCGGCGGCGGCGGCCTGGGCGATCTGGCGATCCGCTTCGGCTACCAGCGCTTCCAGACCGACGTGATGGTGGTCACCGTGCTGCTGCTGATCCTCCTGGTGCAGGCGCTGCAGGTGAGCGGCGACCGCCTGGTGAGCCACTTCACCCGGCGCTGAACGCCCACGTTCTTTCGTGATACCCGCACGCGGCAGCCGGGTCCGCTGCCGCAGGCCCTACGTCCGCCCCACGACGGCCACTCTCATTTTTCGGAGCAAGACCATGAAAAAGTCCTTGGCCATCCTGGCTGCCGTCCTGTCCCTGAGCGCCCACGCCAGCGAGAAGCTGGTCGTCGGCGCCACCCCGGTGCCGCACGCGGAGATCCTCGAGTTCGTCAAACCGGCGCTCGCCAAGCAGGGCGTCGATCTCGACATCAAGGTGTTCACCGACTTCATCCAGCCCAACGTGCAGCTGGCGGAGAAGAACCTCGACGCCAACTACTACCAGTACCGGCCGTTCCTCGACGAGTTCAACGCCACCCGCAAGACCGACCTGGTGCCGGTGGTCGGCGTGCACATCGAGCCGTTCGGCGCCTACTCGACGCGCATCAAGCAGCTTTCCGAGCTCAAGGACGGCGCCAGTGTGGCCATCCCCAACGACCCGGTGAACACCGGCCGGGCGCTGGTGCTGCTGCACGAGGCGGGGCTGATCAAGCTCAAGGACCCGAGCAACACCCTGGCGACGCCCAGGGACATCGCCGAGAACCCGAAGAAGCTGAAGATCCGCGAGCTGGAAGGGGCGCTGCTGGCCCGCGCGGTGAACCAGGTCGACCTGGCGTTCGTGTTCGCCAACTACGCGCTGGAAGCCGGCATCGACACAAACAGCGCGCTGATCGTCGAGAAGGGCAAGGACCTGTACGTCGAGTTCCTGGTCGCCCGTCCGGACAACATCAAGGACCCGGGCATCCAGAAGCTGGCCAAGGCGCTCAATTCGCCGGAAGTCCGCGAGTTCATCCTGGCCCGCTACAAGGGGCAGATCGCGCCCGGCTTCTGAGCCGCCGTCGTGCCAACGTCCGCCGGCGCCCGCGCCGCGCGGACTATCCCTTCCGCTTCGAGGTGGTTTCAGCCGTGAGCAGTTTCAATTCCGTGCCGAGCGCTGCGCAGGTGCATATCCGCCTGGCCGGCATCGGCAAGTCCTATCCCGGCCGAGCGCAGCAGGTGCACGCCCTGCGCGACATCGACCTGGAGATCCGTCGCGGCGAGGTGTTCGGCATCATCGGTCGCAGCGGCGCCGGCAAGTCCTCGCTGCTGCGCCTGCTCAACGGCCTGGAGCTGCCCAGCGACGGCCGCGTGCTGATCGACGGCGAGGACATCGGCGCCTGCGACTCCCGGCGCCTGGCGCAACTGCGCCGGCGGGTCGGCATGATCTTCCAGCACTTCAACCTGATGACCGCCAAGACGGTCGGCGAGAACGTCGCGCTGCCGTTGCGCCTGGCCGGCATCAAGGGCGCCGAGCTGGAATGGCGGGTCGGCGAGCTGCTGCAGCTGGTCGGCCTGCTCGACAAGCGCGACGCCTATCCGGCGCAGCTTTCCGGCGGGCAGAAGCAGCGGGTCGGCATCGCCCGCGCGCTGGTGCTGCAACCGGACATCCTGCTGTGCGACGAAGCCACCTCGGCGCTCGACCCGGAGAGCACCCAGGCGATCCTCGCCCTGCTGCGCGACGTCAATCGCCGCTTCGGCCTGACCATCGTGCTGATCACCCACGAGATGGAGGTGATCCGCGAGATCTGCGACCGCGTGGTGGTCCTCGAGCACGGCGCGGTGGTGGAGCAGGGCGAGGTCTGGCAGGTGTTCGGCGACCCGCGCCATGCGGTGACCCGCAGCCTGCTCGGCACCCTGCAGCACCATCCGCAGGACGGCCGGGCGGCCGGCGCGCCGCCACCGGACGAGATCCTGCTGGATCTGCACTACACCGGCGCGCGTTCCCACGAGCCGGACCTGCACGCCATCGTCGAGGCGCTCGGCCGCGGTGTGCGCCTGCTGCACGGCGAAATCGAACGCATCCAGGGCCGCGCGCTCGGCCGCCTGCGGGTAAGGGTCAGCGCCGCACGGGCGGAGCAGGGCGAGCTGCTGGCCCGCGCCGGGCGGGTGGCCGACCGCGTCGAGCTGCTCGCCGGCTAGCTTATCCGCGCCTCACGGTCCGGGGTGATTCGCCAGCCACGCCGACCCCTCCAGCGCCCGGTGCCATGCACCGGGCGTTTTGCATTTCTCGTCGCCCTGTCTTGCCCCGGCACGCCCGTTCCTCCAGCGGCAGTCCGGGGTGTTGTTCCGCCAACAGCCAGGCCCGGCCGCGGCCATGTGCGTTCCTGCGCACGCTGTTGCCCCGGCAACAGCCGTTCAACAGGCTGCTGGGGTCAGCACAGCGCGGAAAATCGCAATTTGTTCGTAACATACTGATTTTAAAGGGTTTTATTGGTTGGCACGGTTGCTGCTCTAGGTCTCTTGCGGGTGCCGCTCCGGCGCCCCCGGCAACGAGGCTGAACGATGAGCAAGAAACTGAAGGTGGTGGCGGTGTCCGGCAGCGTGCAGCGGCCGTCGCGCACCCTGGTGCTGGTCAAGGCGCTGCTCGAGGGGCTGGAGCAGGCGCTGCCGGTCGAGGTGCGACTGATCGAACTGAGCGAGATCGGTCCGCAGTTCGCCGGGGTGCTCAGCCGCGAGCAGCTGCCGCAGACGCTGCGCGACGACCTGCTGGCCATCGAGAACGCCGACCTGCTGATCGCCGCCAGCCCCGTCTACCGCGCTTCCTACACCGGCCTGTTCAAGCACCTGTTCGACTTCGTCGACCACCGTGCCCTGGAAGACGTGCCGGTGCTGCTCGCCGCCACCGGCGGCAGCGACCGCCACGCGCTGGTGATCGACCACCAGCTGCGCCCGCTGTTCGCCTTCTTCCAGGCGCAGAGCCTGCCGATCGGCGTGTACGGCGCCGAGACCGATTTCGACAACTACCGCATCGCCAGCCCGGCGCTGCACGACCGCATCGCGCTGGCCGTCGAGCGCGCGCTGTCGTCCCTTGCCTTGCGTGCACACCCGGCCCGCCTTGGCGCGGCCTGATTCCCCTCTATCCCTTACTGCCTTCCGATACGGAGAAGCAACATGAGCCAGAACAACATCAAATTCGCCTACTGGGTACCCAACGTCAGCGGCGGCCTGGTGGTCAGCAAGATCGAGCAGCGCACCAGCTGGGACATCGACTACAACCGCAAGCTGGCGCAGATCGCCGAGAACGCCGGCTTCGAGTACGCGCTGTCGCAGATCCGCTTCACCGCCGGCTACGGCGCCGAATTCCAGCACGAGTCGGTGGCCATCAGCCACGCGCTGCTGGCGTCGACCGAGAAGCTGCGGGTGATCGCCGCGATCCTGCCGGGCCCGTGGCATCCGGCGGTGCTGGCCAAGCAGATCTCGACCATTTCCGAGCTGACCAACGGCCGCATTGCGGTGAACATCGTTTCCGGCTGGTTCCGCGGCGAATTCACCGCCATCGGCGAGCCGTGGCTGGAGCACGACGAGCGCTATCGCCGCTCGGAAGAGTTCATCGACGTGCTGCGCGGCATCTGGACCCGCGACGATTTCACCTACAAGGGCGACTTCTACCGCTTCCACAACTACAGCCTGAAACCCAAGCCGGCGCAGGTTCCGGAGATCTTCCAGGGCGGCAGCTCGCGCGCCGCGCGCGACATGGCCTCGCGTGCCTCCGACTGGTACTTCACCAACGGCAACACGGTGGAGGGCATCAAGGCGCAGGTCGACGACATCCGCGCCAAGGCGGCGGCCAACAACCACCAGGTCAAGGTCGGCGTGAACGCCTTCATCATCGCCCGCGACACCGAGGAGGAGGCCCGCGCGGTGCTGGCCGAGATCATCGCCAAGGCCGACCCGGAAGCGGTCAACGCCTTCGGCCACGAGGTCAAGCAGGCCGGCAAGGCCAGCCCGGAAGGCGAGGGCAACTGGGCCAAGTCCACCTTCGAGGACCTGGTGCAGTACAACGACGGCTTCAAGACCAACCTGATCGGCACCCCGCAGCAGATCGCCGAGCGTATCGTCGCCCTCAAGGACGTCGGCGTCGACCTGATCCTCAGCGGCTTCCTGCACTTCCAGGAAGAGGTCGCCTACTTCGGCGAGAAGGTGCTGCCGCTGGTGCGCGAGCTGGAAGCCCAGCGCGCCGCCGCGAAAGCCGCGGCGTAAGGAGCGGGCCATGGTTCGGTTCGCGGACGGCGGGGCGAGTGCGCCCGCCACCTTGCCCGAGTGGCTGCAGTGGCAGGCGCGCCAGCAGGGCGCGGGCATCGCCCTGCGCCATAAGCGCCTGGGCGTCTGGCAGGTGCGCCGCTGGGCGCAGGTCGCCGCCGAGGTGAGCACGCTGGCCGGCGCCCTGCAGGCGCGCGGCTTCGCCGGCGGCTCGACCCTGGCGATCCTCAGCCGGCCGCGCCCCGAGGCGCTGCTGGCGGCGCTGGCCGCGCAGTGGCTGGGCGGGGTGGCGGCGCTGTTCGATCCGCTGGAGGCGGCGGGCGATCAGCTCGAGCTGCTGCGCGAATTGCAACCGGAGTTCGTCTTCGCCGAGGGCCTGGAGGAGTTGCAGCGCCTGCAGGCCGCCGCGCTCGCCCCGCGCCTGGCGTTCTACGCCGACGGTCGCGGGGTGAGCGAGGAGGAGGGCGGGGCGCAGGCCTACGCCCGCCTGCTCGCCGAGGCCACGGCGACCCAAACGGCGCCGCAGGCGCGCGCCGAGCGCAGCGCCTTCGCCTTCTACCGACGCGGCGCCGACGGCGGCCTCGAGCAGCAGCGCATCAGCCATGCCGAGCTGCTCCAGCAGGGGCGCCGGCTGGTGCGCGTCGAGCAGCTCGGCGCCGACGAGGAAGCCCTGGCCGCGCGCGCCTTCGCCGCCGGCGGCCAGGCGCGCTACCTGCTGGCGCCCTGGCTGATCGCCGGCTTCCGCCTCAACTTCCCGGAGAACCTGGCCACCCGCGACAACGACCGCCGCGAGCTGGGGCCGACCCTGGTGGCCGGCACCCGCGAGACCTACGGGCGCCTTTACGAGTTGGCGCTGGCGCGCCTGCCGCAGCCGGGCAGCTGGCAGCGCCGCCTGGTCGACTGGGCGCTGGCGCGGCGTCCCGGCCTGCTGCGTCGTCTGCTCGGTCGCGTCTTGGTGCGCCGGCCGCTGCGCGACGTGCTGGGCTTCTCGCGCACCCACGCCCCGCTGTTGGTCGGTGAGCCGCTGGCCGAGGAGGCGCAGCAGTTCTTCGCCAGCCTCGGCGTCGCCGTGCGCACCTGGCCCGATCCGGCCGAGTGGCAGCGTCCGCCGCAGCGCCCGGCGCCGGCGGTGAGCGGCTGGCTCGACGGCGGCTCGCAACTGGCCTGACGAGGAGAAACCGACATGTCGCATCCGCCAAGCTCGCCGTTGCTCGAGCTGCAAAACATTTCCCTGTCGTTCAAGGGCGTCAAGGCGATCACCGACCTCAGCTTCGCCGTGGCGCCGGGCGAGATCTGCGCGCTGATCGGCCCAAACGGCGCGGGAAAGAGTTCGCTTTTGAACATAATCAACGGTGTGTACCGGCCGCAGTCCGGCCTGATCCGTTTCGACCGGGTCGAACAGCGCAGCATGCGGCCGCACGCCGCCGCCGAGCTGGGCATCGCCCGCACTTTCCAGAACATCGCGCTGTTCAAGGGCATGAGCGTGCTCGACAACGTGCTCACCGGGCGCAACCTCAAGCGCCGCAGCAGCTGGATCGAGCAGGCGCTGCGCGTCGGTCGCGCGGCCGGCGAGGACGACCGCCAGCGCGCCGCGGCCGAGCGGGTGATCGAGTTCCTGCGCATCCAGCCGTGGCGCGACGCCATCGTCGGCCGGCTGCCGTACGGCCTGCAGAAGCGCGTCGAGCTGGCCCGCGCGCTGGCCGCCGAGCCGCGCCTGTTGCTGCTCGACGAGCCGATGGCGGGGATGAACGCCGAGGAGAAGGCGGAGATGAGCCGCTTCATCGTCGAGGTCAACCGCGAGTACGGCACCACGGTGGTGCTGATCGAACACGACATCGGCGTGGTGATGGGCATCTCCGACCACGTGGTGGTGCTCGACTACGGTCGCAAGATCGGCGACGGCCCGCCGGGAGAGGTGCGCCGCGATCCCGAGGTGATCGCCGCCTACCTGGGCACGCGGCACTAGGGACGAGGTGGTGGGTAGGGTGGGCAACGGCGCAGCCTTGCCCACCGGTGGTGAATGGTCAGCTGTTGGAAGGCCACCGCGTGGATGGCCACCCCGTGGGAAATCGCTGCGCGAGTTTCCCACCCTACGACTGGCGATCCATCGGCGCACAAAAGCATCGCCAGCGAGCTGGCTCCTACGGGCCGCGCCGCCGCATTGGCGGACGGCGACGCCTTATGTCTGCAACAGGAATCGCAACATGGAATTCTTCTTCGAGGTGCTGATCGGCGGGCTGCTGGCGGGGGTGATGTACTCGCTGGTCGCCATCGGCTTCGTGCTGATCTACAAGGCGTCGGGCGTGTTCAATTTCGCCCAGGGCGCGATGGTGCTGTTCGCCGCGCTGACCTTCGTCAGCCTGCTGGAGCGCGGCGTGCCGTTCTGGTTGGCCTTCCTGATCACCCTGACGACGATGGTCGCGCTGGCGCTGTTGATCGAGCGCGCGGTGCTGCGCCCGCTGGTCAACCTCTCGCCGATCACCCTGTTCATGGCCACCTTGGGCCTGTCGTACATGATCGAAGGCTTCGCCCAGGCGCTGTGGGGCGCCCAGGTGCACGGCCTGGAGCTGGGCATCAGCGACGAGCCGCTGGAGGTCGGCGGCATGTTGCTCTCGCAGTTCGACCTGTTCGCCGCCGGCACCGCCGCCGCGCTGGTCGCGCTGCTCGCCCTGCTGTTCAACAAGACCCGCATCGGCCTGTCGCTGCGCGCGGTGGCCGACGATCCGCTGGCCGCGCTCGCGGTGGGCATCCGCCTGCAGCGCATCTGGGCGGTGGTGTGGGCGGTGGCCGGCTTCGTCGGCCTGGTCGCCGGCCTGTTGTGGGGCGCGCGGCTCGGCGTGCAGTTCTCGCTCTCCCTGGTGGTGCTCAAGGCGCTGCCGGTGCTGATCATCGGCGGCTTCACCTCGATCGGCGGGGCCATCGCCGGCGGGCTGATCGTCGGCGCCGCGGAGAAGCTCGCCGAGGTCTACCTCGGCCCCTTCGTCGGCGGCGGCATCGAGAACTGGTTCCCCTATGTGCTGGCCATGCTGTTCCTGCTGGTGCGTCCGGCCGGGCTGTTTGGCGAGCGCGCCATCGAGCGCGTGTAAGAGCCCGCCCACGAGCTGCTGCGCTCGGTAATGCTGCGTTGGAATCGCCCTCAAAATGCTCATTTACCCACTCGTAAACTGCGCTTTTTCGGCCGATTCCGCCTTGCCTGACCTTCGCTCGCGACGCTCGTGAGCGGACTCTACGGAGACGAATTCATGCTCTATCAAGAAGCCGGCCAGTTCAGCACCCGCTACGCCGACGACCGCCGCCTGTTCCGCCTGCGCCAGGACCGCCTGGGCCTGGCCCTGCTGCTGGCCTTCGCCTTCGGCGCGGTGCCGTTTCTCGGCAACGACTACTGGTTCAGCGCCATCCTGATTCCCTTCCTGGTGCTGTCGCTGGCCGGGCTGGGCCTGAACCTGTTGACCGGCTACGCCGGCCAGCTGTCGCTGGGTTCGGCGGCGTTCATGGCGGTGGGCGCCTTCGCCGCCTACAACTTCGAGCTGCGCGTGGCGGGCCTGCCGCTGTTGGCCAGCTTCCTGCTCGGCGGGGTGGTCGCCGCGCTGGTGGCGCTGCTGTTCGGCCTGCCCAGCCTGCGCATCAAGGGTTTCTACCTGATCGTCTCGACCCTGGCGGCGCAGTTCTTCGTGCAGTGGGCGCTGACCAAGTTCTCCTGGTTCTCCAACGACAACCCGTCCGGCGTCATCACGGCGCCGAAGCTGGAAATCCTCGGCGCCGACTTCGGCTCGCCGGCCGGGCGCTACCTGCTGACCCTCGGCGTGGTGGCGGCGCTGTTCTGGCTCGGCCACAACCTGGTGCGCAGCGAGCTGGGCCGCAACTGGATGGCGGTGCGCGACATGGACACCGCCGCCGCGGTGATCGGCATCCCGCTGCTCAAGACCAAGCTGCTGGCCTTCGCCCTCAGCGGCTTCTTCCTCGGCATCGCCGGCGCGCTCTGGGCGTTCACCTACCTGGGCACCGTCGAGCCGCACGGCTTCGATCTCAACCGCTCGTTCCAGGTGCTGTTCATCGTGATCATCGGCGGCCTGGGCAGCATCCTCGGCAACTTCCTCGGCGCCGCCTTCATCGTGCTGTTCCCGCTGCTGCTCTCCAACCTCGCCGGCCTGCTGCCGGCCGGGCTGATCGACGCCGGGCAGCTGGAGAACCTGCAGAAGATCGTCTTCGGCGCGCTGATCATCGCCTTCCTGATCAAGGAGCCGGAGGGGCTCGCCCGCCTGTGGCGGCGCCTGCGCGAACGCGCCCGGCTGTGGCCGCTGCGCTACTGAACCGAGTTTTCCCTATCCCAAGCACTACCGGACGCCGGTCCGGCCCCGACTCCTCACACTTCGACAAGGATAATCACGATGTTCAAACGCAGTTTCGTCAGCAGTCTGGCGCTGGCCATCAGCCTGGGCACCACGGCCCTCACCGCGCACGCCGAGGGCGAGCAGTACTTCCCGTTGCAGAGCTACCGGGTCGGCCCCTACGCGGCCGGCGGCACCGGCTTCTTCGGCGGTTTCATCGACTACCTCAAGTACGTCAACGCCAACGGCGGGGTCAACGGCGTCAAGCTGACCTGGAGCGAGTGCGAGACCGAGTACGTGGTGGAGAAGGGCGTCGAGTGCTACGAGCGCCTCAAGGGCGGCGTCAACGGCGCGCCGGCGGCGGCCACCAACCCGCTGTCGGTGGGCATCGCCTACGCCACCCTGGACCGCTCCACCGCCGACAAGCTGCCGCTGATCACCATCAACCACGGCCGCACCGACTCCACCGACGGCAGCGTGTTCCCCTACGCCTTCCCGCTGCAGCTCAACCCGTATTCCGAGGTGTCGGCGATCATCAACTACATCGGCCAGCAGGCCGGCGGCCTTGACAAGCTCAAGGGCCAGAAGATCGTCACCCTCTACCACGGCTCGCCCTACGGCAAGGAAACCAACGAGGTACTGAAGACCCTGGCCGACAAGTACGGCTTCGCGCTAAGCCTGGTGGAGGTGCCGCACCCGGGCAACGAGCAGCAGTCGCAGTGGCTGAACATCCGCCGCGACAAGCCCGACTGGGTGATCCTGCGCGGCTGGGGGGTGATGAACCCGGTGGCGCTGAAGACCGCGCAGAAGGTCGGTTTCCCGGCCAACCGGATCATCGGCAACATCTGGAGCAACTCCGAGGAAGACGCCGCACCGGCCGGCGCCGCGGCCAAGGGCTTCATCGCCATCACCACCCACCCGTCCGGCACCGCCTTCCCGGTGCTGCAGGGCATCAAGCAGGAAGTGGTCGACAAGGGCCAGGGCGATCTCGCCGATCCCAAGCGCTTCGGCACCGTCTACTACAACCTCGGCGTGGTCAACGGCATCCTCAACGTCGAGGCGGTACGCATCGCCCAGGAGAAGTTCGGCAAGCAGCCGTTGACCGGCGAGCAGGTGCGCTGGGGCTTCGAGAACCTCAAGCTGGACGACGCGCGCCTCGCCGCGCTCGGCGCCAAGGGCTTGGTGCAGCCGCTCAAGCTGTCCTGCTCCGACCATGAGGGCGGCGGCGCGGTGCGCTTCCAGCAGTGGGACGGCGAGAAGTGGAACCTGATCAGCGACTGGGTGCAGGCCGACCGCGCCCTGCTGCGGCCGATCATCGAGGCGTCCTCGCACAAGTACGCCGCCGAGAAGGGCATCACCCCGCGCGACTGCGCCAAGGAAGCCTGATCCAAGGGGCACGGCCTAGCCGGGGCGCAAGCGTCCCGGTTTGGCCGTGCGCGTTTCTTCAGGCGGCGCTGGCCAGCCGGCTGGACAGGAACTCGATCAGCACGCGCACGCGCTGCGGCAGGTAGCGGTTGCTGGGCAGCACCGCGTAGATGCCGAGCGCCGGCGGTTCGAAGGCCTCCAGCAAGGTCTCGAGTTTCCCCGCCGCGAGCAGGTCGGCGACGATGAAGTCCGGCTGCACGGCGATGCCCAGCCCCTGCGCGGCCGCCTCGGCCAGCGCGTCGCCGTTGTTGGCCTGCAGGCGCAAGGGCAGATAGAAGGACTGCAGCTGGCCGTCCACCTGGAAGGTCCACGGGCGGTTGTTGGCCTGCGGCGAATAGCCCAGGCACGCGTACCGGTCGAGTTCGCCGGGATGCTGCGGCCGGCCGTGGCGGGCCAGATAGGCCGGCGCGACGACGCAGAGCAGCCGGCAGTTGCCGAGCTTGCGCACGATCTCCCCGGGATTGAGCTGGGCGGTGATGCGGATCGACAGGTCGATGCCTTCCTCGATCAGGTTCAGTTGTCGGTCGCTGAAGTCCATCGCCAGATTGATTTGCGGGTAGGTCTGCGAGAACTCCAGCAGCAGCGGCACCAGGCGGCGCAGGCCGAAGCTCAGCGGCAGGCTGACGCGCAGCGGCCCGCTCGGCGTCAGGCGCTCCTCCATCACCCCGGCTTCGGCTTCTTCCACCAGTTCGAGAATCACCCGGCACTTGTCCAGGTAGGCGCTGCCCGCCGAGGTCAGCGACAGCCGCCGGGTGCTGCGCACCATCAGCTTGATGCCCAGGTGCTCCTCCAGCGCGGCGATCTGCCGGGTGACCACCGAACGCGCCACGCCCAGCTGGTTGGCGGCGGCCGAGAAGCTGCCCAGTTCGGCGACCCGCACGAACAGGCCCATGGCATCCAGACGGTTCATTGTTGCTCCTGAAGTCAACAGAGTGTTCGTGATTGTCCTCTATTTGGCATCAGTGCACACGGGTAAAGTTTCTCCATCGCCGCTGCACAGCCCCTGTCGCAGCCAGACGCCGGAGAACCAACATGTTGGAAATCAGACCTGCCGCCGAGCGCGGTCTCGCCAATTTCGGCTGGCTCCATTCGCAGCACAGCTTTTCCTTTGGCAGCTACTACGACCCGCAGCAGACCGGCTTTTCCGACCTGCTGGTGATCAACGACGACCGCGTGCGCCAGGGCCGCGGCTTCGACACCCATGGCCACCGCGACATGGAGATCTTCTCCTACGTGCTCGAAGGCGCGCTGGAGCACAAGGACTCGATGGGCACCGGCTCGGTGATCCGTCCCGGCGACGTGCAGCTGATGAGCGCCGGCACCGGCGTGCGGCACAGCGAGTACAACGCCTCCCGCGAGGAGCCGGTGCACTTCCTGCAGATCTGGATCGTGCCCAATCGCAAGGGCGTCGAGCCGCGCTACCAGCAGCAGTACTTCGCCGCCGCCGAGAAGCGCGGCCGGCTGCGCCTGATCCTCTCGCCGGACGGCGCCGAAGGTTCGCTGTCGGTCCACCAGGATGCGCGTGTCTACGCCGGCCTGTTCGACGGCGCCGAGGCCCAGCGCTTCGAGCTGGCGGACAACCGCTACGCCTACGTCCACGTGGCGCGCGGCGCGCTGACCGTCAATGGCCAGCGCATGCAGGCCGGCGACGGCGCCCGCCTGCGCAACGTTCGCGAGATCGACTTCAGCGCCGGCGAAGATGCCGAGGTGCTGCTGTTCGACCTGCGTCCCACCGAATTGCCGCTGTACTGAATCGCCCGACCATTACCCCGAATCATCGCCTCGAATCACACAAGGAAACGACCATGAACATTCTGCAGATCAACGCCAGCGCCCGCTCCAGCGGTGCCAACTCCACCCGCCTGGCCGACGCCATCACCGCCCGCCTGCAGGCGCAGAACCCGGACGCGGTGGTCGAACTGCGCGACCTGGCCCGCGACCCGCACCCGGTGCTCGACGAGGCCGCGCTGGGCGCGCTGTTCACCCCGGCCGAGCAGCGCAGCGCCGAGCAGGCGGCCCGCGTGGCCCTCGACGACGCGCTGATCGCCCAGGTGCAGGCGGTGGATGTGATCGTGCTCGGCGTGCCGATGTACAACTTCGGCGTGCCGGTGCAGCTGAAGACCTGGATCGACGCCATCGCCCGCGCCGGGGTGACCTTCCGCTACACCGCCAACGGCCCGGAAGGCCTGCTCAAGGGCAAGAAGGTTTACGTCGCCCTGGCGCGCGGCGGCCTGTACCGCGACACCCCGGCCGACTCCCAGGTGCCCTACCTGAAGAGCGTGCTGGCGTTCCTCGGCATGACCGACGTCGAGTTCGTCTACGCCGAAGGCCTGGCGATGGGCGCCGAGGGTGCCGACAAGGCCTTCGCCGCCGCCGAAACCCGTATCGGCGAGCTGATCGCCTGATCGATCCGAGTCGAAAAAGCGCCCGCTTGCGGGCGCTTTTCTGCGTCCGGATCAGTGGCCGCGGCCGTGCCAGGGCACCAGTTTGCGCTGCAGGGCGCGCAGGCCGAGTTCGAGGGCGAAGGCGATCAGGGCGATGACCAGGATGCCGACGATCACCACGTCGGTGACCAGGAACTGCGCGGCCGACTGCACCATGAAGCCCAGGCCGTGGGTGGCGGCGATCAGCTCGGCGGCGACCAGGGTCGACCAGCCGACGCCCAGGCCGATGCGGATGCCGGTGAGGATGTCCGGCAGGGCGCTGGGCAGGATCACGTGGCGGATCAGCTGCGCCTGGCTGGCGCCGAGCGACTGGGCGGCGCGCAGGCGGGCCGGATCGACCGTGCGCACGCCGGTGGCGGTGGCGATGACGATCGGCGCGAAGATCGCGAGATAGATCAGCAGCACCTTGGACAGCTCGCCGATGCCGCACCAGATGACGATCAGCGGCAGGTAGGCCAGCGGCGGAATCGGCCGGTAGAACTCGATCAGCGGATCGAACAGGCCGCGCACCACGCGGTTGCGGCCGATGGCGATGCCCAGCGGCACGGCGGTCGCCACCGCGAACAGCAGGGCCACACCGATGCGCCCGAGGCTGGCGGCCAGGTGCTGCCACAGGCTGGCGCCCATGTAGCCTTCGCCGAGCAGGCGCCAGGCGCGCTGCAGCACGGCCTGCGGGCTGGGCAAAAATAGCGGTTCGATCAGCCCTGTGGTGGTCACCGCCCACCACAGGGTCAGCAGGCCGGCCAGGCTCAGGCTGCCGATGGCGAACAGGCTGAGCGGCTGGCGCGGGCGGAGCTGCGCGCGCTGGCCGGCGGCTGCCGGCAGGGACACTTCGAGGCTGCTCATGCGGGTTTCCTCTGACGTTGGGCGAACACCCGGGCCAGCACGTGCTCGCGGGTTTCGATGAAGCGCGGGTCCGACTTGATCGCCCGCGCGCTTTCCCCGGCGGCGTAGCGGCGGCCGAAGTCGAGTTGCAGACGCTCGCCGATGCGGCCGGGGTCGGGTTCGAGCAGCAGCAGGTCGCTGGCCAGGAACACCGCTTCCTCGATGTCGTGGGTGATCAGGAACACCGGCTTGGCGGTGCGCCGCCAGACCTGCAGGAGCAGCTCCTGCATCTGTTCGCGGGTGAACGCATCGAGCGCGCCGAACGGCTCGTCCATCAGCAGCACGCGCGGGTCGGCGGCCAGCGCGCGGGCCAGACCCACGCGCTGCTTCTGCCCGCCGGAAAGCTCCCAGATACGCCGTTGCTCGAAGCCGGCCAGGTCCACCAGGGCGAGCAGCTCGCGGGCGCGCGCTTCCCGTTGGCTGCGCGGCGTGCCGGCCAGGCGCAGGCCGAAGGCGACGTTGTCCAGCACGTTCTGCCAGGGCAGCAGGGCGTCGTCCTGGAACACTACGCCGCGCTCGGCCGAAGGGCCGGCGATGGCCCGGCCGTCGAGGGTCAGGCGTCCGCCGCTGGGCGCCACGAAGCCGGCGATCAGGTTGAGCAGGCTGGTCTTGCCGCTGCCGGAAGGGCCGAGGGCGACCAGCAGCTGGTCGGGACCCAGGCTCAGGGATATGTCGGTCAGTACCGGCTGGCTTGCGCCCGGGTACTGTGCGCTGATGCGCTCCAGTTGCAGTAGGGCCATGGCGGTTCTCGCTGCGGGAGGAACAAGTCCGGGGCGGGCGCGGCCCGCCCCGGTGGCTCGGTTGGCGAAGAGCCTCAGTTGGCGACGAACCGGTTGCTGACGTAGGGGGCGTAGTCGGGCAGCACGGCGTCGACCTTGCCCTGCTCCTTGAGGAAGCGGGCGGTTTCGGTCACCGCCTGCACGGTCGGCGCACCCAGGGCGGTGACCTGGTCGGCGGCCAGCGGGAAAACGTTGCCCTGCAGCAGCAGCGGGATGTCCTCGGCCTTGGCGCCGCTGAGCTTGACCAGCTTGGCGATGTTGTCGGCGTCGGCCAGCCAGGCCTGCGGGTCCTTGCGGTAGGCGGCGTAGGCGTCGAGGGTGACCTTGGCGAAGGCGCGCACCGCTTCGGGGTGCTTCTCGGCGAAGTCCTTGCGCACGATCCAGGCGTCGAAGGTCGGTGCGCCCAGCTCGCCCAGTTCGCCCGAGGTGATCAGCACCTTGCCGTTGGCCTTGGCCACGCCGAGGGCCGGGTCCCACACGTAGGTGGCGTCGATGTCGCCGCGCTGCCAGGCGGAGATGATCGCCGGCGGCGCCAGGTTGAGGATCTGCACCTTGGCCGGGTCGATCTGCCAGTGCTTGAGCGCCGCCAGCAGGCTGTAGTGGCCGGTGGAGACGAAGGGCACGGCGACCTTCTTGCCGATCAGGTCCGCCGGCTTGGCGATGCCCGCGCCGTCGCGCGCCACCAGCGCCTCGGCGGCACCCAGCTGGGCGGCGATCAGGAAGGTCTGCACCGGCAGCTGCCGGCTGGCCGCCGCGGCCAGCGGGCTGGAGCCGACGTAGCCGATCTGCACGTCGCCCGAGGCGACCGCGGTGATCACCTCGGCGCCGCCGTCGAACTTGCGCCACTCGATGGTGGAGTTGCTGGCCTTCTCGTAGGCGCCGTCGGCCTGGGCCACCTTGGCCGGGTCGACGCTGGTCTGGTAGGCCACGGTGAAGTCGGCGGCATTGGCGCCCAGGGCCAGGCCGCCGAAGGTCAGCGCCGCGAGCAGGCGGCGGGGGAACAGGGAATGGATCATGACGATACTCCTCGACAGGCGGCCGGCCGTTGTACGGGGAGGCCGAATCACGGGACTGGGTGAGAACTGCACGTCCGGTGGTCCGGTTCGATAAAGAATATGGTTCTAAAAATTTAAAATTAAATAATTTTTTATTATTGATTTAGAAGCGTCGCCATCAGTAGCCACGGCCCGGCACGCCGGCGCGCGCCGCTCCGCTCAGATCGACAGGCTGACCACCTTGCCGCTCCCCGCCGCAGCGGCCGGGCGGCGGCGGTTGACCACCAGCTCGCCGAACTTGATCAGCTGCGCGCGGGTGACGTTGCGGCTGAGGCCGAGCAGGTTGGCGGTGTGCACCTGGTTGTAGTGGCAGAAGCGGTAGGCGGCGCGCAGCAGCGACTCCTCGACCTTCTCGTGCAGGGCGCCGCTCTGTTCCTCGAACAGCTTGAGGAAGGCGCGCTGCAGCAGCGCGTCGGCCGACTCGTCCGCTACCTGCGCGGCCTCGGCCTGGCGTTCGATGCGCAGGTTGGAGAGGTGCAGGTCATCGGCGCGGATCAGCTGCTCGCGGCACAGCAGCAGGGTGTGGTGGATGACGTTCTCCAGCTCGCGGATGTTGCCCGGCCAGCCGTAGCCGAGCAGCTTCTCCTCGGCGTCGGCGCCCAGGCGCACGCCGCTGTAGCCCAGGCGCCGGCTGTACTCGCCGATGAAGTGGCGGGCCAGCGGCAGCACGTCGCCGGGGCGGTCGCGCAGCGGGCTGAGGTTGAGGCTGACCACGTTGAGCCGGTAGTAGAGGTCCTCGCGGAAGTGCCCGGCGTTGATCGCCTTCTCCAGCTGCACGTTGGTCGCCGCCAGCACCCGCACGTTGATCGGGATGCTCTTGCGCGAACCGAGGCGCACCACCTCGCGCTCCTGCAGCACGCGCAGCAGCTTGACCTGGATCGGCATCGGCAGATCGCCGATCTCGTCGAGGAACAGGGTGCCGCCGTTGGCCTCCTCGAACCAGCCGGCCTTGGCGCTCAGGGCGCCGGTGAAGGCGCCCTTCTCGTGGCCGAACAGCTCGGCTTCCACCAGGGTTTCCGAGAAGGCGCCGCAGTTCACCGCGACGAACGGCCCGCCGCGACGGGCGCTGAGATTGTGCAGGTGGCGGGCGACCAGCTCCTTGCCGGTACCGGTTTCGCCGATGATCAGCACGCTGGCGTCGCTGGGTGCGACCTGCTGCAGGTGGGCGAGCAGGGCTTGCGACTTGGCATCCTCGAATACCTGCGCGGTGGCGCGGATCGAGGTGGCGAGGGCGGGGGAGTGCGGGAGGGTCAACAGTTCCATGGCAGTCGCTACGAATAGAAGGTGGGAGTGGGCAGCGCGGCGTTCAGCGCCCAGTCGCCCAGTTCGCGGAGCTTGTAGTCCACCGGGTCGTGCAGGGTCTGGGTGCGCAGGTTGCGCCAGTAGCGGTCCAGGCGCAGGGCGGCGTGGGTCGCGCGCGCGCCGGTGACTTCGAACAGGCGGCTGGTGAGGTCGAGGCCGACCCGGCTGGCGGCGACCTTGGCACTGGCCACCGCGACCGCCAGGCGGCCGCGTTCCTCGGCGCCGAGGTGGTGCTCCTTGCGCCAGGCCTCGTCGAGCTGGGCGTTGGCGCGCTCGACCAACAGACGCACGCCTTCCAGGCCGACCCAGAACTCGCCGTAGTGGCGCAGCACGTAGGGGTCCTCGCCGGGGTGCTCGACGCCGGACTTGAACCACGGCCGGCTCTCCTTGAGCGTGTAGTGGCGCGCCTCGGCGAAGGCGCCCTCGGCGATGCCGAGGAACAGGTTGGCGAAGGTGAGCTGGGCGATCAGCGGGCGCAGGCAGGCGAACGGCGTGCTCAGCGGGCCGGGTTCGAGCAGCAGCTCGTTCTCCTCGACGCGCACGCGCTCGAAGCTGACGCTGCCGCTGTCGGTCTGCCGCTGGCCCATGTTTTCCCAGTCGCCGTGCAGGGTGATGCCGGTGCGGCTGCTGGGAATGGCGGCGATCAGCAGCTTGCCGCTGGTCGTTTCGTCGAGCGCCGAGGCGATCAGCATTTCCGAGTCGGCCGAGCCCGAGCAGAAGCTCTTGCGCCCGGAGAACTCGCGCCAGCCGTCGCGCTTCTTCGACAGGGTGCGGGTGTCCAGCGGGTTGAGGGCGTTGCCCCAGAACCAGTTGTTGCGCGCGGTGTGCTCGAACCACGGCTGCCACTGGTCCGGGCGGGAGAACAGGCGCACTGTGGCCAGCATCAGGTGCTGGAAGCCGTAGACGTGGGCGATGGAGCTGTCGACGCGGGCGAACTCGCGGACGACCTCGAAGGTCTCGCTCCAGCCGGCGCCCTGGCCGCCGTACTGGCGCGGGATGCTCAGGGCCAGCAGACCGCTGTCGCGCAGCGCGTCGCGCTGGGCCTTGGGAGTGCCGCCGCGCTGGTCGCGCTCGACGGCGTTCTCGGCGAACTCGGCCGCCAGCTTGCGGGCCAGGTGCAGGGGTGGCAGCACTTTGTGGTTGTGGATGGCGGTCACTCGCTGTTCCTCCGGGGGAAAGGGCGCGGGGCGCGGCAGCCGCCCCGGCGCAGGTGCTGGTCGCTACGGCTGGCTTCAGGCGATCTTGCGCAGGTCGCGGCTCGCGGTGCCGAGCAGCGGCAGGGCGCTGGCGATGGCCAGGCGCACGCGCTCCTTCAGCGGCTCGCTGCTGATCTGGTAGTTGCTGAAGTCGGCTTCGGAGGCGTACACGCCGATCGGCAGGGTGACCGACTGGAAGAAGCTGAACAGCGGGCGCAGCTGGTGGTCGATCACCAGCGCGTGGCGGTCGCTGCCGCCGGTGGCGGCGAGCAGCACCGGGGTGCCGACCAGCGCGTCCTGGCCGATCAGGTCGAACAGGTGTTTGAACTGGCCCGGATAGGAGCCGCGGTAGACCGGCGCGGCGACGATCAGCAGGTCGGCCGACTCGATGGCGCGCAACTCGTGCTCGACGGTCTCCGGCAGTTCCTTGCGCGACAGCGCGCCACCCAGCGGCCGGACGATGTCGCCCAGCTCGATGATGCGGCTGTCGATCGGCAGGTGATGGCCGAGCTCGGCGACCAGCGCCTCGGTCAGCACCAGGGTGCGCGAGGGACGGAAGGTGCTGCCGGTGACGGCGACGACTTTGAGGGGAGTGCTCATGTGCGGATTCCTTGTGGCTCAGGATGAGGTACGGGGATATGGCAAACCCCGTGCCAGGAAATAAATGCTGTGAAATCAGGTAATTACGGCGTTCTGGCGCCGGCTCGCTGTTGGCTTGGCAGCGCTGCTGTTGATCGACTGTTGCTGGGCGAACAGTACGCGGACTGTTGGCCGCGCAGCACGCGGCCGGCCCGCGCGGAGGGCGGCGGGGCGAAGAGGGCGACGTGAAATCGGGCTGTGCGGCATGGTCCACCTCGGGCGACGGATCGGGTCGGCGCGTGGCGAATGGAGGACGGGCCACGGGCGCGATCTAGACGGTCGTGCGGGTCCGGTGGTCCGGTCTATTCAATCTAAATGATCTAAAAGAATTTAATTAAATACTTTTTGGTTATTTATTTAGGCGCTGTTGGCAGCGCCACATGTTGCCGGGTGGACAGTCGCGGTTGGGGGGTGGGAGTGGAGGCAGGGCAGGGGCCAGTGCGGTCCGGGGCTATGATCTGGGAACCAGTCGCGCCGCCGGAGCACGCCGGCGCCGTCCACTCCCGGAGCCCGATCATGTCCAGCAAGACCCCGCCGCCGATTGCCTGGCTGGACGCGCCGCAGGAGCACGACTACCCGGCCGCGCAGTCGTACCTGAGCCTGCTGTACCCCGCGGCGCGCAGCGCCGAGCTGGTCGCCGCCCTGCGCGCGGCGCCCCCGGAGCGCTTCAAGGCCAAGGACATCTTCCGCGCCTCGCAGCTGTCGCTGCTCGGCGTCAGCAACTCCCACATCGACAAGGACCGCCACCGGATCCGCGACGGCAAGCCGCTGTCGCCGCTGCTGCTGGTGCGCGACGAGGCCAACGGCCGGCTGGTGATCGCCGACGGCTACCACCGCCTGTGCGCGGTGTACGGCGTCGACGAGGATGCGTGGATTCCCTGCCGGATCGTCTGAAGACAGGGTAGGCGTGGCTCAGGCCACCTTGCGGCAGCGCGTCGGAGGGCAATTGCCGGCAACTTGCATTAGCTCTAATGTAGTTGCCATCGGCAAGCGAAGGTCGCAGTCATGAAGCAGAGAAACGAACCCGGCCTGGGCGAGCTGCTCCGTTACGTCCTGGAGCTGGTGGAGCAGGGCGCCGAGGAGCACTACCGACAGATGGACCTGCAGTATCGGGCGCGCTATACGCCGGTGCTGCGGGCCATCCAGGCGGGTGCCAGGACGGTCACCGAGATCACCGCGCGCACCCGCCTGACCCAGGGCGCCATCAGCCAGACGGTGGGCCACATGGAGAGCGACGGGGTGATTTCCCGCCATCGCGTCGAGGATGGGCGCAAGAACAGTATTCGCCTCACCCCCCAGGGCGAGGAGCTGCTGGCCACGCTGAACGAGCACTGGCGCGCGACCTTCGCGGCGATCGAGGAACTCGAGGAGGAGATCGGCCATCCGCTGCGCCGCGCCCTCGAGGACGCGGCGAAAGCGCTGGAGCGGCAAGGTTTCGCGCAGCGCCTGACGCACATCAAGAACGGTCGGCAGGAAGGAGTCGAGCAATGAGCGGCACCCCCGGCGGGTTGAAAAACTGGTTCGATCAGGGCGGTGAGGCCTACGCCCGCTTCCGCCCGGAATATCCCGCCGAACTTGCCGCCTACCTGGCCTCGGTGGCGCCCGATGCCGCCCTCGCCGTGGATGTCGGCTGCGGCAACGGCCAGCTCACCGGGCAACTGGCGGAGCATTTCAGGGCCGTCGTCGGGCTGGACCCGAGCGCCGATCAGGTGGCGCACGCCACGCCCCGGGCCAATCTCGACTATCGCTGCGCGCCCGCGGAGCGGATGCCGCTGGCGGACCGCAGCGCGAGCCTTATCACCGCTGCGCAGGCCGCGCACTGGTTCGATCTGCCGGCCTTCTACGCCGAGGTGCGGCGCATCGCCCGGCCCGGCGCCGTGCTGGCGCTGATCAGCTACGGCGTGCTGCGCCTGGACGATGCCCTGGACGCCCGCTTCCAGCAGTTCTACTGGCAGGAGATCGGCCCCTACTGGCCGGCCGAGCGGCGACTGGTGGACAGCGGCTACGCCACCCTCGACTTCCCGTTCGCGCCGCTCGACCCACCGGCCATGGCGATCCGCCTCGACTGGGATCTGGCGGAGTTTCTCGGCTATATCGCCACCTGGTCGGCCGTGCGCCGGGCACGCGAGGCGGGGCGGGAGGACATCCTGCAGCGCTTCGCCGACGACATCGCCGCCCTCTGGGGCGATCCGGCGAACAGGCAGGCCATTTCCTGGCCCATCAACATGAGGATTGGACGCGTCTGAGCAAGCCAGCCTGCGTCACGTTATTCGGCGGCCTGTGCCCTAGCAGACGCTGACTGCGGCGTCCCAGAGAGGGGGCGGCCTTAGCCCGCCAGCGCCGCCAGCAGGGCATGCAGTATGCCGCCCAGTGCCAACAGCCCTTGGGTGGCCACGCACAGCGCCTGGCGTTTGAGCAGGCGCAGGGCGCCACGGCAGCGTTCGGCCAGCGGCCGTCCGGCCCGCTGCGGCGGCAGCAGGCCGAGGCCGAGCAAGCCGGCGTCCAGCTCGTCGAGGCCGAGCGTCTCCAGCCGGGCGAACAGCTCGGCGTCGAAGGCGACCCGCAGCGCCAGGTATTTCTGCACCAGACCGACCAGCACCAGCGCCAGGCAGATGGCGGCCAGCAGCGGATCTGCGTGTTCCACTAGCAACTGGCCGAACCCGAAGACGACCCCCGCCACTAGCAGTGCCCCGGACAGGCCGTCGAGGATGCGGCCCTGGCGCAGCAGGGCGGCCATGACCTGCGCTTCAGCCGGCATGCTCGGCCTCCGTACCTTCCGACAGTGTGCGGCGAAGCGATCCGGCGAGTTGCGCCAGGGCCAGACGCTGCTGCGCGCCAAGCATGACCTGCGGGCGGGCTCGGCGGATCTGCTCGATGGCGGAGTCCACATCCCGTGCGCGGCCGCTGTGCAGCAGCCAGGCGGCGACGGCGGTGGCGCTGCGCGAATAGCCCAGCGCGCAGCAGACCAGGATGGGCCCGCGCCGCCGCGCCGACTCGATCGCCTCGGCCGCGGCCAGGCATTGCGCGGCGCTCGGCGCCACCAGATCGAGCTGCGGCAGGCTGCGGTAGTTGCACAGGCCGGGCGCCAGGGGCAGCTCGGCACACAGGTCGATCACCCCGGTGAAGGGGCCGCGGGCAAGCTCCCGGGCGGAGGGAATCCGGCCCAGCCAGATGCCTTCGACCACCGCGTCAGGCTCGGGTCGGCGGCGGGTCCAGAGCCGCGAATTGAGCCAGGCGGCGGCCAGATACGGCGCCAGCAGCCAGAGCGCGGCGCTGCTCAGCCGACCATCGGCACCCTTCTGGAAACCCGCCGCGCCGAGCAGGGCGTAGTTGAGCGCCACCAGCAGCAGCGACACCGCCGGCCACAACAGCCACAGCCAGGCGCCGCCGAGGGCGAAGGCGGGTAGGGCGCAGAGCGCCGCACCCAGCGCGTAGCCCAGCGCCAGCGAGCGGCGCCGCGCGTCGCGCGCCGGCTGCCACGTGCTCAGCGGGCCCGGGCGGTCGAGCGGCCACAGCCAGACGCACAGCCAGCCGAGCAGCGCGCCGCTGGGCAGGTCGATGAAGTGGTGCTGCCAGGTGGTCAGCACCGACAGCCCGATCAGCGCGAACCAGCCGTGCAGCAGCCAGCGCCAGGCGCCGCGCACATGCCGGGCGAAGCAGACCCAGAGGATCACCAGCAGGGCGATGTGCAGCGACGGCGCCTGGTTGAACGGCTTGTCGAAGGCGCCGAGCAGCTCGAACAACAGGCCGAACAGCCCGTCGATTTCCGGGCGCGGGAAGGTGAAGCGCAGCGGGAACAGCAGGAAGCAGCCGACCGCAACGACCTGCGCGGTAAGCAGCCGGCGGGCATGGCCGTCCAGCTCCCGCCGCGTGCTGCAGACCAGCAGCGAGAGGCCGTAGAGCAGGTCGATGGACCAGTAGGGCACGATGGTCCAGGCCCAGAAGGGCATGTGCACCTCCCAGGCGAACACCAGGCTGCCGACGTCGCTGCGTTGCGCGCTGACCCAGGTCGCCAGCCCGTAGCTGGCGAAAAAGAACGGGCCGAGCAATAGCAGCCAGGCCAGCGCCCGTCTCCACAGCCCCGGCTGGCGCGTCACCGGCGACGAGGCGGCCATCATTCCACCTTCTGCGCCAGGCTCACGGTGAAGATGCCCCACTCGTCGATGCGCTGGGTCAGCTTGCGGAAACCGGCGGCTTCCACCAACTGATCCATCTCCGCCTGGCTGCGGCGGCGCATCACCCAGGGCTGCCCCTCGCGGTGGCTGGTCAGCGCGCGGGCGATCATCTCCAGCTGCGGATGCCAGGGCTGCCCGGTGTAGACCAGATAGCCGCCCGGCTCGACGGCCTCGGCCAGCCCGGCCAGCGAGCCGCCGACCATGGCGTTGTCGCTGAACAGCTCATAGAGCCCCGAGACCACCGCGAGGCTGGGGCGCGGGTCGAGGGCGGCCAGATCGGCGCGGTCGAAGGCGTCGCCCTTGGCGAAGCGGGCGACGGCGCCGAGGCCCAGCGACTCGATCAGCGCCTGACCGTCGCGCACGTTGATGTCGCTGTAGTCGCGCAGCAGGATGGCTTCGGGCAGCGGCGCGACGCCCTGCAGTGCTTCGAGGATGTAGCGGCCGTGGCCGGCGGCTATGTCGACGATGCGCACGGCGCGGCCCTGCTCGCGCAGCTTCGCCATTGCCAGGCGCAGCAGCTCCTCGGCGTGCAGCTTGCGCTGGCGGATGCCGCGCCAGCCGATGGACTCCAGGTAGGCGCGGTCGACCAGCTTGCCCAGCGCCGTGCTGCCGGAGGGCTGGTTGCGGTACACGTAGTCCAGGGTGCTGCCCGAGTCGAAGCCGGTGGCGTGGCCGAGCTTCACCCCCTCGGACAGGCCCGCGCCGATCTTCAGGCCGGCGCGGGTGGCCCGCCAGTACAGCTCGCGCGGGGAATTGGCCGGCAGCGGCGCGGCCAACGCCTCGGCCTCCGCGCAGGTCGCGCCGAGGCGGTCGGCGCCCAGCAGCGACGGGCGCGTCGCCTGTTGGGCGAAGTTCTCGACGATGAAGCGCCGCGCGCGCCGCACCGCCAGGTGGCGGTCGCGCTCGCCGAGGGTGTCGTGGAAGAAGCCGGGCAGCACGTGCTTCTCCTTGCGCACGCTGCCCAGCCGGGCGAAGAAGCGCTCCTGCGGCTTCCGGTGCACGACGAAATCCGCGCCGGAGATCAGCAACTGGGTCGGCACCTGGATGGCCTGGGCATCGGCCACCACCCGCTCGGCGGCGTCGTACAGGCCGAGCAGCATGTTCACCGAGATGGCCTTGGCGATCAGCGGGTCGCTGTCGAAGCTGGCGATGCGCGCCGGGTCGTGGCTGAGGAATTTCGCCTTCACGTAGCTATCGACGAAGAAATTGCCGCGCCAGGCGCGCAGCAGCTTGAGGCCCGGGCGGGCGAACGGCACGTAGAGCTTGACCTTGAACGCCGGCGAGGCGAGCACCAGAGCGCGGATCTTCGGCGCGTAGTCGTGCACCCAGGTCGCCGCGATCACCGCGCCGACGCTCTGCGCCAGCACCGCCATGTCCTCCTCGGCGATGCCATGGCTGGCGCCGAGGTGGTCGATGAAGGTCTGCACATCGCGCACGCTGGTGCCGAAGCTCGGACTGTCGCCGCGCGCACCCGGCGACTCGCCATGGCCGCGGGCGTCCCAGGCGAAGAAGTCGACGCCGGGCAGGTCCAGCTCGTCGACCAGATGAGCCATGCGCCCGGAGTGCTCGTGGCCGCGATGAAACATCACCACTGCCTGCCGCGGCTTCTGCACGCTGTTGTCAGCGGCAGGCCAGTGGCGGTAGCTCAGCGCGACGCCGTCGTGGGTGGTGAAGCTGTGCTTCTGGTGCTCACGCATTTTCGATATCCCTATCGTGATGATGCTGGAGAGAGGCTATCGCAATCTTCGTCGAGTTTGGTCGAGGGAGTGTGCAAACGGCCAACCAGTGGTGCTTGCGGTGCAACGGGTGCCGGAGCGCGTGGCTCTGTGGTGGTAGGGATGGCGATGCTGGCCGCCTGGAATGGCGGAGTGAGGAGGTGCGGGGCAGGGCGCCGGCGAAGCCTTGGCCTGCCTGGAAACGCTCGAACGCCTATTACCCGCGCCGTTTCATGTATGGACCGGATGCGTCTCGGCCCATGGGCGGATCTTCGCCAGCGTCGCGGCGATGGCGTCCTTGGTCATCTCACGATCGTAGTCCGACTGCAGGCCGATCCAGAAGTCTTCCGACATGCCGAAGAAGCGCGCCAGGCGCAGACCGGTGTCGGCGGTCACGGCACGTTTGCCGGCCACGATCTCGCCGATACGCCGCTGCGGCACGCCGATCTCCTTGGCCAGCCGGTACTGGGTGATCCCCATCGGCTTGAGGAACTCTTCGAGCAGAATCTCGCCCGGATGTGGGTAGGCTACTGCGCGCATGCTCACCTCCTCAGTGGTAGTCCACGATTTCAACATCGTCTGCGCCGGCATCCGACCAGCGGAAGCACACCCGCCACTGGTCGTTGATGCGGATGCTGTATTGCCCGAGCCGGTCGCCCTTGAGTGCCTCCAGCCGGTTGCCGGGCGGCACCCGCAGATCGTCCAGGCGCCCGGCACGGTTCAGCATCGCCAGCTTGCGCATGGCGACGGCCTCGATGTTCACGAAACGTCGCACGCGATCACCGTCGAACAGGCTTTCGGTATCGCGGCACTTGAATGAATTGATCGCCATGGCAGGCAGGGTAACGCCGCGCGTTACTAACGAGCAATGGTAGCCAGCCGAAAGGCACCCGGTTGCCCGGCCCAGCTCGCTGCTGCGGCGATCAGCGAGCGGACGTACCGCGCGCAGGTGGCGGAGCTGCACAGGGCCGTGCAGGAGGGGCTGGAGAGGCGGTTGCGGGAGGCGGATAGGGTGGCTTGGCGAGTGTTGGTGGGTGGGGTGGCCTGACGGGGGCGGCTGGAAAGTGGAGGGTCCGTCGGGTGGGCAGGGTTGTACTGTTGCCTAGCTGATTTGTTGGGGTTTAGACATTACGGTTGCTTTTTTAGAGGGCGCTTGCTAGGTTGGTTTCAAGGTTTTAGGCCGGGTTCACTACCTTAGCTGCTGCCGCACTATACCGTGACGCAAGATCCCCCCTCTTTTATCGCAAGCCTGAAATCTCTCTTTCTGGCCGCGAGTAATCGGCAGACCGGCGGATGGAATATGGAGAATTTCAGAATGCATTTTCTGCACAAAACTCAATCTGAATTTGATGCTTTCGCTCGTCAGATTCATACAGCCGCATTGGCGCTATTTCCGTTGTCACGCTCGAAGCTTAATGAGGCGTTGGCACGGGGCTTCGGAAAAAAAACATATGCATCCCTAGTTGCGGGGTTGAAAATGCCCGCGAGCAGTTCAGGTATCCCATTCAACTACATGGCGTTCGTTGCCCGCCTCGCTGAGCTTGAAGGGTTGGATAAGGCAATAAGTGTAGGGTCGTTGGTAGATGGGATTAGCATTAGCATTGAGATCGAAAAGTGGCCAAGTGGGCCTGGTGGTCGCCAGCAACCGCATCGGTATTCGGATGTTTCGTACCACGTCTCAGTTGAGGTGAGGGGCGGCGAATATCCAGTTCAAGGGAACTTGCCTTTCATTCTCCCCGTCTTTGAATATGCGAATATTCATGAGCCATTTCGTGTTGATTCGGGTATTTCTTACCGTGTAACTGAAGGACATTATGTCAGTCGTTACCAAAACGGCTTGCAAACTCTTCGTGGTGCGGTTATCGATGGGCGGTGGGGTGGGGAGATGTTCATCTACGATTATTCTCACCAAAGGGATGATCGGCAGGCAATTTCACAGGTCAAGTCGGCACTTGCTAAAGTTATCCTCTCTGTTGTCTCTCCGAGAGTTACTTGCTCAATATATCGACCAGATAGCTACGATCCCAATGCGCGTCGACTTGAGATCGCTTTGGGTGCTGCAGCCAAGGCCCATCTAGGGACTGCAGCGCTTCCATTCAAAATGCCTGACTTGGAACGAAGGCATCTTGTTATTGATAAAGGTTTTAGGGGTGATGTTGATGTCGGGGTGCTAGTTGATGGTGTCTGGAAGGCTGACCTTTATTCGAATGGAGTCGACGAGGTCGAGAATCCAACAAGCCTTGATTCGGTATGCCTAGCTTACCTTGCTGCTATTGAGGGCGGTCTGGTTTCCATCGGTTTTAATGGGGGTAGAGGTTAAGTGGGGGTGGGCAACTCGCATGGCGGCTTGCCCACTGTCTGAGCTATGGAGTTTCGCCCTGTGAGGCTGACGGATGTTGTGGCGTGCAGGGTATGCCGCTGAGGGTAAGAAGGCTTGACGACATGGCGGGCTTCTAGAGGTATGGCGGTCAGCCGCGTAGGGTAGGTAATGCTGCACAGTTGTCTGCCCTACGCGCTACAAAGGTATTCCGCGTCTCACGGCAAACTTCATCGCTCTTGTTAGTAAGGTGTCATCAATTTCGGTGATGTGATTTTTTAGGATGTTTGCAGAGATAGAGCTGAATTTTTCATAGTAATAATCCGGAGCCTTCTCTTGGGGAGAAGTAAAAGAAGCTCCATTGAAATATGCCAAGTAGTAACGATTCCGCTTGGATCCGTTGGCCAGAAGCATGTCGAACAGGACAGAGCCCTTTATGTTTTCGCGGCTTAACTCTTCTCCAATGAATCTAAGGTAGTCAAATGGACTGTGGTAGTCCGCAGCAAGGACGCATGCTGAAATGTCAGGGTCAGCGCAAGCAGTCAATGGCTCTATCAGGTAGCTCTTCACTTCGTCAGCCTCAGGCAGGAGGACTCTATGAGTTCAAGGACTCTGTTGACTATGGCGACAGAGTCGCTGAAGTTTAATAGCCTAGAAGTGGTGCTTGGTGCGTCCATATGAAATAGGCGATGCCTGTTTGCATGATAGAAACAATAGAGATTATTAAATATGCTCTCGATAGTGTTGCCTACATGCTTGGCGTAGTCCCCGCCCATGCGGCCATCGCGCACGTAATCACCGAAGGTTGCATCAACTTTCGGTGATAGTCCGCCACGTACAAGGATGTCCTTCAAGAACCCCTCAAGAGCCCTTAAAGCAGGAAATGCAACTGCTGAGTGATCCTCTAGTGGGAGAGTGATCTTTGTCATTGCTAATGCTGAGCTCAAGCTGGCCCTTACCGCGTCGCTAATAATTGTGTGCGACACAGGTATCCTTGCCTCAAGATCCTCTTTCACTTGGGAGATCGTTAGAGGGACACTGTAAATTTCAATTTGCTTGTTAAGTGCATCTTCCAGTGATAGAACAGAAACCAAGTAGTCGATGAGGAGTGTTGCTAGGTGCAAGTGCTTGCCTTGGAACTGCACGGTATCGTTTTTGTAGATTTTTATGGTAAGGCGGTCACCTTTGGGGCCAAGTAGCCTATATAGGTCATAAGCGCCATTGGTTTCATTCCCCTCTATCTCTGCTCCTTCCTCTTGAAGAAAAGCAATCAATTCTTCAAGGGGCTTTCTCCCAAGTTTTGGGATCGAATAGTTAAGGCTTCCAGATTGAGCGGTGGTGCACTCGCAGCTTATTTTTTCGGCAAAAAACTCATAAACTTCAGGATCATATTTTGTGGGTGATGCTTTCCCTAGAGCATAGGCGCCCCCCTTGACGGGAAAGATCTTCATCAAGAAAGGGGTCCCGTTATAAGCAAAACTCAAAAGAAACTCTTTGTCGTTATTCTTTTTAAGAATAGAGCTTTCTGCCCCATTCCTTTCAACGCACGCAGTGACTGCGTCAAGATTAATCAACAAAGAGCCATACGGGTTTTTTGGTTTTGCCACAGTGTTAAGCGTCCATTGCAAAAATAAATTATAAGATAAGTATTGATAGTGAGCTGCTATTAATAAGAAGACTTACCCTACACTCTACCACTTTTTCTATCGAATAATGGTACATGAAGCTGGGCTTGACACCTTATCCATATCCCAATTGGGCTCCATTGGTCGCTGTCAATCCAGCGACCTGGGATTGGCCTCCCGGAAATTCACAGGCAGACGCAGTCGCCGCTTTTGAGCGGTTTTTTTGCGCCCGCAGCATGGCAACGCCTGCGTTATGGGTGGAGTCGTGTGGGCACCCGCAAGGGTGGTCGGCCCCTGTGAGCCCGTAGGCCAACCTGCACGGCTCCGTCCGCCCCATTGGCCTCGGGCGCGGAGCCTCCTACCTCACAGGAGATCCACCCCATGAAAGCCATCGCACCCGCTTCAACCCCCATCCTTGTCGAACTGGTTGACGGTCAGCCGACCACCACCAACCTCGATGTCTCTGCCCATTTCGGTAAGCGCCACGCCGATGTGATTCGAGCGATCAGCAAGCTGGACTGCTCGGCAGAGTTCACTGAACGCAATTTTGCGTTGGGTGAATACACCGACTCGACCGGACGGAAGCTCACCCAGTACCGCCTGACCCGAGATGGCTTCACCTTCCTCTGCATGGGCTTCACCGGCAGGGAAGCGGCGAAGTGGAAAGAGGTGTATAGCAACGGCGTCAACGAGATGAAGCGCGCTGAACGGCGCCGCGGCGAATCCGGGCGCGGTCGACGGCCCGAGCGAGCCCGCCAAGCAGATCCACCTCACCTACAACGACCGCCCGTTCCGCATCGTCCCCGCGGAAATGGGGACAGATTTATTTTCCCCCTCCACCTCCGCTTCTGGTCAACCCTCGCCAACGTCCACGACGGATCGTAAGCACTCCAACAAAAAAGCCCCTAGTCTCCCGACCGGGGGCTTTTGCTTTTATGCAACGCCTCAGCGCCGATTCGCCAACCGCCTGACCGTTTCAACCAGCAGATCAACCTCCTCGCAGGTGTTGTAGAACGCAAGCGATGGCCGCACGGTGGCTTCCAGGCCGAAGCGGCGCAGGATCGGCTGCGCGCAGTGGTGGCCGGAGCGTACGGCGATGCCTTCGCGGTTGAGGGCCGCGCCGACTTGTTCGGTGCGGTAGCCCTCCAGCACGAAGGACGCCACGCTGGCCTTGTGCGCCGCGGTGCCGACCAGGCGCAGGCCGGGGATGCTCGACAGGCCGCGGGTGGCGTAGGCCAGCAGGTCGTGCTCGTAGCGGGCGATGTTGTCCAGGCCGATGCGCTCGACGTAATCGAGCGCCGCCGCCAGGCCCACCGCGTCGGCGATGTTGCCGGTGCCGGCTTCGAAACGCGCCGGTGCCGGCTGGTACAGCGTCCGCTCGAAGGTCACGTCGGCGATCATGTTGCCGCCGCCCTGCCACGGCGGCAGGGTCTCCAGCAGTTCGCGCTTGCCATAGACCACGCCGATGCCGGTGGGGCCGAAGATCTTGTGCCCGGAGAACACGAAGAAGTCCGCGTCCAGCGCGCGCACGTCGACCTTGAGGTGCGACACCGACTGCGCGCCGTCGACCAGCACCCGCGCGCCGACGCCGTGGGCGAGGGCGATCACCTCGGCCACCGGGGTCACCGTGCCCAGGGCGTTGGAGACCTGGGTGATGGCCACCAGCCTGGTGCGCGCACACAGCAGCCTGGCGTACTCCTCGAGGATGATCTGTCCCGAGTCGTCCACCGGGATCACGCGGATCTTCGCGCCCACCTCGGCCGCCAGCTGCTGCCAGGGCACGATGTTGGCGTGGTGTTCGAGCTGGGAAACGATGATCTCGTCGCCGGCGCCGATGTACTTGCGGCCGAAGGTGTTGGCCACCAGGTTGATCGCCTCGGTGGCACCGCGCACGAAGACGATCTCCTCCGCCGAGCGCGCGCCGATGAAGCGCGCCACGGTGTTGCGCGCGCCCTCGTAGGCGTCGGTGGCGCGCGCCGCCAGTTCGTGCGCGGCGCGGTGGATGTTGGAGTTCTCGTGCTCGTAGAAGTACTTCAGGCGTTCGATCACCGCCGTCGGCTTCTGCGTGGTGGCGGCGTTGTCGAACCAGACCAGCGGCTTGCCGTCGACCCGCTCGGCGAGGATCGGGAAGTCGCGGCGGATCGCCTGCACGTCGAAGGCCGCGTGGCTATGCAGCTGCGGGCGCTGCTCGGCGCGGGTCTCCAGGCGCGGCACATTCCCCTGATCGAGGAAGTAGAACTGCCCCGCGCTGGCCGGCGCCTGCGGTCTGGCCGGCGTGGCGGAGGGTTCTCGCCGGCCGACGATCGACTGCAGGATCTGCCCCAGCGCATCGCCGCCCGGCATCGCGAAGGGCTGCGGGTCGATGCGGCTTTCGCTGGGTGCCGGTGCGGCAGGCACGGCTTTGCCCGGCTCGCGCGACTCGCCGACGAAGTAGTACGCCGAGGCCGGCGCGCCACCCGCCGAGGGCGCATGGCCTCCGGCGGACGGCGCCACCTGCGGGATCGCCGCGGTGTAGGCCTCGGGCGAGCCGAGATTGAAACCGTCGAAGCCGCCCGCGGGCGGGGTTGCCGGCCCCGGCGGTTCGACAGCAGCCAGGCTGGGCGCCGGGCTATTGCCCAGCGTCAGCTCGGACGCCGGGGCGGGGCGGGCGAACGCTTCGCCCGGCAGGCTGGCGAAGAACTGGTTGGCCAGCTGCGCCAGGGTGCCGACGTCCGGCAGGCCGGCCGGCGCCTCGGCGCCGGGCAGCTCCGCGGGGTTACTTGTAAGTGTCCGGATAGTCATGGTACTTGCCGACCTCCACGTCATCGAGCACCGCCAGGGCATCCTCGGTCAGCACCGCCAGCGAGCAGTACAGCGAGATCAGGTAGGAGGCGATGGCGTTGCGGTTGATGCCCATGAAGCGCACCGACAGCCCCGGGCTCTGTTCGCCGGCCACTCCCGGCTGATACAGGCCGATCACGCCCTGGCGCTGCTCGCCGACGCGCAGCAGGAGGATCTTGGTCTTGCCGTTCTCGTCGACCGGCACCTTGTCCGAGGGGATCAGCGGCAGGCCGCGCCAGGTGAGGAACTGCGAGCCGAACAGGCTGACGGTGGGCGGCGGCACGCCGCGGCGGGTGCACTCGCGGCCGAAGGCGGCGATGGCCAGCGGGTGGGTGAGGAAGAAGGCCGGCTCCTTCCATACCTTGGCGATCAGTTCGTCCATATCGTCCGGGGTCGGCGCGCCGGTCAGCGTGGAAATGCGCTGGGTCGGGTCGACGCTGGCCAGCAGGCCGTACTCGGGGTTGTTGATCAGCTCGTTTTCCTGACGCTCCTTGATGGTCTCGATGGTCAGGCGCAGCTGCTCGCGGATCTGGTCGTGCGGGCTGTTGTACAGGTCGGAGACGCGGGTGTGCACGTCGAGGATGGTGGTCACCGCGTTGAGGAAGTACTCGCGCGGCTGGTCCTCGTAGTCGACGAAGGTCTGCGGCAGCACCGCCTCGTCGCGCTGCGAGCAGGCGACCTGCACGTTGAGCGGGTTCTTCACCCGGTTGAGGCGGAAGATGCCGGCTTCCACCGGGTTCCATTGCAGCAGGTGGACCAGCCAGCGCGGCGTGATGGTGGAAAGCTGCGGGACGGTCTTGGTTGCGTTGGCCAGTTGGCGGGCGGCGCTGTCGCCTAGCGCCAGGCGTACATCCTGGGTATCAGCCATGTAAAGCTCCAGATGAGTTCGGGTCGTGGGGCCGGAGGGTTCGTCGCACGCGACTACCCCACGTTGCCCACCTGGTTCTGCAGGTTCGCCTGGCTGACGTTGCTGCCCGCGGGCACGCTGCGCGTCAGCCAGACGTTTCCACCGATGGTGGAACCGGCGCCGATGGTGATGCGCCCGAGGATGGTGGCCCCGGCGTAGATCACCACGTCGTCTTCAACGATGGGATGGCGCGGCTGCCCCTTGAGCAGCTGGCCGGTCTGGTCGGATTCGAAGCGCTTGGCGCCCAGGGTCACCGCCTGGTAGATGCGCACCCGCTCGCCGATCACCGCGGTTTCGCCGATCACCACGCCGGTGCCGTGGTCGATGAAGAAGCTGCGGCCGATCTGCGCGCCGGGATGGATGTCGATGCCGGTGGCCGAATGCGCCAGCTCGGCGATGATCCGCGCCAGCAGCGGCAGCCCGGCGTTGTACAGGTGATGGGCGATGCGGTGGTGGATCACCGCGATGACGCCCGGATAGCACAGCAGCACCTCGTCGACGCTGCGCGCCGCCGGGTCGCCCCGGTAGGCGGCCATCACGTCGCCGTCGAGCAGGCGGCGCAGTGCCGGCAGGGTCAGGGCGAAGTCCTGGACGATGCGCCGCGCCTGGCGCTCGATCTGCGCGCCGGGCGGAGTGCCGGGGCGTGCGGCGTGCGCCAGCTCCAGGCAGACCTGTTGCAGTAGGGCGTTGAGGGCGGCGTCGAGGGTGTGGCCGACGTAGAAGTCCTCGCTCTCCTGGCGCAGGTCGGGCGGGCCCAGGCGCATGGGGAACAGCGCGCCGGCCAGCGACTCGACGATCTCGCCCATGATCGGCCGCGAGGGCAGCTCGCGGCCGCCCGGTTCGCGGGCGCGGCCATGCTCGGTGCGCCATTCGCTGCGCGCGGTGCGCAGATCGCGGACGATATTCTCCAGTTGCCAGCCGCTCGCGGCGGCCGGCGTCACACGCTGATTCATCGATTGTTTCCTTCCGAGGTGCCGCGGCCCGCCGCAAACGCCGGCCGGCCGCCCGTTGGTCCGTCAGTCCTGCAGCCAGGGCAGGCCGCGGTGCCGCCAGCCGCCGCTGTCGCCGCGCTGCTGGTTGGCGTCGAGGTCGCCCTCGAAGCCCTCCAGCACGTTGAATACCTGGCTGAAGCCGGCCTTGGCCGCGGCGCTGGCGGCGGCGGCCGAGCGCTTGCCGCTGCGGCACAGCAGGACCAGCACCTGGTCGCGGCCGCCCTTGGCCTCCAGCTCGCGCAGGAAGCGCGGGTTCTTGATCAGCGCCGGCCCGCTCTGCCAGGCGACGTGCTGGGCGCCCGGCACCCGGCCGACGAACTTGAGCTCCTCGGCGGTGCGTACGTCGATCAGCCGGGCCGCGCCGCGTTCCACCAGCGCCCAGGCCTCGGTCGGGTACAGGCTGCCGGTGTAGTCGAGCTGAGCCTGCTGGCCGCGCTGGCGACCGCGCGCCAGCAGCTCCTCGGGAGCGAGTACCTGGGCGGCCGGCAGGTCGAGGGCGGGGAGGGGGTCGAGAGAGGAATGGTCGTCGGCGGCGGACATGGCGGAGTCCTCTAGTGGGCTAGTCGGTGTGGCGCGGTGGCCGGATGCCGCCACTCTAGGGGCTGACGTATATTCCTAAAAAATAATTATTAATTTTATTTTAATTCTTTTATGGAATATGAGGCGGCTGCCCATGGCAGATGAACACGCGGCTACTGGCCGGCTTGCGGACAGTCGCCGGGCTCGCGGCAGGTGTTCGTCCGGCAACTGTTGGCGGCGCAACAGCGAATCAACAGTTTGCGCGGATTTGCCCAGTTCCCCGGTGTCGCCAGGCTGTACGGGGAAAGTCCTGGATTTTGCTTGTGCGCCCAAGATGGCTGCATGAACGTGGCTTTTGCCTGCTCGATGGGGGCTTTTGCGGCGCTGGTATGCGCCTTGCTCTGCTCGGAGCAAGAGCGGCACAGAACGCTCGCCCGTACCACGCCAGCAGCCAACCGCTGTGCGCCTTGCGATGACCCTGGTCGCCAGCGCGACCGCCAAGGCCATCCCGTTCGACACTTGAGGCAAGCATTCATGAGCCTGGACATCTTCTGGTTCCTCCCCACCTCCGGCGACACCCGCTATCTCGGCAAGTCCTCCTCCGGCCGGCCGGCAACCAACGAATACATGCGGCAGATCGCCGTGACCGCGGAAAGCCTGGGCTACGACGGCCTGCTGATCCCCACCGGCAGCAGCTGCCTGGACCCCTGGGTGACCGCAGCCAGCCTGGTGCCGGTGACCAGCCGCATCAAGCTGCTGGTGGCGCTGCGCACCTCGGTCAGCGGACCGACCGCTACCGCGCGCCAGGCCGCCACCCTCGACCAGGCGCTCAAGGGCCGCCTGCTGCTCAACGTGGTGCCCGGCGGCGATGCCACCGAGCTGGCCGCCGACGGCGTGTTCCTCGGCCACGACGAGCGCTACGAAGCGGCCGACGAGGTGCTGACCGTGTGGCGCGACCTGCTGGCCGGCAATACCGTCGATTTCGAAGGCAAGCACGTCACCGTCAAGGGCGCGAAGAACTTCTTCCCGCCGGTGCAGAAACCCTATCCGCCGCTGTACTTCGGTGGTTCCTCGCCGGCCGCCCACGAGCTGGCGGCCAAGCACGTCGACGCCTACCTGACCTGGGGCGAGCCGCCGGCGGCGGTCGCCGAGAAGATCGCCGACGTGCGCGAGCGGGCGAAGAAGTACGGGCGCACCGTGCGCTTCGGCGTGCGCCTGCACGTGATCGTGCGCGAGACCAATGCCGAAGCCTGGGCCGCCGCCGAGCAGCTGATCAGCCACCTCGACGACGAGACCATCGCCAAGGCGCAGGCCAACTACGCCAAGATGGACTCCGAGGGCCAGCGCCGCATGGCCGCGCTGCACGGCGGGCGCCGCGACCAGCTGGAGGTCAGCCCCAACCTGTGGGCCGGCGTCGGCCTGGTGCGCGGCGGGGCCGGCACCGCGCTGGTCGGCGATCCGCAGACCGTGGCGGCGCGCCTGCAGGAGTACGTCGACCTGGGCGTCGACAGCTTCGTGCTGTCCGGCTACCCGCACCTGGAGGAGTCGATCCGCTTCGCCGAGTTGGTGTTCCCGCTGCTGCCGGGCAAGAAGCCGGTGACCATCGACGAGGAAGTGACCGGCGGCGCCTTCGACGTGCGCGCCACCCAGAAGGACGGAGCTGCCGCATGAGAGTCATCGACATGCGCTGCCGGCCGGCGTACCTGCACGACTTCTTCGGCGCGACGCCAGGCAACGCCGCCCACACGGCGGCACGCTGGCTGAACCGGCGAGTCGGCACCCGCGGCGACGATGCCCACTTCGAGCGCTCGCTGACCGCCGAGGGCTTCCTCGCCGAGGTGCGCGAGGCCGGGCTGAGCAAGGCGGTGGTGGTCGGCCGCCACACGCCGGGCCAGCACCTGCCCAACGACTTCATCCACGAGATCGTCCACGGTCACGAGGAGCTGCTCGGCATCGCCGGCATCGACCCGACGCTGCAGGGCGTGGAGGGCGCCATCGCCGAGATCGACCGCGCCATCGACCGGCTGGGCCTCGCCGGCATCGACCTGGAGCCGGGTTTTGCCGAGCCGGCACGCCATCCGGACGATCCGCTGTACTGGCCGATCTACGAGCACCTGGCGGCGCGCGGCATTCCGCTGTTCTTGATGAGCGGGCCGACCACCCCCGACCCGGCGTTCAACGACCCGGGGCGGCTGGCGAAGATCGCCCGCGCCTTCCCGACGCTCAAGATCGTCTGCTACCACGGCTACTGGCCGAACGTGGACCAGCTGCTCGGCGTCGCCTTCCGCTACGAGAACATCCTCGCCGTGCCGGACATGTACCTGTTCCTGCCCGGCAGCGCGGCCTTCGTGCAGGCGGCCAACGGCTTCCTCGGCGAGCAGCTGCTGTTCGGCTCGTCCTACCCGTTCCGGCCGATCTGGCCGACCATCGACGATTTCCTCGCCCTCGGCTTCAAGGAAAGCGTCATGGACAAGCTGCTCTACGGCAACGCCGCGCGGCTGTTCGGCCTGCCGGACTGAGGCCTGCGCAGTCTGCCGCGCCGGGGCGCGGCAGACGCCATCCCCTTGCCGCCGCAGGTGCTGGCGGCGCTATGCTGTCCGCCTGTTTCTCTCCGGAATTCGCGCATGTCCAAGCCTTCCCAGGGTCTCGCTACCCGCGCCGTGCACAGCGGCAACGACGTCGACCGCCACATGGTCACCCACGCCAAGAGCCAGCCGATCTACCAGACCTCGGTGTTCGTCTACGACTCGCTGGCGCAGGTCGACGATTTCCTCGCCGGCAATCCCGACAACTACATGTACACGCGCATCGGCAATCCCAACCCGGCGGCGCTGGAGGCGCTGCTCCGGGACCTGGAGGGCGGCGAGGCGGCGCTGTTCTGCGCCTCGGGGATGGCGGCGATCAGCGCCGCGCTGCAGGGCGTGCTGAGCGCCGGAGACCACCTGGTCGCCAGCCGCGAGCTGTACGGCACCACGCAGAGCCTGATCGAGAAGGAGCTGGGCCGCTTCGGCATCGCCTCCACGCTGGTCGACATCGGCGACCTGGCCGCGGTGGAGGCGGCGATCACCCCGCAGACCCGGCTGATCTATACGGAAACCGCGTCCAACCCGCTGGTGCGGGTCAGCGACATCCCGGCGCTGGCGGCGCTGGCCAAGCGCCGCGGTCTGAAGCTGGTGGTGGACAACACCTTCCTCTCGCCGGCGCTGTACCGCCCGCTGGCCGACGGCGCCGACCTGGTGCTGCACAGCACCACCAAGTACCTCAACGGGCACAGCGACGCCACCGGCGGCATCCTGGTCGGCGACGCCGAATGGGTGGCCCAGGCGCGGCGCTTCCAGATCAACGCCGGCGGCAGCGCCAGCCCGTTCGAGGCCTGGCTGACCTTCCGCGGCGCCAAGACCCTGGCCCTGCGCATGCAGGCCCACTCGCGCAACGCCCAGGCGCTGGCCGAGGCGCTCGAGGCCCATCCCAAGGTGGCGCGCGTCTACTATCCGGGGCTGCCGTCGCACCCGGACTTTGAGCTGGCCCGTCGCCTGTTCCCCAATGGCTATTCGGGGATGCTCAGCTTCACCCTCAAGGGCGGGCTGGCCGAGGTCGACCGGCTGATCCAGACCCTGCAGCTGGCGGCGTTCGCGCCTTCGCTGGCCGGCGTGGCGACCAGCATCAGCCACCCGGGCAAGACCTCGCACCGCGCGCTGGCGCCGGAAACCCTGGCCAGCCTGGACATCCACGACGGCACCGTGCGCGTTTCGGTGGGCATCGAGGAGGCGGCGGACATCGTCGCCGACTTCCTGCAGGCGCTGGAGCAGCTGTGAAAGTCCTGGCGTGAGCGTGACGTTGCGCGCTTGAGGCGCAGCGTTCCCCGCTAACCGCCGGAAAGGCGAGGGCGGGGGATTTGCCTGGGTTGGGCGGTAAGCTGAAACATCGGCCTTGCCGCCCGGCACGCTGGGCGCGACCGCTGCTGCGCCGATGTGGGGCTGCCGGCCAGCCGGGGCGGCGACAGGCGCGCCCGGTGGCAGGCGTACGGGCTTATACTGGCAGCCGCATGAAGGTCGGGGCCCGTGGCTACGCAGCCGTGCCCCGGACCGTCCCCAACCCGACCATGTGACGACGCCTCGCCGCGCGGCGGGCGCGCGGGAGGGCTCTGGTAATGAGCGAGTCGCCAATCCTCGACGTCTACGGCCGCCCCGCCGTGTTCCGCTCCTGCGGTATGGTCGATGTCGCTGGCGGGGTAACCCCGTGACCAGCGGGCCGGTGTCCAGGGAAGCGCTCGACTGGTTTCGCGCCAAGGCCTACAAGATCAGCTTCGACTACCACGACGTGTGGCAGGCGGAGCACGCCAGCGTTTTCACCGTGGCCAAGGCCATGCGCCTGGACATTCTCGAAGGCATTCGCGCGCAGGTGGACAAGGCGCTGGCCGAGGGCCAGAGCTTCGCCGAGTTCAGGGGCGAGCTGCAGCCGCTGCTGGAGCGCATGGGGTGGTGGGGTCGGCAGGAGCTGTTCGACCCGGTGGAGGGCGTCATCCAGGAAGTGCAGCTGGGCAGCCCGCGCCGGCTGAGCACCATCTACACCATCAACCTGCGCACTGCTCATGCGGCGGGCCAGTGGCAGCGCATCCAGCGCACCAAGGCCACCCATCCCTACCTGCTGTACGAGCTGGGGGCGTCCCGCGAGCACCGGCTCGATCACCTGCGCTGGGCCGGCTGTCTGCTGCCGGTCGACCATCCCTGGTGGCAAACCCACTTCCCGCCCAACGGCTGGGCCTGCAAGTGCCATGTGCGCGCGGTCAGCGAGCTCGAAGCCGAACGCCTGCGCGCCCAAGGCGTGGTCAGCGAGACCGCGCCGGACGAAGGCACCGAGGAGTACCTCAACCCGCGCACCGGCGAGGTGGTGCGGATACCCAAGGGCATCGAGCCCGGCTGGGCCTACAACCCGGGGGCGGCCGGGCCCATGCAGCCGCTGCCGCTCTCCCGGCGGCAGAAGGCCGACCGCCGCCACCCGGGCCTGGCGCGCATCACCGTCCGGCGCATGGGCGAGGTGCTGAGCGACTGGCTGCGCTCGCCGCGCGGGGTCTTTCCGCTGGCCTGGCTGGCCGACAGCGCGCCGGCCGTCGGCGGCCTCAAGTCGCAGGTGGTGGTGCTCGGCGCCACCAGCGGGCGTGCCGACCTCAGCCCGGACAACTGGGCGCGGGTCCAGCCTGCCCTGCACGAGGGCGTGCTGCTCGAGAACCGCAAGGGCCGGGTGACCCTGGTCCGCCCGCTGCCCGGCGGCGGAGCGGTGGTGATCAAGGCCCGCACCCTGGCCGGCGCGCTGTACATGACCAGCCTGCGCCGTCTGAGCGCCGCGGCCGCGGCCCGCGATGCCGATGTGCAGCGCCTGGTCGAGCGGGGAGCGGGGTGATTTTCGGCGCGTGCCCGGGAGGATGCAGTGACGAGCACTACCAGCTGGTTGCCGTGAGCGAGCCGGAAAAAGAATATCTGTGGATACTGGCCAGGACACCCGTTATCGCAGCCGATGACTACCGGAACCTGCTGACCAGGCCTTCGCATCAGGGCTTCGACATCCGCAGGCTTGAAGTCACCCGGCAGGACTGACGGGCATCGTCCGCCGTGCCGCCGAGGGGCGGCTGCGCTCGGTCGCCCGATTCTGGGCAGGCTTGCCCCTGCTGTTACGATCAGGGGCTTGATCCTCACGCAACGTGAGGCCTCAGCATGGATCTCGCCCCAGGAAACAGGAGTTCGAAGATGTTGCTGCGAGTAGGTGAACTGGCCAGGCGCACGGGTTTGACCGTTCGTACCCTCCATCACTATGACGACATCGGACTGCTCCGTCCTTCGGCCCGCACCGAAGCCGGCTACCGCCTCTACAACCGCGAGGACATCGCCCGCCTGCACCAGATCCAGGCGCTGCGCGGGCTCGGCATGACGCTGGCAGACATCGGCGCGGCTCTCGACCGTCCGGACTTCGCTCTCGCCCCCCTCATCGACAGTCAGATCAAGGCCATCGATCGGCTGCTCGCGCAACAGATCCAACTGCGCTACCGGCTGAGCCAACTCAAGGCCCGGCTCACGGAGGGCGAGGAGCCGGAGCTGGACGACTGGCTGAAAACACTGGAGCTGATGTCCATGTACGAGCAGTACTTTACCCAAGACGAACTCGCCAACCTGCCGTTCTACCGGGCAGACGATACCCTGCGGGCGGAATGGGCCGAACTGGCCCGCGAGGCCAACCTCCTCTACGCGGCGGGAGCGTCGCCAGCCAGCGAGGCCGCGCAGCAATTCGCCCGCCGCTGGATGCGAACTCTCGAGCGCGACACCGCTGCGAATCCCGACTGGTTGGCCAGACTGGACGCCATGCACGCCAGCGAGCCGCTGTTCCAGGAGCAACTGGGCGTCGCCCCGAGCGTGGTTGCATTCCTGCTGGAGGCCTTTGCCGAGAGCAAGCTGGCCGTGTTCGCCCGCTACCTCTCGGCCGGTGAGTTCGCCTTCATGCGGCAGCACTATGCGCGGGAGATGAAGGGCTGGCCGCAATTGCTGATCGACTTGCGCTGCGCCATCGATGCCGGCGCCGAGCCGGATGGCGAGGACGGTCAGCGTCTGGCCGGGCGCTGGCTGGCCATGCTGCACGGATATGCCGGCAGCGATCCGGATACCCATCGCAAGATCCGCCAGGCCATGCAGCAGGAGCCCAGCCTCGCCGAGGGAACCTGGCTCGAAGCCCGCAGCCTGGCCTTCCTGGAAAAAGCCGTGGCGTCCCTGATGGGCTGCGCCCAGCCGCACGCCAGCTGACCGCGAGCAACTTCCGATAGCGCTGCGCTGAACCTGCCAGCGCCGGCAGCCTGCGCATGTCTGAACACGGCAGGCTGCACTGCAGGTCGGCGCAGCCAGTCGCTGTACCGTTTGCACAGGGCAATCCTCAAGGTAATAGAGACAATCGTGACAAAACCGCAAAAAGGCCCGGCTCCAGGGTACGAACTCGCCATCTTCGACTTCGATGGCACGCTTGCCGACTCCTTCCCGTTCTTCGTGTCGATCATCGACACGCTGGCCGACAGATATTCGTTCAAGCGGGTTGATCGGGAGGAAGTCGAAATGCTCAGAGGGCGCAGCCCTCGCGAGCTCATGAGCCACCTCGGCATAGCCTCCTGGAAACTGCCAATGGTGGCGCAGGGCTTCATGGCGCTGATGCGGGAACGGATAGAGGAGATCCCGCTCTTCGACGAGGTGGACACGACACTTTCATACCTGACCGAGCGCGGGATCGTTGTCGCGCTGGTGTCGTCCAATGCCCATGAAAACATCGCCCGCGTTCTCGGTGCGAGCTGCCGGCATTTCAGCCATTTCGAATGTGGAGCCTCCATCTTCGGCAAGGCCTCGCGCCTGCGCCGAGTTCTGCGCCGAGCCGGAATAGCCTCCACGGCAGCCATCTATATCGGCGACCAGCCGACCGACCACGAGGCGGCCAAATCCGCATGCCTCGCATTTGGTGCAGTCGCCTGGGGTTATGGCACCCGGGAAGCCCTTGGCAGGCTGGCGCCTGAGGAAGAGTTCGCCAGCGTGCCTGATCTCAGAAGAATCGCCGGCAATACGGTTTGATTCAGGCCAGAAGGGGGAGTTATCGCTATGGGTTTGTTGCACTTGCACACGCAGATCGACATCCACGCCACGCCGGCGCAGATCTGGCGAGTGCTCACCGACTTCGCATCCTACCCGGCATGGAACCCCTTCATTCGCCAGATCGAGGGGGAGGTGGCCGCGGGGCAAAGACTGCGCATCCGCATCCAGTCTCCCGGGCAAGGCGACATGTGCTTCGCGCCCAGGCTGATGGAGGTCGCCCCTGACCAGTCGATGCGCTGGCGGGGCCACTGGCTGGTGCCGGGCCTGCTCGATGGCGAGCATCATTTCGAGCTGCTCCGACGGGGCAACGGAACCACGCGCCTGGTGCATTCCGAAACCTTCAGCGGTCTGCTCGTGGGTCTGCTGCGCCGCAGGCTGACCCACACGCGGCAAGGCTTCGATGCCATGAACCACAGCCTCAAGGCGCGCGCGGAGGCGTCAGCTGGAACGCAGCCTGAGGCAGGGCAGGCGGCAGAGGACTCTGCCGTCGAAGGGGTGGGTTAGAGTGGCGGCAGGCTGTAGCTGACGATCAACCGGTTTTCGTCGATGGTGGTGGTCACGTCGCGGCGCAGCGAGGCATTCAGCCAGGCAAGGCCGAGGCCCTTGAGGGCGCCGCTCTGCACCACGTAGTCGAAGCGCAGGTTGCGTTCCCACTCGCCGATGTCGCCCGAGCGGTTCGCCACGTCGTAGTCCGCGTCCTTGTGCGGATCGCCGCCGACCGACCAGCCCTCGGCGCGCCTTTACCAAACCATGCCGGGCCTGATGCAGCAAAGAGCCTGCTCTTGATCCATCAGCCCGATCTGCCGGCTGCCCCGATGCAGGGCTGTTGGTAGTGGCCTGGAGCTGCTGGGTAGCCAGGAGAGAGGGAGGAGGTTCAGATCCTTCCAGCAGGACATTGCTTCGTATGCCTACCTTTCCACCATAGCCGTATCGTGGTCTGGCGGGCGGGGCACGCGCAGTCCAGATGTGCGAGCAAGTGTGGAAACAAAATACCCAGAAACGCAAAAGCCCCGCATTGCGGGGCTTTTGCTATCAAATATGGCGGTGAGGGAGGGATTCGAACCCTCGATACGGTTTCCCGTATACACACTTTCCAGGCGTGCTCCTTCAACCGCTCGGACACCTCACCATATTTCGCGTCGTTGGGGCGTTGCCCTGTCGACGGCGCACAATGTAGTCGAAGCCTTTTTGAAATGCAAAGGTTTTTTCAATTTTTTCATTAGCTTAGGGTGGAATTGGGGGTGAGGGGGTTGCTGCTAGACTGCGCTCCGGCCGAGGGGGAGGGGCAAATGGCGAGCTGGGATATTTTCTGCAACGTGGTGGACAACTATGGCGACATCGGGGTGACCTGGCGGCTGGCGCGTCAGCTGGCGGCCGAATATGGCCATCGGGTGCGCCTGTGGGTCGACGAGCCGGCCGCCTTCGTCGCGCTCTGTCCCCAGGCCGATGCCGGCTTGGCGCGTCAACAGGTGGCCGGCGTGGAGGTCTGCCACTGGGCGAAGGATTGGCAGCCGCAGCCGCAGCCCGACGTGGTGATCGAAGCCTTCGGCTGCACCCTGCCGGAAGCCCAGGTCGCCGCCATGCGCGCCGCCGGGAAGCGGCCCTTGTGGCTGAACCTGGAGTATCTCAGCGCCGAGGACTGGGTGGCCGGCTGCCATGGCCTGCCGTCGCCGCAGGGGCAGGGCTTGCAGAAGTACTTCTTCTTTCCCGGCTTCGTCGCCGGTACCGGCGGGGTGCTGCGCGAGGGCGACCTGCTGGCGCGGCGGCGTGCCTTCCAGGCCGATGAGGCGGCGCGACAGGCGTTTCTCGCCGGCCTGGGCGTCACCGTGCAGGGCGCGGAGCGGCTGATCTCGCTGTTCGCCTACGAGAATCCCGGCCTGGGCGAGTGGCTGGATGCGCTGGCCGCCGATCCGCAGGCGACCCGTCTGCTGGTGCCGCGCGGACGGATTCTCGGCGATCTGCGCCGGTGGCTGGGCGAGGCGAATGAACTGCAACCGGGCTTCGTCGCCCGGCGCGGCAATCTGCAGGTGCAGGTGCTGCCGTTCGTGTCCCAGGACGACTACGACCGCCTCTTGTGGTGCTGCGACTTCAACGCGGTGCGCGGCGAGGATTCCTTCATGCGCGCGCAGTGGGCCGGGCGGCCGTTGCTCTGGCACATCTATCAGCAACAGGAGGATGCCCACTGGGAGAAGCTGGAGGCGTTTCTGGCGCTCTACCTGCAGGGGCTGTCGCCGTCGGCGGCCCTGGCGGTGCGACAGCTGTGGCAGGCGTGGAATGCCGGGGCAGGGATGGGCGCGGCATGGCAGACGCTGCAGCCGCACTGGGCGGAGTGGCGCGCGCATGCCGAACTCTGGTGCGCGGAGCAGGCCTCCCGACCCGATCTTGCGGCGGCGCTGGAACAGTTTTACCTGAGTTCGCTATAATGTGCGGCTTAGATCTTGTACCTCCAGTCACATCCGGATATTTCGCATGAAAACCGCACAAGAAATGAAGGCCAACAGCGTAGCCCTGATCGACGGCCAGCCGTGGCTGATTCAGAAAGCTGAATTCACCAAGTCCGGCCGTAACAGCGCCATCGTCAAGATGAAGCTGCGCAACCTGATCAACGGTTCCAAGACCGAAACCGTTTACAAGGCCGACGACAAGATGGAGCCGGTCATCCTCGATCGCAAGGAAGTGACCCTGTCCTACATCAGCGGCGAGGACTACGTGTTCATGGATCCGGAGTACAACTCCTATGAACTGCGTGCGGAAGATCTGGAAAGCGTCCTGCCGTTCATCGAAGAAGGCATGACCGACGTCTGCGAAGCCGTGTTCTTCGAAGGCAAGGTGATCTCCGTCGACCTGCCGACCACCATCGTGCGTCAGGTCACCTACACCGAGACCGCTGCCCGTGGCGACACCAGCGGCAAGGTGATGAAGCCGGCCAAGCTGCGCAACGGCACCGAAGTCAAAGTGGCCGATTTCGTCAACATCGACGACTGGATCGAAATCGACACCCGCGACGGCTCCTACAAGGGCCGTACCCAGGCTCCGCAAGCCTGAGTCTGACGCGTGTATACAAGAGCCCGGCCTAGCGCCGGGCTTTTGCGTTTCTGCGCGCCTATTTGCCGAAGCTGGCCTGCAGCGCCAGGTCCCAGGGCGGCAGTGGGCCGAAGCGGTTCTTGAGGAACTCCAGCAGGAGGCGGGTGCGCGACGCGGCGGGTTGCGGCAGGCGCAGGGCGTAGATGCCGCTCGGCTCGGCCTTCGGCAGGCCGCCCTCGCAGAACAGTGGTATCAGTTCGCCGCGTAGCAGGTAGTCGCTGATCAGCCAGGTCGGCAGATGGGCGATGCCGAGCCCGGCCTGGGCGGCGAACAGCAGGGTTTCCGCATTGTTGGCGGTCATCCGCAGACGGCCGGGGCGGATGAGCCGGCTCTGTCCGTCGATCTCGAAGCGCCAGGCATGGGGCGGGGCGAGGGCGTCCCAGTCGAGACCGTCGTGCTCGGGGAGCTCGCGCGGATCGGTGGGCGTGCCGCGGCGCTTCAGATACTCCGGGCTGGCGCAGAGGACGCGCCGCATCGGCGCCAGCGGTGTGGCGACCAGGCGCGTGTCGGCCAGCGGGCCGATGCGCAGCACCAGGTCGACCTGGCCGAGGTGTTCGCCCTGCAGGTCGACGAAGCTGTCGATCAGGCGCAGCTGCACGTCCAGACCGGGATAGGCGACCAGGAACTCGGCGATGGCCGGCGCCAGGTGGCGGCGGCCGAAAGGAGCCGGGGCGTCGATGCGGATCAGCCCCTCCGGCGCGCTGCTCAAGGACACCGCTTCGGCGCGGGCCAGGCGCAGTTCGTCGAGGATGCGCCGGGCGCGCTCGGCGAACGCCAGGCCCGCCGGGGTGGCCTTTACCGCGTGGGTGCTGCGCTGGACCAGGGTGCTGCCCAGCGATTGTTCCAGCGCGTCGATGCGCCGCGCCACCGCCGAGGGGGTGAGCTGGTGACGGCGGGCGGCGGCGGAGAAGCTGCCGCAGGCCAGCACGTCGAGGAACAGGTCGAGCTGGCTGGTGAGGGGATCGGCGTTCATGGGTGTTCGCTTTGCGAAATGAGCACAGCCATTGTGCATGGCTTTGCGTTTCGCGCCCAGCAGCCCCTGCGTAGCATGGCTCCATCTTTTCCGGAGGCGCCATGACCCTGCTGCAGTTTTTCCTCGACATCGGCCTCGGCCTGCTGCTCGGCGCCCTCGGTGGTCTGTTCGGCATCGGCGGCGGCCTGCTGGCGATTCCCGCTCTCGGCCTGCTATTCGGCCTCGACCAGCAACTGGCCCAAGGGACCGCGCTGGTGATGGTAGTGCCCAACGTGCTGCTCGCGCTGCGTCGCTACCACCAGCGCAATCGCATCGATTGGCGGCATGCGCTGCTGCTCGGCTTTTCCTCGTTCTGCCTCGCCTGGGTGGGCGCCGGGATTGCGGTGGGCCTGGATGCCGAGGCGATGCGCCGCGGTTTCGTCGCATTCCTGCTGGCGCTGGCGGCCTGGAACCTGACTCAGGTGTACTTGCGCGCCGGGGCGGGCAGCCCTGTCCTGAACCGTCCCTGGCCCTGGCTGGGCATGCTCGGCAGCGGCTCCGGGCTGGTCGGCGGCCTGTTCGGCGTCGGTGGCGCGGTGGTGGCCACGCCGGTGCTGACCCTGGCGTTCGGCGTCAGTCAGGTGGTGGCGCAGGGCCTGGCACTGGCGCTGGCAGCGCCGAGCACGGCGGTGGCGCTGGCGACCTACGGCATTCACGGCCAGGTCGACTGGGCGACCGGCATCCCGCTGGCCATCGGCGGCCTGCTCAGTATCGGCTGGGGGGTGAAACTGGCCCATGCCCTGCCGCAGCCGCTGCTGCGCGGGCTGTTCAGCCTGTTCCTGCTGCTGTGCGCCGCGCTGCTCGGCGTCAAAGCCTGAAGCCCTCGACGATGTGTTCGGCGAGCGTGTCGGTGACGGGCGACTCCGAGCCCGGCCGGCGCAGCAGCACGATGCTGGTGGCGGGCAGCGCCGGCAGCTCCTCGGCCTCGCCGAGGATGCGCAGGTCCGGGGTGATGATGCTTTGCAACTGGGCGGTGACGGCGAGGCCTGCGCTGACCACCGCCATGATCGCCGACAGGCTGGGGCTGGTGTAGGCGATCCGGTAGGGGCGGCCGATGGCGTCCAGGGCGTTGCACGCCCAGGCGCGGCAGAAGCAGTCGCTGTTGAACATCGCCAGCGGCATCGGCGTCTGCTCGTGCGGGCTGTAGCCGCGCGCCTCGGCCCAGACGAAACGCTCCTGGCGCAGCAGCTGGCCGATCTCGCTGCCCGGCTGGCGGGTGACGATGCTGAAGTCGAGGTCCTGGCGCTGCAGCAGCTGGGTCGACGGCTCGCAGTGCACCTCGACCTGGACCAGCGGGTGGCTCTGCGCGAAGCGCGAGAGGATGCCCGGCAGGAAGCGCATCACGTAGTCGTCCGGCGTGCCGATGCGCACCGCGCCGACCATGTGCGGCTCGCGCAGGGTGGAGAGCAGTTCGCCCTGCAGCTTGAGGATGCGCCGCGCGTAGCCGAGCAGTACCTGGCCCTCGGCGGTCAACCGCACCTGACGGCCGTCGCGCTCGAACAGCGCGCGGCGCAGCACGTCCTCCTCCAGGCGCTTCATCTGCATGCTCACCGCCGACTGGGTGCGGTTGACCGCCTCGGCGGCGCGCGTGAAGCCGCCGCTGTCGGCGATGGCGACGAAGGTGCGCAGCAGCTCGCTGTCGATGCTCGGATAGCTCATCCATCAATCCTCAAGATGCGTTGCATAACAACTATTCGTTGGATTGATCTTATGCCCGGATCGAGACTGAATCCACACACAGCGGGAGGATCAGGCGATGAAAGGGCATGCGAAGCAAGTCGATAGTGGGGCATGGATGGCACAGGAGGAGCGCGTGGCCTGGTGGCGGCGGGCATGGCGGCGCATCGGCCGCTGGCGTCAGCTGGCCCGCCAGCGCCGCCAGTTGGCCGCCCTGAGCGACGCGGCGCTCAAGGATATCGGCTACGGCCGCGCCGACATCTGGATGGAGAGCAACCGGCCGTTCTGGGATGACCGTTGAGGGACGGCATCGGGCGTGTTCGAGATGCAGGAGTGCTGGCTTTCGGAGCCTGCGCGGAGGCTGCGAAAGTGCCCGGGTGCCGCGCTACTCAACGGCGCCGGGGGCCCGCATTGCGCTACCGATCCCTGGGGGGCAATGCGGGTTGCCGGTCAGCCCCAGCGGCTGCAGCTGGCGGGAACCTTGAGGTAGGAAAGGGCGCGACGGGTTTCGCTCGAGTCCTCGTAGACCATGGTCGCGGTCACCGCCTCGCAGGTCATTTCATCCGGCTCGTGGATGGAAATCACCTTGTCGATATCCAGCTGCATGCCATAGCGATAGGGCACCGCTTCCGGCATCTCAGCCGCCGCGCTGGGCCGGGTGATTACCAGGGGCTCCATCTCCTCGGCGGCCTGGCTTGCCACTGGGATCAGGCACAGCGACAGCAGTAGGTAAGAGAGTTTCATGTTGATCACCTCCGCAGAATGATCCAACCACTCCCCCTTCGATGTCAGGGCCGGCTACAGGCCGGCAGCAAAGCACTGGAGCTTGTGCTTGTCTTTAAAGTTTAGGCGCCGGAGTGCCAGCGCCAAGCCCGGATAGGCGGCGGCGGGACGGACGGTCGCCCCGCCGGCCGATCCGTCGACGCACGCCGGGCTGGCGTCGACGGTGGCGCTTAGCGGCGCACCTGCTTGAGGGTATCGGCGATCAGGAAGGCCAGCTCCAGCGACTGGTCGGCGTTCAGGCGCGGGTCGCAGTGGGTGTGGTAGCGATCGGACAGGCCGGCCTCGGTGACCGGGCGGGTGCCGCCGATGCACTCGGTGACGTTCTGGCCGGTCATCTCGATGTGGATGCCGCCGGCGTAGCTGCCCTCGGCCTGGTGGACCTGGAAGAAGCGCTTGACCTCGTCGAGTACCTGGACGAAGTCGCGGGTCTTGTAGCCGCTGGAGGCCTTGATGGTGTTGGCGTGCATCGGGTCGGAACTCCACAGCACCAGGCGGCCCTCCCCCTCGACCGCGCGGATCAGTCGCGGCAGGTGCTCGCCAACCTTGTCGGCGCCCATACGCACGATCAGGTTGAGGCGGCCCGGGTCGTTGTCCGGGTTGAGGATGTCGATCAGGCGCAGCAGCTCCTCGGTGTTCATGCTTGGGCCGACCTTGACGCCGATCGGGTTGCCGACGCCGCGTAGGAACTCGACGTGGGCGCCATCCAGCTGGCGGGTGCGGTCGCCGATCCACAGCATGTGCGCCGAGCAGTCGTACCAGCCGCCGGTCAGGCTGTCCTGGCGCACGAAGGCCTGCTCGTAGTTGAGCAGCAGCGCCTCGTGGGCGGTGAAGAAGCTGGTCTCGCGCAGCTGCGGGGCACTTTCCAGGCCGCAGGCGCGCATGAACGCAAGGGTCTCGTCGATGCGGTCGGCGAGCTGGCCGTACTTGTCGGTCAGCTCGCCGTTGGCGATGAAGTCGAGGTTCCACTGGTGCACCTGGTGCAGGTCGGCGAAGCCGCCCTGGGCGAAGGCGCGCAGCAGGTTGAGGGTGGCGGTGGACTGGTGGTAGGCCTGCAGCAGGCGCTCCGGATCCGGCACGCGGCTCTGCGCGTCGAAGCCGATGCCGTTGACGATGTCGCCGCGGTAGGCGGGCAGGGTGACGCCGCCGATGGTCTCCTCGCCGGCCGAGCGCGGCTTGGCGAACTGGCCGGCCATGCGACCGACCTTGACCACCGGGCAGCCGGCGGCGAAGGTCATGGCGATGGCCATCTGCAGCAGCACCTTGAAGGTGTCGCGGATCTTCGCGGCGGAGAATTCGACGAAGCTTTCGGCGCAGTCGCCGCCCTGGAGGAGGAACGCCTGACCCTGGGTGACCTCGGCGAACTGCCGGCGCAGCTCGCGGGCCTCCCCGGCGAACACCAGCGGCGGATAGCCGGCCAGGGTCTGCTCGACGCGCGCCAGATGCTCGGCATCGGGATAGACGGGTTGCTGCTGGATCGGCTTGCTTCTCCAGCTGGCGGGGTTCCAGGCGTTGCTCATCGGACGGCTCGGCTCGCGACTGATAGTGATGCGCTATGGTAACCGATCCGGGACCGCTGGCCCGCAAAGCCCGGCTGCATCGATTCGCCGGCGCTCTGGTAGCATGCGCGGGTTTTTTCCGGGAACAGCGACATGGGCAACTACCAGCAACTGGCCGAGGTGCACGACGACTACGGGGTGATCCGCGTGGTGCAGTCCGGCGACTACCGTTTCCTCGAGTTCGGCGACGAGGTCGAGCAGAGCTGCAGCTACGTTCCCGATCCGGCCTGGCTGGAGTACGACTACACCCGCGCCATGCTGCTCGGCGCATTGCTGCCCGAACGCGCCGAGCGCCTGCTGTTCCTCGGCCTGGGCGGCGGCAACCTGACCATGGCCTGCCTGCGGCATCTGCCGGTCGCTGCGGTGGACGCGGTCGAACTGCGCCCGGCGGTGCCGCGCCTGGCCCGCGAGTTCATGGGCCTGGGCGAGGACCCGCGGCTGTCCATCCGCATCGGCGATGCCCGGGCGCTGCTGAGCGATTGCGCGCCGGCCGACGTGATCTTCCTCGACCTCTACACCGACGCCGGCCCGGCCTCGGCGCACATCGCCTGGGGTTTTCTCGAGGCCTGTCGCGCGCGCCTGCGCCCGGGTGGCTGGCTGGTGATCAACCAGTGGACCGCCAGCGACGGCAAGCCGCTGGGTGCCGCGCTGTTGCGGGGGGTATTCCGACATTGCTACTGGGAATGTCCGGTTCCCGAGGGCAACGTGATCCTCTACGTGCCGGCCGACCCCGAGCAGACGCTCGACCCGGCTCGCCTCGGCGCGCGCGCCGGCGAACTGGCGGGCCGCGTCGGCTATGGCTTCGACGCCTATCTGCAGGTGTTGCGCCCGGCCAGCTGAGCGGCCGCAGGCGCTGGCGAGGCGGTCGACGCGGAAAAAGACGCGACTCGGCACACATTTTGCGTTACACTGCGCGCCAGCTTCGAAACACCCCTTTCCAGACCCGCTTTTTCCTGGAAGCGCTGCTTCTGCTGCTGTGCGCCCGTCGTCACGGGCATCTCTTGACGAACTATCCTTTCCACGCGATTTCGCAAATCCCCGCCGACCAGGCTGCCAGGGTAACCCTCAGGGTTTTGCTTTTGGCTGGCGCAGCACTGGCTATGGGTCTTTGCGGATGTACACGAGGCAAATACCCATGACCGAGACTACCGTTGGCGGCTTCGCCGCGCTTGATCTGCATCCCGCCGTGCTGTCGGCCATCGCCGCGGTCGGCTACGAGGAACCCTCTCCCATCCAGGAGCAGTCGATTCCGGTGATCCTCGCCGGCCACGACATGATCGGCCAGGCGCAGACCGGCACCGGCAAGACCGCCGCCTTCGCCCTGCCGCTGCTGTCGCGCATCGACCCGGCGCGCCGCGAGCCGCAGGTGCTGATCCTCACCCCGACCCGCGAGCTGGCGCTGCAGGTGGCCACCGCCTGCGAAACCTATTCCACCCAGATGCCGGGCGTGAAGGTCGTCGCCGTCTACGGCGGCGCGCCCATGGGCCCGCAGCTCAAGGCCCTGCGCCAGGGCGCGCAGATCGTCGTCGCCACCCCCGGCCGCCTGTGCGACCACCTGCGCCGCGACGAGAACCTGCTGACCAGCGTCGAGCGCCTGGTGCTCGACGAGGCCGACGAGATGCTCAAGCTCGGCTTCATGGAAGACATCGAGGTGATCTTCGAGGCGCTGCCGGAAAGCCGCCAGACCGTGCTGTTCTCCGCGACCCTGCCGGCCTCGATCCGCGCCATCGCCGAGCGCCACCTGAAGTCGCCCAAGCACGTCAAGATCGCCGCCAAGACCCAGACCGTCGAGCGCATCGAGCAGGCTCACCTGATGGTCCACGCCGACCAGAAGCCGGTTTCGGTGCTGCGCTTGCTCGAGGTGGAGCAGTTCGACGCGCTGATCGCCTTCGTGCGCACCAAGCAGGCCACCCTGGACATCGCCGAGCTGCTCGAGCGCAACGGCTACCGCGTCAGCGCGCTGAACGGCGACATGCCGCAGGCCCAGCGCGAGCGGGTGATCGAGTCGCTCAAGGAAGGCTCGCTGGACATCGTGGTGGCCACCGACGTCGCCGCCCGTGGTCTCGACGTGCCGCGCATCACCCACGTGCTCAACGTCGACATGCCCTACGATCCGGAATCCTATGTGCACCGTATCGGCCGTACCGGCCGTGCCGGTCGTACCGGTCGCGCCCTGCTGCTGGTCACCCCGCGCGAGCGTCGCATGCTGCAGGTGATCGAGCGGGTTACCGGGCAGAAGGTGGGCGAGATTAAGCTGCCGGACGCCGAGACCGTGCTGGAGGCGCGCCTGCAGCGTCTGGCCAATGCGCTCAAGCCGCTGCTGGAAGGTGCCGACGCCGCCCGTGGCGCCGTGTGCGCCGAGCTGTGCCGCCGCCTGGACTGCACCCCCGAGGCGCTGGCCGCCGCGCTGCTGGCCAAGCAGACCCAGGGCCAGGCCCTGGATCTGGAAGGTGTGCGCCGCGAACAGCCGCTGACCCCGGCACCGCTGCGCGAACGTCCGACCGGCGAGCGCGCCGAACGCGGTGAGCGTGGCGATCGTGGCGAGCGCAGCGGCGAGCCGCGTGCCCGTCGTCCGATGGAGCCGCTGGCCGAAGGCCGCGTGCGTTGCCGTACCGCGCTGGGCAAGCGCGATGGCGTCGCCGCCAAGAACCTGCTCGGCGCCATCATCAACGAGGGCAAGCTGGCCCGCGAGGCCATCGGCCGCATCCAGGTGCGCGAGACCTTCAGCCTGGTCGAACTGCCGGAAGAGGGCCTCGAGCGCCTGCTCGGTCGCCTCAAGGAAACCCGTGTCGCCGGCAAGGCCCTGCGCCTGCGTCGCTACCACGAAGAATGAGGCGCGCCCCGCGCTGAATGAAAACGCCCCGACTGGTTCGGGGCGTTTTCGTTTGGGGCGCGGGAGAATCTGGCCGCGGCCGGCGCGTCGCCGGTGGTGGGACTCAGCCGAAGCGGTAGATATCCATGGCGAGGGTCGCCTTGCTGAAGCCTGCGTGCTCGATGGCGAACGCACCGCCGGCGCCGCGGGCGAAGAACAGCGGCAGCAGGTGCTCGTCGCTGGGATGGCTGCGTACCGCCCAGGGCGCCTGCGCGCGGTAGTCGTGCAGGGCCGCCTCGTCGTCGGCGGCCAGGCGCCCGGCCAGCCAGTCGCGGAACTCGCTGGCCCAGGGCTCGACCACTTCCGGGCCGGCGTGCCAGTCCAGGTCGCGCAGGTTGTGGGTGATGCTGCCGGAGCCGATCAGCAGGATGCCGCGCGAGCGCAGGTCGGCGAGCAGACGGCCGATGTGGGTCTGCAGCGCCGGGCCCTGTCGGCTGGGCAGCGACAGCTGCAGCACCGGGATGTCGGCGGCGGGGTACATCAGCATCAGCGGCACCCAGGCGCCATGATCGAGCGGGCGCTGGGGGTCGAGGTGCGCCGGCAGGCCGGCGTCCTCCAGCAGCTCGACGATCTCCAGGGCCAGCTGCGGGTCGCCCGGCGGTTCGTAGTTCAACGCGTAGAGCGCCGGCGGGAAGCCGTAGAAGTCGTGCCAGGCCTGCTGGCGGGGTGCCGAGGTCAGGCGCAGGTCGGTGGTTTCCCAGTGCGCGGAGACCACCACGATGGCTTTGGGGCGCGGCAGCTCGCGGGCCAGGCGGGCGAGGGTGCGGCCGGTGTCGCCCGGCTCCAGGGCGACCATCGGCGAGCCGTGGGAAATGAACAAGCTGGGCAGCATGGGGTGTCTCCGGATGGCGATGTTGCTATCTTCGACAGGCGAATGATCGAAATCCAGTATAAGTTTTCGACCATACATATCGAATCAAGCCGAAGGAGAGTCACCGTGCACGAGGAGTTCTGGCAGGCGCGCTGGGCGCGCAACGAGATCGGCTTTCATCGCAGCGAGGTGCATCCGGCGCTGCCGGCCCACTGGGCGGGGCTGGGCCTGGCGGCGGGCAGCGAGGTGCTGGTGCCGTTGTGCGGCAAGAGTCTGGACATGCCCTGGCTGGCGGCCCACGGCCATCGGGTGCTCGGCGTGGAACTGGCGGAGAAGGCGGTGCACGAATTCTTCGCCGAGCAGGGCCTGGCGGCGGCGGTCGGTGCCGACGGCGCCCTGCGTCGCCACCAGGCCGAGGGCATCGCCCTGTTGCTGGGCGATTTCTTCGCCGTCACCCCGGCGCAGACGGCCCGATGCCGGGGCTACTACGACCGCGCCGCGCTGATCGCCCTGCCGGCGGAGATGCGCCGCCGCTACGTCGCGCATCTGGCCGCTCTGCTGCCGGGCGATTGCGCGGGGCTGCTGGTGACCCTCGACTATCTGCAGGAGCAGCGCCCGGGGCCGCCGTTCGCGGTGAGCGACGCCGAGGTGCGCGAGCTGTATGGAGCGGATTGGCGGGTCGAGTTGCTGACCGACGAGGATGTGCTGGCGGACAACGCCGGGTTCCATGCCCTGGGGGTGAGCTGGCTGCGCGAGCGCGTCTACCGGCTGACGCGCCGCTGAGGCGGGGGCCGCGAAGGCGGCCCCGTCGATTTCAGCTGCCGCTCTGCATGCGGCGCACGAAGGCGTCGGACTCGTCGATGGCGCGCTGCATGTCGCGCAGCAGTTGATCGACGTTGCCCTGCAGGGTGCGGTACTCGCCCTTGAGCGCGCCGATGGCGCGGGCGTTGAGGTTGTGCTTGAGGAACAGCACCTGGTCGCGCAGCACGCTGAGCACCGGCGCGATACGCCGCTCCGCCGCCTGCATGCGCTGGATCAGATTGCGGTAGTCCTGGCGGGTGCGCGCCAGTTCGCGGGCGCTGGCGCTGCGCAGACTGGCGTTGCTGTATTGGTCGAGCTCGGCCTCCCACTCGTCGAACAGCGCCTCGGCCACGTCCTCCACCGCCTTGATGCGCTGGCGCACCGCCTTGGCACTTTCCTCGCTGGCCAGGTACTCGCTGTTCAGCGCCTCGTAGCGCGTCTCCAGTTCGCCGCCGTCGACCTGCACGACGCTGCGGTAGCGCTCGAGAGCGTCGCGGAACTGTTCTTTGGCATCCTGCTGGGCGTCGCGCGCCTCCTCCACGCGGTCGACGAGGATGTCGCGCTTGTGCACGCCGACCTTTTCCATGGCGGTGTAGTAGGCGCTCTGGCAGCCGGTGAGCAGGAGCAGGGCGGCGAAGACGAGGGAGAGGGGCGCGCGCATCGAGGGTCTCGCAAATCCGTGGCGGGAGAGGAATATTACAGACAAAAAAAGGGCGACTCGCGTCGCCCAAGCTCAGTGTGAATGCGTTGTGGCCGGCGATCAGCGGCCGCGCTGCATCAGGACCTCGATGCGGTCTTCCAGCGGCGGGTGGCTCATCAGCAGGCCGGCCAGGCCATGCTTGAGGCCGCCGTTGATGCCGAAGGCGGTCAGGCTGTCGGGCATCTGCACCGGTACGCCCTGTTCGGCGCGCAGGCGCTGCAGGGCGCTGATCATCGCGCCGGTGCCGGCCAGGTTGGCGCCGGCCTCGTCGGCGCGGTATTCGCGGCGGCGCGAGAACCACATGACGATGATGCTGGCGAGGATGCCGAGCACCAGTTCGGCGAAGATGGTCGCGACGAAGTAGCCGATGCCGTTGCCTTCCTCGTTCTTCAGCACCACCTTGTCGACGAAGGTGCCGAAGATGCGCGCGAAGAACATCACGAAGGTGTTCACCACGCCCTGGATCAGGCTGAGGGTCACCATGTCGCCGTTGGCCACGTGGCCGATCTCGTGGGCCAGCACGGCGCGCACCTCGTCCGGCGAGAAGCGCTCGAGCAGGCCCTGGCTGACGGCGACCAGCGCATCGTTGCGGTTCCAGCCGGTGGCGAAGGCGTTGGCCTCGTAGGCCGGGAAGATACCGACCTCGGGCATCTTGATGCCGGCCTCGCGCGACAGCTGCTCGACGGTCTGCAGCAGCCACTGCTCGTGGCGGGTGCGCGGCTGGCTGATGATTTCCGTGCCGGTACTCATCTTCGCCATCCACTTGGAGATGAACAGCGAGACCAGCGAGCCGGCGAAGCCGAAGATGGCGCAGTAGACCAGCAGGCTGCCGTAGTTCTGGCCGGTGAAACGGTCCACCCCGAGCAGCTTGAGGGTGATACTGGCGATGATCAACACGGCCAGGTTGGTGGCCAGGAACAGCACAATACGCATCATGATGAAACCGTCTCCTTGCGGCAAAGTCGCGATGAGTCTGAGCGGCTATATAAGGGAGCGCCGGGGGCAATTCAATTGTGGCGCTATTTCAAACTGTGTCGCTGCGGACGCTCTGGGTCGGGGCGAACAGCAGACGGGCGAGGCGCGCGAGCTGCTCGTCGTCGCTGCTGTCGATGGCATGCTGCAACTGCCGGGCCAGGGTGCTGCGAACGCGCAGCTGATCGGGGGGTAGGCCGGCCGCCTCGAGTATCGGGTCGGCGATGCGGGTGGTCAGGCGCAGGAAGGCCTTCTCGGTGAGCACCGCCTGGTCGATCGCCTCGTAGTGCAGCGGACCGTCGTGGCGCAGGTAGCCTTCGTCGCCGAGCCACAGCAGGGTGCCCAGGCAGCTCTGGTGGCGGGGGCTGGGCAGGCCGTACTGGTCGAGCTCCTGGAAGCCGATCAGTTCGTCGATGTACAGCGGGGTCTTGCGCGGAAACACGCGGTAAAGCAATAGCAGGGCGCGGCTGGCGTCCTGGTAGAAGTGTTCGATCTGCAGATCCATGGCGGGACTCGCGCCAGCCGCCCGCGTCGGGGCGGCTGGCCGGCAGGTGTTACTGGCGATAGCCCTTGAGGAAGTTGCCGATGCGGCCGATGGCCTGCTCGAGGTCGTCGACGCGCGGCAAGGTGACCACGCGGAAGTGGTCCGGCCACGGCCAGTTGAAGGCGGTGCCCTGGACGATCAGCAGCTTCTCGGAGAGCAGCAGGTCGAGGACGAACTTCTCGTCGTTGTGGATCGGGCAGACCTTCGGGTCGATCTTCGGGAAGGCGTAGAGTGCGCCCATCGGTTTGACGCAGCTGACCCCGGGGATGTCGTTGAGCAGCTCCCAGGCGCGGTTGCGTTGCTCGAGCAGGCGGCCGCCCGGCAGGACCAAGTCGTTGATGCTCTGGTAGCCGCCCAGCGCGGTCTGGATCGCGTGCTGGGCCGGTACGTTGGCGCACAGGCGCATGTTGGCGAGGATGTCGAGACCCTCGATGTAGCTCTGCGCCTTGTGCTTGGGTCCGGAGATGATCACCCAGCCGGAGCGGAAGCCGGCCACGCGATAGGACTTGGACAGGCCGTTGAAGGTCAGGCACAGCACGTCCGGGGCCAGCGAGGCGGTGGAGATGTGCTCGGCGCCGTCGTAGAGGATCTTGTCGTAGATCTCGTCGGAGAAGATCACCAGGTTGTGCTGGCGGGCGACCTCGACGATCTGCTCCAGCACTTCCTTCGGATACACCGCGCCGGTCGGGTTGTTCGGGTTGATCAGCAGGATTGCCTTGGTGTTGCTGGAGATCTTGGACTTGATGTCGTCGATGTCCGGATACCAGTTCGACTGCTCGTCGCACAGGTAGTGCACCGCCTTGCCGCCGGCCAGGCTGGTGGCGGCGGTCCACAGCGGGTAGTCCGGTGCCGGGATCAGCACCTCGTCGCCGTTGTTGAGCAGCGCCTGCAGGGCCATGACGATCAGCTCGGAGACGCCGTTGCCGAGGTAGATGTCCTCGATGGTGACGCCTTCGATGTTCTTCTGCTGGCAGTACTGCATCACCGCCTTGCGGGCGCTGAACAGGCCCTTGGAGTCGCTGTAGCCCTGGGAGATGGGCAGGTTGCGGATCACGTCCTGGAGGATCTCCTCCGGCGCCTCGAAGCCGAACGGCGCGGGGTTGCCGATGTTCAGCTTGAGGATGCGATGGCCTTCCTCTTCGAGGCGCTTGGCGTGCTTGAGTACCGGCCCGCGGATGTCGTAGCAGACGTTGGCGAGCTTGTTGGATTTGCTGACCTGCATGAGGGGACCCCGATCTAACCGAACCAGCGCCGTCCCGGCGCTGGCGCAAATCGTCCGGTGGGCGGCTTGGCAGGCTCGAGAGCGGGTGACAGACTGAAAGCCACGCATCATACGACTGCCCCGGGCCCTGCGAAAGGGAAGGGGCCGGCTTTTTTCCCGGGCGAGGTGAATAACATGGACAAGGTCGAGAAACCGCTGGAGGAGTGGCGCGAAGAGCTATCGGAAAGCCAGTTCCAAGTGTGTCGATTGAAGGCTACCGAGCGGCCTTTCACCGGCGAGTACTACCACTGCGTCACCCCCGGTACCTACCACTGCGCCTGCTGCGATGCGCCGCTGTTCGACTCGGATGCCAAGTACGACTCCGGCAGCGGTTGGCCCAGCTACTTCCAGCCGGTCTCCGCCGACGCCCTGCGCCGGGTGGAGGATGTCAGTCACGGCATGCATCGCATCGAAGTGCTCTGCGCGCGCTGCGACGCCCACCTGGGCCATGTATTCCCCGACGGTCCGGCGCCGACCGGGCTGCGTTATTGCATCAATTCGGTGGCCTTGCGCCTGAAGCCCCGAGATCAGGCAGAGTCTTGAGAACGTTCTGCAAGCCATTGATTCATATGAGTTGATGGCTTGCAGTTAAAGTGATTTGTGAACACTTGCGGCGCCGCGGCCCCTGCCGGGCATTCCTTCAGGCCGGACGGGCGCCTCGCGGCGGCAGCCAGCGCTCGAGCATGGCTTCCAGCTCCCCGCGGCGCAGGGGCTTGCTCAGGTAGTCGTTCATCCCGGCGCGCTGGCAGCGTTCGCGCTCCTCGGGCAGCACGTTGGCGGTCAGGGCGATCACCGGCAGCCCGGCCCAGCGCTGTTCGCGGCGGATCTGCCGGGTCGCTTCGTAGCCATCCATCAGCGGCAGGTTGCAGTCCATCAGCACCAAGTCGAAATCGCGCTGCTGGAGGATTTTCAGCGCCTCCTCGCCATGCCGGGCGATGGTCACAGTCAGCCCCAGACGGCCGAGCAGTCCCTTCACCACCAGCTGGTTCACCGGGTTGTCCTCGACCAGCAGGATGCGCGGCTCGCTCGGCGCCGGTGCCAGCGACTGCTCGACTTGGGGGATTGTCGCCGGTTTCAGATGGCGCTGCAGGGCCTGGTAGAGGGCGGCGCGCGCCAGCGGCCGGGCCATCTGTTCGAGCGGTTGCAACCTGAGCGCTTGGTCTTCCGGCAGCAGCTCGCCGTAGGCGCTGACCAGCAGGATGGGCGCGCTGTATGACGCGCGTAGCAGGCTCAGGCAGTCCGGGCAGTCGGAGATCAGGATGTCGGTGCTCAGGCCGGCCAGGCTGGCGTCCGGATCCTGGCGGCGATAGTCCAGTCCCCAGGCCGGTAGCCAGGTTTCCAGCAGCTCGCTGAGGCCGCTGCGCCGCGAGCACAGGGCCACCACCGTGCCCTGCAGCGGCGGTAGCGCGGTGGCCGCGGCATGGGTCGCCAGTGGCAGACGCACGCTGAAACGGCTGCCCAGGCCCGGCTGGGATTCCACCTCGAGCGTGCCGTGCATGGCTTCGCAGAGGCGGCGGGTCAGGGTCAGGCCCAAGCCGGTGCCGCCGTACTGGCGGCTGATCCCGGCTTCTGCTTGGGCGAAGGGCTGGAAGATCCGCGACAGCGCTTCGCGGGCGATGCCGATGCCGGTGTCGCGCACTTCCAGCAGGATGCCGTCGGGGTTGGCGATCAGGCGCACGTCGACGCGGCCATGACGGGTGAACTTGAGCGCATTGGACAGCAGGTTGCTGACGATCTGGCGCACCCGCAGGGGGTCGCCGATCACCTCGCCGGGCAGGTCGGGGGCGATCAGGCAGCTCAGCTCGACGCCGGGCGCGGCGTTCTGCGACAGCAGGCTGGCGGTGTCCTCGACCAGGCTGGCGAGGTCGAAGGGGGTATGCTCCAGCTCGAGCTGGCCGGCCTCGAACTTGGACAGGTCGAGGACGCCGTTGAGCAGCTCGACCAGGGTCCGTCCCGAGTCGTGGGCGATGGTCAGCTGCTGGCGCACCTGCTGCGGCAGCGGATTGTCCAGCGCCAGGGCGAGCATGCCGAGCAGGCCGTTGAGCGGAGTGCGGATCTCGTGACTCATGCTGGCGAGGAACTGGCTGCGGGCCTGGGCCATCGCCAGGGTGGTCCGCTGGGCCTGCTGCAGTTCGCGATTGGCATCGAGGAGTTCGCGGTTGGTGCTCTCCAGTTCGGTGGTGCGCAGGCGCACGCGCTCCTCCAGTTCGGCCAGCGAGTAGGTCAGGCGTTCCTCGGCGGCCCGGCGCTGGGCGATTTCTCTATCGAGCAGGGCCAATTGACGGTTGCAGGCGGCTACCAGCAGGCCGATCTCGTCGCGTTGATGACCGCTGGGGCAGGGCAGCGGCGGCTGCTCGCTCCGCAGCGGATCGCGCTGGCGCAGGGCACCGATCAGGGCGGTGAGCGGGCGGGTCAGCAGCAGGTAGAGCAGGCCCAGCAGGATCAGGCTGAGCAGCAGGCAGCTGACGAAGTTGACCGCCAGGGTGACGGCGGCGCGATGCAGGAAGCGGCTGCCGTAGACGTAGGTGTCGATCTCGAGGCGCTGCCGGCCGAGCAGGGGCGAGCCGGGCGAGCCGGGCGGCAGCGGTCGCTCGATGCTCCGTCCCGCGCCGAACAGCAGGCTGCTCAGGCGTGCACCCCAGCCGCCGGCATTGGCTGGACGGGACAGGCTGGCCAGCGGAGTACCCTCGGCGCCGAGCAGTTCGGCGCCCATCACGGCAGGCGACTGCAGCAGGCCCTGCATCAGTTCGCTGGCCAGTGCGGAGTCGCCGTCGCGCAGCGCGCGCAGGGCCGGGGCCTGGCTGATCTCCAGCAGAGCGTCGGCCTCCTGGTTGATGAGCGCGTCCTCGCTGGCATAATCGAGCGCCACCTGAATCAGGCTGAACAACGCACCCAGGGCGAAGGCCACCATGACCGTCAGGCTGGCCTGCCGGAAGGAAAGTCGTTGCTTGAGAGGTATGTCCATACGGGGATTGAAGTGCGGCGTCCCGATCTGCGGGCGGTCGTCAAGGATAGCCGATCCGCCGCCGGCGCCGGCGCTGCGGATGTCTCAGTTCATTGCAGGGAGTCTTGCGTGGAAAATCGTCTGAATGAGTTTCTGGAGCGCGTCGAGCAGGTGCTCGAGCGTGTGCAACCGTTGCTGCCGCAGCCGCTGCCGCCCATCGATTGGAATGTTTGCCTGGCGGCCCGCTGGCAGCGCGAGGGCCGGCACGGCGGGCTGCGCCCGCTCGAGGTGCGTCTCGACCTGCACCTGCACGACCTGCTCGGCGTGGATCGCCAGCGCGAGGTGCTCGGAGGCAACACCCGGCAGTTCGTCGCCGGCCTGCCGGCCAACCATGCGCTGCTCTGGGGCGCGCGGGGTACCGGCAAGTCGTCGCTGGTGCGCGCCCTGCTGGCGGAGTACGCCGAGGAAGGCCTGCGCCTGATCGAGATCGAGCGTGACGATCTGGCCGACCTGCCGCGGGTTGTCGAGCTGCTGGCCGGCCTGCCGCAGCGCTTCGTGCTGTTCTGCGACGACCTGTCCTTCGAATCCGGCGAGGGCGACTATCGGGTATTGAAGAGCGTGCTGGACGGCTCCCTTGAGCAGGCGCCGGACAACGTGCTGCTGTACGCCACCTCCAATCGCCGCCATCTGGTGCCCGAGCGGCTGAGCGACAACCTGGACGCGACCCTGGTGGATGGCGAGGTGCATCCCTCGGAGGCGGTGGAAGACAAGGTCGCCCTGTCCGATCGTTTCGGCCTGTGGCTGTCCTTCTATCCCTTCACCCAGCCGGAGTATCTGCAGGTGGTGCAGCACTGGATCGGCGTGCTGGCAGCGCGCGCCGACCTGGCCTGGCACTGGGACGAGGAGCTGGAAAAGCTGGCGATCCGCTGGGCCACCGGGCGCGGTAACCGCAACGGGCGCTGTGCCCAGCAATTCGCCCGGCACTGGGTGGGGCTGCGTTTGCTGGCGGGCTGAGTTTCGCCCTGAACGTCCGGGACCGCCCGCTCGGCGGCCCCGGACGCCGACTCAGGCGGTGGTCTAAGCGCGCGCGAGCAGCTTCTCCAGGGCGCTGCATTCGCCCGGCAGGATCGCCCGCACGCTGTCGCGCTGGCACAGGCGCGACAGCAGGTCGGCCAGACCGGGCCAGCGGCCGGCGTCGAGCGCCTCGCCGCCGTGCTGCATGTTGATCAGCTGGCAGGCGAACGCCAGGTCAGCGGCGCTCAGGCGATTGCCGACGAAGTAGTCGGCGCCGTCCAGTACCTTCTCCAGATAGTCGAAATGCTTCGGCAGCTTGTCGAGGGCGGCCTGCACCGCGGTCTCGTCGCAGGGCTGGCCACGCATCGGCTTCAGGGCGCGGTTGAAGAACACCGCGAAGGTGGCCAGCGGGGCCAGCTCGTAGTCGGCATACTTCTCCAGCCAGCGGATGCGCGCCTTTGTCTCCGGGGTATCGCCATACAGCGCCGGCGTCTCGGGGAAGCGCTCCTCGAGGTACTGGCCGATCACGCTGGAGTCGGCCAGCGCCAGGTCGTCGTGCTTGAAGCCGGGGATGCGGCCCAGCGGGCTGATGTCGTAGAACCAGTCCGGTTGTTGCAGTGGGGCGATGATTTCCAGTTGGTAGTCGAGGCCCTTTTCCGCCAGGAGCAGGCGGACCTTGCGGACGAACGGGGAGAGCGGGGCGCCATAGAGGGTCATGCTCATGAGGGCAGATCCTTGATGCGGGTTGAGGAGGGGGTTCGTTTATAGCACGTCAAAGCTGTTCGTCAGGGGCGGTGCGGGTTCATTCGAGTGAGTCGCCAATTCAGCGCAAGCCATTGATTTGAAAAAAAATTCAAAGGAGGGGTTGACGCCTTGGTGGTCGCTTCCTAGAATGCGCGCACTTCCGAAGCGAAGCATGAGTCAAAGCGAAAGCAAGACGCTAGCATAGCGAGGAAGTTGGAAAATGTGGCAGTCAAAGCTGTTATAAGTTCCAGGCCGCGTCCCCTTCGTCTAGTGGCCTAGGACACCGCCCTTTCACGGCGGTAACAGGGGTTCGAGTCCCCTAGGGGACGCCACTATGCGGGAATAGCTCAGTTGGTAGAGCACGACCTTGCCAAGGTCGGGGTCGCGAGTTCGAGTCTCGTTTCCCGCTCCAGTTTGCAACAGGCGCAACGCGAAGGCGGGGCGTAACGTCCGGAGGTGATCCGGGCGCCAGGCGAAGAGCCTGGCAGCCGAAAGGCAATGCGGGAATAGCTCAGTTGGTAGAGCACGACCTTGCCAAGGTCGGGGTCGCGAGTTCGAGTCTCGTTTCCCGCTCCAGTTTGCAACAGGCGCAACGCGAAAGCGGAGCGTAACGTCCGGAGATGATCCGGGCGCCAGGCGAAGAGCCTGGCAGCCGAAAGGCAACGCGGGAATAGCTCAGTTGGTAGAGCACGACCTTGCCAAGGTCGGGGTCGCGAGTTCGAGTCTCGTTTCCCGCTCCAAATCGAAAAAGACGCCACCTTCGGGTGGCGTCTTTTTTTTATGCGCGCGTTTTGCTGGCCGGTGCCTCTCCGCGCGGGAGAGGCGGGCTCGGGCTCAGTGGCGGGGGCTGTCGTCCGGCAGGGCGAGCAGCTGCTTCTCGCGCTCCCAGTCGAATGGCTCGTCATTCTCCTCGGCGGCGAAACGGCGCTCGTCGAGCTGCTGGTACAGATCGATCTCCTCGTCCGGCATGTAGTGCAGGCAGTCGCCGGCGAAGAACCACAGCAGGTCGCGCGGCACCAGGTGGGCGATCTGCGGGTAGCGGTGGAACACCTGGACGATCAGCTCCTGGCCCTGGCCGATGGCGTCTTCGGTCTGCCGCGGCAGATCGGCCAGCAGTTCGTCGAAGCGCTCGAGAAACAGCGCGTGGTTTTCCTCCGGCACCTGCTCGGCCTCGCCCAGGGCGGCCAGAATGGTGCGCAGGTGGGCGAGCAGGGCGAGGTGATGGTCGAGGTAGTTGGCCATGGCAGGGGGTCCTGAGTGAAACGGTCGGCGAGTATAGCAGCCGGGGTTCGCCTGCCGTCGCTGGCATGGCGGGACACGACAATGGCCTTTTCCGGCCCTCGGCAAGGTTGCATTTGTCGCGGGTAGCCTCTATCTAGTGCTCTCGTTTTTACGCGCGGCTGCCTTCATGACCCCTGCATTGACCATTCGCCAGTTGACCAAGACCTATGGCAACGGCTTCCAGGCCCTCAAGGGCATCGATCTGGAGGTCGCCGAGGGCGACTTCTTCGCCCTGCTCGGCCCCAACGGGGCGGGCAAATCCACCACCATCGGCATTCTCTCCACCCTGGTGAACAAGACCAGCGGCACGGTTGAGGTATTCGGCCGCGACCTCGACCGCGAACCCTCGGCACTCAAGCGCTGTCTGGGCGTGGTGCCCCAGGAGTTCAACTTCAACCAGTTCGAGAAGCCCTTCGACATCGTCGTCGCCCAGGCCGGCTACTACGGCATCCCGGCGCGCGTCGCCGGCGAGCGTGCGGAACGGTACCTGAGCGAGCTGGGCCTGTGGGAGAAGCGCAACGTACCCTCGCGGATGCTCTCCGGCGGCATGAAGCGGCGGCTGATGATCGCCCGCGCGCTGGTCCACCAGCCGCGGCTGCTGATCCTCGACGAGCCCACCGCCGGCGTGGACATCGAGCTGCGCCGCTCGATGTGGGGCTTCCTGACCGAGCTGAACGAGCAGGGCATCACCATCATCCTCACCACGCACTATCTGGAGGAGGCCGAGCAGCTGTGCCGCAACATCGGCATCATCGACCACGGCCGCATCGTCGAGCACACCAGCATGCGCGAGTTGCTGATGAAGCTGCACGTGGAGACCTTCCTCCTCGACCTGCGCAGCCCGCAACAGGGGGTGCCGGTGCTCGAGGGCTACCCGGTGGCCCTGGTCGATCCCCTGACCCTGGAGGTGCAGGTGGAGAAGAGCCAGGGTATCAACGCGCTGTTCGCCCAGCTCGCCGCCAAGGGCATCGAGGTGCTCAGCCTGCGCAACAAGACCAACCGCCTGGAGGAGCTGTTCGTCTCCCTGGTGGCCAAGAATCTCGCCGGAGGCCAGTGAATGTCTGTCGAACTGCAAGCCAACTGGGTGGCGCTGCAAACCATCGTCCACAAGGAAGTGCGCCGCTTCATGCGCATCTGGCCGCAGACCCTGCTGCCGCCGGCGATCACCATGGTTCTGTACTTCGTCATCTTCGGCAACCTGATCGGCCGGCAGATCGGCGACATGCGCGGCTTCTCCTATATGGAGTACATAGTCCCAGGGCTGATCATGATGTCGGTGATCACCAACTCCTACGGCAACGTGGTGTCGAGCTTTTTCGGCACCAAGTTCCACCGGTCCGTCGAGGAGTTGATGGTCTCCCCGGCCTCGCCGCACGTGATCCTGGTCGGCTTCGTGATCGGCGGCGTGCTGCGCGGCCTGGCGGTGGCGGCCATCGTCACCGCGCTCTCGCTGTTCTTCACCCACCTGCAGGTGCACCACGCGCTGGTCACCTTCGCGGTGATCCTGCTGGCGGCGACCATCTTCTCGCTGTGCGGGTTCATCAATGCGGTCTACGCGCGCAACTTCGACGACATCTCTATCATCCCGACCTTCGTGCTGACCCCGCTGACCTACCTGGGCGGGGTGTTCTACTCGATCAGCATGCTGCCCGAGTTCTGGCAGACGGTATCGCTGGCCAATCCCATCCTGCATATGGTCAACGCTTTCCGCTACGGCATCCTCGGTGTTTCCGACATCCACATCGGCACGGCCGTCACCCTGATGCTGCTGGCGGCGGCGATTCTCTACGCGGTCAGCCTGCGCTTGCTCAAGCGCGGCGTGGGCATGCGCCAGTGACTCCGGCCGGGCGGACGCCGGGCGGGCTTGCCTTTGCCGCTGGCGGCCGTCAGGCTTCACCTTTTCCGCTTTTCGAGTTTCGCAATGGCGCAAGACGTCCACCATTCCCCGCTGGGCAAGACCACCGAGTACGTGGCCGAGTACGCCCCCGAGCTGCTGTTTCCCATTCCGCGCGCGCCCAAGTGGCACGAGCTGGGTATCGACCCGCAGGCGCTGCCCTTCGTGGGCGTCGACCTGTGGAACTGCTACGAGCTGTCCTGGCTGAACGACAAGGGCAAGCCGCTGGTGGCCATCGGCGAGTTCGCCATCCCGGCCCATTCGCCGTGCATCATCGAGTCGAAGTCGTTCAAGCTGTACCTCAACTCGCTGAACCAGACCCGCTTCGCCAGTCGCGAGGCCTTGGTCGAGGTGCTGGCGCGCGACCTCTCCGCCGCCGCCGGCGCGCCGGTGGCGGTGCGCGTGCGCGGCCTCGACGAGGTGGCGGCGGAGGGGGTGGCACTTCCGGCCGGCGAGTGCCTGGACGATCTGGATATCGCCATCGACCGCTACGGCCCGCCCGATGCCGGGCTGCTGGTCTGTGACCGTTCGCGGCTGGTCAGCGAGACCCTCTACAGCCACCTGCTGAAGTCCAACTGCCCGGTCACCGGCCAGCCGGATTGGGGCACGGTAGTGATCGACTATGCCGGTCCGGCGCTGAACCGTGCTGCGCTGCTGGCCTACGTGGTGTCGTTGCGCATGCATGGCGACTTCCACGAACAGTGCGTGGAGCGCATCTATCTGGATCTCAAAGAGCGCCTCGCGCCCGAGCGTCTGACCGTGTACGCGCGCTACGTGCGCCGCGGCGGCCTGGACATCAACCCCTGCCGCAGCACCCATGCGGTCAGCCTGGACAATCGGCGCCTGGTGCGCCAGTAAGCGGAAACGAAAAAGCCGACCTGCGCGTGTCGGCTTCGAGTTGTCGGCAGGTGCGTTTCAGATGCCCATGTTGGCCAGGGTCTGCACGATGGAGCGCAGGCTGCCGGCCAGGGTCGGATGGCTGGCCTCGAAGCGCTCCACCGCCAGATTGACGCCATCGACCAGGTTCGCGTCGGGCTCGCTGGCGATCTCGCGAGCCAGCCTTAGCTCGATTTCGCTCATCAGCTCGATCAGCGCGGCCTTGTCCTCGGCGTTCAGTGGCGGATCCTCGGCCAGCTGGTCACGCAGGTCTTGAAGTTGCTGCTGGAGTTGGCTTTCGGGCATGACGATCTTCCTTCTGCGGTGGAAGGGCAGCGGTGCGGATCGCTACCCTGTAGCTGAAAGACTAACCCAGCCGAGGCGCAAGCGGGTGACCGACATCAAGCGAACGCCGGTCGGTTGTGGCTGCAAAAACTTTATACCCCTATATACTGCGCGGCTTGATGCGGTTGGCCGATGATGGCCGGTCGCGCCGATTGTTCAAGGAGAAAGTTCATGCGCAAGACTTGCGCTCGGTGGCTGCTGGGCTCGGCCCGTCTGCTGGCGGTGGCCGGGCTGGCCATTGCACCCGCGATCAGCCAGGCCAGTGAAGATGACCCCTGGGAATCCTTCAACCGTCCGGTATTCGTGTTCAACGACAAGTTGGATACCTATGCCCTCAAGCCGCTGGCAAAAGGCTACCAGGCAGTAACGCCGCAATTCGTCGAAGATGGCATTGGCAACTTCTTCGCCAACGTGGGCGAGATCCGCAACTTCGGCAACGATGTTCTGCAGGGCAAGTTCCAGGATGCCGGCGTCGATACCGCCCGCTTCCTGTTCAACACCACGTTCGGTGTGCTGGGCTTCGTCGACGTCGCCAGCCATGCCGGCCTGCAGCGCAACGACGAAGACTTCGGTCAGACTCTGGGCGCGTGGGGTGTGGGCAGCGGTCCCTACCTGATGCTGCCGTTCTTCGGCCCGAGCAATCCGCGCGATGCCGTGGGCCTGGTTCCGGACAGCATGGCCGGCATGAAGGGGCACATCAGCCACGTGCCGACGCGCAATACCGTACAGGCGGTGGACATCGTCGATAGCCGCGCAGAACTGCTGTCGGCCGAGAAGGTGATCGCCGGCGACAAGTACGTGTTCATTCGCAACGCCTACTTGCAGAATCGCGAGTTCAAGGTCAAGGACGGCCAGGTCGAGGACGACTTCTAAGGCCCGGGGCAGGGCGCCCGGAGGATGGATTTCAGACGTTGCAAGCGTTTATTTCCTCCTCCTCTTTGCGTCTTGAACCCGGTAGCCGATGCGAGTACTGTCGCGCCATAGATCGGCCGCCCCGTGTGGTCCCCGTAGTTGAACACGTCTCCAAAGCCGCCCGCGGCGCCGTTTGCCTGGACGATTCATGCACACAATCAGTGCCAAGCTGCTGGTCATTGACGATGAGGATGAGGTGCGTGCCAAGCTGCATGCCTACCTCGAGGATGCCGGTTACTGTGTGTTGCAGGCTGCCGGCGGCAGGCGCGGTCTGCAGCTTTTCGAACTGGAACAGCCTGACCTTGTCATCTGTGACCTCAACGTGCCGGGGCTGGGTGGCCTCGAGCTGGTACGCGAGTTCGGCGAACGCGACAGCGGTGTGCCGGTGATCGTGGTTTCTTCCGCCGGGGATATGAGCGACGCCGTCGAGGCCCTGCGACTCGGTGCGGCCGATTACCTGGTCAAGCCGCTGGATGATCTCGCCGTGCTCGATCACTCGGTGCGCCGCGCCTTGGACCGCGCCCGACTGCGCCAGGAGAACCGTCGCTACCGCGAGCGCCTGGAAGCCACCAACCGCGAGCTGCAGGCCAGCCTCAGCCTGCTCCAGGAAGACCAGAACGCCGGCCGCCACGTGCAGATGAACATGCTGCCGGAAATGCCCTGGCAGGCGGGCGAATTCCATTTCGCCCACTGCATCATTCCCTCGCTGTATCTCTCGGGCGACTTCGTCGACTATTTCCGCATCGACGAGCGCCGCATCGGCTTCTACCTGGCAGACGTCTCCGGCCACGGCGCCTCGTCGGCGTTCGTCACGGTACTGCTCAAGTTCATGACCACCCGCCTGCTCTACGAGTCGCGGCGCCACCGCAACCGTCCCATGCCGGAATTCCATCCTTCCGACGTGCTCGGCCACATCAACCGCGGACTGATCAACTGCAAGCTGGGCAAGCACGTCACCATGCTCGGCGGCGTGATCGACGAGAGTACCGGCAAGCTGACCTACAGCATCGGTGGCCACCTGCCCTTGCCGGTGCTCTACAGCGACGGCGAAGCACGCTACCTGGAGGGGCGCGGACTGCCGGTCGGCCTCTTCGAGGAAGCTACCTACGAGGATCACGAACTTGTGTTACCGGATCATTTCAGCCTGACCCTGTTCTCCGACGGCATCTTCGACCTGTTGCCCGGCGAGACGCTCAAGGAGAAGGAGGCGATGCTGCCGCAGATGGTCCGTCAGGCCGGCGGCAGCCTGGAGGGGCTGAGTCGGGTGTTCGGACTGGCCAACCTCGGCGAGATGCCCGATGATATTGCCTTACTGGTGCTGAGCAGGAAGTTTGCATGAGTACGGGTAAGATCCAGTTTGCCGAGCAGAACGGCACTTTCGTTCTCAAGTTCGTCGGTGAGGTGCGCCTGACCCTGTGTTCCGCCCTGGACGCCACCATCGAGCGGATCTTCGGTGCCCACAATTTTTCCTCGATCATCATCGATCTGACGGAAACCTCCAGCATCGACAGCACCACCCTTGGCCTGCTGGCCAAGCTGTCGATCCTCTCGCGGCAGAAGATCGGCCTGCTGCCGACCTTGGTCAGCACCAACGCCGACATCTCCCGCCTGCTCGAGTCCATGGGCTTCGAGCAGGTCTTCAACGTGGTGAGCACCCCGTTGCCCTGCCCGGAGTGTCTGCGCGACCTGCCGGCCCAGGATCTCTCCGAGGAGCTGGTCAAGGCCAAGGTGCTGGAAGCGCACCGCATCCTCATGGGGCTCAACGAGCACAATCGCGAGGCGTTCAGCGACCTGGTGACGGCGCTGGAACGCAACTGAGTCCCGCACCAACAAAAAAGCCGACCCTTGCAGGTCGGCTTTTTTCGTTCTCGGGGGCTCAGGCCTTGCCGGCCAGCAGCGCCTCGAGCTTTTCCTGGTCGCGGGCGAACAGGCGGATGCCCTCGGCCAGCTTCTCGGTGGCCATGGCGTCCTCGTTCATCTTCCAGCGGAAGGCGCGTTCGTCGAGGCTCTCGCGAGCCTCGCCCCGGGCGTTCTCGCTTCCCAGGTGGCGGGGCAGCTCGCCCTGGTCGGCGGCCAGTTGTTGCAGCAGCTCGGGGCTGATGGTCAGGCGGTCGCAGCCGGCCAGTTGCTCGATCTGGCCCAGGTTGCGGAAGCTGGCGCCCATCACCACGGTCGCATAGCCGTTGGCCTTGTAGTAGTTGAAGATGCGCGTCACCGACTGCACGCCCGGATCCTCGGCGCCGGCGAAATCGCGGCCCTCGGCCTTCTTGTACCAGTCGTAGATGCGGCCGACGAAGGGGGAGATGAGGAACACCCCGGCGTCGGCGCAGGCCTGCGCCTGGGCGAAGGAGAACAGCAGGGTCAGGTTGGTCTGGATACCGTCGCGCTCGAGCTGTTCGGCGGCGCGGATGCCTTCCCAGGTCGAGGCGACCTTGATGAGTACCCGTTCGCGACCGATGCCCGCGGCCTCGTACAGCCCGATCAGACGCCTGGCGCGTTCGATGGTGGCGGCGCTGTCGAAGGACAGTCGCGAGTCCACCTCGGTGGAGACCCGGCCGGGGATGATCTGCAGGATCTCGCGACCCACCGCCACCGCGAAGCGGTCGCAGGCCAGGCCGAGATCGCCCCCGGCGCCGGCGATGGCCGCTTGCAGTTGGTCGGCATAGCGCGGCAGAGCGGCGGCCTTGAGCAGCAGCGAAGGGTTGGTGGTGGCGTCCACCGGCTGCAGGCGGGCGATGGCGTCGAAGTCGCCGGTGTCGGCGACCACGGTGGTGTACTGCTTGAGTTGCTCCAGCTTGGATGACATCAGACGAAACCCTGTCGTTACAGATCATCCGACATTAACCGAGCCCAGTCCCCCGCTCAATGGCCTTTCAGTGGTTGCCGAGCAGCTCGATGGCCCTATCGTACACGCCGAGCGGATCGTCGCTCTTGTGCACGTCCACCGACAGCACCTGGCGGAAGCGCCGCGCGCCGGGGAAGCCTTGGGCCAGGCCGAGGATGTGGCGGGTGACATGATGCATCGCGCCGCCCTCGCTCATGTGCCGCTCGATGTACGGACGCAGCTGGCGCAGCACCTCGCCGCGGCTCGGTACCGGACGCTCGACGCCGAACAGCTCCTGGTCGACGCGGGCCAGCAGGTAGGGGTTGTGGTAGGCCTCGCGGCCGAGCATCACGCCGTCGAAGGTTTCGAGATGCGCCTGGCACTCATCGAGGATCTTGATCCCGCCGTTGAGGATGAATTCCAGCTGCGGGAAGTCGCGCTTGAGCTGTGCGGCCACCTCGTAACGCAGCGGCGGCACCTCGCGGTTCTCCTTGGGCGACAGGCCCTCGAGAATGGCGATGCGCGCATGCACGGTGAAGCTGCGGCAACCGGCCTCGGCGACCTGGCCGACGAAGTCGCACAGCTCGGCATAGCTGTCGCGGCCATTGATGCCGATGCGGTGCTTGACCGTCACCGGAATGGCTACCGCATCCAGCATGGCCTTGACGCAGTCGGCCACCAGAGCCGGATGCCCCATCAGACAGGCGCCGATCATGTTGTGCTGCACCCGATCGCTCGGGCAGCCGACGTTGAGGTTGACCTCATCGTAGCCGGCTTCCTCGGCCAGCCGCGCACAGGCCGCCAGCTCCGCCGGCACGCTGCCGCCGAGCTGCAGTGCCAACGGATGCTCGCTCAAGTCGTAGGCCAGGAAACGCTGGCGATCGCCATGCAGCAGCGCGCCGGTGGTGACCATCTCGGTGTAGAGGAGGGTGTTCCTGGACAGCAGGCGCAGGAAGAAGCGGCAGTGGCGGTCTGTCCAGTCCATCATGGGTGCGACGCTGAAGCGGCGGGACGGCTCAGGCCGCGTGGTTGCTGCGTTTGAGGCTGATTTCTGTAGCATTCTTGGGTGTCTGATTTTGTGCCGTTTTGGCCCGCTTTTCCGTGTTTTTCAAAGGCCATTGCTACGATGTAGCAAATCAAAAACGTCATGTGACAAATCGAATGGGCACGACCACATCGCGTTGCCGCAAGAGCACTCAGTGGCTCTAGGGCACAGATCAGGTCCATGCGTGATGGTGCACGAGTTTATCAGGAAGCTGGACATTCGACCGTAAGCAGGCGGCTCTGGTCTGGGGCAAGGGACAGGCGACGGGGCTGGTGGCGCCTGCGCTCGATATGGCCTACGTGCCGAGAGGACTGCCGCAGCAGGGGATTTTCCATTCGAATCAGGGCGGTCATATGCCAGCTACGTGTGCCGGCGGCGGCTTTGGGTTTGCCGGATGGGCAGCGCATGAGTCCAAGCGGTAACTGCTGGGGTAGCTCTCCGATGTGGTGTATGCGCTGGTCTATCGGGCGCCAGTCAAAGTGGCACCTGCCGGTTACCGTTCGCTGATGGGGCTCTTGGAAGACTGTGTTCGTAGCGTCTCCAGAATTCGGGGTGCGACTCGGATTATGAGCAACCTATAGTCATCACAGCTCGCCTTCAGCTTTCCTTCTTGCTTTTGATCGGCTTTATCAACCCCGCTCCCTCACTCTTCACATTCCCCACCTCACGTCCCACCGCATGCCACTCGAACGCCTCCGCCGGCAGCCCGCGGTGCAGGAGGATCTCCTCAGCTTCTCGGGGTGCCAATCCCGGATCGAGCCACGCCTTCGCCTCGTCCGGCCCCAGCACCACCGGCCGGCGATCGTGAATCTCGGCCATGCCGCCGTCGCTCGCCATGGTGATCGTCGCGAAGCCATCCCCCTCCCGGATCTCCCGACCATGGCGGGGCAGCTGGCCAATGGCGGGAAAGAACAGCGGGCCGCCGTCTTTCAGGCGGAAGTAGTACGGCTGCTTGTGCTTCGGGGTGGCCGGGTACGGCTTCCACTCGTACCATCCGTCCGCCGGAACCACTGCGCGTCCGCTTTTCCATGCCCCCCTCCAGAAAGCCCCGGTCGCCACCTTCTCGACCCTGGCGTTGATCGCCGGCGGGCGAGAGCCGATCGCCCAGGACGGGGCGTAGCCCCAGGGGACCGGCTCCAGCCGAAGTTCATCCTCCTCCTGATGCAGGAGCAGGACGCGGGTACGCGGTGCCACGTTGTAGCGGCCGATCGGCTCCGGATCGAAGCCGCCCACTATCGGCAGCTCGATGTTTAGTGCTTCCAGATACTCGACCGGAATCAGGGATTGCACGAATCTGCCGCACATGACCATCTCCGCAGGCTCGCCTCCCCCCAGCCTAGATCCGTAACAGGACCAATGACCGACCGTTGGGCAGTCGCCTTGGCAAGCAGCCTGGCGATCGGCACCGCAGATGGATTGGGTCGCGGCTTATGTTGCCTATGGATTCGAATGCAGCGGCGAGGTCGGTGAGGTGGCGGGGCGCTGGTCGATCAGCCGATGACGCTGTTGCTCGGAGGGCGGGCAAGTAGAGGCCTGTCTTGCTGTAACGTAGCTGCATTCCCTCACCTTCAAGGACCGATCCGGTGAATACTGTCCCTTCCAAACTCCTGTTCCTGCCCGGCGCCTCCGGCGATACCGGGTTCTGGCGTCCGGCCGCCGAGCGTCTGGCCCATCCGGCGCAGCAGGTTCATATCGGCTGGCCCGGTTTCGGCAATACGCCGCCCGACCCGGGCGTGACCGGCATGACCGATCTGGTGGCCCGTGTGCTGCCGGAGATCGACCAGCCGACCGCGCTGGTGGCGCAGTCCATGGGTGGCATCGTCGCGATGTGCGCGGCGCTGGAGCGGCCCGACTGGGTCACCCACCTGGTGCTGACCGTTACCTCGGGCGGAGTGGACATGTCCGCTCTGGGCGCGCAGGACTGGCGCCCGGACTTCGCCGCTGCCAACCCGAACCTGCCGCGCTGGTTCCTCGACGACCGCACCGACCTTAGCGGCCGGCTGGGCGAGCTGCACATGCCGGTGCTGCTGCTCTGGGGCGACGCCGACCCGATCAGCCCCGTCCGCGTCGGCCAGCGCCTCGCCGAGTTGCTGCTTCGCGCCGAGTTGCACGTCATCCCCAACGGTGGCCACGACTTGGGCTTTACCCATGCCGCCGAGGTGGCGGGGTTGATCGACGGCCATTTGGCAAGGGACTGACTGGCGAGGTGTGGCCATCCGCCTTTCATCGTTTCGTTTATTTCGTTTGTTGTGGTTTTCGTTTATTTCGATTAAAAGGTCGGGAGTGATTGCCTCAATCCTTTCCTGGAGACGCCCATGACCCTCGCGGACCTCGATCGCACAATGCTTCCTGGCGACAAGGAGATTGCTGCCGCCGTGGAGTCTCGCCGCCAACTGGCTGCCTTCCTGTCGACGAAGCTGGAAACCCAGCGCATCGACATCGTGGATGACGAGCAGCGCCCGCACACGGTCGAGCTGCCTGTTTTTGCCCTGCGGCTACTCGATGAAATCCTCGGCGAGCTGGCCATGGGGAATGCTGTCAAGGTCGTACCGATCCATGCGGAGCTGACCACGCAGGAGGGCGCGGATCTGCTCAATGTCTCGCGTCCTCACTTGGTAAAGCTGCTGGATGAGAACGTCATCCCGCACACCAAGGTCGGTCGCCATCGCCGGGTGAAGTTCGCCGATCTCATGGCGTACAAGCAGCGCAGGGATGCCGAAAGTCGCCAGGCGATGGATGAACTTGCCGCGCAAGCCCAGGAGCTGGGGATGGGCTACGAATGAGGCACTCGCCGTTCACTGCGGTGTATGACGCCAATGTTCTGTATCCGGCCCCCTTGCGCGACTTCCTCATGCACCTGGCACTGACCGGTATTTATCGTGCGCGCTGGACGGCCGAGATCCATGAGGAGTGGAAGCGGAACCTGCTGCTCAACCGGCCGGATCTCACGCGCGAGCAACTGGACCGTACCTCTTCGATCATGGACCGGGCGGTACCGGATGCTCTGGTAAGCGGGTATGAGTCGCTAGGCCGCGCGCTCGACCTGCCGGATCCGGATGACCGGCATGTGCTGGCTGCGGCGATCAAGTGTGGTGCGTCGGTTATCGTGACGTTCAATCTGAAGGACTTCCCGCCTGACGCGCTGGAGCCGTTCGAGATCGAGGCGATGCACCCGGATGATTTCATCGCGGATCTCTTCGATCTGGATCAGGCGGCGGTGCTGCAGGCGGCCCAGGCGCAGCGCGCCTCGCTGAAGAATCCACCGCGCACCGCTCGCGAGTTCCTTGAGCGGCTCTCGCTCCAGGGGCTGACGCAGAGCGTCAAGGTGCTCTCGGGCTATGAGCGGTTGATCTGAGCGGTACATCCCCGGAGCTTTTGCGCGGCGTGCCCGTCAGCGCCATCGCCTCGCCACATGGCGAGATCATTCGCTTTCGTACCCATGCAGATCCAATCCTTCCCGCAGATACTCCGCCAGGAACGGATGGGCGATCAGGTATTCGGCGGTTCGTTCGTTCCATTGCTCGCTGGCTTGGGTGAGCAGATCACTCCATTCCTCCAGCGACGCATCGCCGCGTCCCAGCCACATGAGTGCCACCACTTCCTGTTGCTGATCCGGCTCCAGGTCATCGATGATCGATTCGAATTCGCCGTAATACTCGTCATCCCCGTGGTCGGCCAAGGCCTGCAACGCCCAGTCGTCGCTCGGGCTGTTGGGCTCCTGGGGAATGACGACCGATTCTTTGGCATGGAAGGCACGGGACAAGTCGATGAGCCGGGAAATGGTTTCGGGATTGACGCTGAGCATTCTCGTGCTCCTCTTTTTTACGGGTCCAGCATTTAAGTATGGACCGGATGGAGCATCTTGCCCGGCTGTGGCTGGCGCGACGCAGAGGGGCTGAGAAGGCGAGGTGGTGAGAACACCGCCGAGTCGCCGGGCTTCGTCCGCTCCCGCGCCGAGCAGTCAGTTCGACAGGCCGACCAACGCCGGCTCCGAAGCCCGGATTATCGTTCGAGGATGGGATTGGGCCCGGAGGAGAAGGTCGGCCCGACGGGACGCTATGCTTCTGCAGCCAGCCGGCAGCGCGGATAGCCGGCACGCTGCAGCAAAAGGTTCAGCTCGCTGATGAGGCCGGTTTTTTTTCGGCGTGGGCGCTGCGGAGCAAATGACATTCCTCCCTGGCATCCATGAGGTTCTTTTCGAACTCGACCAATCCCTGATAGAGCTGCTGGAGTGCTTCGATTTGGAGGGCCAGTTCGTCCTTCTTCTTGGCGATTTCGAGTTGCGCCTGCTCCCAGGGGAATTCGCTGCCCGTGTATTCGCCGAGAATGCCTTGCAGCTCCTTGAGCTTGAAGCCCAGTTGCTGGGCGCACTTGATGAAGCGCAGTACGTCGACGCTTTCCTGGCTGTATATCCGATACTTGCCCGTGCGCGGCGGCTGGGGGATCAGGCCGATCTTCTCGTAATGCCGAATGCTCTTGATCGTGGTTCCGGACAGTTTGGCTGCTTTTCCTATGTACATCCTGCAAGTTCCATTTCACGGGCGAGCGGGTGAAGAGTAGACCACGGCGCCCCCTCCGGCGCCTGGTGGCGCACGACGCATGCCAACCGAACCGGCCGCCGCCGACTTGACTCTGCCTACAGGGGGAGACTTTACCCTCGTTCCGGTTTCCATTGGCGTGCGCAAGGTAAAGTCGTGAGCAAGAAAATACTACTGATTCTCGGACACCCTTCATCGGACAGCCTGTGCGGGCACCTGGCCGATGCCTATGTCGAAGCGGCGCTCGACTCGGGAAGCGAAGTCCGGCAAATCCGCCTCGGCGAGCTGGCGTTCGATCCCATCCTCCATGAAGGCTACCGCAAGGAACAGGCACTGGAGCCCGATCTGCGCAAAGCCCAGGAAGACATCGCCTGGGCCGAGCATCTGGTGTTCGTCTATCCGACCTGGTGGGGCGCGATGCCGGCGTTGCTGAAGGGCTTCATCGACCGCATCTTCCTGCCGGGCTTCGCGTTCAAGTACCGGGAAAATTCGCAGTTCTGGGACCGCCTGCTGGCCGGACGCTCGGCCCACCTGCTGGTCACCATGGATACCCCGCCCTGGTACTACCGCTGGATATTCCGCATGCCGGGCCATCAGCAGATGAAGCGGACCATCCTGGAGTTCAGCGGCATCAAGCCCGTCAAGGTGACCAGCTTCGGGCCGGTCATCAATGCCTCGGCGGAGCGCAGGGCGAGCTGGACCGGCCTTGCCGCCCAGTTCGGCCGGCAGGCGGCGGGCGCGTAACCGAGACCGCTGTCTTCTTGCCATGCTCCTGCGACCGGCCGGCTATGCTGAGCGGTAGCAGGGGCCCAAGGCGATTCGCAAGGACAAGGAGACAGGCGATGGTGGAAATGCATTTTTCCGCGAGGCTGGGCATCTGGCGGTCATGGCGCAGCCTGCCGGCCGAGGCAGGTGGACATCGGCGCCATGGCGGGGCGGATGAGCGAAAGCCAACCTGAAGCGAGAAGCCTGCATGATGCGGCTTCTTTCCCGAAGGCTGTTCTGGCCCTGCATGCTCGGCCTGGCTGGCTGCGTACGCCTGGGGCCGGGCTTCCAATCGCCCGGTGAGGCCTGGGTCGATGAGTGGCGCAGCCCGGCCATCGAGCAGGCCAGCGAACGGCGCGCCGGAGCGGACATCCGCGAATGGTGGCGGGTGTTCGAGGACCCCGTGCTGGATCGCCTGATCGCCGAGGCCGACGCCTACAACGCCAACCTGCGCATCGCCGGTCTGCGCGTGATGGAGGCTCGCGCCCAACTGGGTATCGCCCGGAGCGGGCGCTACCCGCAGTTGCAGCAGCTCAGCGCCGACAGCGTCTATCTCGACCACAACGAGTCCGGCGGACGCAATCCGCGCGACAGCCAGTTCTGGCAGCACAGCCTGGGCCTGGATGTCGGCTGGGAGCTGGACTTCTGGGGGCGCTTCAGCCGCGCCATCGAATCAGCCGATGCCGCCTACTTCGCCGCCGAGGCCAACTACGAGGACGTGCTGGTGCTGCTGCGCGCCCAGGTGGCGGACACCTATTTCGCCCTGCGCACCAGCGAGGCGCGCCTGCGTGTCGCCCGGCGCAATGCCGAACAGCAGAAGCGCAGCTACGAGATTACCGAGCGGCTGTTCTCCAGCGGGCAGAGCGACGAGCTCGACCTGCAGCAGGCCAAGACCCAATACCTTGGCACCCTGAGCAGCATCCCCGATCTTGAGGATCAGGTCGCGCGTACACGCAATGCCCTCGCCGTGCTGGTCGGCCGTCCACCCTCGCAGCTGCCGGAGCTGGCCGAGCGGGAAGGGCTGATCCCGCTCGTCGACCGCGCCGTGCTCGATGAAGTGCCGGCCGAGCTGCTGCGCCGCCGGCCGGACATCCGCGCCGCCGAGTACAACGTCGCGGCCCAGTCGGCGCTCATCGGGGTGGCCAAGGCCGATCTGTATCCCTCGCTGAGCCTGCTGGGCAGCATCGTCTGGTCGAGCAGCACGCTGGATGGCGCGCCCGATACTCTCGACCTGGTCGGTGGCCCCGCGCTGCGCTGGAACATCCTCGACTACGGACGGATCACCAATAACGTGCGCGTGCAGGACGCCCGCCTGCAGCAACTGATCGAAGTCTACCGCGACAGCGTACGCCAGGCGGCGCGCGAGGCCGACGATGCCGCGCGTGGCCTGACCAAGGCGCTGGAGCGCGAGCGCATCCTGCGCGAGGCAGCGGTGTCGGCCGAGCGCTCGCTGACCCTGGCCAGCGCCCAGTACCGCGAGGGCTACGCCGACTTCCAGCGTGTGCTGGATGCCCAGCGCGCGCTGCTGGTGCAGCAGGACGCCTACCTGGTCACCCGCAATGGCGCAGTGAGCAACCTGATCGCGCTGTACAAGGCGCTCGGCGGCGGCTGGCGCAGTGCCCAGCCCCGGCTCGACGCGGCCAGCCGCGCGCAGATGCAGCAGCGCACCGACTGGGACGACCTGCTCGACGAACCGGAGGGCGGCAGTCCCCCGACCTCCTACCAGGAAGGCGATCATCATGAATGACGTAGAGCAGCCCAGCCCCCAGGTCGCGGTCCAGCAGGCGCCGGAGCCGCCCGCCGCTCCGGTCAACCGCGGGGTGAAGGGGGTGGTCGTGCTGATCGTCCTCAGCCTGCTCTGGTATCTGCTGGCCGACCGCTTCACCCCCTATACCCAGCAGGCGCGCGTGCAGGCCTTCGTGGTGCCGGTGGCCGCCGAGGTCGCCGGTCGGGTGACTCAGGTGAAAGTGCGCAACAACCAGGACGTCAAGGCCGGCGAGTTGCTCTTCGAGGTGGATCGCCAGCACTACCAGATCGCCGTCGACCGTGCGCGCGCCGACCTGGAATCGACCCGCCGGCAGATTGGCGCCAGCACCGCCGGCATCGATGCGGCGCAGGCCAAGCTGCGCGCCGCCCAGGCCGACGAACTCAAGGCGCAGCAGGATTGGCAACGCCTCGAGCGCCTGTACCGCGAGGACCCGGGCACCATCTCCCTGCGTCGCCTCGAAGTCTCGCGCGCCACCCACCAGCAGGCGGTCAGCCAGGTCGCCGCGGCGCATGCCGAGGTGCAGCGGGCGCGCGAGCAGCAGGGTGGCAACGAGGAGCAGAATGCCCTGCTGCGCAGTGCCGCCACCGCCCTGGAAAAGGCCGAGCTGGATCTCGCCAATACCCAGGTTCACGCCCGTTCGGCCGGGTTGATCACCGACCTGCGCACCGACGTCGGCCAGTTCGCTGCGGCGGGCAATCCGGTGATGACCCTGATCGCCATCCACGACGTATGGATCAGCGCCGACATGACCGAGAACAACCTCGGACGGCTGGCACCGGGCACCCCGGTCGGCATCGTGCTGGACGTGCTGCCCGGACGGATCTTCGACGGCAAGGTGCGCAGCGTCGGCTACGGGGTGAGCGTGGGGCAGAGCAGCGCCCCCGGCACCCTGCCTACGGTGGAGAACAGTCGCGACTGGCTGCGCCAGGCCCAGCGCTTCCCGGTGATCGTCGAGTTCGCGCCGGGCGAGGTGGAGAAGTTGCAGGGTATCCGGGTCGGTGGACAGGCCGAAGTGATGGCCTTCCCCACCGAGGGCAATCCCCTCAACCTGCTGGGCCGGCTGTTTCTCTGGCTGATGAGCTGGCTGTCCTATGCCTACTGAGCGTGCCCCGCGGGCGCAACGCGCGCTGCGTATGGGGCTCGGTACCGCCCTGGCGGTGGCGGCCAGTTTCGGCTTCGGTCTGCCGCTGCCGGTGATCGCTCCGGTGTTCGCGGTATTCCTGCTCGCCAGCGTGAACCGCCCCCTGTCGCTCAAGGCTGGCCTGGGGCTGGCGCTGATGGCGACGCTGACCACCGGCAGTGGGCTGCTGTTGATTCCGCTGCTGCGCCACTTCGCCTTCGCCGGCGTGCTGCTGGTCGGCCTGTGCCTGTTCCTCGCCTTCCGCCATGGCCTGCGTGGCGGCAACAAGCTGGTCGGCACCTTCCTCGTCATCGGCCTGACCATGATTTCCGCCGCCGGCACCAGCGATTTCGGCCTGGCCCTGACGGTCATCGAGGCGCTGGTGAAAGGCCTGCTGCTCGCCGTGCTGGCGCTGGCCATCGGTCACGGGCTGTTTCCCGAGCCCGCCGGCGTTCCCGCCGCGCCACCGGCGCCGGTGCTGGCGGGAGCGGAAGCCGACTGGGTCGCGTTGCGCGCCGCGCTGGTGGTGCTGCCGGCCTTCCTGCTGGCGCTGATCAACCCGGGTGCCTACATGCCGATCATCCTCAAGGCGGTCGGCCTCGGGCAGCAGAGCTGTACCGCCACGGTGCGCAGTGCCGCCCGCGAGCTGCTCGGCTCGACCCTGCTCGCCGGATGTCTCGCCATCCTGTTCTGGTTGGCGCTGAAGCTGTTCGTGCACCTGTGGATGTTCTTCCTGTGGGCCTGGCTGTTCGCCCTGCTGCTGGCGCGCCAGCTGTATGTGCTGCGCGCCACCCGGCTGAGCCCGGGCTTCTGGCTCAACTGCCTGGTGACCATGCTGATCCTGCTCGGCCTGTCGGTGGAGGACAGCGCCACCGGCAAGGATGTCTACAGTGCCTTCGCCGTGCGTCTGGGCCTGTTCGTCGCCATCAGCCTGTACGCCTGGCTGATGGTTTATCTGCTCGACCAGCGCCGCCTGCGCCGCCGCGTGCAGCAGCCCGGCTGCTGAGGAGAACTCCCCATGCTGCTCAACCTGCTGGTCGGCCTTCCCGTGATGCTGCTCTGTCTGGTCATGGAGGCGATGATCGTGGTGCTCTGCCTGCACCACTACGTACGACGCTATCAGCACCTTGGCCCGGCCGGCGGGGACGGCAGTGCCCTGCTGTGGGGTTTCGGGGTGCTGGGGGCAGTGATGCTGCTGATGATGCTCGGCTATTTCCTGCAGATCCTCGTCTGGGCCGGTCTGTTCATGCTGCTCGGCGAGTTCGGGGAGTTCACCACGGCGGTGTACTACTCGGGAGTCACCTTCGCCACCCTGGGCTATGGCGACATCGTGCTGTCCAAACCCTGGCGGTTGCTCGGTGCGCTGGAGGCCGGTAACGGCGTGTTGATGCTGGGGATCTCTACCGGGGTGATGACCGCGGCGGTGAAGGAGGTCATCAAGCACAACCTGAACCGTCTGCAGCTCGGCGACCTGTCGAACAAGAGCTGACCATCGGCGCGACCCGGCAGCCCGGTGCGCTCAGACGCTCTGCCGCTGGCGCAGGTAGGCCTCGAGCTCCGCGAACGGCATCGGCCGGGCGTAGAGGTGGCCCTGGAACACGTCGCACTGGCTGCGGCTGAGGAAATCGGCCTGCTCGAGGGTTTCCACGCCTTCGGCGACCACCTGCAGTTCGAGGTGGTGGGCCATGGAGATGATCCCCTGGGTGATGGCGGCGTCGCGCGGATCGCGGATCAGGTCCTCGATGAACGAGCGGTCGATCTTCACCTTGTCGATCGGCAGGTCCTTCAGGTAGCTCAGGCTGGAATAGCCGGTGCCGAAGTCGTCGAGAGCCAGGCCGACGCCCAGCTCCTTCAGCTCGTGCAGCAGGCGGATCGCCCGTTCGGCGTCCTTGAGCAGCACGCTCTCGGTGATCTCCAGCTCCAGCAGGTGCGCCGGCAGACCGCTGTTGTCCAAGGCGCGCTGCACCGTGGCGACGAAGTTGTCGCGCAGGAAGTGCACCGCCGAGATGTTCACCGAAATCGGTCCGTGCACGCAGTTGCGGTCGAGAAGATCGCGGTTGTGTCGGCAGGCGGTGTCCAGCACCCACTGGCTGATCGGAATGATCTGCCCGGTATCTTCGGCCACCGGAATGAAGCGCAGCGGTGAGATCAGCCCGCGCTCGGGATGCATCCAGCGCAGCAGCGCCTCGCTACCGATCACCGCGCCGCGCCGGGCGTCGATCTGCGGCTGGTAGTGCAGCTCGAAGTTCATGCTGCCGATGCTCTTCTGCAGCTCGTTGCGCAGGGTCATGCGCTCGCTGACTTCCTGGTTGAGGTGCTCGGTGTACCACTGGTAGTTGTTGCGACCGTGCTGCTTGGCCTGGTACATGGCCAGGTCGGCTTCCTGGATCAGCTTCATCGGCTGCTCGATGTCGCCGTCGCTCAAGGTGATGCCGATGCTGGCGGTGACGTGCAGGTGCAGCTCGTTGAAGTGGTAGGGGCGGGCGATGCTGCGGATCAGCCGCTCGGCCACCAGCAGGGCGTCTTCGCCGTGGGCGAGATCCGGCAGCACCACCACGAACTCGTCGCCGCCCAGGCGGGCGAGGGTGTCGCCGGGACGGATCTCGTCGGCCATGCGCTGCGCCACCTCGACCAGCACCTTGTCGCCGACCGCGTGGCCGAGGGTGTCGTTGATCGGCTTGAAACCATCGAGATCGATCAGCATCACCGCCAGCTCGCGGACGTAGCGGCGGGCGATCTGGCAACCCTGCTGCAGGCGGTCCTCGAGCAGCGAGCGATTGGGCAGGCCGGTGAGCACGTCGTGACTGGCGTTGTAGGCCAGCTCCGACTCGAAACGCTTGCGCTCGGAGATGTCGTTCTGCACGCCGATGTAGTGGGTGACGACGCCGTGTTCGTCGGGCACCGGAGCAATGTACAGGTCATTCCAGAAGGCGCTGCCGTCCTTGCGGAAGTTGCGCAGCACCACGTGGGCCTCGCGCTGGCGGGCCAGGGCGCGGCGGATGGCCTCGATGCCGGGCTGCTGGGTTTGCCGGCCCTGAAGGAAGCGGACGTTGCGCCCCAGCACCTCGCTGGCCGAATAACCGGTGATGCGCTCGAAGGCCGGATTGACGTAGATGATCGGATAGTCGTCGGATTGTGCGTCGGCGATCATCACGCCGTTGTAGCTGGCCTCCAGGCAGCGCTGCAGCAGGGCCGCGCGAGTATTGCTCCTGCCCCGGGCACGGCATGGCCGCGTCCGCTCCAGGGCGTAGCGGATACTGCGGCCGAGCTGGCGGCCGTCGAATTCGCCCTTGAGCAGATGATCGCTGGCGCCGAGGGTGATGGCCTGCACGCCCAAATCGACTTCCTGGACGCTGCTGAGCAGGATCAGCGGCTGCGCCAGATTGTGGTCGGCGGCATGGCGGATCAGATCCAGGCCGGACTCGTCGCCAAGGCGGTAGTCGATCAGGTAGAGATCGTGGCTGGGGTTGTCGATGGCGTTCAGGCCGCGCTCGTAGCTGTTCGCCCAGTCCAGCACGTAGTTGGGGATCTCCGACTCGCGCAGCAGGCTGCGGACGGCCAGGAAGTCGTCCTCGTCATCCTCGATCAGCAACAGCCGCAACGGCCGGGCGGGTTGGCTCATGAGCTGGACGCTCCAGTGCGCACGTAGGGTTTCCAGCCAATCTTGTTCGTGAGCGGCGCGCCTGCAGGCCTGCCTTGGCTGGGTGGCGGCCCGTTGTATTGAGAATAGATGTGAACCTTGGCGTCTCGCCCGTCAACCCGGATTGGACTGTGGCAGGTGGCGAAAGCTCCCGGCGCTGGCGGTATTTTTCAGCCCTGCGTTTCAGTCCTGGGCCGTCGGGCGCAGCGGGGGGAAGTCGTCGGGGGTGATGGTTTCCCGCTCCAGCAGCAGGCGGGCGCCGGCGTCCAGATCGGCGCGGCGCTCGTCGAGGATCTCGCCGGCGCGCTGATAGGCCATGTCGATCAGCTGGCGCACGGCCAGGTCGACCTCGCGCGCGGTCTGCTCGGAATAGTCCTTCTCGCGCATGGCGATCACGTTCTCGCCGAGGAAGCTGTTGCTCTGCCGCTCCAGCACGGCCTGGCCGACCTCGGCGCTCATGCCGAAGCGGGTGACGATCTGGCGGGCGATGTCGGTGACCTTGGCCAGATCGTCGGCGGCGCCGGTGGAAATCTCGCCGAACACCAGCTGCTCCGAGGCGCGCCCGGCGAGCAGCACCACCATGCGGTTCTTCAGCTCCGCGGCAGTGATCAGGAAGCGGTCGTCGGTCGGTCGCTGCAACGTGTAGCCGAGCGCGCCGATGGAGCGCGGGATGATCGAAACCTTGTGCACCGGGTCCATGCCCGGCAGGGTGCTGGCGACCAGCGCGTGGCCCATCTCGTGGTAGGCGACCACCTCGCGCTCATGGGGCAGCAGCAGGCGCCCCTTGCGCTCGGCACCGGCGACGATGCGTTCCACGGCGCGGGTGAAGTCGTCCATGTTGACCTTCTCGGCGCCGCGCCGGGTGGCGAGGATGGCGGCCTCGTTGATCAGGTTGGCCAGGTCGGCACCGGTGAAGCCCGGGGTGATGGCGGCGACCTGGTCGAGGTCGACGTCGCTGGCGGCCTGGATGCGCTTGATGTGCACCCTGAGGATGGCCAGGCGGCCCTTGCGATCGGGTCGATCGACGACGATCTGGCGGTCGAAGCGGCCGGCGCGCAGCAGCGCCGGGTCTAGTATCTCCGGGCGGTTGGTGGCGGCCAGCAGCACCACGCCCTCGCGCGGATCGAAGCCATCCAGCTCGGCGAGCAGCTGGTTGAGCGTCTGCTCCTTCTCGTCGTTGCCGCCGTAGGGGCCGCCCCCGCGGGCCTTGCCGAGGGCGTCCAGCTCGTCGATGAAGATGATGCAGGGCGCGGCCTTGCGCGCCTGCTCGAACAGGTCGCGCACCCGTGCGGCGCCGACGCCGACGAACATCTCGACGAACTCCGAGCCGGAGATGGAGAAGAACGGTACCCCGGCCTCGCCGGCGACCGCCTTGGCCACCAACGTCTTGCCGGTGCCGGGCGGGCCGACCAGCAGGATGCCCTTGGGAATGCGCGCACCGAGACGGCTGTATCTGGGCTGATCCTTGAGGAAGGAGACGATCTCCTCCAGTTCGGCCTTGGCCTCGTCGATGCCCGCCACGTCCTCGAAGGTCACCCCGGTGTCGCGCTCGACGTACACCTTGGCCTTAGACTTGCCGACGCTGACCAGACCGCCGAGGCCCTGCTTGTCGGTCAGGCGCCGGAACAGGAAGCTCCAGAAGGCGAAGATCACCACCAGCGGCAGCAGCCAGGAGAGGAGGGCGGAGAGGGCGGTGTTCTCCTTGATGGCGGAGAATTGCGCGCCCGAACGCGCCAGCTCCTCGGCCAGCGCCGGGTCGACGCGGTTGGTGACGAAGTTGCTGCGATTGTTGATCGGTTCGAGCAGCTTGCCGCTGATCTGCTGGTTGTCGATGCGGATGTCCGCCAGCTTGTTCTGTTCGAGCAGCTTGAGGAATTCGCTGTAGGCGATCGGCTCGACCGCCTGACGCTCGGCCCACCAGCCCTGGAACATCAGCAGCAGGCTGAAGGCCAGCAGGAAGTACCAGGCGTTCCACTGAAACTTCTTGTCCACGCATCACCCCCGCGCCGTGCTCATGCCTTGCCTGTGCAGGATAGACCCTGGGCGTCGGCGAACGCCTGTCTGCTCTCGTTAGCGGAGGGGATGGGCGCAATCGGTCGGTGGGGCATCGGCTCGATGGCGAATGAGGATGCGCGTTCCGCCTACGCGGTGAAGACGGTCCCCGGCACGGCGGCGAGCACGTCGGTAGCGGGCTGCGGTGGTATCGCCGGCTCTTTTTATAATTCGTTATTTACCATAATCATACGGAGAGAGAAGATCCCGCCTCCACAACGTGCCCTACCGGTAATCAGGGGCGGCAGGGGGTAGCGCGGGAAGCGCCGGAGCCACTGGCGGCGGATCAGCGCTTGAGCATGCGGCGGAGCTTGGCGAGCGGGCGGGTGTTGAGCACGTCCGCGGCCTCCACCCAGCCGCGTCGGGCCTGGCCGACGCCGAAGCGCAAGCAGGCGAAGTCGTCGACGCTGCGCGCGCCCGAGCAGATGGCGATGGCCACACCGGCGTCGCGCGCCGCGCGGCAGTGCACATCGTCGAGGTCGAGGCGCTCGGGCTGGGCGTTGACCTCCAGGGCGCAGCCGCGCTGGCGCGCGGCTTCGAGCACGGCGGCGAAGTCGTATTCGATCGGTGGCCGCTCGCCGAGCAGGCGGGCGCCGGGGTGGGCGAGGATGCTGAAGTGCGGGTGCTCCAGGGCGCGCAGCAGGCGCTGGGTCTGCTGTTTCTTGGCCAGGGCGAAGGCGCTGTGCACGGCGCCGACCACCAGATCGAGGCGGGCGAGGAGGCTGTCCGGCAGGTCGAGGCTGCCGTCCTCGAGGATCTCCACCTCGACACCCTTGAGCAGCGTGATGCCGGTGAGGTGTGCGTTGAGGGCGTCGATCTGGTCGATCTGCCGGGCGAGGGCGTCGGCATCCAGGCCGCGGGCGACGGAGGCGCTCCAGGTGCGGTCGGTGATCGCCAGGTATTGAAGACCGGCGTCCCGGGCGGCGGCGGCCATTTCCTCCAGGCTGTTCTGTCCGTCGCTGGCGTAGGTGTGGGCATGCAGGTCACCGCGCAGGTCGTCGAGTTCCACCAGCTTGGGCAACTTGCCTGCCGCCGCGGCGGCGATCTCGCCTTGCGCCTCACGTAGCTCGGGAGGGATCCATGGCAGATCGAGGGTCTGATAGACGGACTCCTCGGTCGCCCCGGCGATGCGCTGCCGGCCGCGATACACGCCGTACTCGCTGATCTTCAAACCCTGGTCCTGGGCCATGCGCCGCAGCTCGATGGTATGGGCCTTGCTGCCCGTCAGGTAGACCAGGCCAGCGCCCCACGAGGCCGGCCGGAGCAGACGCAGGTCGACCTGCAGACCCGAGTGCAGCAGCACGCTGGCACGGGTGGTGCCGGCGGACAGCACGGTGGCCACCTCGGGGGTGGCGGTGAAGCGGGGAATCGCCGGGCAGCCGGCGCGCGCGCTGACCAGGATGTCCAGGTCGCCCACGGTATCGCGACCGCGGCGGAAGCTGCCGGCGATAACCGCCTCGAGCACGCCCGGTACCTCGCGCAGCAGATCCAGCAGGTGCTCGGCGACCGGCGCGACGCGTCCTAGCGGGCGGCGCTGCGAGGTATGCAGGAGTTGATCGACCGCCTGCAGCAGGCGTTCCTCGGTGCGCCCGCCGAAGCCCTCCAGGGTGCGAATGCGTCCGCTGCGCGCCGCTTGGCGCAATTCCGTGAGGGTCTGGATGCCCAGCTCGTGCCACAGGCGGGCGACCCGCTTGGGGCCGAGCCCGGAAATCGTCAGCAACTCGGGCAGCCCCTCCGGCACCTTGCCGCGCAGGCGCTGCAGTTGGGCGGACTGGCCAGTGCCGGCGATCTCGGCGATCTTGGTCGCCAGGTCCTCGCCGATGCCGGGCAGCTTGGGCAGTGTCTGACCGCTGGCGAGCAGCTCGGCGATGTCCGGTGCGAAGGCCCGCACCACCCGTGCGGCGTTGCGGTAGGCACGCACGCGGAAGGCGTTGGCACCCTGCAGTTCGAGGATGTCGGCGATCTCCTCGAACACGGCGGCGATCTTGGCGTTGTTGATGGTCATGACGGTATCCCGTTGTGGCGGCAGGGCGACCGGCTAGGGCGGCCAGCCCAGGGCGAAGGCGCCGTCGGCCTGGCTGTGCACGCTGCAACCGAACAGCGCGCACTCGCGCGTCAGGCTGTCGTACAGCCAGCGGCGGTCCACGCCCTCGGCGCGCTCGATGCGCAGACGCTGCAGGCGGGTCGGCACCATTTCCAGCGACTGCAGACGGCCGTCGCCGTGCAGATGGACGAAGTACAGCAGCCCCAGGTCGCCGCGAAAGGCGCTGTGTCCCTCGATGCCCTCGTAGTCGTTGAGGCGATCGCCGCAGCCATAGAGGATGAGCCGGCCGCGATGCACCTCGATGCCCTTGATGTGATGCGAGGAGTGGCCGTGGATGAGGTCGACGCCGGCCTGTTCGATCAGTCCATGGGCGAAGGTGCGCTGCTCGGTGGGCACGGCGAAGCTCCAATTGGCGCCCCAATGCAACGACACCAGTACGCGGTCACCAGCGTGACGCGCCGCGTGAATCAGGTCGACCACGTGGGCCAGGCTGCGCGGCGACAGGTCGTCCAGCCGCGCCACCCCGGTTTGGTGCGGACCGGCTGCCCACCAGGTAGGGATGCCGCTGTCCGCCAGGCCGAAGGCGAATACCAGCAGACGCCGGCCGCCGGGCAGCATCATCACCGCCGGCGCCTCGGCACCGGCGCGGTCGAGGCCGGCGCCGGCCCAAGGCATGCCGTGGGCGGTGAAGGCGTCGAGGGTATCGCGCAGGCCGATCTCGCCCCAGTCCAGCACGTGATTGTTGGCCAGGGTGCAGCAGTTGATCCCGGCGGCGCGCAGGAAGGGGAAGTTCTCCGGGGTCATGCGGTAGTTGATGCCCTTGGGTTCCGGGCGGCCGTGGCGGGTCACCGCGGTTTCCAGGTTGACCAGGCGCACCTGCGGATGGCGGCGCTTCAGCTCGACCAGGGCATCGCCCCATACGTAGGCGAAGTCCACCGGCCGCTCGATGGGGCCGCAACGGAGTTCGGCCAGCGCCACGTAGTCGCGGGCATCGTGCACGTAGTCCTCGTAGAGGCGCGGATCGCCGGGATGGGGAAGGATCTGGTCGATGCCGCGGGCCGGCATCACATCGCCGAGAAGGAACAGGCTGAGCGAGGCATCCGTGCTGTCCATGGAAATCTGCCTTGCGGCGACGAGCCGCCGCAGTGACGGTGAAAGCGCTCCTTCCGCGTATTGCTCTCTATCTGCCAGTGCCGGCAGAACAGACCCTTCGGAGTGCCCCCGCACATCGCCGCAGATTGCCCGACGCGCGCAGGTGCCGTTGCTGGCGGAGTGGGCAGGGTGGGCTGCGGGTCGGCTCGCCCTCCACTGTTTCCACCCTTCATTAAAGATCACTGGCGGCGATTCGCCGCGCAGGGGTCAATCGCGCGGCGCTTGGGGATGACCGCGCTGGCGATGGGCGCGACCCGAAGGGTGGTGGTGGTGGCGGTAGAAATTCTGCTTGAACAGCTCCGAGGCGCCGGCGTACAGCAGGCAGATGACCAGCAGCGCCAGCAGCAGGTCGGGCGGCAGGGGGACGAGGCCGAACCAGGGCGCCAGCGGACTGTAGGGCAGGGCGAGGGTGACGAGGATCACCGCCAGCGAGCTGCCCAGCAGCAGGCGGCCCGGCCGGCTGCGCCAGCAGGGCTTCCAGGTGCGCACCACGAAGATGATCAGGATCTCGGTGAGCAGCGACTCGACGAACCAGCCGGTGCGGAACAGCTCGGCCACTTCGCCGGCGAACCATAGCAGCACGCCGAAGGTGAGCAGGTCGAACAGGGTGCTGACCAGGCCGAAGCCGATCATGAAATCGCGCACCATGGGCAGGTCCCAACGGTGCGGCGTGCGCTCCCACTCGCGGTCGACCTGGTCGGCGGCGATGCCCAGCGCCGGCACGTCGGAGAGGAAGTTGTTGAGCAGGATCTGCTTGGCCAGCAGCGGCAGGAAGGGCAGGAACAGCGAGACGGCGGCCATGCTGAGCATGTTGCCGAAATTGGCGCTGGTGGTGATGAAGATGTACTTGAGGGTGTTGGCGAAGGTATGGCGGCCCTCGTCGATGCCGTGGCGTACCAGTTGCAGGTCGTGCTTGAGCAGGACGAAGTCGGCCGCCTCCTTGGCCACATCCACCGCGTTGTCGACCGAGATGCCGACGTCGGCGGCGTGCAGGGCGGGGGCATCGTTGATGCCGTCGCCGAGGAAGCCGACCACGTGGCCGGTCTTCTGCAGGGCGCGGATGATGCGCTCCTTCTGGGTCGGGTCGACCTCGGCGAACAGCGCCACACGCGGCGCCAGGTTGAGCAGCGCCTCTTCCTTGAGTTGCGCCAGCTCGGCGCCGGTGACCACCCGCTCGACGGCGATGCCCACCGCCTCGGCGACGTGGCGGGCGACCAGCTGGTTGTCGCCGCTGATGATCTTCACCGCCACGCCGAGGTGGCGCAGATCGGCGAGGGTCTGCCGCACGCCCGGCTCGGGTGGGTCGAAGAACAACAGGAAACCGACGAAGGTCAGCCCTTGCTCCTCGGCCCTGCCGGCGTCGGTGGCCAGTGCCTTGCAGGCGAGGCCGAGCACCCGGTAGCCCTGGGTGCTCCACTGCGCGTAGCGCTCGCGGATGGCCCGCTGGGCGGTGTCGTCGAGCGGCTTCTCGTGCGCGCCGCCGTTGCGCACCCAGACGCAGACGGCCAGCACGCTGTCCAGCGCGCCCTTGGTGATCGACAGCGGGGGGCCGTCGCCAGTGCGCACCAGTACGCTGACGCGCTTGCGGGTGAAGTCGTAGGGCAGCTCGTCGAGCTTGCGCGCGCCGTTGGCCGCCACGCCGGCACTCGCCCCGGCGGCGACTATCGCCTCGTCCAGCGGGTTGCGCAGGCCGCTCTGCAGGTGGGCGTTCAGCCAGGCCAGGCGCAGCACGTCGGCGTCCGCCTGGCCGGTGACCCCCAGCGCGCCGTCGAGCTGCACGACGCCGCGGGTCAGGGTGCCGGTCTTGTCGGTGCACAGCACGTCCATCGAGCCGAGATTCTCGATGGCGTTGAGGTGGCGGACGATCACCCCGGCGCCGGCCATGCGCTGCGCGCCCTTGGCCAGGGTGACGGCGAGGATCGCCGGCAACAGCTCCGGCGACAGGCCCACGGCCAGGGCGATGGCGAACAGCAGGGTGTCGATGGTCGGCCGCTGCAGGAGGATGTTGGCCCCCAGCACCAGCACGGTCATCACCAGCATTAGCCGCAGCAGCAACACGCCGAAGTGGCGCAGGCCGCGTTCGAACTCGGTTTCCGGTGGGCGCAGGGCCAGGCTGCGGGCGATGCGGCCGACCTCGCTGTCGGCGCGCGCGGCCACCACCAGCAGGGTGGCGCTGCCACTGCGCAGCGAGGTGCCCATGAACAGACAGTTGCTGCGATCGACCAGTGGCGCGCTGGCGGCGACCGGCCCCGCCTGCTTTTCCACCGGGAAGGTCTCCCCGGTCAGCAGGCCCTGGCTGACGAAGCAGTTACGCGCCTCCAGCAGTACACCGTCGCTGGGGATCAGGCTGCCGGCGGCCAGCTCGACCACGTCGCCGGGCACCACCTGGGCGGCGGGAATTTCCACCACCCCGCCGTCGCGGCGTACCCGGGCCTGGATGGCGATGCGCCGGCGCAGTTGGTCGATGGCATGCGAGGCGCGGCGTTCGTGCCAGGCGCCGAGCAGCGCACTGCACAGCACGATGACGAGGATGATCAGCGCATCGAGCCAGTCCCGCACCAGCAGGGCGATCAGCGCGCCGAAGATGAGGATCAGCACCAGCGGGCTGCGCAATTGCTCGAGCAACAGCAGGGGGAAGCGGTGCGGTCGTCGTTCGCAGGTGGGATTGGCGGCCAGGCGTTCGGCAGCCACTGCGCCGGTCAGGCCCTCGCGGCGGGTGCCGAGATCGGTCAGCAGTTGCTCGACGGGACGGCTCCAATAGGGCGATGCGTCCTGCTGGAGGCTGACTACCGCGTGCTGCGGAGTTTGGGCAGACATGGCGGCATCAGGCGTCCCGTCTGAGGGAAGACGAGCCCCGCGATGCGCGGGGCTGCGACTGGGTCAGGTGGTCTTGATCGAGATGGTCTTTTCCTTCTGCATCGCGTCGGGTTTCTTGGGCAGCCTGAGGGTCAGAATTCCCTTGGCGAAATGGGCTTCGATCTTCTCCGCGTCCACACCGTCCGGCAGGCCGAAGGTACGCTGGAAAGAGCCGTAATGGCGCTCGGAAAGGTAGTAGTCCTTCTTCTTCTCCTCGCGCTCATCCTTCTTCTCGCCCTTGATGGTCAGGTTGCCGTGGCTGAGTTTTACCTCGATGTTCTTCTCGTCCATGCCGGGCAGTTCGGCGGTGATCTCGAAGGCATCATCCTTCTCGACGATGTCCACGGCCGGCATGCCGGTAGAGCTCATCTCGCGGCGCCAGAACGGGTCGAGGTCGAAGCCGCCACGACCGAAGGGCATGCGACGGCCGGGATCGAAGTCCTCGAACAGCCTGTCGACCTGCCGGCGCAGGTTCTCCAGCGGACGCAGAGCGTTGGCGATGGGGTTTTGCTTGGCAGCCTTGTCATCGCTTTCCACGTTGATCTTGTTTTCTTCATCAGTCATTGCGGTTCCTCCTCGGTGGTCCGATAGGGGCTTGGCTGACTGTCGGACGAGGTGGGTCGGTAGGCTTTGATTATGATCAAGCCCCGGCCTCGCACTCGCCGCCGGCCATCTCGGGCGGGCGTCGCCCGCAGAGTTGTTGCAAACGGTGCAGATCCTTGATGCAGAACTCGCGGCCGCGGATTTTCACCAGGCCGCGGTCGCGGGAGCGGTTGGGCAGACGACGTGGCAGTGGGCGCGAGCGCCGAGTGATGGCGTCGAGCCGCAGCAGTTCGCTGCCTTGCAGGTTGAGCGGAAAGCAGTGCAGGCGCGGCAGCTGACGGGCTCTCGCGAGCATCGGCCGAAGAGGGCAGGCCCGGGTTTTCAAGCATGAAGGAGGTGCTCCCCACTGCTGGCACGCTGGCGACACTTCCTTGGAGTCTAGGCCATCCGCGAACGTTGACGTTCCTGATCATGGTCAAGTTCGGACCTACGGGGTCCGGTTGAAGGCACCGGCTGTCCGCGGACCGGGCAGCCGGCGGGAAGGTCTCACATGCTCCTGTCGGGCGTGGTGATCGGCAGGCTGGGGGTGGTGATGTGGTTGAAGGTCTCTAGGGCCTCACGCCAGTCCTCGGCGGTGTCTTGGGTCGCCCTTCCGGACATGCGCAGGCGGTGGAGAATGTCCGACATGGCGACCATGCCGTGCAGTTCGCCATCGGCACCGACCACTGGCAGGCGCCGCACCTTCTTGTCGGCCATCAGGTGCAGGGCTTCGTGCACGTCGGTGTCTTCGCGGCAGGTATAGAGGTCATGGCGGCCGGACAGGTCGGCAGCCTTGAGTTCCCATAGCGGCTGGTGCCGATCGGCGGCCAGCAGGGCGATGTCGCGGTCGGTGACGATGCCGATCGCATGGTTGGCCTCGTCGACCACGGCGATCGATCCGCAATCGTTCTGCGCCATCATTTGCGCGGCCATTTCCAGACTGTCGTCGGGGAGACAGCTCTGGGCCGGCGTCTGCATGACTTCGCTGACGTTCATCTTCATGCTCCTCGCTGAGCGGCTGCGCAGGCTGATCCCGAATACGCCGTCGCGTGGACCGATACCTCATCCTCCGGATGAGCAAAGAGGCATCTTGTTGATTCTAGACCCCTGGGGCGGTGCAGGGGCGACCCCGATCGGACATACGGCCGCCGCCCGTCGCGGCGCCGGCTAAGCTAAGGGGGACGATAGCGGGGGATGTCGCCATGATCGCTCCGAAGAGGCCGCCGCGCAGCCTGATCCTCAGCCTCGACGACGCCGTGCTGCACGGCGATCTGGCCCTGCCGCACGACGCCGAGGGACTGGTGGTGTTCGCCCATGGCAGCGGCAGCAGCCGGTTCAGTCCGCGCAACCAGCAGGTGGCGCGTTATTTCAACGACCTCGGCCTGGGTACCTTGCTGCTCGATCTGCTGACCATGGAAGAGCAGCAGGTGGACGAAATCACCCGCGAGTTCCGCTTCGACATTCCGCTGCTGGCCAGGCGCCTGGCCGGGGTGGTCGACTGGCTGCAAGCCGACGAGCGCCTGCACCCGCTGCTCCTTGGGTTATTCGGCGCCAGCACCGGTGCCGCAGCGGCGCTGATATGCGCGGCGCAGCGCCAACACGCGGTCGCCGCCGTGGTTTCCCGTGGCGGACGCACGGATCTGGCCGGCGATGCCCTGGAAGAGGTGCGCGCGCCAACCCTGCTGATCGTCGGCGGCGAAGACCACGAAGTACTCGCCCTCAATCGCGCCAGCCTGGCACGGTTGGCCGGCAGCAAGCACCTGGAGGTGGTGCCCGGGGCCACCCATCTGTTCGAGGAGCCGGGCAAGCTGCTGGTGGTGGCGCAGCTGGCGGACGAGTGGTTCCGGCGCTACCTGCGGTCGGCTTGAAGGGCGGGTCGGCGCTCAGGCTTCATCGATCACTGGGTTGCTCAGGGTGCCGATTCCTTCGATGGTCACTTCCACCCGGTCGCCGGCCTTGAGGTAGAGCCTGGGCTCCCGGCTGAAGCCGACGCCGGCGGGCGTGCCGGTGACGATCACGTCGCCCGCCTGCAGGGTCATCGCGGCACTCAGCGTGGCGATCAGGCTGGCGATGTCGAAGATCATGTCGCTGGTGTTGGCCGACTGCACCACCCGGCCGTTCAGGCGGGTTTCGATCTGCAGGCCCTTGCCGCCGGGTGGCAGCTCGTCGGCGGTGACCAGCTCCGGGCCGAACGCCCCGGTGTCGTCGAAATTCTTGCCCACCGTCCATTGCGGCGACTTGAACTGGTAGTCGCGTACCGAGGCATCGTTGAACAGCGTATAGCCGGCGACGTGCCGCAGGGCGTCCTCCTCGCGGATATGCCGCCCGCCGCTCTTCAGCACCACCGCCATCTCGCCCTCGTAGTCCAGCGAGTCGGAGACTCGCGGGCGCACCAGCGGCCGGTTGTGCGCGGTCAGGCTTGAGGGGAGGCGGGCGAAGAAGGTCGGATAGTCGGGCTGGACGAAGGCCGTCTCGCGGGTGTGCTCGGCGTAGTTGAGGCCGACGCAGATGATCTTCGGCGGCTGCCGCAGCAGCGGCAGGAAGGCAGCGGCCTCCACCTGCACCAGCGGCCCCTGCGCCTGGTCGGCATAGCGCAGCAGATCGACACCGCGCGCCAGCAGCAATTCCAGGGGTTCGTTGCCGAGGACTTGCACGCCCTGGGCGCGGCGCACGCCGAGGGTGGGCTCGCCCCGGTGGAGGAAATGGACATAGCGCATGGCAGGCTCTCTGCTCAGGAAGCGGAACCCGACCCGCGCCGGCGGGTCGGGCGCCGAGGGTCAGCCGCGATCCAGCACGTACTGGCCGGGTGCGGGTTCGCGCGGCGGGTAGTCGACCGAGCCGAGGCGGGCGGCCGGCTTGCCGCGCTTGCCGCCATGCTGCCCCAACCAGGTGGCCCAGTCGGTCCACCAGCTGCCGGGCTGCTCGACGGCGCCTTCCAGCCACTGCGCGGGATCGGCCGGCAGCGCTTCGTTGGTCCAGTAGCTGCGCTTGTTCTTCGAGACCGGGTTGATGATCCCGGCGATGTGCCCGGAGGCGCCGAGCACGAAGCGGGTCGGCCCCTTGAGCAGGTGCCCGCTGTTGAAGGCGCTCTGCCACGGCACGATGTGGTCTTCGCGGGCACCGACCACATAGGTCGGCATGTCCAATTCGCCGAGATCGAGGGTCTCGCCGCAGACCTGCAGGCGGCCGGACTTCAGCTCGTTCTGCAGATAGGCGTGGCGCAGGTACCAGCAGTACATGGCGCCGGGCAGATGGGTGTGGTCGTTGTTCCAGAACAGCAGATCCAGCGAGCGCGGCTTCTGGCCCTTGAGGTACTTCTCGACGCCGTAGTTCCACCACAGTTCGTTGGGACGCAGCAGGGAGAAGGTGTTGCCCATGTCCTCGCCGCGGAACAGGCCGAAGTTGCCGCCTTCGCCACCGATGGTGCGCTCGCGGTAGCGGACGATCTCCTCGTCGACGAACACGTTCAGCACGCCGGTGTCCGCGAAATCGAGCAGGGTGACCAGCAGGGTCAGGCTGGCGGCCGGTTTCTCGCCGCGTGCGGCGAGCACACCCAGGCCGCAGGCCAGCAGGGTGCCGCCGACACAGTAGCCGAGCATGTTGAGCTGCTGCTCGCCGCTGATCGCCTGGGTGACGCGGATCGCCTCGATGATGCCCTGCTCGACGTAGTCGTCCCAGGTAGTGGCGGCCATGCTCTGGTCGACGTTGCGCCAGGACATCAGGTACACCGGATGGCCCTGCTCCAGGGCGTAGCGCACCAGCGAGCTCTCCGGCTGCATGTCGAGGATATAGAACTTGTTGATCGCCGGCGGTACCAGCAGCAGCGGGCGCTTGTACTGGGTGGCGCTCTGCGGCGCGTACTGGATCAGCTGGAACAGCGGGTTCTCGTAGACCACCTGGCCAGGCGTGGTGGCCAGGTTGACGCCGACCTCGAAGGCGCCGCTGTCGCACTGGCGCAGCTTGCCTTCCTTGAGGTCGCTGACCAGGTGCAGCAGGCCGCTGAACAGGCTGGCTCCGCCGGTCTGCACCGCGTACTCGAGCGCTTCGGGGTTGCTGTTCAGGTAGTTGCTCGGCGCCCCGGCGGCGATCAGCTGTTCGACCAGGAAACCCAGGCGCTTGCGCAGCTTGGCCGATTCGATCGGCAACTCGTCGATCAGGCGCATCAGGTAGCGCGAGTTGAGCAGGTAGAGGGCGGCCAGCGAGCCGAACAGCGGCTGGTTCCAGGCTCTGCCGGCAAAGCGCGAGTCGCTGAAGGCGAATGGTTGATGGGTCAGCATCTGCATGCCGAGCTGGGCCCATTCGCTGTTGTATTCGCCTTGCAGACGATCGAGAGCCGCGGCATCTACGTCGAACCAGGCGTCGGTGTCCTTGCCCTGGAACCAGGGACTCTGGCGCACCCAGAAGCGCAACGGCTCCAGGGCAGCACGGGCGACGAAGGGCAGGTTGGCCGGGAAGAAGGCCGAGAAGGGCGGGATATTGGTCATTCTTGTATCCGCTACCTGAGGCAGCTGTATCGGCAGAAAGCCCTCCGTGGCCATGGCTACGCCGTTGGCAGGGGGCACCTGTGCAGCGAAATCGTCCAGCTTCGCGTGCAGAACAGCCAATCTAGGGATTCATACCCCCACATGCTTTACATCCAGCGTCAGGTATTTTTCATTGCATGACAGCCATGGCGGTCAGTGCTGGTGAAAATTGGTGACAGTCGTGCAATGCAAAGCACTTTGCCCGGGGCACCTGGGGGCACGGCGGATTACCGGGCGGTGGCGCCGCCTGCAGAGGGAGGATGCGCTGTGCTGGCGGAGCTCCAGCGTGGCACGGTCGGGGATCAAGGGGAGGGAGAAAGGAGGCGATGCAATCCGGCCCGCACGAGGCGGGCCGGTTGCTTATCTCAGTTGCGTTGCAGGACGTAGCGGCCGGGTGCCGCTTCCAGCGGCGGATACTTCTTCGAGCCAAGTTTGCCGGTCGCCGGGACGCGCTCGCCGGAGGTCTTGGCCAGCCACTCGGTCCAGTCGCCCCACCAGCTGCCGGGATGCTCGCTGGCCGCAGCGAACCACTGGTCCGGATCGCTCGGTAGCGCCTCGCTCGTCCAGTAGCTGCGTTTCTTCTTCGCCGGCGGATTGATGATGCCGGCGATGTGCCCGGAGGCGCCGAGCACGAAGCGGGTCGGCCCCTTGAGCAGGCGCGAACTGGCGAAGGCGCTGCGCCACGGCACGATGTGGTCCTCGCGGGTGCCGACCAGGTAGGTCGGCATGTCCAGCTTGCCGAGGTCGACGGTTTCGCCGCAGACCTGCAGGCGGCCGGACTTCAGGTCGTTCTGCAGGTAGGCATGGCGCAGGTACCAGCAGTACATCGGGCCGGGCAGATGGGTGTGGTCGTTGTTCCAGAACAGCAGGTCCAGCGAGCGCGGCTTCTGGCCCTTGAGGTACTTCTCGATGCCGTAGTTCCACCACAGCTCGTTGGGGCGCAGCAGGGAGAAGGTGTTGCCCATGTCCTCGCCGCGGTACAGGCCGAAGTTGCCGCCTTCGCCACCGATGGTGCGCTCGCGGTAGCGGACGATCTCCTCGTCGACGAACACGTCGAGCACGCCGGTGTCCTCGAAGTCGAGGAGGGTGACCAGCAGGGTCAGGCTGGCGGCCGGTTTCTCGCCGCGTGCGGCGAGCACGGCAAGACCGCAGGCCAGCAGGGTGCCGCCGACACAGTAGCCGAGCATGTTGAGCTGCTGCTCGCCGCTGATCGCCTGAGTGACCTTGATCGCCTCGATGATGCCCTGCTCGACGTAGTCGTCCCAATTCGCCGTGGCGACGCTCTCGTCGGCGTTGCGCCAGGATACCAGGAACACCGGCTGGCCCTGCTCCAGGGCGTAGCGCACCAGCGAGCTTTCCGGTTGCAGGTCGAGGATGTAGAACTTGTTGATCGCCGGCGGAACGATCAGCAGCGGGCGCTTGTATTGGGTTTCGCTCTGCGGCGTGTACTGGATCAGCTGGAACAGCGGGTTCTCGTAGACCACCTGACCGGGCGTGGTGGCCAGGTTGACGCCGACCTCGAAGGCGCTGCTGTCGCACTGACGCAGCTTGCCTTCCTTGAGGTCGCTGGCGAGGTGCAGCAGGCCGCTGAACAGGCTGGCTCCGCCGGTCTGCACGGCGCGCTCGAGCGCTTCGGGGTTGCTGTTCAGGTAGTTGCTCGGCGCCCCGGCGGCGATCAGTTGATCGACCAGGAACACCAGGCGCTGCCGCATCTTGCCCGACTCGATCGGCAACTCGTCGATCAGACGCATCAGGAAGCGCGAGTTGAGCAGGTAGAGGGCGGCCAGCGAGCCGAACAGCGGCTGGCTCCAGGCATTGCCGGCAAAGCGCGCATCGGTGAAGGCGAACGGCTGACGGGTCAGCATCTGCATGCCGAGTTGGGCCCATTCGCCACCGTACTCGGTCTGCAAACGGTCGAGAGTCGCGCCCTCGACCTGGAACCAGCTGTCGGTGTTCTTGCCCTGGAACCAGGGATTGTGGCGTACCCAGATGCGTAGTTGTTCGAGGGCTGCCCGGGCGACGAAGGGCAGGTTGGCCGAGAAGAAGGCCGAGAAGGGCGGGGAGTTATCCATCACAGGTGTCCGCTATCAAGAGGCTGCTGGTATCCGACTGGCAACACCCCCGCACCGCAGGGTGCGGGGGTGTTCAGACCATATCAGCGTTCGATTGCGAGGGCCACGCCCTGACCGCCACCGATGCACAAGGTGGCCAGGCCCTTGCTCAGGTTACTGCGCTGCAGTTCGTACAGCAGGGTGACCAGGATGCGGCAGCCGGAAGCGCCGATCGGGTGGCCGAGGGCGATGGCGCCACCGTTCACGTTGATCTTGCTGGTATCCCAGCCGAGCTCCTTGTTGACGCTCAGCGCCTGCACGGCGAAGGCCTCGTTGGCTTCGACGCGGTCGAGGTCGTCGAGACTCCAGCCGGCCTTCTCCAGGCACAGGCGGGTGGCCGATACCGGTCCGATGCCCATGATCGCCGGGTCGACGCCGGAGCTGGCGTAGGCCTTGATCTTGGCCAGTACCGGCAGACCCAGTTCGGCGGCCTTCTTGGCACTGGCCAGCAACACCACGGCAGCGCCGTCGTTGATGCTGGAGGCATTGCCGGCGGTGACGCTGCCGTCCTTGCTGAAGGCCGGCTTGAGCTTGGCCAGGCTGTCGTAGGTGGTGTCGCCGCGCGGCTGCTCGTCGGTGGCGAAGGCCAGCGGGTCGCCCTTGCGCTGCGGGATCAGGATCGGGGTGATCTCGGCCTTGAAGGTGCCGGCCTCGATGGCTGCGGCGGCCTTCTGCTGGGAGGCGGCGGCGAAGGCGTCCTGCTCCTCGCGAGTGATCTCGAAGCGCTTGGCCAGGTTCTCGGCGGTGATGCCCATGTGGTAGTCGTTGAAGGCATCCCACAGGCCGTCCTGGATCATGCTGTCCTGCAGCTGGGCATGGCCCATGCGCAGGCCGGTACGGGCCTTGGGCAGCACGTAGGGCGACAGGCTCATGTTCTCCTGGCCGCCGGCGATGATCAGCTCGGCGTCGCCGCAGCGGATGGCCTGCACGGCCAGCTGTACGGCCTTGAGACCCGAGCCGCACACCTTGTTGAGGGTCAGCGCCGGCACTTCGTTCGGCAGGCCGGCCTTGATCGCAGCCTGGCGGGCCGGGTTCTGGCCACTGCCTGCGGTGAGCACCTGGCCGAGGATCACTTCGTCGATATCCTGCGGCTTCACGCCGCTCTGCGCGAGCACCTGACGGATCACCGCAGCGCCCAGGTCCGGGGCGGGAATGCTGCTCAGGCCACCCTGGAAGGAGCCGATGGCGGTACGGGTAGCGGCGACAATGACAACGTCGTTCATGGAAGAACCTCTGCTGAAATCTGGGAACTGGAGAAGGGGCGGTCGCCCGGCGGAGTGAACCGGGCGCCGCCAGGGATCGGCAGAGCCGATCAGGCCATGTTCAGGCCGCCGTTGACCGAGAAGTCGGCGCCAGTGGCATAGGCGCCTTCGTCGGAAGCCAACCAGGAGACCATGGAAGCGATTTCTTCCGGCTGGCCCATGCGGCCGACCGGAATCCCGGAAATGATCTTCTCCAACACGTCTTCACGGATCGCCCCGGTCATCTCGGTGCGGATGTAGCCGGGAGAGATGGTGTTGACGGTGATGCCCTTGCTGGCCACTTCGCGGGCCAGCGCCATGGTGAAGCCATGGATGCCGGCCTTGGCTGCCGAGTAGTTGGTCTGGCCGAACTGACCGCGCTGGCCGTTGACCGAGGAGATATTGATGATGCGGCCCCAACCGCGCTCGAGCATCGAATCGACGACCTGTTTGGAGGTGTTGAACAGGCCGTTGAGGTTGGTGGAGATCACCGCGCTCCAGTCCTGCGGAGTCATCTTCTTGAAGGTGGTGTCGCGGGTGATGCCCGCGTTGTTAACCAGAACGTCGATCTGGCCCACCTCCTCGCGTACCTGAGCGAAAGCGCGTACCACGTCGTCCCAACTGGTGATGTCGCTGGCCATGGCGTGGAACTCGTAGCCTTCCTGGCGTTGCTGTTCCAGCCAGGCTTCCTTACGGGTGGACTGGCTGCTGCAGCCGACCACCACGATGAAACCATCACGATACAGGCGCTGGCTGATAGCCGTGCCGATACCACCCATGCCGCCAGTTACCAGTGCAATGCGCTTGTTGTTGTTGGTCATGCTCAGTCACTCCGTTAGACATATGAGAAAGCTAAACAACTTCGCCGGGGGAGGTCGGATGTGGCGGTCCGCCTGGGTTCCCTGGCTTCAGGCTGAGGTGCAGGCCCGACAGGCCTACCTTGCTTCGGCATGATTGCGTTTTTTTGACGAGAAGCGTCCCGGCTCTCGCTGGCGAAGGGGTTCCTCCTATTGCTTCGCAAAAAATCCTTCTGAGCATATGTCGGAAGGAAGGTCTTTTTGACACACATCAGAAACAGATAACAGCTATTGCTTGGCATTTTTGAGCTATTTCGGCGTTTTTGGCCTCCACAGGCATCATGGCGTGTTTGGAATTTTTTTTGTGCAGCGCACAAAAAATCGCTTGCAGTTTTTCCTACGATCACCAAGAATTCAATCGCAGGACGGTGCTAACAGGCACCTCTACTTGGCTTCAGGCCTTTCTCATCTTCGGGAGACTCATCCATGTCCTTCTTCGATTCGGAAAAACTGCAGGCGTCCCAGAAAGCCAACCTCGAGCTGCTGCAGCAGCTGAACAGCAAGGTCCTCAAGGGCTTCGAGCAGATCACCACCCTGCAAATCAGCACCCTGCGCACCATCAGCGAGGAGAACTTCAGCAACGCCAGCAAGCTGTTCGCCGCCCGCGATCCGCAAACCTTCACCTCCGTGCTCGGTACCATCGCCCATCCGGCTCAACAGGCCGAACGCGCCCTGGAGTACGGTCGTCAGGTGTACGATCTGGTTTCCAGCCTGCAGGCCGATCTCGCCAAGCTCGGCGAGAGCCAGGTCGCCCGCGGCACCCAGCAGGTCCAAGAGCTTGTTGAGGAAATTGCAAAGAACGCGCCAGCTGGCTCCGAGTCGGCCGTCGCCGTCCTGAAGTCGGCCGTGGAAACCGCTGGCAACGTGCTGGAGACTGCGCAGAAGACCGCCAAGCAGGCTGCGGAAATCGCCGAGAACGGCATCGCCGCCGCCGCCAGCGCTGCCGGCCAGGCTACCCGCGAAGCCACCAAGGCTACCGGTACCCGCAGCAAGTAAGTCGATGTAATGCAAGGAAAGGCAGGAAGGGGCCGCGGGCAGGCGAGGCTGTAGGCGAGTGCTGACACTCGCGCAGCCACGATGTTGGGGAACACGCTTCGCTCGCGACAAACTGCGCCGAAAGCCACAGCGCTTTCGGTTCCAGGACTGGTCAGTCAGGCGACATGCAGTCGACTGACGGTCTGCCCCGATCAGATTGACGTGCAGTGCCTGCTGCGGCAGGTACTGCACGGATTTGGTGCTTCCATGCGCCATGGGTGACCCTCTCAGGCCTTGTTGTCGCTCCCGTCGTCCTTCTTGTCCTTCTCGCCGCGTCCTGCGGCCCCAGGAAAGCCGGGGAACATGCCGAACAGATTCTGCGTGTTCAGGTATAGCTGCTTGGACTGCTCCACGTACTGACCCATCAGGTCCTGCATCACCGGCAACTGGCTGCGCATGAAGTCGCTCCAGGTCTGCGACGACTGCTGGCCGGTCTTGGCCTGGATGTCCAGCACGGCCTGGATGCTTTTCTCCAGATAATTGCCGAGCATGCCCTGGAAGGGACCGTAGAAACGGATGATGCCCTTGAGCATGTCGGTGGAGAAGATCGGCTCGCCGTCGCTCTCGGCTTCCTGGATGATCTGCAGCAGGATGCTGCGCGTCAAGTCCTCGCCGGACTTGGCATCCACCACCTGGAAGGGCTCCTCGTTGATGACCAACTGACGGATGTCCTGCAGGGTGATGTGCGTGCTGGTCTGGGTATCGTAGAGCCGGCGGTTGGCGTACTTCTTGATCAGGCGGACATTCTTGCGGCCGGAATCGGGCATGCTGCGAACTCTCGTCGAGGCGGAGGTGATGACCGCATGTTAACCCAAAAAGACGACCGGCAAGGATTTCGCCCCTGCGTCAAGCGGAGGGCGACGAAACGGCCCTGCGCAGGGAGCCTCTCTATTCCAGGCAGCACGCTGTAGGTGGTGCGATCACGGCTACCGGTGCGCCTGCTGCTGGCCTGTCGCCGAGACCGTTGCCTGGCCCGCATACAGACGGGCCAGCCGCTGGGGCGCGATGCCGAGGGTGAAGCCCAAGGCTAGCAGGCGATTGCGCAGCGCGCGTCGCCACCAGCCGTCGCGCTGCCAGCGTCGTGAACTGACCCGCAGTCCGTGGCCGAGGCGGCGGAAGCCGCCCAGCGCACGCAGACCGTGCACCAGAGGCACCTCCTCGAACAGCGGCCACGGCGCATGCTGGCCGGCGGCGAAATAGGCATCGCGCCGGGCGAACAGGCCTTGATCGCCGTAGGGCACGCCGACCTGCGTGCGCCGATTCACCGCCCACTCGAGCACGCGCGCCTGCCAGCACGGTGCCCCGGCGAAGCGGAAAGCGAAAAAACCGCCGACCGCGCCATCGGCGACGGCCCGGCGCAGGGCGGCCAGCGGCTGGCCGTCGAGCACGGCGTCGGCATGCAGGAACCATAGGATGTCGCCGCCAGCCAGCGCCGCGCCCTGCCGCAGCTGCTCGCCACGGCAGGGTGCGAATGGGACCCAGAGGGCGTCGTGGTCCCGGCATAGGTCCCGGCATTGTTCGCTGCGCCCGGCGTCGACCACGATGACCTGCGGCGGCCGTACCTCCATCTGTGCCGTTCTGCGCAGCTGGCCGAGCAATCTCTCCAGGTGCTCCTCGTCGTGCAGGCAGGGAATGATCACGCTCACCGCGGCGGCCTGGTTCATGCGCATACCTCACCCAAGCTGGCCAGCGTGGCGAGCAGCCGTTGTCGCGCCGGTCGCGGATCGTCCGCCAGTGCCCGGCGGATCCAGGCGAGATCGGCGGGCTCGTCCACATCGAAGGATTCGCCGCAGACCTGCAGCGAATGCCCGGCCTGGCGACAGGCGGTGGCCAGCGACTCGCCCAGCTGCGGCGTGCTCCACGGCAGTTCGGCAAGATCCGGCCAGGGTCGATTGGAAGCCATCAGCACCACGCCACCGTCGCGGGCGGCGAGCAGCACGCTGTCCACCTCGCCCAGGGCGCTGCGTACCCGCCGGTAGTCGTCCTCGGTAAGGGCCGGCGCATCGCTGCCGATGAAGATCAGCGTCCGCTCGCCGGCCGCGCGCAGTTGGCGGTCGAGGGCGTTCAGACGCTCACCGAGATTGCCGGCGGACTGGAGCAGGCACAGACAGTCAGGCAACAGTTCGCGGGCCCAGGAACAATGCGTCGCCGCGTCCGGGGCGATCACCCGTGCGCCGGGCCATTGCGCCAGATCCTCCAGGGCGCAGTCGAGCAGTCGCTCGGCCATCTCGAGGGTCGCCACGGCACCCAGGCGCGCGGCCAGGCGCTGCTTGCCGTGGCCGAGGGCGGGGCGCTTGCAGACCAGGATCAGGGCAGGGCACGGGCAGCTTCGATCATGCATGGCTGGACTCGGGCAGATGGGCGGGCCACGGAAAATCTATATAGTGAGTATGGGCGTCCGTGCGCCTTTCGCCGTTATCGGCTGCAGGAGACCGCGCCATGCACGACACCTTGCCGCTGCTCAATCTCCTCGACTTCCCGGCCATCGGTCGCGGCCGTCTCGAGGCCCTGCAGGTCAATCTGACCTACCGTTGCAACCAGCGCTGCCTGCACTGCCATGTCAACGCCGGGCCGACGCGCACCGAGAGCATGGACGATGCCACCTTGGCGGTGCTTCTCGAAGTCATCGACGCCCACCCGGTGCACACGCTCGATCTGACCGGTGGCGCGCCGGAGATGCATCCGCGCTTTCGCGAATTGGCCAGCCACGCGCGACGCGCGGGCCTGCGGGTGATCGATCGCTGCAACCTGACCATCCTCGGCGAGCCGGGCTTCGAGGATCTGGCCGAGTTCCTGGCCGGGGAGGGTGTGGAGGTCACCGCGTCACTGCCGTGCTATGCCCGCGAGAATGTCGACCGCCAACGCGGCGTGGGGGTATTCGAGCGCAGTATTGCCGGCTTGCGCCGCCTCAACGCGCTCGGCTACGGCCAGCCCGGCCGCGGCCTGGTGCTCAACCTGGTATACAACCCGCAGGGGCCGAGCCTGCCGCCACCGCAGGCGGCGCTGGAGGCCGACTACAAGACGCACCTGGCCGCCGAGTACGGTATCGTCTTCGACCACCTGCTGACCATCACCAACCAGCCGATCGCCCGGTTCGGCAGTACCCTGGTCAGCCGCGGCCAGTTCGACGCCTACCTGCAGCTGCTCAAGGACAGCTACCGCGCGGAGAACCTCGCGGCGGTCATGTGCCGCTCGCTGGTCAGTGTCGACTGGCAGGGCTACCTGTACGACTGCGACTTCAATCAGATGCTCGGCCTGCCGCTCGAACTGATCGGCCACGAGCGCGCGCACCTGCGTGACCTGCTGCGCACCACGCTGGACGGCAACCCGATAGTCACCCGTGACCACTGTTTCGCCTGCACCGCCGGACAGGGCTCCAGTTGCGGCGGCGCACTCAAGGGCTGACGGGCGTAGTGACTGAGGCTGCGTCATACATCCGACCACCGGCCCGCGTCGTTGCGCCGTTGGGGGGCGGAGCAGGGCGCATGACGGGAGAGGGCAGGTGACCACCGATTTCGACCTGATTCTCACCGGCGCCGGCCACGCTCACCTGGGTGTGCTGCGGCTCTGGGCTGGTGGGCGACGCCCGCAAGGCCGCGTCGCGCTGGTCTCGCCTGATCCCTATGCCTGGTATTCCGGCATGCTGCCGGGACTACTGGCCGGCCGTTATGCCCTCGAGGAGTGTCGTATCCCGCTGCAGCCGCGTTGTGTGGCGGCCGGCATCGATTGGGTGCCGGCACAGGTGATCGCCATGGACGCCGAGACGCGGACGCTGCGCCTGGCTGGCAGCGCGTCGCTGCGTGGGCGCTGGCTGTCGCTGAACCCGGGGGCGCGGCTGCCGGCGCTGGAGCAGACCGGCGTCGCCGTCGAGGTGCTGCCGGTCAAGCCGTTCGCCGACTTCATCGCCCGCTGGCAGCAATGGCAGCGGCGACCCGCGCCGCTGGCGATCCTCGGCGGCGGCGCGGCGGGCGTCGAACTGGCCCTGGCCATGGCACGCCAGGTGCCGGCGCTGTCGCTGTTCTGCGCCACCCATCTGCTCGCCGGCCATCCGCCGGCGCTACGCGGGCGCGCACTCCGTCATTTGCAGGCCGCCGGCGTGCAGATCCACGAAAACTGCCCGGTGGAGCGAATTCGCGGCGATGCCCTGGAAGTGGCCGGTCGGCCTGTCTGGAGGGGCGCGCGGCTGGTCCTGGCGAGTGGCGTAAGCCCGTTGCCGTGGCTGGCGGCCTCGGGGCTGAGCGTCGATGCGCGGGGCTTCGTGGCCGTGTCCGCCACGCTGCAGAGCCTGTCGCATCCGCAGATCCTCGCCGCGGGCGACTGCGCCAGTCTGCCCGGCACGCCACATAGCGGCGTTTACGCCGTTCGCCAAGGCCCGGTATTGGCGGCCAATCTGGCCCATGTCCTCGGCGGCGAAGCGCTCGACAGTTACCGTCCTCAGGCGCGCGCCCTGGCGCTGCTTGCCGATGGCCGCGGCGGCGCGCTGCTGAGCTGGGCCGGACTGACTGCGGAAGGCGTGTTGTGCGGCCGCTGGAAGGATTTTCTGGATCGCCGCTTCATGCGCCTGCATGGCGCTGCGGGCCGAACCTGATTACCACTCGGAAGGAGCAGGAGAAGGTCCGGCCCGACGGCACAACGCAGCGGCTGAAGCCCGTCAGTTAGATGAAGTGCAATGGATTGGAGTAGTGAAGACGTGCTGCATGGCGAGCGTTGCCTGGACCGCTTGGCGTATCCTGTCGACGGTCAAAGCCGGCCAGAGCCTTAACTGAAACCCGGGGGAAGGCCCTCCAGGGATATGCAATATCCGATAATCACCAGACCCGGAAATTGCATATAATGCGGATAGCCCCCGCAGCGCTGCCTGTTTTGCGCTTTGCATCGCCCATTCCATCAGGGACAGAAAATCCGCCATGCCCACCACGCCGTCTCCGCTGTTCGATACCTACGACCGCTTCCTGGAACTGAATTTCCTGCAGCTCAGCGAGGAACTGCCGGCCGTGCGCGCTTACCTCGCCGACTTCCCGGTCGAGTCGCAGGCCGTCGAGGGTTACCTGGCGGTGCGTGGCTTCCTCAAGTCCTACGCGGGCAACGAGACGACCTTCAATTCCTACCGCACCCATGTCGAGCGTCTGTTGCTGTGGGCCTTGTTGATCGGCCGCAAACCGCTGCTGGAACTGCGCCGGCGCGATGCCGAAGCCTTCATGGAATTCTGTCTGCGCCCGCCCAGGGACTGGATCGGGCCGATGGTTCGTTCGCGCTTCGTTCGTATCGGCGGCCGCAAGAAGCTCGAATCCGACAGCTACGTGGTCAACGAAGACTGGCGACCCTTCAGCATGACCGTGCCCAAGCGCAACCGCGCCCTGGCCGACTCCACCCAGGATGTGGAAAACCGCCCATACCGGATGTCCCAGGGCTCGGTCGCCCAGGTATTCGCCGTCTGTGGCAGCTTCTTCCAGCACGCCATCGACGAAGGCCTCACCGAGGTCAACCCGTTCCGCGCGGTCAAGCAGAAATCGGTCTACAAGCAGCGCAACACCCTGGATGTCTCGGGTCGCTCGCTCACCCCGTTGCAATGGAGCTACGTGATCGAGACCGCCGAGCGCATGGCCGACGAGGATCCCGAGGTCCACGAGCGCACGCTGTTCATCCTCGCGACCTTGTTCGCCATGTACCTGCGGGTTTCCGATCTGGTCGGACGCGACAACTGGGAGCCGACCATGGGCGACTTTCGCCGCGATACCACCGGCAACTGGTGGTTCCACGTGGTCGGCAAGGGCAACAAGGCGGCGAAGATCAGCGTGCGTGACGACTACATCAACATCTACCTGACCCGTTATCGCCGCCATTTGGGCCTGCCTGCCAAGCCCTCGCCCCACGAGACGCATCCCCTCCTCGCCACCCTTAAAGGCCGCGCCGGGCTCTCCGACCGCCACCTGCGTCTACTGCTGCAGGAAGTCTTCGACCGCGCGCTGGCGCGCATGGCAAGCGAGGGTTGGAGCAACGACGAGATCGACCACCTGCGCTCGGCCTCGCTGCACTGGCTGCGCCACACCTCGGCGACCTTCGATGCGCCGCACCGCGACATGAAGGACCTGCAGGCCGACCTGCGCCACAACAGTCTGAGCACCACGCAGAACACCTACTACAACTCGCTGGACGAGCAGCGCGCGCACTCGGTGAAGCATCTGCGCATCAAGGAGTGACCTGGAATCCTCGCAACACCGGCATGCCAGGCGGCACGGCCGGGTTACCGGTGGTTCACAGCGCTGTTTGCCCAGGCTTTGCGCCATTGGGACTCTAGCCGGGCCTGTGGCACGAGCTTGCCTTTGCTGGACATTCCCCAGCTTGAGTTGCTGTCGAGCTGGTGACGAGCGGATACACAGCGGCGAAAACCGGGCTTGCATGCCCGGTGTTTTGGTAGACCATAAGACAAGAAGCCAAAGCCCTGCCGGAGATTCTCATGAGCTTTGAAATCCGCAAGATCGTCAGACTGATGCCCGATCCCTTCGGGATGCGCTAGGAGGTAATCGAGATGATCGAACCCGGCCTGTATAAAGAAGTCATGAGCTCCTTCCCCTCGGGAGTCACCGTGGTGACCACCCTGGATGCGGACGGCGAAATCGTCGGGATCACCGTGAGCGCCTTCAGCGCGCTGTCCATCGATCCGGCGCTGGTGCTGTTCTGTCCCAACTACGCCTCGGACACCTACCCGATCCTGCGCAACAGCAAGCGCTTCGCCATCCACCTGCTATGTGCCGACCAGCAGGCCGAGGCCTACGCCTTCGCCAAGAAGGGCAAGGACAAGGCCGAGGGCATCGAGTGGCACCTGAGCGAGCTGGGCAACCCGCTCCTGAGCAAGGCCACGGCGATCATCGAGTGCGAGTTGTGGCGCGAATACGACGGCGGCGACCACGCCATCATCATCGGCGCGGTGAAGAACCTGATCCTGCCCACGGAAGAGGTGACGCCGATGATCTACTACAAGGGCAAACTGGGCGGGCTGCCCAACTTCGCCTGACCCCCCTTTCAGAACCGACCGCCCTCCCCCTGGCGGCGCTTTTGCACTGGAGCCGCGTACGCCACGGGCCTGGAAATCTGCACGCATCAGCGGCTGGTTTGCGCAGTCTGCAACTACATTCACTACGAAAACCCGAAGATCAGTGCTGACTACAGCGTTCCCGAGGCTACGAGACCCCGCCCCTGAACGGCGCGGGAGATAAATCCGCTCCAAACAAAAAGCCCGCCGGAAGGCGGGCTTGGAGTCTTTCGCTGTTGCCGGGGGCCTGGCTCAGAACGCCAGCTTGATACCCACGAAGGTCAGCATGACCGCGAGGCACGGACGCAGCACATGCTCGGGAACCCGTCCGGTCATATGACTGCCGAGATAGATGCCCGGCAGCGAACCCATCAGCAGGTAGCCCAGCAGTTGCCAGTCGATGCTGCCCATGCCGGCGTGGCCGAGGCCGGCGACCAGGGTCAGCGGCACCGCATGGGCGATCTCCGTGCCGACCAGGCGACGGACCGGCAGGAACGGATAGAGCATGAACAGGGCGACGGTGCCCAGCGCGCCGGCGCCGATCGAGGTCAGCGTCACCATCACGCCGAGGACCACGCCGGTGAAGACGGTCAGCGCATTCAGCAGCGGGCCGTTGACGTGGAAGCGATCGCCGGCGTGCTTGGTGGCGAAGGCCATCAGCTGCTTCTTGAACAGGATCGCCAGCGCGGTCAGCAGCAGCACGAAGCCCAGCGCCTGCTTGATCAGCGCGTTCAGGGCCTGCGGATCGGAGTTCAGGTTGTGCAGGAACCACAGGGTCAGCGCCGCGGCCGGGACGCTGCCGAGTGCCAGCCAGCCGGTGATGGACCAGTCGATGTTCTTGTTCTTGCCGTGCACCAGCACGCCGCTGGACTTGGTGATGGCCGCGTACAGCAGGTCGGTGCCCACCGCGGTAGCCGGGTTGATGCCGAACCAGAGCAGGATCGGCGTCATCAACGAACCACCGCCAACACCGGTCATGCCGACGATGAAGCCGACCACCAGACCTGCAAACACGAAACCGAAAATCGCCGAATCCATCATTACCCCTGCAATGCGAGGTCAAACCCTCGTGTGGTGGCGCGAGGATATCGGCTTTTTGGTATAAGCGTTTAGAACGATGTGGCCTGTAGTTATAACCACTTTGCGCGCACGACCGAACGCCCCGCCCTCGGGAGCGCGGGCGTTGGCCATGTGGCGATGCCCCGGCAGTGGCGCTTTCCTTATCGGGCGACGCCCTCCTCCCGTACCTGCGGATTGACCATGTGCTGCGGCGTGCCGCCGAGCAGTGCGCGCTCGAGGTTGTCCAGCGCCAGCTCGGCCATCGCCCGGCGCGTCTCATGGGTGGCCGAACCCACGTGCGGCAGGGTCACCACGTTGGGCAGGGCGAACAGCGGCGACTCGCGCAGCGGCTCCTTCTCGTAGACGTCGAGGCCGGCGGCCTGGATCTGCCGGTTCTGCAGCGCCTCGACCAGCGCGGCCTCGTCGACCACCGGGCCGCGTGCGACGTTGACCAGGATGGCGCTCGGTTTCATCAGCGCCAGCTCGCGGCGGCCGATCAGGTGGTGGGTCGCGGCGCTCAGCGGCACCACCAGCACCACGAAGTCGGCCGCGCCGAGCAGCTCGTCGAAGGCGCAGTAGCGCGCGCCCAGCTCCTGCTCCAGCGCCGGCTTGCGGCTGTTGCCGCTGTACAGCACCGGCATGTTGAAGCCGAAGCGACCGCGGCGGGCGATGGCCGCGCCGATATTGCCCAGGCCCAGGATGCCAAGGGTCTTGCCGTGCACGTCGCTGCCGAACTGCGCCGGGCCGACCGGCGCCTGCCAATGACCGGCCTTGACCCAGGCGTCCAGCTCCGGCACCCGCCGCGCGGCGGCCATCAACAGGGTGAAGCCGAGGTCGGCGGTGGTTTCGGTGAGCACGTCCGGGGTGTTGGTGAGCAGGATGCCGCGCTCGTTCAGATAGCTCAGCTCGTAGTTGTCGTAACCCACCGAGATGCTCGAGATGACCTCGAGCTGCCCGGCCTGCGCCAGCTGGACGCGACCGAACGGCCGGCCGACGCCGAGCAGGCCGTGCGCCCCGGGCAGCGCCGCGGCGTACTGGGCGTCGATGTCGCCCGCCGGGTCGAGCAGGGTCACGTTGAAGTTCTGCCGCAGGCGTTCCTGGTGCTCGGGGCTGAGGCGGCTGAAGACGAAGACGTTCTTTTTCATGGCGATTCCGTGCACGGAAGGGGGCGACAGGGTGAAGCCGGGTGCTTTCGCCGGTCAAGCTGCCAGCGGCGCCCGGCAGCGAACCGACGCGCATCAGTCGCGATCCACCGCGAATGGCGACCAGGCCTGGCGGGTCGGCATGACTTCCAGGCGGTTGATATTGATATGCGCAGGCAGGCTCGCCACGTAGAAGATCTGCTCGGCGATGTCCTCGGCGGAGAGCGGCTCGGTGCCGCGGTACAGGCGATCCGAGGCGGCCTGGTCGCCCTTGGTGCGCACCAGGGTGAACTCGGTCTCGGCCATGCCCGGGGCGATGTCGGTGACCCGCACGCCGCTGCCCTGCAGGTCGCAGCGCAGGTTGTAGCTGAACTGCTGGACGAAGGCCTTGCTCGCGCCGTAGACGTGGCTGCCCGGATAGGGCCACTGCCCGGCCACCGAACCGAGGTTGACGATGCTGGCGCCGCGCCCCGTGGCGATCAGGGTCGGCAGCAGCGCGTGGGTGACGTTGACCAGGCCCTTGATGTTGGTGTCGATCATGGTGTGCCAGTCGGCCAGCTCGACGTTCTGCGCGGCCTGCGGCGCCAGCGCCAGGCCGGCGTTATTGATTAGCGCCTGCACCTGGCGAAAGCCCTCCGGCAGCTCGGCGACAACTCGCTGCACGGCTTCGGCGTCGCGCACGTCCAGCGCGGCGATATGTACCGGCACCGCCCTGCCCAGCTCGTCCTGCAACTGCTGCAGGCGTTCCAGGCGGCGCCCGGTGAGCACCAGCGACCAGCCGTCGGTGGCAAAGCGCCGCGCCGCGGCGCGGCCGAAGCCGGAGGTGGCGCCGGTGATGAAAACGATCTTGCCCATCTGCAAATCTCTCGTTGCGACTACATGAATCGAATGGCGCTGGTTTTCAGCGCTGCATGCCCCAGCGCTTTACCGTGACCCGCTCCAGCAGGCTGAACACCAGGTTCTCTACCAAGAGGCCGATGAGGATCACCACGGCGAGGCCAGCGAACACCTTGTCGGTGTACAGCTGGTTACGGTTCTGGAAGATGTACCAGCCCAGACCGCCCTGCCCCGAGGACGCGCCGAACACCAGCTCGGCGGCGATCAGCGTGCGCCAGGCGAAGGCCCAGCCGACCTTGAGGCCGGAGAGGATCGCCGGCAGCGCCGCCGGGATCAGGATCAGCGCGACGAAGCGCAGGCCGCGCAGGCCGTAGTTGCGCCCGGCCATGCGCTGGGTCTCGGAAACGCCGAGAAAGCCTGCGTAGGTATTCAGCGCCAGCGCCCACAGCACCGAATGCACCAGCACGAAGATCAGGCTGTTCTCGCCCAGGCCGAACCACAGCAGCGCCAGCGGCAGCAGGGCGATGGCCGGCAGCGGGTTGAACATCGCGGTCAGCGTCGACAGCAGGTCGCGGCCCAGTTGGGTGGACACCGCCAAGGTGGTCAGCGCGAGGGCCAGCAGGATGCCGAGCAGGTAGCCCTTGAGCAGCACGCCCAGGGAGATCGCCACCTTTTCCAGCAGTTCGCCGCTGGCGATGCCCTCGGCGAAGGCGCGGGCGGTCTGCAGGAAGCTCGGCAGCAGCAGGTCGTTGCCCTGGTAGCGCGCGGCCAGCTCCCAGGCCAGGGCGAGCAGCAGCAGGATCAGGCTCTTGCGCAGCCAGCCCAGCTGCCACAGGCGAGTGGCGAGCGGCAGCGCGCGCTCCAGCGGCTGGTCGGTCAGCGGTTGCAGGTCGATTTCGTATTCGTGACGCACGGGGGATGCGGGATGCATGGCGGTTCTCTTGTAAAGCCAGGCCTGTAAAGCGAAAGGCAGCGGATCAGCAGGACAGACGGATGTCCTGGAAGCCGAGATCGAGCGGCACGGATGCCACCTCTTCGTCGAACAGCAGCCGATGGATGCGTTGCGCGGTCTGCTGGAAGGCCACGCCGCCCAGGCTGTGCAGGTCGAACTGGTGGCTGTGCACCTCGGCGCGCACCCGGCCCGGATGCGGCGACAGCAGCAGGATGCGGTTGCCGACCACCAGCGCCTCCTCGATGGAGTGGGTGACGAACAGCAGGGTGAAGCGCACCTCCTCCCACAGCGCCAGCAGCTCCTCCTGCATCTTGCGGCGGGTCAGCGCGTCGAGCGCGGCGAACGGCTCGTCCATCAGCAGGATCTTCGGTTGCATGGCCAGCGCGCGGGCGATGGCCACGCGCGCCTTCATGCCGCCGGACAGGGTGTGCGGATAGGCGTCGGCAAAAGCCGCCAGGCCCACCTTGTCCAGATAATGCAGGGCGCGCTCCCCGGCCTCCTTGCGGCCCAGCGTGCGCGAGGCCAGGAGCGGGAACATGACGTTCTGCTTGACCGTCTTCCAGGGCGGCAGCTGGTCGAACTCCTGGAACACCACGATGCGATCCGGTCCGGGCTGGCTCACTGGCCTGCCATCGAGACGGATCTCGCCGGCCTGCGGGGCGATGAAGCCGGCCACCGCCTTGAGCAGGCTCGACTTGCCGCAACCCGACGGGCCGAGCAGCACGAAGCGGTCGGCCGGATCGACCGCGAAGCTCACCTGGTGGGTGGCGCGCACCACGCGCTGCGGGGTGCGGTACTCCAGGCTGACGTTGTCCACCTCCAGCAGCGCCCGCACGGGCGCCACGGGGGCGAGATTGCTGACCGTGTGGCCTTGCAACAGCGCGTTCATCGACTCAGCTCCCCTGACCCAGGCGCGGGTCGGCGAAGAAGTAGTCCTGCCAGGAGGCCGGCTTGTTCTTCAGCGCGCCGACGCGATGCAGGAACTCGGCCAGCTGGTAGGTGCCGGTCGGCGTCACGCTGAACTGGAACTGCTCGTTGTCGATGATCTTCAGCAGGTCTTCCTTGCTGATCTTCGCCTTGGTCACGCGGATGTAGGTGTCGGCGGCCGCCGCCTTGTCCTTCTGGGCGAACTCGGCCGCCTCGGCCAGGGCGGCGACGAAGGCCTGGTAGGTCTTCGGATTTTCCGCGCGGAACTTCTCGGTGCTGTACAGCACGGTCGGCGAGTTCGGGCCGAGCAGCTTGTAGGTGTCGAGCACCACGTGCACGTTGGGGTTGTCCAGCGCCTGGTTCTGGAACGGCGGGTTGGAGAAGTGGCCGGTCAGCTCGGTGCCGCCGCTGGTCAGCGCCGCGGTGGCCTCCGGGTGCGGCAGGGCCACGGTGTACTTGTCCAGGCGGTCGAACTCCTTGTCGCCCCACTGCTTGGCGGCGGCGTACTGCAGGAAGCGCGACTGGATCGACACGCCCACCGCCGGCACGGCGATGCGGTCCTTCTCGGTCAGGTCGGCGATCGTCTTGACCTGCGGATTGTTGCTCAGCAGGTAGTAGGGGAAGTTGCCCAGCGAGGCGACGCCCTTGACGTTCTGCTTGCCGTGGGTGCGGTCCCAGACGGTCAGCAGCGGGCCGATGCCGGCGCCGGCGATGTCGATGGAGCCGGACAGCAGCGCGTCGTTGACCGCCGCGCCGCCGGACAGCTGGGTCCAGTCGACCTTGATGTCGAGGCCGGCTTCCTTGCCGTGCTTCTCGATCAGCTGCTGGTCGCGCACCACGTTGAGCAGCAGGTAGACGATGCCGAACTGCTCGGCGATGCGGATCTCGCCCTCGGCGTGGGCCACGGTCGGCGCCGCCAGGCCGCCGGCCAGGAGGCTCAGCGACAGGCCGACGCCGCCGGCCAGGCGGCCGAGACGGGACAGAGCGGGGAAACGTGGTTTGAAGGTCATGGCGAACTCCTCGAAAAATGGCCGATGCGCGCAGCCCCGGCCGCGCCTCGCGGGCACGGCGGATGGGGGCTGCGCTGGAAAAAGGGAAATCAGAAGGGCGCGTCGCCCTGGATGGTGGTGCGGTGCATGCGCCGGCGCAGATGCGACGGGCAGCCGGTGGCCAGGTGGATCAGCGCGCGGTTGTCCCAGAACAGCAGGTCGTGGGGCTGCCACTTGTGGCGGTAGACGAACTCGGGGCGCGCGCTGTGGGCGAACAGCTCGGCGAGCAGCGCGCGGCTTTCGTCTTCCGCCAGCCCTTCGATATGGGTGGTGAAGTTCTCGTTGACGAACAGGCCCTTGCGCCCGGTTTCCGGGTGGGTGCGCACCACCGGGTGAACCACCGCCTTGACCTCGGCGAGCTGCGCGGCGGTCAGCGTCGGGCGATGGATGCCGGTGAACACCTCGTCGGCGTAGCGCGCGGTGTAGGAGTGCGCGGCGTGCTTGCTTTCGATGGCCTGGCGCAGCTCGGCCGGCAGGGTCTCGAAGGCCTGCTGCTGGCTGGCGAACAGGGTGTCGCCGCCCTCCTCCGGCAGCTCCTGGGCGTAGAGCATCGAGCCGAGGCTGGGCAGTTCCTTGTAGGACAGGTCGGAGTGCCAGAACTTGCCGGCGTCGCCCAAGCCGATCGGCTGACCGTTCTCGACGATGTTGGAGATGATGAACACCTCCGGATGGCCGGCGAGCAGGAACTGCTTGAGCACGTGGATCTGCAGCTCGCCGAAGCGGCGGCTGAAGGCGATGTGCTGCTCGGGGGTGATGTGCTGGTCGCGGAACACCAGCAGGCCGTGAACCAGGTGGGCGTGGTGCACGCTGGCGAAGTCTTCCGCGTTGAGCGGCCGGGACAGATCGAGACCGAGGATCTCCGCGCCGAACGGCGCATCCAGCGGACGCACCTCGAACGACTGGGACGGGCTTTCGGGAACGGCCAACAGGGCTTCAACCGCAGACATGGGAGCACTCCATACGCATGGTCGCGTGGGTAACGCGAGGGATCGATGCGGACGCGGGTGGCGCGTCCATCCGGTTCATGCGCGGCTCAACGGTTGGCCTATAAGTACGCGGCAAAGAGACTATATGGGAATATAAAATCGATCTTAAATAATCTTTTTGCCTATCTTTATGAGGGTTTCGCTACTCCCGACGGAACGCTCCACTTCTCCGCGCCGAAAGGCGAAAGGCGCGGGCCAGAGCGGCGGCTGCGATACGTCGGGCTGAGCGCCAATCACATCCGGCCGACCAGCGCCGCGAGGCGGACAGTGTTCTTGCCGAGGTAGCAATTTTCTCTGTGATCGCGTCGATCGGCGCGCGACGGGCGTGCCGGCGCCAGCGTCTGGCGCATGGCCGAGAGAGAAAGTCGGGCGTGCGCTCCCGGGCTCTCAGGGAGCGGAAGCGCACGCCCGACACGGGCTTACAGCGGCATGGTCAGTTTCAGCCAGTAGGCGTCGCCTTCCGGACGGTTGCGCACGGCGCTTTCCTGTTGCCACTTGGCGGTGAGGAACCAGCCGGACGGGCTGCTGTACTTGAGCGAAGGACCGATGGCGAAGGCGCGCCCCTTGTTGTCGTCCACCTGCGCACCGGACTGGTCGTCGCCGCTCACCTGGCGATAGACGTAGCCGCCGACGCCCACCACCCAGCCATTGTCCAGTCCCCAGCCCAGGGCATAGTCGGCGTGCGCCTCGCGCCCCGAGCGGTAGTCGGTGGCGGAATTGCGCGCATTGAAGTCGTACATCAGCTTCAGGTCGAGGTTCGGGCCGGCGGGATCGACGTAGCTGAACGCCGCCACTGGCTCGACCGCCCAGTAGTGGCGGCCGATGTTGGCCTGCCGGCCGCGTTCGTACTCGCCGGTCGGCGCAATGATGTCCAGCGCGTAGACGGCATGAAACTGGTCGCTGTAGTGGTAGCCCAAGGCGGGTCCGAAGATCATGTCGCCCAGGCCCTGGCGATGATCGCGGTCGCCATTGACCGTCACGCTTAGGTCGACCAGCGGGGCGATGGTCTGCAGTGCCAGGTCGCCGCCGAAGAGCTTCTGCTCGGTGACCCACACCAGGCGCGGGGCGATCACGCTGGCGCGCAGACGGAAATCCACCGGCAGGGAATGGCCGTCGTCGTCCTTGAGGTCCTCCGCGGTGTAATGCTCGGCGTAGACCTGGGCGTACCATCCGGGCGGCGGCAGCGCCCCGGACATGTAGTTCTCCGCCCCCATGGGGTAGGACGAGCCGCGGCCTTCGGTGGCCCAGCAGGCCTGCCCGGCGCCAGCGAGGGCGGCGACCAGCCACAGCGGCAGCCCGGGATGTCGATTGTTGTTGTGCATGTCGATGATCCATTTTCAGGGCGAACGCGCGCCCGGCCTCGCCTGACGGTGTCGGGCGCGCGTTCGGGGAAAGGTGACGGGAGGGGGATCAGCTTCGGCGCAGCGGCCAGAAGTCGAGGAATTGGCTGAAGGCCACCAGCAGCGGGAAGGTCATGGCCAGCAGCGCCGAGGCCAGCCAGAGCTCCTGGCCGTAGGCCGGGGCGCCCGCGCTCAGCGGGCCGCTGAGCCAGGGCGCCCCGGCCCAGTACAGGCGCGGCAGCACGGCGCCGGCCAGCACGGCGACGCCCAGTTGCAGGACGCCGCGCAGCGGCTGCGCCAGCGGCGCGAACAACTGCCCCTCGAACATCAGCAGCGGCACCAGCGCACCGAACAGCAGGCCGATCGCCCCATGCACCATGAAGGGCACCGGCTCGATGCCCAGTCCGCGGGTGCCCGCCGCGTAGAAGATGCCGCTCAGCACGAGCACCAGCGCACTGCGCGCCAACCCGGCGACGGGCTGCCGGCACAGCCGCGGGATGTTCGCCAGCGGCCAGAAGTCCAGCAGCATGCAGGCGAACATCACGCCGACGGTGGTCACCGCGAAGGCGAGCATCTCGAAGGCCGGCACCGCGCCGTGCGGGTCCAGATCGGCGCGATAGAACGGAGCGCCGGCCAGCGCCGAGAAGTCGAACAGCGCGGTGAACAGCCGGTAGCCGAGCAGGTAGGCGACCAGCAGCGTGCCCAGGCCCAGCGCCAGCGGTTGCCGGGTCAGCGCCGACAGCGGCCAGCACTCCCAGACGATGACCCACCAGAAGGTCAGCAGCACGCAGAAGATCACGTACATCAGCGTGAACGGCGTCGGCGGCCCGGCCAGACGGGCCTGGGTGACGAACACCAGGATCGCGACCAGCGCGCCGCCGAGCAGCGCCAGGCCGAGCAGGCCCAGCCCCCGCGCCGGCTGCGGCAGGCCGCCCAGCCAGGCCGGGTACTGGTTGCGCCAGAGCATCGACAGGACGATCTGTACCGGCACGCAGCAGACCACGAAGAAGGTCACCCAGGTGGCGAAGAACTCGCCGCTGAAGCAACCGATCAGCGCCAGCGACAGCGCGATGACCCCGGCCAGGCCCAGCAGCCCGCGCAGCGGCTGCCGGGTGAAGACCAGGCCGGCGTGCGCCGGGTTTTCCGCAATGACCGCATTCATATTGTTCTTGTCGTTCATGTGCGTGCTCCGTCGCCTCAGCCGGCCTTCTTCAACAGATCCAGGGCGACGTCGACGATCATGTCCTCCTGGCCGCCGACCATTCGCCGCTTGCCCAGCTCGACCAGGATGTCCAGGGTCTTCAGCCCGTACCGGTCCGCCGCCAGCTCGGCGTGACGCAGGAAGCTCGAATAGACGCCCGCGTAACCGAGGCCGAGGGTCTCGCGGTCGACGCGCACCGGGCGGTCCTGCAGCGGGCGCACCAGGTCGTCGGCGGCGTCCATCAGCCGGTAAAGGTCGGTGCCGTGGTTCCAGCCCAGCCGTTCGGCGGCGGCAATGAACACCTCCAGCGGCGCATTGCCGGCGCCGGCGCCCATGCCGGCCAGCGAGGCGTCGATCCGATCGCACCCCTCCTCCACCGCGACGATGGAATTGGCCACGCCGAGGCTCAGGTTGTGATGGGCGTGCATGCCGAGCTGGGTCTCGGGCCTCAGCACCGCGCGGAACGCGCGCATGCGCTCGCGCACGTCCTGCATGCTCATCGCCCCGCCGGAGTCGGCCATGTAGATGCAGGTGGCGCCGTAGCTTTCCATCAGCTTGCCCTGCGCGGCCAGCTGCGCGGCGGGGATCATGTGGCTCATCATCAGAAAGCCCACGGTGTCCATGCCGAGGTGGCGGGCGTACTCGATGTGCTGGCGGGATACGTCCGCCTCGGTGCAGTGGGTGGCGACGCGCACCACCCGCGCTCCGGCCGCGTAGGCATTGTGCAGGTCGTGCACGGTGCCGATACCCGGCAGCAGCAGGGTGGCAATCTTCGCGTGGCTGATCTCGCCGGCCACCGCCTCGATGTATTCGAGATCGCTGTGGCGACCGAAGCCGTAGTTGAACGACGAGCCCTGCAGGCCGTCGCCGTGGGCGACCTCGATGCTGTCCACGCGAGCCTGGTCCAGCGCGCGGGCGATGGCCCGCACGTCGTCCAAGGTGTACTGATGGCGGATGGCGTGGCTGCCGTCGCGCAGGGTCACGTCGGAGATATAGAGTTTCTTGTTCATGCGGTTTCCCTCCTGGGATAGCGCGCCGGGTCAGGTCATCACGGTCAGGAAGCGCTCGTTGAGCATGCGGCTGTGATAGAAGATCGCCTTGCCCAGGTCCTTCTCGTGCCAGGTGACCGGCTTCTGGTCGGGGTAGTGGAAGTCGCCGCCGGCGAAAACCTCGTTGCGGTTACCCGAGGGGTCGAAGAAGTACATGCTCTGCCCATGGGTGATACCGTGCCGGGTCGGGCCGACGTCGAGCGAGGTGTCGGTCATGGTCAGCAGGTCGCCGGCGCGCAGCAGCGTCTCCCAGGTCTCGAGCAGGAAGCCGGCATGGTGGAAGGCGCCGTCGTTGCCGTCGCCGACGAAGGCGATGTCGTGGGCCTTGATCGAAATCGACAGCCAGTCGGCGACGCTGTTGCCGTTGGCGTCGAGCACCTGTTCGCTGAGATGGAAGCCGAGCACGTCGACGAACAGCTCGCGGGTCAGCGGCAGGTTGCTGCCGTGCAGCTGGCAGTGGTCGAAGCTCATCGCCCGCATGCCGCGCAGGCCACGCGGCCAGGCCTCGGGATTGGTTTCGCTGACGCCCCAGCGGCCGGTGTACTCCTTCTCCGCGTAGAGCTCGATCCAGTGTCCGGTTGGCGCGAGGAAGCGCACCCGGCGGCCGCAGAAGTCCAGTTCGCCTGCAGGGATGTGCTCCACCTGGCAACCGAAGGCGGCCAGGTCGAGGGCCAGCCGGCTCAGGGTCTGGTCGTCGATCACCTTGAAGCCCATGAAGTCCATGCCGGGCACGGCGGCCGGCACCAGCACCACCGAGAAGCGCTCGACCTCGGTCCAGCCCTTCAGGTAGACCCGTCCCTGGCTGTCCTGATGGGTCTTGATGAGGCCGAGCAGCTCGACGTAATGCTTGAGCGCCTGTTGCATGTCCATCACGCGGATCTGTACATGGCCGGGGCGCAGAACACCTTTTTTCATAGGATCACCTGATTTTGTAGTTGTTTTGCTGGGTTCAACGATCGATTCAGTGCTTTCTTGCAACGGGTTCGAGAATTCGTTCGATCTCCATGTCCGTTCTCGGGTACAACCGGCAGGCCAGCGCCAGGCCGTCGGCCTGCTCCGCCGCCGATACGTGGCGCCGGCTCATCGGGCCGACATCGAAGTCGCCCTGCAGCACCCGCACCTTGCACACGCCACATCCGCCGTTGCGGCAACCCACGGCGATGGCCTGGCAACGCGCGGCTTCCATCGCCGGCAGCAGCGCGCTGCCCTGCTCCACGGCGAATACGGCGCCACTGACCCGCTCGCGGATGCGCAGGCGCGCCGGCTTCATGCCCGTGTCCCCCGCCCCGCCTCCGCCAACCGCTCGGCACAGGCCAGCGCCGCCGAGGTCATGATGTCGAGGTTGCCGGCGTAGGCCGGCAGGTAGTGGGCGGCGCCCTCCACCTCGAGGAACACCGAGACCTTCAGCCCCCGGCGCAGGCCCACGCCCGGCACGTTGACCGGTGTGTCGACCGGCTCGAACTGCACCTGCTGCTTGAGCCGGTAGCCGGGCACGTAGTCGCGCACCCGCGCCACCATGGCCTCCACGCTGGCGGCGATGGCCGCCCGGTCCGCCGGCTCGCAGAGGGCGAACACGCTGTCGCGCATGATCAGCGGCGGCTCGGCCGGGTTGAGGACGATGATCGCCTTGCCCTTCTGCGCCCCGCCGATCACCTCGATGGCCTTCGACGTGGTTTCGGTGAACTCGTCGATATTGGCGCGGGTGCCCGGGCCTGCGGACTTGCTGGCGATCGAGGCGACGATCTCGGCGTAGTGCACCGGGGTGACTTGGGCGATGGCCTTGACGATGGGGATGGTCGCCTGCCCGCCGCAGGTCACCATATTGATGTTGGTCGCCTGCAACTCGGCGTCGAGGTTGATCGCCGGAATGACGTAGGGCCCGATGGCCGCCGGCGTCAGGTCGATGACTCGTACCCCGCGCGCCTGCAGCGCCTCGTTGTGGCGGGCATGGGCCTGCGCCGAGGTGGCGTCGAAGACGATGCCGATCTCGTCGAAGCCCGGCAGCTGCAGCAGGCCCTCCAGCCCGTCGGCGGTGGTCGCCACGCCCAGGCGGCGGGCGCGGGCCAGGCCGTCGGAGGCCGGGTCGATGCCGACCATGGCGGCCATCTCCAGGCGCTGGCCGTGGCGCAGCACCTTGATCATCAGGTCGGTGCCGATGTTGCCCGAGCCGATGATCGCCACCTTGCAGCGAGTGGATGTCGCGTTCATGGGATCTCCTTGTAGTTGTCGTTGTGTTCGATCCGCGGCGCTCAGCGCCCGCGCTGCTTGGCGGTCTGTCCGGCGATGCCGAAATCGGTGTTGGGTACCTCGTTGATGATCACCCGCACCGACTCGATGGGCGCGTCGAGCGCCTCCACTGCGGCTGCGGTCAGAGCCTCGATCAGACGGGCTTTCTGCGCTTCGCTGCGACCGGCGACGAGGTGGACTTGCATGATCGGCATGTTGCTTCTCCCGAGGGCGCTCAAACGAAGCGCATGGATACGCTGCCCAGATGCTGGAAGCGCACGTTGACGTTGTCGCCGGCCTCGACGGCGACCGCTTCGGTCACCCCGCCGGTGAGGATCAGGGTGCCGGCCGGGATCTCGCGGCCCCGCGCGCCGAGCATGTTGGCCAGCATCGCCACGCTCTGCGCCGGGTGGCCCAGCACCGCGGCGGCGGAGGCGGTGGCGACGATGCGGCCATTGCGCTCCATCACCACGCCGAGGTTCTTCAGGTCGAGGCCGCGCGCCGAGTGCGGGCGGCCGCCGAGCACGTAGCGCGCCGAGGAGGTGTTGTCGGCGATCACGCTCTTCAGGTCGAAGCGGAAGTTCTCGTAGCGCGAGTCGATCACCTCGACCGCCGGCAGCACCAGTTCGGTGGCGGCCAGCACCGTGCCGACGTGGCAGCCCGGACCGCGCAGCGCCCGCCGGGTGACGAAGGCGATCTCCGCCTCCACTTTGGGATGGATCAGCCCGCGGGTATCGATCTCGCCGCCGTCGGCCACCGCGCCGTAGTCGGTGACGAAGCCGTGGATCGGCTCCACCACGCCCATCTGGCGCATCTTCGCGTGGGAGGTGAGGCCCATCTTCAGGCCGGCGATGCGCACGCCGCGTGCCTGCTTCAGCTCGCGGATCGCGTCCTGGATGGCGTAGGCGTCCTGCCAGTCCATGTCCGGGAAGGCGTCGGTGATCTTGGCGACGGCGCGCGCCTGCTGCTCCGCGCCGTCCAGGTGCAAGGCCAGTTCTTCGATGGTCTGCCGGTCGAGTGCCATTTCGCTTCGCTCCAATCAGGTGAACCGCACGCTGGCGGAGCCGATGCCGCCCAGGCTGATGCGCAGGTTGTCGCCGGCCTTGACCGGCACCATGGCGGACAGGGCGCCGGAGAGGATCACCTCGCCCGCCTCGAGGGCCATGCCGAAGCCTCCCAGGGTGTTGGCCAGCCAGGCCACGGCATTGGCCGGATGCCCCAGCGCCGCGGCGCCCGCGCCGGTACTGGCGATTTCGCCGTTGAGCTCCAGGGTCATGCCGACCAGGCCCAGCTCCAGCTCGCGCGGATCGACCGCGGCATCGCCGAGCACGAAGAGCGCGGACGAGGCGTTGTCGGCCACGGTGTCCTGAATGCGGATCTGCCAGTCGCGAATCCGCGAGTCGACGATCTCGATGCACGGCATCACGCACTCGGTGGCGCGCAGCACGTCGGCGACCGTGAGGCCGGGGCCGCGCAGGTCCTCCTTGAGCAGGAAGGCGATCTCCCCTTCGGCCTTGGGCGCGATCAGGTCCGCCACGGCAATGGCCGCGCCGTCGGCGCGCAGCATCGCCGAGGTCAGGTGGCCGAAGTCCGGCTGGTCCACCTTCAGCTGCTCCATCACCACCTGGCTGGTGACGCCGATCTTCTTGCCGATCACCCGCTCGCCGTTCTCACGCTGGCGGCGGGCGAGCACGTTCAGCTGCAGCTCGTAGGCCTGCTGCAGGGTCAGTTGCGGATGGCGCTCGCTGAGCGGAGCGATGGGTTGGTTGTCCTTGAGCGCGCGGTACAGCTCGTCGCTCAACTGTTCGATTGGGGTCGACTGCATGGAAAGCCTGCCATGTGGGCCTGGGAGGGGCCGCCGCGGATCGGCGGCGGCTGTGACACCACGTTAGGGTCAGGCAGCGATGCAGTCCAATGCTGTATATTCAACGATCAATGACTTTTATGCATCGTTGCGGGCGAGAGGAAAGCCAGTAATGGAAATCAGGCAGCTACGCTATTTCGTCGCGGTGGCCGAGGAACTCAACTTCAATCGCGCCGCCGAACGGGTCTACATCTCGCAATCGGCGCTGAGCCGGCAGATCCAGCAGCTCGAGGAGGACATCGCGGCGGTGCTGCTGGAGCGCAACTCCAAGCGGGTGGCGCTGACTGCGGCCGGCGAAGCCTTCTACCACCACGCCCAGCGGATTCTCGGCGAGCTGCAGTTCGCCGCCGAGGAGTCGAAATCGCTCTCCTCCGGGCAGCGCGGCAGCCTGGCCATCGGCATCTTCGGCTCGGCCATCCTCGATTTCATTCCGCAAGTGCTCAAGCGCTTCACCACCGCCTACCCCGGGGTGAGGATCGCCCTGCACCAGATGGACAAGGACGCGCAGATCCAGGCCCTGCGCGAGCGGCGCCTGACCATCGGCTTCAATCGCCTGGTGCCGGCCGAGCCGGACATCGCCCAGGAAGAGGTGCGCCACGAGCCGCTGATGCTGGCCCTGGGCGAAGGCCACCGGCTGGCGCAGCAGCCGAGCATCGACCTGGCGGACATGCTCGACGAGCCGCTGATCCTCTACCCGCGCGGTGTGCGCGGCAGCCTGGTGACCCAGATCCAGCGGATGTACGAGCACTACGCGGCGCAGCCGGTAGTGGCCCACGAGGTGAGCGACGTCACCACCAGCATCGCCCTGGTCGGCGGCGGCCTGGGGGTGAGCATCGTGCCGCGGGCGGCGATCAACCTGCGCCTGCCGGGGGTGGTCTATCGCCCGCTGCACAGCCGGGGCGACTCCACGATCGAGCTGATCTGCCTGTACCGCAAGGGCGACCAGTCGCCGGTGCTGCAGTCGTTCCTGAAGGTGTTGCGCGACTTGAAGGATGCGTCCGTCGAGGCGGCCAGCTGAAAGGTCGTCAGCGGAAAACGCGGCAAGTGCAGCAAGCCACCATCCCCCTGTAGGGGGAATTGGCCCAACCCGGGAGCTATTCACGAATAATTCAACGGATCCGGCGCCTCATCCTTCAGCGCCCAGCGGCCGAGCATGTTGAGCTTGTAGTCGATGGGGTCGTGCAGGGTGTGGGTGCGCACGTTGCGCCAGAAGCGGTCGAAGCCCAGCGCGGCCTTGGTGCCGCGGGCGCCGACCACCTCGAACAGCTCCTGGCTGGCGAACAGTCCGGCGCGGTGGGCGAGCACCTTGGCCTCGGCTACCGCCACCGCCGCCTCGGCGCGCTCAAAGGCAGTCAGCGCCGGGCCGCGCGCGTAGGCGGCGGCGACCTTGTCGGCGGCGCGGTCGGCCAGGGCGCGGGCGGCGGCGATCTGCACGTGCATCTCGCCGAAGCGGTTCTGGGTGAACAGGTCGTCGGTGGCGTGTTCGGCCGGCGAGGCCAGCCACGGGCGGGCCTGGGTGTGCGCGTACTGGCGCGCCTCGGCAAAGGCGCCCTCGGCGATGCCCAGGTACAGGTTGACCAGCACCAGCTGGGCGAAGCAGTTGCGCAGGGTGTGGAACGGCGTCGGCGTCACCTCCGGGGCGCGCAATACGTCGCGCTCGGCCAGCGGCACCTGGGCGAAACTCACCGAGTTGCTGTCGGTCTGCCGCTGGCCGATGGGGTCCCAGTCGTCGACGATGCGCACGCCGGGGTGCTCGGTATAGACCACCGCCAGTAGCGGCTGGGCGGCGTCGTCGAGCACCGCCGAGAGGGTCATCAGCTGCGAGCCGACGATCCCCGAGCAGAACGACTTCACCCCGTCGAGGCGCAGGCCGTCCTGGCCGCGCCGCGCCAGCAGGCGGCGGTCCAGCGGGTTCATGCCGTTGCCCCACCACAGCTGGCGCTCGACGGTCTGGCGCAGCAGGCGCTCGTGCTGCTCGTCGTTGCCGTAGATCAGCACGGTGGCGACCTGCAGGTGATGGAAGGCCAGCACGTGCGCCAGCGCGCTGTCGACGGCGGCGACGCGGCGCACCAGGGCGTAGATTTCCGGCCAGGGGCGTTCCTCGCCGCCGAACACGCGCGGGATCGACAGGTTGAGCAGGCCGGCCTGGCGCAGCAGCGCCTTTTCCTCGGCGGCGTGGCCGCCACGGGCATCGCGCTCGACCGCGGTGGCCTTGAGGCGGGCGAGCAGGGAATCCAGGGGGATATTCATTGCGGATGGACTCTATCGGTCGGGTGGTGGTGCGATTCAGTGGCAGATCAGACCCTGGTCGAGCTTGAGCACGTCGACGCTCAGCTCGCCGATCCAGTGCGCCAGGGCGGCGTCCTGGGCGCCGCGCCGTTGCCAGTCGGCCAGGGCGGCGCCCAGCCAGGCCCTGCCCTGCGCATCGCCGGCCGGCAGGCGCACGTGGCCGGCGTCCTCGGCGCGCAGCGCGATGGGCAGGCGGCGGTGGAAACGCCATTCGGGCTGCTGCAGCAGCCAGTCGACCAGGCTCGCCTCCTCGGCCAGCGCGGCGCACTCGCCGGCCTGGAAGGCGGCGATGGCGTGCACCGCCGAGGGATACAGGCGCGCCTGCGCGCCGTGGCGGGCGACCAGTTGGTGGCGGTAGGGGCTGCCCTCGGCCAGGCACAGGCTGCGCCCGCGCAAGGGCGCCGCCGCCTCCAGCGGCAGGCCGCGCAACACCAGCAGCGCGCCCTCGTCATGGCGCGGCGAAGGCGGCACGGCGAGCGCGCCGACCGGCGCCGGGCGCTCGGCGCTGCCGGCGATCAGCAGGTCGATGCGCCCCTCGGCCAGCGCCGCCTCCTGCTGCGCGGCCGGCAGGCCGACCAGCTCCACCGGCACGCCCAGGTAGGCGCCCAGTTCCTTGGCCAGCGCTGCGTCGAGCACGTCCGGTTCGGCGGCGACGGTGGCGCCGGGCAAGGCCGGGCGGCGGTATTCGCGCACGCCGACCAGCAGCTTGCCGCGCGCCAGCGCCTGGCCGAGCAGCGGCCCCGGCGGCAGGTCGGCCGGGCGTGGCGCCAGCCAGTGGCTGGCCAGCAGGGCGGTTCCGATCAGCAGCGCGGCCAGCAGCGCCAGGCGCACGTGGCCGGCGCGGGGAAGCGCTCGCGCCGCGCCCGCCGTCAGGCACCGGCGCCAGTGCGCGCCGCTCGGCAGCAGCAGCTCAGGCATTGTGGGTCAGCCCCTTGCGCCAGCGGGTCAGCCGCCGTTCGAGCAGGGCCAGGACGAAGTTGAGCAGCAGGCCAACCGACGCCAGCAGCAGGATCCCGGCGTACATGCTCGGCACCTGGAAGACCTCCTGCGAGTTGAGGGTCAAGAAGCCTAGCCCGGAGTGCGCGCCGATCATCTCCGCGGCCACCAGCGCGGTGACGCAGTAGGCGCCGGCCAGGCGGATGCCGGTGAATATCGACGGCGCGGCCGCCGGCAGCACCACCCTGGCGAACAGGAAGCCGCGCGAGGCGCCCATCGAGCGCGCCGAGTCGATCAGCAGCTTGTCGACCTGCTTCACCCCGCTGATGGTGCTGAGCAGGATCGGCCAGAACGACGCCCAGAAGATGATCGCCACCTTGGACAGCTCGCCGATGCCGAAGAACAGGATGAACACCGGGAACAGCGCCAGCGCCGAGGTCTGCCGGAAGAACTGCAGCAGCGGATCGACGAAGGCCTCGAAGCGGGCGAACCAGCCCATCAAGAGACCGAGGCTCACCCCGCTGGCCACGGCCAGCAGCAGACCGGCCAGCGAGCGGTACAGGCTGGCCTCCAGGTGCTTGAGCAGCGCGCCGTTGTGGGCCATCTCCCAGATCGCCTGCAGCACCGCCGACGGCGGGCTCAGGTAGCCCGGATTGGCCAACCCCAGGCGCGGCAGCAGCTCCCAGACCAGCACGAAAACGAGGATGCCCAGGCTGCGCTCGAACAGCCCGGACAGATTCAGCGAAAACTTCATGGTTACCCCTTTATTTCGGCGGTCTGCGCACTGGCCGGCCAGTCGGCCGCGCGTATCGAGGTCGGTGCCGGCACCGGCGCCGAGGCGAAGCGCACCTCGTCCTTGAGCACCTCCCAGGCGCGCTGGCGCAGCTGGACGAACTCCGCGCAGTTGCGCACCTCGGCCAGCCGCGGGCGCGCCAGCGGCACCTCGAGGATCTCCTTGACCCGCCCGGGCCGGTGGGTCATCACCGCGATGCGGTCGGAGAGGTAGATCGCCTCGTCGAGGCTGTGGGTGATGAACACGATGGTTATCTTGTGCTTGTCCCAGATGCGCAGCAGCTCGCCCTGGAGGATCTCGCGGGTCTGCGCGTCGAGGGCGGCGAACGGCTCGTCCATCAGCAGCACGTCCGGCTGGTAGACCAGCGCGCGGGCGATGGCCACGCGCTGCTTCATGCCGCCGGAAATCTCGTGCGGGTAGCGCGCGGCGAAGCCGTGCAGGCCGACCAGCTCCAGGTACTCGCGGGCCCGCTCGCGCCGCTCGGCCTTGCCGACGCCGCGGATCTCCAGGCCCACCTCGATGTTCTCCAGCACGGTGCGCCAGGGAAACAGCGCGTAGCCCTGGAACACCACGCCCTGGTTGGCGTTGATGCCCACCAGCGGCTGGCCGTCGATGTGGATGCTGCCGCCGCTCTTCTCCGCCAGCCCGGCGAGGATGCTGAGGAAGGTCGACTTGCCGCAGCCCGAGGGGCCGAGCACCGAGAGGAACTCGCCCTCGCGGATCTCCAGGTCGAAGTCCTGCAGGGCGACCACCCGCTCGGCCTGGCCGCGCTCGTTCCTGGCGCTGAACTCCATGCGCAGGTCGCGTGCCACTATCTTGGCGCTCACGCTGCGCTCCTCAGGCCTGCTGGCCGGCGAAGGGGTTGAACTCGTTGGTGTAGACGTCCTTCACGGCGACCTTGCCGCGCGGGATCTTGCCCTCGGCCTCGAGGATGTCGATGTAGTACTGGATCGGCGGCTCGGTGATCACTAGGTTGTCGACGTAGGCGTAGCGCTCGACGTTCTTGAGATCCATGCCGATGCGCTTGGCGGTGATCTTGCGGCCCTCCTCCGGGTTGGCGTTGACCCAGTTGGCGGCGCGGGCGACGGCGCGCACCACGTCGCGGGTCGCCTCGGGATGTTCGCGGATGAACCTGCCGTGCGCGCTGTACGGCGCCATGCCGCCCAGGCCGCGGTCGAGGTCGTAGTCGCTCCACAGCTTGTGCAGCGCCGGGTTGTGCTCGGCGCCGCCGGAATGCGGCGGATGGATGATCGCCAGGTCGATATTGCCGGTCTCCAGGGTCTGCTCGCCCTGGTTGTCCGGCACCACCAGCCAGTTGATCTTGTTCACGTCGACGCCGTGCTGGCGCAGGTAGGTCTTGGTGACGAACTCGGCGCAGGCGCCGAAGCTGTTGAAGCCGACGGTCTTGCCCTCCAGGTCCTTGGGCGTGCGGATGCCCGAGTCCTTGCGCACGAAGTACTTCATGTGCGGCGCCTCCTCGAGGGTCTTGCCGCCGGCGGACACCACCTTGAGGTCAAGGCCGCTGGCGATCGCGGAAATCACCAGCGGCACCATGCGCATGCCGAAGTCGATCTCGCCGGTGCCGACCAGCGGAATCAGCTGCGGTGCGGCGATCTTGCCGACATATTTGGGCCGCGCCAGGGTGCCTTCGAAATAACCCAGTTCCTCGGCCAGATAGATCAGGTCGAACGACGGGTTGTCCGGGTATTTGAACTCCACCACCTTTTCGCCGACGCTCTTCACCACGGCGGGCGCGGCGGCGCTCTTGGCGCTGTCCTTTTCCCAGCATCCCGGCAACACGAGACTCGCGGCGCCGGCGCCGCCGAACAGGGCGAGAGTTCTGAGGGCCGACCTGCGACTGATATTAACGCTCATCTGATTTTTTCCTTGGCACGCTTGGCTGAGTTCAGCCCGAATCGAATGCCAGGGATTCAGCAATAGCTGTGCCAGTCGAAGAAAAATCTCCAAGACTATGATTTATCTAGAAAAAACCATCTAGGCGAGGCGCAACTGCGCAAATAGCGACAGCCAGACGCACGAACTGTTGAATATCCAGCAGCGCGTTGAAGCGCACTCGCCGGCAGCAGGTTTCAATTATTGGAAGTTGCCGCCCAGCCGCTCAGCAATGCGCCTGTTGTTCACCGACAAACTGTCTGCCTGGCAACAGTCGGCAAACACTTCACCGCACATTCAGACAGCGATCCAGATAAAACCAACAATATCAGTCGTATTCGCCGAGTTATTTCGAAACTGGCATCCAACTTGCTCCTGATCAATTCACCGCGCACTCGGCGCTATCGATCAATGCGAATTCGAATTCAGGAGTTCTATATATGTCCACCCCCACTTCCCTGTCCCGCGCCGTCGCCAAATGGCTGAAGTCGCTGACCCTGGCGGCCGTGGCCACTTCGGCGCTGGGCGTCGCCCACGCCGCCAGCGACAAGCCGCTGAAGCTCGGCACCACCGCCGCCTTCGTGCCGGTGCTGGAGGTCGCCGCCGCGGAAGCCGCCAAGGAAGGCGTCAAGGTCGAGCTGGTCGAGTTCAGCGACTGGAAGACGCCCAACGTCACCCTCGCCGCCGGCGACATCGACGCCAACTACTTCCAGCACATCCCCTTCCTGACCAACGCCAACAAGGAAGGCGGCTTCGACCTCAAGCCGGTCGCCCCGGGGGTGATCAACAACGTCGGCCTGTACTCGAAGAAGTACAAGAGCCTGGCCGAGCTGCCGGTGGGCGCCAAGGTGGCCATCGCCGGCGACGCGGTGAACGGCGCGCGCGGCCTGCTGCTGCTGGAGAAGGCCGGGCTGATCAAGTTGAAACCCGGCACCGGCTTCCAGACCACCGTGGCCGACATCGTGGAGAACCCGAAGAAGATCGAGATCATCGAGCTGGAGGCCGTGCAGTTGGCGCGCACCCTGGACGACGTCGACCTGGCCCAGGGCATGCCGCACTACCTGCGCCTGGCCGGCACCATCGACCCGGAAAGCGCGCTGATCTTCGACGGCCAGGACCAGAAGATCTACGCCATCCAGTTCGTCACCCGCCCCGAAGGCCAGGACGACGCGCGCCTGCGCACCTTCATCAAGGTCTACCAGAACTCGCCGGTGGTCCGCGCGGCTCTCGACAAGACCCAGGGCAAGCTCTACTCGCCGGGCTGGGAGAACTGATGCCATGAGCCGCTACGAAGCCGATATCGAGCAGGCGCTCACCCACATCCGCGTCGAAGGGTTGAGCAAGACCTACCGCGGCGCCCAGGGCGTGGTCCGGGCGCTCGACGGCATCGACCTGAGCATCCGCCGCGGCGAGATCTTCGGGATCATCGGCCGCAGCGGCGCCGGCAAGTCGTCGCTGATCCGCACCTTGAACCGCCTGGAGCAGCCGAGCGCCGGCCAGGTGCGCATCGACGGCGTGGACCTCGGCGGGCTGGACGAGAACCAGCTGGTCGAGCTGCGCCGGCGGGTCGGCATGATCTTCCAGCACTTCAACCTGCTGTCGGCGAAGACCGTCTGGGACAACGTCGCCCTGCCCCTCAAGGTCGCCGGCAAGCGCCCGGCGGAGATCGAGCGGCGGGTCGCCGAGCTGCTGCAGCTGGTCGATCTGGCCGACAAGCGCGACGTCTACCCGGCGCAGCTGTCCGGCGGGCAGAAGCAGCGCGTCGGCATCGCCCGCGCGCTGGTCCACGAGCCGCAGATCCTGCTGTGCGACGAGGCCACCTCGGCGCTCGACCCGGAAAGCACCCAGGCGATCCTCGCCCTGCTGCGCGACATCAACCGCCGCCTGGGCCTGACCATCGTGCTGATCACCCACGAGATGGAGGTGATCCACGAGATCTGCCAGCGCGTGGTGGTGCTCGAGCGCGGTCGCGTGGTCGAGGAAGGCCCGGTGTGGCAGGTGTTCGGCGATCCGCAGCACGAGGTCACCCGCAGCCTGCTCGGCACCCGCCAGCACGACCTGCCGGAGGATCTGGTCGGGCGCATCCGCCCGCAGCCGGAGAGCGAGCGCAGCCTGTTCCTGCTCGACCTGCACTTCACCGGCGCCAGCCTGCGCGAGCCGGACCTGCTGGCCATCGGCCGCACGCTGGGCGCCCAGGCGCGTCTGCTGCACGGCGGCATCGACCGCGTGCAGGGCCGCGCGCTCGGCCACCTGCTGGTCGGCGTCCACTCGCGCGAGCCGCAGGCAGCGATTCTCGAACGGGCCCGCGGCCTGGCCGACAAGGTGGGAGGGCTGGGCTATGTCACTGCTGCTTGACCGCCTGCTGCAGGGCACCCTCGACACCCTGCTGATGATCGGCGCCTCCTCGGCGATCACCCTGCTGCTCGGCATCCCGCTGGCGCTGTTCCTGGTCACCAGCACGCGCGGCGGCATCTTCGAGGCGCGCTGGGCCAACGGCGCGATCGGCAGCGTGGTCAACGTGCTGCGCTCGATCCCCTTCCTGATCCTGATGGTCGCGCTGATCCCCTTCACCCGCCTGATCGTCGGCACCAGCTACGGCGTGTGGGCGGCGGTGGTGCCGCTGACCGTGGCCTGCATCCCATTCTTCGCGCGCATCGCCGAGGTCAGCCTGCGCGAGGTGGACCGCGGCCTGATCGAGGCGGCGCAGGCCATGGGCTGCCGGCGCCGGCACATTGTCTGGCACGTGCTGCTGCCCGAGGCGCGGCCGGGCATCGTCGCCGGCTTCACCATCACCCTGGTGAGCATGATCAACGCCTCGGCGGTGGCCGGCGCCATCGGGGCCGGCGGCCTGGGCGACCTGGCCTACCGCTACGGCTACCAGCGCTTCGACACCCAGGTGATGGTCACCGTGATCGTCCTGCTGGTGCTCTTGGTGACCCTCATCCAGTTCGGCGGCGACCGTCTCGCCCACGCCCTCAACAAACGCAAGTAACCCTTTCGACATGCGGGCGCCGCCGCCGGCGGCCACCCGCCAGGAGTATCGCCATGTCCGACATTCTGCAGCGCCGCCCCGAGGCGGCGCCGGGGGCGACTGCGCTGCGTACTACGCTGCGTGTCGGGGATCCGCGCCCGTTGCCGCTCGATCCGGGCCGCGTGCGGGTGATCCGCAGCGACGCCGAGGCCCTCGACGTCGCCCGCCAGCTCGCCGGCGAATTCGCCGCCGGCGCCGCCGAGCGCGACCGCGAGCGCCGCCTGCCCTGGGACGAGCTGGATCGCTACAGCGCCAGCGGCCTGGGCGGCATCGCCGTGCCCAGGGAGTACGGCGGCGCCGGCGCCTCCTACGCGACCATCGCCGAGGTGTTCCGCCTGCTGTGCGCCGCCGACCCGGCGCTCGGGCAGATCCCGCAGAACCAGTTCGGCGTGCTGGCCGCCATCCACGAGATCGCCAGCCACGCACAGAAGCAGCTCTTGTACGGCCGCGTGCTGGCCGGCGAGCGCTTCGGCAACGCCGGGCCGGCGCGCGGCACCGCCAGCATGCTGGCGCAGACCACCCGTCTGCACCGCGAGGACGGCGTCCTACGCCTGACCGGCACGCGCTTCTACTCCACCGGCGCGCTGTTCGCCCACTGGATTCCCAGCCGCGCCCAGGACGAACAGGACCGCACCGTGATGGTCTTCGCGCCGCGCCACGGCGCCGGCGTCAAGGTGATCGACGACTGGACGGGTATCGGCCAACGCACCACCGCCAGCGGCAGCGTGCAGTTCAGCGGCGTCGAGGTCGAGGCCGACAGCGTGCTGCCGGTGTGGCAGCTGATCGACCGCCCGGGCCTCAGCGGCCCGGCCTCGCAGCTGATCCAGGCGGCCATCGACGCCGGCATCGCCCAGGCCGCGGTCGACGACACCCTGGCCTTCGTGCGTGAACGCTCGCGGCCGTGGACCGACTTCGGCGGCGAACGCGCCAGCGACGACCCCTACATCGTCCAAGCGGTCGGCCGCCTGCAGATCGACCTGCACGCCGCCAACGAGGTGCTGCGCGAAACCGCCGAGACCCTCGACCGCATCGCGAGCGCGCCGGTGACCGCCGAGTCCAGCGCCGAGGCTTCGGTGGCGGTGGCCATGGCCAAGATCCTCACCACCGAGATCGCCCTGGAGGCCAGCGAGAAGCTGTTCGAGCTGGCCGGCACCGCCGCCACGCGCAGCGAGCACAACCTCGACCGCCACTGGCGCAACGCGCGCACCCACACCCTGCACGACCCGGTGCGCTGGAAGTACCACCTGCTCGGCAACTACGCGCTCAACGGCGTGTTGCCCAAGCGCCACCAGTGGAATTGAGGAGCCCGCCATGAGCATTTTCGAGCAGATCGCCGCCTCCTTCGTCAGCCCCACGTCCGGCCCGGTGGCCGTGCTGCGCGACGACGCCGAGGCGCTCGCCGTGGCCCGCCAGCTGGCGGGCGAATTCGCCGTCGAAGCCGCGCGCCGCGACCGCGAGCGCCGCCTGCCGTGGGAGGAGATCGAGCGCTTCACGCAAAGCGGCCTGTGGGGCATCAGCGTGCCGAAGGAGTACGGCGGCGCCGGCGTGTCCAACGTCACCCTCGCCGAGGTGACGGCGATCCTCGCCGCCGCCGACAGCTCCCTCGCCCATATCCCGCAGAACCACTACTACTCGCTGGAGGTGCTGCGCGTCGGCGGCAGCGAGGCGCAGAAGCGCTTCTTCTACGAGCTGGCCCTGCAGGGCCAGCGCTTCGGCAACGCCCTGGCCGAAATCGGCCACAAGGACTTCCAGCGCCGCACCCGCCTGTCGCGCGACGCCCAGGGCCGGCTGCGCATCGACGGGCGCAAGTACTACTGCACCGGCTCGCTGTTCGCCCACTGGATCCCCACCCTGGCGGTGGACGACGAGGGCGCCGGCTGGCTGGTGTTCGTGCCACGGCAGAGCTTCGGGGTCAGCGTGGTCGACGACTGGGACGGCTTCGGCCAGCGCGTCACCGGCAGCGGCTCGGTGATCTTCGCCGACGTGCCGGTGCAGGACGAGTGGGTGGTGCCGTTCAAGGCCTCCTTCGACCGCCCGACCACCATCGGCCCGCTGGCGCAGATCATCCACGCCGCCCTCGACCTGGGCATGGCGCGCGGCGCCTACGCCGCCGCCCTCGATTTCGTGCGCCAGCACAGCCGGGCGTGGATCGACTCGGGCGTCGAGCGCGCCAGCGACGATCCGCTGATTCTGGAACGGGTCGGCGACCTCGCCGTGCGCCTGACCGCCGCCGAGGCGCTGCTGCGCCGCGCCGGGCGGGTGGTCGACGCCGCCCAGGCCGCGCCCGACGAGCGCAGCGTCGCGGCCGCCTCGGTGGCGGTCGCCGAGGCGCGCGTGCTGACCACCGAGATCGCCCTCAAAGCGGGTTCGAAGCTATTCGAGCTGGCCGGCAGCGGCGCCAGCCTAAGCGAACACAACCTCGACCGCTTCTGGCGCAACGCGCGCACCCACACCCTGCACGACCCGGTGCGCTGGAAATTCCACGCGGTCGGCAACTACTACCTCAACGACCAGCTGCCCCCGCGGCACGGAGCGCTCTGACCATGGCGAAGAAGCAGATCCTGCTCAACGCGTTCAACATGAACTGCGTCGGCCACATCAACCACGGCCTGTGGACCCACCCGCGCGACAACTCGGTCGACTACAACACCCTCGAGTACTGGACCGACCTGGCCAGAACCCTGGAGCGCGGCCTGTTCGACGGCCTGTTCATCGCCGACATCATCGGCGTCTACGACGTCTACCAGCGCTCGCTCGACCTCACCCTGCGCGAGTCGATCCAGTTGCCGGTCAACGACCCGCTGCTCTTGGTCTCCGCGATGGCCGCGGCGACCAAGCACCTGGGCTTCGGCATCACCTCCAACCTCAGCTACGAGCCGCCCTACCTGTTCGCCCGGCGCATCTCGACGCTCGATCACCTGACCCGCGGACGGATCGGCTGGAACATCGTCACCGGCTACCTGGAGAGCGGCGCCAAGGCCATGGGCCTGGACGGCCTGACCGCCCACGACGAGCGCTACGCGCGCGCCGAGGACTACCTGGAGCTGGTCTACAAGCTCTGGGAAGGTAGCTGGGAAGACGGCGCGGTGCGCCGCGACAAGGCCGCGCGGGTGTTCGCCGACCCGAGCCGGGTACACCGCGTGCAGCACCAGGGGCCCTACTACCAGCTCGACGGCTACCACCTCAGCGAGCCGTCGATCCAGCGCACGCCGCTGCTGTTCCAGGCCGGCACCTCGCCGCGCGGCCAGCAGTTCGCCGCCCGCCACGCCGAGGCGATCTTCATCAGCGCCCAGGACAAGGCCACCACCCGCAAGGTGGTCGAGGAGCTGCGCGCCCAGGCGGTGGCCGCCGGGCGGCGGCCGGAGGACCTGAAGATCTTCGCCGGCATCGCCGCGGTGGTCGGCAAGACCCGCCGCGAGGCGCAGGAGAAGTTCGACGAGTACTGGCAGCACGCCAGCGCCGAGGCCGGCCTGGCCCACTTCGCCAGCAGCGTCAACGTCGACTTCGCCCGCTACGGCCTCGACGAACCGATCGACTATCGCGGCGGCAACGCCATCGAGTCGGCGGCGCAGACCGCCCAGGCCAACGCCCTCACCCGCCGCAAGCTGCTCGACCGCTTCCGCCTGGGCAGCCGCTACCCGACCCTGGTCGGCGACGCCAGCTACGTCGCCGACGAACTGGAATCCTGGGCCAACGACGTCGGCGTCGACGGCTTCAACCTGTCGCGCACCGTCACCCCGGAGAGCTACACCGATTTCATCGACCTGGTGATCCCCGAGCTGCAGAGCCGCGGTTCGTACAAGACCGCCTACGCCGAGGGCAGCCTGCGCCACAAGCTGTTCGGCGAAGGCGACCGCCTGCCGGCGCGCCACCCGGCCGCCGCCCAGCGTCACGTTCCGTCCACCACCGCCATCCGCCAGGGAGCACCGGCATGAAGCTGCGTACCCTCTTCCACTCTCTGCTCCACCCTGGCGTCGGCCTGCTGGTCAGAAAGCTCAACGCCGACAACCAGCGCCTGTACACCCTGCCCTGAGCCGCCCGCGCGGCTTGCCGCTTTCACCGGGCGCCGAGCGCCGGGCACCCACCCCGGCCGCCGATCAGGCAATATGGCCCCAGTCCCTATAGCCCCGCGGCCGATTCGCGCCCAATCCCCAAGGAGAGTCCATGAGCAAGAACCCTCGCGTCGCCACCCACGCCGTCGATCCGCAGTTCATCGAGCGCTGGTCGCCGCGCGCCTTCACCGGCGAGAGCATTCCCCAGGCCACCCTGCTCGGCTTCATCGAAGCCGCGCGCTGGGCGCCCTCGGCCTACAACTCGCAGCCCTGGCGCTTCCTCTACGCGCGCCGCGAAAGCGCCGACTGGCAGCGCTACCTGAGCCTGCTGATCGAGTTCAACCGCGGCTGGGCGCAGCACGCCTCGGCGCTGCTGGTGGTCGTCTCGAAGACCAGCTTCGTGCCGCCGGGCAAGAGCGAGGCGCAGCCCGCCCCTTCGCATGCCTTCGATACCGGCGCCGCCTGGGGCTTCTTCGCCCTGCAGGCGCACCTGGCCGGCTGGCACACCCACGCGATGACCGGCTTCGACAAGGAGCTGGCGCGCCGCGAGCTGAAGATTCCGGCCGAGTATGAAATCCAGGCGATGGTCGCGGTCGGCAAGCGCGGCGACGCCGCCAGCCTGCCCGAGGCCCTGCAGGCGCGGGAAACCCCCAGCCCGCGTCTGGCCCTGGAGGCCATCGTCGCCGAGGGCGACTTCAGCCTGTAAGGCTTGAGCCAGGAAAACCCAGGGCGAAGACAGCGGCTGCGTGCCTTCGCCCCCGGTGATGCTCTTGCGTACGGCCGACCGACCCGCCGAGCATCAGCCTCGGAACGGGCAGACAGCAGGGTTTTGGTTTTCTTGTGGTTGTGGTGAGCAGCAGCACTGTCGGAACAGGCGAGTCCTGCAGCGGAACAAGGCCGATAACAATGCTGATCCTTGGGATCGATTGATCGCTTGGCCCCCGCTGCGCGAACTATAGAATGGCCAGGGCGCAAGCGCCCGGTACAGGCCTGATATACGAATGCAACCGCACTGACGACAGGGCTGGAAAAGCTACTTCTCACTACTTGTGGGGAGAGTCCATATACGCATTGTTAGAGCTTGCACGTATTTTTAGGGGCGGCTGTGATATTGCTTATGCTATTTATGCCTGCTGGCCACATGCCGAAGTGTCCCTTAGTAGCTGTGCTGAAGTGACCGTTCACATATACGCATTTGCCTTGAAATTCTGCGGCCCATGCATCCATCCGAGCTTGGTCTTTGGCAATTTCCTCTTTAGTGCTGCCGCGCTTAAAGAACCCCAGCCATATTGATTTATTGCCCTCAGAGAGATCGTTTTCCTCGAATTCAATATTTATTTTTCCTGTGGCGCATACAGGATTCTCATCGTAGTTCTGAGTCTCTGCCAAAAGCTTACTTACTGGAATGGGGTTGCTGCAGTCAGCAAACGCAAACGTAGGAAGGAGAACTGCAGTGAGAAGGGCTAGGAGTCTCGGTTGCATGCTGTTGTGCCTGTGATTGCTCTAACGGACAGGTTAAGGGGCGACCGCGAGCGTAGCTTGCGGGCGTCCAGAGTGAGCGAAGCGAACGGTCTTGAACCGTTTGTTATGCGGCACGGACTGACAGGAGAGCATCGATCTTTTTGAGCAGGAGTGGGCGGTTTCTCTTAAGCATCACATATTTTGGAAGCCTTGCAAGATAGTAAAGAAATAGGGCATTTTCTCTTGCATAGGCTGCATCGCTCCTTTGCTTGCCTATTACGTGCTGCTTTAGCACTTGGAGGTACTCAGCATTCCAGGCCCACACGTTGCCCGCCGCTAACTTTATTGAATAGAAAGCATCAGTTGGCCAGCTAATGTGTTCGGTTATTTTTTTGCAATTTGAGCAGATGCCGCGACCTTTGATGCTGGCACTTGTTGGTAGTTTGCTGACAAGGTAGACCCCTGGATCAACTTGCCTAAACCCCTGCCTCTCTTGCGCGGCGAATATAACTAAACCATCGCAAGACCTACACTTCGCTGAAATTTGCATGGGCCACGTGTAGTAGTCATAGCGGTTATCGATGGGATACCAATTTCTGTAGTGTGATCTTGTAATGGGGAGCATCTGTCGATCCTTCGCTTTAAGATGCATAACGTTTGGTTAAGGGGCCGGCTTTAGCCGGCCCCGCAGTGAGCGAAGCGAACGACTTGAACCATTTGTTAGCTTTGCTCTTCAACGGGCATGCCCCTCAGAATCATCTCAAATGTATATTCTGTATTGCAGTGATCACATTTGAATTTGTAGCCATCTTCTATTTTGGAGAAAAATACTGATGCTTCGCTGTGGCAAACGCCGCACTCAAAAACGTACTTTGCCCCGAATGAAACATGGTCTTCGGAGGATTTAATCGCATGCGTTACGCGACACGAGTCGTTTTGGCATTCAATTGATTCATTGGAGTTAACATAATGGGTTGTGTATACGATATTTTGACCGCAAGCTTCGCATGGGAAGTGTTGATAACTGCCTTTTACTACTACCAAATTCCCTTTGGTCAACTTGCCTAATTGCTCGAGTATCTTAGTGATTTGTGTTTTGTTGATGGTGTAGCTTGCAAGCTTCTTGGGCATTGGAAGATGTAGATAACTTCCTAGCGAGTTATACAGCTTGTTTAGATCCTTTATTGGGATATTGTTGTAGGTTATTGTGTCTATTGGTTCGCCATTTCCATCATATATGCTTAGGTGCAAGTCCTTGTCGGCGAGGTCGTCGAATGCTAACAATAATTTTATTGCTTTATTCGGCTGCCAGGTTTCTATTACTGTTTTTGGTATGTCCTCAGCTCCAGCTAGCAGTTGCTGGTACGCGTGAGCTTCAATGAAATACCTCAACTCTAAGCAGGCGTACCGTAAATCCTGTAAATCGTTGCTAGCTAGTAACGACTTGGCTTTCTCGTAATGAAGCTCTTTTTCGTACCTATTTATATCTGCCATCAGGTTTCCGGTATGAAGAGCTAACGATTAAGCTAACGGGCGGCCAAAAGCGCAGCTTTTGGACGTCCAGCGAACGAAGTGAGCGACAGTTGAGTGCTGTAATGGACTCTCCCTGCACCACACTTACCCGCACCAGAGGTGCCGTGAGTGGCGTTTGGAGGGTGTCAGCGATGTGCAAGCAGATTGCAGTGGATTTGGCCAAGTCCGTTTACCAGGTTGCCGAGAGCGTCCGTGCCGGGCAGGTGATTCAGCGCAAGCGGCTGAATCGCGAGGCGTTTCGTCACTATATACAGGGGCAAGCCGAGCCGGTCGAGTGGCTGATGGAAGCCTGCGGCACGGCGCACTACTGGGGACGTTTCGCCCAGGCGCTGGGCCATCGGGTGATCCTGCTGCATGCGCGCTACGTACGGCCTTACCGGCGGCGCAACAAGACCGACCGCAACGACTGCGATGCCATCCTCGAAGCCGCGCGCTGCGCCGACATCCACCCGATACCGGTGAAGACCCACGAGCAGCAACAGCTCCAGCAACTGCATGGCCTGCGCGAGACCTGGAAAAAGAGCCGCACCCAGCGCATCAACCTGCTGCGCGGCATCTTTCGCGAAATGGGCATCGAAGCGCCGGCTTCGACAGTTGCCTTTATCCGCGCTGCCCACGCATTGGCCGAGCATCCCGAGGTAGCAGCCCAGCGCGGCCAGCTGCAATCGTCCTGGCCGAAATCAACCTCTACGAGCAATGTATGGCCGAGTGCGAACAGCAACTCCAGCGCTGGCACGCCGATGACGCCATCGTGCGCAAGCTCGACGAAGTCCGCGGCATTGGCGTGCTGACCGCCAGCGCCATGAAAACCACGGTCGGTCAACCCGAGCGCTTCGCCAGTGGCCGCCAGCTGAGCGCCTGGCTAGGCATGACGCCGCGCGAATACAGCAGCGGGGACCGGCGCAAACTGGGGCACATCAGCCGACGACCTACGTGCGCACCCTGCTGATCCACGGCGCGCGAGCGGCCCTGCTGGCAGCGCAGCGTTGCCAGGCCAACACCCCGGAGCGGTTGACCAAGCTACAACGCTGGGCGGTGGAAACCGCGGCGCGGATCGGCCACAACAAGGCGGTGGTGGCGTTGGCCAACAAGCTGGTGCGAATCTGCTGGGCGGTGGGGTGTCACCAACGGCGCTTCAGCGGCGACTGGCAGAACGGACAGCCCGCCTGACGGCGGACCGGGGTAATCGGGAGACAGTTTTCTGGTGGTTGTGGTGAACAGCGACACTGTCGGAACAGGCGAGTCCTGCAGCGGAACAAGGCTGATAACAATCCTGATCCTGGTGATCGATTGAGCGCTTGGCTCCCGCTGCGCGAACTACAGAGTGGCCCGGGCGGCAACGCCCAGCGAAGGCCGGATATACGAATGCAACCGCACTGACGACAGGGTTGGCAAGGCTTTACTCACCACTTGTGGGGAGAGTCCATATAGGGTTAGGCGTCATCGGTGCATGAATCCCAGGAGCTCTTTACGACACTGAAGGTAGAGTAATTAAAAGTTCCAGGGCGAATAACACGCAAGTTCATGAAGGCCTCCCCGCACTTTGGTTGAAGCAGAACAAACCCCTTGGCTGTTTGTGAGTACAGGAACAGATAGTGGATGGTGTACGTGCCCATGCCTTCATCTAGATGCCAGACTTCCAGATCTGGCGTCTTGTCCCGATTGATGCGTACGAAGCGAACGTGTGCAGAGCCCGGCAATTCCAGCGGGTAGGTTTGTACGAGCGATCTGGAACCTGCGAGAACGACGACAAGCGAGCCATCTACGAGCTTGGCTGATGCACTGACACCTGGCTCGATAGATGCGCTTCGGATCTCCTGCGACTGGGAGGCTTCGCCTGTGCATATGAGCACAAGGGAAAAAGCCGCGTGCCACAACTTCATAGACGGCGCCTAACGACGAAGCTCAGCGGCAGGCAGACAGCGAAGCTGGCTGACTGTCCGCTGGAGCGGATTGTTGGGCGGCTGGGTCGGTTTCACTTAGCGGTTCCTTCACGAAGTCGCCTCTTTAGGTAGAACACAGCGGCCTTTGCGTGTGCTGAAACAGCAGAATTTTCATTAGATGTAAAGGGCGCAAGACGTTTCAGATTGCTCTCTGAGCCGACCACCGATGCAACCTGAATGGCACGGCACAGGAAGTCCTGATCTGAAGATGACAACGCCAACTCGACAACATGCTTGGTTCGGGCGATGAAGGATGGATCGGCCTGCATTCTCTCTGCGACGATGGACTGAAGGTGCTCAACTCCAACGTAGCCTGGAGGCTCACCGCGAGTTTGACTCCAAGTAAATGAACTGCCGTGCGGCCCATTGCATAGAAACCATCTCCAAACCTCATCAGTGGGGGCGCCACCCAAGCGTCGAATTTCGGCGGTTAGTGCGCTATTCATGACTCGGCTTAAATCGATGCGTGAGGTTAGACACTTAAGCCGCCCAACTATAAATAGACACCAGCTGGTGTATAACACCCCGAGCGGGTCTGGTGAATAAAATTCCGCAAGAGAAAAGGGAAGCCGCTCTGAAACGCGGCTTTGACAAGAGTGATGACGGTGTAGGCGGATTATGCACCATGACGCCAAATCCCTTTGTATGCGCTGATTGCGGGCGTCGAGAGTAGCGCGGGGGACGAGATCGGTACAACCGGGGGATCTCCCCGCCATTCCCACGCGAGGGGGCGGACACGTGCCCTACCCCACCCGTACCTGCGGGTTGACCCTATGCCGCAACGTGCCGCCGAGCAACGCGCGCTCGAGGTTGCCCGGCGCAGTTCGGCCATCGCCTGGCGCGTCTCGTGGGTGGCCGAGCCGACGCGCCATAGTGTCACCATGTTGGGCCGGGTGAATAGCGGCGACTCGCGCAGCGGCTCCTTCTCGTAGACATCAGGCCAACGGCGCAGATTCGCCGGTTCTGCAGCGCCTCGACCAGCGCCGCCTCGTCGACCATCTGGCCGCGGGCGACGTTGACCAGGATGGCGCCCGGCTTCATCAGCGCCAGCTCGCGGCCACCGATCAGCTGGCGGGTCTGCTCACTGCGCGGCTCCCCCAGCACCACGAAATAGGCCTCTCGGAGCAGCTCGTCGGAACCGCGCCAGAGCTGCCTGCGGGGGACGGAGATACTCAGGGCGCCGGGTTGGGCTGCTCGGTGTGGATGCGCTCGATGCCGGCCAGCAGCTCGTTGCTGAGCTTGAGGTCGAAGCTGGCGAGGTTGCTGTCCAGCTGCTCCAGCGTGGTGGCGCCGATGATGTTGCTGGTCAGGAACGGCCGGCTGGTCACGTAGGCCAGCGCCAGCTGCGCCGGATCGACGCCGTGCTCGCGCGCCAGGGCGACGTAGGCGCTGGCGGCGCGCCGCGCCTGCGGGTTGTTGTAGCGCTGGAAGCGCTCGAACAGGGTCAGCCGCGCCTTTTCCGGCCGCGCGCCGTTCTCGTACTTGCCCGACAGCAGGCCGAAGGCCAGTGGCGAGTAGGCCAAGAGGCCCACCTGCTCGCGGATGGCGATCTCCGCCAGACCCACCTCGAAGCTGCGGTTGAGCAGGTTGTAGGGATTCTGGATCGACACCACGCGCGGCCAGCCGCGGCTTTCCGCCAGCTGCAGGAAGCGGTGCACGCCCCAGGGCGTCTCGTTGGACAGGCCGATATGGCGGATCTTGCCGCTTTTGACCAGCTCGTCGAGCACCTCCAGGGTGTCCTCGATGGGGGTGATATGCGCGTCCGGATCGTGGGTATAGCCGAGCTGACCGAAGAAGTTGGTCTGCCGGTCCGGCCAGTGCAGCTGGTAGAGGTCGAGGTAGTCGGTGTGCAGGCGCTTGAGGCTGCCTTCGACTGCGGCGACCAGGTTGGCGCGGTCGAAGTGGTTGCGACCCTCGCGGATATGAGTGATGCCGTTGCCCGGCGCCGCCGCCTTGCTGGCGATGATCCACTGCTCACGGCCGCCATGGCGCTTGAAGTAGTTGCCGATGATGGTCTCGGTGGCGCCACAGGTTTCCGCGCGGGGCGGCACCGGGTACATCTCGGCCGTGTCGATGAAGTTGATTCCGGCGGCGCGCGCGCGGTCGATCTGCGCGAAGCCCTCGGCTTCGCTGTTCTGCTCGCCCCAGGTCATGCTGCCCAGCGCCAGCGCGCTGACCTGGATGTCGGTGGTGCCGAGTGGGCGGTAACGCATCGGTCTCTCCTGCGGAAAAAAGGGAAAGCCGCCGCCACTCGGGTGGCGACGGCAGGGACAAGCGGAATGGGTGGAGCCGTGCGGTGCCTAGCGTGCGGCTTCGGCGACCAGCGCCTTGACGGTCGCCGGGCGCGACTGGAACGCCTCACGAGCGCGGGCCAGGTTGCGCAGGTCGGCGAAGCGTTCGCCCAGGCACGGCAGCCAGCCGGCGAATACGCCGAGGTAAGCGTCGGCGATGCTGTAGCGCTCGCCCACCAGCCACTGGCGGCCTTCCAGATGGCGGTCGACGTGCGCCAGCGCCTGGTGCAACTGCTCGGCGGCCTGGGCACGGATGCCGGGATGGGCAGCGGCGTCGGCCGAGTAGCGCTCCGGGCGGTTGAGCGGACGGAAGCCGCCGACGTGCACCTCGGAGGTCAGGTAGCCGAGCCAGCTCTGGATCTGCGCGCGCTCGGCGCTGCCGGCCGGGGCGAACAGCCCGGCCTGCGGGGCAAGGTCGGCCAGATACGGCAGGATCGCGCTGTTCTCGGTGATCAGCGTGCCGTCGTCGAGCGAGAGCGCCGGCACCCGGCCCAGCGGGTTGATGCGGTGGATCGGCGAATCCGGGGTGCGCAGGGCGACCTGCTCGATGTGGATCGGCAGCTCCAGCTCGTGGACCAGGCTGTGGGCGGCCAGCGAGCAGGCGCCGGGGGAAACGTAGAGAACGCTCATGCAATACCTCACGAACGGGACGACCGCCACACGGCGATCGTCCGGGATAAAGGGGTGTGCGGCGCGGGCGTCGTCCTGACGCCCTGCCCCACGCTTGGCTTCCTGCCTCGGCGCCTCCCTGCGCCGCTATCTCGTAGTCGCGCTGCCTCAGCTGGCTTTCTTGACCGCCGGCTTGTCGGCCTCGGTCAGCGGGGTGCGGGTGTCGGCGCTGGGCTTGATCGCGCGGCTGCTCTCGCCGCTGACCGACACCGGGATCTCGCCGTGTACGGTGCTGCGCCGCACGATGCGCCGGGCGCTGCCGTAGTCGTCGACGGCGATGTGCTGGGTGGCGCGGTTGTCCCACACCGCCAGGTCGCCCTTGCTCCAGCGCCAGCGCACGATGTTCTCCAGCTTGACGATGTGCGCCTGGAACAGATCGAGCAGCGCGCGCGAGTCGCGCGAGCTGAGGCCGACGATGCGCTCGGCGAAGTGGCCGAGCAGCAGCGCCTTCTCGCCGGTTTCCGGATGCACGCGTACCAGCGGGTGCTCGCTCTCGTAGACGGTGGAGGTGAACTGCTCGCGGAAGCGCTTGTTGGCCACCGCGGCGATCTGCTTGGGCGCGGCGTAGTCGTAGTCGTTGGTGTGGCGCACCCACAGGCTGTCGGCCAGCTGCTGCAGCGGCGCCGGCAGGTCCTGGTAAGCGCTGACGGTGTTGGCGAACACGGTGTCGCCGCCGAACTCGGGGATCACCTCGCCGCGCAGGAAGGTGATCTTCGGATAGTCGACCACGAAGCTGATGTCGGTGTGCCAGGAGTTGGCGCGCGAGCGCTCGGAGTCCACTTCGAGGATGCCGGCGGTGTTGGCCTCCGACGGCGTGGTCGGGTGCACCACCAGGTCGCCGAAGCGGCCGGCGAAGGCTTCCTGCTCGGCGTCGGTGAGGTGCTGGTCGGCGAAGAACAGCGCCTTGTGCTTGAGCAGCGCCTGGTTCAGTTCGGCGAACTGCTCGTCGGAGAGGTCGGTCACCCGCACGCCGTGGACGGTGGCGCCGATGCGGCCGGTGATGGGTTTGATGGTCAGGCTCATGTCGGTTCTCCCTGGCGGTAATGCCGCCGATCTCGTTGGCAAAGCGAAGGTGGGTGTTCAGCTCGCGGCGCGCTGCTGGCGCCGCAGGACGTGCTGGTTTTCCGGCCGGGCCAGGCCGAAGTGCTCGCGCAGGGTGGTGCCGGCGTACTCGGTGCGGAACAGCCCGCGACGGCGCAGCTCGGGCACCACCAGTTCGATGAAGTCCTCCAGACCGCCCGGCAGCCACGGCGGCATGACGTTGAAGCCGTCGGCGGCGCCGTTCTCGAACCACAGCTGGATCTGGTCGGCGACCTGTTCGGCGGTGCCGACCACCGTCCAGTGGCCGCGCGCGCCGGCGATGCGCAGGTATAGCTCGCGGATGCTCAGCTGCTCGCGTGCGGCCAGATCGAGCAGCAGCGCCTGGCGGCTCTTGCCGCCGTTGGTTTCCGGCAGGTCCTGCGGCACCGGGCCGTCGAGGTCGTAGGCGGAAAGGTCGGCGCCGATCATCCCCGACAGCAGCGACAGGCCGACCTGCGGGTGGATCAGCTCCTGCAGTTGGCGGTACTTGGCCTGTGCCTCCTCCTCCGTGCGGCCGACGACGGCGAGGATGCCGGGCAGCACCTTCAGCTCCTCGGGGCGGCGGCCGTATTTGGCCAGGCGTCCCTTGACGTCGGCGTAGAAGGCCTGGGCGCTTTCCAGGCTCTGGTGGGCGGTGAAGATCGCCTCGGCGGTGCGCGCGGCGATCTCCTTGCCGGCCTCGGAGGAGCCGGCCTGCACCAGCACCGGGTAGCCCTGCGGCGAACGCGCCACGTTGAGCGGGCCCTTGACCTGGAAGTGTTTGCCGCGGTGGTTCAGCTCATGGAGCCTGGCCGGGTCGAAGAACTGGCCGCTGGCCTTGTCGCGCAGGAAGGCGTCGTCCTCCCAGCTGTCCCACAGGCCCTTGACCACGTCGAGGAATTCGTCGGCGCGCTCGTAGCGCAGGGCGTGCTCCAAATGCTGGTCGCGATTGAAGTTCTGCGCTTCGGCCAGGGTGTTGGAGGTCACCTGGTTCCAGCCGGCGCGGCCCCCGGAGATCCAGTCCAGCGAGGCGAACTTGCGCGCCAGGTGGAAGGGTTCGTTGAAGCTGGTGCTCACCGTGCCGATCAGGCCGATGCGCTCGGTCACCGCGGCCAGCGCGGACAGCAGGGTGAACGGCTCCAGGTAGGAAGCCCGCGCGGTGCGCGCGGCGACGTCGAAGCTGCCGGCGCTTTCCAGGCTGACCGCCACGCCGTCGGCGACGAACAGCGCATCGAACTTGGCGGCCTCGGCCAGCCTCGCGACCTTCAGGTATTGCTTGAAGTCCAGCTCGGCGCCGGCCGGCACGTCCGGGTGCCGCCAGGCGGCGATGTGATGGCCGGTGGCCATCAGGAAGGCATTCAGACTGAGTTGACGCTGGCTCATGGGATTCCCTGTCAGTGCGATGCGACTCGCCGCTCGCTGCGGCGCTGACAGGGTGATAGCAGCAAGCGTGCCAATCGCCAAAAGCCCGCTATTTCGCGGATTTTGCCGGCCGATCACTCGCAACTGTTGGATTTTGCGCAGCGGTGGCCGCGTTCTGCGGGTTTTTCGCCAGCAAGGCTCCTTTCGAGCTTTATTCCATTATTGATATATGCAAATCAAATATGATTATTTTTAAACATAAGGATATGCCGCTAGAGTCCTCTGGAATCGAGAACCCGTAGTAAGCGAGGCCGCCATGAACGCACCCGTACTGACTCTGGCTCCCCATGAAAACAGCCGCGAGGAAATCCGGGCCAAGGCGCTGCTGTTCGCCGACATCCGCTCCCAGCAATTGCTGGCCCAGGCCGAACTGGTCGCGGCCAGCACTGTGCCGGTGCTGATCCACGGCGAAACCGGCACCGGCAAGGAACTGCTGGCCCGTCACCTGCACAAGCGCAGCGGCCGCAAGGGCCCCTTCGTCGCGGTGAACGGCGCTGCCATCAACGAAAGCCTGGCCGAGAGCGAATTCTTCGGCCACGAGGCCGGCGCCTTCACCGGCGCCAACGCGCGCCGCGAGGGCTGGTTCGAAGCCGCCCAGGGCGGCACCCTGTTCCTCGACGAGATCGGCGACCTGCCGCTCAACCTGCAGGTCAAGCTGCTGCGCGTGCTGCAGGAGCGCGAGGTGGTGCGCGTCGGTGGGCGCAAGCCGATTCCCATCGACGTGCGCATCATCACCGCCACCCACGTCGACCTGCACTCGGCGATCACCGCCGGGCGTTTCCGCGAAGACCTCTACTACCGCCTGAACATCGTCACCCTGCGCATTCCGCCGCTGCGCGACCGCCCGGGCGACATCCTGCCGCTGGCCCAGCACTTCCTCGGCCAGTTCGCCCGCGAGCACGCACGCCCCCTGCCCGAGCTGGCGGCCGATGCCGTGCAGCGTCTGCTGGCGCACAGCTGGCCGGGCAATATCCGCGAGCTGGAGAACACCCTGCTGTCCGCCGCCCTGCTGGCCGGCGGCGCGCTGATCGAGGGCCGCCACCTGCAGTTCGCCCGCCGCGCGGCCCCCGCGCTGGTGCCGGGCGCGACCGCGAGCGCCCACGCCGCGACGGGAGGCGCCGGTGCGCCGACCGACCAGCTGTGGCAGGGCATTCGCCAGCAGCTGCAGGAACTGCTCGACCACGACCATCCGGAGCTGCTGGCGCGCTGGGAGGAGCTGCTGGTCGAGACCACCCTCGCCCGCCACCACTTCAACCAGGTGCATAGCGCCGACCGCCTGGGCATCAGCCGTCACGCCCTGCGGACCCTGATGAAGCGCTACGACCTGCTGCCACCGCCGGCGGGGGCGCGTTTCGGCAGTGCCGGGTGAGGTTGATGGGCGGAGCGAATCCATTGTCTGAAGGCCCCGTAAAGGCGAATGAATTCGCCCCTACAGGGTTCGTGCGCGGGCGCTGTCTCCGGGGCCAGCGCGCCGCGCCTGCGAGCAACTCGACGATGGCTTCCTGCGCCATGGCGATGCTCCTGATGTAGGGGCGAATTCATTCGCCAGCGCGGCCTCGTCAGGCGAATGAATTCGTCCCCACACCGTTGCCGCGTTGGCGCTGTCTCCGGGGCCAGCGCGTCGCGCCTGCGAGCAGCTCGACGATGGCTTCCAGCGCCATGGCGATGCTCTTCTGTAGGGGTGAATTCATTCGCCAGCGCGGCCCCGCCAGGCGAATGAATGCGTCCCCACACGGTTGCCGCGTTGGCGCTGTCTCCGAGGCCAGTGCTTTGCGCCGGCGAGCAGCTCGACAACGGCTTCCTGCGCCATGGCGATCGTCCTCTGTAGGGGCGAATTTATTCGCCAACAGGCCGCCGCAGGGCGGCCTGCTGCGCCGTCAGCTCGCCGCGCGCTGGCGACGTCCGGCGACGTATTGGTTCTCCGGCCGCGCCAGACCCAAATGCTCGCGCAGCGTGCTGCCGGAATACTCCTCGCGGAACAGCCCGCGGCGGCGCAGCTCCGGCACCACCAGCTCGATGAACTCGTCCAGCCCGCCCGGCAGCCAGGGCGCCAGCACGTTGAAGCCGTCGGCGGCGCCGTTTTCGAACCACTGCTGGATCTGGTCGGCGACCTGCGCGGCCGAGCCGACCACCGTCCAGTGGCCGCGCGCGCCGGCGATGCGCAGGTACAGCTCGCGGATGCTCAGCTTCTCGCGCGCGGCCAGTTCCTGCACCAGCGCCTGGCGGCTCTGGTTCTGGTTGGTGACCGGCAGCGGCGGCAGCGGGCCGTCGATGTCGTGGCCGGACAGGTCGGCGCCGACCAGCGCGCTGAGCAGGTTGACACCCACGCGCGGGTCGATCAGCTCCTGCAGCTCGCGGTACTTGGCCTGCGCTTCCTCCTCCGTGCGGCCGACCACCGGGAAGATGCCCGGCAGGATCTTCAGCTCGTCCGGCCGGCGGCCGTACTTGGCCAGACGCCCCTTCACGTCGGCGTAGAAGGCCTGGGCACTTTCCAGGCTCTGGTGGGCGGTGAAGATCGCCTCGGCGCTGCGCGCGGCGATCTCCCTGCCAGGCTCCGAGGAGCCCGCCTGCACCAGCACCGGGTAGCCCTGCGGCGAGCGCGCCACGTTGAGCGGGCCCTTGACCCGGTAGAACGGGCCCTGATGATCGAGCACGTGCAGTTTGGCCGGGTCGAAGAACTGGCCGCTGGCCTTGTCGCGGACGAAGGCGTCGTCCTCCCAGCTGTCCCACAGGCCCTGCACCACGTCGAGGAACTCCCCGGCGCGCTGGTAGCGCTCGCCGTGCTCGGGCAGCTCGCTCTGGTTGAAGTTGAGCGCCTCGGCCGGTGCCGAGGAGGTCACCAGGTTCCAGCCGGCGCGCCCGCCGGAGATCCAGTCCAGCGAGGCGAAGCGCCGCGCCAGGTGGTAGGGCTCGTTGTAGGTGGTGCTCACCGTGCCGATCAGGCCGATGCGCTCGGTCACCGCGGCCAGCGCCGCGAGCAGGGTGAAGGGTTCCAGGCGCGTGCCGCGCGCGGTCAGAGCCAGCTCTTCCAGGCTGCTGCCGCCGTTGCCCGCGGCCGCCGCCACCGAGTCGGAGACGAACACCGCGTCGAACTTGGCCGCCTCGGCGGCCTGGGCCACCCGCACATACTCGGCGAAGTCGTGGTTGGCGTGCTCGGGCACGTCGGCGCGCCGCCAGGCGGCGATATGGTGGCCGGTGGGCAGGATGAAGGCGTTGAGGGCAAGTTGGCGCTGGCTCATGGGGATTCCTTTGGGCAATCGGGCGGCATTTCCGCCGCAGGGTTGCCGTGCCATAGCAGCCGGCATGCCAACGCCCGCCGGACCTTGCCGCCCGGCCCTCGCCCTGCCCCGTCAGGCTATGGCGGGTCAATGCTGCTGTTGGCTTTTCGGCAAAGCGCCGCGCGGGCTGTGGGTTTTTCCGCAGCAGCGGACGGCTTGCGCCCATTGGCCGCGCCACGCCGCTCCTGCGCGCCGCCTGCGGCACGCGCGTGCCGGCTCCCCATATGCCGGTGAGTTTTTGAATCCGGCATATCAATTGCTTTTTCGCATTTATCAGGCGTCGTGCCTGCCTTGTCCTGCGTGCCTCTGCGAAAAGGAAAACTGCGATGAAGAAGAAATTGCTGGCCGTCACCCTGCTCGGCCTGTTGAGCGCCAGCCTGCTGCCGGGCGCCGCCGCGCTGGCCGCCGAGGCCCCCACGGTGATCCGCTTCGGCATGGCCACCGTCGGCAAGGGCGGCGTGCCCTATGCGCCGGACAACACCTCCGAGCTGGCCCACCAGCGCCAGACCATCGAGGAGGAGCTCAAGGCCGACGGCATCAAGGTCGAGTGGCACTACTTCAAGGGCGCGGGCCCCGCGGTCAACGAGGCGCTGGCCAACAAGCAGCTGGACTTCTCCATGCAGGGCGACCTGCCGGCGGTGGTCGGCAAGGCCGGCGGCCTCAATACCAAACTGATCGCCGCCGACCGCCTGCTCAACTCGACCTACCTGGTGGTGCCCGCCGATTCCCCGGCCAGGAGCCTGGCCGATCTCCAGGGCAAGAAGGTCTCGCTGTTCAAGGGCACCAACCTGCACCTGGTGATCCTGCGCGCCCTCAAGCGCGAGGGCTTCCGCGACCGCGACTTCCGCCTGGTCAACATGGACACCGCCACCGCCTCGGCGGCGCTGGCCTCCAAGGACATCGACGGCGGCTGGTTCGGCCCCGAGGCGTTCCAGTTCCAGGACAAGGGCATCGGCCGGATCATCTACGACTCCCGCGCCGTCGACGCCAGCCTGACCCGCCAGGCCCACGTGCTGGTCGACGGCGATTTCGAACAGAAGCATCCCGAGATCGTCCAGAAGGTCGCCAACGGCCTGGTCAAGGCCGCCGCCTGGGCCGCCGCGGACGCCAACCGCGAGGAGGCGCTCAAGCTGTGGGCCAACTCCGGCACGCCGGTCGAAGCGCTGCGCCAGGTGCAGGCCGGCCAGTCGTTCCTGCGCAACTACTCGCCGCGCATCGACGCCTTCTTCATCGAGCGCTACCGCACCACGGTCAAGGAGTCCAAGGAGCTGGGGCTGATCCGCAACGACGTCGACGTCGCCCAGTGGGTCGAGCCCAAGTACGTCGAGCGCGCCATCGAGCAGGCCGGCCTGCAGGCGCTGTGGCCGGTGTACGACGCCGACAACCGCGTGGGCAGCCGCTGACCCTCCCCAAACGCGCAGGCCGCCGTGCCTGCGCTCGCCTCGCCAGGGCGCTCCGGCCATCAGGCCCGAGCGGCTTTCCTGTTTTGCGCCGCCGCCCCCGCCCGCGGCGCTCCCCTCATGGAGACAACCCCGACGTGCTTGCCGAAGCGATCATCCTGGCCGGCGCCCTGTGCGGCGGTTTCGTCACCGGCCTCAGCGGCTTCGGTACCGGGCTCACCGCCCTGGGCTTCTGGCTGTACGTGCTGGACCCGGCGATCGCCGCCGCGTTGGTGGTGACCTGCTCGGTCATCGGCCAGGTGCAGTCGCTGTGCATGGTGCGCCGCGCGGTCACCTGGACGCGCATCTGGCCGTTTTTGATCGGCGGCGCCGCCGGCGTGCCGCTGGGCGTGCTGGCGCTGCGCCTGGTGGATGCGCAGCTCCTCAAGGGCCTGCTCGGCGTGTTCCTGGTCGGCTATGCCGGATTGATGCTCAGCCTGCGCCAGCTGCCGGTGCTCAGCGCCTGGGGCGGCCGGCTGGCCGACGGCGTGGTCGGCACCGGCGGCGGCATGCTCGGCGGGCTGTCCGGCCTGCCGGGGCCGCTGCCGACCATCTGGTGCGGCCTGCGCGGCTGGCGCGCCGACCTGCAGCGCGGCGTCTGCCAGCCCTACAACCTGGTGATCCTGTGCATCGCGCTGGGCCTCTACGCCGCCCAGGGCCTGCTGACCGGCGAGGTCTGGCGGCTGACCCTGCTGTGCGCGCCGGCCATGATGCTCGGCACCTTCCTCGGCATGCGCCTGTACCGGCGGGTCGACGACCGCCAGTTCCGCTACCTGGTGCTGTGGCTGCTGCTGGCCTCGGGCCTGGTGCTCAGCCTGTCCAACCTGACGCGCACCTGAGCGGCGCTGCGGACTTTCCCACAGTCCGCCGCCCGCGCTGCGCAATTCCCCACAGCCTTGAGACCCCCCGGCCGGCGCGGCCCGCCGGCGCCAGAGCGGCGCCACCCGCTCGACCGGCGCCGCGCCCGTCAGACGGGCGTTTTTTCGCTTCGTTATGTCCATATGGCATTTCAATTTAACTACTTGAAAGTCATTGGCATAACACCTGCAACGTCCCCCGTACCTGCCGCGCCCCGGCGCTTCGGCAAGCCTCCCATCGACGGAAACAGGAATTTCCCCATGAAACGCAAACTGCTCCTCCCCCTCGTCGCCGCCCTCGGCGCCAGCTGGTTCGGCGCCGCCCTCGCCGGCGAACCCCAGGTGATCCGCTTTGGCCTGGCCACCGTGGGCAAGGGCGGCATCCCCTTCGCCTCCTCCAGCGTCACCAGCCTGGCCCACCAGCGCCAGGCCATCGAGGAGGAGCTCAAGGCCGACGGCATCAAGGTCGAGTGGACCTACTTCAAGGGCGCCGGTCCCGCGGTCAACGAGGCGCTGGCCAACAAGCAGCTGGACTTCGCCTGGCAGGGCGACCTGCCGGCGGTGATCGGCAAGGCCGGCGGCCTGAACACCAGGCTGATCGCCGCCGACGGCCTGCTCGCCTCCAACTACCTGGTGGTGCCGGCCGACTCGCCGGCCAAGACCCTGGCCGACCTCAAGGGCAAGAAGGTCGCCCAGTTCAAGGGCACCAACCTGCAGCTGGCCACCGCGCGAACGCTCAAGCGCGAAGGGCTGAGCGACCGCGACTTCCGCACCCTCAACATGGACTTCCCCACCGCCGGCGCGGCGCTGGCCTCCAGGGACATCGACGGCGCCTGGCTGTCGTCCACCGCCTTCGAACTGCAGAAGAACGGCGTCGGCCGGATCATCTACGACACCCGCGCGGTGGACGCCCGGCTGACCCGCCAGACCCACGTGCTGGTCGACGGCGACTTCGAGCAGCAGCACCCCGAGATCGTCCAGAAGGTGGTCAACGGCCTGGTGAAGACCGCCGCCTGGGTGGCCGCGCCGGAGAACGACAAGGCCGCCTTCGAGCTGTGGGCCAAGTCCGGCACGCCGGTCGAGTCGCTGCGCGCCGAGCAGGGCGAGCTGACCCTGGTGCGCCGCTACTCGCCGCGTCTCGACGAGTTCTTCGTCGACCGCTACCGCGCCACCGTCGCCGAGTCCAAGGAGCTGGGCCTGCTGCGCGGCGACGTCAACGTGACCGCCTGGGTCGAGCCCAAGTACGTCGACACCGCGATCAAGCAGCTCGGCCTGCAGAAGCTGTGGCCCGAATACGACGCCGCCAACCAGCCGCTGACCCGGTGAGCCGCGCATGACCACGACGACCGCCGGACTGGCGCACGGGCGCAGCCTCGCCGGCTTCATCCTGCTGGCCACCCTGGCCGGCATCGGCGTCGGCCTGGCCAAGGTGACCACCGCGCTGTACGCCATCAGCCTGCAGGCTTCGCCGCTGCAGCTGGGGCTGATCGCCGGCGCGCAGACCGCCGGCCTGCTGCTCACCAGCCTGCCGTGCGGCGTGCTGGTCGAGCGGTTGGGGCCGCTGCGCCTGTTCGTGCTCGGCAGCCTGCTGGCCGGCGGCGTCTACCAGCTGGTGCCGCTGGTGCCCCACCCGCTGTACCTGCTGGCGCTGACCTTGCTGGCGGGTCTGTGCATGCCGTGCCGCTTCGTGTCGCTGAACACCGTGTTCATGCAGCAGCTGGCGCAGATGGGCGAGGCGCGCGCCGGCTGGTTCCGCGGCTCGCAGATGATCGGCCTCTTGCTGATCGGCCCGACCCTGGCGGCGCTGCTGGTCGACTGGCGTGGCGCGGCCGGCAGCTGGAGCCTGATCGGCCTGGCCTTCGTGGCGCCGGTGCTGCTGGCGCCGCTGGTACTGCGCAGCTACCCGGCGAAGCGCAAGGTCGCCGAACGGCTCAGCCTGGCCGCGGTCGGCCGCCAGCTCGGTTTGTTGCGTGGCGACGTCCAGCTGCGCGGCAACAGCCTGCTGGACTTCTGCGTGCAGGCGGCGGCGGTGTTCTTCGCCTTCTTCATCGTCGCCATCACCGTGCAGGACTACGGCTGGTCGGCGCAGCAGGCCGCCGCCCTGCTCAGCGGCCACGGCCTGGCGTTCATCCTCGCGCTGTTCCTGCTGGGCCGGCTGTTCGGCGCGCGCAGCCGCAACGGCTTCGTCGCCAGCCTGCTGCTGTGCATCGCCGCGCTGCTGATCCTCGGCCTCGGCCAGCAGGCGGCGCTGCTGTGGGCCGGCGGCCTGCTGCTGGGCGCGAGCCTGGGCATGTTGCAGGTGACCACCCTGTCCAGCTACGCGCGCAGCGGCCTGCGCCTGGGCCACGGCCGGGTCGCCGGCCTCGCCGCGCTGGTCGGCCCGGCCGGCAGCATGAGCGGTTGCCTGCTCGGCGGCCTGCTCGGCACCCGCTTCGGCCTGCAACCGCTGTTCCTGCTGTTCATCCTGCCGTTCGCCGGCTTCCTGCTGCGCCAGCTGCGCGGCCCGCTACCCGATCTTTCCGCCCGGAGGACTTCCCCATGAGCACGACCCGAGCCGCGGCGGTGCCGCGTTCGTTGCCCCACTGGCGCTGGCACTGGCAGTCGCCGGGGCTTGCCCGCCCGCTCAACTGGCTGAGCGTCAAGGCCGGCGCGCTATTGCTGCCGGCCGCCCTGCTGCTGCTCTGGCACACCGCGGTGACCCGCGAGTGGGTGTCGGCGCAGATTCTGCCGCCGCCGGAGCTGGTGCTGCAGACCTTCCTCGATCTCGCGCGCAGCGGCGACCTGTGGTTCGAGCTGTCGATCAGCCTGCAACGCGTGCTGATCGGCTCGCTGCTCGGCGGCCTGGTCGGCCTCGCCCTCGGCCTGCTGATGGGCCTGTCGCGCCAGGTCGAGGCCTACCTGTGGCCGCTGTTCCAGGCCATCGCCCAGGTGCCGGTGCTCGGCTGGATTCCGCTGTTGATGATGCTGGTGGGCATCGACGAGGGGCTCAAGTACCTGGTGATCGCCAAGGCGGTGCTGGTGCCGATGACCATCAATACCTTCGCCGGCATCCGCAACATCCCGGCGAGCTACCTGGAGGTGGCCCAGGTGTACCGCTTCAACCTCGTGCAGCGCCTGCACCGGGTGATCCTGCCGGCGGCGCTGCCGAGCATCTTCACCGGCGTGCGCTTCGCCCTGACCAAGGGCTGGATCGCCCTGGTCACCGTCGAGCTGCTGGCCTCCAGCGAGGGCATCGGCTACCTGATGGTCGACGGCCGGCAGATGTTCCAGCTCGACCTGGTGATCGTCTCGATGCTGGTGATCGGCCTGGTCGGCCTGCTGCTCGACAAGGGCCTGGCGCTGATCGAAACCCGCCTGCAACGCTGGCAGCGCCAGGCGTTCTGAGGAGAACAACAAGATGACCGACCTTGCGAAACGCTTTCCCTTCCTCCAGCGCCGGCCCGATCTGCGCGGCGCCGTGGTGCCGGCCGGCTTGGTGCTGCTGTGGTGGCTGGCCACCGCGCTGCAGTGGGTGGACACCAAGATCGTCGCCAGCCCGCCGGCGGTGCTCGACGCCTTCTGGCAGGCCGCGGTCGGCGGCGAGCTGTGGCACAACCTCGGTGCCAGCCTGCAGCGCAACCTCACCGGCTTCGTGGTCGGCGGCCTGATCGGCCTGGCCTTCGGCACCCTGCTCGGCCTGTCGCGGCTGGCCGAGCGGCTGGTCGGCCCGACCTTCCATGCCGCCAAGCAGATCGCCCTGTTCGCCTGGATTCCGCTGCTGTCGGCCTGGTTCGGCTTCGGCGAGCCGGCCAAGGTGGCGTTCATCGCCCTGGCGGTGTTCTACCCGGTGGCGCTGAACAGCTTCGAGGGCATCCGCGCCACCCGCGTCGAGCTGTACGAGGTGGCCCGCGTGCTCGGCCTGTCGCGCACCCAGCGGCTGTTCAAGCTGGTGCTGCCCTCGGCCGCGCCGGCGATCTTCACCGGCCTGCACCTGGGGCTGATCTACGCCTGGCTGGCGACCATCGGCGCCGAATACTTCTTCTCCGCCGGTCCCGGCATCGGCAACACCATGATCGACGGCCGCGAGCATTTCGAGATGGACCAGGTGCTCTACGGCCTGGTGGTGGTCGGCGCCGTCGGCCTGCTGCTCAACCGGCTGGCCGCCTGGATCGAGACCCGCACCCTGGCCTGGCGCGTGCGCCCCCATTGATTCGTAAGGAAACTTCCATGAGCAAGACCGATTTCCTGACCCTCAAGGGGGTCGACAAGCGCTTCGCGGTCAAGGACGGCGAACTCAGCGTGCTGGAGAACATCAGCCTGAACATCCGCCAGGGCGAGTTCATCAGCATCGTCGGCGGCAGCGGCTGCGGCAAATCCACCCTGCTGCGCCTGCTGGTCGGCCTCGAGGAAGCCAGCGCCGGCCACCTGCTGCTCGACGGCGAGCCGATCCGCGGCACCGACCCCGAGCGCGGCATCGTGTTCCAGGACCACCGCCTGTACCCCTGGCTGAGCGTCGAGGACAACGTGCTGCTGGCGCTGGCCAACTCGCCGCTCTCCCCGGCCGAACGCCTGGACACCGTGCACCGCCACCTCGAACTGGTCGGCCTGAAGAACTTCACCCGCGCCTATCCCGCGCAGCTCTCCGGCGGCATGAGCCAGCGCGTGGCCATCGCCCGCGGCCTGGTCAACCGGCCGAAGATCCTCCTGCTCGACGAGCCCTTCGGCGCCCTCGACGCCCTCACCCGCGCCCAGTTGCAGGAGGAGCTGGCGCGCATCTGGCTGGCCGAGGGCATCACCACCGTGCTGGTCACCCACGACGTCGACGAGGCGGTGCTGCTCGGCGACCGGGTGGTGGTGATGGAGCCGCGTCCGGGGCGGATCAAGCGCATCGTCGAGATCGACCCGCCGCACCCGCGCCGCCGCGAGGACTACCGCCTGGCCGAGCTGCGCAACGACATCCTGCAGGACTTCAGCCAGCACCAGGCCTCGCCGCTGCTGCATCCGCAGCACGAACAGCGCGCCTTCCGCAGCTACGCCATGGCCTGGTAACGCCCGACCGCGGCGTCTGCGCGCGCCGGCCGGGCTCCGTCCGCCCGCTGCGGCGGACACCGCCTGCCGTCCCTTTTCCTCTTCCGCGAGGCGCCGCCGGCACTGCCGGTGGCGCTTTCGCACGCCCGAATTCTTATATTCAAACGAAGTATTAACACCAAATTAATAATTCTTTTTGGAATTATAGGGATTCGCTTAGCGTTGCTCTCGCCGACACCAAACGTCGCTCAACCAGTCGGCCATGACAGCCAATTCGACCACGAAACGCCCGCACGGCCGCCTCACAGCATTCGATCATCTGGAGCATCAGCAATGAACAAGTCCACTCTGGCCGTGGCCATTGTGGCGGGCATCGTGGGTCTGCCAACCGTGCAGCAGGCGTCCGCCGAAGGTTTCATCGAAGACAGCAAGGCCAGCCTGGGTCTGCGCAACTTCTATTTCAATCAGGACATCCGCGACCAGGACCTTCCCTCGGTCAAGGAGTGGGGCCAGGGCTTCACCCTCAACTACACCTCCGGCTATACCCCGGGCGCGGTCGGCTTCGGCGTCGACGCGCTCGGCCTGCTCGGCGTCAAGCTCGACTCCGGCGGCCGCCAAGGCAAGGCCGGCATCGAACGCACCCCCGGCCAGCTGTTCCCGCTGGAAAGCAACGGCAAGGCGGCGGACGAGTTCAGCCATCTGGGTCTGACCGGCAAGGCGCGCATCTCCAAGACCGAGGCGCGCCTGGGCACCCTGCTGCCCAAGCTGCCGGTGGTGGTCTACAACGACGGCCGCCTGCTGCCGCAGACCTACGAGGGCGGCCAGATCACCTCCAACGAGATCGACAACCTGACCCTGATCGGCGGCCAGCTGGAACACACCAAGCTGCGCGCCTCCAGCGATCGCCAAGGGCTGAGCGCCGCCGGCCCCAACAAGCCGGACACCAACAAGTTCTACTACGGCGGCGCCGACTACCGGATCGGCAAGAACCTGCTGCTGCAGTACTACTACGGCAACCTCGAGGACTACTACGAGCAGCACTTCGTCGGCCTGACCCATACCCTGGCCCTGCCGCTGGGCAGCCTGGTCAGCGACCTGCGCTATTTCGACAGCAGCTCCGACGGCAAGAACGCCAGCGCCGCGGGGCGCGCCGAGGGCTGGTCGGTCGCCGGCGATACCGCCCGCCCGGCAGGCGACCCCGACAAGGGCGAGATCGACAGCCAGCTGTCGAGCGCCCAGTTCACCTGGAAGGTCGGCGGCCACGCCCTGGGCCTCGGTTACCAGCACAACGGCGGCGACAGCATCCTCGGCCTGCTCAACCAGGGCGCCGGGGTCAGCGCCTACACCATCGCCGAGCGGCAGATCGGCGGCTTCCGCACCCCCGGCGCCGACGTGTGGATCGCCTCCTACTACTACGACTTCGCCGCCGCCGGCGTGCCCGGGCTGACCGCCAAGGCGATCTACAACAAGGGCGTGGACTATGACGTGGCGGGCCGCTCGGGCGATGTCGGCGAGTGGGAACGCGACCTGCGTCTCGACTACGTGGTGCAGAGCGGCGCCTTCAAGGGTGTCGCCTTCTCCTGGCTGAATGCCTCGCTGCGCAGCGACGTGACCACCGCCATCGACGAGAACCGCCTGATCGTCAGCTACAGCCTGCCGCTGCTGTAACCGCACGCGGGCGGCCCGCGGTGCCGCCCCGCAGCAACGATTTTCCCCCTTGGAGCCCTCGCCCATGGGGTTTGGGCCTGGCGAGCAGCACAGGCCCTTTTTTCACCCACGAAGGAAACTGTCGGTCGTATCCCTTTCCGGCAGTCCCTCCTCGCAGCCCCCGGCACCGCGGGGGCCGAGGCTCGTCGGCCGGCAGGCCCCTGGCCAGCGCCCGCCGCCCCGGATGGCGGCTGGAGTGGCTCACGCCCCGATGTCGGTGGACATGGCCAGCGCCCGCCATTCGGCCAGCTCGGCCGCCACGAGACGGTTCTTCTCCTCGATGCGCGCCACCGTATCGCTGCCCAGCGGCAGGCGCTGCGGCGGGTTGGGGGCGTTCACCAGGGCGAGGATGGCTTCCGCCAGCTTGAGCGGATCGCCGGGCTGGGCATGGTTGGCGGCGTGGGCGAAGCGGCGCATGGCGCCGACGGTTTCCTCGTAGTCCGCCAGCTCCAGCGCGGTTTTCACCAGCGACTGCTCGTCGAGGAAGTCGGTGCGGAAGAAGCCGGGCTCGACCACCGTGGCGTGGATGCCCAGCGGCGCCAGCTCCTGGTGCAGCGCCTCGGTGATGCCCTCCACCGCGAACTTGGTGGCGCCGTATACCCCCCAGCCCAGGTAGGCCTGGTAGCCGCCAATCGAGGAGATGTTGATCACGTGGCCGGAACGCTGCCGGCGCATATGGGGCAGGACCGCGCGGGTCACGTTGAGCAGGCCGAACACGTTGGTGGCGAACAGCCGCTCGACCTCGCCGGCGCTGGTTTCCTCCACCGCGCCGAGCACGCCATAACCGGCGTTGTTGACCAGCACGTCGATGCGGCCGAAGCGCTCGATGCCGGCGGCCACCGCTTCCAGCGCGTCGCTTTCCCGGGTGACGTCCAGCCGCACGGCGAGCAGGTTGGGTTGCTCGCCGAGGCGGGCGATCACGTCGGCGGGCTTGCGGGCGGTGGCGATGACGGCATCGCCGGCCTGCAGGGCTTGTTCTGCGATCAGGGCGCCGAAACCCCGCGATGCCCCGGTAATCAGCCAAGTGCGCATGGCAACTCCTCCACTCAGTGGCCCTGCACCGTGCCGGGCCTTCTCGATGAGTTGCTGTCACTCTATGATTCGAGCACTGCTGTGATAATCCCAATAAAGCGACATGACCTTGTGAGCATGGTTCATCAATGAAGCCCGTCGCCCTCGCCGACCTGACCATCTTCCTCAGCATCGCCGAGCACCTCAGCTTCAGCCGGGCGGCGGTCGAGCTCGGCCTGTCGCCGTCGGCCATCAGTCATGCGCTACGCGGCCTGGAGGAGCGCCTGGGGGTCAGGCTGTTCAACCGCACCACCCGCAGCGTGGCCCTGACCGAGGCGGGAGAGCGCCTGTATTCGCGCGTCAGGCCGGCGTTCCGCGACATCGGCGATGCGCTGGACGACCTCAACGACTTCCGCGCTAAACCCGCCGGGACGCTCCGCATCAACGCCGGCCGCGCCGCCACCCAGTTGGTGCTGCTGCCGCTGGTGAGCCGCTTTCTCGAAGCCTGTCCGGACGTGCACGTCGAGATCGTCTCGGACGATGCGCTGGTGGACGTGGTATCCGCCGGCTTCGACGCCGGCGTGCGTTTCGGCGAGCGCCTGGAGGCGGACATGGTGTCCGTGGCGATCGGTCCTCCGTTGCGTTCGGTGGTGGTGGCGGCGCCGGCGCTGCTTGCCCGCCATCGCGTTCCGCAGAGTCCGCAGGACCTGCACGGTCTGCCATGCATCCGTCATCGCTTCCCCGGCGGCGTGCTCTATCGCTGGGAATTCGAGCGCGACGGCAGCGCCCTGGAGATCGCCGTGGACGGGCCGTTGACTCTGGACGACGTCGGCCTGATGGTCGGCGCGGCGCTGCAGGGGGCCGGCCTGGCCTACGTCTTCGAGGACATGGTCCGCGAGCCGGTCGCCGACGGGCGCCTCGTCCAGGTGCTGGACGACTGGTGCCCCCACTACCCTGGCCTGCACCTCTACTACCCGAGTCGCCGCCACCTGCCCGCGCCGCTCAAGGCCTTCATCGAATTCGCCCGCGCCGCCCGCCGCGACCACCCGTGAGCCGCCTGCCGAGGGCAAGGCCAGCGTGTTCGGGATCAGCATCAATTTATTAATAATTGAAAGAGAGCCGGGCGCAATTAATTGTGCAGCGAGTCGTCGGACTTCACTCAGATATTGTGCAGCCTGGGGGTGTGACGCTCGAACGAAAGCATCCGCCCGCCGCGATATCCAGTGGCAGCAAAAATACCTGTGGTACTTGTGTGTTCAAGTATCCACTTTTCCATGGATAGTCATGGATTATCGCGTTCGCATCCGGCATTGAGCCCAGGGATTTCGGTATTTGCAATATCGTCCGAGCGGACTATAGGCGGGTGTGCGCGAGCGATCTAACATCGCAGGCAGGCAGCCGAGATGCCTCAATCAACTGCCGACACCCATTCGCCATGACGAGCACGCAGCAGGGATCACTCCGTGCAGTGTGGAACTGTTCGCCAGAAAAATAACAACGCTATTACCGAACGCCCAAAAGGATTATGCCCATGAACCCCGGGATTATTCTCGCCGTCCTCTTATTGCTCGTTTCCTCAGCCGCAAGGGCGGACTCCTCCGTCGCCCAGCAACTGCATGAGATCCGCACCCACGGATTCATGCTGTGTTCCAACCTGCTGGTCTATTTCAACAGTCAGGACCCGGCATCGGCCTTCGACCCCAAGGTGCGCGAGGAGTATCGGCTGAATCTGCGGGATCTCGATACGCTGGCAGGCGGCGTCGCCGACCAGCCCGGCATCGCCGATTCCCTGCAGGAGTTGAAGGCGACAATCGACTCTATCGAGAAGGAACCGGAAGATGTCCGCGTCCTGTATACCTCGTCGTTGATGCCCATATTGCGTGCTCATGGCGACCTGGAAAAGGCCGCCGAAAGCGCCTATCTGAAGATGGGCGCGACAAGCCCGGTAGTTGCCGGACTTAACCAGCTGAGCCTGGATATGGGACGCATGCTGCTGCTCTATGAAAGCCAGGCGTTCATCAATATCGGCGAATATTCGGTGAAGAGTGGCGAAGGCAGTTTCGAGGCGATCGACCAGCGCATCGGTTCGCGTTTCGAGGAATTGCTCAAGCTTGAGCCGAACATGGAGAGCGAACTCCGGGAAGCGATTACCGACTACCGATTCGTGCGCCAGAAATTGAAGGCCAGCAACCAGACGCTGATCTCCCGCAGCGCCATCATGTATCTGGGGCGAAGTGTGGAAAAGCTCAACCTGCTGGCCAAGAACGTCGAGCGGAAGAAAGCGCCGTAGCGGCAAACCTATCGCATGAGCAATGGCTCGGACCTGTGCGGAAGTACGGGCCGAGCCATTTTCGTTAATGCCTTGCGGCAGCTCCGCTTGCCGCGCCCTGCCCCTCGTGCGCCGGACCACCCTCAGCCGAGGGTGGCGACGCTGCGCAGGATCAGGCGCACCAGCATGGTCTGGCGGGTCACGCCGGTCTTGGAGAAGGTCGAGCGCAGGTGCGCGCGAGCGGTGTTGCGGCTGATGCCCAGCTCGTCGGAAGCCTCGTCCAGGGTCAGGCCGTTGGCCAGCAGCAGGGCCAGCTGGGTTTCCGCCGGGGTCAGGTCGAACAGCGCGCGGACGATCTCCTGCGGTGCGCGCGACTCCTGCTCCGGGTCGCCGATGAAGATGGCCACCGCCGGGCACTGCTTGCCCTCGCTCCACTCGCCCGGCGGCACCGAGCGCACCACGATGCCGAGGTCGGCGCGCCCGGACGGGCGCTGTACGCGCATCGCCTCGGCGACCGAGGGGTTGCCGCTCTTCTGCGACAGCAGGGCCTGCTTGACCAGCTGGCGGAACTGCTGGCCGTCGCGCGGCGTGCCGACCTGCAGGCCTTCGGCGACCAGCTTGACGCCGTCCTTCTCCTGCACCAGCTGCTCGGCCACCCGGTTCATCTGCAGCACCTTGCCGTCCGAGTCGAGCAGGATGGTGCCGACCGCCATCTGGTCGACCGCGCCCGCGTACAGGTCGCGCTCGCTCTCCATGCGGTTCAGGCGCATGTGCAGGATCACCGCGCGTTCCAGGTGCGGCAGCAACAGGGTCAGCAGGTCCTTGTCGGCCTGGTCGAAGGCCGGGTCGCTGCGCCCGCGACTGATGCGGATGCGGCATTGCGCGCCGTCGGGGGTGTTGATGTCGGCGCCGAGCACGTGGAACACGTCGCTCGGCTCCATGAAGCTCTTGTAGAAGTCCGACTTCAGCCACTCGTTCATCGAGACGAACTCGGTGAGCGAGACCACCTTGCGGTTCGGCAGGTCGACGAAGGGGTCCAGGCGGTAGAAGTGCTGGTGGTAGGCGCTGGTGACCTCCTCGGAGGACCCCGCGGTGGTAATGCTCAGGCCGTCCACATGCTGGCTCGGCGGGCGCAGGATGAAGGTGGCGTACTTGGACGACAGCGCAACCTTGAGCCGGTCCAGGAAGGTATTCCAGGGCACGGATTCCAAAGGTCCCTGGTAGAGAAGCCCGAGCATCTCGCTGAAATGTTCGAGAGAGATAGAAGCAGTCATGATCGAGGGATCTTTGTAATTATTATCGGAGAATTTCAGCATAGTACTGCCTTCCACGCAGGCGCAACGGCCCGCGCGGTGGGCGGAATCGGGGGCTCGCCGGCCCTCCGCGGACCGCGCGGACGACGCCGCCGGCAGGTCCGCCACGGCGGTTGCGGGACTCGCGAAATCGACGATCCGCTGTGATGCATTCATCAAGCTGTTCCCCCTGGCAGTGAAAACCGCAGCACCCGTCCGCTAGGCCGGCGGGCCGTTGGAGGCGCACGCTGCAGCGCATTGTCCCCGCAGTTTTGCTGTTTGCCTTAGTCCGCTCAGACGATGCCGCGGATCCTCATGCCGGAAAAATAGCCGCAGGCATTGACTGACCGGCGAGGAGCACGCAGACATGAATCAACCACAGCACCGGGTCGCGGTGATCACCGGCGCGGCCAGCGGCATCGGCCGCGGCCTGGCCGAACGGGCGGCGGCCGAGGGCCTGCAGCTGGTCCTCGCCGACCGCGACGGCGAGGCGCTCGAGCGGCTCGCCGCGCAGTTGCGCGAACAGGGCGCGCAGGTGCTGGCGCAGGTCACCGACGTGGCCGACGCGGCGCAGGTGGAGCGCCTGCGCGACGCCGCCGTGCAACGCTTCGGCGCGGTCGACCTGCTGTTCAACAACGCCGGAGTGATGCAGACCGGCAGCTGCTGGGAACTCAGCGATGCGCAGTGGCAGCGCGCCCTGGCGGTCAACCTGGGCGGCGTGATCAACGGCGTGCGGGCCTTCCTGCCGCTGCTGCTGGCCCAGGGCCGGCCGGCCCACGTGGTCAACACCGCTTCCCTCGCCGGCCTGCTCAACAGCCCGTTCATGGCCGCCTACAACGTCACCAAGCAGGCGGTGGTGTCGCTCTCGGAGAGCCTGCACTACGAGATGGCCGCCCTGCAGACGCAGGTAGGTGTTTCCGTGCTGTGCCCGGGGCCGGTGATCAGCGAAATCATGACCTCCGACCAGGGCCGGGGCGCCGGCGACGAGCTCAATCGCCTGCTCGACGGGCAGATCCGCCAGGGCATGAGCGCGGCCGAGCTGGCCGAACGGGTGTTCGCCGCCATCGCCGAGAAACGCTTCTGGATCCTGCCGCACAAGGGCTTCAAGCCGGCGCTGCGCGCCCGCCTGCAGTCGGTGCTGGAGGAACGCAACCCGCAGTTCGCCCCCTTCGACCCGCAAGGAGACGCCCATGTCGCTTGATCCGCAGATCGCCGCCCTGCTGCAACAGATGGCCGCCCAGCCGGCCCCCGACTACGCCCGCCTGGATGCCGCCACCCTGCGCCAAGCCACCCGCATGCCGCCGATGTGCGCGCCGACCCCGCTGGCCGAGGTGCGCGAGCTGAGCGTCGCCGGCGCCGCCGGCCCGCTGGCGGCGCGCCTGTACCGACCGCAGGCGCAGCCCGGCTTGCCGCTGCTGGTGTTCTACCACGGCGGCGGCTTCGTGCTCTGCGACCTCGACAGCCACGACGAGCTGTGCCGCCGCCTGGCCCTGCTCAGTGGCGCGGTGGTGGTTTCCGTGGACTACCGCCGCGCGCCCGAGGCGCGCTATCCGGCCGCGGCGCTGGACGCCTTCCACGCCCTGCGCGATCTGGCCGGGCGCGGTGACGAGCTGCAGGTCGACACCAGTCGCCTGGCCGTGGCCGGCGACAGCGCCGGCGCCAACCTGGCCATCGTCGCCTGCCTGCAGGCCGCGCAGCAGGGCGGCCCGCGCGTCGCCTACCAGTGCCTGTTCTACCCGGTCACCGACCTGCGTTGCGCCAGCCCCTCCTACGACGCCTTCGCCGACGGCTACCTGCTCAGTCGCGAGATGATGCACTGGTATCGCGAGCAGTACCTGGAGCGCCCCGAGCAGGCCGAGGAGCCGCTGGCCTCGCCGCTGCTCGCCGACGACTTCGCCCAGTTGCCGGCCACCACCCTGCTCAGCGCCGAGTTCGACCCGCTGCGCGACGAGGGCGAGGCCTTCGCCGAGCGCCTGCAAGCCGCCGGCGTGGCAGTGCGCGTGCAGCGCGCCCCGGGGATGATCCACGGCTTTATCAGCTTCGCCCCGGTGGTCGAAGGCGCCGCCGCGGCCCTCGCCCTCGCGGCCGCCGACCTGCGCAACGCGCTGGCCTGAGCATGACCCTGTAGGGGCAATTTATTCGCCAAGGGCCACAACGCGGCCCCCGGACGTTGCCCAGGGCAGGCTGTGGGCCTGCTTGGCGAATGAATTCGCCCCTACAGGCGAAAGACCATCGCCATGCCGTTGGATGCCACCGTTGAGCTGCTCGCGGATGCAGCGCGCTCACCCGGACGACCGGGCCAGCCCATGACCTGTAGGGGCGAATTCATTCGCCCTTACGGGGCTTTCAGGCGAACGAATCCGCCCCGACATAAGGAAGACCAACGCCATGCTGCTGAATGCCATCGCCGAGCTGTTCGCGGGGCGGCGCCGCGACGAGATAGCGGTACGCCCCGATGACGAGAAGCACCAGGAAAACCGCCCTCCGCTGGCCGCCGAGCAACAGGCCGAAGCGGCGGCCATCGCCCTGATGACCGCGCAGGCGCACGGCCTGATCTGTTGAGCGCCGCAAGGCACTATGCCTGCAAGATGCGGCGATCTAAGAAATCGGACACGCGCACAGACCCTGTAGGGGCGAATTCATTCGCCCTTGCACGGCCTCCAGGCGAATGAATTCGCCCCGACAACGCACGCTCCGCTCTGCCGGAGCCACAAAGCACAACGCCCGCCCTGACGCACTTACGTGCCTGGGGGCGGGCGTCGTTCGTCAGCCGCTTCAGCGCTGCGACGAGATATTGCCCCCATCCACCACGATCTCGGCCGCGTTGATGTAGCTGGCCTCGTCGGAGAGCAGGAAGCGCACCACCCGGCCCAGCTCCTCGGGCTGGCCGAGGCGGCCAAGCAGGATGCGCCGCTCGAACATACCCGGATGGGCCGCGGCGATGGGCGCGACCATCGGGGTGAGGATCTGCCCCGGCGACACCGAGTTGACGCGGATGCCGTCGGCGCCGAGGGCGTCGGCCATCGAGCGCACCATCGACAGCATGCCGCCCTTGGAGGCGCTGTAGGACGGGATCAGGCCGTTGCCCAGGGTAGCGTTGATCGAGGCGATGCCGACCACGGAGGAACCGGGGTTGGCGCGCAGGTCCGGCAGCATGGCCTGCACCAGCAGGGCCATGGCGCGCAGATTGACGTTCAGCACCGCGTCCCAGCGCGCCGCGGTGAGTCCTTCCAGGCCGCTCTGGTCGACCACCCCGGCGGCGTGCACCAGGCCGCCCGGCGCACCCAGTTCGGCGCGGGTGCGCGCCAGCGCCGGGGCGATGGCCTCGGCGTCGCACAGGTCGATGCCGATCCCCAGGCAGGCCACCGCGTACTGCTCGGCCAGGCGCGCGGCGACGGCCTTCGCTTTCTCTTCCTGCAGGTCCCAGATGATGACCGGGCGGCCCACCGCGGCCAGGGCCTCGGCGCAGGCTTCGCCGATGCCGGAAGCGCCGCCGGTGACCAGTACCGGGCTGGCCGGCGAGTTCAACAGATTGTGCATTTCTTATTCTCCTCTGAGTTCGCTGGATGTCTGCGAGGTGTAGTCGGTGGCGCCGACGTTAAGTTCGCAGGTCTTGCCGCCGTCGACCACCAGGCTCTGCCCGGTGATGTAGGAAGAGGCGTCCGAGGCCAGGAAGAGGATGGCGTTGGCCACCTCGATCGGCTCGCCGATACGTCGCATGGGTACGGCGCGGGCGGTGCCGGCGGCCATTTCCTCGTTGCGCAGCGCCTCGCTGGTGCCCTCGCTCCATACCACGCCGGGGATCACCACGTTGACGCGGATGTTCTCGGCGGCGCCTTCCAGGGCCGCCGCGCGGCTGAAGTTGAGTACGCCGGCCTTGGCCGCGCCATAGGCGGACAGACCGGGGCTGCCGAGCAGGCCGACCACCGAGCCGAGGTTGACGATCGAGCCGCCGCGGCCGGCCATGGCGCGGAACGCCGCGCGGGTGCCGAAGAAGGCCACGTCCAGGCTGCCGCGCAGGCTGCGCTGCCAGTCCTCGGTGCTGAGCTGGGCGAGCGGGCCCCAGGTGTAGTTGACGGCGTTGTTGACCATCACGTCGAGGCGGCCGAAACGCTCGACGGTACGCGCCACCGCGCGCTCGATGGCCGCTTCGTCGGTGACGTCGGCCTGCACCCAGTCGGCCTCGCCGCCGGCCGCGCGGATCTTCTCCACCACCGCCTCCAGCGGGGCCGGGCGGCGCCCGCAGATCATCACCTTCGCCCCCTGGGCGGCGAACAGTTGCGCGGTGGCCGCGCCGATACCGGTGCCGGCGCCGCTGATCAGCGCCACCTTGTCCTGCATGCTCACACTCATGGTTGTTCTCCTTGTCAAAGCATCAACATGCCGCCACTGGCGGCCAGGGTCTGGCCGGTGAAGGCGCTGGATTCGTCGCAGGCGAGGAACAGGCAGGTCCGGGCGATCTCCTCGGGCTCGAGCATGTGCCCCAGCGGGATGGCGCGTTCCAGTGCCTGCACCCACTCGGCAGAGATCGACTGCATGATCGGCGTGCGGGTCGGCCCCGGACACACCGCGTTGACCCGGATGCCGCGCGGGCCGAGGTCGCGGGCCAGGCACTTGGTCATGCCGAGCATGGCGGCCTTGGCCGTGCAGTAGGCCAGCGGCCCCTCGCCGCTCAGCGCCGACAGGCTGGCGACGTTGACGATCGAGCCCTGGCGGCCGCTGGCGATCATCAGGCGCACCGCCGCGCGGCTGCAGTAGAAGGCGCCGTTGACGTTGATGGCGAGCAGGCGCTGCCAGCCGGCGTCGGTCAGGTCGACGATCATGTCGGTGAACACGTCGGGCGTCTTGCCGGCCGCCAACTGCGCGTTGCGCAGGGTCATGCGCTGCTGGTAGTGCTCGAAACCGTCGCCGGGCACCTGGCCTATTCCTGCGTTGTTGACCAGCACGTCGAGGCGGCCGTAGCGCCGCTCGACCTCGGCGAACAGCCGCTCCACGGCGGCGCCGTTGGCGATGTCGCAGCCCAGGGCGAGGCCGTCGGTGCCCACCGGCATTTCCGCCAGCACGCGACGCGCCGCCGCCTCGTCGATGTCCGCCAGCACCACGCGGGCGCCTTCGGCGGCGAACAGTTCGGCGGTGGCGCGGCCGATGCCCGAGCCGGCGCCGGTGACCAGCGCGACCTTGTCAGCAAGTCTCATGGGAATTCCTCGGATCGGGCGGGGCGGCCCGCGCAGGCGGCGCCCCGCTCGCGAATGGGCGGGCGCGGCTCAGCTGGCCGCGGCCAGCGGCAGGGGCATCGCCGTGGTGGTGTAGCTGCCGTCCACGTAGACCAGCGGGCTGATCTCGCCGTGGTGGTGGATCTGCTCGATGCGGCCGATGAACACCGTGTGGGTGCCGTAGCGGAACTTGCCGTCCTGCTTGCAGAGGATCGCCGCCTGGGCGTCGGCCAGGTACGGCGTGCCGGCGGCGCTGGTCTGCCAGTCGCCCTGCTGGAAGCGCCCCTCGCCCTTGATCGGGCCGCTGCACAGGTGCGACAGGTATTCCTGCTCGTGGCCGAGGATGTTCACGCAGAAGTCGGCGCCGGCGTCGAGCACGGCGTGCAGCGAGGCGCTCTGGTTCACGCAGATCAGCAGCGACGGCGGCTCGGTGGACAGCGAGTCGACCGCCGTGGCGGCCATGGCGAAGCGCTCGCTGCCGTTGCTGGTGGTGATGATGGTCACCGACTTGGCCAGGCGACGCATCGCCTGGAGCATCTGGGATTTCAGATCGGTCTGGCTCATGGTTCGGCCCTCCTCATGGGTTGTGTCGGGCCGATTCTTGATCTGCGTCAAACGACCGGCATCGTCCCATGGGACTAGCAAAAATTGGTGCTTTCGCCGCTGCCTCCCGCCCGCCCGGAGCCCGCGTGGGCCGGGCATTCCCGGCCTGGGCGGCGGGCCGAATTGGCTAGTCTGATCGGATGTATCTGCCCCCTCCTTCATTTCCGACCATGCGCCCGAGATCCGGTACAGCCGGACCCGACCACTCCCAAAACAACAAGGGGTTGCGCATGAAATTCTCCCTGATCTACGAAGCCCAGACGCTCGACGCCTCCCGCGAGGGCGACCGCCGCGTGTTCGACGAGACCGTCGAGCAGGCCGTGCTGGCCGACAAGCTCGGTTTCGACACCTTCTGGTGCGTCGAGCACACCGCCCTGACCAACTACTCGCACATGTCCGCGCCGGAAACCGTGCTGGCCTTCGTCGCCGGCAAGACCGAGCGCATCGGCATCGGCCACGGCGTGGTGTGCCTGCCGCCGGCGATGAATCATCCGGTCAAGGTGGCCGAGCGCATCGCCACCCTCGACCTGCTGTCCAAGGGCCGCGTGCACTTCGGCGTGGGCAAGGGCGGCACCCAGCAGGAAGCCGGCACCTTCGGCTACGACCTGACCACCCTGCACCCGCAGATCGACGAGGCGATGTACCTGATCCCGAAGATCTTCGTGCAGGACGAGATCGAGCATCACGGCGACTTCATCAAGATCCCCAAGCGGCCGATCCATCCCAAGCCCTACCAGGACCCGCACCCGCCGATGTACCTGGCCTGCACCAACACCGAGTCGCTGAAGAACGCCGGCGGCCGTGGCATGGGCGCGTTGGTGCTGGGCTTCGGCGGCCCGGAGGAGATCGCCAAGAAGGTCGCCGTGTACCACGAGGCCTGGGACAACCGTAACGAGAAGAACCAGGTCGGCTTCCGTCCGAACCGTCACATCGCCGCGCTGTGCCCGGCCATCGTCCTCGAAGACAACGACAAGGCGCGCGCCATCGGCATCCGCGGCCAGCGCTACTTCATGGAGTCGCTGGCCTACTGGTACGCCGGCGGCGAGCGCCCGGACCCGGAGAAGTGGAAGGACGACACCTTCGTCGACGGCAACGGCCAGGCGGTGATCCGGTCGCGCTTCGCCTCCGAGGAGGTGACCGTGGACTTCTCCGACCCGACCCAGGCGATGATGAACCCCAACCACGCCTACGGCACCGTCGAGGACTGCATCGGCTACGTGCAGCGCCTGATCGACGCCGGCGCCGACGAGATCCTGTTCATCTGCCAGATGGGCACCGTGCCGCAGTGGGCGCAGCTGGAAACGCTTAAGAACATCGGCGAGAAGGTCATCCCCTACTTCCGCAACCAGCAGAAGCAGGGCTGATCACGCGGAGCACCCGGAAGTCCGTTGCCCGAATCGGGCCGCGGACTGCCTTTGTAGATACCGTCTTCCCCATCAGTGAGCAATGGCTCGCTGGCGATCGAACGGCACGCCGGACTTG
>NZ_JAJHPU010000007.1 GCF_020831405.1 Pseudomonas oryzagri | reverse complement strand
TGCAAGCGGCTCAGACCAACCCACATGGCTTTTGGGCCGGGCGGGCCATCGCCCTTGCGACCGAGATAACCGCCCAGGCGCGCTACCAACAGGATGACCTCGCCCAGCGGTGGTGGCGTGCTGGGCGGTGTACAGCGTTTGACCACGATGTACGCCGCTTGCCATTCCTGTGGGTCAAAAACAATTTCGCAGCTCAGCCCCGGACAGTGGCGACCCAGCATCAGGCTGTACAGCACTCGCCAGGCCACGATCAGATACAGGCCGATACAGGGCAGCAGGCGAGCCTCTTCTTCAAACTGCAATCGCTGCGTCTGGCAGCCATTTTTCAGCACGTTGAAGTAGATTTCGATACACCAGCGCACCCCGTACCACTCGACAACCGTTGTTGCCTGCTCAAGGCTGGCCACTGGCAAGCTGCTCAGCAACACCCACTCCAGAGGCTCCACACCTTCAGGAGCAGTCTCCTCCCGAGCCATCACGACGTTGATCGATATACCGGGAAGCTTGCCATCCCGACGTCTGGGGGGACTCAGATCTACACGCGCCGAGCGCAGGGTGACGCGGGCCATGCGGGCAGGTTTTCCCGGTCGGGCTCGGATCGTGACGTCGATATGTCCGAGCACAGGTCTTGCCGCCAACTCCTCTCGAAGCTTGCCCTGTTGCCCGCCTTGAATCCGCCGATTCTGTGCGGCGCGAACGATCCACTGGGCCCGAGTGTTCCAGGCAACGTCGGCATGCTCGATGAACCACTCGTACAAGTCCCCCTCGGCGTCTGCCAAGTTGACGACCAGGGTTTCGGGCAGTTGGCCCTGAACCGCACAGCTGGCCTCATAGCTTTCCAGCCAGCGAACACTCTCCTTCTCATCCACGCCCTTGTTGCGCCGTGCCTGACGCGGACTGGGCTCGTCCCGACACCACCAGCGTGCTTCGACTACGCCCAGGCAGATACGCTCAGGCGTGAAGGCTACGGTAGGGTGCAATCTTCGCGGGGTTGTCTTCGCAGTCCTGATGGTTCCCAGGCCTTTTGGTCCAAGATCCTGCTTCCTGTCGAATTCAGTCGTGTCCTGAACCAGGAGAACAACCGGACTGCAAGCCATTCGCTGCAGGGTTGCAGCCCGATGCGAGGCCAGTACCTCTTCGAAGGTAACTTTCTCGTTGTCGAAGAAGCGATAAGCCGCCAGCGTTTCCGACCAGCCACGACAAGCGGCAGGGATACTGCGGCTGGGTTGCGCCCCCAGGCGCTCCAACAACAGCGCCGCCCGCCCCTTCAGGCGCTCATCCCCAAAGTCCGCCTTACACAT
>NZ_JAJHPU010000006.1 GCF_020831405.1 Pseudomonas oryzagri | reverse complement strand
GAATTTGTGACAGCTCTGGCAGCTCGATCAGCGCTGGATGGCGGTTGTGTATAACGCCGAGCGCTCGGCGTGGGAACGCAGCTAGTGACGCTCTGCGTCACAGCAGCGGACGGAGCGTCCAGTGAGAAACTTCCACGCGAAGCTTTGGAGCAATCACAACTACCGATAGCAGCCGCCCATAGCGCACGTCCAGATACCAGCAGCGGCCAACAGCGACCACCCGTCCCACCAGAACTGCTGCACCAAATGCAGTAATGAAATGCACGCAACCTGAATTGTTGACTAATTGCGGGGGCTCCATACTGCATCCAGAACCCCGCATCGGTGTGCACTCATGCCTTCAGATCCCCTTATCGACATCCAGCACAGCGACGAGATCGCGGCACTGCTTGCCGTCGCCAGGGAGGGATCGTTCATTGCAGCCGGACGCCGATTGCAGCGCGACCCTTCGGTGATCTCGAAACGGGTTGCCGCCATGGAGGCTCGTCTGGGCGTCCGGCTGATTGAGCGGACGACCCGACAAGTGCGCATCACCCAGGTCGGCACTCAGCTGGTTGATCGGCTGCATCACGCGTTGGCCACCATTGCCGAGGCGCAGCAGGAGGCTACGCAGGGTGCCGCCGAGCCTAGAGGCATACTGCGCCTCGCACTGCCCGCCGCGATGGGACGGCTGTGGATCGGGCCAATGCTGCCCGACTTTCTCAAAGCCAATCCGCAGGTGTCGGTGGTGGCCGACTACAGTGATCGCTTCGTCGACATCATCGCCGAGGGCTATGACGCCGCGATCCGTATCGGTGAGCTGAGCGACAACCGCTTGATCGCCCGGAAGCTGAGCGAGCACCATCGCATCCTTTGCGCGTCTCCGGAATACCTTGCCGCGCATGGTGCACCCGGCACGCCGGAAGAACTTAGCGATCACAACTGCTTGCGTTTAAGTGGCCTCGCGTCCTTTCCCGAATGGCGTCTTTACAAAGGAAACCTCCGGCGGAAGGTGATAACCCAAGGCTCCCTGACCTCGAATGACGGCGAGTCGCTACTCGCTGCTGCCCGTGCCGGCCTGGGAATTCTTGGTGCTGGCGAATGGCTGATGAGCCGCGACCTCGAAGCTGGCCGGCTGGTACGCGTGCTGCCGGACTGGCTGCTGGATGGCGAGGAAGGTGGGGTGTACCTGATGCGCCCATCGGCCAGGTTCTCTCCCGCTACAACCCTCGCATTCAAGGACTGGATCGAGAGCAGGTTTGCCGGTGGTCCGCCCTGGTCACCTCGCCAGCCCTGACCGCCATCCCATAACCCGACTTCTCCCGGAGGCCTTTGTGTTCAAAGGTATCGCCCTATCCGTCGCCTCGTCCTGCGCGTTCGCCGGTCTCTATTACTACGCCACGCTGCTCAAACCACTCAGCGGCGAGGAGATCTTTGGCTTGCGCATGCTGCTCACCCTGCCGTGCGTGACGCTGTTTCTGCTGCTGGGCCGCGAGTGGCAGCCGGTCAGGGAAATTTTCATCCGCATCCGCCGGCGTCCCAGCCTGCTGCTTGGCGTGATGTGCAGCAGTGCGTTGCTCGGTGTCCAGCAATGGCTATTCCTCTGGGCTCCTATCAATGGCCGTGGCCTGCAGGTTTCCCTGGGGTACTTCCTGCTTCCGCTCACCATGTTGATGGTGGGGGTGGTCTTCTATCGGGAGCGGCTCACCGGGTTGCAGAAGGCCGCTGGTGCCTGCGCGCTCCTGGGGGTCGCTCACGAGTTGATTAAAGTGGGGGGGTTCTCGTGGGAAGTGTGGTTGGTGGCATTGGGCTTTCCGGCCTACTTCGTGCTACGTCGCAAGCTCGACACGGCAAATCTGGGCGGGCTCTGGTTCGACATGCTTTTCACGCTGCCCTTTGCCTGCTGGTTCGTGCTGGGGCAGCAGACAACGCTCGCGCAGTTCGAACAGGCGCCCAGGCTGTACATGTTGGTGATCTTCCTGGCAGTGATCAGCGCAGCGGCTTTCATGGCGTACACCACTGCCAGCCGTCTCCTGCCATTCAGCCTGTTCGGTCTGCTGGGCTATGTGGAGCCCGTTCTGCTGGTGGCAGCCGCACTGCTCATCGGCGAACGAATCGCACCCCACGAGTGGCTGACGTACATACCGATCTGGCTTGCAGTGGGACTGCTGGTGCTGGAAGGCCTACGGCATGTGCGGGGCAGAACCAGCCCCGAGAGTAAGGGGCGGGAGGAGGCTGACTGCTCGCTGCAGCCAGCGCCGCTCCGCGTCGTAGAAGCGGACGTGGAGCGTCCATTGAGAAGTTCCCACGCAGAGCGTGGGAGCGATCACAACTACCGGTAAAACCCCGACGGCGACACCCCAAAATGCCGTCTGAACATCGCGGAAAACGCGCTCTGGCTTGAGTAGCCGCAATTGAGGGCAACCTCGATGCCTTTCCTGCCTTCGGCAAGCTCTCTGAGCGCGGACAGTAACCTGGCCTGCTCACGCCATTGCGAGAAAGTCATCCCTGTCTCTTGAGAGAACAGTCGGTGCAGTGTTCTTTCGCCCATGCCTATCGCTTCAGCCCATTCCTTCGCGCTCGAACGGCCCGCCGGTTGCTCGATGAGCGATTGGCACAGCGTCGTCAGTCGCGGGTCGCTCGGCATCGGTAAATGCAGAGGGACGGCACTTGAAGCTTTCACCTCGTCGATGAGCAAGCCGACGAGTCGCTCGTCTCTGGGGCTGATCGCGCTGTGCAAGGGGATGCGAACGGCTTCCACCAGCAGCTCGCGCAGAAGCGGGGAAACATTGATGACGCAGGTTTGCCGAGGAAGGTTGGGGGTCGCGCTGGCATCGATGTAGGCGGTGCGTATCTCCACCTCACCGGACATCGTGACGCTGTGACGAATACCGGCCACCATCCAGAGCGCGCGGCTCGGGGGAACCACCCAGGTTCCTGCATCCGATTGAACGATCATCACGCCCTTGATCGCGTAGAGGAGCTGTCCTCGCGGATGCGAGTGCCAGCCGATCGAGGTGCCGGCGGGGCAGGTTTTCTCCATGGCCACCAACAACCGCGGCAGGTTGTGGAAGTCGTGGTGATCTTTGGGGTCTTGGATTGGCATGGCAGAAACTCTACAGCTTTCGGCAGATTGGCGGGAGACGGCCTATCGAGCCATTCCTACACTGAACGCTCGCCGGTGCCTCGCACGCACCTTCAGTCAGCAACCTGCGTTCCGTGAATAGCCTATGACGACCCAGACAGCAGCCTCCGAAAAAACGCTTATATCGCCTGGGCCCTCGGCGCTAGAGCATCCGAAAGCTACCTTTTTCGCGGGTATCGTGGGTACGGCCGCGTTCGCGCACCTGCTGAACGATCTGATCCAGGCGACGCTGCCTGCCATCTTTCCGCTGCTGAAGACGCAGTTTTCGCTCAGCTTCAGCGAAATCGGCCTGATTGCGCTGACCTACCAGGTGACGGCTTCCCTGTTGCAGCCGTGGATCGGTTTCTACACCGACAAGCATCCCCAGCCGTACCTGCTGCCCTCCGGGATGTTCGTGACGTTGCTGGGCATCATGCTGCTGGCCACGGCCGGCAGCTTTCCCATGCTGCTGGTAGCCGCTGCGATGCTTGGCATCGGGTCTGCCACCTTCCATCCCGAAGCCTCACGGGTGACGCGGATGGCCTCCGGAGGCCGGTTCGGAACCGCCCAGTCCACCTTCCAGGTCGGTGGCAATGCCGGCACGGCGATTGGTCCGCTGCTCGCCGCCGCCATCGTCATCCCCAATGGTCAGTCCGCGGTAGCCTGGTTCATGGTCGCGGCACTCCTCGCCATTGCCGTGCTGTTCTACCTCACCCGATGGGCCTTCACGCACGGGCATGCCCAGTTGAAAGGGCTGGCGCGTCACCAGATGGAAGGGCTCAGCCGCGCGGGTGTCATTCAGGCCGTTGCGGTCATCTGCATCCTGATATTCGCGAAGTTCATCTATATCGCGTCCATCGCCAACTACTTCACTTTCTACTTGATCGAGCGATTCGGGCTTGGCGTCCAGGAGAGCCAGATCTTCCTGTTCGTGTTCCTGGCTTCCGTGGCCATCGGTACCTTCTCTGGCGGCCCGCTCGGTGATCGCATCGGCAGAAAGGCCGTCATCTGGATCTCGTTCCTGGGCGTCGCTCCGTTCGCGCTGGCCTTGCCATACGTCAATCTGTTCTGGACGGCCGTTCTCGCCAGCATAATCGGCCTGGTGATGTCCTCGGCGTTCTCGGCTCTGGTCGTCTACGCCCAGGAAGCCGTGCCGGGCCGCGTTGGCCTGGTGTCCGGTTTGATGTTCGGTCTGATGTTCGGCATTAGCGGTATCGGTGCCGCTGGCCTCGGACAGTTGGCGGATGCCTATGGGATTGTCTGGGTCTACGGCGTTATCTCCTTCCTGCCGCTCCTCGGCCTGGCAACCGCCTTCCTCCCGAACACCCACAAGCAAATGCGGCAACGCTGACGCAACTGACAAGGGGAAAATGGATGATTGCCGTGATATTCGAAGTTTGGCCGGCAGAGAATCAAGCGGGTAACTATCTCGACATCGCCGCTTCGCTTCGGCCGGAGTTGGAAAAGATCGATGGCTTCATTTCCATCGAGCGTTTCGAGAGCCTGAGTACCAAGGGGAAATATCTGTCCCTCTCGTTCTGGAGGAATGAGGAGGCTGTTCGTGTGTGGCGCAATCGGGAGGAGCACCGCCACGCCCAGGGCGAGGGGCGCCACGGGGTATTCGCAAACTACCGACTGCGCGTGGCTTCGGTGGTACGGGACTATGGCTTGAACGAGCGTGACCAGGCGCCGAAAGATAGTCTCGGGGTCCACGGTTAGCCTTCCGGGCTTTGCTGCTCTTTTGATCGTTCCCACGTCGAGGCGTCGAACCGTCCGCGTGGGAACGCAGCCAGTGACGCTCTGCGTCACAGAAGCGGACGCGGAGCGTCCAGTGAGGAGCTCCCACGCAGAGCGCTC
>NZ_JAJHPU010000005.1 GCF_020831405.1 Pseudomonas oryzagri | reverse complement strand
GCGGTGCTGTCCTCGGCAACGGTCAGGGTTTCGTCGGCGTCGGCGAAGTCGTCGTTGGCCGGGGTAACGGCGATGGTGAGGGTGCTGGTGTCGTCGCTGCCCGAGCCATCGGTCACCGTATAGGTCACCACCGGGAAGCTGCCGTTGAAGTCGGCCGCCGGAGTAAAGCTGTAGCTGCCGTCGGCATTGACGGTGAGCTCGCCCTTGCCGGCGACGGTATAGGCGCTGCCCAGGGTGAAGACGCTGCCGGCCGGCTCGCCGGCAATGCTGAAGTCCTTGATGCTGACCGCACCGTCGACGCTGCTGGTACCGCCGAGCAGGGTGCCGTTGGTAACGCCGCTGTCCTCGGCGACGGTCAGGGTTTCACTGGCATCGGCGAAGTCGTCGTTGGCCGGGGTAACGGTGATGGTGAGGGTCGAGCTGTCGTCCGTGCCGGAGCCATCGGTCACCGTATAGGTCACCACCGGGAAGCTGCCATTGAAGTCGGCCGCCGGAGTGAAGCTGTAGCTGCCGTCGGCATTGACGGTGAGCTCGCCCTTGCCGGTAACGGTATAGGCACTGCCCAGGGTGAATACGCTGCCGGCCGGCTCGCCGGCAATGGTAAAGCTGGCGATCGACAGCGGGCCATCGACGCTGGAGCTGCTGGTCAGCAGGGTGCCGGTGGTGGCGGTGCTGTCCTCGGCGACGCTGACGGTTTCGTCGGCGTCGGCGAAGTCGTCGTTGGCCGGAGTGACGGTGATAGCCAGGGTGCTGGTGTCATCGCTGCCGGAGCCATCGGTCACCGTATAGGTCACCACCGGGAAGCTGCCATTGAAGTCGGCCGCCGGAGTAAAGCTGTAGCTGCCGTCGGCATTGACGGTGATCTCACCCTTGCCGGCGACGGTATAGGCACTGCCCAGGGTGAAGACGCTGCCGGCCGGCTCGCCGGCAATGGTGAAGCTGGCGATCGACAGCGGGCCATCGACGCTGGAGCTGCCGGTCAGCAGGGTGCCGGTGGTGGCGGTGCTGTCCTCGGCGACGGTCAGAGTCTCGTCGGCGTCGCTGAAATCGTCGTTGGCCGGGGTAACGGTAATGGTCAGGGTGCTGGTGTCATCGCTGCCGGAGCCATCGGTCACCGTATAGGTCACCACCGGGAAGCTGCCATTGAAATCGGCCGCCGGGGTGAAGCTGTAGCTGCCGTCGGCATTGACGGTGATGGTGCCCTGGCCGGTCACGGTATAGGCGGTGCCCAGCACGAACGGACCGGTTTCGCCGGCAATGCTGAAGTCCTTGATGCCGACCGCACCGTCGACGCTGCTGGTACCGGTCAGCAGGGAGCCGTTGGTAACGCCGCTGTCCTCGG
>NZ_JAJHPU010000046.1 GCF_020831405.1 Pseudomonas oryzagri | reverse complement strand
AGAAGTCGATCTGGTTCGGCATCCTCGCCCTGATGGTGGTGGAGATCGGCCTGATCCACCCGCCTCTGGGCATGAACCTGTTCATCGTGCAGCGCACCGCAGGCGATGTGCCCTACGGCGAGACCGCCCGCGGCATCATCCCGTTCCTGTGTTCGGACCTGCTGCGCATCGTCCTGCTGGTGGCCTTCCCGTCCATCAGCCTGTGGTTGCTCAGCCTGTAATAAGCTGCAAACCCCAAGGCCGCCTCCGGGCGGCCTTGTTCTTTTTACCCGGCACTCATCTGGAGATCGCATGTCCGTCGTCGCCAACCCCCAACGCCTGATCGTCCTGCTCGCCGCGCTGGTGGCCTTCGGCCCGTTGTCGATCGACATGTACCTGCCCAGCCTGCCGCTGATCGCCAGCGACCTCGGCGCGGCGGAGTCGCAGATCCAACTGACCATCAGCGTCTTCCTCGCCGGTCTGTGCAGCGGCATGCTGTTCTACGGTCCCCTGTCGGACCGCTTCGGCCGGCGCCGCCTGCTGCTCGGCGGCATCGCCCTGTACATGCTCGCCAGCGTCGGCTGCATCCTCGCCGCCAAGGCCGAGCAGCTGGTGTTCTGGCGCGCCCTGCAGGCGCTCGGCGGCGCTGCCGCCTCGGTGCTGGCGCGCACCATCGTGCGCGACCTGTTCCCGCTCAAGGACGCCGCAAGGGTGCTGTCGCTGATGCACTTGGTGACCATGATCGCCACCTTGGTCGCTCCGCTGGTCGGCGGCTACCTGATCCTCATCGCCGGCTGGCGGGCGATCTTCGCCGTGCTGCTGGTCTTCGCCGGCCTGTGCCTGCTGCTCAGCGCCTGGAAGATTCCCGAAACCCACCCCAGCCACGCCCGCGGCACCTCCCTCGGCGCGGCCTTCCGCGCCTACGGCCAGATCGCCCGGCAGCCGCAGGCACTCGGCTACATCCTGTGCATGGGCCTGTCGTTCGGCGGCATGTTCGCCTTCATCACCGCCTCGCCGTTCGTCTACATCCAGCATTTCGGCGTCAGCCCGCAGCACTACGCCTGGCTGTTCGCCCTGAACGTCGGCGGCATCATGATCGTCACCCTGCTCAACGCGCGCCTGGTCGGCCGCCTCGGTCCGCAGCGCCTGCTCGGCTACGGCGCCGCGGCCGCCGCCCTCTCGGGGCTGGGCCTGGCGCTGTTCGGCAGCAGCGGCGTCGGCGGGCTGGGCGCGGTGGTCGCCTGCCTGCTGGTGTTCGTCAGCGTCACCGGGCTGCTCGGCGCCAACTGCGTGGCCAGCCTGCTGGCGCGTTTCCCGCAGCAGGCCGGCGCCGCCGCCGGCCTGGCGGTGGCCATGCAGTTCGGTCTCGGCACCGCGTGCAGTGCGCTGGTCGGCGCCCTGCACGATGGCAGCCCGCTGCCGATGAGCGTGGTGGTCGGCGCCGCGGGCCTGGGCTGCCTGCTGGCCCTGCAGCTGACCCGCATTCCGGAACGCAGCATCGCCTGAACGCTTCCCGTAAAACTGGCACGCGATCTGCATTAGATATAGCGTCCAGTTTCGGGGACCACGGTACAGGCAGGCCGGGGAATCCCCTTTTTATGCCCAGAGCCCCGGATCGCGCAGCGGTCCGGGGCTTTTTCATGGCCGCCGTCGGGAAATAGCGAAAATCGGGGTTGTGGGATTGGCTCCAATCCCCCGAGGCCTGCCCGACAAATGAGCGACGCGCACCATGAGAGTGCGCACTCAGCGATAGAGTTCGCGACGGAAGATCAGCGCGCGCTGCCCGGAGAACACACCGAAGGTCGCCCGGGCCGAGGGCGCCTCGGGAGTGCCGTTGCCATCCCAGTCGAATAACAGCCAGGGCAGCGCCGGGGTGGCGCCATTCAGGCCGGACAGGCTCACCAGCGCGCTGCCCTTGTGATTGGGCGCCGGTAATCTGATGACTCCCGTCGGAGTAGGCGTGCCAGTTGCCGCGCCCAATGTGCCGGGTGGCGTCGGGAAGTGGCTCGCCTGCAGATCGCCGGTGAAGTTGGACAGCACCACCTGACCCAGCGCAGACAGCGAGCAACTGTCTCCCGTCGTCGTCCCGAATACCGCCCCGCCAGTCGAGGTCTGCCAGCTTTCCAGCCAGTAGGGCAGATCCAGCCCCTGGTTTTCCGGGCCGCTGGCCGCGTCGATGCGCAGGCGCCCCAGGCGCACCTCGGTGCCGCCGACGGCATGGCTGAAATTCTGGCAGCTGGCCGCACTACCGGCGCTGCCGCGATAGCAGACTCCGTCGAGATCGGTTAGCTGGCCAGCATGCACGTTCAGCTGCACATGCTCCCCCCCGGCGGTCAGCACGAACGGCAGATCCTCAGCTGTGGGCGGCGACGGCAGCTGCCAGAGCAGCGCATCGGCCTGCCGGCCCGTCCCGGTCGGCCAGTTAAAGGCCCGGCTGCCATCGGCAGCACCGCTGTCCGCAACCGCCAGCGACTGCGCATTGCCCAGACTTTGCAGCCGGCTTGCCAGACTCGGCTTGCTGGCCGCAGAGCTGAGACTGTAGGACTGCCGCTGGGGAGGCGCCAGCCGCCAGAACGGATCGCGGTCGTAGTTGCGCGTCACCTCGCCCTGGCGGTTGTAGCCGGTGACGGCAATACCCGGCTGACCGCCGGCAAAACTGATGGTTTGCCCCTGATAGCTGAAGGCGCCGCAGGCCGGAGTCAAGCTGGCAGTGCTGGTCACGCCCAGATATGCCGGGGTGAAACGGCCGATCAGGGCACTCTCGCCGCCGCTGACGCTCTGGCCGAAATAGCTGCCGGCCACAGGCGTCGCGCTCAGGCGGAAGATACCGACCTCAGCCTGGCTTACATCCAGGCTGGTGGTCGTGCCCAGGGCATGGTCGTAGCTGGCCAGCGCGGAGCGGCTGCCATCGGCCGCGTGACGGTAAAAGGTGCCAGCCACGCCTCCAACGGCAGCCGCCGGCGCCACCAGCGAGGAACTCAAGGCAATTCCGTTCAAGCGGAAATTCGGCGTACTCGGATTATCGCGCAGCGCAGCCTCGGTCAGCGCTTCGCCATCGGCCTGCCAAGCCACCGCGCGGACGTTCAGCGGGAAGCTCGCACCGGCCATGCGCAGCACGCTGCAGCCGACCAGACTCGCGGCCGTACAGGTGGCATCGGCCGGAGTGGTGATATGCAGACCGTAGGGTTTGCTGACGAACTGATCCGAGCCGAGCATGACCAGGCCGCTCTCGACGCCGCTGCCGACATACTGGGCATTCAGGCGCATGAGCCCGGCATCGGCGTATTGCACATTCAGGACCGTAGTCGCCGTGTTGTCGAAGGTCAGGTTCAGGCTGGTCGGCGCTGCCGCGCTGGCTGACACCGCCCCCCCGTTCACCTGCACCGACAGACTCCCCGTGCCGGGGTCGACATAATCGCTCCAAAACTGGAGCGTGCGCGTGGCCGGGCCGAATGCCGGTACACATAACTGGCTGGTGGCGTCCTTGCGCACCGCCTGCAGTGTGATGCCGGTCTGCGTCTTGCCAGCCAGCAGGTTCGGCACATCGAAGACGAAGCCACTGTCGGCGAAATACACCCGGCAATCGGTGGTACTGCCGGTAGAGCTGGTTCGGCACTGCAGCGCGCCGTTGGCTGCCGGAAGGGCGGCACTCATTCCGAGAGTCAGATAACCCGGCGAGTTGCCGTACAGTTTCAAAAGTGTCTGGCCACCACTGAAAGCCCGCGAATTGCCACCCGCCCAGCTGCTGGGACTCAGCGTGATACTGATGCTGCCCTCGTAGAAGCGGCTGCAAGTGGCATCCGCACAGGCCTGCAGGGTGACATCTAAGGGATTGCAGGTCAGCCCGCTGGTGGCATGCAGGAAGCGGAAGTGATTGATCTGGCCGACCGAGGCGGGATTGTCGCAGAGCGTACCGAAGTCCGTTGCCGGGATGGCACTCGAGTCGTAGACGACATTATTGCCCTGCACCAGACTGCCCACCGCGGAAATCCCGCCGGCGATGGCCGGATTGTTGCCGATGGTCACATTGCCCGTCACATAGACCAGCGCATTGAGTTTGGTATTGCTGCTGTTCTGGATATCCAGATTGCCGACGACCACGATGATCAGATTCTGCGGTTTCCCTCCTTTGTTGATTTCGGCATTGTTGGAAATGGTCAGATCACCCTTGACGAAGACCCGCGCAGTCCCGGTAGTTGGCGCAGTCAATATCCAGCCATTCGCCGCGGTTCCCCCCGTCCAGTAACTGTTGCTCACCGGAACCGCACGCGGACTCTCCGCAACCAGAGACTGCGTCGCGGTGAAATCCGGCAAGGTCAATAATGGGACCCCGGCATTCAGGCCATCGCCGTCAGCACCTTTGAAAAAAACATCGGAGCACAATACCGCCCACGCCCCCGGACTGGCGGTAACCAGCAGCACAGCCAGCAAAACCCGAATCAAATATCCCAGGCGCATCGACTTCATCGCTCCACCGTCACTTCCAGCCGTCGCCAGGCATAGTCCACCCGGCTATCCGGGCTACCGTTGCTAGCGGTGGCAGTCAGTCGGTACAAATTGAAAGTGCGGATGCCTTCCGTATAGCTCTGCGCGCAGATGGCCGCAGCGCAAGGCAGCTTGACGCAGGCGACGCTCACGCTGAAATCGCTCAGACCGCTGCCGGCCATGGATGGATTACCCACCGGGCAGAGACCCGTGGTGTTGCTCTCCGCCATCAGCTGGTGCAGCCCCCACTCCAGGCCGGCGCGGGCAGCCTGGTAGGCGCGCGCCTGCTGCAGGGCTAGATCGAGGCTGGCGTTCTGGGTGATCGACAGCCGGCTCATGGTCGCCACTACCACGGCAATAATGACCATCACGAACAGCGCCGCCACCAGGGCGAATCCACGTTCAGGGCGCATTGTTCACCTGTACCTGCTGGGCCAGCCGGATGCTCTCCCCGCCCGCGCCGATGCTCAGTTGCAGGCTGGCCAGGCTGCTCGCGCTGGCGAAGCGGAAGTCGCAGCTGGTCACGCGGTCGGCCTGCAGACGGCCGGCGGCCGGTAGGGTCGCGGGCAGTGTGGCCTGCAACTGGTCGTGCTCATAGCGCAGCAATTGGCCGCCACTGCAACGGTAACCGACCACCCGATCGGCGAAGTAGATGCGCCGCTGCGCCGATGGCGCGGCGAAGGCGAAGGCGCCACCCGGCGGGGTGACGCGGATTAGGCTGATGCCGGGCCAGGCCGCCGTGTTCGACTCGGCCAGGCGGGTGAAGACACTATTGGTCGGAGTGATGCTGCCCGGGTTGCTCGCCGACCACGGACTGAACAGGCTGCTGGCGACCACCAGCCAGCCGGAGGCCGGCGGTACGAAGTCCGGGGCGAAAACCTGCAGCACGTCGCAGGCAGGCACACCGGCCACCAGCGGACCGTTGCATTGCGCAGCCGGGGTGGCGGAAAAGTTCAGGCTGTTGTCGAGAGGACGGTTGGGCAGGTAGCGCCCGGCGCTGTGGATCAGCAGCAGCTCCAGCGCCTGGCCATCGGCGCTGACCCGCACCGAACCGGGCACCGCCATGCGGATGTCGCGCTGCATGCGATTGAGCGCGCCGGCACCGATGTCCACCAGTTCGGCGCGCCGGCTCTGGGCGACGAAGCCCTCCAGCGGGCGCGACAGCACGCTGCTGACCATCGCCCCGACGATTCCGCAGAGGACGATCACCAGAATCAGCTCGACCAGCGTGAAGCCGCGCTGGCGGCCTCTGCGGGCAGTGCTCAGGGCACGCATGCGTAGGCCCCCGCGCCATCGTACTCGCCATAGCAAGTACGCCAGCCGGCGAGACTCAGTCGCTGGCCGTCCGGCGTCTCGACCGTCACCGCCACCTGCAGCGCCGCCGCGGCGGTCAGGCCATTGAAGGCCTGCGGGGTGACAACGACGCGCACCCGGTAGTCCTGCAGCCCGGCAATCAGGGCGCCATCGGAGCCGCGGGCGCCCGCGTCGTCGAGACCGGCGTAGTCGCAGGTGTTGTCGAACGCGGTGCGCGCCGCCGGCGGTGGCGGACACTGGGTATGGCTGGTCGGATCGAGGAAGTTCCGGGCGAGGATTTCCTCCAGATAGGCCTCGGCGATGGCCAGGCCCTGCTGGCGCAGCATCGGGTCGGCGGAGCGCCCGCCGATGGTCGCCATGGCGCCGTAAAGCGCCGCCGCGGCGATGCCAACGATGACGATGGCGACCACCAGCTCGACCAGGGTCATACCGCGCTGGTGCCTCATGGCACAAACCCCGTTTCAGCCTCGACGCGAACGGCATGGCCGGAGCCTAGAGTGACGCTGACCGCCTGGCTGGGCCGGCCGAGGGCGTCGAAGTCGACGCTGAACGCGCTCGATAGCAGCGTACCGGCCGGCGGCGTCCCCGCGTAGGGCGCCTGCCCCGTCGAGGGATCGATTACGCTGGACGTAAAGGTGGTGCCGCTGCCCTCGCAATCGGCATCGCGCAGCACCTGGTATCCGGTAGTATCGAGGCGGAAGCGGATATGACAGCCCCCGGCCAGCGCCAGCTTCTGTGCATGGCGCAGGCCGGCGCGGACCTCCTCGGCATACAGACGGTCGTCGAACACCTGACGCTCGAAGAACCGCGGTCCCACCACGGCGGCAAGGATGCCGGCGATTACAATCACCAGAATCAGCTCGACCAGGGTGAAGCCGCGGCAATGCATGGGATTAGCAGCCGCCGGTCTGCGAGGTGATGGTGGGGGGCACGCTGCCGGTGAGGTTGGCCTGAGTGTAGCGCACGTAGCAGTTAGCGTTGGCGGCAACACGCAGCGGCCGGACGGTCACCGTGGATGTATTCACATTGGTATAGGGCCGCGGATCGATCTGATAACTGCCGGCATCGAGCCCTGCCGCACCGGCAATGCCGACGGCGCCGGCGATTTTTATGTGCGCCTGAGGATACCCTCCCTGCATCAGCACGAAGGTATCCTCATACTCGATATCGTTCGCCGAGCCGCCGCGGGTCAGCCAGGCGGCATGACCCATCGCGGCGGCGGAACGGATCGACGCTGTAGCACCCTCGACGCTAGCGATGCGTGCGTCCTTGCCGAGATCGGCAAAGCGCGCCAGGGCGAAAGCGGAGAGAATACCGAGCATCACGATCACCAGAATAAGTTCAATCAGGGTAAAACCCTGTTGTCGCCTTGGCATGGGAACGATCCTTGTCCGGGTCCAACTGCCAGCTCCGAGCTGGCTGTAGATTCATTGAGCGACAGGCGCCCGAGGGCGCCTGTCTGGTGCTACATAAAGATGCAGTGGAAATGGGGTCTGCCCCATTCCCCAAATACCTTTCTATTAGCAACCGTCAGTAGATACCTCAACTTGCGCGCCAGTCGCAGGCACCGGCGTATAAGTTACTTGGCAAGTAGTGCCCGTAGCAGGAGTGTAGCCCGTCGGAGTAAAGGTGATAGTGGACGTAGCAGTAGCACCGCCAGTAGTGCCACCAAAACCATCAATCTGCACGGCTGCGACGATGCCGCCCGTATTAGCTGTCGGGTAGCCTCCCACCATGGTCACACCAGTTGCCCCGTCCAGATCGACACTCGCAGTAGCCGCCCCCCCTTGGGCCAATTGGACCGAATGGGCAATAGCTGCAGCCGAGCGAATCGAGCCAGCCAACCCTTCGACTGCCGCAACACGAGCATCACTTCCCAGATTTGCAAACCTAGGCAGCGCAAACGCCGCCAGAATGCCCAGTACCACAATGACCATAATCAGTTCGATCAGGGTAAAACCGCTTTGCTGTTTTTTCATGACTGCAGTCCTTTCGGATAGTTAACTAAGTTGAAGGCAGAACAGATCAATCGGCCGTAGTGGTCACGGCACCAGTAGTGACGTTATAAGCGATGGTGCGTTGGCCAGCGGTACGGCCGTCAAGGCGGTAGGTGTAAGTGCAGCCGTCAGCACTAACAGCGGCCTGATAGTCGGAGTTGGCAGCGGCAGCAACGGACGGCGCCGAGCCCTGCAGCAATGCACCCCAGAGCTGCACGCATTGACCTTGAGTCGGAGCGGTATCAGTACCATCACCATTGGTACCAACTGGCCAACCACGAGTGTTCACATCAACCAGGCCATCACCAAAGCCGGTCACGTTCACATTGGGGGTAGCATCGTCGCCCTTCACCCGATTCAGCTCCCACTGCGAACGCACCAGCGCCACGCCAGCCGCCAGCGCGCCACCGGTGCCCTGCACCGCCGAGGTATGCGCATCATCGGTCGCATTCATGAAGCGCGGCAGCGCCACCGCGGCGAGCACGCCGAGGATCACGATCACCACCACCAGTTCGATCAGGGTAAAGCCCTTCTGTTGTTTCATTTCCTTGCATCTCCTGTTGCCCTGCGGGCGTTGTCACGGGTCGGTCCACTCCACCGCCCGCAGCTCCACGGCGGTCAGCCGCTCGGCTTTTGCGGTATCCATGGCTTGCTGCGGAAGGCGCACCAACTGCCAGACCTGCACGCCTTCCTTCCCACCGCTGCGCCAGCCGTCAAAACGGGCGCGGTACAGCACCCGGGCCTGCTGCGGCAGGAAATACCAGCAGCCCCGGCTCGGCGTCTGGTCCTGTGCCAACTCGCCGCAGTAGTTGCCCTGTTGCCCGCGCAGCAGGACGAACGGATTGCGCATGGCCCAGCCCGCATCCAGCGGGCGGCCCTGCGCCATATTCTCGGCGGCCAGCGCGTTGAGACTGCGCGCCAGGTTGCCCACCGTCGTGTTCATGGCTCCACGTTCGCTGGCCACCACAATATGCCATATTGTGATAAGGATCACATTGGCCAAGATCAAAACAAGTACCGCCCGGCTGCCCTGCTGTAGAGGCGCGACCAGCAGCAGCCGCGCATCCCGCGCCGGCAGCGGCCTCACCCCAGCCCCTTGGCCGCGCTCGACAGCTCCCACATCGGCAGGAACACCCCCAGCGCCAGGATCAGCACCATCACGCCCATGGCGACGATGAGGATCGGCTCGATGGCGTCGGCCAGGCGCTTGAGGTCGTAATCCACTTCCTGCTCGTAAAAGTCAGCGACCTCGATGAACAGGTCATCCAGCGCGCCGGTTTCCTCGCCGACCGCCATCATCTGCAGCACCAGCGGGGTGAACAGGCCGCTGGTCGCGGCGCCGCGGGTCAATGCCTCACCGCGCTCGACACCCTCGCGCATGCCGGTGATGGCCCGGCCGATATGCCGGTTGCCCACCGTATGGCTGTTGATCGCCAGCGTCTGCAGCAGCGGCAGACCGGCGCGGTACATCATCGCGAAGGTGCGGGTGAAGCGGGCCAGGGCGATGCGCTCGAAGATCGCGCCGATGATCGGCAGGCGCAGCTTGCGGCGGTCCCAGGCCAGCGCACCGGCCTCGGTGGCGACCCAGCGACGCAGGGCGGCCACCCCGGCGGCAGCGGCGATGCTCAGCAGCCACCACCACTCGCGCATGAATGAGGAGAAACCGATCAGTACCCGGGTCGGCCAGGGCAGCTCGGCGTGGAACTGGGCGAACACCTTGGAGAACGCCGGGATCACCAGCCAGTTGATCACCACCAGCGCCACCAGCATGGCGATCAGCACGAACAGCGGGTAGCGGGTGGCCTGCTGGATGCGCTTGCGCGTCTCGCGTTCCATCTCCAGGTAGCCGGCCAGCTGGCGGAAGGCCTGGTCGAGCTGGCCGGTGTTCTCGCCGACGCTGATCATGCTGACGAACAGCGGGTTGAACACCTTCGGGTGATTGCCCAGCGCGACGGCCATCGCCGTGCCGCCTTCGAGGTCGCCGCGCAGGGTCTGCAGCACCTGGCGGAAGAACGGATTGCGCGCCGACTCGGCGAGACCGCCGATGGCGTTGATGATCGGCACGCCGGCCTTGCTCAGGCTGTGCATCTGCCGGCAGAAGATGATCAGCTCCTCCAGCTCGACACGCTCGCGGCCAAATAGCTTCTTCAGCGCGCCCCAGGCGTCGCCCGAGCCGGCGGCCGGTGCGCGCTCGGGGTCGATGCTCAGCGGGGTGATGCGTTCGCCCAGCAGCACGCCGGCGAGCGCCTCGGCACTCGCCGCCTGGCGACTGCCGCTCACCTTGCGACCTTGGGCGTCGCGCCCGCTGAAGCGAAAGCTCGCCATCAGGCCACCCGCTCGTCACTGAGGCTGGCGCTGACCCGCAGCACCTCCTCGATGCTGGTCATCCCGGCCAGGGCGAAGTCCAGCGCGCAGGCGGCCAGCGGCCGGTACTGCGGCTGCGCGCGGGCGGCGTCGATGAACGCCTGCGGATCGTTGCGGCGCAGCGCGGCGGCGAGCGGCGCGTCGATCTCCAGCAGTTCGTAGACGCCGATCCGGCCCAGGTAGCCGGTGTTGTGGCACTGGTGGCAGCCGCGGCCGTGGACGAAACGCCGGCCCGCCAGCGCGGCGCCGTGGATCGCCTCCAACCAGTGCAGTTCGCGCTCGGCCGGCTCCTGCTCGCTGCGGCAATGCTCGCAGACGCGGCGCACCAGGCGCTGGGCGAGCACGGCGTTGAGCGCGTTGGCCACCAGGAACGGTTCGGCGCCCATGTCGACCAGGCGCAGCGGGGAGGTCAGCGCGTCGTTGGTGTGCAGGGTGGACAGCACCAGGTGGCCGGTCATGGCGGCGCGCAGGGCGATCTCGGCGGTTTCCTGGTCGCGGATCTCGCCGACCAGCACGATGTCCGGGTCCTGGCGCAGCGCGGCGCGCAGCACGCGGGCGAAGGTCAGCTCGATCTTCGGGTTGACCTGCACCTGGTTGACCCGCGGCAGGCGGTACTCGACCGGATCCTCGACGGTGATGATCTTCTTCTCCGGGCCGTTCAGCTCGGCCAGGCCGCCGTACAGGGTGGTGGTCTTGCCCGAGCCGGTCGGGCCGGTGACCAGCACCAGGCCGTGCGGGCGCTGCAGCAGTACGCGCAGGCGCGCCAGCAGCTCGGCCGGCATGCCGGTGCGCTCGAGCTGGAACACCCCGGCGCTCTGGTCGAGCAGGCGCAGCACCACCGACTCGCCGAACTGCACCGGCATGGTGGAGACGCGCACGTCGAGGTTGTGGTTCTTGACCCGGATGTTGAAACGGCCGTCCTGCGGCAGGCGCTTCTCGGAGATGTCCAGGCCGGCCATGATCTTCAGGCGCAGGACCAGCGCCGAGGCGATGCGCGCTTCCTTGAGCAGCTGCTCGTTGAGTACCCCGTCGATGCGCTGGCGGATGCGCAGCACCTGCTCGTCCGGCTCGATGTGGATGTCCGAGGCCTTCATCTGCACGGCGTCCTCGAACAGCATCTGCAACAGGCGCACCACCGGGGCGTCGCTGTTGTCGAGGCTGAGACCGCTGAAGTCGAAGTCGCTCTCCTCCAGGCGCTCGTCGAGCTGGCCGGCCAGCGAGGCGATCTCGCTGGTGCGCCGGTAGAAACGGTCGAGGCAGTCGAGCAGATCGCGCTCCAGCACCACCGCCGGCTTGAGCGGCTGGCGCAGCACGCGGGCCATCTCGTCGAGGGCATAAAGGTCCAGCGGGTCGCTCATGCCGACCAGCAGGCCGTCGCCCTCCTCGACCAGCAGGATGACCCGGAAGCGCCGCGCCAGGGCTTCCGGCAGGCGCTGCACCAGCGCCTCGTTGAACTTGAACTGGCGCAGGTCGACGTGGGGGATGTCGAGCTGGCGCGACAGCGCCTCGAGCAGCTTGCGCTCGCTGATGAAGCCCATCTCGACCACCGCGCGGCCGAGCTTGACGCCGCTGCGCTTCTGCTCGTCGAGGGCCAGTTGCAGCTGGCCCTCGCTGATCAGGCCGGACTGGACCAGCAGGTCGCCCAGGCGCACCTTGCGTCGATGCAGTTCTTGGCTGTCCATCAGGACTGTCCTCCCTGGGTTTGCGCCCGTTCCTCGGCATAACGCCGGCTGGCGTCGTCGAGGCCGCGGCCCTGCAGCGCCAGACGGTAGTGCTGAGCGGCGGCGGCACGCTCGCCGAGTCGTTCGAGGGCGATGCCCAGGCCGAGCTGCCAGCTCGCCTGCTCGGGACGCAGCAGCACCAGGTCGCGATACAGGCGGGCACTGTCCTGCCACTGGCCGGTCTGCTGGTAGCAGGCGGCGAGCAGCGCGTGGTAGGCCGGATCGCCGGCCAGCGGCGGCAGACGTTCGGCCAGGGTGGCGACCGCGGCGGCGTGGTCGCCGGCCTGCAGCTGGGCACGGGCGAGCAGCACGCGCAGTTCGCTGTCGGCGGGGAAGCGCGCCACTTGCGCCGGCAGTTCGGCGAGCAGACGCTCGCCCTGGCCGTCGGCCAGCCAGGCGCGGGCCAGCCAGTGCAGCGCCTCGCGGTTGTCGGGCTGGCTGCGCTTGAGTTCTTCCAACAGGCCGATGGCGCGTGCCCGTTCGCCGGCGAGCAGCGCCTGACGCGCCTCGGCCAGCGGCTCGGGGCGGTGGCTGGCGACGCTGAGCTGCGGCGCCGCGGCGCTGGCGGGACGGGCCGCCGGCACCACCGGCGCGCTCGCCGCGGCGACCGGGCGCGCGTCCTGCAGCGGTTCGGCGGGCGCGGCGCTGGCCGGCTCGCTTTCCTTTTTGGCCGGCCGGGCGCCGCGCTCGGTGGCGCCGGCGACCGGCAGCTCGGCCGGATCGAAGTCGTCCGCCGTCCCGGCGGCGAGCGGCACCTCGACCCACAGCTGCCAGCGCTCGCCGGCCGGCTCCAGGCGGTCGCGCACCTGCAGGTCGTCGCCGAGACCGACCAGCAGCAGCTCGGCGCCATCCGCCAGCGGCTGCAGGCTCCAGCTCAGGCTGCGCCCGGCGTGCGCCAGGCGGCCGGCGCGCGGACCATCGTCAGTCAGGCGCAGGTGCGGCAGGCGCAGGCTGACCACGCCGCTCTGCTCGCTGCGGCGGTACTCGGGGGCGCGGTCGAGCAGCAGCTGGAGGACGAAGCGCTGCTCGCTCTGCTGCGGCAGGGTGGCCAGCAGCTGGATCTCGGCGGGCGCAGCGGCCGGGGGCGGCGCAAGCTGCGGGGCCGGCTCGGCAGCCTGCGGCACGGCAGCCACGCTGTCGCCGGCTGGCTGCGCCGGCGCGGGCAGCTGGCGCACCAGCAACCCGGCGGCCAGCACCAGGCCCAAGCCGGGCAGCAGCAGCCACAGGCGACGGCGCCCGGCGCGACGGGCGGCGGCGTCTTCGTCGACCGCCTGCAGGCCACCCAGCGCGGCGCGTTCGGCCGCGGGCGCCTGGCGACTTTCCAGGTCGCGCAGCATGTCGTTGACCAGGCTCACGGCAGCAGCCCTCCGCGTCCCAGCCAGTCCTGCAGCCACGGCCACAGCAGTACCAGGCCGAGCAGCCCACCGGCGCTGGCCAGGCTCCAGCCCAGCGACAGGAAGCCGCCCTGCAGGAACGGCCGCGCGCCCTCGGTATCGCGCAGCGCACGCTGCACGTGGCCGGCGCGCACGCGGCGGCTGCCGGCGCCGTAGGCGGCCATCAGCGCCTTGTGGGCGAGGATGCTGATCAGCCGCGGAATGCCGCCGCTGGCGGCGGCCAGCCGGCGCAGGGCGCGTTCGTCGAACAGCGACGCGCCGAGGTGGCCGGCATGGCCGAGGCGTTCCTCGACGTAGCGGCGGGTGTCGGCGGCATCCAGCGGCTGCAGGCGGTAGGAAAAGGTGATGCGCTGGCGCAGCTGGCGCAGGTCGGGGCGCTCGAGCAGCGTGTCCAGCTCCGGCTGGCCGAACAGCACCACCTGCAGCAGCTTGCAGCGCTCGGTTTCCAGGTTGGTGAGCAGGCGTACCGCCTCGAGGGTTTCCAGCGGCAGCGCCTGGGCCTCGTCGATCAGCAGCACGGTGCGCTTGCCCTGTCCGGCCAGCTCGATCAGCCGGCGGTTGAGCGCGGCGAGCAGGCCGTGGTGGTCGAGGCGCTCGATGTCGGTGAGGTGCAGCTCCTGGGCCAGCGCGCGGCGCAGGCCGCTCGGGGTGAGCCCGGGGTTGGGCAGCCAGGCCAGCTGCCAGTGATCGCTTTCTTCGCCCAGCGCGTTGAGCAGCGCGCGGCACAGCAGGGTCTTACCGGTGCCGACCTCGCCGGTGACCTTGACGAAACCCTCGCCCTCGCCCAACGCCACGCGCAGCAGGTTGAGGCAGGCCTGATAGGGGGCCAGCCGCACCAGGAAGGCGGTGTTGGGGGTGAGGGCGAAGGGTTTCTCGCGCAGGCCGAAGAAGTCGAGGTACATGCCTTACCTCAGCTCGCTGAAGCTGTTGGCGCTCTTCTGCAGCTCGTTCAGCCAGGTGTCGGCGCCGATCACCTGCGGGCGCAGGAGGATCACCAGCTCGCTGCGCACCAGATCCTTGCGCTGCTGCTGGAAGAACCAGCCGAGGAATGGCAACTCGGACAGCCAGGGCACGTTGGCATCGGTGTTCTCGTTGATGTCCTCGAGCAGGCCGCCGATCACCACCACCTGGCCGCTGCGCGCCCGCACGATGGAGTCGGACTGGCGGGTGGTGGACAGCGCCAGCGGCAGGTTGAGTTCCTTGTCCTCGCCGAGGGTGATGACCTTGTTCTGGTCCTCCACCCGGCTCACCGTCGGCCGCACGTGCAGAGTCACCTCTTCCTGGCGGTTGATCTGCGGAGTGACGTCCAGCGAGATGCCGGAGAAGAACGGCGTCAGCGTGACGTCCTGGGTCGGTTCGGAAACCCCGGCGAGGGTGGTGGTGTTGGTCGAGGAGATGTCGGTGACGAAGTACTCGTCGGTGCCGACCTTGATCACCGCCTTCTGGTTGTTCAGCGTGGAGATGCGCGGGCTGGACAGCACGCGCACCTGGCCCTGGGTTTCCAGCAGCTGCAGCAGGGCACTGAAGTCGCCGTTGGTGTAGAGCGCGCTGAATACCCCGCCGATGCCCGAGGCACCGGTCAGGGCCTCGCCGGACAGATTGAGGTCGACGTGGCTGCCCAGCTCGGTCCAGTTGATCCCGGCCTGGAACTGGTCGCTCAGGCGCACCTCGAGGATCTTCGCCTCAAGGATCACCTGGCGCTGCAGGTTCTGCTCGGCCTGCCTGAGGAAGGCCTCGACGTTCTGCTGGTCGCGGCTGGAGGCGCGCACCACCAGCAGGCTGGCCTGCGGGTTGACCACCACCTTGTTGCCTTGCTCGTCGCCGATCAGCGCGCCGACCACGTCGCCCACCTCGCGCCAGAAGTCGACCTCGCTGCGCGTCACCACCTGGCTGGCGTTGACCGTGCTCGCCTGGTTGCTGGTGGTGGTGCCGCCGTCGTTGCTGTCGTTGCTGGTCTTCTCCGAGGTGGTCACTGTGCCGGAGCTGACCCGGGTGTCGGTCTCGCCGCGGCGCTGCAGATTCAGGTAGTTGAGGTCGTAGGTTCGGGTCAGCAGCTGGTTGGGCAGGATGCGGTAGCCGTAGCTGGTGCGCTGGAAGTCGTAGCCGTAGGTGTCGCGCACCGCGGCGAGCACCTCGTCGAGGGTGACGTTGCGCAGGCTGAAGGTGATGGTCCCGCTGACCTCGGGATGCACCACCAGGTTCTGCCCGGCACTGTCCATCAGGCTGAGGAAGAACGCGCGGGCGTCCATGTCGCGCGCCGCCACGTCGAAACGCGGCCCGCCGGACAGCGCGGTGGTCTCCGGCAGCAGCGGCGGCAGCAGCGCGGCCTGCACCGCCGGCGGCGGGGTCTGGCTCTGGCGGCTCTGCGCCAGGGCATCCTCGAACAGGCGGTCGCTCTGCTCGCGCAGCTGGCGGTCGCCGTCGGTGAAGGTCTGGCAGGCGGCCAGCAGGCCGCAGAAGGTGAGCAGGCCCAGGTGCTTCAGGCGATGGGGCATCGTGGACATCAACGGCTCGGGCTCCGAATGGCTGGAGTCACAATGGGTTGGCTCAGGTGCAGCTCGCTGCGCTGTCCCTGGCGTTCGATCAGTACGCTGCGCGCGCGGATGGCCAGCACGCGCAGTTCGCCCAGGCGTTCGCCGACCTTGAGGCTTTGCCCGCCGATCACCGCGCGGGCGCCGGCCGGGCCGCGCAGGATCGCCTGCAGCAGGGGCGCCGGGGCCACCTCGGCGCCCGCGACCGGAGCGGCCGCGAAGGTAGGGGGCAGGGTCGGGTCGCTGACCGCGGCGGCGGCCAGCGGCCACGCCGCGGCGAGGATCAACAGCAGCGCCCTAGACACCGACCCACCCCGCTTCACGGCTCAGCGTGTACAGCTCGAGGGTGATCCGCGCCCGTCCCGGGCCGGCCTCGCCAACCTGGTAGTCGAGGCGCTCCCAGAACAGCCGGCGGCCGTCGGCGCCGCGGCCCTGCTGCTCGATGCCGCGCAGGTAGTCGCGCAGCTCGAAGTAGCTGCCTTCCAGGGTCAGGCGCATGCCGTGGCGATACAGCAGCGGCGCCGCAGCGGCGGTTGTCGCACCGGCCACCGCGTCCTTGGCGGCAGCGACCGGCGCCGCGGCGGGCAGTTCGAGCGGCGCGGAGAAGCTCTCCAGACCGAGCAGGCGCAGGCCCGGGCGCTGCTGGAGCAGATCCTGCAGCACCTGGCGCATGCGCGGCGGGTCGATCAGCGCGGCGGTGCCGGCGGCCAGTTGCTCGAGTTGCTGGTCGCGCAGCGCCTGGGCGGCCAGCAGGGCCTGGCGCACCGCCTGGTCGGGATCGACGGCGGCCAGCGCCAGCAGCTCGGCGCGCGCCGTGCGCGCCTCCAGGGCCCGGCTCTCGGCGGCCAGGCGCGCCGCCTCGAGCTGGCGCACGCGCTGGGCCAGCGGCTCGTGGCCGAGGCTCAGCCAGGCGAGGGCCGGCAGCAGCAAAACGACCAGCACGGCCAGCCACTGCTCGCGTGGCGCCAGGGTCTGCCAGCGTTGCAGCAGGGCGTTCATCGTGCGACCTCCTCGGTACTGGCCGCCTGCGAAGCGAGACGGAAGCGCAGCACGCCGCCGTCGTCGCGATCGATGTCGAAGCGGGCGAACTGGCGCCCGGCGAAGGCCTGGCTCTGGCCCAGGCTGTTCAGGTATTCGGGCAGCAGCGCGGGCTGCTGGCTGGCGCCTTCGAGCAGCAGATCCCGACCGCCCTGTTCGAGACGAATGACGCTGAGCCAGACGCCGTCCAGATGGCGTTCGGCGAGCGCATCGAGCGCCCCACTGAAACCGCCGCTGCGCTCGGCCTGCAGCAGCCGCAGGTAGTCGGCGACGCGCAGCAGTTCGCGGTTGTCCCGCTCCAGGTCGGCCAACTGCTGCGGCAGGCGCGGGTCGGCCTGCGGTGCGCGGAAACTCTGCCGAGCGGTGGCCAGATCGGCCTCGGCCTGCGCGGCGGTCTGCTCCGCCACGCTCGTCGCGGCCTCGAGGCGTTGCAGACGCCACAGCTGCCAGGCGCCGTCGACGAGGATCGCCAGCAGCAGCAGGAGGACTGCGAGCGGCAGGGCCGCGCGCGGCGGCCGGCCGTCGGCCGCCGCCTGCAGCGGCTGGTAGAGGTTGAGATTGGCGATCGCCCCAACGCTCATCGGCCACGCTCCTGGCGCAGCGCCGCGCCTATCGCGGGGAGGAACTGGGCCTGCTGGGGCGTCGGCAGGGCGAGCAGCGGCGCGCCGGCGAACAGTTGGTCGAGCGCCAGGCGTTCGATGCGCAGGGCCAGACGCTGGCGCAGCTCGGCGACCAGCAGCTCCTCCTGCTCGGCCAGCGGCAGCAGCAGCAGGCGGCTCACCGCGCCCTTGCCCAAGTGACTCTCGAAGTAGTCCAGCGAGCGCTGCACCTCGAGCGCCAGCAGGGCGCCGTTCTCGCCACGGTTGTCCTGGCCGTGCTCGATGCGTCGCGCCATGTACAGGTCGGCGCCATGCTGCACGCAGATCAGGCCGTTGCGCGCGCCGACCTGCAGCACGGCGAGGTTCTGCCCCTCGGCGCCTGCGAGCAGGCCGAGGTTGCGCAGCGCCATTTCCGGGATGTCGAGGCTGTGCAGGCGCAGCCCGCCGGCCGCCACCCAGTCGGCCAGCGCCTGCATGCGCGCGCGCGGCAGCACCGCGCAGTAGGCCATCGGCGTGCGGCCGCGATAGGCGTCGCCGGGCAGCGGCAGGGCGTCCACCACCAGGCTGTCGAGCGGCGCGCTGACCAGATCGCGGATCCGCCAGCGGATGGCGGCGCGCAGTTCGGCGGGCGGCACGTCGGGACGCTCGACCAGCAGCAGCTGGTAGTCGCCGGCAGCGAGCAGCAGGCTGACCGGCAGGCCCTGCAGGCCCAGCGCCTCGACCCGCCGGCGCAGGACCTCCGCCTCGCTGGCCGGCGACGCGGCGACGAACTCGCAGGCCAGCAGGCGTGCGCCAGCGGCGCCGCGCTGTACGCGCGCGAGCACGCAGCCGCCCGGCACGGGGGCCAAGCCAAGCAGCGTATCGGCAGCGCCTTTGGTTCGTTTCAGCCAAGCCAGCAAAGGCGTCTCCTTGCCTCGCGCGGGGGGCATGTCTTCCCGGCGGCGCCCAGCAGCGGATCGCAACCCGCTAGAATGCGCGCCATCCCGGATCGACCAGGCCTGACCCAATGTTTCACGTCGTTTTGTTTGAACCAGAAATCCCGCCGAACACCGGCAACGTCATTCGGCTGTGTGCCAATACCGGCTGCCAGTTGCACCTGATCGAGCCCTTGGGCTTCGAACTGGACGACAAGCGCCTGCGCCGGGCGGGACTGGATTACCACGAATACGCGACAGTAATTCGTCACAACTCCCTGGCGGACTGCCTGTCATCGCTGGGAAATGTCAGAATACTGGCACTGACAACTAAAGCCAAGAACTGTTATTCAGAAGTCGAATATCGCCCCGGGGACGTACTCCTGTTCGGTCCTGAAAGTCGCGGCCTGCCACCCGAGGTGCTGGCCAGCCTGCCAAGCGAGCAACTGCTGCGCCTGCCGATGCAGCCCGGTTGCCGCAGTCTCAACCTGTCCAACGCGGTCGCCGTGACCGTCTACGAGGCCTGGCGTCAGCAGGACTTTCGCCTCGCTTGAGCGAGGATGCAACCCTTCAAATCATGCGCCATGGAAATGACATCTAGGCGAAAGTGGCTACCAGGCCGCACCAAGATAGCCAACCACGTCACAATTTTGAACCACTACCTTGGAATAGAGATACAAAAAAGCCCCGCCATCAGGCGGGGCTTTTTGTCGCAGCCTCAAGCGAGCCGTCAAGCCTGGGCTTCGCCGCCCTGCATGCGGGCCAGCTCCTGGGCATAGAGGGCGTCGAAGTTCACCGGCGAGAGCATCAGCGCCGGGAAGGAGCCGCGCACCACCAGGTTGTCCAGCGCCTCGCGGGCGTAGGGGAACAGCAGGCTGGGGCAGAAGGCGCCTAGGGTGTGGCTCATCGAGGCGTTATCCAGGCCCTTGATCAGGAAGATGCCGGCCTGCTGCACTTCGGCGATGAAGGCGGTGTCGTCGCCGTTCTTGACGGTCACCGAAACGGTCAGCACCACCTCGTGGAAGTCGCCACCCAGGTCTTTCTGGCGGGTGTTGAGGTCGAGGGTGATGCCCGGCTTCCAGTCCTGGCGGAAGATTTCCGGCGACTTGGGCGCCTCGAAGGACAGGTCGCGCACGTAGATGCGCTGCAGGGAGAACTGCGGCTGGGCGGCGTCGCTGGCTTGTTCGGTCATGCTTTGCTTCCTTGTTCCGGGAGGAGAATCAGTGGCTGAGCAGCACGTCGAGCTTGCCGGCGCGCTCCAGAGCATAGAGGTCGTCGCAGCCACCGACGTGGGTGTCGCCGATCCAGATCTGCGGCACCGAGGTGCGCCCGGCCTTGCGGCTCATTTCCGCGCGCAGCTGGGGCTGGCCGTCGACGTTGATCTCGGTGAACGCCACGCCCTTGCGGCTCAGCAGCTGCTTGGCGCGCACGCAGTAGGGACAGTAGTCGCTCGAATAGATGACGACGGCCGGCATGTCACTTGACCACCGGCAGGTTGTCGCCGCGCCAGCTGGCGATGCCGCCGCCGAGGCGGGAAACCTCGTGGCCGGCCTTCTTCAGCTTGCCGCACACGCCGCCGGCGTGCTGGCCCATGGAGTCGACCACGATCAGGGTCTTGCCCTTGTGCTTGTCCAGCTCGGCGAGGCGGCTGTCGAGCTTGTCGAAGGGGATGTTCAGCGCGCCGGTGATGTGACCGGTGCTGAATTCCTTGTGCGGACGCACGTCGAGCACCACGCCCTCGCCGCCGTTGAGCAGCGCGGTCAACTCGCGGCAGCTCAGGCTGCGTCCGCCGCGCCGCGCCTCGTGGGCGATCAGCAGGGCCAGCAGCACCACGAACAGGGTGCTGAGGACATAGTGGTTAGAGGCAAATTCGATCAGCTGGGCAACCATCGCGAGCATCCGGCACGGTAAAATGGCCCGCAGTATACACAGCCCGTCGCAGCGGCTGAACCTGCGCGGCACCAGCGGTCCGCGCGCCGTGACGCCCGCGCGGGCAGCCAGTAAAATGCCCTTTCGCCCACCAGTTCACGAGTCGGACGCATGCCTGCAACGCCCAAACCCCTGGTCCTCATCATTCTGGACGGCTTCGGCCACAGCGACAGCCCGGACTACAACGCCATCTACCACGCCAAGACCCCGGTGTGGGACCGTCTGCGCGCCACCCGTCCGCACGGCCTGGTCTCCGGCAGCGGCATGGACGTCGGCCTGCCCGACGGGCAGATGGGCAACTCCGAGGTCGGCCACATGAACCTCGGCGCCGGCCGCGTGGTGTACCAGGACCTGACCCGGGTGACCAAGGCGATCCGCGACGGCGAGTTCTTCGACAACCCGGTGATCGGCAAGGCGGTCGATCAGGCGGTGGCCGCCGGCAAGGCGGTGCACATCCTCGGCCTGCTCTCCGAGGGCGGCGTGCACAGCCATCAGGACCACATCGCCGCCATGGTCGAACTGGCCGCCCGCCGCGGCGCCGAGAAGATCTACCTGCACGCCTTCCTCGACGGCCGCGACACCCCGCCGAAGAGCGCCCAGCCGTCCCTCGAACTGCTCGATGCCACCTTCGCCCGCCTCGGCAAGGGTCGCATCGCCAGCCTGACCGGCCGCTACTTCGCCATGGACCGCGACAACCGCTGGGACCGCGTCGAGCAGGCCTACAACCTGATCGTCGAAGGCGCTGGCGCGTTCGCCGCCGCCAGCGCGGTCGAGGGCCTGGAAGCCGCCTATGCGCGCGGCGAGAGCGACGAGTTCGTCAAGGCCACCACCATCGGCGCGCCGGTGAAGGTGGAAGACGGCGACGCCGTGGTGTTCATGAACTTCCGCGCCGACCGCGCCCGCGAGCTGACCCGCGCCTTCGTCGAGACCGACTTCAGTGGCTTCGCCCGCGTCCGCGTGCCGCAACTGGCTGGCTTCGTGATGCTCACCCAGTACGCGGCGAGCATTCCGGCGCCCTGCGCCTTCCCGCCCGAATCGCTGGACAACGTGCTCGGCGAATACCTGGCGAACAACGGCAAGACCCAGCTGCGCATCGCCGAGACCGAGAAGTACGCCCACGTCACCTTCTTCTTCTCCGGCGGTCGCGAGGAGCCGTTCGCCGGCGAGGAGCGCATCCTCATCCCGTCGCCGAACGTCGCCACCTACGACCAGAAGCCCGAGATGAGCGCCCCGGAAGTCACCGACCGCATCGTCGAGGCCATCGAGCAGCAGCGCTTCGACGTCATCGTGGTCAACTACGCCAACGGCGACATGATCGGCCACACCGGCGTGTTCGAGGCGGCGGTCAAGGCGGTGGAGTGCCTGGACGGCTGCCTCGGCCGCATCACCGCGGCGCTCGACAAGGTCGGCGGCGAGGCGCTGATCACCGCCGACCACGGCAACGTCGAGCAGATGGAAGACGAGACCACCGGCCAGGCGCACACCGCGCACACCTGCGAGCCGGTGCCCTTCCTCTACTATGGCCCGCGCCAGCTGGAGGTCCGCGAGGGCGGCGTGCTCGCCGACGTGGCGCCGACCATGCTCAAGCTGCTCGACCTGCCGATTCCGGCGGAGATGACCGGCACGCCGCTGATCGAACTGCAGTGAGGATCACGCCCCGCGCCATGCGGGGCGTTCTTTTTGGGCGCAGGCGGATGCATACTAGAACGCCTCCAGACCCGGACCCCCTACCCATGCTGCGCGCCGCCCTGTTCGCCCTGCTCGCCTGCTGCCTCGCCCCGGCCATCGCCGATGAGCGCGCCGATGCCCAGCGCCAGCTGGAAGCCTCGCAAAAGGAGGTCGCCGAGCTGCAGAAACTGCTCGGTACCCTGCAGCAGGAAAAGTCCGGCGTGCAGAAACAGTTGCAGGGCACCGAGCGCGAGATGGGCGACCTGCAGAAGCAGATCGACGGCCTCGAGCAGCAGCTCAAGGACGGCGAGGCCGAGGTCGAGCGCCTCGATGGGGAGAAAAAAAAACTCCAGAGTCAGCGCGCTGAACAGCAGGCGCTGGTCGCCCTGCAGATCCGCGCCGCCTACCAGAGCGGTCGCCAGGAATATCTCAAGCTGCTGCTCAACCAGCAGCAGCCCGAGCAGTTCGCCCGCAACCTGACCTACCACGACTACCTGAGCCGCGCGCGCAGCGAGCAACTGGCCGCCTTCAACGACACCCTGCGCCAGCTGCACGACGTCGAGGCCGAGCTGGCCAGCCAGCACGCCCTGGTCGCTGGCCAGCAGGTCGAGCTGCAGGGCCGCCGCGAGGCGCTGGACAAGGTGCGCAGCGAACATCGCGAGGCGCTGGCCAAGCTCAACGCCGAACTGAGCGACGGCGGCCGCAAGCTCAAGGCCCAGCAAGAGGAAGAGGCCAAGCTCGCCGGCGTGCTGAAGACCATCGAGGAAACCCTCGCCCGCCAGGCCCGCGAGGCCGAGGAGCGCCGCCTGGCGGAGATCCGCGCCCGCGAGCAGGCCGAGGAACAGCGCCGCCTGGCTGCCTCCAACGTGGAGAACGACAGCGGCAAGGCCCGTCCGAGCGACGACGGCCCCAGCGTTTCCAGCGGCGCGCCCGGCTATGGCGGCCCGTTCGCCCAGGCCCGCGGCAAGCTGCCCTGGCCGGTGGACGGCCGCCTGCTGGCGCGCTTCGGTTCGCCGCGCGACGACGGCCGTCTGAAGTGGGACGGCGTGCTGATCGGCGCCGCGGCCGGCGCCCGCGTGCGCGCCGTCCACGACGGTCGCGTGGTGTTCGCCGACTGGCTGCGTGGCGCCGGCCTCCTCGTGATCATCGACCACGGCGGCGGCTACCTCAGCCTCTACGGCCACAACCAGAGCCTGCTCAAGGCCGCCGGCGACCTGGTCAAGGCCGGCGAGCCGATCGCCAATGTCGGCAGCAGCGGCGGACGTGACAGCCCGGCGCTGTACTTCGCCATCCGCCAGAAGGGCCAGCCCAGCGATCCGCTGGCCTGGTGTCGTTCCCAAGGCTAGCCGTGCGCCTTATTCAGGAGTTACCCATGTCGTCGCGTTTCCCCCTTTCCGCCCTGGCCCTGTCCCTTGCGCTGCTCGGCGCCGCGCCCCTGGCCGTGGCCGCGACGGCAAGCGAGGAAGCCGCCGCCCCGGCGCCGGCTGCTGCCGCCAAGGGCACCCTGCCGCTGGACGAATTGCGCACCTTCGCCGAGGTGCTCGACCGCATCAAGAGCGCCTACGTCGAACCGATCGACGACAAGACCCTGCTGGAGAACGCCATCAAGGGCATGCTCAGCAACCTCGACCCGCATTCGGCCTACCTGGAGCCCGAGGAGTTCGAGGAGCTGCAGGAGAGCACCAGCGGCGAGTTCGGCGGCTTGGGGATAGAAGTGGGCCAGGACGAGGGCGGCCTCAAGGTGATTGCGCCGATCGACGACACCCCGGCGGCGCGCGCCGGCATCGAGGCCGGCGATCTGATCGTCAGGATCGATGGCCAGCCGACCAAGGACTGGTCGCTGGTGCAGGCCGTGGACAAGCTGCGCGGCAAGCCCGGCAGCCAGATCGTGCTGACCCTGGTGCGCGAGGGCGGCAAGCCGTTCGACGTCAAGCTCGAGCGCGCGGTGATCAAGGTGCGCAGCGTGAAGAGCGAGCTGCTCGAGAAGGACTACGCCTACCTGCGCATCACCCAGTTCCAGATCAACAGCGGCGAGGAAGTGGCCAAGGCGCTGGCCAAGCTGAAGAAGGACAACGGCGGCAAGCTCAAGGGCCTGGTCCTCGACCTGCGCAACAACCCCGGCGGCGTGCTGCAATCGGCGGTGGAAGTCTCCGACCACTTCCTCACCGGCGGCCTGATCGTCTACACCAAGGGCCGCATCGCCAACTCCGAGCTGCGCTTCTCCGCCGACAAGGCCGACGCCAGCGAGGGCGTGCCGCTGGTGGTGCTGATCAACGGCGGCAGCGCCTCGGCGGCCGAGATCGTCGCCGGCGCCCTGCAGGACCACAAGCGCGGCGTGCTGATGGGCACCGACAGTTTCGGCAAGGGCTCGGTGCAGACCGTGCTGCCGCTGACCAACGACCGCGCCCTCAAGCTGACCACCGCGCTGTATTTCACCCCCAACGGGCGTTCGATCCAGGCCCAGGGCATCGTCCCCGACATCGCCGTCGAGCGCGGCAAGGTGACCCGCGACGACAGCCCGACCCAGGGCGTCAAGGAAGCCGATCTGCCCGGCCACCTCGGCAACGGCAACGGCGGTGCCGACAAGCCGAGCAAGCCCGCCCCGTCCACCTCCGCCCAGCCGGCGGAAAAGCCGCAGCCGCAGGACGAGGACTACCAGCTGAGCCAGGCGCTCAACCTGCTCAAGGGCCTGAGCATCACCCGCAGCAAGTGAGCCCTGCGTCGGGAGCCAGCGACCTGACTCCCGGCGCCTCCAGCGGCGCCGCGTGTCCGTTTATTCCAGATAGGCGCTCATCGCCTTGGCGAGGAAGCCCTCGGCGCGCAGCTTGTCCAGCGCCGCCTGCAGGCGCTGCACCGCCTCGTCCGGGGTCTGCCGGTTGAGGGCGAGGAACAGCTGGCCGCCCTCGACGCGCAACACGGTCTTCAGGCCGCCGACGCCTTCCTGCCTGGCCAGGTAACGACCGGACGGATCGCCGGTGGCCCACAGGTCGATCTGTCCGTTCTGCAGCTTGTGGGCGTTTTCCTGGTCGCGCAGCGCCTCGCTCAGCGGCACGCCCTTGGCTTTCAGCTCTTCGGCGATCACGTCGCCCTTGTAGGCACCGACGCGGTATTGCCCGGCTTCCTCCACCCTGGCCAGGCTGATCGGGCTGTCGGCCCGCGCCAGCAGCACCCAGGCGTCCGCCGCGAGCGGCCCGACCCACTTGAACTGCTGCTCGCGCTCGGGCGTGCGCACGGTGACGAACACGCCATGGTCCGGGTTGTCCAGGGCCATCTGGTAGATCCGCGTCCAGGGAAAACGCAGGGTCATCTCGTAGGCGATGCCCGCGCGCCTGAACGTCTCGCGCAGCACGTCCACGGCGAAGCCGCGCAGGTTCTCCTCGCGGGCGAAGTTCTTGCCACCCGCCGCCATGTTGAACGGCGGGTAGTTCTCGGTCAGCAGCTGGATCTTGTAGCCGGGCGGCAGGGCGGCGGACGCCACCCCGGAGAACAGCAAACCGGCAGCCAGCGCCGCCGCGAGCAAGCGTTTCAACGACATATCCATTTCCTTGTTCTTGTTGTTAGCGGCGCCCTGCGACCAAGGTCCGATTGCGGGCCCGGCGAAACACCGCAGGCGGCAGCTTGCCAGCAGGCGAACAGCCGATCAGGCCGTTCTGCAGCGCGATTGCGCCGCCAAGCAGCGGATGGGAAATGGCCCCGAAAACGCAGAAGCCCGGGACCGGCCCGGGCTTCTCGTGCTTGCCGCGCGGACCTCAGCGCACGACGATGCCGCGACTGGCCAGGTAGGCCTTGGCCTCCGGCACGGTGTACTCGCCGAAGTGGAAGATGCTCGCCGCCAGCACCGCGTCGGCCTTGCCCTCAAGGATGCCGGCGGCCAGGTGCTCGAGGTTGCCGACGCCGCCCGAGGCGATCACCGGGATGCCCACCGCCTCGCTGATCGCGCGGGTCACGCCGAGGTCGTAGCCGCTCTTCACGCCGTCCTGATCCATGCTGGTCAGCAGGATCTCGCCGGCGCCGAGGCCTTCCATCTTCTGCGCCCAGGCCACCGCGTCCAGGCCGGTCGGCTTGCGCCCGCCGTGGGTGAAGATCTCCCAGCGCCCCGGGGCGACCTTCTTGGCGTCGATGGCGACCACGATGCACTGCGAGCCGAAGCGTGCGGCGGCCTCGCCGACGAACTCCGGGGTGAACACCGCGGCGGTGTTGATCGACACCTTGTCGGCGCCGGCGTTGAGCAGGTTGCGGATGTCCTGCACGGTGCGCACGCCGCCGCCGACGGTCAGCGGGATGAACACCTGGCTGGCCATGCGCTCGACGGTGTGCAGGGTGGTGTCGCGACCTTCCGAGCTGGCGGTGATGTCGAGGAAGGTGATCTCGTCGGCGCCCTGCTCGTCGTAGCGGCGGGCGATCTCCACCGGATCGCCGGCGTCGCGGATGTTCTCGAACTTGACGCCCTTGACCACGCGGCCGTTGTCCACGTCGAGGCAGGGAATGATGCGTTTGGCGAGGGTCATGGTCTGTCTCTCTCGTCGGTTGCATACCGGCTTCGCTGATGGTTCCCACGCTCTGCGTGGGAACCCCGCTCGGGACGCTCCGCGTCCCCGGCTGCGTCCCCACACCGGCGCATGGGGCGATCAATCGTTATCGGGACGCGGAGCGTCCCCGGTTGCGTTCCCACGCAGAGCGTGGGAACGATCACTACCTCAGCCCTTGAACCCGTCGCACAGCGCCTGGGCCTCGGCCACGTCGAGGGTGCCCTCGTAGATCGCGCGGCCGGTGATGGCGCCAACGATGCCCGGGTTGCGGGTATCGAGCAGCTTCTGGATGTCGCCGAGGTTGTGGATGCCGCCGGAGGCGATCACCGGGATGCGGCTGGCGTTGGCCAGGGCCACGGTGGCCTCGACGTTGCAGCCCTGCATCATGCCGTCCTTGCTGATGTCGGTGTAGACGATGGCGGCCACGCCGTCGGCCTCGAAGCGCTTGGCGAGGTCGGTGGCCTGCACGCTGGAGACTTCCGCCCAGCCGTCGGTGGCGACGAAACCGTCCTTGGCGTCCAGGCCGACGATCACCTTGCCCGGGAAGGCGCGGCAGGCCTCGGCGACGAATTCCGGCTGCTTGACCGCCTTGGTGCCGATGATCACGTAGCTGACCCCGGCGCGCACGTAGTGCTCGATGGTTTCCAGCGAACGGATGCCGCCGCCGATCTGGATCGGCAGCTGCGGGTAGCGCTTGGCGATGGCGGTGACCACCTCGCCGTTGACCGGCTGGCCCTCGAAGGCGCCGTTGAGGTCGACCAGGTGCAGACGGCGGCAGCCGCCCTCGACCCACTTGGCGGCCATGGCCACCGGGTCGTCGGAGAACACCGTGGCGTCGTCCATCAGGCCCTGGCGCAGACGCACGCAGGCGCCGTCCTTCAGATCGATTGCGGGGATGATCAGCATTGCTCGAACCTGCTCAAAGTCGGTGGAAATCGGTGACGGGTCAGCTCTTCTCAAGCGCCCACAAGTCGCTTTCGATGCTCTCGAACCTGTCCTTCAGGTGCGCCTGCACATCGAGAATCGCCTTGTTGTAATAGTGCGGGGCTATTTCGCGGGCGAACAGGTCCAGCACTTCCTGCACCTCGAAGGAGCCCAGCTCCAGTTCGAAACGCTCGGCGAGGAAACGCTGCAGCACCTGCAGCGCGGCCTGCTCCTGCGCGCTGTCCAGCGTGAGGACTGCGGCCTTGCCTTTGCCCCGGCTCATTTACCAGCGGCCGTCCCAGCCGACGAAGTTCTGCAGCAGCTGCAGGCCGTGGCTGTGGCTCTTTTCCGGGTGGAACTGCACGGCGAAGCGCGAACCGTCGGCCAATGCGGCGGCGAAGTCCTTGCCGTAGCGGCCGCGCCCGGCCACCTGCGCCGGGTTGCCGGCCTCGACGTAGTAACTGTGCACGAAGTAGAAGCGCCCGCCGTCAGGGATGTCGCGCCACAGCGGATGGTCGATGCTCTGCTGCACCTCGTTCCAGCCCATGTGCGGCACCTTGAGCGGCGCGCCGTCCTCGACCATGTCCTTGCCGAAGAAGCGCACCTGGCCGGGGAACAGGCCGATGCAGTCGACGCCGCCGTTCTCCTCGCTGCGCTCGAGCAGCGCCTGCATGCCGACGCAGATGCCGAGGAACGGACGGTCCTGGCTGACCTCGCGGACCAGGGCGTCGAAGCCGAGGCGCTTGATCTCGGCCATGCAGTCGCGGATCGCGCCGACGCCGGGGAATACCACGCGGTCGGCCTCGCGGATCACCGCGGCGTCGCTGGTCACCAGCACGCGACCGGCGCCGACGTGCTCGAGCGCCTTGGCCACCGAGTGCAGGTTGCCCATGCCGTAGTCGATGACGGCGACGGTCTGCATCACAGGCACCCCTTGGTGGAAGGCATCTGCCCGGCCATGCGCTCGTCGAGGGTCACCGCCATGCGCAGGGCGCGACCGAAGGCCTTGAATACCGTCTCGATCTGGTGGTGGGTGTTGCTGCCGCGCAGGTTGTCGATGTGCAGGGTCACCAGGGCGTGGTTGACGAAGCCCTGGAAGAATTCCTGGAACAGGTCGACGTCGAAGCCGCCGACCGTGGCGCGGGTGTAGGGCACGTGCATCGAAAGGCCGGGACGGCCGGAGAAGTCGATGACCACGCGCGACAGCGCCTCGTCCAGCGGCACGTAGGAGTGGCCGTAGCGGGTCATGCCCTTCTTGTCGCCGGCCGCCTGGGCGAAGGCCTGGCCGAGGGTGATGCCGACGTCCTCCACGGTGTGGTGGTCGTCGATGTGCAGGTCGCCCTTGCACTCGATGTCGAGGTCGATCAGCCCGTGGCGGGCGATCTGGTCGAGCATGTGCTCGAGGAAGGGTACACCGATGTCGAATCGGGCCTTGCCGGTGCCATCCAGGTTGATGGAAACCTTGACCTGGGTTTCCAGGGTGTTGCGCTCGACGGACGCCTTGCGTTCGGCCATTGCCAGCTCCACAGAATCACGGGCGGATGTGAGCGCGCATTATAGGCCGGGGCCACCCCGCCGGGCTACCGCGCAGGCTGTGGCGCAGGTCGGAGCGCTGGGCCGGCAAAAGGCATAAGATGCGCCCTTCGTTCCGAGGAGAGCCCCATGCCCGTCATCGTCGAAGCCGTCGTCCGGCCCAGCGCCCAGGACCGTACCGACCTGGAGAAGATCTACGCCGACGCCCCCGCCTGGCTGCTGGCCCCGCACGCCGACGCCGCCAGCCTGGTCGACGCCGGCCTGGCCCGCGGTTGCCTGATCGCCGGGCGCTTCAACGACCGCCTGCTCGGCGCCGCCTGGCTGGAGCAGGCCGCCGACGGCTGGCGCCTGGCGCACCTGTGCGTGCGCAAGATCACCCGCGGCCGCGGCGTCGGCCAGCGCCTGATCGCCGCGGCCCGTCAGCGCGCCGCGGAAACCTGCCAGCCGCTGGCGCTGCTGGCGCCGCTCGACCATCTGGAAGTGCAGGCGCTGGCCCGCCGCCTCGACCTGCCGGTCATCGACCCGGCCGGCTGAGCCGCCGCACGGGGAACCATCCGCGCATCGCGCCCCTCCAACCTGTCGCAGCCCCGGCGCCGCGCCGCCGGGAGCACCTGTATACTTCGCCTGCTCACGCACCGCACAAGGATCTGTCCGCCATGAAAGCCTTCGGCAAGTTTCTCGGCCTGCTCCTGCTCGGCCTGCTGCTGGTCCTGATCGGCCTGGGCTTCGCGCTCACCCAGCTGTTCGATCCCAACGACTACAAGGACGAGATCCGCCAGCTGGCCCGCGACAAGGCCAACGTCGAGCTGGAACTCAAGGGCGAGATCGGCTGGAGCCTGTTCCCCTGGCTGGGCCTGGAGCTGCACGACACCCGCGTGGCCAGCCTGACCGCTCCGCAGCAGCCGCTGGCCGACATCGGCATGCTCGGCTTCTCGGTACGCGTGCTGCCGCTGCTGCGGCGCGAGATCCAGATGAGCGACATCCGCATCGACGGCCTCAGCCTGCAGCTGAGCCGCGACGAGCAGGGCCGCGGCAACTGGCAGGACCTCGGCCGCCCGGCCCGGCCGGCGCCGACCGCCGCCGAGCAGGCCACGCCCGCCCCGGCGACCGATACGCCGCCGGGCGCTGCGAAAAAGACCGGACCGACGCTCAAGCTGAACATCGACAGCCTGGCGATGAGCAATGCGCGCATCGACTACCGCGACGCCAAGAGCGGCCAGAGCTACACCCTCGAGGGCATCGACCTGCGCACCGGGGCGATCCGCGAGGGCGCATCCATACCACTGACCCTCAAGGGCTACTTCGGCACCAACCAGCCGATCCTGCGCGCGCGCGGCGAGCTGACCGGCAGTCTGCGCTTCGACACCGCGCTCAAGCGCTACCAGCTGGAGGACGCCAACCTCAAGGGCGAGCTGTCCGGCGCACCGCTGGCCAACCAGACCCTGACCTTCAGCGCCCGCGGCCAGCTGCTCGCCGACCTCGCCGCGCAGATCGCCGAATGGAACAGCCTCAAGCTCACCGCCAACCAGCTCAGCGCGCTCGGCGAGCTGAAGGTGCGCGACCTGGACAAGACCCCGCAGCTCGAGGGCGGTCTGTCGATCGCCGAGTTCGACCTGCGCGCCCTGCTCGAAAGCCTCGGCCAGCCGCTGCCGACGATGGCCGACGACAAGGCCCTGCGCCGCGTCGCCCTGGTCAGCGGGCTGGCCGCCACGCCGAGCAGCCTGACCCTGCAGGATCTCAAGCTGCAGCTCGACGGCAGCAACCTCGGCGGCCAGCTGGCCATCGCCGACTTCAGCCGCCGCAGCCTGCGCGCCCAGCTCAAGGGCGACAGCCTCGACCTCGACCGCTACCTGCCGCCACCGGCCAAGGAGGCGGATGCCGCCAGCGCCACCCGCAAGGCCGAGGTGGCGGGCAGCGGCCAGGCCACCGGCAACGGCAGCACCCCGCTGCCGCCCAAGCCGACCAGCCACGCCTGGAGCGACGAGCCGCTGCTGCCGCTGGAGGCGCTGCGCAAGCTGGACGCCGACGTCGCCCTGAACATCAACCACCTGGTCCTGCGCAAGCTGCCGCTGGAAGGCGCCAGCCTCAAGCTGCGCGCGCAGGGCGGGCAGATCGAACTGGGCGGGCTGAACGCCGGCCTGTTCGACGGTCGCATCGCGCTCGCCGGCAGTCTCGACGCGCGCGGCGACAACCCGCAATGGCAGTTCGCCCCCCAGCTCAGCGACATCCCGCTGGAGCGCCTGCTGACCACCCTCAAGCCGCAGGAGAAGGCGCCGCTGCGCGGCAACCTGCAGCTCGACGGCCGGCTCGGCGCGCGGGGCAACAGCGAGAAGGCGCTGATCGACAGCCTCGGCGGCAACGCCAGCTTCGTCATCGACAACGGCGCGCTGGCCGACGCCAACCTCGAGCAGCAGCTGTGCCGGGGCATCGCCACCCTCAACCGCAAAATGCCGACCCGCGAGTTCACCGACAAGGACACCCCGCTGCAGGAGCTGCGCGGCAGCCTGCAGCTGCGCGACGGCGTGGCCAGCAACCAGGATCTGCGCGCGCGCATCCCCGGCCTGACCGCCAACGGCAAGGGCGATATCGACCTGCGCGTGCTCGGCCTCGACTACCGCATCGGCCTGGTCATCGAGGGCGACCAGCGCGAGATGCCCGACCCGGCCTGCCAGGTCAACGAGCGCTACGTCGGCCTGGAGTGGCCGGTGCGCTGCCGCGGCCCGCTGGAACTGGGCGCCAAGGCCTGCCGCCTCGACCAGGACGGCCTGGGCAAGATCGCCGCCCAGCTGGCCGGCGAGAAGCTGACCGAGAAGCTCGACGAAAAGCTCGGCGACAAGGTCAGCCCGGAACTCAAGGACGCCCTGAAGAACCTGTTCAAGCGCTGACCGTACAGGCCGTGGGGACGATTCGGCCGCCATGCTGCTGTACCATGGCGGCCGAACCCCACTGCCCGCCCCGCCGATGACCGCCCACCGCCCCGCCCCCGACTTCGCCACCCGCGTGCTCGCCTGGTTCGACCAGCACGGCCGCCACGATCTGCCCTGGCAGCAGGACATCAACCCCTACCGGGTGTGGGTGTCGGAGATCATGCTGCAGCAGACCCAGGTGGCCACCGTGCTCGGCTACTACCAGCGCTTCATGACCGCCCTGCCGACGGTGCAGGCGCTGGCCGCCGCCAGCGAGGACGAGGTGCTGCACCTGTGGACTGGCCTCGGCTACTACAGCCGCGCGCGCAACCTGCACAAGACCGCCCGGATCGTGGTCGAACAGCACGGCGGCGAATTCCCCCGCGCGGTGGAGGCGCTGGCCGAGCTGCCCGGCATCGGCCGCTCCACCGCCGGCGCCATCGCCAGCATCAGCATGGGCCTGCGCGCACCGATCCTCGACGGCAACGTCAAGCGCGTGCTGGCCCGCTATCTGGCCCAGGACGGCTATCCCGGCGAGCCGAAGGTGGCCGCGCAGCTGTGGGAGGCCGCCGAGCGGCTGACTCCGCACGCGCGGGTCAACCACTACAGCCAGGCGATGATGGACCTGGGCGCCACGCTGTGCACGCGCAGCAAGCCGAGCTGCCTGCTCTGCCCGCTGGTCGCCGACTGCCGGGCGCACGCGCTGGGGCGCGAGAGCGCCTACCCACAGTCCAGGCCGCGCAAGGAGCTGCCGCAGAAACGCACGCTGATGCCACTGCTGCACGACGGCGCCGGCGCCGTGCTGCTCTACCGCCGGCCGTCCAGCGGGCTGTGGGGCGGCCTGTGGAGCCTGCCCGAACTGGACGGGCGCGGCGAACTGGCCGCGCTGGCCGAGCGCCATGGCCTCGGGCTCGGCGCCGAACAGGCGCTGGCCCCGCTCAGTCACACCTTCAGCCACTTCCAGCTGCACATCGAGCCGCTGCTGATCGCCGCCACTGCCCAGAGCCCGCGCGTGGCCGAAGGCGACTGGCTCTGGTATAACCTCGCCACCCCGCCGCGCCTGGGGCTCGCCGCCCCGGTGAAGAAGCTGCTCAAGCGCGCGGCCAGCCTGCTCAACCCCACCTCAGGAGCGCCGCAATGACCCGCATGGTGATGTGCCGCAAGTACCAGGAAGAACTCCCCGGCCTCGACCGTCCGCCCTACCCGGGGGCCCGCGGCGAGGACATCTTCAACCACGTCTCGAAGAAGGCCTGGGACGAGTGGCAGAAGCACCAGACCATGCTGATCAACGAGCGCCGGCTGAACATGATGAACGGCGAGGACCGCAAGTTCCTGATGGCCGAGATGGACAAGTTCTTCGCCGGCGAGGACTACGCGCAGGCCGAAGGCTACGTGCCGCCGAGCCCGTAAGCACCGCTAAGCGCTTAAAAAAACTGATTTTTTCGTCGCCGACTGTTGACGGTCCGGCGGCAGAAAAGGTTTAATGCCGCCCGTTGTTGCCCAGGTAGCTCAGTTGGTAGAGCAGGGGATTGAAAATCCCCGTGTCGGCGGTTCGATTCCGTCCCTGGGCACCACTTCCCTCAAGTGGCTCGCGCAACGCCTTTGCCCAGGTAGCTCAGTTGGTAGAGCAGGGGATTGAAAATCCCCGTGTCGGCGGTTCGATTCCGTCCCTGGGCACCACCGATTCGATACGGAAAGCCCCGGCCATGTGTCGGGGCTTTCTGCTTTTCAGCTTCTGAAATCCTCTCCCCCCCTTCAGGGCCGCGGCGCCAGCTCGCCGCAATCGGCGCCCAGCCAGCGCGCGCGGGTTTCCATGCGCGAGCTGCCGGCCTGCCCGCCGGCATTGAAGCGGCTGTCGAGACGCGTGACGAACTCGCGCTCGCTGACGATGCGGGTCTCGCCCTCCCCTTCGGCGTCGGGACAGTGGAAGCGGAACTTCCACAGCCGTTCGCTGCTCTCGGTGATCTCCTGGGTACAGCCGCTCTGCGCATCCTGCAGCGGCAACTGCTGTGCCTTGACCTGCGCCTCGCTCAGACACACGCGCAAGCCCTGACCGGCGGTCTGCACGCCCTTGCTGGCCATCGCGTCCTCCACCATCTGCCGCTGCTCGGCCGGCAGACTGTCGAGCTGGCCGAGCATCTCCTGCAGGGGCGGCATCTGCTGGCCGTTGACCTGCATGTTGTCGCTGCTGAGTTCCCACAGCCCGGGAAGGAGTTGCTGGGCCTGGGCGGATGCCATGGCGCCCAGCATGCCGGCGGCCACGACGAGGCGAAACAGGGGGCTCATGACCGGCTCCTTTCAAGGTTGCTTGCTGCAAGCCTAGCTGCGATCTCTCGGCTGTGACCTCTCGATAGAGGGCTCGGCCGGGGGCGCTCCCGGCATTCGGCAGGCGCGCCCCCACAGCCCTCCAGGAGCTGCGGAGAAAGCCACATCGACAGCCCCGGGACCATCCCGGTCGGCCGGGCGCTCATAGGGAATGCTGCGACGCCTCGGCCGCTTCCGCTCAGACCCGGCGCAGCGCCAGCCAGGCCAGGCCCGCGGCAACCACCTCGCCGAGCAGGAGGTAGAGGTTGAAGGTCTGCTCCGCGCCGCCATCCAGCGCCAGACCGAGCAGGCGCGCCAGCGCCGGCATGACGTTGATCAGCAGCATCAGCAGCAACGCCGGGCGCAGCTGCCCGGCGGGCAGCGCCAGCAGCAGATAGAGTGCCAGGCCGAGCGCGAGGCCACCGTACCAGGCGCGCAGGTCGGTGGCCGCGGCGGCCTGCATCGTCAGCAGCCCGCTGAAGTTGGCCATCTCGTGGGGACGCAGCAGGAAGGCCAGGCCGTAGGCGGTGAGGAACAGGATCTGCACGATCAGCAGCAGGCGGGCGAACAGCATGGCAATCTCCCTGGCGACGACGAAACCCGGCCATGCGCAAAACCGGGCGACCTGCCACGAGCATAGGCGCCGGCAGCATTCGCCGCCGGTGCTCGCGACAATCCTGAAGACCAGCGTCCGGCCCGGGAATTCCCACCGTCGCTTAGCGGTGCGGGGGCGGCCACGGACGACCGGCCTGGCCAGTGGCGCGACCGGCAGCAACACTACAGGGAGTGCGGCAGACACCGCGAGCGACGGGAGAACGACAATGCGCTGGAAACGGGCACGACGCAGCGACAACGTGGTGGACGCTCGCGGCGGGCGTATCGGCGGCGGCAAGCTGAGCCTCGGCGGCATCGCCGCCATCGTGGTGATCGGCCTGCTGATGGGCAAGGATCCGTTGCAGATCCTCGGCCAGATCGGCGGCGAGCTGGTGCAGCAGCAGCCGGCGCCGGGCGGCGGCGGTCAGCCCGGCGACGAGGCCAGCGAGTTCGTCCGCGCGGTACTCGGCGACACCGAGGACACCTGGCACGCGCTGTTCCAGGCCGAGGGGCGCCAGTACGCGGAGCCGAGCCTGGTGCTGTTCAGTGGCAGCGTGCGCTCGGCCTGCGGCTCCGCCAGTGCGGCGGTCGGCCCCTTCTACTGCCCCGGCGACCGTCAGGTGTATCTCGACCTCGAGTTCTTCCGCGAGCTGGAGCGGCGCTTCGCCGCCGCCGGCGACTTCGCCCAGGCCTACGTGATCGCCCATGAGGTCGGCCACCATGTGCAGACCCTGCTCGGCGTCTCCGCGCGGGTCGACGCCGCCCGTCAGCGCGGCGAGCCCGTGGCGGGCGCAGAGGGCCTGCTGGTACGCCAGGAACTGCAGGCCGACTGCCTGGCCGGCGTCTGGGCGCACCACGCCCAGCGCCGCCTCGACTGGCTGGAGCCGGGCGACCTGGAGGAGGCACTGAACGCCGCCAACGCCATCGGCGACGACCGCCTGCAGCACCAGAGCCAGGGCCAGGTGGTGCCGGACGCCTTCACCCACGGCACCTCGGCGCAGCGCGTGCGCTGGTTCAAGCTGGGTTTCGACGCCGGCGAGCCGGGGCGCTGCGACACCTTCCGCAGCGCCCGGCTGTAGCGCCGGCTACCACCGCCGTCAGCCGAGCAGGCGCTGCAGCTCCGCGCAGTCGCGGGCGAACAGGTCGGTCAGCTCCGGCCAGGGATTGGCCGCGTGGTTGACCAGCACGCTGCGCGCGCCGGCGGCGCGGGCGCAGGACAGGTCGTGGACGAAGTCGCCGACCATCGCCAGCTCGCCAGGGGCCACCGCCCAGCGCTCGGCCAGCTGCAGCAGGCCGTGCGGCTGCGGCTTGGGCGGCGCCTCGTCGCGGCCGAGGATGGCGTCGACCGCGAAGCAGTCGAGCAGGCCGATGGCCTCCAGGGTGACCAGCGCCAGCGACCGTGCGTTGCGGGTGAGGATGCCGAGCCGACAGCCGCGCTCGTGTAACGCACGCACCAGCGCCGGCGCGCCCGGCGCCGGGCGTGCCGCCTCGGCCAGTTCGCGCTCGTGGGCGAGCAGCCAGGCGTGCCTGGCCGCCGCTTCATGCGCCGGCAGACCCGCCAGGAACTCGAGAATGTCGTCCTGCGCCGGGATGTCCAGCGCCCGGCGGATCGCCGCGAAGTCGTGCACGGCGATGGTCAGGGTGCCGTCCATGTCGAACACCCAGTGGCGCAGCTGCGCCGCCTCGCGCCCGTCCATCGTCTTACGTCCAGTCCGGACGCTGGCGGATCAGCCCTTCCTGGACCACCGAGGCGACCAGCTCGCCGGCGCGATTGAAGATGTTGCCGCGGGTGAAGCCGCGACCGTTGCCGGCCCAGGGACTGTCGAGGGCGAACAGCAGCCATTCGTCGGCGCGCACGTTGCGGTGGAACCACAGCGAATGGTCGAGGCTGGCGATCTGCATGTTGCGCTGCCAGAACGACACGCCGTGCGGCAGCAGCGCGGTGGTCAGCAGGCCGAAGTCGCTGGCGTAGGCCATCAGGTACTTGTGCAGCGCCGGGTTGTTCGGCAGCGCGCCGGCGGCGCGCACCCACAGGTACTTCAACGGCGCGCGGGCCTGCGGATGGCCGACGTCGCTGGGGTCGACCGGACGGATCTCGATCGGCATGTCGAACTGCACCCGCTCGCGCATGCCCTCCGGCTGCTCGAAGCCGACCGCCTGGCTGATCTCCTGTTCGCAGAGCAGCTCCTCGGGGCCGGGCACGTCGGGCATCTGCGGCACCTGGTGACTGAATCCCTCCTCTTCCTGCTGGAAGGACACGCTGCAGCTGTAGATCGGCCGTCCCTTCTGGATCGCCAGCACGCGACGGGTATTGAAGCTGCCGCCGTCGCGCACGCGGTCGACCTGGTAGACCACCGGCTGGGTGGCATCGCCGGGACGCAGGAAGTAGGCGTGCATCGAATGCATGTGGCGGTCGGCGTTGACCGTCTGGCTGGCCGCCGACAGCGACTGGCCGATCACCTGGCCGCCGAACAGCTGGCGAAAGCCCAGATCCTGGCTGACGCCGCGGAACAGGTTCTCCTCGATGGTTTCCAGGCTGAGCAGGGCCACCAGCTCGTCGAGCACTTGGGTCATGCGGTTCTCCTTGCGGGCAGCGGCGCAGGCGTCGGCCGCTGCGGTCGATGGGGGGCCGGGCGCGCAGGCGGGCGGCCTCGGCGATTGACGTAATGGTAAAGACTTTGCGCCGGCACTGCCGAGCACTTTGTGGTACGCAAGTTGCGCGCCATCGCGGCGGCCTTTCCCGTCCGGCGCAGCGCGGCGCCGCCTGGCGGCGCATAATGCCGGCAGATCCCCAGCCCATCGCCGAACCATGCCGCTGCCCCTGGTCTACCACGCCGACTACAGCCCGCCACTTCCCGAGGGACACCGCTTCCCAATGGAGAAGTACCGCCTGCTGCACGAGCACCTGCGCAGCAGCCTGGCGCACGCCGACTGGCACGCACCGGCGCCCTGTCCGCAGGAGATCCTCGCCCTCGCCCACCAGCCGGCCTACATCGCCCGCTTCCTGGCCGGCGAGCTGTCCGCCGCCGAACAGCGCCGCCTCGGCCTGCCGTGGAGCGAGGAGCTGATGCGGCGCACGCTGCGCGCCCAGGGCGGCTCGCTGCTCACCGCCGAGCTTGCGCTGGCCCGGGGTCTGGCCTGTCACCTGGCCGGCGGCACCCACCACGCCGACTACGACCGGCCTTCGGGGTTTTGCGTGTTCAACGACCTGGCGGTGGTCGCCCGCCATCTGCTGGCCAGCGGCCGCGTGCAGCGCCTGCTGATCTTCGACTGCGACGTGCACCAGGGCGATGGCACCGCGCGCCTGTTGGCAGACTGCCACCCCGCGGTGACCGTGTCGTTGCACTGCCAGCAGAACTTCCCGGCCCACAAGGCGCACAGCGACTGGGACATCCCGTTGCCGGCCGGCATGGGCGACGCCGCCTACCTGAAGACGGTGGACGACGCCCTTGCCTACCTGCTGCCGCTCTACCAGCCGGACCTGGTGCTCTACGACGCCGGGGTCGACGTGCACCGCGACGACGTGCTGGGCCTGCTCGAGCTGAGCGACGCCGGCATCGCCGCGCGCGACCTGGCGGTGCTGCGCCACTGCCTGGAGCGCGACATCCCGGTGGCCTGCGTGATCGGCGGCGGCTACGACCGCGACCGCCAGGCGCTGGCGCGCCGCCACGGCATCCTCCACCACAGCGCGGCGCGGGTGTGGGAGGAGTTCGGGCTGGACTGAGCGACACTCGGCTGAACGCTGTAGGGGCGAATTCATTCGCCTGATGGGGCCGAGCTGGCGAATAAATTCGCCCCTACAACGGAACCGCAGGAAGATTCGCGCAACGCTCTTCTGCCGCCCCATACGCCGGCTGGCGCCCGGTCATGGTGGACAACGCTGCGCGGTTGTCCACCCTACATCCTGGCGCGATTCAGGGCGCCAGGTACGAGGAGCGGGTCAGGCCCAGGCGCAGGATGTCGAGAAAGCGCGTGCGCTCGGCGGCGCCGAGCGGGGCGCCGGCCACCTTGTCGCGGTACAGCGCCATCAGCTCGCTCGCCTCCAGGTGCACGTAGCGCAGCAGGTCCTCGATGGTGTCGTGGGTTTCGACGCCGGCGTGGAACACGCTGCCGTCGCTGCGCTGGTAGACGTTCACCGAGTCGGTGTCGCCGAACAGGTTGTGCATGTCGCCGAGGATCTCCTGGTAGGCGCCGACCAGGAATACGCCGAGCAGGTAGTCCTCGCCCTCGCGCAGCTCGTGCACCGGCAGGCTGGTCTCGATGCTCTGCTCATCGACGTACTGGCGAATCTTGCCGTCGGAGTCGCAGGTCAGGTCCTGCAGCACGGCGCGCCGGCCGGGCTGCTCGTCCAGGCGATGGATCGGCATGATCGGCAGGATCTGCTCGATGGCCCAGGTGTCGGGCAGGCTCTGGAACACCGAGAAGTTGCAGATGTACTTGTCGGCCAGCTTGTCGTTGAGCTCGTCGAGCACCTGGCGGTGCGAACGCTGGCGCGCCTTGAGCTGGTCGTGCAGGCGCCGGCAGATGGCGTAGTAGCACTGCTCGCCGAGCGCCTTCTGCGCCAGCGACAGCTTGCCGGCCGAATACTGCGCGGCCACCTCGCCGACCAGGTGGGTGGCCCGCCAGTAGGTCTCGGCGACCATTTCCGGATCGGTGGGGCCGAGCAGCTCGACCAGCGCCTGCAGCACCTCCGGAAGATCGTCGCCCGCGCCCGGCTCGGGCAGCCGGTCGTCGTGGCGCTCGACGTCGGTGACCTGCACCACCAGCACGGCATGGTGGGCGGTCATCGCCCGGCCGCTCTCGGAGAAGATGTGCGGGTGCGGCAGGCCCTGCCGGTCGCAGAACTCCTTGAGCATGCCGACCACCGTGGCGGCGTAATCCTCGAGGTCGTAGTTGATCGAGCTGGCGTTGCGCGAGTGGGTGCCGTCGTAGTCGACGCCCAGGCCGCCGCCGACGTCGACGTGATCGACCGGCAGGCCGAGGTCGCGCAGCTCGGCGTAGTAGCGGATCGCCTCGCGAAAGCCCTTGCGGTAGTCGGCCAGGTTGGCGATCTGCGAACCCATGTGGAAGTGCAGCAGGCGGATGCCCTGGTCGAGGCCGGCGCCGCGCAGGCGCTCGACCACGCGCAGGATCTGCGCGGCGGACAGGCCGAACTTGGCCTTCTCGCCGCCGGTGTCGGCCCACTTGCTGGAGGCCAGCGAGGACAGCCGCACGCGCAGGCCGATCTGCGGCTGCACGCCGAGGGCGGCGGCCTCCTCGATCAGCAGCGCCACTTCCGATTCCTTCTCGATCACCACGAACAGGTTGTGGCCGAGCTTCTGGCCGATCAGCGCCAAGTGGATGAACTCGCGGTCCTTGTAGCCGTTGCAGACGATGGTGCCGCCGCGCGGCGCCAGCGCCAGCACCGCCATCAGCTCCGGCTTGGAGCCGGCCTCCAGGCCGATGGCGACGTTCTCGGTGGCGATGATGTTCTCCACCACCGCCTCCTGCTGGTTGACCTTGATCGGATACAGCGCGGTGTAGTCGCTCTGGTAGTCCAGGCGCAGGATGCTGGCGTCGAAGGCGCCGGTGAGCTGGCGCACGCGGTCCTGCAGGATGCTGGGGAAACGCACCAAGAGCGGCAGGCTGAGACCGACGGCGCGCAGCTGCTCGACCAACAGGTGCAGGTCGATCGGCGCGCCGTGGGGACCGTGCGGACGGACCTCGACGTTGCCGGCAGGATTGATCGCGAAGTAGCCGGCGCCCCAGTGGCGGATGCCGTACACCCGCCGGCTGTCGTCGATGCTCCAGTCGCTCATGCTGCTGCCCCTCCCTGATCGTGGCTGTGGATCGCGGCGGCGGATGCAGCCCGCTGGGTCAGCCGCCGGACTTCTTCGCGGTGAAACCGCGCTTGCCCAACTCGGCGAGGAGCAGCTCGACGTGATCGCCCTGGATCTCGATCACCCCGTCCTTGAGCGCTCCGCCGGTGCCGCAGCGCTTCTTCAGCGCGGCGGCCAGCTCCTTGAGCGGGTCGCCGGCCAGCGGCACGCCGCTGACCGTGGTCACCGTCTTGCCGCCGCGACCCTTGGTCTCGCGGCGCACCCGGGCGATGCCGTCGCCGGCCGGGATCACCGGCTGGCCGCAGACGCACTCGCCGATCGGCTTGCCGCAGTCCGGGCAGTGGCGACCGGCGTCGGTGGAGTAGACCAGGCCGCCCAGACTGGCGAAGGAGGATGTCTTCTTGCTCACGCCCGCCCCCTCAACCCTGCTCGAGCAGCTGGCGCAGGTCGATGATCGCCGCGTTGGCGCGCGAGATGTAGTTGGCCATCACCAGCGAGTGGTTGGCCAGCACGCCGAAGCCGTCGCCGTTGAGCACCATCGGGCTCCACAGCGGCGCCTGCGCGGCCTCCAGCTCGCGGATGATCTGCCGCACGCTGACCGTGGCGTTCTTCTTGGCCAGCACGTCGGCGAAGTCGACCTCGATCGCGCGCAGGAAGTGCGACAGCGCCCAGGCCTGGCCGCGCGCCTCGTAGAACACGTTGTCGATCTGCAGCCAGGGCGTCTTGATGATCTCCTCGCTGCCCGCCGCCACGCCGGGGTCGGTGTCGGTGTGCAGGCGCAGCTGGCCGACGCTGGCGGACAGCCGCTGCGACAGCGAGCCCAGGCGGGTCTCGACGTCGGCCAGCCAGTTGCGCAGGTTGTCGGCACGGGCGTAGAACTGCGCCGGCTGGGCCGGATCGGTGAGACGGTTCTGGAAGCGGGTGAGCAGCGCGATGCCCTCGCGGTACTCCTGCTCGCTGGCCGGCAGCGCCCAGCTCTTGTTGTCGAAGTTGAACTTCGGCTCGGCCTTGGCCAGATCGGCGTCCTCGGTGGACTGCGACTGCGAGCGGGCAAAATCCTTGCGCAGCGCGCGCGACAGGTCGCGCACCTGGACCAGGGCGCCGTACTCCCAGTTGGGCATGTTGTCGAGCCACAGCCCCGGCGGCGCCAGGTCGTTGGACAGGTAGCCGCCCGGCTTGTCGAGCAGGGTGGTGGCGACGTTCTTCAGGGTCGACACGGTGGTGTAGCCGGGTACCAGCTTGACCTGCGCCCGCTCCGCGGCGGCCTGGGCGCTCTGCTGCACCGGGAACAGCTCGGGCTCCAGGCTCCAGTACCAGCCGACCACCAGGGCGCCGAGCAGGTAGACGCCGACCACGCCGCCGACCGCGCGGCTGGCCCAGATACCACCGAAATAGCTGCGCGCGCCCTCCACCGAATCGTCGACACTGTCGCGCATGGCGCCGACCTTATTCTTCCAGTCCAGCATGGCTTGGTCCTTAAACTCACGGGAAACGATTTCAGCCTGGCAGCCCCGCGCAGGCGGCTACACGTTGCCTTGCACTATAAAGCATGGGCGCGCCGGGCGTCGGCAGAAAAGCACGGCCATCTGCCGCAGCTGGGTTGCCGGCGCCTTTCCGGTATCATGCCGGCGTTCCCGAACGAGAGACCGCAATGCCTCGCCTGCTGCTCCTGCTTCTGCTGCTGTTCACCCTGCCGGCCAGCGCCGGACTGTTCGACGCTCGGCCCTCCCCCGTGCTGGGCGGCGCGCCGCTGAACAACAGCAGCGACTTCCTGCCGGTGGCCGAGGCCTTCCAGCTCAGTGTGGTCGAGGCCGATGACCGGCGGGTGAAGCTGCGCTTCGTCAACGCCGAGGGCTACTACCTGTATCGCCACCGCTTCCAGGTGCAGAGCGAACCGGCCGGCCTGGTCGCGGGCGAGCCGGGACTGCCGGCGGGCAAGGCCAAGCACGACGAGTACTTCGGCGACGTCGAGGTGTACTACGGCGTGACCGACATGGAGGTGCCGATCGCCAATCCCTCCGGGCAGCCGTTCAGCCTGCGCGTCACCTATCAGGGCTGCGCCGACCAGGGCCTGTGCTATCCGCCGGAAACCGCCACGCTGGCCATCGCCGGCAAGCCGGGTGCCGCCGCCCCTGCCGCCAGCCCAGCGGCCGGCGCCGCGACGACCGCCGCCAATCCGCCCGCCGCCGACCAAGCCGCCGCCTGGAACTGGCGCGAACTGGCGCTGTTCTTCCTCGCCGGCCTCGGCCTGACCTTCACCCCCTGCGTGCTGCCGATGCTGCCGATCCTCTCGGGGGTGGTGCTGCGCGGCCAGGTCGGCGGCGCCCGCGGCCTGATCCTGTCGTTGGCCTACGTACTGCCGATGGCCGCCTGCTTCGCCGTGCTCGGCGCGCTGATGGGCCTGTTCGGCGCCGAACTCAACCTGCAGGCGCGCCTGCAGTCGCCGTGGGTGCTCGCGCCCTTCGCGCTGTTCTTCGCCGCCTTCGCCCTGGCCATGTTCGGCGTCTACGAGCTGCGCCTGCCGGCCTTCATCCGCGAGCCGCTCGACCGCCTGGCCGGCCACACCCGCGGCGGCTCGATTCTCGGCGCCGCGCTGCTCGGCGTGTTCTCCAGCCTGCTGGTATCGCCCTGCGTATCGGCGCCGCTGGCCGGCGCCCTGCTGTACATCAGCACCAGCGGCGACGCCCTCGGCGGCGGCCTCAAGCTGTTTGCCTTGGGCCTTGGCATGGGCGCGCCGCTGGTGCTGTTCGCCACCGGCGGCGGCGCCCTGCTGCCGCGCTCGGGGGTGTGGATGACCTCGGTGCGCAACGCCTTCGGCGTGCTGCTGCTCGGCGTGGCGATCTGGCTGCTCGAGCGCGTGCTGCCCGGCCAGCTCAGCCTGGCGCTGTGGGGCCTCTTGGCCGGCGGCGTGGGGCTCAACCTCGGCGCCCTGGAGTGGATTCCCAAGACCCACCGCCAGCGCGTCGCCCAGCTGTTCGGCCTGCTGCTGCTGGTCTACGCGCTGGCCGCCTGGGTCGGCGCGCTGCGCGGGGAAAGCGACCCGCTGCGTCCGCTCGGCCGCCCGGCGCTGGCGCAAAACCCGGCCGGCGCCACGCCGGTCGCCGCGCATGGCGCCTGGCAGACCATCAGCACCCCCGCCGAACTGGACGCCGCCTTCGCCGCGGCGAGCAGCGCCGGCCGGCCGCTGCTGCTCGACTGGTACGCCGACTGGTGCATCAGCTGCAAGGTGATCGAGCGCGAAGTGCTCGAGGCGCCGCAGGTCGCCCCGCAGCTGGCCGCCTGGCAGCTGGTGCGCTTCGATATCACCGCCAGCAGCCCGGAACAACGCGCGCTGCTCGATCGCTACCGGCTGTTCGGCCCGCCGGCGATCCTGCTGTTCGCCGCCAACGGCAGCGAGTGGCAGGACCTGCGGGTGGTCGGCGAGATCGACGCCGCCGCCTTCGCCGCCCGTCTGGAACAGGCCGCGGCGCGTTTCTGAGGGGGCCGATTCCGGCCATCGTCAGCCATCTTGCGGCCATCTACGGCAAAAACCCGCGGCGCTGGACAGTCCCCCGGGTTTTCCGGCATATTCCCGCAACTTTTCTGCCCCCACCCCTGACAGGACTGCCCAAATGGCCACCTTCCTGGTGCTGCACGGCCCCAACCTGAACCTGCTGGGCACCCGCGAGCCGGGCGTCTACGGCGCCACCACGCTCGCCGACATCAACGCCGACCTGGAGGCCCGCGCCCGTGCCGCCGGCCACCACCTGCTGCACCTGCAGAGCAACGCCGAGTACGAACTGATCGAGCGCATCCACGCCGCGCGCGGCGAAGGCATCGACTTCATCATCATCAACCCGGCGGCTTTCACCCATACCAGCGTCGCGCTACGTGACGCGCTGCTGGCGGTGAGCATCCCATTCATCGAAGTTCACCTGTCGAACGTGCACAAACGCGAACCCTTCCGCCACCACTCCTACTTCTCGGACGTGGCGGTAGGCGTGATCTGCGGCCTCGGCGCCAGCGGCTACCGCCTGGCCCTGGAAGCCGCCATCGAACAACTGCAACGCCCCTGACCTCTTTTGGAGCGCCCTGATGGACATTCGTAAAGTCAAGAAACTGATCGAACTGCTGGAAGAGTCCGGTATCGACGAGCTGGAAATCTGCGAGGGCGAAGAGTCCGTACGCATCAGCCGCCACAGCAACAAGCAGCCGCAATACGCCGCCCAGCCGATCTACGCACCGGCCCCGGTCGCCGCTCCGGCTCCGGCCGCCGCCCCGGCCGCTGCCGCCGCTCCGGCTGCCGCGCCGGCCGCCGCCGCGCTGAGCGGCAACGTGGTGCGCTCGCCGATGGTCGGCACCTTCTATCGCGCCTCCTCGCCGGACGCCAAGCCGTTCGCCGAAGTCGGCCAGAGCGTCAAGAAGGGCGACATCCTGTGCATCGTCGAAGCGATGAAGATGATGAACCACATCGAGGCCGAAGCCAGCGGCACCATCGGCCAGGTTCTGGTGGAAAACGGCCATCCGGTTGAATTCGACCAGCCGCTGTTCACCATCGTCTGACACGCGGAGATCCTGCGATGTTGCAAAAAGTCCTGATTGCCAACCGCGGCGAGATCGCCCTGCGCGTACTGCGCGCCTGCAAGGAGCTGGGCATCAAGACCGTGGCGGTGCACTCGACTGCCGACCGCGATCTGATGCATGTCACGCTGGCCGATGAGTCTGTGTGTATCGGTCCGGCAGCCTCCGCCCAGTCCTACCTGAGCATCCCGGCGCTGATCGCCGCCGCCGAGGTCACCGGTGCCGACGGCATCCACCCCGGCTACGGCTTCCTCGCCGAGAACGCCGACTTCGCCGAGCAGGTGGAGAAATCCGGCTTCACCTTCATCGGCCCGACCGCCGACGTGATCCGCCTGATGGGCGACAAGGTCTCGGCCAAGAACGCCATGAAGAAAGCCGGCGTGCCGACCGTGCCGGGCTCCGACGGCCCGCTGCCGGAAGACGAGGAAGAAGCGCTGGCGATCGCCCGCGACGTGGGCTATCCGGTGATCATCAAGGCCGCCGGCGGCGGCGGTGGTCGCGGCATGCGCGTGGTGTACAAGGAAGAGGACCTGATCGCCTCGGCCAAGCTGACCCGCACCGAAGCCGGTGCCGCCTTCGGCAACCCGATGGTTTACCTGGAGAAATTCCTGGTCAACCCGCGCCACGTGGAAGTCCAGGTGCTGGCCGACGGCCAGGGCAACGCCATCCACCTCGGCGATCGCGACTGCTCGCTGCAGCGCCGTCACCAGAAGGTCATCGAGGAAGCGCCCGCTCCGCTGATCGACGAAGACGCCCGCCGCAAGGTCCAGGCCGACTGCGTGCAGGCCTGCATCGACATCGGCTACCGCGGTGCCGGCACCTTCGAGTTCCTCTATGAAGACGGTCGTTTCTACTTCATCGAGATGAACACCCGCGTGCAGGTCGAGCACCCGGTCACCGAAATGGTCACCGGCGTCGACATCGTCAAGGAGATGCTGCTGATCGGCGGCGGCCAGAAGCTGTCGTTCAAGCAGGAAGACGTGGTGATCCGCGGTCACGCCATCGAATGCCGGATCAACGCCGAAGACCCGCGCACCTTCATGCCGAGTCCGGGCAAGGTCAAGCACTTCCATGCCCCGGGCGGCAACGGCGTGCGTGTCGACTCGCACCTCTACGACGGCTACTCGGTACCGCCATACTACGATTCGCTGATCGGCAAGCTGATCACCTTCGGCGCCACCCGCGCCGAGGCCATGGGCCGCATGCGCAACGCCCTGGACGAGCTGATCGTCGACGGCATCAAGACCAACGCCCCGCTGCACCGCGACTTGACCCGCGATGCCGGCTTCTGCGAGGGTGGCGTCAACATCCACTACCTGGAAAAGAAACTGGGTATGGACAAGCACTGAGCCCCGGCTCGGCGCTGAACGCAGAGGCCGCCTTCGGGCGGCCTCTGTCGTTTCCGCCACCACGATCGTCGTAGGGTGGAAAACGACCGCAGGTCTTTTCCACCATCGGCGCACGATGCGTGGTGGAAAATCGCTGCGCGAGTTTTCCACCCTACCGCCCGGCACCTGCGGATGGCGTCATGCCACGCGCGGCGGTGCCCGCTGGCACAGCCTCCGCCCCTCCAGTAAGCTTGCCCGCCATTACCTGCCCATTCCCCAAGAGGCCTCCGCCATGCCCTGGCTGCAAGTCCGACTCGCCATCACCCCCCACCAGGCCGCCGTGCTGGAAGACCAGCTGCTGGAGCTGGGCGCGGTCTCGGTGACCTTCATGGACGCCGAGGACCAGCCGATCTTCGAACCGGACCTGGGCACCACCCCGCTGTGGACCCACACCCATCTGCTCGCCCTGTTCGAGGATGGCACCGACGCCGACGCGGTGCTCGCCCACCTGAAATTGCTGCGCGGCGGCGAGCTGCCCGAGTACCAGATCGAGCGCATCGAGGACCAGGACTGGGAGCGCAGCTGGATGGACAACTTCCAGCCGATGCGCTTCGGTCGCCGCCTGTGGATCGTGCCGAGCTGGCACGAGGCGCCCGAGCCCCATGCGGTCAACCTGCTGCTCGACCCCGGCCTGGCCTTCGGCACCGGCACCCACCCGACCACCGCGCTGTGCCTGGAGTGGCTGGACGGCCAGGAGCTGGCCGGCTGCAGCGTGCTCGACTTCGGCTGCGGCTCGGGCATCCTCGCCATCGCCGCGCTGCTGCTCGGCGCCCCGCAGGCGGTCGGCACCGACATCGACCCGCAGGCGCTGGAAGCCTCGCGCGACAACGCCGCGCGCAACGGCATCGATCCGGCGCGCTTCCCGGTCTATCTGCCGGCCGACCTGCCGCAGCAACCGGCCGAGGTGGTGGTCGCCAACATCCTCGCCGGCCCGCTGGTGCAGCTGGCGCCGACCATCACCGCGCTGGTCAAGCCGGGCGGCCGCCTGGCGCTGTCCGGCATCCTCGCCGAGCAGGCGGAGGAAGTGCGCGCCGCCTACGCCGGCGCCTTCGACCTCGACCCCACCGCCGAGAAGGACGGCTGGGTGCGCATCAGCGGCGTGCGTCGCCCCTGACCCGGCAGCGGCGAATGCGCGCCGTTTCGCATTCGCCGCCCGCGCGACCCGGGCCCCGCGCCGGGCGACTGCCGACGGCCGGTGCACTGCGCTAGAATGAGCTCCTGACCTGTTGCGGATTGCCCTTGCATGACCGAGTCGTTCGTCACCCAGTGCCCCCATTGCCAGACCCGCTTCCGCGTCACCCGCGCACAGCTCGGCATGGCCCGCGGCGCCGTGCGCTGCGGTGCCTGCATGCAGGTATTCAACGCCGCCGAACAGCTGGCCGAGCCAGCGGCCCAGGCGCCGACGGCCACGCCGGGCAGCGCCGCGCGCCAGCCGCTGCCGCCGGCCGCGCAGGCCGCGGTGCAGGACGCGGTCAAGGCCGCCGACGTGCGCGGCAGCCTGGCAGCGTCTACCGCCGCGCAGATCCCCACCCCCGCCAGTCCGGCCAGCGCCAGCGAAGCGCAGGCGGAAGCGCAGTCGGTCGCCGAGCTGCAACCGGCCGGCTACACGCCCGGGCCGCTGACGCCTGCGCCCGGCGCCGAGGAGACGCCCCCGGCGGCGCCCAAGGCCGAGCAGCCGCCGGCGACCGGCAAGCCGAGCGACGACGACATCCTGTGGATCCACGACGACCTCGACCTGGACAATCTGGATCTCGACCTCGACGACGAACTGGACAAGCTCGGCAGCGACGACTTCGAGCTGAGCAGCGAGTTCCGCGACTACCAGCCGCCCAGCTCGCCCTTCGCGCCGCCCGAGCCGACCCAGCGAGCCGATGACGAAAGCTGGGCCGAAGCCCTGCTCAACGAGCCGGCCCAGCCGCCGCGGACGCCCCGTGCGCAGGTCGCGCCGCCCAGCCGGGTGGTCGACGAGCCGCCGCTGGAGCGGGCCCGCAGCGACGAGGAATTCGCCGAACTCGACGACGACGCCGGCGAGGCCACCCGCCCCCTGCCCGGCCTGAGCGCCGAGCGCGACGAGCCGATCTCGGTCAGCGCCGCCGCCGCCAGCCTGGCCGCCGCCGGCGCCGCGGGCGCGGCCGCCCACCGCCACGCCGAGCCACGCCTGCGCGACGAGGGCCTTCTCAACCTGGCCGACGAGCCGCTGCAGCTCGACTGGCAGCCGCCGCCCCGCCCCAGCCCGGTGCGCCGCCTGCTGTGGCTGCTGCTGATCCTGCTGGCGCTGGCCGGCCTGGCCGCGCAGTACGTGTATTTCCATTTCGACGAGCTGGCCCGCCAGGAACGCCTGCGCCCCTGGCTCGAGCGCGGCTGCGCGCAGCTCGGCTGCCAGATGCCGCCGCGGGTCGACGTCAACCTGATCAAGAGCAGCAACCTGACGGTACGCAACCACCCCACCCATCCGGGCGCGCTGACCGTCGACGCGATCATCTACAACCGCGCCGAATTCGCCCAGCCGTTCCCGCTGCTCGAGCTGCGCTTCGAGGACCTCAACGGCCAGCCGCTGGCCAGCCGCCTGTTCAAGCCCAGCGAATACCTCGCCGGCGAACTGGCCGGTCGTCCGGACATGCCGCCGCAGACGCCGATCCACATCGCCCTGGAAATCATCAATCCCGGCACCCAGGCGACCAACTACAGCATCGGTTTCCAATCGCCGGACTAACAGCGGGTTCCGATTGTTCAAAAAACACTCAGAACAATCTTTATCCAGGCGTCGAGAGCGGGTATCATCGCCACCCTTTTCCAGCAGCTGATTTGCCCCTGCGGCAGGGATAACCCATGTCGGTGGTACGCATCGGCCCCTACACCCTTCCCAATCGCGTGATCCTGGCCCCCATGGCCGGCGTCACCGATCGCCCGTTCCGCCAGCTCTGTCGCCGCCTCGGCGCCGGCCTGGTGGTGGCCGAAATGCTCACCAGCGACGTGCGCCTGTGGCACAGCCGCAAGTCGCGCCTGCGCATGCTCCACGACGGCGACCCCGAGCCGCGCTCGGTGCAGATCGCCGGCGGCGACCCGCAGATGCTCGCCGAGGCGGCGCGCCGCAACGTCGAGCTGGGCGCGCAGATCATCGATATCAACATGGGCTGCCCGGCCAAGAAGGTGTGCAACAAGGCCGCCGGCTCCGCGCTGATGAAGGACGAGCAACTGGTCGGCGCGATCCTCGACGCCGTGGTCGCCGCCGTCGACGTGCCGGTGACCCTGAAGATCCGCACCGGCTGGGACCGCGACAACAGGAACGGCGTGACCGTCGCGCGCATCGCCGAGCAGGCCGGCATCGCCGCCCTCTCCGTGCACGGCCGCACCCGCGCCGACCTGTACACCGGCGAGGCCGAGTACGCCACCATCGCCGCGATCCGCGAAGCGGTCAGCCTGCCGCTGTTCGCCAACGGCGACATCGACTCCCCGCACAAGGCCCGCGCCGTGCTCGACGCCACCGGCGCCGACGCGGTGATGATCGGCCGCGCCGCCCAGGGGCGGCCGTGGATCTTCCGCGAGATCGACCATTTCCTGGCTACCGGCACGCTGCTGCCGGCGCCCGCGCTCGAGGAAGTCGAGCGCATCCTCCTGGGCCACCTGGCCGACCTGCATGCCTTCTATGGCAGCGAGATGGGCGTGCGCATCGCCCGCAAGCACGTCGGCTGGTACCTGGCGACCCTGCCCGGCGCCGGCGACTTCCGAACCGATTTCAACCGCCTGGACTGCCCCGACGCCCAGCACGAGCAGGTGCGCGGCTTCTTCGCCAGACAGCGGGACATCTGCAGAGGGACGGCCGCATGACGCCCTTGACCAAGAATATTGTGAGTGGAACGACAGCCGTGAGCGACTACGCCAACCTGAAACAGCACCTCATCGCCCCCAGCGAGGAGCGGCAGACCCTGCGCGACAGCGTGGAGCAGGCCCTGCACAACTACTTCGCCCACCTCGACGGCCAGCCGGTCACCGATGTCTACAATCTGGTGCTCTCGGAAGTGGAGGCGCCGCTGCTGGAGACCGTGATGCGCTATGTGAAAGGCAACCAGACCAAGGCCTCCGAGCTGCTCGGCCTGAACCGCGGGACCCTGCGCAAGAAACTCAAGCAGTACGACCTGCTCTGATTCCCAACCAGCCGCCGGAGGCTGGAGACCGCGCCGCACGCACCCTCCGCGCCGCCGTCTCCAGCCTTCTGTCTTTAACGATTCACCTTCGACGGATGCACCCATGACCGACCAGACCACCCGCCTTCCCGTCCGCCGCGCGCTGATCAGCGTGTCCGACAAGACCGGCGTCGTCGACTTCGCCCGCGAACTCGCCGCCCTCGGCGTCGAGATCCTCTCCACCGGCGGCACCTTCAAGCTGCTGCGCGACAACGGCGTCAACGCCGTGGAAGTGGCCGACTACACCGGCTTCCCGGAGATGATGGACGGCCGGGTGAAGACCCTGCATCCGAAGATCCACGGCGGCATCCTCGGCCGTCGCGACCTCGACGGCGCGGTGATGGAGCAGCACGGCATCAACCCGATCGACCTGGTCGCGGTCAACCTCTACCCGTTCGCCGCCACCGTGGCCAAGCCGGGCTGCACCCTGCCGGACGCCATCGAGAACATCGATATCGGCGGCCCGACCATGGTCCGCAGCGCGGCCAAGAACCACAAGGATGTCGCCATCGTGGTCAACGCCTCCGACTACACCGGCATCGTCGCCTCGCTGAAGACCGGCGGCCTGACCTACGCGCAGCGCTTCGACCTGGCCCTCAAGGCCTTCGAGCACACCGCCGCCTACGACGGCATGATCGCCAACTACCTGGGCACCGTCGATCAGCAGGCCGAGACCCTGTCCACCGAAGGCCGCAGCGAATTCCCGCGTACCTTCAACAGCCAGTTCATCAAGGCGCAGGACATGCGCTACGGCGAGAACCCGCACCAGAACGCGGCCTTCTACGTCGAGGCCAACCCGGCCGAGGCCAGCATCGCCACCGCCAAGCAGCTGCAGGGCAAGGAGCTGTCCTACAACAACGTGGCCGATACCGACGCCGCGCTGGAGTGCGTGAAGAGCTTCGTCAAGCCGGCCTGCGTGATCGTCAAGCACGCCAACCCGTGCGGCGTCGCCGTGGTGCCGGAAGCCGACGGCGGCATCCGCAAGGCCTACGACCTGGCCTACGCCACCGACACCGAGTCGGCCTTCGGCGGCATCATCGCCTTCAACCGCGAGCTGGACGGCGAGACCGCCCGCGCCATCGTCGAGCGCCAGTTCGTCGAAGTGATCATCGCCCCGAGCGTATCCGCCGAGGCCCGCGAAGTGGTCGCCGCCAAGGCCAACGTGCGCCTGCTCGAGTGCGGCCAGTGGCCGGCCGAGCGCGTCAACGGTCTGGACTACAAGCGCGTCAACGGCGGCCTGCTGGTGCAGAGCCGCGACATCGGCATGATCACCGAGGCCGACCTCAAGGTGGTCACCCAGCGCGCGCCGAGCGAGCAGGAAATCCACGACCTGATCTTCGCCTGGAAGGTGGCCAAGTTCGTCAAGTCCAACGCCATCGTGTATGCGAAGAACCGCCAGACCGTCGGCGTCGGCGCCGGCCAGATGAGCCGCGTCAACTCCGCGCGTATCGCCGCGATCAAGGCCGAGCACGCCGGCCTGCAGGTCGCTGGCGCGGTGATGGCCTCGGACGCCTTCTTCCCGTTCCGCGACGGCATCGACAACGCCGCCAAGGCCGGCATTACCGCGGTGATCCAGCCGGGCGGCTCGATGCGCGACGCCGAAGTCATTGCTGCCGCTGATGAGGCCGGCATCGCGATGGTGTTCACCGGCATGCGCCACTTCCGTCACTAAGCACTGATCGTACCCACGCTCCGCGTGGGCACGCCGCCTGGGGACGCTCCGCGTCCCCCGGTCTCGGACGCCGGGCGTCCACAGCGACATTCCCACGCAGAGCGGGGAACAGTCACAGATTCCGTAGGGTGGAAAACCGCGCAGTGTTTTCCACCGAGGGGCCCCAGGCCCACTCCTCAGGAGAGCAACATGAACGTACTGATCATCGGCAGCGGCGGCCGCGAGCACGCCCTGGCCTGGAAGGTGGCGCAGGATCCGCGCGTCGCCAAGGTGTTCGTCGCCCCCGGCAACGCCGGCACCGCGACCGAAACCAAGTGCGAGAACGTCGCCATCGACGTGCTGGCCATCGAGCAGCTGGCCGACTTCGCCGAGAAGAACGTGCAGCTGACCATCGTCGGCCCGGAAGCCCCGCTGGTGAAGGGCGTGGTCGACCTGTTCCGCAGCCGCAACCTGGCCATCTTCGGCCCGACCGCCGCCGCCGCCCAGCTGGAAGGCTCCAAGGCCTTCACCAAGGACTTCCTGGCCCGCCAGAATATCCCCACCGCCGCCTACCAGAACTTCACCGAAGTCGAGCCGGCGCTGGCCTACCTGCGCGAGCAGGGCGCACCGATCGTGGTGAAGGCCGACGGCCTGGCCGCCGGCAAGGGCGTGATCGTCGCCATGACCCTGGCCGAAGCCGAGGAAGCGGTGCGCGACATGCTGTCCGGCAACGCCTTCGGCGACGCCGGCGCGCGCGTGGTGATCGAGGAATTCCTCGACGGCGAGGAAGCCTCGTTCATCGTCATGGTCGACGGCGCCAACGTGCTGCCGATGGCCACCAGCCAGGATCACAAGCGCGTCGGCGACGGCGACAGTGGCCCGAACACCGGCGGCATGGGCGCCTACTCGCCGGCCCCGGTGGTCACCCCGGCGGTACACCAGCGGGTGATGGACGAGATCATCTACCCGACCGTGCGCGGCATGGCGGCCGAAGGCAACGTCTACACCGGCTTCCTGTACGCCGGCCTGATGATCGACAAGAGCGGCGCGCCCAAGGTCATCGAGTTCAACTGCCGCTTCGGCGACCCGGAAACCCAGCCGATCATGGTGCGTCTGGAGAGTTCGCTGGTGCTGCTGGTCGAGGCCGCGCTGGCCAAGGCGCTGGACAAGGTCGAGGCGACCTGGGATCCGCGGCCGACCGTCGGCGTGGTGCTGGCCGCCGGCGGCTACCCGGGCGACTACGCCAAGGGCGACGTCATCGAGGGCCTGGAGGAAGCGGCGAAGATCGACGGCAAGGTGTTCCACGCCGGCACCGCGCTGAAGGACGGCCAGATCGTCACCGCCGGCGGTCGCGTGCTGTGCGCCACCGCCATCGGTGCCAGCGTGGCCGACGCCCAGCAGCAGGCCTACCGCCTGGCCGAGCAGATCCGCTGGAACGGCATGTTCTACCGCCACGACATCGGCTACCGCGCCATCGCCCGCGAACGCGGCGAGGGCTGACGCCCTGCGCCTGGCCCCGCTACGGCGGGGTCGGCGCCTCTCGCTCCGGCACCGCCGGTCGGATCCCAGCGAATTTCCCTTCCACTTGTCGCCTGTTTTCAGGCAGCAATCTCGTTCCGCGCGTACCTCCCCCTATAATAATCGGTCCACCTCACCCAGATAGGGATGCCTGAACGTGCGTTGGTCCCGGATTGCCATCACCCTGGTGGCCAGCCTGTTGCTGGCGCTGCCCGCTGCCGTGCCGCCGCTTCTCGCCCACGTCCCCGCCGCCCACGCCTGGCTGCCGGCGTCCCTCACGCCCGCTCTCGCGCTCGGAGCCCTCGGCGGCGCGTTGCTGGTGTTGGCGCTCTACCACCTGCTGTACTTCTGCGACGCCCGCGAGCGCCCCAACCTGCTGCTCGGCCTGCTGGCCGGCCTGCCGCTGCTGCTCGGCCTGAGCGGCATCTGGCCAGCCCTGCCGGACTCGATCAACGCCGCCCTGCTCGGCGTCAGCCTGGTCGCCCTGTTCAACGCCACCCTGATCCTCTGCGAACGCCAGGCCCAACACAGCAATGCCCGGGTCAATGCCAGCCAGGCCGAGGCCGCCAGCCGCGCTGAGCTGGAGGGCAAGGCCAAGTTCCTCGCCCGCATCAGCCACGAGATCCGCACGCCGATGAACGGCGTGCTGGGCATGACCGAGCTGCTCCTCGACACCCCGCTGTCGGCCAAGCAGCGCGACTACGTGCAGACCATCCACAGCGCCGGCAACGAGCTGCTGCTGCTGATCAACGAGATCCTCGACATTTCTGCCCTGGAATCCGGCGAGATCGAGCTGGAGCACGTGCAGTTCGACCTCCACGCGCTGGTCGACGAGTGCCTGGAGATCTTCCGCGCCCGCGCCGAACAGCAGGGCGTCGAGCTGATCGGCTTCATCCAGCCGCAGGTGCCGCGCACCGTCAGCGGCGACCCGGCGCGCCTGCGCCAGACCCTGCTCAACCTGCTCGACCACGCCTTCCGCCACACCGACGAGGGCGAGGTGATGCTGATCGCCGCGCTGGATCGCGAGCAGTCCCAGCCGCGCCTGCGCCTGGCCGTGCAGGACAGCGGCCGGCCGCTGAGCGCCACCGATCGCGCCGAACTGCAGGACGGCCGCCTGCTCAGCCGCGACTATCTCGAACAGACCCACCCCGACGGCCGCCTCGGCCTGCTGATCAGTCGCGAGCTGATCGGCATGATGCGCGGCGAGTTCGGCATCGAGAGCGGCAACCAGCAGGGCAATACCCTGTGGATCACCCTGCCGCTGGACAGCGCCAGCCTGGCCCCGGTGCCCTTCCCGGCAGAGCTGCAGCTGCGCGAGGCGCGGGTGCTGGTGGTCGACGACAACGAAACCTGCCGCAAGGTGCTGCTGCAGCAGTGTTCGAGCTGGGGCCTGCAGGTCAGCAGCGCCGCCTCCGGCGCCGAGGCGCTGGCCCTGCTGCGCACCAAGGCCAACCTGCACGAATACTTCGACGCGGTACTGCTCGACTACGACATGCCGACCATGAACGGCCTGCAGCTGGCCGCGCGGATCAAGGCCGATCCCTTCATCAACCACGACCTGCTGCTGGTCATGCTCGGCGGCCAGAGCCAGGCGCCCAGCAAGCTGGTGGCGCGCAACGCCGGTATCAGCCGGATTCTCGCCAAGCCGGTGGCCGGCTACACCCTCAAGGCCACCCTCGCCGAGGAACTCGGTCGCAGCCGCCGTCCGCCCACCCCGGGCAGCCAGCGCCTGCCGCCGGCGCTGGACGTGCCGGCCGGCTTCCGCGTGCTGGTGGCCGAGGACAACAGCATCTCGACCAAGGTGATCCAGGGCATGCTCGGCAAGCTCGACCTGGTGCCCGACCTGGTCAGCAACGGCCGCGACGCGCTGCGCGCGATGCAGGAAAAGCACTACGACCTGGTGCTGATGGACTGCGAGATGCCGGTGCTCGACGGCTTCCACGCCACCGAGCAGCTGCGGGCCTGGGAGGCCGCCAGCCAGCAGCCGCGCACGCCGGTGGTGGCGATGACCGCGCACATCCTCGAGGAGCACAAGGAGCGCGCCCAGCAGGTCGGCATGGACGGTCACGTCGCCAAGCCGGTCGAGCTGTCCCAGCTGCGCGCGCTGGTCGAACACTGGATCGCCCACAAGGAACAGCGCAGCCGCGCCCTCCCGCAGGTCTGAGTCGGTACGCGCGGCTCAGTCGACCAGGCGCAGCGTCCCTCTCATCAGGGGGGTGTGGCCGGGGAAGGAGCAGAAGAACAGGTACTGCTGGCCAGCCTCGAGCAGGCTGACCGGGAAGGTCACCGAGGTCGACTCGCCGCCGCCGATCACCGCTGTGGCGGCCAGCACCCGCGCATCGCCCGGCCGCGTGAAGCTGTGCGCCAGACCGCCGACCAGGCCGGCGGTGGCCACCGCCTGCTGGTCGCGGGCGCGCGCCAGCACCCAGTTGTGCCCCATCAGGGTCTTTTCCAGCGTACCGGTATGCTGCAGGTTGACAGTGAATTCCTGGCAACTGCGGCTGACTTCAATGGCATGCACATTGAAGGCGATCCGGTCGTTGGCCTCGATATCGACGCTGCATTCTTCCGCCCACAACGGCGGACCGAACAGGACCAACAGGCCGGCGACCAGGATATGACGACTCACGGAAAGGGCTTCCTCGGCGATGGCGACTGATGTCCCCAGCAGACCGCCGCCTGCGCGACCAAGTTCCCGCCGGCGGTCGACTATGCTGCCCATAGAAGGATTCTAGCGGCGCCCGGCCGTTCGCGGCGGGACAATGGCGCCGGAGTACCCACGGGAGGGCACGACCATGACCATGCACGATTTCCTCGACTGCCTGTTCGCCGCCTGGGCCGACTACGCCGGAGCGATGTGCGGCGCCAGCGCCGACTAGTAAGCCCGCTTCCGCCTGTGCCCGTGGCCAGGGAGGCAGCCGCCGGCGGGTGGGCGCGCGGGGCTCAGTCGCCGCGCGCGGCGAGCGGATCGATCAGCCCGGCGACGCAGGCCATGCCGACCAGGTCGGTCAGTCGCTCGGCCTGCATGCGCTTCATCACCCGGGCGCGATACAGGTCGACGGTCTTCACGCTGATGGCCAGCTGCTCGGCGATCTCGCGGCTGGTGTAGCCCTGCACCAGCGGCAGCAGCACGTCGCGTTCGCGCGGGGTGAGGCTGTCCAGCCGCGCGCGCAGCGCCGCCGCACCGCCCTCGCGGGCCAACCGCTCGGCATGCCGGCGCAGCGCCTGCTGCACGCTGTCGAGCAGTTGCTGTTCGTTGCACGGCTTCTCGAGGAAGTCGCAGGCCCCCGACTTGAAGGCGCGCACCACGATCGGCACGTCGGCATGGCCGCTGACGAAGATCACCGGCAGCTCCAGGCCGCGCGCGCGCAGCTCCTCCTGCACGTTCAGCCCGCCCATGCCCGGCATGCGCACGTCGAGCAGCACGCAGGCCGGCCGCGACGGGTCGCAGGCGGCCAGAAAGTCCCGCCCGTTGGTGAACGGCAACGCCTTGAGCCCCACCGACTCGAGCAGCCATACGGTCGAATCGAGCATGCCCTGGTCGTCGTCGACCACGTACACCAGCTGTTCCTGCGCCACCGCCATCCCTCACTCCTGTTGTTCTTGTTGCGCCGCCTCGCCGCGTCCGGCCAGCGGCAGGCAGCAGCTCAGCCGCAGCCCCTCGGCCTGGCGGCTGGCGCCCAGCTCGCCGCCGAAGCCCTCGACGATCGACCGGCTCATCGACAGCCCCAGGCCCAGGCCCTCGGCCTTGCTGGTGTAGAAGGGCGTGAAGATCTGCTCCAGCTCCACCTCGCCGACCCCCGGCCCCTGATCCTCGACGCCGATGCACAGGCGCTGGCCGCCGCTCTCCAGACCGGCGTCCAGGCGGATGCGCGAGGGCGCGCCGGGATGCGCCTCGCGGTTGGCGTCGATGGCGTTGCGCAGCAGGTTGAGCAGCACCTGTTCGAGCAGCACGCGGTCGGCGTACACCGGCGGCAGATTGTCCGGCAGATCGTCGAGGATCGCCACCTGCGCCTGCGCCGCCTCCCAGGCGCACAGGCGCACCGCCTCGCGCGCCACCGTCGCGAGGTCGAGCGCCTGCAGGCGCCGCTGGCCCTTGCGCAGGAAGGCGCGCAGGCGGCGGATCACCTCGGCGGCGTGGTTGGCGTGGGCGGTGATCCGCTCCAGGCCCTGGGCGACGCGCGCCAGCGCCTGCGGATTGTCCGCCGCGCCCTGCAGGTAGCGCTGGCTGGCGCTGGCGTAGTTGACCACCGCGGCCAGCGGCTGGTTGATCTCGTGGGCGATCCCCGAGGCCAGCTCGCCCATGCTGACCAGCCGTGCGGTATGCGCCAGCTCGTCCTGGTGACGGCGCAGCTGGGTCTCGCGCAGCTCGCGCTCGGTCATGTCGCGCGCCACCAGCGAGAAGTAGCGGCCGCCGTCGGCGCCGGCATGCGCCAGCAGCACCAGCGACACCGGCAGCGAGACCTCACTCTCCGGCGCGTGCAGGCGCATGTCGCTGCGCCATACGCCGCTGCGCTCGGCGCAGGCCAGGCCGTCGTCGAGCAGCCGCGCCAGCTCGGCGGGCTCGAGCAGCGCGGCCAAAGGCGGCGCCGCCTCCTCGGCCAGGCCCAGGGTGCGCCGCGCCGCCTGGTTGAGGTAGGTGAGGTTGCCGGCGCGGTCGATGAACAGCACCAGGTCGGTGGTCGCCTCGATCACCTCGGCCAGGCGCCGGCGCGCCTCCTCGCCGCGCACCCGCGCGGTGATGTCGCGCGACACGCTGACGATCTCCACCACGCTGCCGGTGTAGGTCTCGCGGATCGCCCGCGAGGCGGTTTCGAACCACAGGTAGCGGCCGTCGCGGTGACGCAGGCGGTAGGTCATGGTGTGGTAGCCGAGGCGCTCGAGCTGCTCGCGCGCCTGGCGCATCTGGCCGAGGTCGTCGGCATGCAGCAGTTCGCGCACGCGCAGCCCGCGCAGTTGCTCCGGCCAGTAGCCGAGCAGGGTCCAGGAGGCCGGCGAGGCGTCGAGGAAACGACCGTCCGGGGTGTGCCGGGAGATCAGGTCGGTGGTGTTCTCGGTGATCACCCGGTACAGGCGGCGCGCCTGCGCCGCCTCGCGCTCGCCGCGCAGCTGCTCGCTGGCGTCGCGGCCACGGGCCAGCACACGGCCCTCTTCGCCGGGGATGAACTGCCAGAGCAGGCTGCGCCCGCCGACCTCGGCGGCCACCGGCCCCACGGCGCGGTGCTGGCGGCGACAGGCCTGCACCAGCTGGCGGTGGTTGACCGGCAGCAGCGCCAGCGGCGCGGCCAGCGCGCAGTCGTGCTGCAGGCGGTGGGCGGCGCGGTTGAGATCGAGCAGGGCGCCGCCGGCATCGAGCAACAGGCTCGGCGCATCGTCGGCCTGCAGCAGCGGCGCCGCCGGCACCGGCCGGCGCGCCAGGCCCAGCAGCGCGCCGAGCAGCTCGCCGAGCCAGCCGGCCAGTCCCGGCGCGACGCCCTCGGCGAGCACCAGCAGCAGCAGGCCGGGCTCGCCGGAGGCGAGTTCCAGGGCCAGGGCCACGCCGTCGTGGATGCCGGCGCGGCGCAGGCGGCCGGCCAGCCAGCAGGGCAGCACGCGCAAGTCCGCGACGCTCAGCTCGCCGCGCGCCGCCAGGGCGGTGAACAGCGCGGCATCGCTGGCCTGCGCCGGATCGCCGGCGCCCGGCGGCAGGCGGCGGGCGCTGCCCAGTTCGGCGTAGGTGCCGGCCGCCGGCTGCCAGGCCAGGTAGTAGGCCTGCGCCACTTCCGGGCGCGCCTGCGCCAGACGCAGCAGGGCGTCGGCCAGTTCGTCGCGCGCCACCGCCGCGCCGGTCAGGCGCAACAGTTCGCGCAATTCGCGCGGCAGATCCGCCGGCCGGGGGTCCGTCTGCGCCATCTTTTCTGGCCTCTCCAACTGATATGGTAGTTATACTATATTAGATTAGATAAAAACCTATACACATTTCCGCAGAACCGATCTATGCTCGAGACAAGTCACCACAAGGACGTGGTGCCGCAGGTCGTCGATCCGGCCGCGCCGCATCGATGAGCGAACAAGAACAGAGCTAACAATCAGCCAGCGGATATTGCCATGTCGATCTACGAGCAGGGCCTTGCGCCCGCACCCGTGAACCACCTCGCCCTCACCCCGCTCAGCTTCATCGAGCGCACCGCCAGCATCTATCCCGACCGTCTCGCCGTGATCCACGGCGCCATCCGCCGCGACTGGCGCGAAACCTACCGACGCTGCCGGCGCCTGGCCTCGGCGCTGGCCGGCCGCGGCATCGGCCAGGGCGACACCGTGGCGGTGATGCTGCCCAACATCCCCGCCATGCTCGAGGCGCACTTCGGCGTGCCGATGATCGGCGCGGTACTCAACACCCTCAACGTGCGCCTGGACGCCGAAGCCATCGCCTTCATGCTGCAGCACGGCGAGGCCAAGGTGCTGATCGCCGACCGCGAGTTCCACCAGGTGGTGCACGCCGCGGTGGGCATGCTCGGCCGGCCGATCCTGGTGGTCGACGTCGACGACCCGGAGTACGGCGAGGGCGAGGCGGTCAGCGAACTCGACTACGAGGCGCTGCTCGCCGAGGGCGATCCGGAGTTCGCCTGGCAGTGGCCGGCGGACGAGTGGCAGGCGATCAGCCTCAACTACACCTCCGGCACCACCGGCAACCCCAAGGGCGTGGTCTACCACCACCGCGGCGCCTTCCTCAACGCCATGGGCAACCAGATGACCTGGGCGATGGGCCACCACCCGGTGTACCTGTGGACCCTGCCGATGTTCCACTGCAACGGCTGGTGCTATCCCTGGACCATCACCGCGCTGGCCGGCGCCCACGTGTTCCTGCGCCGGGTCGACCCGCAGAAGATCCTCACCCTGATCCGCGAGCACCGCGTCACCCACCTGTGCGGCGCGCCCATCGTGCTCAACGCGCTGGTCAACATGCCCGACTCGGCCAAGGCGGCCATCGACCATCCGGTCAACGCCATGGTCGCCGGCGCCGCGCCGCCGGCCAAGGTGATCGGCGCGGTGGAGGAGATGGGCATCAGGGTCACCCACGTCTACGGCCTCACCGAGGTCTACGGCCCGGTCACCGTTTGCGCCTGGCACGAGGAGTGGGACGCCCTGCCGCTCGACGAGCGGGCGCGCATCAAGGCGCGCCAGGGCGTGCGCTACCCGACCCTGGAGGGGGTGATGGTCGGCGATCCGAAGACCCTCGAGCCGGTGCCGCGCGACGGCGAGACCCTCGGCGAGATCTTCATGCGCGGCAACACGGTGATGAAGGGCTACCTGAAGAACCCGAGCGCCACCAGCGATGCCTTCGAGGGCGGCTGGTTCCACACCGGCGACCTGGCCGTGTGCCACCCGGACGGCTACGTGGAGATCAAGGACCGCCTCAAGGACATCATCATCTCCGGCGGCGAGAACATCTCGACCATCGAGGTGGAGGGCGTGCTGTACCGCCACCCGGCGGTGCTGGAGGCCGCCGTGGTGGCCCGCCCGGACGAGAAGTGGGGCGAGACGCCGTGCGCCTTCGTCACCCTCAAGCACGGCCACCAGGCCAGCCAGGCGGAGATCGTCGCCTTCTGCCGCGAACACCTGGCGCACTTCAAGGTGCCCAAGACCGTGGTGTTCGACGCCCTGCCGAAGACCTCCACCGGCAAGATCCAGAAGTACGTGCTGCGCGACTGGGCACGGGCGCTCTAGCCCCACGCTCTTCCCCAAGGATGACGGCGCCCGGCCTGCCGGGCGTCACGGCGCGGCGGCGCTCACGTACCGCCGCGGGGTACGGCTACAACAACAATTCGGAGCCCGATCATGGACCTCAGCGTTTCCCGTCATGCCCAGAACTACGACCACATCCGCAACAATCCCAAGTTCCACCAGCTGGCGCAGAGCCGTTCGCGCCTGGCCTGGTCGCTGAGCGCCGCGGTGCTCGGCGTCTACTTCCTGTTCATGGCCACCGTGGCCTTCGCGCCGGCCTGGCTGCACCAGCCGCTCGCCGAGGGCAGCCCGCTGAGCGTCGGCCTGCCGATCGGCGCGGCGGTGATCCTGTTCTCCTGGCTGCTCACCGGCTGGTACGTGCGCTGCGCCAATACCCGCTTCGACGCCCTGAGCGCCGAACTCGTGCAGGAGAGCCGCCAATGAAGCGCCCGAACCTCGCCACCCTGACCCTCGGCGCCCTCGCCCTGCTGCCCGCCGCCGCCTTCGCCGGTCCGGCGGTCGCCGCCGCCGAGAAGCAGCCGCTCAACCTGCACGCCATCGGCATGTTCCTGGTGTTCGTCCTCGCCACCCTGGCGATCACCTGGTGGGCCGCGCGGCAGACCCGCTCCACCTCCGACTTCTACACCGCCGGCGGCGGCATCAGCGGCTTCCAGAACGGCCTGGCGATCGCCGGCGACTACATGTCGGCCGCCACCCTGCTCGGCCTGTCCAGCCTGATGTTCGCCAAGGGCTACGACGGCTTCGTCTACACCGTGGCGTTCTTCGTCGGCTGGCCGCTGATCACCTTCCTGATGGCCGAGCGGCTGCGCAACCTGGGCCGCTACACCTTCGCCGACATCGTCTCCTATCGCCTCGACCAGACGCGCATCCGCACCTTCGCCGCGTTCGGCTCGCTGACCGTGGTGTGCTGCTACCTGGTGGTGCAGATGGTCGGCGCCGGCCAGCTGATCAAGCTGCTGTTCGGCCTCGACTATCCGGTGGCGGTGATGGTGGTCGGCGCGCTGATGCTGGTCTACGTGATCTTCGGCGGCATGATCGCCACCACCTGGGTGCAGATCATCAAGGCCGTGCTGCTGCTCGCCGGCGGCACCACCCTGGCGCTGCTGGCGATGGCCGAGTTCGGCTTCAGCTACTCGACGCTGGCCTCCCGCGCCGTCGACACCCACGCCATCGGCAAGGCGATCATGGGCCCGGGCAGCATGCTCGCCGACCCGTTCAACGCCGCCTCGATGTCGCTCGGCCTGGTGTTCGGCATCGCCGGCCTGCCGCACATCCTGATGCGCTTCTTCACCGTGCCCAACGCCAAGGAGGCGCGCAAGTCGGTGTTCTTCGCCACCGGCTTCATCGGCTTCTTCTTCCTGGTGGTCGCCACCCTGGGCTTCGCCGCCATCGTCATCGTCGGCAGCGACCCGCAGTACTTCGTCGGCGGCGACACCAAGGGCGCGCTGATCGGCGGCGGCAACATGGTGGCCATGCACCTGGCCAAGGCGGTCGGCGGCAACCTGTTCCTCGGCTTCCTCTCCGCGGTGGCCTTCGCCACCATCCTCGCCGTGGTTTCCGGCCTGGCCCTGGCCGGCGCCTCGGCGATCTCCCACGACCTGTACGCCACCGTGCTGAAGAAGGGTAAGGCCAGCGAGAAGGACGAGATGCGCGTGACCCGCTTGGCCACCGTGGGCCTGGGCATCGTCGCCATCCTGCTCGGCATCCTGTTCGAGAAGCAGAACGTCGCCTTCCTGGTCGGCCTGACCTTCGGCGTCGCCGCCTCGACCAACTTCCCGGTGCTGATCATGGCCATGTATTGGAAGGGCCTGACCACCCGCGGCGCGCTGTGCGGCGGCATCGCCGGCCTGGTCAGCGCCATGCTGCTGGTGATCCTCTCGCCGGCGGTGTGGGTCACCGTGCTGGGCCACGCCAAGGCGATCTTCCCCTACGACCATCCGGCGCTGATCTCCATGCCGCTGGCCTTCCTGGTCATAGTGGTCGTCTCCAAGCTCGACCGCAGCGCCCGCGCCGCGCGCGAGCAGGCGGCCTTCGACGACCAGTTCGTACGCGCGCAGACCGGCCTCGGCTCGGCCGCCGCGCTCGCCCACTGACTACCGTACTGGCGGCCCGGCCATTCTTCTGGATGGCCGGGGCCGCACGAACCACCCGGCGCCCCGGCGCCCGATCCACGAGGTTTGACATGCCCGAGTTCAACGCCCCGCTGCGCGACATGCGCTTCGTCCTCCACGAGGTCTTCCAGGCCCCGGCCCTGTGGGCACGCCTGCCGGCGCTCCGCGAGACCATCGACGGCGACATCGCCGACGCCATCCTCGAGGAGGCCGCCAAGGTCACCGGCAGCCTACTCGCCCCGCTCAACCGCAGCGGCGACGAGGAAGGTGCGCGCTTCGACAACGGCGCGGTCAGCACCCCGGCCGGCTTCCAGGCGGCCTACGCCACCTACGTCGCGGGCGGCTGGGTCGGCCTGTCCGGCAACCCGGCCTACGGCGGCCTGGGCATGCCCAAGATGCTCGCCGTGCAGTTCGAGGAGATGCTCTACGCGGCGGGCTCGAGCTTCGCCCTGTATTCCGCGCTGACCTCCGGCGCCTGCCTGGCCATCGACGCCCACGCCAGCGAGGAGCTGAAGACCACCTACCTGCCGCGCCTATACAGCGGCGAGTGGGCCGGCACCATGTGCCTGACCGAGGCCCACTCCGGCAGCGACCTCGGCCTGCTGCGCTCGCGCGCCGAGCCGCAGCCCGACGGCAGCTACGCGATCAGCGGCAGCAAGATCTTCATCACCGGCGGCGAGCAGGATCTGACCGCCAATATCGTCCACCTGGTGCTGGCCCGCCTGCCCGACGCGCCGGCCGGCTCGCGCGGCATTTCGCTGTTCCTGGTGCCCAAGTTCCTGGTCAATGGCGACGGTTCGCTCGGCGCGCGCAACGCCGTGTCCTGCGGCTCCATCGAGCACAAGATGGGCATCAAGGCTTCCGCCACCTGCGTGATGAACTTCGACGGCGCCACCGGCTACCTGGTCGGCGAGCCCAACCGCGGCCTCGCCGCGATGTTCACCATGATGAACTACGAGCGCCTGTCGATCGGCATCCAGGGCATCGGCTGCGCCGAGGCCTCCTACCAGAGCGCCGTGGCCTACGCCCGCGAGCGCCTGCAGGGCCGCGCCCCGCAAGGTCCGCAGCAGCCGGAAAAAAGCGCCGACCCGATCATCGCCCACCCCGACGTGCGGCGCATGCTGCTGACCATCAAGGCGCTCACCGAGGGCGGCCGCGCCTTCGCCACCTGGGTCGGCCAGCAGCTCGACCTGGCCAAGTTCGCCGTCGACGCCGCCGAGCGCGAACGCGCCGAGGCCCTGGTCGCCCTGCTCACCCCGGTGGCCAAGGCATTCTTCACCGACACCGGCCTGGAGAGCTGCGTGCACGGCCAGCAGGTGTTCGGCGGCCACGGCTACATCCGCGAGTGGGGCCAGGAGCAGCTGGTGCGCGACGTGCGCATCGCGCAGATCTACGAGGGCACCAACGGCATCCAGGCGCTCGATTTGCTCGGCCGCAAGGTGCTCGGCAACCAGCGCGCCAGCCTGCGCCTGTTTGCCGCCGAGATCCGCGCCTTCGTCGACAGCCCGGCCGGCAGCGCCCAGCCCTACGCCAGCGAGCTGCTCGCCGCCCTCGAACGCCTGGAGAGCGTCAGCGCCTGGCTGGAACAGCAGGCCGCCGCGAATCCGGCCGAAGTCGGCGCCGCCGCGGTCGACTACCTGCATCTGTTCGGCTATGTCGCCTACGCCTACATGTGGGCGCGCATGGCCAGCGTCGCCACCCTCAAGCGCGCCGGCGACGAAGCCTTCTACGCCGGCAAGCTGGCCTCCGCGCAGTTCTACTTCCGCAAGCTGCTGCCGCGCATCCACAGCCTGGAGGCGAGCATCCGCGCCGGCAGCGCGCCGCTGTACGGCCTCGCCGACGCGCAGTTCTGAGTCCGTTTGACGCGGCGGTCCGCTCCACGGTCGCCGCGTCTTTTTTCTGCTGCGGGCCGCCCGGGGCCGGAGTAGCCTTGGCGGTCTCGTCCCGACAAGAACAACAAGGATTCGACCATGCGTACCCTGACCACCCTGTCCGGCAACAGTCAGAAGCTCGACGGCGGCGCCATGTTCGGCAACGCGCCGCGCGCCCTGTGGGAGCGCTGGATGCCGGCCGACGAACTGCACCGCATCGACCTCGGCTGCCGCGCCCTGCTGGTGCGCGAGGACGAGCGCAACATCCTGGTGGAAGCCGGCATCGGCGCCTTCTTCAGCCCGGAACTGAAGGAGCGTTACGGCGTCCAGGAAGACCGCCACGTGCTGCTCGACAGCCTGGCCGCCCAGGGCCTCTCCGACGCCGACATCGACGTGGTGGTGCTCACCCACCTGCACTTCGACCACGCCGGCGGCCTGCTCGCGCCCTGGCAGGAAGGCCAGCCGCCGCGCCTGCTGTTCCCCAACGCGCGTTTCGTCACCGGCCGCCGCCAGTGGCAGCGCGCGATGGCGCCGCACGCCCGCGACCGCGCCTCGTACATCCCCGAATTGCTCGAACTGCTCGAAGCCAGCGGCCGCCTGGAGCTGCTCGGCGACGGCGAAACCTCACCAACCCTCGGTGCCGACTGGCGCTTTCACGTCAGCGACGGCCACACCCCCGGCCAGTTCCTCCCCGAGGTCGCCATGCCCGGCGGCCCCGTGCTGTTCGCCGGCGACCTGATCCCCGGTGCGCCCTGGGTGCACCTGCCGATCACCATGGGCTACGACCGCTTCCCGGAAGGCCTGATCGAGGAGAAGACCGCGCTGCTCGACGACCTGCTGGCGCGCAATGGCCGACTGGTGTTCACCCATGATCCCAAGGTGGCGATGGGCCGGGTGAGCCGCGACGCCAAGGGCAGGTTCGGGTTGAGCGAGAGTTGCGGGGAGGTGGTGGGCCTCGCGGAGTGAGGAGCCGCCGGGCGCGGGTGAGCGCAGCGCTGGCGCCGGCGGAGAAGGCTGTGAAGCGCGTCACCCTTCCGGGCTCCCACAGCCGACGCCCTGAGGGTTAAATGAAGCGGTGCGGGATACCGGATGTCCCGCACCGGCCCGTGCAGGAGCGTGGGCCGGTCACCGCAAAGGAACCTGCCCGATGCCTCTCATCGCCCTGCTCGGCCGCTTCACCCTCGCCTACCTTTTCCTGCTGTTCGCCATCGCCCTCGGCATGCACCTGCTCGGCATGCAGAGCAACTCCGGCACCAATAGCGCGGCCTTGATGGGCGCCGTCATCTGGGCCTGCCTGGCGTTCGCGAAGAAAAACGGCCGTTATCTCACCCCTCCGGAACAGCGCTCGATCTTCGTCGGCATGCTGACCGTCGATCTGCTGCTGCAGTCGAGCATCGTCCTGCTGGCCAGCGCCAGCTCGCCGCCTTCGTTCGGCGCGGTCTTTCTTGCCCTCGCCCTGGTCGGCGGTCTGCATGCGCTGGCCATCTGGTTGATGATCGGGACTGCCGGCCGGCAATACGCCAAGGAAGCGGCCAGAGCGCAACGGGCCTGATCCCGGCCGGCGCCGCCGACCCGGTCGGCCGTTCAATTCCCGCCCCTGATCCCCAGCCCGATTCCCAGTTCGGCGGCGATCGACAACGGCAACAGCAGGGTATCCAGCAGCGCGCTGGCCGGCAGGTCGAGGGCGGGATGCTTCGGCGCCTCGGCGCCGAAATGGTCGAGCGGGCAGCAGCCGCCCTTGAGGCTGTACCAGTCCAGCCGGGTGCCGGAGTAGATCAGCGGCGCGCCGGGCTGGGCGGCGTCGAGGGTGCGCACGCTGGCGCAGCCGGCGAGCAGCAGCGGCGCCAGCAGCAGGATTGCAGAGACGAATCTGCTCGCCTTCGCGCCGAAGCAGACGAAGGGAGGCGTCCCTGCCGGCTCACTCATCGGGACTCACCCGGTGGTGCTCGCCCCAGCGCGGCAGCATGTCCTGGGGGATGCCCAGCAGGTTGAGGATGCGCGCCACCACGAAGTCGACCAGGTCGTCGATGGTCTGCGGCTGATGGTAGAAGCCCGGCGCGGCGGGCAGGATCACCGCGCCCAGGTTAGACAGCTTGAGCATGTTCTCCAGGTGGATGCTGGAGAACGGCGCCTCGCGCGGCACCAGGATCAGCTGGCGGCGCTCCTTGAGGGCGACGTCGGCGGCGCGCTCGATCAGGTTGTTGCAGGCTCCCGTGGCGATGGCCGACAACGAGCCGGTCGAGCACGGCACCACCACCATGGCCGCCGGCGCGCTGGAGCCGGAGGCCGGCGGCGCCATCCAGTCCTGCTCGCCGAACACCCGCACCTGGCCGGGCGCGGCGCCGGTGTACTCGGTGAGGAAGGCCTGGATCGCCCGCGGCTTGGCCGGCAGGGCGACGTCGGTCTCGGTGGCGACCACCAGCTGTGCCGCCTTCGAGATCAGGAAGTGCACCTCGCGCTCCTCCTGCACCAGGCAGTCGAGCAGGCGCAGGCCGTACTGGGCGCCGGAGGCGCCGGTCATGGCCAGGGTGATGCGTTCCGGTCCGGACATCGCGCTCTCCTTATTCCGCCAGCGCCTTGGCCAGCTTGCCGTGCAGGCCGCCGAAGCCGCCGTTGCTCATGATCACCACCTGGGTGCCGGGCTCCGCGCTGCCCTTGACCGCGGCGATGATGCCCTCCAGCGAGTCGCACACGGTGCTGGGCACCGTCGCGCCGGCCACGCTGGCGGCCAGATCCCAGCCGAGGTTGGCCGGCGCATACCAGATGGCGCGGTCGGCCTGGGCCACCGAGGCGGGCAGGCCGTCGCGGTGGGCGCCGAGCTTCATGGAGTTGGAGCGCGGCTCGATCACCGCGATGATCGGCGCCTTGCCGACGCGCTGGCGCAGGCCGTCGAGGGTGGTGGCGATGGCGGTCGGGTGATGGGCGAAGTCGTCGTAGATGGTCACGCCCCGGACTTCGGCGACCCTCTCCATGCGCCGCTTGACGCTCTTGAAGCTGGACAGCGCCGCGCAGCCCTGCGCCGCGGTGACGCCGACGTGGCGCGCCGCGGCGAGGGTGGCCAGGGCGTTGGCGACGTTGTGGCGGCCGGTCAACTCCCACTCCACCATGCCCTGCAGTTCGCCCTCGAAGCGCACCTCGAAGCGCGAGCCGTCCTCGGCCAGCAGGTGAGCCTGCCACTGACCGCCGGGGCCGGTGGTCTGCACCGGGGTCCAGCAGCCCATCTCCAGCACCCGGCCGAGCGCCTCCTCGGCGGCCGGGCGGATCAGCAGACCCTCGCCGGGCACGGTGCGCACCAGGTGGTGGAACTGCCGCTCGATGGCCGCGAGGTCCGGGAAGATGTCCGCGTGGTCGTATTCCAGGTTGTTGAGAATGGCGGTGCGCGGCCGGTAGTGGACGAACTTGCTGCGCTTGTCGAAGAACGCGCTGTCGTACTCGTCGGCCTCGACCACGAAGAACGGCGTGCCGCCCAGGCGCGCGGAGACGGCGAAGTTCTGCGGCACCCCACCGATCAGGAAGCCCGGGCTCATCCCGGCGTCCTCCAGCACCCAGGCCAGCATGCTGGTGGTGGTGGTCTTGCCGTGGGTTCCGGCCACCGCCAGCACCCAGCGCCCCTGCAGCACATGGTCGGCCAGCCACTGCGGACCGCTGACGTAGGGCAGGCCCTTGTTGAGCACGTACTCCACCGCCGGGTTGCCGCGCGACAGGGCGTTGCCGACCACCACCAGGTCCGGCGCGGGATCGAGATGCGCGGGTTCGAAGCCCTGCATCAGCTCGATGCCCTGGGCCTCGAGCTGGGTGCTCATCGGCGGATAGACGTTGGCGTCGGAGCCGGTGACGCGGTGGCCGAGTTCCTTGGCCAGGACCGCCAGCGAGCCCATGAAGGTGCCGCAGATGCCGAGAATGTGGATATGCATGGATGACCTCGAAGACGGGCAGGCAGGGCCCGGAAAACTGTCGCGCAGGTTAGCACAGCCCCCAATGGACCACAGGCGCACCCGGCAATTCCGGGATGCGGCGCAGGTTCGGCGGGCTTGCCATGCGCCGCCGTGGCCCGCACCCTTGATCGAGGACATCCGCGACGAGGATCCCTCGATGCCGGCTCACCCGCACCGCTGGCGCCGCGCCCTGGCCTGGGCGGCGCTGATCCTGCTGCTCGTCGTGCTGGCCATTGCCGGTTATGGCGCCTGGCGGTGGCAACACATACGGGACGCGGTGGGCATCGTCGGCCTCGACTGGCAGGGCGCCGAGCTGTCGCTGGCCGGCTTGCGCCTGAAGCAGCTCGCCCTCGAACAGCAGGCCGCCGACGGTCGCCGCCTGCAGCTCGCCGCTGACGCCGTGCAGCTCGACTGGTCGCTCGGCCTGCGCGCCCCGCGTCTGGACCGCCTCGCCGTGGGCGAGCTGCGCCTCGTGTGGCAGGCAGCGCTCGCGCCGAGCGGACAGGCCAGCCGCCTGCCCGACCTGGAGCAACTGGCCGCCCTGCTCGCCCGCTTGCCGAGCGAGCTGACGGTCGCGCGCATCGTCGCCGACCTGCCCTGCCCCGCGGCCCGTTGCCAACTGACCGGCAGTCTGCACCTGCAGCAAGCGGGCGCCGCGCTGCTGCCGGCCAGCGTGCATCTCGACCTGACCGAGGGCGCGCACCGTCTGCGCCTGGACGGCGAGCTGCGCGGCAGCCCGGACGCCGCCGAGCTGGAGCTGGCCCTGCGCCTCGACGATCGCGAACACCTCGCCGCCCGCGCCACATTGCTGCGCGCCGGCGCCGCCCGCGAACTGCACGGCCGCCTGCAGCTGCCCGCGCGGCCGCCGGTGCCCTGGCTGCACACCTGGCTGGCGCAGACGCTGGGCGCCGCCGCGGCGCCGCTGGCGCAACTGCCCGACGACCTCGAACTGACCGCCGAATGGCAACTGCGCCTGCCCGACGTCTGGCAGCCGGAGCAGGGCCTGCCGCGCCAGCTGACCATCGACCGACTGCACCTGCAGGGCCGCCTGCCGCAATGGCGGCGGGAAGCCCTGACGCTGCGCGCGGTGGACGCCGACCTGCCATTGACCGGCCAGTGGCAGGCTCCGCGCCTGCAGCTGACCGCCGCTGCCGGCGCGCAGCTGGCCGCGCGCCGTCTGGAACAGCCGGACCTCGGCCTGCGCCTGGACGACCTGCGCGCCAGCCTCGCCGGTCTGCAGTTCGACCGTGGCGAGGATGGCACCTGGCGGCTCGCCGGCCCGCTCGCCCTGAAGGCCGGCCGGGTCGAGCACGCGCAACTCAAACCCCAGCGCTGGAGCTGGCAGGGGACTCTGAGCGCCAAGGGGGACGAGCAGCGCCTCGCCGGACGCCTGGGCAACGCCGCCGGTTTGGCGCTACAGCTGGACGGCGGCGTCAAGGGCGGCGCGCTCGACCTGCAGACCAGCCTGCCGCCCCTCGCCCTGGCCGGCGGCAACCCGCTGGCCGCCACGCTCAGCGCCTGGCCGGCGCTGCTCGAACTGTCCGCCGGCAGCCTGGTCGCCGAGGCCAGCCTGCAGCTGCCCGCCGACGCGCGGCCACCCACGGCGACGCTGGCCGTCGAGCTGAACGGCGCCTCCGGCGTCTACGACCGCACCGAACTGCAGGCACTGGACGCCCATCTCGACGGCCGCCTGGAGGAGGGCCAGCTGTGGCTCGAACTGCCCGCCGTCCGCGCCCAGCGCGTCAACTCCGGCGTACCGCTGGGCCCGCTGGAGGCGCGCCTGCGCTACGTCACCACCCCGGACGCCCTGCAGGCCGGCACCCTGATCCTCTACAAGTTGAACGCCGGTCTGTTAGGCGGCCAGGCGCGCGCCCGCCCGGACGCCTTCGCCGTCGCACAGCGGCCCCTGACCCTGCACCTGGAGGCCACCGACCTGGAACTGGCCGAGCTGCTCGAGGTCTACCCCGCAGAGGGTTTGTCCGGCAGCGGCCGCCTCGACGGCGCCCTGCCGCTGCGCCTGGAGCGCGACGGCCTGCATATCGACCAGGGCCGTCTGGCCGCGCGGCCGCCCGGCGGCGTGCTGCAGGTGCGCTCGGAGCGCATCCGCGCCTATGGCCAACGCAACCCGGCGCTGCGCCTGGTGACCCTGGCGCTGGAGGATTTCCGCTACGATCGACTGGACAGCCAGGTCGACTATGCGCCGACGGGCGAGTTGCACGTCCTTCTCCACCTGTCCGGCAGCAACCCGGCGCTGGAGCGCGGCCGGCAGGTCAACCTCACCATCAACCTGGAAGAGAACGTCCCGGCCCTGCTGACCAGCCTGCAGCTCTCCGGACGCGTCAACGAAGCCATCCAGCGCCGCGTGCAGCAAAGCCTGCAACGACGCGACTGACAGGGGAGACACCATGCGCCTGCGCCTGCGTCACCGCACCGCTCTGCCGTCGGCCCTGCTCCTCGGTCTGCTGCTCGGCGCCTGCACCCCCACGGTGCAGCTGGCCGCGCCCAAGGAGCCGATCAACATCAATCTCAACGTGAAGATCGAGCACGAGATCTACATCAAGGTCGACAAGGCGCTGGACGGCATTCTCGACGAATCCAGCGGCCTCTTCTAAGGAGCCAGCCATGCCCTTCGCGTCCCGCATCGCCACCCTGCTGCTCGCCGGCGCCCTCAGCCTGCCGGCGCTGGCCCTCGACCTCTCCGGCGCCATGCAGGCGCTGCCCGCCGCCAAGGCCGCCGGCCAGCTGGGCGAGCAGACCGACGGCTATCTCGGTGTGGTCGCCGGAGGCGGCCAGGCCAGCGAGATCGCCCGGCTGATCAACCAGGCGCGGCGTGCCGAGTACCAGAAGCTCGCCGCCCAGAACAACATCCAGCTCGGCGACGTCGAGGCCATGGCCGGCAAGAAGGCCATCGACAAGACCCCGCCGGGGCAGTACGTGCGCGTCGACGGCCAGTGGCAACGCAAGTAGCCGCAGCGCCGCCAATGGGCCGCGGCCGGTGACGATGGCGTACAATCGATCACCCCGCCCGCCGCACAGGGACCACCCGCCGTGTTCTTCCGCTCCTGGCGACGCCGCCGCCTGCTCGCCCGCCACCCGCTCGATGCGCAGCTGTGGGCCGCGGTATGCGCCGAGCTGCCGGTCCTCGCCGGTCTCGATCCCACCGAGCGCCAGCGTCTCGGCGAGCTGAGCCTGCTGTTCCTCCACGACAAGCAGCTGACCTGCCTGCCCGGCGTGGCGCTGGACGACGCCGCGCGCCTGCGCCTGGCCGCCCAGGCCTGCCTGCCGCTGCTCAAGCTGCCCGACCTCGACTGGTACCAGGGCTTCCATCAGCTGCTGCTGTATCCCGACGACTTCCTCAGCCCGCAACGCCACCGCGACGAGGCCGGCGTCGAGCACGTCTGGGACGACGAGCGCAGCGGCGAGGCCTGGCAGCAGGGCCCGGTGATCCTCGCCTGGCCCGGGGTGGCGGCCAGCGGCGCGCTGGATGGCTACAACCTGGTGATCCACGAGCTGGCGCACAAGCTGGACATGCTCAACGGCGGCGCCAACGGCCAGCCGCCGCTGCACCCGGACATGCACCCGGACGCCTGGGCCGGCGCCATGCAGGAAGCCTTCGACGCCCTCAACGCCGCGCTGGACCGCGATCCCGACGCCGAGACCGCCATCGACCCCTACGCCGCCGAGAGCCCGGCGGAGTTCTTCGCGGTCACCAGCGAATACTTCTTCACCGCCCCCGACCTGCTCGAGGCCGCCTTCCCGGCGGTCTACGCCCAGCTGCGCGGCTTCTACCGGCAGGACCCGCTGGCCCGCCTCGCCCCGCTGACCGCGGCGCTGCAGGCCGGCTCGTCCTGAAGTACTGCGACAACGTGGCACATCCCGACGAATGCGCCTATAATGCGCGCCACTTTTTGGCCCCAACTACCCTGGAGTCACCCATGAGCTACAGCAAGATCCCGGCCGGCAAAGACCTGCCGAACGACATCTACGTCGCCATCGAGATCCCGGCCAACCACGCGCCGATCAAGTACGAGATCGATCACGACAGCGATGCGCTGTTCGTCGACCGCTTCATGGCCACTCCGATGTTCTACCCGGCCAACTACGGTTTCATCCCGCACACCCTGGCCGACGACGGCGACCCGCTCGACGTGCTGGTGGTGACCCCCTACCCGGTGGCCCCGGGTTCGGTCATCCGCGCCCGTCCGGTCGGCGTGCTGCACATGACCGACGAAGGCGGCGGCGATGCCAAGCTGGTGGCCGTACCGCACGACAAACTGACCGTCCTCTACAAGGACGTGCAGAACTACACCGACCTGCCGGCCCTGCTGATCGAACAGATCAAGCATTTCTTCGAGAACTACAAAGACCTCGAACCGGGCAAGTGGGTCAAGGTGGAAAGCTGGGGCGACGCCGAAGAAGCCCGCCAAGTGATCCTCAAGGCGGTAGCGGCTTACCAGAAGTAAGTCGAACCCGCTACGGTAAAGCCGGCCACAAGCCGGCTTTTTTATGCCCGCGAGTTTTAGCCGGATTCTCCTCTGCACGCCTTTCGGCTATGGTGGCAGGCCTCACCGCAGGACTCGTCCGCCATGCCTCTGCCCCCGTTGTCCGGACTGATCGCTTCGCTCGCCCTCCTGCTGCTGGCGCTCGCCAGCCTGTGGCTGCATCGCCGCCAGCGCGACAGCCGGCGCCTGAACGCGCTGGCCGCGGCGGCCGACGCCTTCGCCGCCGGCGACCGCCTGGCGCGTGGCGAAACCGGCAGCGGCGACGCCATCGGCCGCCTGGCCCATCGCCTCAACCACATGATCGGCCAGCTCGAGGACGAGCGCCGCGCCCTGCGCGACAGCGAGCAGCTGCTGCGCAGTCTGATCGACGCGGCCCCGGTCGGCATGCTGGTGCTCGACGGCGAGGGATGCATCGACTCGGCCAACCCCGCCGCCAGCGAGCTGTTCGCCCGCAGCGGCACCGCCCTCGACGGCCTGCGCATCGACCAGTTGCTGCTCGGCCAGGACGCCTGGGCGCGCCTGCTCGCCCAGCCCAACCGCAACCTCGAGTTCGCCGCCCGGCGCAGCAACGGCAGCTTTCCGCTGGAAGCCTCGTGCACGCCCTTCCCGCGCAGCGGCCAGACCATGCAGCTGCTGCTGGCCCGCGACATCAGCAGTCGCAAGCAGGCGGAGAACCGCCTGCACTACCTGGCCCACTTCGACCCGCTGACCGGCACCGCCAACCGCACCCACCTGCTCGCCCGCCTCGAACTCGGCCTGCAGTGCGGCGAGGCGCAGAGCCTGCTGTTCATCGATCTCGACCACTTCAAGCGGATCAACGACACCCTCGGCCACGAGGTCGGCGACCAGCTGCTGTGCGCGGTGGCCGAGCGCCTGCGCAAGCGCCTGCCGACCGGCGCCATGCTCGCCCGCCAGGGCGGCGACGAATTCGTCGTGCTGCTCGCCGGCGAGCTGACCGGCCAGGCCCAAGGCCTGGCGGAGCAGCTGCTGGAGGACTTCCGCCAGCCGTTCCACGTCCAGCAGTACGAGCTGTTCACCAGCCCGAGCATCGGCATCGCCCACCAGCGGCAGGGCGGTCGCAGCAACGCCTCGCAGCTGCTCAAGCAGGCCGACCTCGCCCTGTATCAGGCCAAGAGTCGCGGCCGCAACCGCCTGGCCCACTTCGACCAGCGCCTGGCCGAGGAGGCCGAGCAGCGTCACTGCCTGGAGGCCGAGCTGCGCAACGCCCTGGCCCGCGACGAGTTCGAGCTGTACTACCAGCCGCAGATCGACCTGGGCGGCCGCCGCTGCACCTTCGAGGCGCTGTTGCGCTGGCACTCGCCGCAGCGCGGGCTGGTCAATTCGGCGCAGTTCATGGCGGTGCTCGAGGAGACCGGGCTGATCATCGAGGCCACCCGCTGGATCTTCCGCCAAGCCTGCCGCCAACTGCGCCGCTGGCAGGACGAGGGCCACGACTGGGGTATCGCCATCAACCTGTCGCCGCTGGACTTCCGCCAGAGCGACCTGGCCGGCGCGCTGCTGGCGATCCTCGCCGAGGAGCAGCCGCCGGTGCAGCGCCTGGAGCTGGAGATCACCGAGACCACCCTGCTGGACGCCGACCAGCAGGTGCGCGATACCCTGCACGCGCTCAAGCAGGCCGGCCTGACCCTGTTCCTCGACGACTTCGGCACCGGCTACGCCTCGCTGGCCTACCTGCAGTTCTTCCCCTTCGACGGCGTGAAGATCGATCGCCAGTTCGTCGCCGGGCTGCCCGACTGCCGCGAGTCGGTGGCCCTGGTGCGCGGCATCCTGGTGATCGCCGAACAGCTGGGCATGCGGGTGGTCGCCGAAGGCGTGGAAAACCAGCGCCAGGCCGATTTCCTGCTGGACAACGGCTGCCACCACCAGCAGGGCTTCCTCTACGGCCGGCCGCAGCCGGCGATAGTCTGGACGCAGAGCAAGCTGCCCACCCGTCAGGACGCCTGAAGTCCGCCCGGGCGCTTGGCGGGCCGCGCCGAGCTGCTAAGCTGGCGCACCATTTTTGTGCAGAATTCGCCATGCCCCTGTCCGAGCTGTTCCTCCTGCTGTTCGCCGGCCTGGCCGCCGGCGCCATGAACGCGCTGGCCGGCGGCGGCACCTTCTTCTCCTTCCCCGCCCTGCTCGCCGCCGGCCTGCCGCCGGTCACCGCCAACGCCACCAACGCGGTGGCGCTGTGGCCGGCCAGCATCGCCGGCGCCTGGGCGGCACGCGGCACGCTGCGCCCGCTCGGCCGCTACCTGCTGCCGCTGCTCGCCGCCGGGCTGGCCGGTGGGCTGGGCGGCGGCCTGCTGCTGCTCGCCGGCGGCGACGAGACCTTCCGCGTGCTGATCCCCTGGCTGCTGCTGGCCGCCACCGCGCTGTTCGCCGCCAGCCCCTGGCTGAGCCGCTGGCTGGCCGCGCGGCGGGGTGCGACCGGCGAGGCGCCGCCGCACGCGCCGCTGTCGCTGGCCGCCCACGGTCTGGTGTCGGTGTACGGCGGCTACTTCGGCGCCGGCATGGGCATCCTGCAGCTGGCCGCCTTCGCCATCGAGGGCCATCCGCTGGCCCGCGCCAACGCGCTGAAGAACCTGGTCTCGGCGCTGATCTACAGCGTCGCCAGCCTGACCTTCATCGTCGCCGGGCGGGTCAGCTGGGGCGAGCTGGCCGTGCTGCTCGCCGGCGCCACCCTCGGCGGCTACGCCGGCGGCGCGCTCGGCCAGCGTCTGCCGGCAAGCGGGCTGCGCGCCCTGGTGCTGGCGGTGGGCGGCGGCATGACCCTGTACTATTTCTGGGCCACCTACGCACGCTGAGCACCGATTGCCCATCTGACCTGCAGGGGCGAATTCACTCGCCTGATCGCTCCGGCAAGGCGAATGAATTCGCCTCTACAACGGTCCGACGCCGCGCCCCCGCCGGCCCCGGCAATTTGCCCGCAGGCCCCGGCTCTGCTAGTGTCGCGCCCGTTTTCCGCCCTCCGAGATTGCCGTCATGGCCCGCAAGAAAACCGCCCCCGATTTCGAGCAGTCGCTGAGCGAGCTGCAGACCCTGGTCGAGCGCCTGGAAAGCGGCGAACTGTCCCTCGAGGACTCGCTGGCCGCCTTCGAGCAGGGCATCCGCCTGACCCGCGAGTGCCAGGGCGCGCTCAGCCAGGCCGAGCAGAAGGTGCAGATCCTCCTCGGCCAGAACGGCGAAACCGCGCCCTTCGCGGCGGAGGGCGAGCAGGAATGAATCTCGCGCAGTACCAGGCCGGCTGCCAGGCGCGCGTCGACGCCGCGCTCGCCGCCCTGCTGGTCGCCCCGCGCGGCGAACTCGAGCGCCTCTACCGCGCCATGGCCTACAGCGTGGTCAACGGCGGCAAGCGCGTGCGCCCGCTGCTCGCCTACGCCGCCTGCGAGACCCTCGGCGGCAGCGCCGAACGGGCCGACGGCGCAGCCTGCGCGGTGGAGCTGATCCACGCCTACTCGCTGGTCCACGACGACCTGCCGGCGATGGACGACGACGACCTGCGCCGCGGCCAGCCGACCACCCACATCGCCTTCGACGAGGCCTGCGCCATCCTCGCCGGCGACGGCCTGCAGGCGCTGGCCTTCGAGGTGCTCGCCGACCCCGCGCGCAACCCGCAGGACGCCGACACCCGCCTGGCGATGCTCACCAGCCTGGCGCGCGCCGCAGGTTCCGCCGGCATGGTCGGCGGCCAGGCCATCGACCTCGGCTCGGTCGGCCACAAGCTCGACCAGGCCGCGCTGGAGACCATGCACCGGCACAAGACCGGCGCGCTGATCGAGGCCAGCGTGCGCCTCGGCGCGCTGGCCAGCGGGCGCAGCGACGCCGCCAGCCTCGCCGCGCTGCAGGACTACGCGCGGGCCATCGGCCTGGCCTTCCAGGTCCAGGACGACATCCTCGACGTGGAAAGCGACACCGCCACCCTGGGCAAGACCCAGGGCAAGGACCAGGCCCACGACAAGCCGACCTACCCGGCGCTGCTCGGCCTGCCCGCTGCCAAGGCCTACGCCCTGGCGCTGCGCGACCAGGCGCTGGCCGCGCTGCAGCCGTTCGACACCCGCGCCGACGCCCTGCGCGAGCTGGCCCGCTACATCGTCGAGCGCCGTCACTGAACGAGCCGCTGCAGGGTGGAAGACGCGCGCAGCGATCTTCCACCTCCGGGTCTCGATGGCGGAAAAGACCTGCGGCCGTTTTCCACGGTGTGGCCATCCACCCTCCCCCGTTGCGCGCCGCACGCGCGTCACTCCGCTCTAGCGCGACCATCCGGGTGGACAGGGCGACGCCGTTAGCCACTCTACGGCGCTGCGCTCGTCGCCCCCGCGTCCGACACCCGGCCGGCTCCCGACCTTCGCTTGCTTGGGCACCCCGGCCGCTTCGGGTAAACTCCCGCATCTTTTGCCGATTGCCGTAGTCCGTCCGATGCCCAAGACGCTGCACGAGTTTCCCCGCCAACGGCCCGACACGCCGCTGCTCGACCGTATCGACAGCCCCGCCGCGCTGCGCACCCTCGGCGAGGCCGAGCTGGACACCCTGGCCGACGAGCTGCGCCAGTACCTGCTCTACACGGTGGGACGCACCGGCGGGCACTTCGGCGCAGGCCTCGGCGTGGTCGAGCTGACCATCGCCCTGCACCACGTCTACCACACCCCCGAGGACCGCCTGGTGTGGGACGTCGGCCACCAGGCCTACCCGCACAAGATCCTCACCGGGCGCCGCGAGCGGATGGCCAGCCTGCGCCAGAAGGGCGGCCTGGCCGCCTTCCCGCGCCGCGCCGAGAGCGAGTACGACACCTTCGGCGTCGGCCATTCCAGCACCTCGATCAGCGCGGCGCTGGGCATGGCGCTGGCCAACCGCCTGCAGGGCAACGAGCGGCGCACCGTGGCGGTGATCGGCGACGGCGCGCTGACCGCCGGCATGGCCTTCGAGGCGCTCAACCACGCCTCGGAAACCAGCGCCGACATGCTGGTCGTGCTCAACGACAACGACATGTCGATCTCCAAGAACGTCGGCGGCCTGTCCAACTACCTGGCCAAGATCCTCTCCAGCCGCACCTACGCCAGCATGCGCGAGGGCAGCAAGAAGATCCTCTCGCGCATCCCCGGCGCCTGGGAGATCGCCCGGCGCACCGAGGAGCACGCCAAGGGCATGCTGGTACCCGGCACCCTGTTCGAGGAGCTGGGCTGGAACTACATCGGCCCGATCGACGGTCACGACCTGCCGACCCTGATCGCCACCCTGCGCAAGATGCGCGATCTCAAGGGCCCGCAGTTCCTCCACGTGGTGACCAAGAAGGGCAAGGGCTTCGCCCCCGCCGAGGCCGACCCGATCGGTTATCACGCGATCAGCAAGCTGGAAGTGGGCAGCGAACAGGCGCCGAAGAAGTCCGGCGGGCCGAAGTATTCGGCGGTGTTCGGCCAGTGGCTGTGCGACATGGCCGCCGCCGACGAACGGCTGATCGGCATCACCCCGGCGATGAAGGAAGGCTCCGACCTGGTGGCTTTCGCCGACCGCTTCCCGGCCCGCTACTTCGACGTCGCCATCGCCGAGCAGCACGCGGTGACCCTGGCCGCGGGCCTGGCCTGCGAGGGCGCCAAGCCGGTGGTGGCGATCTACTCGACCTTCCTGCAGCGCGCCTACGACCAGTTGATCCACGACGTCGCCGTGCAGGACCTCGACGTCCTGCTGGCCATCGACCGCGCCGGCCTGGTCGGCGAGGACGGTCCGACCCACGCCGGCAGCTTCGACCTCTCCTACCTGCGCTGCATCCCCGGCATGGTCGTCATGACCCCCAGCGACGAGAACGAGCTGCGCCTGCTGCTCTCCACCGGCTACCACCACCGCGGTCCGGCGGCGGTGCGCTACCCACGCGGCTCGGGGCCCAACGCGCCGATCGATCCGACGCTGGACGGCGTGGCGATCGGCAAGGGCGTGGTCCGCCGCCAGGGCCGGAAGGTCGCGCTGCTGGTGTTCGGCGTGCAGCTGACCGAGGCCCTGCAGGTGGCCGAGCACCTCGACGCGACGGTAGTCGACATGCGCTTCGTCAAGCCGCTCGACGAGGCGCTGGTGCGCAGCATGGCGGAGAGCCACGAGCTGCTGGTCACCATCGAGGAAAACGCGGTGATGGGCGGTGCCGGCTCGGCGGTGGCCGAGTTCCTCGCCCGCGAGGCCATCCTCCGGCCGCTGCTGCAGCTGGGCCTGCCCGACTGCTACGTCGAGCACGCCAAGCCGGCGGAGATGCTCGCCGAGTGCGGCCTGGACGCCGCCGGCCTGGAAGCCGCGGTGCGCGCGCGCCTGGCGCTGCTTGAAGAAAACTCAAGACCAGCGGTCTGAAAGCGGCTTGAGTTAAACGACGCCGCGCACTAAGGTGCGCGGCGTTTTGCTTTTCGTCAGGGTGCGCCGGCCACAACGGCCGGCTTAAACGGGAAGCCGGTGCGTCCTCGGACAAGGCCGGCGCTGCCCCCGCAACGGTAATCGACCGCAGCCGCGAGCTGCACATGGCCTCGACAGACCACTGGACGTGCGCGTCCGGGAAGGTGAGCGCCCATGCGTCGACAGCCCGGAGACCGGCCCCGACGGAGTCGACAGGTGTTGCGGAGGGCCGCACCGTCAGTCGCGCGCCCGCGCCGCGGGCCCGTCGCTGTCTCCCGCCCTCCTCGAAAGTCTGCCCATCACTTTTGAGGATTTCCCGATGAAGCTTTCCCGACTGGCCCTGGCCGTCAGCGTCCTCCCCGCCAGCCTGCTGGCCGCCGAGTCGCCCGGCAGCCTCGAAGAGCAACTGAAACTGCCGGCCCTAGTGATCACCTCCGGCCGTCAGGCTGAACTCAGAGCTCAGGCCACCAATCTGACCACAGTCTTCACCCGCAACGACATCGAGCGCCTGCAGCCCTCCAACGTCGGCGAACTACTGAGTCGCGTGCCCGGCGTGCAGATCACTCAGAACGGCGGCCGCGGCAGCCTAACCGGCCTGAACATCCGTGGCACCAAGAGCGCGCAGAGCATCGTGCTGGTGGACGGGCAGCGCATCGTCGACGCCGCCGGCGGCGCCGCTCAACTGCAGGCGCTCAGTATCGAGCAGATCGAACGCATCGAGGTCCTGCGCGGGCCGCGCTCGGCGCTATACGGTGCCGACGCCATCGGCGGGGTGGTGCAGATCTTCACCCGCCGCACGGAGGGCCCCGGGCTGCAACCGCGCCTGCACATAGGCTACGGCAGCCGCGGCACTTGGGAGCGCAGCCTAGGCCTGTCCGGCGGCGACGGAGCCACCCGCTTCAGCCTCAACGCCAGCGCCGACGCCACCAACGGCATCGACCGCACTAGCGTCGGCAGTCGTCCGAACAGCGACCATGACGCCTACCGCAACAACGGCGTCAGCCTGAACCTCAGCCATCGCTTCAGCGAGCGCCTCGAAGGCGGCTTCAGCGTGCTAGACCAGCGCGGCGAGAGCGAATACGACCTGAGCTTCGACGGCGCCTATCCCTATAACGACTTCCAGCTGACCAGCTATGCCGGCTTCCTGGCCGCCCAGCTCAACGAGACCTGGAGCAGCCGCGTTGAACTCGGCCACAGTGAGAACCGCAGCGTCGAGCGTTTCGACGACGTCGCCACCGCCAGTCCGTTCAACACCTACCGCGACTCGGTCGCCTGGCTCAACACCCTGACGCTGGGCGGCGGGCACAGCCTGCTCGCTGGTCTCGATTGGTACGAGGAAACCCTGCACACCACCAGCACGTACAGCGAGGACCAGCGCTGGAACCAGGCCGCCCTGCTCCAGCATCGCTTCGCCGGCGAACGCTTCTCCACCGAGCTGGGCCTGCGCCACGACAAGAACGAGCAGTTCGGCAGCCAGAACACCTTCAACGGCGCCCTGACCGTGCCTCTGGATGCCGACAACGACCTGGTGCTGTCCTACGCCGAAGGCTTCCGCGCGCCCACCTTCACCGACCTCTACTATCCAGACTCCTGCTTCCCGGGGTTCGGCTGCTTCACCTTCGCCAACCCGAACCTGAAGCCGGAGCAGTCCAAGACTTACGAGCTGCAGTGGCGCAGCCAGCTGGCGGAGAAGACTCGCCTGGAAGCAGCGCTATATCGCACCGATCTGGAGGACGCCATTGTCTTCAGCGACATTCCGCGCAACGTCCAGAAGGCACGCATCAACGGCTTCGAGGCCTCACTGCAGCAGGAGTTGTTTGGCTGGCAGAGCGCGTTGGGCCTCAGCCTGATCGACCCGCGCGACCGCGACAGCGGGCATATCCTCAACCGGCGCGCCAAACGCACCTTGAGCCTGGATGTGGATCGCCGGTTCGGCGCCGCGTCCGTCGGCGCCAGCTGGCAGGCCATCAGCCATAGCTACGACGACGTGGCCAACGAGCGGAAAATCGCCGGTTACGGCCTGCTCAACATACGCAGCAGTTGGCAGGCGACCCCCGAGATAGAAGTGGGGCTGAAACTGGATAACGTGCTGGACAAGGAATACTCGAACGCACTGTACGATCACGACTTTGACGGCCAGTACAACGCCTTCCGCGAAACGGGCCGCACCGCGCTCGCTTCGGTGACCTGGACACCCAGCCTGTAACGCTCCGTAGGACGCGGTTCTGCGCCTGCGGGGCCGCGTCGCTTCCGGACGGCGAGTTCAGCGCGCCCGCTCGAGCAGCGCGCAGAGCCTTTCGGTGGCGGCGAGCATCTGGAAGCTCGGCCGCTCCAGCCCGGCGTCGGGCACCACCCACACCTGCCCGCGCTGCACCGCGGCGAGCTGCGGCCAGGCCTGCCAGGCGGCGAGCTGCTCCGGCGCGCCGACCAGGATCACCGCCGGGTCGCGGGCCAGCACCGACTCGACGCCGACCTGCGGCGCCGGCAGCTCGAGGTCGGCGAAGACATTGCGCGCGCCGCACAGGCGCAACGCGTCGCTGACGATCTGCCGACCTCCGAGGGTGTACAGCGGCCGATCCCACACCTGGTAGAACACCGTAAGCGGCGCACGGCCGGCGTAGCGCCCGGCCAGCGCGGCGAGCCGTGCGCGCAGCTGCGCGGCAAGAAGCGCGCCCTGCTCGGCGTGGCCGACCGCCGCGCCGATGCTTTCGAGCTGGCCGGCCAGCTCGGCGAAGCTGTGCGGCTGCGCCTCGATCAGCGGGATGCCGAGGGTCCTGAGCTGGGCGTGCATGGCCGGGCCGACGCTGTCCGGCCAGAGCAGGATCAGGTCCGGCTGCAGGCTGAGCAGCACTTCCAGGTTGAGCTGGCCGTAGCGGCCGAGCGAAGGCAGATGGGCCAGCGCCGGCGGGCGCGGGCCGCCGTCGAGCACGCCGACCAGACGCTCGCCGGCGTCCAGTTCGAGCATCAGTTCGCTGAGCGAGGGCGCCAGCGCCACCACCCGCTGGGCGCCCGGCGCGGCCTGCGCCAGGCCGGCGGCCAGCAGCAGGACGGCGGCCAGCAGGCGGCGCATCAGCCGAGCTGGCGCGGCAGGCGGTAGAGGACGGCGATGGTCGCGCTGGCCAGCACCAGCAGCAGCACCGCCACGCCGTGCAGGTCGGCGAGGCGGCCGAGGGCGGCGATCCAGGCCGGCCCCAGGGCGCCGATCAGGCCGTTGCGCTGGGCACGGGCCAAGGCGGCCCAGGCGCCGGCTTCATCCGGGGTGCCGAGGGCGCGCGCGCAGGCGATCAGCGCCAGCTTGAAGCGGCGGAACAGCGGCAGGCCGACGAACATCGACAGCAGCGCGGCGATGAACAGCGGCATGGCCAGGCTGTCCGGCAGCGGTGGCCGCGCCGGGCCGAAGGCGCCGAGCAGCAGCAGCGGCAGCATGGCCACGGCCAGCAGCCCCCACCAGCGGCGGGCGAAGGTCAGCCGCTGCAGGCGCACGGCACTCATTCGTCCTCGGCCTGGTGCAGATTGCCGAGCAGGTGGCCGAGCTTGCCGGCCTTGGTCGCCAGGTAGTGCTTGTTGTGCGGATTGAGCCCGCTGTGCAGCGGCACGCGCTCGGCCAGGCGGATGCCGTAGGTTTCCAGCGCCTTGAGCTTGCGCGGGTTGTTGGTCATCAGCTTGACCTCGCGGATGCCCAGGTGGTCGAGCATCGGCCGGCACATCGCGTAGTCGCGCTGGTCGGCGGAGAAGCCCAGCCGCTCGTTGGCCTCCACGGTGTCGGCGCCGCCGTCCTGCAGCTCGTAGGCGCGGATCTTGTTGAGCAGGCCGATGCCGCGGCCTTCCTGGCGCAGGTACAGCAGCACGCCGCGGCCCTCGCCGGAGATGGCGCGCAGCGCCGCCTCGAGCTGGGCACCGCAGTCGCAGCGCAGGCTGAACAGGGCGTCGCCGGTCAGGCACTCGGAATGCAGGCGGCCGAGCACCGGCTCGCCGTTGGCCACGTCCCCCATGGTCAGGGCCACGTGCTCCTTGCCGGTGGCCTCATCGAGAAAACCATGCATGGTGAACACGCCAAACGGGGTTGGCAGCTTCGAGGCGGCGACAAAGACGACGGACACCGGAGCACTCCTGAAAGTCGTAAGGCGCCGATTGTAGCAGCAAGCATGGCCGAGACGGCCACTCGGGAATCGCATGGCAGACATACGCGCGGGGTAACCAGGTAGGTTGGGTTAGCCGCACAGCGGGGTAACCCGACAGGGATGCCGCAGGCATCCCCGTCACGCCGATCGCCGCTCATCGAAAGAGGTGCGGGCCCCGACCGACACCTATCCCGCGCCGACGCCCAGCCGCCCCAGCGCCTCGGCCAACAGCGGCGCCACGCTGACCGCGTTGCTCGGATGGGCGATGCAGTCGCTGCTCCACACCTCGCGCACGCCGGCCTCGCCGAGCAGCTGCAGGGCGTCGTCGGCGAACAGCGCGTGGGTCACCGCCACGTCCACCGAGGCGGCGCCGGCCGCACCGAGCAGGCGCGCGGCGCGTGCCAGGGTGTGCCCGGTGCTGGCCACGTCGTCGAGCAGCACCACCGCGCGGCCGCGCACCGCCAGCGCCGGCAGGGCGATCTCCACGTCGCGATCGCCGTGGCGCACCTTGCTGCACACCCCGTAGTCGAAGCCGTGCGTCGCGGCGGCCGCCTCGATCCACTGCCGCGACTCGGCGTCCGGGCCGACCAGCAGCGGATTCTCCACCCGCGCGGCGATCAGCCCGGCGAGCAGCGGCGCGCCGGACAGGCTGAGCGCGTCGCCGTGGGGGATCGCCTCGTCAAGCGTAGCGATGCGGTGCAGGTGCGGATCGACGGTGATCACCGCATCGAACAACCCGGCGAGAAACTGGCCGACCACCTTCTGGCTGACCACCTCGCCCGGCTGGAAGGCGATGTCCTGGCGCATGTAGGCCAGGTAGGGCGCCACCAGCAGCAGGCGGCGCGCACCGAGGCGGCGCGCCTCGCCGGCGACCAGCAGCAGCTCGACCAGCTTCTCGTTGGGCCGGTCGAGACTGCGGTACAGCACCAGGGTGTCGGCCGGCGCCTCGCCGGCGGCCAGCGGCAGGCGCAGGCGCAGCTCGTCGTCGGGGAAGCGGTGGCGCTCGACGGCCGCCGCCGGCAGGCCGCAGGCGGCGGCCAGGCGCAGGGCGGGAGCCTGTTCGTCGGTGAAATACAGCAGCTGGCTGGTCATCAGAACTCCACGAACAGGTGCGGCAGCTGGTCGGGCGCACCGATGGCGAAGCCCGCGCTGCGCTGGCAGGCCTGGCGAGCGAACTCCAGGTCGGCGGGATAGGCGGCGTATACCCGGTACAGCGGCGCGCCGGCCGCGACCGGCTCGCCGAGCTTGCACAGCAGGTCGACGCCGGCGCCCTGCACCTTGGGCGCGCCGGCCAGGCGGGCGATACGCGCCAGCTGCAGATTGTCGATGCCGACCACCATGCCACCGCACTCGGCGTTCACTTCGAAGGACAGCGGCGCCAGGGCCGGGGCAGTGGGGTCGAATCCACGGTCGCCCTGGGCGGCGATGATCGCCTGCATCTTGGCCAGCGCGCGACCGGAATCGAGGATATTGCGGGCGATGGCATAGCCGTCGCCGCCGCGCACGTCGGGATCGAACTCGAGCATGCGCCCGGCCAGGCGCAGCGCCTTCTGGCGCAGGTCGTCGGGCGCGCGCGGGTCGTTCTCCAGCACGCGCATCACGTCGCGCGCCTCCAGCACCGGACCGATACCGCTGCCCACCGGCTGGCGGCCGTCGGTGATCACCACGTCGAGGGTCATGCCCAGGCGTGCGGCGACGAACTCGAACAGCCTGCGCAGGCGCTGCGCCTCGGGCAGCGAGCGCACCTTGGCGGTCGGTCCGACCGGGATGTCCAGCACCAGGTGGGTGGAACCGGCGGCGATCTTCTTGGAGAGGATCGAGGCGACCATCTGCCCCGGCGAGTCGATCGACAGCGGCCGCTCCACGGAGATCAGCACGTCGTCGGCCGGCGACAGCTCGCTGGTGCCGCCCCAGGCCAGGCAGCCGCGATGTTCGCGGACGATGCCCTCGAGGCTGGCGAAGGACAGCTCGACGTTGGCCAGCACCTCCATGGTGTCGGCGGTGCCGGCCGGCGAGGTGATCGCCCGCGACGAGGTCTTCGGGCACAGCATGCCGTGCGCCGCGACGATCGGCACCACCAGCATCGAGGTGCGGTTGCCGGGCACGCCGCCGATGCAGTGCTTGTCGACCACCGGCTGCTCGTGCCAGTCGAGGCTGCGGCCGACCCGGATCATCGCGTCGCTGAGGAAGTACACCTCCTCGCGGTCCAGCTCGCCCTGGTTGCAGGCGACCACGAAGGCGGTCAGTTCGATCTTCGAATAGCGATGCGCGGCGATGTCGCGGACGATGGCGCGGAAGTCCTCGCGATCCAGGCGCTCGCCGGCGATCTTGCGGTGCAGGGCGGGAATCGACGACGGCGGCTCGGCCTGGCAGATGCTGGCCGGGTGCCCCTCCTCCACGCCGAGCTGAAGAAAGGCGTCCTCGGACAGGCCGAGCTGCTGGCAGCCGACCAGCGCGGCATCGTCGACCACGTTGAGGCTGGCGAGGATGCGCCGGCCGTTGGCGCGCACCTCGACCTTGGACAGCGCCTGGAAGCCCTCGGCGCGGTACACGGCGCAATCGCGATGCAGGTAGGCGACGTTCTCGCGGTAGGTGTCGATGGCGACCCGGTGCAGCTGCAGGGTCGCGTCGGCGCAGGCGCAGCCGATGAGCGGTGGCGGCGGAGTGTTGTCCATGGCGCGGGTCCAGGCGGGGCAGTCACCCGACTATGCCGCCGCCCCGGCGCCGCCGGCAAGCCTGCCGGCGGCCACCGCGCTCAGTGCTTGGCCTGCAGGCGCAGCACGCCCTGCTCCTCGCGCCAGCCGACGCGGTTGAGGTAGCTCATGCCGAGCAGCACCTCGGTGGGCGAGCCGCCGGCGACGATCGCCGCCTCGACGCCGAGCACCTCGATGCCGCCGACCTTGACGCGGTCGAGGCTCATGCGCCAGGCCGGCACCACGCCGCCGGCGGTGTTGACCTGCATCGGCTGGCCGCGGGTCTTGTAGTCGAGACCGAGGCGCCTGGCCTGGGCCTCGTTCATCGCCACCGAGGAAGCACCGGTGTCGACCAGGAACTGCACGTTCTGGCCGTTGATCGAACCGGCCGTCGAGTAGTGGCCATCGTTGCCGCGGGCAATGCTCATCTGGGTCCGCTGCGGCGCGGCGTAGCCGCCGGTGTTGTACTCGCGGGACAGATCGTAGGCCTTTTCCACGCCGTCGACGCTGAGCACCGCGCCGCGGGCGTCGGCGCGCACCACGGTGACCCCGCCCGGCCCTTTCTGGCCGACCTTGAGCAGCTGGCGCTGGCCGTCGATGGTGACCACCGCCGCGCCGGGGAACAGGCCGACCACCTGGACCTGCGGCGCCGCGGACAGCGGGCCGGCCAGCAGCAGGCCGGCGCCCAGGGCGAGCAATGAACGCATGACAAACTCCTTTTCGTCGCCTCCGCGCCGGCGGGCGGGGAGTGGTTGGGGATTCAGCCCAGCAGCCGGACCAGTCCCTGCAGCAGCAGGAAGGCGCCGAGGCCGGCGAGCAGATCGTCGAGCATGATACCGAGGCCGCCGTGCACATGGCGGTCGGCCCAGCGGATCGGCCAGGGCTTGGCGATGTCGAGCAGGCGGAACAGCAGGAAGCCGGCGAGCAGCCAGGGCCAACCCGGCGGCGCCAGCCAGCAGGTGATCCAGATGCCGACGATCTCGTCCCAGACGATGCCGCCGTGGTCGTGCACGCCCAGATCGCGGGATACCTTGCCACACAGCCAGCAACCGAACAGCGATGCGAGCAGCAGGATCAGCGCGTAGCCCCAGATCGGCAGCAGTTGTAGCAGCGGCACGAAGGCGAGGCCCACCAGGGTGCCCCAGGTGCCCGGCGCCGGACGCAGGGCGCCGGAGCCGAACCCGAAGGCGACGAACTGCCAGGGATCGCGCCAGATCGACTCCGGCGCCACGTCCGGTCGCTCAAGCTTGCCCATCGGCGCCTCCGAAATGCTGGTAGCCGCCGGCGGCCGGGGTGATGTCGCAGCCGTCGGCGTCGAGCACGCGCACGCCGCTGCCCGCCTCGACGCGGCCGATCAGGTGGAACGGCAGGCCGCCGCTGGCCTCTAGCGCCGGCTGCGCGGCCGCCGGCAGGGTGAAGGCCAGCACGTAGTCGTCGCCGCCGGAGAGAGCCAGGTGCAGTGCCCGTTCGCCGGCGGCTTCGCGCAGCGCCGCGGTCAGCGGCACGCGCGCGGCGTCGATGACCAGCGCCACTCCGGACTCCTCGGCGATATGCCCGCAGTCGGCGAGCAGGCCGTCGGAGACGTCCAGCGCCGCGCTGGCCAGGCCGCGCAGCGCCTGGCCAAGGGCCAGCTGCGGCGCCGGCGTCCAGTAGCGCGCCAGCAGCTGCCGGTCCGCCGCGCCGTGCGCCGCGCGCTCGCCGAGCACCAGCGGCAGCGCCGCGGCGGCCTCGCCGGTCGGCCCGCCGATGCACAGCAGATCGCCAGGCCGCGCGCCCGAGCGCAGCAGGGCCCGTCCGGCGGGCAGCCGGCCGAACACGGTGACATTGATATTGAGCGGGCCGCGCGTGGTGTCGCCGCCGATCAGGACGAGATCGCAGGCGCGCGCCATGACGTCGAGACCACGGGCGAAACCGTCCAGCCAGGCGGGATCGGCGGCGGGCAGGGTCAGCGCCAGGGTGAAGCCGAGCGGCGCCGCGCCCATCGCGGCAAGATCGCTGGCGGCGGCGGCCAGCACGCGCTGGGCGAGCAGGAAGGGGTCGTGCTGGAGGGGAAAGTGCACCCCGGCGACCTGGCTGTCGGTGGACACCGCCAGTTGCTCGCCGGGAGGCAGTTGCAGCAGCGCGCAATCGTCGCCGATGCCGCGCGCCACGCCGGAGGTCGGCGCAGCGCAGGCGGCCGCGGCGAAGTACTGACGGATCAGCGCGAATTCGCCGAGGCCGGCCATGGCGCGGAGATCAGCCGCGCTTGCCGCGTACTTCGGCGCCGCGCAGGCGCGGGGCCAGCTTGTCGAGCACGCCGTTGACGAACTTGTGACCGTCGGTGGCGCCGTAGACCTTGGCCAGCTCGATGCCTTCGTTGATCACCACGCGGTAGGGCACGTCGACGCGGTTGCGCAGCTCGTAGGTGGACAGGCGCAGGATCGCCAGCTCGACCGGATCGACTTCCTCCAGCGGGCGATCGAGGCAGGGCAGGAACGCCTCGTCCAGATCGGCCTTCAGGCGCGGCACGCCATGCAGGATCTCGTGGAAGTAGGCACCGTCGACGTCGCTGAAGTCGTTGTCGGTACGGAACTGCGCTTCGATCTCGTTGAGCGACTGGCCGGCCATCTGCCAGGAATACAGCGCCTGCACGGCCAGGCTGCGCGCCTTCTGGCGCATGGCGATCTTGTTCGGCTTGGCGGGCTTGGCTGCCGGCTTGTCGTGCTCGCTCACTTGGCCTCCAGCTGCGCCAGCAGGCTGACCATTTCCAGGGCGGACAGCGCGGCCTCGGCGCCCTTGTTGCCGGCCTTGGTGCCGGAGCGCTCGATGGCCTGCTCGATGGAGTCGACGGTCAGCACGCCGAAGGCGACCGGCACGCCGAACTGCAGGGACACCTGGGCCAGGCCCTTGGTGCACTCGCCGGCGACGTATTCGAAGTGCGGAGTGCCGCCGCGGATCACCGCGCCGAGGGCGATGATGGCGTCGAATTCGCCGCGCTGGGCGACCTTCTGGGCGACCAGGGGAATCTCGAAGGCACCCGGGGCGCGGATGATGGTCAGCTCGCTCTCGCTGACGCCGTGGCGCACCAGGGCGTCGATGGCGCCCTGCACCAGGCTCTCGACGACGAAGCTGTTGAAACGGCCGACCACCAGGGCGTAACGGCCTTTGGGGGCGATGAAGGTACCTTCGATGGTCTTCAGGGTCATGGGACGGATTCCAGATAAAGAGCCGGGGCGCTCGCGCGCCCCGAGGGGATGATGTTCGCGGACAGCGTTATTCGCAGGTCACGTATTCTACAACTTCCAGGTCGAAGCCGGATATCGCGTTGAATTTCACCGGCGAACTGAGCAGGCGCATCTTGCGCACGCCCAGGTCGCGGAGGATCTGCGAGCCGGCGCCGACGGTGCTGTAGGTGGTCGGTTCGGCCGGCTTGGTGTCGCCGAGCTGCTCCTCGACCAGCGCCAGCAGCTCGTTGCCGCTGATCGCGTGATTGAGCAGCAGGACCACGCCGCTGCCCTGCTCCTCGACCTTCTGCATGGCGGCACGCAGGCTCCAGCGCCCCGGACGCTGGATGCCGAGCAGGTCGCGCAGCGGGTCCATGTTGTGCACGCGCACCAGGGTCGGCGTCTCGGCGTGGATCTCGCCCTTGACCAGCGCCAGGTGCACCTGCCCCTCGACCTCGTCGCGGTAGGTGTACAGCTTGAACTGGCCCAGCTCGCTGTCCAGCGTCCGCTCGGAAACGCGCTCGACGGTGCGCTCGTGGACCAGGCGGTAGTGGATCAGGTCGGCGATGGTTCCGATCTTGATGCCGTGCTCGGCGGCGAACTGCTCGAGCTCGGGACGACGGGCCATGCTGCCGTCGTCGTTCATGATCTCGCAGATCACCCCGCTCGGCTGGAAGCCGGCCATGCGCGCCAGGTCGCAGGCCGCCTCGGTATGGCCGGCACGCGCCAGCACGCCGCCCGGCTGGGCCATCAGCGGGAAGATGTGGCCGGGGCTGACGATGTCGCTGGCCTGCGCCTCGCGGGCCGCGGCGGCCTGCACGGTGCGCGCCCGGTCGGCGGCGGAGATGCCGGTGGTGACGCCCTCGGCGGCCTCGATGGAGACGGTGAACTTGGTGCCGAAGCCCGAGCCGTTGCGCTGCACCATGAGCGGCAGACCGAGGCGCTCGCAGCGCTCGCGGTCCATCGGCATGCAGATCAGGCCGCGGGCGTGCTTGGCCATGAAGTTGATGTCCTCGGCGCGCACGCATTCGGCGGCCATGATCAGGTCGCCCTCGTTCTCGCGATCCTCGTCATCCATGAGGATGACCATCTTGCCCTGACGGATGTCTTCGAGCAGTTCGGCGATAGTGTCGAGTGCCACGGGCACCCTCCTTGTTCAATTCGTGATGGAAAGGCGGCTCAGCCCTTGAGGAAGCCGTGTTCGGCGAGGAACGCCTCGCTGATGCCGCTGGCGGTCGGCTCGGCAGCCTTGTCGCCGAGCAGCAGGCGCTCCAGGTAGCGCGCCAGCAGGTCGACCTCGAGGTTGACCCGGCGGCCGCTGCGGTAGTCGGCCATGATGGTTTCCTGCAGGGTGTGCGGCACGATGGTCAGCTCGAACTCGGCGCCGTCCACCGCGTTGACCGTCAGGCTCACGCCGTCGACGGTGATCGAACCCTTGAGGGCGATGTATTTCGCCAGCTCGCGCGGGGCGCGCACGCGGAACTGGATGGCGCGGGCGTTATCGGCGCGCGAGACGATCTCGCCGACGCCGTCGACGTGACCGCTGACCAGGTGGCCGCCGAGGCGGGTGGTCGGCGTCAGCGCCTTCTCCAGGTTGACCCGGCTGCCGACCTTGAGGTCGCTGAACGCGCTGCGGGCGATGGTCTCGCGGCTGACGTCGGCCCAGAAGCCGTCGCCCGGCAGCTCGACGACGGTCAGGCAGGTGCCGTTGACGGCGATGCTGTCGCCGAGCTTGACGTCGCCGAGATCGAGCTTGCCGGTGGCGACGTAGACGCGCACGTCGCCGCCCTTGGGGGTCATGGCGCGGATGCTGCCGATGGCTTCGATGATTCCGGTGAACATCAGGCCTCCCGCACCGCGCTGGGGGTATTCGCTTGCATGGTCGAACTCCTGTTTTGGACAAAACAGGGCGCTGGATCGAAGGGGATCTGGCGGGCGCGGCCGGGCCGCCCCAAGGCAGGAATCCCGCTCTCTCTCATCCGGACTGTCACCGTCGGCTCCGGAATCGCACCGGATCTGCTGACCCTGCCGCCCCTTCTTGAGGGTGGGCAGGCGCTCGCGGGCTCGGCCCAGACAGCGCCATCACCGCCGGTGGGGAATTGCACCCCGCCCTGAGAACGTCGCGGCCGTGAGCGGCCGCGTCAGGCTTTGTATCACATTTTCGCCGCTGCGGAGCACGTCTGGATGGGGGATGGCGCCGCCCACCCCAGCGTCCGCCGCCGTGGCGAACGATCAGGTCGGTATCGCGATGATCTGCCAGTCGCGACCGACCGCGCGGATGTCGCGGATGCTCAGCTGCGGGGCCTCGGCCATGCGCTCCAGCGGCCAGTCGAGCAGCGGTCGGGCGCTGGAGCCGAGCAGCTGCGGGGCCATGAAGATGCGGTATTCGTCGACCAGCCCCTCGCGGGCGAAGGCACCGGCCAGGCGCGGGCCGGCCTCGACCAGCACCTCGTTGGCGCCGGCCGCGGCCAGCTCGGCGAGCAGCCGGCGCAGGTCGACGTGGCCGTCGCCGCGCGGCAGACGCAGCAGTTCGTGGCCGGCCGCGGCGTATTCGTCGCGGCGACCGTCGTCGTCGCAGCAGGCCACCCAGGCCGGGCCGGCCTGGAAGAAGGCGGCCGACAGCGGCACGCGCAGCTGGCCGTCGATCAGCACGCGCAGCGGCGGCCGCGCGGCGGCCAGCGCCGCCTGCTCGGCGTCCACCGCCAGCTCGTCGGCACGCACGGTGAGGCGGGCGTTGTCGCACAGCACGGTGTCGGCGCCGCTGAGCACCACGCTGGAGCGCGCACGCAGGCGCTGCACCGCGGCGCGCGCCGGCGCCCCGGTGATCCACTGGCTCTCGCCGCTGGCCATGGCGGTGCGGCCGTCCAGGCTCATCGCCAGCTTGACCCGCACCAGCGGCAAGCCCTGTTCCATGCGCTTGATGAAGCCGGCGTTGAGCGCCCTGGCCTCGGCCTCCAGCACGCCGCAACTCACCTGGATGCCGGCGGCGCGCAGCAGGGCCAGACCGCGGCCGCCGACCAGCGGATTGGGGTCCTGCATGGCCGCCACCACGCGCGCCACGCCGGCGCGCACCAGCGCCTCGGCGCACGGCGGGGTGCGGCCGTGGTGGCTGCACGGCTCGAGGGTGACGTAGGCGGTGGCGCCGCGCGCCCGTTCGCCGGCCTGCTGCAGGGCGTGCACCTCGGCGTGCGGCTCGCCGGCGCGTACATGCCAGCCCTCGCCGACGATCTCGTCGCCGGCCACCAGCACGCAGCCGACGCGCGGGTTGGGATGGGTGGAGAACAGGCCGCGACGCGCCAACTGCAGCGCGCGCGCCATGTAGGCCTGGTCGCCGGCCTGCGGTACATCGGACATGGAATCAACCCTTGCTGGGTTCGCGGGACAGGCGCTCGATCTCCTCGCGGAACTGGTCGAGGTCCTGGAAATGGCGGTACACGGAGGCGAAACGGATGTAGGCCACCTCGTCGAGACGGCGCAGTTCGTCCATCACCAGCTCGCCGACCACCCGCGACTTCACCTCGCGCTCGCCGGTGGCGCGCAGCTTGTGCTTGATATGGGCGATCGCCTCCTCGAGGCGCTCGACGCTCACCGGACGTTTCTCCAGCGCGCGCTGCATGCCGGCGCGCAGCTTGTCCTCGTCGAACGGCTGGCGGGTGCCGTGGGACTTGATCAGCCGCGGCATCACCAGCTCGGCGGTCTCGAAGGTGGTGAAGCGCTCCTGGCAGGCCAGGCACTCGCGACGCCGGCGCACCTGCTGGCCCTCCGCGACCAGTCGCGAGTCGATGACCTTGGTGTCGTTGGCGCCGCAGAAGGGACAGTGCATGATGGCTCGGCCGGAGGGATGGATGTGCCGGCCATGGTACCCGATGGCGCCCCCAAGACAAGCCGCCGCCGGCGGGTTATAAGGACGCCCGCCCCCTGGCCCGGAACCGCCCATGCCTCAGCCGCCCGCCGAACTGCTCGACCCGTTGCGCGCCCTGCTCGGCGACGCCCGCCTGAGCGCCACCGCCCTGCCGGGCAGCGACCTGCGCCTGTGGCTGCTCGATCCCGCCAACATGAACCGCGCCTTCGACGGCGAGGAGACCCGCCGCATCCTCGACGAACCGCCCTACTGGTGCTTCTGCTGGGCCAGCGGCCTGGCGCTGGCGCGCTGGCTGGCCGCACGCCCCGAATGGGTACGCGGCAAGCGCGTGCTGGACTTCGGCGCCGGCAGCGGCGTGGCCGGCATCGCCGCGGCCAGAGCCGGCGCCGCCGAGGTGGTGGCCTGCGATCTCGATCCGCTGGCGCTGGCCGCCTGCCGCGCCAACGCCGCCCTGAACGACGTGGCGCTGGGCTACTCGGCAGACTTCTTCGCCGAGGCCGACCGCTTCGACCTGATTCTGGTCGCCGACGTGCTCTACGACCGCGCCAACCTGCCGCTGCTCGACGCCTTCCTGTCGCGCGGCCGCGAGGCGCTGGTCGCCGACTCGCGGGTGCGCGACTTCCAGCACCCGCTCTACCGGCGCCTGGCGGTGCTGGACGCCTGCACGTTGCCGGATCTCGCCGAGCCCCACGAATTCCGCAAGGTCAGCCTCTATCACGCGCAGCGCCGCTGAACGGCAGGCAGGCCGCGCGCGACGGGACGATACTCAGGGGATGACCCTCCCGGGAGCGCCGCCATGCCGACCGACACCCTGCGCCTGTTCTTCGCCCTGCCCTGCCCACGCGAGCAGGCCGAAGCCATCTGCGCCTGGCGCGACGGCCTGGGCCTGGGCGGCAAGCCGGTGGCGGCCGACAACCTTCACCTGACCCTGACCTTCCTCGGCCAGCAGCCGCGCGCACGCCTGGAGGAACTGCAGCTGCTCGCCGCCGGCATCGAGGCGCCGCCCTTCGAGCTGCGCCTCGACCATCTCGGCGGCGGCCGCCTGGGCGTCCTGTGGCTGGAGCCGAGCCAGCTGCCGCCCGTGCTGCCGGCGCTGGCGGGCGAGCTGCAGCAGCGTCTGCGAGCCATCGGCATCGCGCTCGACCGGCGGCCGTTCCGCGCCCACCTGACCCTGGTGCGCCACGCCGGCGCGCGGCCGCGCGAGGCGCACCCCGATTTCGCCTGGACGGTCGAACGCTTCGCCCTCTATGCCTCGGAGCCCAGCGCCCGTGGCGTGCGCTACCGCGAACTGAGCAGCTGGCCCCTGGTGCCGGGCCTGCCGCCGCTGCCGCGTTTCCGCGCCGAGCCCAGCCCGCCGCGCTGACCTCGACCGAGGCGCCCGCACGCCCTTGCTTCCCGTCGCACGCGTCCCCACTTACCATGCATGCATTGTTCCCGCGCCTGCCCGCCAGGCCCCTCTTCGAGAGTCACGATGAGCGCAACCCCGTACATCTTCGACGTCACCACCACCAGCTTCGAACAGCTGGTGATCGAGAACTCCTTCCACAAGCCGGTGCTGGTGGACTTCTGGGCCGACTGGTGCTCGCCGTGCAAGGCGCTGATGCCGCTGCTGGCGAAGATCGCCGAGGGCTACCAGGGCGAACTGCTGCTGGCCAAGGTCAACTGCGACGTCGAGCAGGACATCGTCATGCGTTTCGGCATCCGCAGCCTGCCCACCGTGGTGCTGTTCAAGGATGGCCAGCCGGTCGACGGCTTCGCCGGCGCGCAGCCGGAGTCGGCGATCCGCGCCATGCTCCAGCCGCATGTCGCCGAACCGGCCGCGCCGCAGGCCGACCTGCTGGAAAGCGCCCGCGCCCAGTACGCGGCCGGGGAGATCGCCGCCGCCGAGCAACTGCTCCAGCAGCTGCTCACCGAGGACAACCAGAACGCCGCCGCGCTGATCCTCTATGCGCGCTGCCTGGCCGAGCGCGGCGCGCCGGACGAGGCGCAGGCGGTGCTGGATGCGGTGAAGGGCGACGAGCACAAGCAGGCGCTGGCCGGCGCCCGCGCCCAGCTGACCTTCCTGCGCCAGGTCGCCAGCCTGCCCGAGGTCGCCGAGCTGAAAACCCGCCTGGCCCAGGACGCCGCCGACGACGAGGCGGCCTACCAGTTGGCCATCCACCAGCTCTCCCGCCAGCAGTACGAGGTCGCCCTGGAGGGACTGCTGCGCCTGTTCATGCGCAATCGCGGCTACGCCGACGACCTGCCGCGCAAGACCCTGGTCCAGGTGTTCGACCTGCTCGGCAAGGAGCACCCCCTGGTGATCAACTACCGCCGCAAGCTGTACCAAGCGTTGTACTGAGTTCGCCTAGGCGTCCGCGCCGGTCCAGCGATAGACCGGCGCATCGCCGCCCCCCTGCACCTCCACGTGCGGGCAGTGGCGCAGGCGCACCAGCAGACGCTTGCCGGGTTCCTCGCCGCCGGCCAGGGCGCTCAGCTCGGCGAACAGTTGCGGACCCTCCATGCTGCCGGCACGGCGTAGCAACTCCTGCGCCAGCGCCCACAGGCGCTCGCCGCCCGTAGTGGCCGCCGCGGGCGTCGGTTCCAGTGGCGGCGCAGGTGCCCCGACTGCAGCAGGCGCCAGCCGCTCCGCCAGTAGCGCCCACTCCGCCGCCTCCAGCTCCACCGTCAGATCCACCGGCCAGTCGCCGATCCGTCCACGTATCCGCACCCTTTCACCCTCTCTGTGACTGGGCCCATGCTCCCATGCACCCGCATCGCCGCCAAGCCGATGCTCACCATCAGCGTCGACTCGTGGCTCGACACACCGCTGCGAAGAACCGTGCGGTCATGATGCCTGGCCCGCGCTTTTCCACCCTGATCCGCGCACCGATACACGCACGCTGCAAGTGGATATAAACCCTTGTCCTGGATCAATGCCGTGCCGGCTGTCCAAAGCGTTGGCCATTATTGTTGCGCTGGATCAACGCACGCATATCCACAGTTTACAAGTGGACATGCGGGACAACTCCCGCAGCTCCCGCGCCACTCCATAAGTCGTTGATTACATATGTAAACATTGACGCAATGGGCATTTCAGAGCGATATCCATTTGCGCTGGGTCAACAAAACGCCCATGCCTTTTCCTTTGCCTGACAACTCTTGAGCTGGATCAAAAAAAATTCGCGACCGCGCCCGGTAATATTCAACCCAAGCCAATACTTATTGATCGGAGTTCATCATGATTCGCAAAACTCTCAGCGCTTCCCTGCTGGCTCTGGCCGTAGCGGCACCCATGGCCAACGCCTTCGAAGCCGGCGACATTCTCGTTCGCGCCGGCGCCATTACCGTCGACCCGCACGAAGACAGCAGCGATATCTACGTCGGCGCCCTGTCCACCAGCGTGCCCGGCACCAAGGCCACTCTGGACAGCGACACCCAGCTGGGCCTGAACTTCGCCTACATGCTGACCAACAACGTCGGTATCGAGCTGCTGGCAGCCACTCCGTTCACCCATGATGTGGGCGTCAAAGGCTTCGGCGGTCCCTTCGCCGGCCTGAATGGCGATCTGGGCGAGCTCAAGCACCTGCCGCCGACCCTGAGCGTGGTCTACTACCCGCTGGACAGCCAGTCCGCCTTCCAGCCCTACGCCGGCCTGGGCATCAACTACACCTGGTTCTTCGACGACAAGCTGGACAGCTCGGCCGAAGCCAAAGGCTTCAGCGGCCTGGATGTGGACGACTCCTGGGGCCTGGCCGCCCAGGTGGGCATGGACTTCATGCTGAGCGACAACGTCCTGCTCAACGCCCAGGTGCGCTACATCGACATCGACACCGAAGCTACCACCTCCTTTGGCGGCGCAGATGTCAAAGTGGACGTGGACGTCGACCCGATGGTCTACATGGTCGGCCTCGGCTACAAGTTCTGATCGACCCGCAAACCCCAGCGGTAGGAACGCAAAAGGCACCGGAAGGTGCCTTTTGTCGTTTCAGAGGGGGTTACCCGAGCCGCGCGGAGGAAAGTTCTTCCGCCGACGCTCAGCAGGCTAGAAGACGCGCCAGGCCGTCGCGGATCGAGGTGGGTTCGGCGAAGGCGAAGTGGGCCAACAGGCGCCGATTGTCCGCCCGCGAGTGGCGGATGTCGCCCGCGCGGGCCGGGGCATGACTCACCGGCGGCAGACCACCGAGCAGCTCGCCGAGGCTCGCCAGCAGCTGGTTGAGACTGGTGGCGCGACCGAGCCCGACGTTCAACGCGCCCGCCACCGCCTGCGGCGCCTCCAGCGCCTGCACCAGCAGCGCCACCAGATCGGCGACGTAGACGAAGTCGCGGGTCTGTTCGCCGTCGCCGAACACGGTGATCGGCTGACCGGCGCGGGCCCGCTCGGCGAAGATGCTGATCACCCCCGAGTACGGCGAGGACGGATCCTGGCGCGGACCGAAGATGTTGAAGAAGCGGAACACCGCAGGCTCGAGGCCGTGCTGGCGGCGATAGAAGTCGAGGTAATGCTCGCTGGCCAGCTTGTCGACCGCGTAGGGGGTCAAGGGTGCCTTGATGGTGTCCTCGTCGATGGCCGTACCTTCGCCGTTCTGTCCGTACACCGCCGCGCTGGAGGCGAACAGCACCCGTCGCACGCCCTGCTCGCGCATGGCCTCGCACAGGCTCAGGGTGCCGATGAAGTTGCTACGGTGGGTGGCGACCGGGTCCTCCACCGAGGCCTGCACCGAGGCGACCGCGGCGAGATGGGCCACCGCCGTACAGCCGGTCAGCGCCCTGCGCACGACCGCCGGATCGGCGACGTCGCCCACCACCAGCTCCAGACGCGGATGGTCCAGCGCCAGATTGGCGCGCCGGCCGCTGGACAGGTTGTCCAGCACGCGCACGGCATGGCCGCGCGCCAGCAAGGCATCGGCCAGATGCGAGCCGATGAAACCGGCTCCGCCGGTCACCAGGATGCGCGACTCAGCCATGACGGTAGTAGCGGTCGAGCAAGGCCGGCAGAACGGCCCGCCAGGAGCGCGGCTTGATGCCGAAGGTGTTGAGGATCTTCTTGCAGGCGAGCACCGCATGCTGCGGCTCGTCCGGAGCATCCGGGCGTTCGGCGTGGGCTTGCGGGGTCACGTCCTGGGCGATCTCCTGACGATGACGGCGCGCCTCGGCGAGAGCGGCCTGGCCGAGGGCCAGGCTGGTGGTCGCCTCGATGCCGCCATAGTGATAGGTGCCCCACAGCGGCGCATTGCAGTCGAGCTGCTTGAGCACCGAGAGGATCACCCGCGCGGCATCGTCCACGGGGGTCGGATTGCCGCGCCGGTCATCGGCGAGGTACAGCGGTGCGCCGCTCTCGGCCCCCCGCAGCAGGCGGCCCAGGCGTCCGTCGGTGCTTTCGTCGAGCAGCCAGCCGAAGCGCAACAGGACATGGCGCGGGCAGTTCGCCCGCACATTCTGCTCGAAGCGCCACAGCGCCTGTCCGCGCAGGCTGAGCGGACTGACATCGTCCTTCTCGCTGTAGGCGGTGGTGCGCATGCCGTCGAACACCTTGTAGCTGGAGGGCTGCAGCAGGATCACGTCGTGGTGCAGGCACAGCTCGGCCAGACGGTCGATGGCGCGTTCCTGGACGAACAGCCGCTCTGCCTCGACCTGCTCGGCCTGGAACCAGTCGTGGTAGTACGCCAGGTTGACCAGCGCCTGCGGACGCTGCTCGTCCAGCAGGCTGGTCAGGCTGGCGGGATCCCAGCCTTGCGACGGGGGCACGGGGGCGAGGAACTCGATGTTCTCCTCCGCACCCTGGCGCAGTAGCGCCTGTCCAAGGGCATTACCGCCGCCCAGCAGCATCAGGCGCATGCGCATCGTGATGGACTACCTCGGCTCAGAACGGGATGTCGTCGTCGAAGCTGTCGTAGTCCGGCGCCGGCTGGGCGGCCGGCTGCTGCGGGGCCGGACGCGCCGGTGCCTGCTGCTGTTCGCGCGGCGCACGGGGCGCGCGCGGGGCGTCGTCGCCGGCATTGCCGCGGCCGCCAAGCAGCTGCATGGTGCCGTTCATGTCCACGACGATTTCGGTGGTATAGCGGTCCTGACCGGACTGGTCCTGCCACTTGCGGGTCTGCAGGCGGCCTTCGACGTAGACCTGGGAGCCCTTGCGCAGGTACTCGCCGGCGATCTCGGCGACCTTGCCGAAGAACACCACGCGGTGCCACTCGGTGCGCTCCTGCAACTGGCCGGTCTGCTTGTCCTTCCAGCTGTCGCTGGTGGCCAGGGTGATGTTGGTCACCGCATTGCCGTTGGGCAGGTAACGGGTTTCCGGGTCGCCACCGACGTTACCCACCAGAATGACTTTGTTAACCCCACGGGCCATGATTCTCTCCTCAGCTTCAGCACGCCGGCGCCGCGTTGATCAGGCGCTCGATGGACGTGCGATCCACTTGTTGGGCATCCAGCTTGATATAAAGGGCGGCCTCCTCGGCCACCACGACAGCATCGGCCACGCCGGGAACTGCCTTCAAACGCTCGACCAGTCCTGCTTCGCGCAGGGCTTCCGGAGACAGCGACAGGCGCAGACTGGTCACATACGGCGGTTCGCGCATAGTAGCAGCAAACCCCAGCCAGAGGGCAGCGAGCAGCGCACAGCCGAGGAACACCACGGTCACCCCGCCCTGCTCGAACAGCCAGCCGCCAAGCAGGCCGCCCAGTGCAGCGCCGAGGAACTGGCTGGTGGAATACACGCCCATCGCCGTGCCCTTGCCGCCGGCCGGCGCCATCTTGCTGATCAGCGACGGCAGCGAGGCTTCCAGCAGGTTGAAGGCGGTGAAGAACACCAGCGTGCCGATCACCAGTGCGGTCAGCCCGGTGCCGAGCTGCCAGAAGAACAACTCGCAGAGCAGCAGTACACTCACCGCGCCGACCAGCACGCGCTTCATCCGACGGCGCCGCTCGCCATAGATGATGAACGGGATCATCGCGAAGAAGCCGACCAGCAGGCCAACCAGATAGACCCACCAGTGCTCTTCCTTGGGCAGGCCGCCCCGCTCCACCAGCGCCAGCGGCAGGGCGACGAAGCTGGCCATGAGAATGGCGTGCAGCGCGGCGATGCCGAAGTCCAAGCGCAGCAATTCGGGATGGCGCAGGGTCGGCCACAATGCCTGACGCGCCACACCGGACTCGCGGTGCTGCAGGGCGTGCTGCGGCTTGGGCACCAGCACGGCGATGATCAGGATGCCCAGCAGGGCCATGCCGGCGGTGACCCAGAACAGTCCGGCGAGACCGAAGGCGCGGGTCAGCAGCGGGCCGATCACCATGGCGGCGGCGAACGACAGGCCGATGCTCATGCCGATCAGCGCCATGGCCTTGGTGCGGTGCTGCTCGCGGGTCAGGTCGGAAAGCAGTGCCATCACCGCCGCGGAGATGGCCCCGGCGCCCTGCAGCACGCGTCCGGCGATCACGCCCCAGATGGAGTCGGCATTCGCCGCCAGCGCCGCACCGGCGGCGAAGATCAACAGGCCGACGTAGATCACCGGCAGGCGGCCGATGCGGTCGGAGACGACGCCGAAGGGGATCTGCAGCACGGCCTGAGTCAGGCCGTAGGCGCCGATGGCCAGGCCGATCAGCAGCGGCGTGGCGCCGGCCAGGTCCTGACCGTAGGTCGCCAGCACCGGCAGCACCATGAACATGCCGAGCATGCGGAAGGCGAACACCGAAGCCAGACCGACAGCCGCGCGCTGCTCGGTCGGACTCATGCGTTCGGAGTGCGGATCGTGCATGACAACACCTCGAAAATCGGGGGCGCAATTCTAACAGCACAGCCCGCCCCGGCACAGGCGCGGCGCTTTGCCGCTCGGCCGAAGGCGGCCGTATACTCCGGGCTTTTCCGCCCGCCATGCGAGGCTGCAGTGGACCAGATCCTGATCCGTGGGGCGCGTACCCACAACCTGAAGAACGTCGACCTTACCCTGCCACGCGACAAGCTGATCGTGATCACCGGCCTGTCCGGCTCGGGCAAGTCGTCGCTGGCCTTCGATACCCTGTACGCCGAGGGTCAGCGCCGCTACGTGGAATCGCTGTCCGCCTATGCCAGGCAGTTTCTGTCGATGATGGAGAAGCCCGACGTCGATACCATCGAGGGTCTGTCGCCGGCGATCTCCATCGAGCAGAAATCCACCTCGCACAACCCGCGCTCCACGGTGGGCACCATCACCGAAATCTACGACTACCTGCGCCTGCTCTATGCCCGCGTCGGTACGCCGCGCTGCCCCGAGCACGACGTGCCGCTGGAAGCGCAGACCGTCAGCCAGATGGTCGACCAGGTGCTCGCCCTGGAGGAAGGCAGCAGGCTGATGCTGCTCGCCCCGGTGATCCGCGAACGCAAGGGCGAGCACCTGTCGGTGTTCGAGGAGCTGCGCGCCCAAGGCTTCGTGCGGGCGCGCGTCGACGGCCGCCTGTACGAGCTGGACGAACTGCCCAAGCTGGAAAAGCAAAAGAAGCACAGCATCGACGTGGTGGTCGACCGCTTCAAGGTGCGCGGCGACCTGCAGCAGCGCCTGGCCGAGTCGTTCGAGACCGCCCTCAAGCTGGCCGACGGCATTGCCCTGGTCGCGCCGTTGCCCGCCGACGACGACCAGGAGCAGGATGGCGGCGGCGCGGAGATCATCTTCTCGGCGCGCTTCGCCTGCCCGCACTGCGGCCACTCGATCGGCGAACTGGAGCCCAAGCTGTTCTCCTTCAACAACCCGGCCGGCGCCTGCCCGAGCTGCGACGGCCTGGGCGTCAAGCAATTCTTCGATCCACGCCGGCTGGTCAACGGCGGGCTGAGTCTCGCGGAGGGCGCGATCCGCGGCTGGGACCGACGCAACGTCTACTACTTCCAGATGCTCGGCTCGCTGGCCGCGCACTACGAGTTCAGCCTCGAGGCGCCGTTCGACGACCTGCCGGTGGCGGTGCAGAAGGTGCTGCTGCATGGCAGCGGCCGCGAGGCGGTGGAGTTCCGCTATCTCAACGACCGTGGCGACATCGTCAGGCGCGCCCACCCGTTCGAGGGCATCGTGCCCAATCTCGAGCGCCGCTATCGCGAGACGGAGTCGACCAGCGTGCGCGAGGAGCTGGCCAAGCTGCTCAGCACCCAGCCCTGCCCCGACTGCCGTGGCACTCGCCTGCGCCGCGAGGCACGCCACGTGTGGGTCGGCGACAAGACTCTGCCGGCGGTCACCGGCCTCCCCGTGGGCGAGGCCAGCGGCTATTTCGCGGGGCTCGCCCTGAGCGGGCGGCGCGGCGAGATCGCCGCGAAGATCCTCAAGGAGATCCGCGAACGCCTGCAGTTTCTGGTTAACGTCGGTCTCGACTACCTGACCCTCGACCGCAGCGCCGACACCCTGTCCGGCGGCGAGGCGCAGCGCATCCGCCTGGCCAGCCAGATCGGCGCCGGCCTGGTCGGCGTCATGTACATTCTCGACGAGCCATCCATCGGCCTGCACCAGCGCGACAACGAGCGCCTGCTGGCCACCCTCACCCACCTGCGCAACCTCGGCAACACGGTGATCGTGGTCGAGCACGACGAGGACGCCATCCGTCTGGCCGACTACGTGGTCGACATCGGTCCCGGCGCCGGCGTGCATGGCGGCCAGATCGTCGCCCAGGGCAGCCCGGCCGAGGTGATGGCGCATCCCGACTCGCTGACCGGCAAGTACCTGTCCGGACGGGTGAAGATCGCCGTGCCGGAGCGCCGCACGCCGCGCGACGCGCACAAGCTGTTGCGCCTGAATGGCGCGCGCGGCAACAACCTGCGCGGCGTCGACCTGGAGCTCCCGCTCGGCCTGATGACCTGCGTCACCGGGGTATCCGGTTCGGGCAAGTCGACACTGATCAACAACACCCTGTTCCCGCTGGCCGCCAGCGCGCTGAACGGCGCCGAATCGCTCGAGGCCGCGCCCCACGCCGGCCTCGACGGCCTGCAGCACCTCGACAAGGTGGTCGACATCGACCAGAGCCCGATCGGCCGCACGCCGCGCTCCAACCCGGCCACCTACACAGGACTGTTCACGCCGATCCGCGAGCTGTTCGCCGGCGTGCCGGAGTCGCGCTCGCGCGGCTACGGCCCCGGACGCTTCTCCTTCAACGTCAAGGGAGGACGCTGCGAAGCCTGCCAGGGCGACGGGGTGATCAAGGTGGAGATGCACTTCCTGCCCGACATCTACGTGCCCTGCGACGTCTGCAAGGGCAAGCGTTACAACCGCGAGACCCTCGAGGTGAAGTACAAGGGCAGGAATATCCACGAGGTGCTGGAGATGACCATCGAGGAGGCCCGCGCCTTCTTCGACCCGGTGCCGGCGGTAGCGCGCAAGCTGCAGACGCTGATCGACGTCGGCCTCGCCTATATCAAGCTGGGGCAGAGCGCCACCACCCTGTCCGGCGGCGAGGCTCAGCGGGTCAAGCTGTCCCGCGAACTGTCCAAGCGCGACACCGGCAAGACCCTGTACATCCTCGACGAGCCGACCACCGGCCTGCACTTCGCCGATATCCAGCAGTTGCTCGATGTGCTGCATCGCCTGCGAGACCACGGCAACACCGTGGTGGTCATCGAACACAACCTGGACGTGATCAAGACGGCCGACTGGCTGGTCGACCTCGGCCCCGAGGGTGGTTCGCGCGGCGGACAGATCATCGCTACCGGGACACCGGAACAGGTGGCCGCCATGACGCAATCGCACACCGGGCGCTTCCTCGGGCCGCTGCTGGAGCGCGACAGGGCCTGACTCACCCGCCAGGGAGGCACCTGGCGGTGGGAAGTCCCGCCTCGCGACGACGGAATACGCGGGCGGCGTTCCGGGCGTGGATCCGCTCGGAGAACTTCCGCAGGTCGCGAACGAAAAATGTTTTCGTTGCCCGAGCGCCTCGATCAACTCCCAGGCGCCTGCAGCGGCAGCGCATCACGCGGGCCGGCAGCGACAACGCGTAGGACGGCACCTACGAGCAAGGGAAAGGCTCATATCGCCCTCGCAAAGCGTCGAATTGATCGATCAAAAGCGATCGATTGGTGACGTCCTATCGAAAAACTGCAGGCAACAAAAAACCGGGCACTAGGCCCGGTTTCTTGTGAATCACCCGATCTTACTCGGCAGCTGCTTCCACAGCACCGGCGACCGGACGGTCAACCAGCTCGACGTACGCCATGGGGGCGTTGTCGCCAGCGCGGAAACCGCACTTGAGGATGCGCAGGTAGCCGCCCGGACGGTTGGCGTAACGCTTGCCCAGCTCGTTGAACAGCTTGCCGACAGCAGCCTTGGAACGGGTGCGGTCGAAAGCCAGACGACGGTTGGCGACGCTGTCTTCCTTGGCCAGGGTGATCAGCGGCTCGGCAACGCGACGCAGCTCTTTCGCCTTGGGCAGGGTGGTCTTGATCAGCTCGTGTTCGAACAGCGACACCGCCATGTTCTGGAACATGGCATTGCGGTGGGCGCTGGTGCGGCTCAGGTGACGGCCACTTTTACGATGACGCATGATTGAAATTCCTTACCAAACCTTGAGTTCGGTTATCAGGGACGATCAGGCAGTCGCCTTGTCATCCTTCTTAAGACTTGCCGGCGGCCAGTTGTCGAGGCGCATGCCGAGGGAAAGACCGCGGGAAGCCAGAACGTCCTTGATCTCGGTCAGGGACTTCTTGCCCAGGTTCGGCGTCTTGAGCAGCTCTACTTCGGTGCGCTGAATCAGGTCACCGATGTAGTAGATGTTCTCTGCCTTCAGGCAGTTGGCCGAACGCACGGTCAGTTCCAGATCGTCGACGGGGCGCAGCAGGATCGGATCGATCTCGTCTTCCTGCTCTTCCACCACCGGAGCGCTGTCACCCTTGAGGTCGACGAACGCGGCCAGCTGCTGCTGCAGGATGGTCGCGGCACGACGGATGGCCTCTTCGGGATCCAGGGTACCGTTGGTTTCCAGGTCGAGTACCAGCTTGTCCAGGTTGGTACGCTGCTCGACACGCGCGCTTTCGACCACGTAAGCCAGACGGCGGACCGGGCTGAACGAGGCGTCGAGCTGGAGGCGGCCGATCGAACGGCTCTCGTCCTCGTCGCTCTGGCGGGCGTCGGCGGGCTCGTAGCCACGGCCGCGCGCCACTTTCAGACGCATGTTCAGGGCGCCGTTGTCCGCCAGGTGGGCGATGACGTGGTCACCATTGACGATCTCGACATCGTGATCCAGCTGAATATCGGCAGCGGTCACCGCACCCGGCCCCTTCTTCGCCAGGGTCAGCGTCACTTCATCGCGGCCGTGCAGCTTGATGGCCAGGCCTTTCAGGTTGAGCAGGATTTCGATGACGTCTTCCTGAACACCTTCGATGGCGCTGTACTCGTGGAGCACGCCATCGATTTCAGCCTCAACCACTGCGCAGCCAGGCATGGAGGACAACAGGATGCGGCGCAGCGCGTTGCCCAGGGTGTGACCAAAACCGCGCTCGAGAGGCTCGAGCGTGATCTTGGCGCGGGTCGGGCTGACCACCTGAACGTCGATATGACGGGGGGTCAGAAACTCATTTACCGAACTCTGCATGGATGCACCTATTTTCTAGCTCTTACTTGGAGTAGAGCTCGACAATCAGGTTTTCGTTGATGTCAGCGGACAGGTCGCTGCGAGCCGGCACGCTCTTGAACACGCCGGACTTCTTCTCGGCATCAACTTCCACCCACTCAACGCGGCCACGCTGGGCGCACAGCTCCAGAGCCTGGGCGATACGCAGCTGGTTCTTGGCCTTCTCGCGGACAGCGACGACGTCGCCAGCCTTGACTTGGTAAGACGGGATGTTGACGGTCTGACCGTTGACGGTGATGGCCTTGTGCGAAACCAGCTGACGGGACTCGGCACGAGTAGCGCCAAAGCCCATACGGTAGATTACGTTGTCCAGGCGGCACTCGAGCAGCTGCAGCAGGTTCTCGCCAGTGGAGCCCTTGCGACGGCTGGCTTCCTTGTAGTAACCGCTGAACTGACGCTCCAGCACGCCGTAAATGCGGCGAACCTTCTGCTTCTCACGCAGCTGGGTGCCGTATTCGGACAGACGACCACGGCGCTGGCCATGGATACCCGGAGCGGATTCGATGTTGCACTTGGATTCCAGAGCGCGAGCGCCGCTCTTCAGGAACAGGTCAGTGCCTTCGCGACGGGACAGTTTGCATTTCGGACCAATGTAACGAGCCATTCTTCACTGTCTCCTATTACACGCGACGCTTCTTCGGCGGACGGCACCCGTTGTGCGGGATCGGCGTCACGTCGGTGATGCTGGCAATCTTGTAACCGCAGGCGTTCAGGGCACGCACAGCGGACTCACGACCCGGACCCGGACCCTTGACGTTCACGTCGAGGTTCTTCAGGCCGTACTCCAGAGCGGCCTGACCGGCGCGCTCGGCCGCCACCTGGGCAGCGAACGGAGTGCTCTTACGCGAGCCGCGGAAACCGGAACCACCGGAGGTCGCCCAGGACAGCGCGTTGCCCTGACGATCAGTGATGGTCACGATGGTATTGTTGAAGGACGCGTGGATGTGGGCGATGCCATCAACCACCGTCTTTTTGACTTTCTTACGAGGACGAGCAGCAGGTTTTGCCATGACTATATTCCTGTCGATTCGCGGATGCGATTACTTGCGGATCGGCTTGCGCGGACCCTTGCGGGTACGGGCGTTGGTCTTGGTGCGCTGACCATGAACCGGCAGGCCGCGACGATGACGCAGGCCACGGTAGCAGCCGAGGTCCATCAGGCGCTTGATGTTCATGTTGATTTCGCGGCGCAGGTCACCCTCGGTGGTGAGCTTGGCAACTTCGCCACGCAGCTGCTCGATCTGCTCGTCGGACAGATCCTTGATTTTCGCGGCCGGATTGACACCGGTAGCGGCGCAGATGCTCTGCGCGGTAGTGCGACCAACACCATAGATGTAGGTCAGCGAGATAACAGTGTGTTTGTTATCCGGAATGTTGACGCCTGCAATACGGGCCATTCAGAAAAACTCCAATTGACAGCTATCCGCGCCCCGGAAGCCAAGAAAAGGGCGAGGATATTAACGCTGTAATAACAAATAATCAACCCGGCAGCGCACTAGCTGCCGGGCTGGCTCGCAGATCACACTCAGCCTTGGCGCTGCTTGTGACGCGGTTCCACGCTGCAGATCACGCGGACGACGCCGTCGCGACGCACGATCTTGCAGTTGCGGCACAGCTTCTTGACCGATGCACGAACTTTCATCAGTTACTCCTCGAACCTTACGGGCTTCAGCGCAGCATGCCGCCGCCGTAGCTCTTCAGGTTGGCTTTCTTCATCAGGGAATCGTACTGGTGCGAAACGAGGTGCGATTGTACTTGGGACATGAAGTCCATCACAACGACCACAACGATCAGCAACGAGGTCCCGCCAAGGTAGAACGGCACGTTGGCAGCCACCACCAGGAACTGCGGCAGCAGGCACACGGCCGTCATGTACAGAGCACCGAACATGGTCAAGCGGGTCAGCACGCCATCGATATAACGCGCGGACTGCTCGCCGGGACGGATACCCGGAATGAATGCACCGGACTTCTTCAGGTTTTCCGCCACATCCTTCGGATTGAACATCAATGCCGTGTAGAAGAAGCAGAAGAAGATGATCCCTGCACTAAACAGCAGAATGTTCAAGGGCTGCCCGGGAGCGATGGCCTGGGCGACGTCCTGCATCCAGCTCATGCCCTCACCCTGACCGAACCAGGCACCCAGAGAGGCCGGGAACAGCAGGATGCTGCTGGCAAAGATCGCCGGAATCACGCCGGCCATGTTCACCTTCAGCGGCAGGTGACTGGTCTGCGCCGCGAAGACCTTGCGGCCCTGCTGACGCTTGGCGTAGTGCACCGCAATGCGGCGCTGGCCACGCTCGATGAACACCACGAAGCCGATAATGGCGACCGCCAGCAGAGCGACGGCGATCAGAGCGAAGATGTTGATATCGCCCTGGCGCGCGGACTCGAAGGATTGCCCGATGGCGGCCGGCAGGCCGGCGACAATACCGGAGAAGATCAGCATCGAGATGCCGTTGCCGACGCCCCGCTCGGTGATCTGCTCGCCCAGCCACATCATGAACAGCGCACCAGCCACGAAGGTGGTCACCGCCAGGAAATAGAAGCTGAAGCCGGTGCTGAACGCCACACCCTGACCGGCCAAGCCAACGGACATGCCGGTGGCCTGGACCAGCGCCAGGATGACGGTGCCATAGCGGGTGTACTGGCTGATCTTGCGACGACCAGCCTCACCTTCCTTCTTCAACTGCTCCAGCTGCGGACTGATCGCGGTCATGAGCTGCATGATGATCGATGCCGAGATGTACGGCATGATCCCCAGCGCAAAGATGCTCATGCGCTCCAGCGCGCCGCCGGAAAACATGTTGAACAGGCTAAGAATGGTCCCCTCGTTCTGCCGGAACAGCTCGGCCAGCCGGTCAGGATTGATACCGGGCACCGGGATGTGCGCGCCGATCCGATAGACGATGATCGCCATGAACAGGAAACGCAAACGAGCCCAGAGCTCGGACAGTCCGCCATTGCTGAGCGCGGAGAGAGCACCTTGCTTAGCCATTTAGTCCTCGATTTTGCCGCCAGCTGCTTCGATGGCTGCACGTGCACCTTTGGTGACGGCAATGCCCTTCAGGGTGACCGCACGGGCAACCTCGCCGGACAGCATGACTTTGACGCGCTGTACGTGCTGGTTGACCAGGTTGGCATCCTTCAGCGACTGCAGAGTCACGACATCGCCTTCCACCTTGGCCAGCTCGGAAGTGCGGATTTCCGCACGATCCATGGCCTTCAGGGAGGTGAAGCCGAACTTCGGCAGACGGCGGTGCAGCGGCTGTTGGCCGCCCTCGAAGCCGGGAGCAATCTTGCCACCGGTACGCGAGGTCTGACCCTTGTGGCCGCGGCCACCGGTCTTGCCCAGGCCGCTACCGATGCCACGACCCGGACGATGCTTTTCGCGACGGGCACCCGGCGCGGAACGCAGATCGTTAAGTTGCATGGATTAACCCTCCACACGCAGCAGGTAGTAGGCCTTGTTGATCATCCCGCGGTTTTCGGGAGTATCCAGGACCTCTACGGTGTGGTTGATGCGACGCAGGCCGAGACCCTTGACGCACGCCTTGTGGTTGGCCAGACGGCCGTTCACGCTCTTGATCAGCGTGACCTTGATCTTGGCATTCGACATGATCAGAGAATCTCCTCGACGCTCTTGCCACGCTTGGCCGCCACGGAGTCCGGAGACTGCATGCTCTTCAGACCCTTGAAGGTGGCGTACACCACGTTCACCGGGTTGGTCGAGCCGTAGCACTTGGCCAGAACGTTGTGCACACCGGCCACTTCCAGAACGGCACGCATGGCGCCGCCGGCGATGACACCGGTACCCTCGGAAGCCGGCTGCATGTACACCTTGGAGGCGCCATGGGCGGACTTGATCGGGTACTGCAGGGTGGTACCGTTCAGGTCCACCTGGATCATGTTGCGGCGTGCAGCTTCCATCGCCTTCTGGATGGCAGCCGGCACTTCGCGGGATTTGCCGCGACCGAAACCGACACGGCCCTTGCCGTCACCCACCACGGTCAGCGCGGTGAAGGTGAAGATACGGCCGCCCTTGACGGTCTTGGCAACGCGGTTAACCTGAACCAGCTTCTCGATGTAGCCTTCGTCGCGCTTCTGCTCGTTGTTCGCCATGTCTTAGAACTCCAGCCCGCCTTCACGAGCAGCATCGGCCAGTGCTTTCACACGACCGTGGTACTTGAAGCCAGAACGGTCGAATGCGACCTGGGTGACACCAGCGGCTTTCGCGCGCTCGGCCACCAGCAGGCCAACCTTCTTGGCTGCTTCGACGTTGCCGGTGGCAGTGCCACGCAGCTCTTTGTCCAGAGTCGAGGCGCTGGCCAGGACCTTGCCGCCGTCGGCCGAAATGACCTGGGCGTACATGTGCTGGGAAGAGCGGTACACGCAAAGGCGTACGGCCTCCAGCTCGCGCATCTTCAGGCGTGCCTGGCGAGCGCGACGCAGACGGATAACTTTCTTGTCGCTCATTTGCTATGCCCTACTTCTTCTTGGCTTCTTTACGACGGACTACTTCGTCAGCGTAACGGACGCCTTTGCCTTTGTACGGCTCCGGACGACGGAAATCGCGGATCTCAGCAGCCACCTGGCCGACCACTTGCTTGTCGATGCCCTTGATCAGGATATCGGTCTGGCTCGGGGTCTCGGCAGTGATGCCTTCCGGCAGCTCATACTCAACCGGATGGGAGAAGCCAAGGGCCAGCGACAGAACACTGCCTTTGGCCTGGGCGCGGTAACCGACGCCGACCAGCTGGAGCTTGCGCTCGAAGCCCTGGCTGACGCCCACTACCATGTTGTTGACCAGGGCACGAGTGGTACCGGCCATGGCGCGAGTCTGCTGATCGCCATTGCGGGCTGCGAAACGCAGCTCGGCGCCGTCCTGGATCACCTCCACGGACGGATGCACTTTCAGCTCCAGAGTGCCCTTGGCACCCTTGATGGACAGCTGCTGACCGGCCAGCTTGACTTCGACGCCGGCGGGCAGGCTGATGGGGTTCTTAGCAACGCGAGACATGCTGTTCCCCCTTAGAACACGGTGCAGAGCACTTCGCCGCCGACACCGGCAGCGCGCGCAGCGCGGTCAGTCATCACACCTTTGTTGGTGGAGACGATGGACACGCCGAGGCCGCCACGAACTTTCGGCAACTGCTCGACACCCTTGTACTGGCGCAGACCGGGACGGCTGACGCGCTTGAGCTCTTCGATGACCGGCTTGCCTTCGAAGTACTTGAGCTCGATGGACAGCTGCTGCTTGACTTCGCCGCTGACCTGGAAATCCGCGATGTAGCCTTCGTCCTTCAGAACTTTGGCGACTGCTGCCTTCAGCTTGGAAGACGGCATGGTTACCACAGTCTTCTCAGCCATCTGGGCATTACGGATACGAGTTAGCATGTCCGCTAACGGGTCCTGCATACTCATGGGCTTGATGCTCCTGAAACAAAAAAAGCCTTTCGGCCGTATGTGCCCGCGCCTGAACAAATGCCAGGCTCGGGCGAGCCGGATATTCTAGAGACTGGCCAGAAACGAATCAAGCCCCAAAAGGGGCTTGATTCGTTGACGCGGGTCCCGGGCTGACCCGGGACCGACATCTTACCAGCTGGCCTTGACCAGACCCGGTACATCACCACGCATGGCGGCTTCACGCAGCTTGTTACGGCTCAGGCCGAACTTGCGGTAGAAGCCGTGCGGGCGACCAGTGATGCGGCAGCGGTTGCGCAGGCGGCTCGGCGATGCATCGCGCGGCTGCTTTTGCAGGGCTACCAGGGCTTCCCAGCGCTGCTCCGGAGTGGAGTTCGGGCTGGCAATGACAGCTTTCAGCTCGGCACGCTTTTTAGCGTACTTCGCCACCGTTTGCTGACGCTTCAGCTCACGGTTCTTCATGCTCGTTTTGGCCATTTTCCGACTCCAATCAGTTGCGGAACGGGAATTTGAAGGCGCGCAGCAGGGCGCGGCCTTCATCATCGGTACGGGCGGTGGTGGTCAGGGTGATGTCCATACCACGCAGCGCATCGATCTTGTCGTAATCGATTTCCGGGAAGATGATCTGCTCTTTCACGCCCATGCTGTAGTTGCCGCGGCCGTCGAAGGACTTGGCATTCAGGCCGCGGAAGTCACGCACGCGCGGCAGGGAGATGGTGATCAGACGATCCAGGAACTCGTACATGCGATCGCCACGCAGGGTCACCTTGATACCGATCGGCCAGCCTTCACGGACTTTGAAGCCCGCAACCGACTTGCGCGCCATGGTGACCACCGGCTTCTGGCCGGCGATCTTTTCCATGTCGGCCAGGGCATTCTCGATGACTTTCTTGTCACCGATCGCTTCGCCCACGCCCATGTTCAGGGTGATTTTGGTGATGCGCGGAATTTCCATCACGTTGCTCAGCTTCAGGTCTTCCTTCAGCTTGGGAGCGATTTCGTTCCGATAAATCTCTTTCAATCGTGCCATGGTGATTTACCTATGATTCTCAAGCGCCAACCGGCTTCTGGGTGGACTTGAAGACACGAATTTTCTTGCCGTCTTCGACCTTGAAACCAACGCGGTCAGCCTTGTTGGTTTCGCCGTTGAAGATCGCAACGTTGGAAACGTGCAGCGGCGCTTCTTTCTCGACGATACCGCCTTGAACGCCCAGCATCGGGTTCGGCTTGGTATGGCGCTTGACGAGGTTGATACCACCTACGACCAGACGGTCGTCGGCCAGCACCTTCAGCACCTTGCCACGCTTGCCCTTATCCTTGCCGGCGATGACGATGACTTCGTCGTCACGACGAATCTTTTGCATGACGGCTACTCCTTAGAGTACTTCGGGGGCCAGGGAGACGATCTTCATGAACTTCTCACCACGAAGTTCACGGGTCACCGGGCCAAAGATACGGGTGCCGATGGGCTCCTGCTTGTTGTTCAGCAGGACCGCGGCGTTGCCATCGAAGCGGATGATCGAGCCATCCGGACGACGCACACCGTGGCGGGTGCGAACGACCACAGCGCTCATCACCTGGCCTTTTTTCACCTTGCCGCGCGGAATCGCTTCCTTCACGGTCACCTTGATGATGTCGCCAATGCCGGCGTAGCGACGATGCGAGCCACCAAGGACCTTGATGCACATAACGCGACGAGCACCGCTGTTGTCGGCGACGTCGAGCATGGATTGAGTCTGAATCATATCTTTCTCCGACCCTTAGTCCTTAGACTTCCACGGCACGTTCGACGATTTCCACCAGGGTCCAGGCCTTGGTCTTGGCCAGCGGACGAGTCTCGCGGATGGTGACGAGGTCACCCATGCGGCACTGGTTGGTTTCGTCGTGGGCGTGCAGCTTGGTCGAACGCTTCACGTATTTACCGTAGATCGGGTGCTTTACGCGGCGCTCGATCAGGACGGTGATGGTCTTGTCCATTTTGTCGCTGACGACTTTGCCGGTCAGCGTGCGGACGGTGTTCTGAGCTTCAGCCATGATTACTTACCTGCTTGCTGGTTGAGCACAGTTTTCACGCGAGCGATGTCGCGCTTCACTTGCGAGAGCAGGTGAGACTGCCCCAACTGGCCAGTTGCCTTCTGCATGCGCAGATTGAACTGGTCGCGCAGCAGGCCGAGCAGTTGCTCGTTCAGCTGCTCAACGGATTTTTCACGAAGTTCGTTCGCTTTCATCACATCACCGTCCGCTTAACAAAGGTGGTCTCGAGCGGCAGCTTTGCAGCAGCCAGCGCGAACGCCTCGCGAGCCAGCTCTTCGGAAACACCCTCGATCTCGTACAGGACCTTGCCCGGCTGGATCAGGGCAACCCAGTACTCGACGCCACCCTTACCTTTACCCATACGAACTTCCAGGGGCTTCTTGGTAACGGGCTTGTCCGGGAACACGCGGATCCAGATCTTGCCGCCACGCTTGACGTGACGAGTGAGAGCACGACGGGCAGCTTCGATCTGACGAGCAGTCAGACGGCCACGGCTGACGGACTTCAGCGCGAACTCGCCGAAGCTGACCTTGCTACCGCGGTGAGCCAGACCACGGTTGTGGCCGGTCATCTGCTTGCGGAATTTTGTACGCTTGGGTTGCAGCATGTTGCGTACTCCTCTTACTTAGCAGCTTTTTTGCGAGGCGCAGGTGCTGCCGGCTTGAGCTCTTCGTGCTGGCCACCAATGACCTCGCCCTTGAAGATCCAAACCTTCACACCGATCACACCGTAGGTGGTGTGCGCTTCGTAGGTGTTGTAGTCGATGTCTGCGCGCAGGGTGTGCAGGGGCACACGACCTTCGCGGTACCATTCGGTACGTGCGATTTCCGCACCACCCAGACGACCGCTCACCTGGATCTTGATGCCTTTGGCACCAATGCGCATGGCGTTCTGTACGGCGCGCTTCATGGCGCGACGGAACATCACGCGACGCTCCAGCTGCTGAGCCACGCTCTGTGCAACCAGCATGGCGTCGAGTTCCGGCTTGCGGATCTCTTCGATGTTGATGTGCACCGGCACACCCATCTGCTTGGTCAGGTCCTGACGCAGCTTCTCGACATCCTCACCTTTCTTGCCGATCACGATACCGGGACGGGCGGTGTGGATGGTGATGCGGGCAGTCTGAGCCGGACGAGCGATGTCGATACGGCTCACGGACGCGCTTTTTAGTTTGTCTTGGAGGTATTCACGAACCTGCAGGTCCGCGAACAGGTAGTCGGCATAGGTGCGCTTGTCAGCGTACCAGACCGAGGTGTGCTCCTTGACGATGCCCAGGCGAATGCCAGTGGGATGTACTTTCTGACCCATCTGATCGACTCCGTTACTTGTCCGCAACCTTGACAGTGATATGGCAAGACCGCTTGACGATGCGATCAGCACGGCCCTTGGCGCGCGGCATGATGCGCTTCAGCGAGCGCCCTTCGTTGACGAAAACGGTGGAGACCTTCAGGTCGTCCACGTCTGCGCCCTCATTGTGCTCGGCGTTGGCGACAGCCGACTCCAGCACCTTCTTGACGATGGCGGCGGCTTTCTTGCTGCTGAATGCCAGCAGATTGAGCGCTTCACCCACCTTCTTCCCGCGGATCTGGTCGGCGACCAAGCGGGCTTTCTGGGCGGAGATGCGAGCGCCCGACAACTTAGCGGCTACTTCCATTTCCTTACCCCTTAACGCTTGGCTTTCTTGTCCGCAGCATGCCCGCGATAGGTGCGGGTAGCAGCGAACTCGCCGAGTTTGTGGCCGACCATGTCTTCGTTCACCAGAACCGGGACATGTTGACGACCGTTATGCACGGCGATGGTCAGACCGACCATCTGCGGCAGAATCATCGAACGACGCGACCAGGTTTTGATCGGCTTACGGTCGTTCTTTTCCACCGCCACTTCGACCTTCTTGATGAGGTGAAGATCGATAAACGGACCTTTTTTCAGAGAACGCGGCACTGTCGTATCCCTCTACGTTACTTGCGGCGACGGACAATCATGTTGTCGGTGCGCTTGTTGGAACGGGTCTTCGCGCCCTTGGTCGGGAAGCCCCACGGCGATACCGGATGACGGCCACCGGAGGTACGACCTTCACCACCACCATGCGGGTGGTCAACCGGGTTCATGGCGGCACCACGAACGGTCGGACGGATACCTTTCCAGCGCTTGGCACCGGCCTTGCCCAGCGAACGCAGGCTGTGCTCGGAGTTCGAGACTTCGCCCAGGGTCGCACGGCACTCGGCCAGGACTTTGCGCATCTCGCCGGAGCGCAGACGCAGAGTCACGTAGGCACCTTCACGAGCGACCAGCTGCACGGAGGCACCGGCGGAACGCGCGATCTGAGCACCCTTGCCCGGCTTCAGCTCGATACCATGAATGGTGGAACCGACCGGGATGTTGCGCAGCGGCAGGCTGTTGCCGGCCTTGATCGGCGCATGGGCACCGGAGATCAGCTGGTCGCCAGCGCTCACGCCTTTCGGCGCGATGATGTAACGACGCTCGCCGTCTGCGTACTTCAGCAGGGCGATGTGGGCAGTACGGTTCGGATCGTATTCCACGCGCTCAACGATGGCAGGAATGCCATCCTTGTCACGACGGAAGTCGACCAGACGATAGTGCTGCTTGTGACCACCGCCGATGTGGCGGGTGGTGATGCGGCCGTTGTTGTTACGACCGCCAGTCTTGCTCTTCTTCTCGACCAGCGGAGCGTACGGAGCGCCCTTGTGCAGGTCGGCATTGACTACCTTGACCACGAAGCGACGGCCAGCGGAAGTCGGCTTGCATTTAACGATTGCCATGATGCACTCCTACCTTACTCAGCGGCGCCGCTGGTGAAATCGAGATCCTGGCCCGGCTGGAGGGCGATGTACGCCTTTTTCCAGTCGTTGCGCTTGCCGAAGCCACGCGCAGTGCGCTTGGTCTTGCCCTTGACGTTCAGGGTGCTGACGCGCTCGACCTTGACACCGAACAGGGTTTCGACGGCCTTTTTGATTTCCAGCTTGGTTGCGTCGGTAGCAACCTTGAAAACGAACTGGCTCTTGCCATCGGCAAGGGTCGTGGCCTTCTCGGAGATGTGCGGGCCAACCAGCACTTTGAATACGCGTTCCTGGTTCATCCCAGCAGCTCCTCGAATTTCTTCACGGCGGACACGGTGACCAGCACCTTGTCGTAGGCGATCAGGCTGACGGGGTCGGAGCCCTGTGCATCACGTACGTCGACGTGCGGCAGGTTACGCGCTGCCAGGTACAGGTTTTCATCGACCGCCTCGGTCACGATCAGCACGTCGTTCAGACCCAGACCGCCCAGCTTGCTCACCAGAGCCTTGGTCTTCGGCGCCTCGACGGCGAAGTCCTCGACAACGATCAGACGCTCCTGACGCACCAGCTCGCTCAGGATCGAGCGCAGGGCGGCACGGTACATCTTCTTGTTGAGCTTCTGGGAGTGATCCTGCGGCTTGGCCGCGAAGGTCACACCACCCGAACGCCAGATCGGGCTACGGCTGGAGCCGGCACGGGCACGGCCCGAACCCTTCTGACGCCACGGCTTCTTGCCGCCGCCACGCACTTCGGCGCGGGTCAGCTGGGCACGGGAACCCTGACGGCCACCAGCCATGTAGGCAACAACTGCCTGGTGCACCAGGGTCTCGTTGAACTCGCCACCAAAGGTACGCTCGGAGACTTCGATCGCCTGCGCACCGTTCACATTCAGTTGCATCTCTCGAATCTCCCCTTAAGCCTTGGCAGCCGGACGCACGATCACGTCACCACCAGTGGCACCCGGGACAGCGCCCTTGACCAGCAGCAGATTGCGCTCGGCATCGACACGAACAACTTCCAGGGACTGTACGGTCACGCGCTCGGCGCCCAGATGACCGGACATCTTCTTGCCCTTGAACACTCGACCAGGAGTCTGGCACTGGCCGATGGAACCCGGAGCACGGTGGGAAACGGAGTTGCCGTGGGTGTTGTCCTGACCGCGGAAGTTCCAGCGCTTGATGGTACCGGCGTAGCCTTTACCCTTGGACTGACCGGTCACATCGACCAGCTGACCTGCCTGGAACTGCTCAACGGTGAGCTGATCGCCAGCCTGGAACTCGCCGTCTTCAAGACGGAACTCCAGAACAGCACGACCGGCAGCAACATTGGCCTTGGCGAAGTGACCGGCCTGGGCCTTGGTCACACGGGAGGCGCGACGCTCGCCGACAGTCACCTGCACGGCGCGATAGCCATCGCTCTCTTCGCTTTTGAACTGGGTGACGCGATTCGGCTCGACCTCGATGACCGTAACCGGAATAGAGACACCATCTTCGGTGAAAATGCGGGTCATGCCGCACTTACGACCGACTACACCAATAGTCATGTCTTAAACCTCTTGAGTGTACGGGGCTTTCACCCGCTATGGCCGCCCATTTCAGAGCGTTACACGACTGAAATCCGGGGATGGATTTCAGCCGAGGCTGATCTGTACTTCGACGCCAGCAGCAAGGTCGAGCTTCATCAGCGCATCGACGGTCTTGTCGGTCGGCTGAACGATGTCGAGCACACGCTTGTGGGTACGAATTTCGTACTGATCACGCGCATCCTTGTTGACGTGCGGAGAAATCAGCACGGTGAACCGCTCCTTGCGGGTCGGCAGGGGGATCGGACCACGGACCTGAGCACCAGTACGTTTCGCGGTTTCCACGATTTCCTGGGTAGATTGATCGATCAGGCGGTGGTCAAAAGCCTTCAACCGAATACGGATTTGTTGGTTTTGCATTTTGACCTCAGACTCTATGCTATTCCCACCAGACGGAATACGCCCGGTAAAAGGAGGCGCAATTGTACGGATGCCCCCCTAGGGTGTCAACAAATGAGCAGAAACGAGAAAGCCCCCGCATTAGGCGGGGGCTTTCTCGCTTACAGACCGTCGATTACTCGATGATCTTGGCAACCACGCCGGCGCCGACGGTACGGCCACCTTCGCGGATGGCGAAGCGCAGGCCGTCTTCCATGGCGATCGGGGCGATCAGGGTGACGGTCATCTTGACGTTGTCACCCGG
>NZ_JAJHPU010000045.1 GCF_020831405.1 Pseudomonas oryzagri | reverse complement strand
ATGCACAGCATGATCGGCCTGGCCGCGGTGTTTATCGCCGTGGCGGCCGTCGTGGAGCCGCAGTCCTTGGGTATCGTCGCCCAGCTGGGCGATGCCATCCCCGCCGGCAACCGCCTGGAGCTGTTCCTCGGCGCGGCCATCGGCGCGATCACCTTCTCCGGTTCGGTGATCGCCTTCGGCAAGCTGGCCGGCGGCACTGTAATGGGCAGGAAGTTCCGCCTGTTCCAGGGCGCCCCGGTGACCTTCGCCGGCCAGCACTGGCTGAACCTGGCGGTCGGTCTGGCCATCCTCGGCCTGGGTCTGGCCTTCACCTTCACGGGTAATCTGACCGCGTTCGCCGTGCTGGTGGCGCTGGCCTTCGTGATCGGCGTGCTGATCATCATCCCGATCGGCGGCGCCGACATGCCGGTGGTGGTGTCGATGCTGAACTCGTATTCGGGCTGGGCGGCGGCCGGTATCGGCTTCTCGCTGAACAACTCGATGCTGATCGTGGCAGGCTCCCTGGTGGGCTCTTCGGGCGCGATCCTCTCCTACATCATGTGCAAGGCGATGAACCGCTCGTTCTTCAACGTGATCCTCGGCGGCTTCGGCGCCGAAGCCGGTGCCACCGTCGCCGGTAGCCAGGAGCAGCGTCCGGTGAAGAGCGGCTCGGCGGACGATGCCGCGTTCCTGCTGGGCAACGCCGACAGCGTGATCATCGTGCCGGGCTATGGTCTCGCCGTGGCCCGTGCTCAGCATGCGCTGATGGAACTGACCGAGAAGCTGACCCACCGCGGGGTGACCGTGAAGTACGCCATCCACCCGGTGGCGGGCCGGATGCCCGGGCATATGAACGTGCTGCTGGCCGAGGCCGAGGTGCCCTACGAGCAGGTGTTCGAGATGGAGGACATCAACCCCGAGTTCGGCCAGGCCGACGTGGTGCTGGTGCTGGGTGCCAACGACGTGGTCAACCCCTCGGCCAAGACCGATCCGAAGTCGCCGATCGCCGGCATGCCGATCCTCGATGCGTACAAGGCGCGCACCGTGATCGTCAACAAGCGCTCGATGGCCAGCGGCTATGCGGGTCTGGACAACGAGCTGTTCTACATGGACAAGACCATGATGGTGTTCGGCGACGCCAAGAAGGTGGTCGAGGACATGGTCAAGGCCGTGGAATAACCGCGGTCACGACCAAAGCCGGCGCCACCTTCGGGGGGCGCCGGCTTTTTGTTGTCGGGGTCGTGCAGCGTGCCACTGGCTCGACAGCCTGGAAGAAGCCATGGCGCCGATCAACGACCACGAGTACGGGAACGGCACCTGCATATTCACCCGCGACGGCGAGGCGGCGCGCCTCTTCTGCGACGAGATCGAAGTGGGTATGGTCGGCGTCAACGTACCGCTGCCGGTGCCGGTGGCCTACCACAGCTTCGGCGGCTGGAAGCGCTCGCTGTTCGGCGACCTGCACGCCTACGGTCCCGACGGTGTGCGCTTCTACACCCAGCGCTGGCCCAAGCGGGCCAGCCACGAGGCGGCGCAATTCGCCTTCCCCAGCAACGGCTGAGTCCGGGGCTGGCAACCGAGTACGGGCGGTGTCGAATTAAAATTTTTTGTCGGCTTTTTTACTTTCGACCCCGCTCGCACCCCACAGGGCCACTTCGGTGGCCCTGTGTTTTTTAGGCTCTGTACTTTTTAGACCCTTTGCCTCAAGAGCCCAGGCGAATAGTCGCCTGGTGACTGGATCCGGCCGGCGACTTCCCCGCAGGGGATGCGGCGGTACCCGCGCGGGAGTGACCATCCAACGGCCACTGGCCCATCAACCCTCCCCCGGCGGAGAAGCAGGAGCTGCAGCCGGCAGGCGTCCGCCGGTCATGCTGGCCAGCACGCCGTCGCGGCGGATCAGGCCGTGGAACAGCGCTGCCGCGAGGTGCAGCAGGATGGACGCCATCAGCAGGTAGGCGATGACGCCATGGGCGCCGCGCAGCACGCCGTGCAGCCACACCGACGGGGCGAGCAGCGCCGGCAGCTGCAGGCCCTCGAACAGCACCACCGGGTAGCCGCCGGCCGATTGCATGGCCCAGCCCACCAGCGGCTGGAGGATCAGCAGCGCGTACAGCAGGCAGTGCGAGGCGTGGGCCAGGCGCTGCTGCCATGCCGGGATCTCACCCGGCAATGCCGGCACGCGCTGGCTCAGGCGCACGGTCAGACGCAGCAATACCAGCACCAGCAGGACCGCGCCCAGGGGCTTGTGGATCGCCACCAGCGCCGCGTGGCGCGGCGAGACGCTGGCGACCATGCCTACGCCGATCAGCAGCATGGCGATCACCAGCGGTGCCATCAGCCAGTGGAGGATGCGCAGCGAGAGGGGGAAGTACGCGGGCCGGGCTTTCACGACTGGGGCTCCTTGGCCGCCAGGGCGGCCTGTTCACGGGTGCGGCGATTGAAGGATTCGGAGTACGCGGCCGAGCGCGCGCTCAGCAGCGGGTCGTCCGAGGCGCGGATGCCGTCGGGCAGGACCAGCGGGTCGTAGTTCACGTCCTGGCAGGGGCCGCCCTGCTCGGCCTGGGCGCGCTCGATGACCAGCTCGCCGGCATCGATGCTGCGCCGGTGCGCCGGCCAGGCGCGGGTGGCGTCGTGGGTCGGGTCGTAGGCCTCGCCGAGCGTTAGCTGCAGGCGCCAGCGCAGCGGCCCCCGGGCCAGGCGCTGGTGCAGTTCGGCGGCGAGAAAGTCGGCATCGCCGCGCTGCTGCGCGGCGATCGGCTGGTACTCGGCCACCGGCTGAACCGACCAGCGCACCGGGCGTTCGCGGCCGTTGGCATCCACCAGGAAGAAGGCATGCAGGCCGTGGTAGGCGCTATTGGCGTAGCTCGACGAGGGCGTCGCGGTTTTCGCCCATTCGCGGAAGGCGCCGGTTTCCGGGTGGGCCTGGAAGAACGCGGCCAGCTTCGCCGGATCGGGCTTGCCGGTGTCCGCCTGCGGCCGCGAGGCCTGCTGCAGCGCGTAGAAACCCTCGACGCTGTTGACCACGAACACCGGCGCGGCATTCATCGCGGTGCGCCATTCCTGGCCGTGCTCGGGCAGGAAACGCAGGGCCAGGCTGCGCAGCGGTGCCGCGCCGTCGCTGCCGGCGGGGTTGCCGCCGGGAATCGCCAGACGGCCGACCACCGGCACCGAGCCCCTGGCGAACAGCGCCGCGCGGGACACCTCGCTGCCGGCGCCGTTGCTCTGGAAATGGCCGACCACGCAGAGGCCCTTGGCGTGGTTGCGGCGGTAGGCCGGGTGGACACCGAAGTTCTGCTCCAGGGTGTCCACCAGCCGGGCCGGGGTCAGGCGCTGCGGGCTGAACCAGCCGGCGGCGTAGCCGAAGGCGGCGGCCAGGCCGCCCACCGCGACGGCGATGGCCGCCAGGCGCACGGGCAGGTTCGGCGGTGCCGAAGTGGATCGGGTCATGGGGCGTCCTCATTGGGCTGCGTTGGATGAGCCCGTACGACGCACCGCGAGCCGGCTTATTCCCGGAGCGAAAAAATCCTCGAAAATGCGAATTTCGGTGGAATAATCTCGCCGCCCAGGCGTCCCACGGGCTCGACGAACCAACGAGCCGGCCTGCGCCCGAATCGCGATGAACGAACTGGACGACCACCACCTGCGCGAACTGCTGCCCCGCCTGCGGCGCTTCGCGCTCTCCCTGACGCGCGATGCGGCGAGCGCCGACGACCTGGTCCAGGCCACCCTGGAAAAGGCGCTGGGGGCGTGGCGCGGCAAGCGCGGCGACGGCGACCTGCGCGCCTGGCTGTTCGCCATCCTCTACCGGCTGTTCGTCGACGGCCAGCGCCGCGCCCGGCGCTACGCGCGCATCCTCGCGCTGTTCGGCGGCGAGGAGGAGCGCAGCCCGTCCACCGAGGACATCGTCAGCGCCCACTCGACCCTGGAGGCCTTCGAGCGCCTGCCCGCCGAGCAGCGCGCCCTGCTCACCCTGGTCAGCGTCGAGGGCCTGAGCTATCGCGAGGTCGGCGAAGCCCTGCAGATTCCCATCGGCACCGTGATGTCCCGCCTGTCCCGCGCCCGCCAGGCCTTGCGCGCGCTCAGCGAAGGCAGCAGCGGCGCCCCTGCCCTACGGGTACTCAAATGAGCGAACTGATTCCTGGCGAAAGCGACCTGCACGCCTACGTCGACGGCCAACTGGACGCGGAACGCCGGCAGTGGATCGAAGCCTGGCTGGCCTGCCACCCGCAGGATGCCCGCCGCGTCGAGGGCTGGAAGCAGGACGCGCAGGCCCTGCGCGCCGCCCTAGCCAGCCGCGCGCTGCCACCGGCCAGCCTGGCGCTGGAGCCGGCGCACATCCGCCAGCGCCTGCGTGCCCGCCGGCGCTCGCGCCTGGGCGTGGCCGCCGCGCTGCTGGTGGCGCTGGGCGTGGGCAGCCTGGGCGGCTGGCAGGCCCGCGACCTGACCCTGGCCGAACATGAGAAGCCCATGGCGGACGCGGTGCAGGCCTATCGCCTGTTCGCCGCCAACGGCAGCGCCGCGCCGCTCGACACCCGTGACGGCGAAAGCCTGCATGGCTGGCTCGGCCGCTACCTGGAAAACGCCAGCCTGCCGGCCGATCTCGACCGCCTCGGCCTGCGCAGCGTCGGCGCGCGCCTGCTGGCCACCGAACAGGGCGCCGCGGCGCTGGTGATCTACGAGGACGCCCAGGGCCACCGGCTGAGCTTCTTCATCCGCCCGCCGGGAGCCGGCCGCCATCCCCTGCCCCACGGCCAGCGCCTGGACGGCGAGCTGATGACGCGCTACTGGAGCGAGGGCGGCTACAACTACGCCCTGGTCACCCGCAGCGACGACCCCCAGGGCAAGCAGGTCGGCCAGCTGCTCGGTTTCTGAGCGCCGGTTCGAGCGGTTTCGAGCCAGCCGAGGACGGCCCGGTGGACGAGCTGCAGGCAGGTGCCGAGCAGCCGCGTGCGGTCATGCCAGCGACACTCTTACTTCGCCAGGTAGTAGCCCACAACCACCATGTGGTTGCCGACCCGACGGATCAGCGCGTGCTTGGGTTCGTTGATGTGGGTGACCGGATTGGGCCACAGGTAGTCGTACCCACCCTGCCCCTGCTTTTGCGCGATGTCGAGCATCGCCTGGCCGATGCCCTTGCCGTCCGGGGCGGTCAGTGCGGCGAAGTCGCTGCCCACCAGGCGCGGGTTGAAGCCGTGGGCGACGAAGCGCTTGCTGACCAGATCGACGACGTAGACGTAGAGATCGTCCTGCAGATAACGCCGGTCGTGGGCGTTGATCGCCTTGAGGGTCTGCTGCGGCTGGCTGGCCATCGCCTCGGCGGCCTGGTCGAGCAGTTGCCGGGCCTCGGCGACCTCGGCACGCGCCATGTAGTAGCCGACCGCCAGGATGTGCTCGCCGACGCGCTGGAAGAAGGTGTGCTTGCGCGCCACCACCCCACCCAGGCTCCAGTCGCTGAACGGATACTCGATCTCGCCGACCTGGCCGTCCTGCGCGGTATCGGCCATCAGCCGGGCGCGCGCCTCGGGACCGACCGCCACGCCGATGTCCTGGCCCGCCAAGAGCATCGACGGCCCGCCGCTGGCCACCAGCTTGCCCTGCGCATCGACCACGAACACGTACAGGTTGCCGACGGTGAACGGCCCCTTGCGGCTGAACACCGCCAGGGCCTGGTCGCCCTCCTGGCGGTAGTAGGCGACCGCCTTGTCCAGCAGGTCGCGCGCCGCCTGCCGGTCCTGCGCGTAGCGCGAGCTTTCCGCCACCGGCGGAGCGGCCTCGGCGGCCATCGCCGCCACCGGCAGGGCCAGTGCGCCCAGCAGAATTCCCATGCGGAACAGATCGTTCATATAACCCTCTCGTTGCAAAGTTGCCCGTTTCTTCGATTCGCCGGCGGCCATCGCCACCGCTCCACCGGGCCCGCCGGCGGCACCGTGCTCAAGCTGCGCCCGCACTGCGCGCGCAAACGCGACAACCAGGGAAATCCCTGGTTGTCGCTGGAAACGCCTCCCTGCACCGAAAGGGCCGCCTGGCCAACGTCAGGCGCGCACCCTCGGCAGCCCGGGCCGGAATCCCCGGTTCCGGCCGGGCTGTCGTCCGCCCATCACTCAGCCATGGGCAACGGCCCCGGCCAGTTCGCTCTCGCGGATCAGCTTCTTGTTGATCTTGCCGACGCTGGTCTTGGGGATGTCGGCGACGAAGCGGATCTGCCGCGGGATCGCCCACTTGTTGATGTGCCCGCTTTCCACGAACTGCTGCAGGTGCACCTCGATGGCCTTCTGGTCGAGGCACTCGCCCGGCGTGCAGACCACCAGGGCCAGCGGCCGCTCGCCCCACTGCGGGTCGGGAATGCCCACCACGGCGACCGCGGCGACCGCCGCGTGCTGGCTGATCAGGCTCTCCAGCTCCAGCGAGCTGATCCACTCGCCGCCGGTCTTGATCACGTCCTTGATGCGGTCCTTGATTTCCACGATGCCGCGCGCGTCGATCGAGGCCATGTCGCCGGTGTGCAGCCAGCCGCCTTCCCAGAGTTCGGCGCCCTTCTCCGGCTCCTTCAGGTAGCCCTGGGTCAGCCAGGGTGCGCGCACCACGATCTCGCCGAGGGCCTCGCCGTCGTGCGCCACGTCGTTGCCCGCGGCATCGACGATGCGCAGGTCGACCAGCGGGATTGGCACGCCGGTCTTGATGCGCTCGGGCAGCTGCGCGTCCATCGGCAGGGCGAGGTCTTCGCCGCGCAGGTGGGTCAGGGTCAGCAGCGGGCAGGTCTCGGACATGCCGTAGCCGGCATGGATGAGCATGCCCTTCTGGCTCGCCTGGCGGGCGAGGCCAAGGGTTAGCGCGCTGCCGCCGAGCAGCATCTTCCAGCCGGCGAAGTCGGTGCGCTTGCCCTCCTCGCAGTCCAGCATCATCTGCAGGATGGTCGGCACGCAGTGGGAGAAGGTCACCCCCTCCTCGCGGAACAGGCGGACCAGCATGTTCGGCTCGTAGCGGCCGGGGTAGACCTGCTTGACGCCCAGCGCCGTGGCCACATAGGGCACGCCCCAGGCGTGCACGTGGAACATCGGCGTGATCGGCATGTACACGTCGCCCGAGCGCAGCAGCGGCTGGCCCTCGTAGGCGGCGAAGGTGCCCAGCTCGTTGAGGGTGTGCAGCACCAGCTGGCGATGGGTGAAGTACACGCCCTTCGGATTGCCGGTGGTGCCGGTGGTGTAGAACATGGTCGCCACCGAGTTCTCGTCGAAGTCGGGAAACTCGAAGTGGCTGGCGGCGCCGTCCAGCAGCGCCTCGTACTCGCCCAGCACCGGCAGCCCGGTCGGCTGGGCGATGTTCTCGGTGAGCTGCACGTAGCCCTTGACGGTGTTCAGCTCGCCGTGGATCTGCTCCAGCAGCGGCAGGAAGTCGTCGTGCACCAGGACGATGTCGTCCTCGGCGTGGTTCATGGTGTAGACGATCTGCTCCGGCGACAGACGCACGTTCACGGTGTGCAGCACGGCGCCGAGCATCGGCACGGCGAAGAAGCATTCCAGCGAGCGGTGGCTGTCCCAGTCGAGCAGCGCCACGGTGTCGCCGGCCTTGATGCCGGCCGCGCTCAGCGCGTTGGCCAGGCGCTGGATGCGCTCGTTGAGGGTGCGATAGCTGTAGCGCAGCTTGTCGGAGTAGACGATTTCCTGGTCCGGCTGGTAGCGCACGCCGGACAGCAGCAGGCGCTTGATCAGCAGTTGGTAGTCGTAGGCACCTTGCGCGGGCGGGATTATTTTTGTCTTCGCCATGGTTGTTTTCCCAACGTTGCCATTCTGAAATTTCGCTTCGCTGCATGCGCGGAGACCGGCATTCGCCCGGGCCGAAGCGGTCGTCCGGACAGCCTGGTTTCCCGATGCAACGAACACTAGAGATCCCTCTCCTCGACCGCTTCACATCCCACGTCAGACACTTTCCATTTGATGACAAGCGGCGTCACTGCAGACGTGCGCGGGCCGCCGCCGGGGCGCGGAAGTCGAGAGATCGGAGGAAGCTTTCGCCACGCCCCCGCGACGGGAGCGTGGCGACCGCCTGAGCGTGCCGGAGGCCGGCGGTCAGAACTGCTCGGCGTCCAGCAGGTAGAGGCTGTCGCTGCCGGCCTTGACCGAGGCGCTCAGCGAGTGGATGCGCGGCAGGATGCGCGCGAAGTAGAAGCGCGCAGTGCCGAGCTTGCTGGCGTAGAAGTCGTCGTCGCCCTGCCTGGCCAGCGCGACGGCGGCCATGCGCGCCCACAGGTAGGCGTACACGGTGTAGCCGAAGGCGTGCAGGTACTCGACCGAGGCGGCGCCGATCTCGTTGGGGTTGGTCTGCGCCTTGTCCAGCACCCAGGCGGTCAGCTCGTCGAGGTTGTCCACCGCGGCCTTGAGCGGCGCGGTGAACTCGGCGAGAGAAGCATCGGCGCCGGCGACGAAGGCGTTGATCTCCTCGGACAGGTGCCGGTAGAAGCTGCCGCCGCTGGCGACCACCTTGCGGCCCATCAGGTCCAGCGACTGGATGCCGTTGGTGCCTTCGTAGATCTGGGTGATGCGGCAGTCGCGGATCAGCTGCTCCTGGCCCCACTCGCGAATGTAGCCGTGGCCGCCGAACACCTGCTGGCCGTGGATGGTGGTCTCCAGGCCCATGTCGGTGAGGAACGCCTTGGCCACCGGGGTCAGCAGGGCGACCAGCTCCTCGGCGCGCTTGCGCTCCGCGGCGTCCTCGGCGTACTTGGCGAGGTCGAGCTGCAGGGCGACGAAGCTGGAGAAGGCGCGGCCGCCTTCGTTAAGCGCCTTCATGGTCAGCAGCATGCGGCGCACGTCCGGATGCACGATGATCGGGTCGGCCGCCTTGTCCTTGGCCACCGCGCCGGTCGGCGCGCGGCTCTGGATGCGCTCGCGGGCGTACTCGACGGCGTTCTGGTAGGAGCGCTCGCCGAGGGCCAGGCCCTGGATGCCGACGCCCAGGCGCTCGTAGTTCATCATGGTGAACATGGCGTTGAGGCCCTTGTTGACCTCGCCGACCAGGTAGCCGGTGGCGCCGTCGAAGTTCATCACGCAGGTGGCCGAGGCCTTGATGCCCATCTTGTGCTCGATGGAGCCGCAGCTCACCGCGTTGGCCGCGCCCAGCGAACCGTCGGCCTCGACCATCACCTTGGGCACCAGGAACAGCGAGATGCCCTTGGCACCGGCCGGGGCGTCCGGCAGCTTGGCCAGCACCAGGTGGATGATGTTCTCGGACAGGTCCTGCTCGCCGCCGGTGATGAAGATCTTGGTGCCGCTGACCTTGTAGCTGCCGTCGGCCTGCGGTTCGGCCTTGGTGCGGATGATGCCCAGATCGGTGCCGGCGTGCGGCTCGGTCAGGCACATGGAACCGGCCCAGCGGCCTTCGTACATGGCCGGCAGGTACTGCGCCTTGAGCTCCTCGCTGGCGTGGTTGAGGATCGCCAGGCAGGCGCCGGCGGTCAGCATCGGGTACAGGGCGAAGGACAGGTTGGCCGAGTTGACCATCTCCTCGACCTGGGCGCCGATCACCTTGGGCATGCCCATGCCGCCGAACTCCGGCGCGCCGCCGACGCCGACCCAGCCGCCTTCGGCGTAGGTGCTCCAGGCTTGCGGGAAACCGGCCGGGGTCTTCACCGCGCCGTCGTGCCAGGAGCAGCCTTCCTCGTCGCCGCTGCGGTTGAGCGGGGCGATCACCCCGGCGGTGACCTTGCCGGCTTCCTCGAGGATGGCGCGCGCGGTGTCGATGTCGACGACCTCGGCCAGCGCCGGCAGCTCGGCCCACAGGTTGGAAACTTCGAAAACTTCATTGAGGACGAAGTCCATGTCACGGATAGGCGCTTTGTAGTCAGACATTTGGAACACTCAACTGATTTCTGATTGTTGTTTCGGCCGTTGATTACACGGTGACGGAGTCACGATGCGGCCATTCACCGTTGATTTTTTAGCAAGCCACCCTCGGCGCATGCTTCGAACTTGGGGTGGATTTGCGGGTTGACCTGGGCCTGGGCCTGGGTGGAAGCAGTCTCCACCTGCTTGGCGGCGACCGCGCCGCTGCGCTTGTCGGGCAGCAGGAAGTACGACAGGGCCGGGATCAGGATCAGCGCGCCGAGCATGTTCCACAGGAACATGAAGGTCAGCAGGATGCCCATGTCGGCCTGGAACTTGATCGGCGACCAGGCCCAGCCCACCACGCCGGCGGCCAGGGTGATGCCGACCAGGCCGACCACCCGGCCGGTGAAGGCCACGGCGTTCTCGTAGGAGTCCGACAGGCTCATGCCCTTGCGCTGGTAGTGCAGCTGCACGCTGAGCAGGTACAGCGCATAGTCCACGCCGATGCCCACGCCCAGGGCGATCACCGGCAGGGTCGCCACCTTGACGCCGATGCCCATGGCCACCATCAACGCCTCGCAGAGCACCGAGGTGAGCACCAGCGGCAGCAGCGCCACCAGGGTCGCCCGCCAGCTGCGGAAGGTGAACAGGCAGAACACGGTCACCGCGAGATAGACGAACAGCAGCATGGTGCGGTTGGCCTCGCGCACCACGATGTTGGTGGCCGCCTCGATGCCGGCTGAGCCTGCGGCGAGCAGGAACTGGCGCTCGGGCGTGCTGTTTTCCTGGGCGAACTTGTCGGCGATGGCCACCACCTCGTCGAGGGTCTCGGCCTTGTGATCCTTGAGGAAGGCGATCACCGGCATCACCGAGCAGTCGGTGTTGAACAGCTCGGGAGCGTTCACCGAGGCCTGCTGGGCGGCGTAGTTGAGCATGTCCTGGTTGCGCTGGATGCTGTTCATCTTCGGGTTGCCCTCGAAGGTGCCAGCGGTGATCTGGCGCACTGCGTTGACCAGCGACACGGTGGTCTGCACCCCCGGATGCTGCTGCAGCTCCCAGGCCAGGCGGTCGGCGAGGACCAGGGTCTGGTAGTTCAGGCAGCCTTCGGGCGCGGTCTTGATCATCACCGCGAAGGTGTCGCTGGACAGCGCGTAGTGGCCGGTGATGTAGGCGTTGTCGCGGTTGTAGCGCGAGTCCTCGCGCAGCTCCGGGGCGCCGCTGTCCAGATCGCCGATCTTGAGGTTGAGGCTGACCAGGAAGCCGCCGACGCCCATCAGGGTCGCCACCAGCACGGCGCCGGTCGCCCATTTGCGGGTGGTGAACAGGTCGAGCATATCCCACAGCTTGCCGAAGCCGCGGTGGTCGGCGGCGTTGGTGTCGATGCGCATGGCGCGCTCGGCGGCCTTGCGGCCCACGCCAATGTAGGACAGCGCCACCGGCATCAACAGCAGCGAGGTGAAGATCAGCACGGCCACGCCGATGCTGGCGGTGATCGCCAGATCCTGGATCACCGGGATGTCGATCAGCATCAGCACGGCGAAGCCCACGGCGTCGGCCAGCAGCGCGGTGACCCCGGCGACGAACAGGCGGCGGAAGGTGTAGCGCGCGGCGATCAGCTTGTGGGTGCCGCGGCCGATGTCCTGCATGATGCCGTTCATCTTCTGCGCCGCGTGCGACACGCCGATGGCGAAGATCAGGAACGGCACCAGGATCGAGTAGGGATCGATGGCGTAGCCCAGCCAGGCGACGATGCCCAGCTGCCAGACCACCGCGGTCAGCGAGCAGAACACCACCAGCAGGGTGCTGCGCACGCAGCGGGTATAGAGGTAGATGATGACCAGCGAGGTGACCACGGCCAGGGCAAAGAACATCATCACCTGGATCAGGCCGTCGATCAGATCGCCCATCAGCTTGGCGAAGCCGATCACGCGGATCTTGTACTTGCCGCTGCCCTCCTCACCGCTGGCGGCCGCCTTGGCGTCGCCGGCGAACTCGTACTTGACGCGTAGCTTCTCCTCGAGCATCCGCGAGAACTGGTGGTAGTCGATGCCGCGGCCGGTGGCCGAGTCCTGGTCGAGCAGCGGCACGATCAGCATGCTCGACTTGAGGTCCTTGGCCACCAGGCTGCCGACGATGCCGGCGCGGTTGATGTTCTGGCGCAGCTGCTCGATGTCGGCCGGCGCGCCGGCGTAGTTGTCGGGCATCACCGTGCCGCCCTGGAAGCCCTCCTCGGTGACCTCGGTCCAGCGCACCGCCGGGCTCCACAGCGACTTCATCCAGGCGCGGTCGACGCCCTGGGCGAGGAACAGCTCGTCGTTGATCTGCTTGAGCACGTCCAGGTATTCGGGGTCGAAGATGTCGCCCTGGGTGTTCTCCACCACCACGCGCACCGAGTTGCCCAGGCCGCGCAGCGACTTGCGGTTCTCCAGGAAGTTCTGGATGTAGGGCTGGCTCTGCGGAATCATCTTCTCGAAGCTGGGGCGCAGCTCCAGGCGGGTCAGCGCCATGTAGCCCAGCACCAGGGTGACCAGCACCATGCACACCACGAACAGCGGGCGGTAATTGAAGACCAGTCGCTCCAGCACATTGCCGGAGCGTTGATCGAAATCGCGCAGGTCGCGGATCACCGGCATGGTGTCTTGCTTGATGTTGGCCATCGCTAGGTACTCTTTGTAATTCTTCTTGTCTTATTGAAGGGCCAGCGTGCGCACGCCACGCTCGCCCACCAGGACCAATTGGTTCGCGCCGTCCTGCGCCACGCCGGCCACCGGGGCCAGCGCCTCCTGCGCCACCACGGCGAAGCCCGCGCCGTCGCCCGTGCCGCGCAGGGCATGGCCGGCCAGGCTGAACAGCCAGATGTCGCCACGCGCATCCACGGCGCCGGCGGTGATGCTGACCGGCAGGCCGGTCTCCACCTGATTCCAGCTCTGCCCGCCGTCGCCGCTGCGGAACACGTGGCCGCGCAGGCCGTAGGCGAGCAGCTCGCCCGGCTTGCCGACCACGCCGAACCAGGTGCCCTGGTAGGGCGTCGGCAGGGCCGCGAAGCGCTGCTGGGCGGCATCCCACTTGAGCAGCAGGCCCTGTTCGCCGGCGATATACAGCTCCTCACCCACCGCGCTAATGGCGTTGAGGTGCAGGCTCTGCGGGTTGTCGGTGCGATCCTGCAGGGGCGCCCAGCTCTGGCCGCCGTCCTCGGTATGCAGGATCAGGTTGAACACGCCGACCGCGTAGCCGCGCCGGGCGTCGGCGAACCAGACGTCGAGCAGCGGCTTGTCGGCGCCCTCGTCGACCAGCCGCTGGCCCTCGGCGACGTACTGCGCCCAGGTCTCGTTGGCCGGCTCGGCCGCGGCCAGCGCCTGGTAGTGGGCCAGCACGCGTTCGCCGATCTGCCGGCCGTCGAGCTGCTTGTTCCAGCTGGCGCCGGCGTCGCTGCTGTGCAGGATCACGCCGTCGTTGCCGACCGCCCAGCCCTGCTGGGGGGTGGGGAAATGCACCGAGTTGAGGTCGGCGCTGACCGGCACGCGGGCCTGCTGCCAGTCCTTGCCGCCGTTGTCGGAGTAGAGAATGTGGCCACGCTGGCCGACCGCCACCAGGCGCTGGCCGGCCTGGGCCACGTCGCGCAGCGGGCTGCGCACGGCCAGAGCGCTCGGCTTGGCCGGCAGGTCCAGTACATCGACGTAGCTGCCCGCCTGGGCGATGCCCTGCAGCGAGGAGCCCAGCGCGATACCCAGCGCCAGCAGCGCACACTTCTTGAAGGAACCCATTACCGCGTCCTCTTGGGAAAGCCGTGCCGGGCGACACCGTCGGTGCCGCCCGGCGTCCGATCGGGAGCGCTCGCTCCCTGTCGCCATCCGCCCGCCTCTCGCGAAGCGCAGCGGATGGCGCCCGTCGCTCGACCTCAGCGGATACCGGCGCCGGCCAGGGCCTCCGGCGACCACTGGGTCTTGGACAGCGGGTCGATGTAGCGGATGCCGCCGTACGGGCCGACCACGCCGTTGATGTTGTAGGTGCCGCCGATCAGGTCGTAGATCATGAACGGGGTGGCGTCCGGGGTCTGCTTGTCGTAGCTCTGGGTCAGGAAGGCGAAGGAACCGCGATACAGCTGGCCACGGGCGTCGTACTGGTCGGAAGCCAGGGCGACCCAGCTGTCCTCGTCCAGGTAGAAGCGACGCTTGTGGTAGATGTGGCGCGCATTACCCTTCAGCTTGCCCTCGACCACCCATACGCGGTGCTTCTCCCAGCGCACGTGGTCCGGATTCAGGTGGTTCGGCGTGGTCAGCTTCTTGGGATCGGCCTGGTAGGTCAGGCTGTAGGTGTTGTACGGGACGTACATCTCCTTCTTGCCGACCAGGGTCCAGTCGTAGCGGTCCAGCGCGCCGTTGAACACGAACACGTCGTCGTAGGTGCCGGAGCCGGAAGTACCGGGGTTCGGGGTGTCGTAGGCGAGGTTCGGCGCCAGCTTCACGCGACGCTGGCCGGGCAGGTACTGCCAGGCGCTACGCGGCTGCACCAGCGGGTTGGCGGCGTCGCGCAGCATGATGGCCTCGCCGGCGCGGCGGGCCGGGGCGGTGTAGGCCAGCTTCATCTGGTAGTAGGTGTCCTTGGCGCCGATCGGCTTGGACATGTCTTCGTAGATCGGGTAGCTGATGTGCGCCTGGCCGGTGGTGGACAGGGTCGCGGTGCCGGCGGCGTCGACGTTCCAGGAGTCGTACTTGGAGGCGATGCTCACGCCCTGGTAGCGCAGCAGGAAGTTCCACATCGCCTCGGCGCCGGTCTTCGGGATCGGGAAGGGAATGCCCGGCAGCACGTTGTCGACGGCGGTGCCACCTTCCTTGGACTGCGCGTTGGCGGCGTTCTTCAGGGTGTTGTCCAGCACGTTCTGCGGCAGCGCCACGGAGCGGTGGGTCGGGTAGACGTCGACACGGAAGGTCGGGAAGCGCTTGGCCAGTTCGACGGTGGTGGCGCTCAGCTGGTCCTTGTACTGGTCGACGTTCTTGCCGTCGATGGTCAGCAGCGGCTTCTCGCCGGCGAAGGGGTCCGGACGCATGCTGTCGCCCGACTTGAAGCCGGCCGGCGGGGTGGTCAGGCCGCCCTGGTAGGCGGGGATGGAGCCGTCGGCGCTGGCGGCCATGTCGGCCCCCACCTTGGTCAGGCTGGTGCCGAGCTTGGCGGCTTCATCGGCGGATACGGCAGCGTTGGCCTGGCCAGCAATAGCGACGGCGAGGGAGGCAGCGATCAGGGTATGCACGAATTTCATGTTCTGGTGTTCCTGCTCTGTTGCGAAGAAATACGCGGATCAGAAGGTGGTCTTGAGGGTCAGGTAGACCGCGCCGCGGTCTTCCGTGGTCGAACCACCACCGGAGAAGGACGAGTAGCCGCCGCCGTAGCAGGTGTAGTCCTGCTCGCCATCGAAGGCGTTCGGGGTTGCGCCGTCCGTTTGCCCGTCGTGGCAGGCATCGGCTTCGCCGAAGGCATCCACGTATTTCAGGTCGACGAAGTATTTGTTGTAGATGGCGGCACTCAGGCCGACCGCATAGTTTCCGGTGTCCTCCGCGCCACCGCCCTGCACCGGGGAAATGCCATCCAGGCCAAGGTTGACGGAAACCGGCGCGCTCAGGTCGACGCCGGGGAAGACCTGATACCAGGTCGGGGTGAAGTTGACGCCGATGCCCCAGTTGTCGCGGGTCGGCTTGTCGATGCCACGGTAGGAGCTCTTGCCCTTGTAGAGCGCCTCGTTGTCGTTATCGAGTTCCAGCAGGTTGCTGTAGTACAGCTCGGCCAGCAGGGTCGCGCCGTCGAACACCGGGGTGTCGCCGATGGTCATCAGGCCGTTGAGGGTCCAGTGCAGCGTGTCGCCGCGGGCGCTCAGGCTGTCGCCGTCGCTCGGCACCGCGTAGATCACGCCGGTGGCCGCGGTACGGTCCGGCAGTACGCCGAAGCCGGAGCCCAGGCCCGCCGGGCTGGTCGAGCTGACGATGGCCGGGATGCTGGCCAGCGGCATGTTGTGGCGGATGTTCAGGTCGCTGCCGACGCTGATGCCGGCGACGTCCTTGGACAGGCTGAGGCCGTAGACATCGATGTCGTCGGCGTAGGCGAACTGGTAGGTGGCGGTCTGCAGCGAGTTGTACAGGTTGCCGATGGCCGCGCGCTGGGTGGTCGGCGGCGTGCCGAACGGACCGGTCGCCACGGTCATGCCGCGGGCGTCGAGCCAGGCCTGCGGCAGCACTTCCGAGGTCTTGCGGTAGTAGACGCCCAGGGTGCCGTCCAGCCACTCCGGCGACCACTTGGCCATCACGCCCCAGTCGCCGCGCTTGTCCGGAGTCAGGTCGTTGCCACGGCGGATGGTGGTCAGCGCGCCGCGCACCGGGATCAGGCCCGGGGTGCCGGTGTGGCCGAGCAGGAAGCTCTGCGCGCCCTCGCCCACCAGGTCGGAACCGCCGTAGTAGGTGCCGGCCTCGGGCAGGCGGGCTTCGTCCCACTCGAGGAAGTACTGGGCGCCCAGGGTCAGTTCGGGGTTGACCTGGAAGGACGCGGAAATCTGGTTGCGCGGGACGAACAGCTCCTTGGCCTCGGTGCCCGGCGAGGCGGCCAGCTTGGCCAGGTCCAGACCCGACTGGCCGTAGCTCAGCGAGTGCACCGGGTTGAGCAGGGTCTCGCCCCAGAACAGGTTGTGCTGGCCGATCTTGGTGCTGAATACCGACTGCTCGCCGACGTCGGTCTTGTAGAACACGAAGGCATCGAGAACTTCACCGGACGGGCCGCTGTAGTAGCGCTGCGCGTAGTTGCTCAGGTGCGGGCTGCCCAGCGGCACGCCGGTGCCCGGCAGGCCGAGGTCCGGATTGATGCCCGACCGCGCGCCGTTGCCGTTTACGAACGGGTTGGAGTTGGAGCCGGTGTTGTCGTAGGCCTTGTCGTACCAGGCGGCGGTACTGACGCGAAAGCCCATCGACTCCTTGTAGATCACGTCCAGCTCGGACAGCAGGTCGACGCGGTTGGTGATGTTGGTGCCGGACTTGCGGAAGTTGTAGTCGCCGTCGTTGTTGTTCGGCGTCCCCAGGAAGCGCTTGCCGGCGCTCTCGGTGCGCACACCGTAGTTGTACTTGACGGTGTTGTCGAAACGCACCGCCCAGTCCGGGTTGCCGGTATCGACCTCGAAGGCCTGGGCCGCAGGCAGCGCGGCCAGCATGATGGCGGTGGCCAGCAGGCTGCGGCGCATGGGGGTGACGCTGTGGATCCGGTGGTAATGCATTGCGTTGGCTCCGATTGTTTTTATTGTTGTTGAAGGTTAGCTGGCATCAGTTGCTGGCAACGGCGGTACGGCGGACCAGGCAACTCCCTTGCTGGCGATCCAATGCCTCGACGAACTGCTCGGCCTGCGGCCAGGGGCCGAAGCCCGCCGCCGGATTGAGATGGCCGACGGCACCGCAATTGACCAGTTCGCTGCCCCAGTCCTTGGCCATGCGGGCGACCGCCTCGAAGCTGGCCAGATGATCGTTGCTGCTTGCCGCGACTATGCTGGGAAACGGCAGCGGTCCGTTGGGCAGCGGGTCCCAGCCGTGGGCGCGCAGGGTATCCGGGGTCGGATAGCCCTCCGGCCAGCTGGCCTCGAGGTCCGGCGGCGCGGCCAGCAGCGCGCCCTTGATGGCATGGCTGTGGCGGGCCGCCCAGTGGGCCACCATCAGCACGCCGGCGCTGTGCGCCACCAGGATCACCGGGCCGTCGATCTGCTCCAGTTCGTGCTGGATCGCCTCGACCCGCGCAGCGCAGCTGAGCTTGTCGGTTTGCAGCGGCGGTACCGAACGGACCTTGGCCAGGCGGGCTTGCAGCAACGTTTGCCAATGCTCGGCAACATGGTCGCGCAGACCGGGAACGATCAGGACTGTTGCGGCGGTTTGCAGTTTTTCCACGTCAGCACCCTTGCTCTGGATATTCGGGTCGGTCTGTCAACCGATCCCCTCGAGATCCACAGTAAAGAGCGCACCCCCCGGTCGCTTTACATTCCGCGTCAGGCATTTCTCATTTGATGACAAACACCGGCGAGCAGGCCTGCGACCGGCCGAGAAACCGATAATTGCCGATAATTGCTTTTCATTTAGTGACGCGAGCGCTATAAGTTTTAGACCGCCGGCGTAGCGGGACGCCTTTTGACAACGAGCGGATATAACAAGATGACTGCACTCGCCCGAGCCGCCGTGCTCACCAACTATCCGGAAGTCGCCCGTCACCTGGGCCTCAATACCCACAATCTGCTCACCGAGGCCGGTCTGAGCGCCAGCCAGCTGGCCGATCCCAAGCAGCGCATCCCGGTAGCCGCGGCGATCAACCTGCTCGAGGAATCGGCACGGGTCAGCGGCTGCGAAACCTTCGGCCTGCGCATGGCCGAACTGCGCCAGCTGTCGGATTTCGGCGAGGTCAGCCTGCTGCTCAGCCACCAGCGCAGCCTGCGCGACGCGCTGCAGGTGATCGTGCAGTACCGCCATCTGCTCAACGATTCGCTGGCGATCCATATCGAGGAAGCCGGCAAGACGGTGATCATCCGCGAGGAGGTGATCACCGACGAACCGACGCGCAACCGCCAGGCCAGCGAACTGGCGGTCGGCACGATGCACCGCTTCTGCGCCGCCCTGCTCGGCGCCCACTGGCATCCGATCAGCGTCAACTTCACCCACGAGCCGCCGGCGGACCTGACCGTGCACCGGCGCATCTTCGGCTGCAAGGTGGAGTTCGGCAGCGAGTTCAACGGCATCGTCTGCGCCGCCGCCGACCTCGACGCCGCCAACCCGCTGGCCAACGAGGCGATGGCGCGCCACGCCCGGCGCTACCTGGATTCGCTGCAGACCGAGGGCGAGCACTCGCTGGTGTTCGACGTGCGCAAGACCATCTACCTGCTGCTGCCGATGGGCCGCGCCACCATCGAACAGATCGCCCAGACCCAGGGCATGAACGTGCGCACCCTGCAGCGCCGCCTGGAGGAAGGGGGCGCGACCTTCAGCGACCTGATCAACGGGGTGCGCCGCGACCTGGTGATCCGCTACCTGGAGAACCCCGGCTACTCGCTCGGCCGCATCGCCGACATGCTCGGCTACTCGATGCCCAGCTCCTTCACCCGCTGGTTCATCGCCCAGTTCGGCATGCCGCCGGCCGCCTGGCGGACGGAGCACAACATCGTGCCGCGCAAGTAGGGCAGCCCTGGCGGGCCGGCCCTCGGTCGGCCCTGCCCCTCCCCCATCCGCCGCGCCTGGGTTTCAGGCATTTTGCTCGCCGGACAGCGGCTGCTCTCCGCTCAACCCGCGCTGCGCCAGGCGAAACGCCAGCATCGCCAGGCAGGCCAGCACGGCCATGCCCAGCGCCAGACCGAGCGTGCTGCCCAGCAGCAGCGGCACCAGCAGCGCCGCGGACAGCGCGTTGCCGGTCTGCTGGAGGGTCACGTAGCCGCTGGCGGCCAGGCCGCGACGCGCGGGAAAGCGTTCGAGGGCCAGCAGCTGCAGGCCGGGCTGCGTGAGCATCAGGCCCAGGCCGAACAGCGGCAGCGCCACCAGCGACCAGGGCACGCCGACCGGCAGCCACAGCGCGGCGCCGATATTGAGCGCCGCGGCCACCAGCATCACGACGTAGCCGCTCTGCACCGCGAGTTCCACGGGCAGCCGCCCGGCGGCGCGGCGGGCGGCGAAGGAGCCGGCCAGCAGGCCGCCGACGATCGGCAGGAACAGCCAGGCGAAGGACTGCGGACCGAGGCCCAGATGGCGCGTGACGAACACCGGCGCGCTCAGGACGTAGAGGTAGATGGCGGTGTTGACCCCGGCGTTGGCCAGGCAGATCAGCAGGTAGCGGCGGTCGCGCAGCAGCGCGGCGAAGGCGCGCGTCAGCTCGAGCGGATGCAGCGACTGACGCCGCTCCGCCGGCAGGGTCTCCGGCAGATGGCGCCAGCAACCCAGGCACAGCAGCGCGCCGAGCAAAGCGAGGAAGGCGAAGATGCCGCGCCAGCCGACTACCGGCAGAAGCCAGCCGCCGCACACCGGCGCCAGGGCCGGCGCCAGGCAGAACAGGATGGCCACCGTGGCCAGCTGCTTCTGCGCTTGTGCGCCCTCGAAACGGTCGCGCAGCATGGCGCGGCCGACCACGATGCCGATGCCGGCGGACAGCCCCTGCAGGACCCGCCCGGCGAACAGCCAGGCGATGCTCGGCGCCAGCGCGCAGACCAGCGAGCCGGTCGTGAACAGCAGCAGGCCGGCGAGGATGAAGCGGCGGCGGCCGATGGCATCGGAGATCGCGCCGTGCCAGAGGATGGCCAGGGCGAATGGCAGCAGATAGGCGGTGAGCGACTGCTGCATCTGCGTCGCACTGGCGGCCAGCTCCGCGCCTATGGCGTCGAACGCCGGCAGGTAGGTGGCGATGGCGAACTGGCCGAGCGAGGCGAGGCCGGCGATCAGGACGACAAACAGCTGGGGTGGATTCATCGGCAAGGCATTCTGGTCTCGTAGGGCCGGTCCGGTCGGCGGGCAGGCCGTCGTACGGCCGGCCCGGGGTTCGACCACCATCCTGCGCCAGCGGGCCGGAGGGCACTGGTCACGCTGCGATCAGCGGATGCCAGCCCCCGCCAGGGCCTCCGGCGACCACTGGGTCTTCGACAACGGCTCGATGTAGCGGATACCGCCGTACGGGCCGACCACGCCATTGACGTTGTAGGTGCCCTCGATCAGGTCGTAGATCATGAACGGGGTGGCGTCGGGGGTCTGCTTGTCGTAGCTCTGGGTCAGGAAGGCGAAGGAGCCACGGAATAGCCGACCACGGGCGTCGTACTGGTCGGAAGCCAGGGCGACCCAGCTGTCCTCGTCCAGGTAGAAGCGACGCTTGTGGTAGATGTGGCGGGCGTCGGCCTTCAGCGTGCCCTCGATCACCCACACCCGGTGCTTCTCCCAGCGCACGTAGTCCGCGGCCAGATGGTTGGGCGTGGTCAGCGGCTTGATGTCCGTAACGTAGGTCAGCTTATAGGTGTTGTATGGCACATACATTTCCTTCTTGCCGACCAGGGTCCAGTCGTAGCGATCCAGCGCACCGTTGAACACGAACACGTCGTCGTAGGTACTGGCGCCGTAGGTGCCGGGGTTGGGGGTGTCGTAGGCCAGGTTCGGCGCCAGCTTCACCCGGCGCTGGCCGGGCAGGTACTGCCAGGCGCTGCGCCGCTGCACCAGCGGGTTGGCGGCGTCGCGCAGCATGATGGCCTCGCCGGCGCGACGGGCCGGCGCGCTGTAGGCCAGCTTCATCTGGTAGTAGGTGTCCCTGGCGCCGATCGGCTTGGACAGGTTCTCGTAGATCGGGTAGCTGATGTGCGCCTGGCCGGTCGAGGACAGGCTCGCCCTGCCGGCGGCATCGACGTTCCAGGAGTCGTATTCGGAGGCGATGCTCACGCCCTGGTAGCGCAGCAGGAAGTTCCACATCGCCTCGGCGCCGGTCTTCGGGATCGGGAATGGAATGCCCGGCAGCACGTTGTCGAGCGCGGCACCGCCTTCCTTGGACTGAGCGTGGGTGGCGTTCTTCAGCGTGTTGTCGAGCACCGACTGTGGCAGCGCCACGCTGCGGTGGGTCGGGTAGACGTCGACGCGGAAGGTCGGGAAGCGCCTGGCCAGTTCGGCGGTGGTGGCGGTCAGCTGGTCCTGGTACTGGTCGACGTTCTTGCCGTCGATGCTCAGCAGCGGCTTTTCGCCCGCGAAGGGATCGGGGCGCATGCTGTCGCCGCTCCTGAAGCCGGCCGGCGGCGTGGTCAGGCCGCCCTGGTAGGCGGGGATGGCGCCGTCGGCGCTGGCGCCGGCCTCGGCGCCGGCCCGGGTCAGACTGGTGCCGAGCCTGGCGGCTTCATCGGCGGAGACGGCGGCCTGGGCCTGACCGGCGATGGCCAGGGCAAGGGCGGCAGCAATAAGGGTGTGCTCGAATTCCATGATTATTGTTTTCTGGCTCTGGGACTGGGAAATAGGTGGGTCAGCAGGTGGTACTGAGGGACAGGAAGACCGCGCCGCGGCCTTCCGTGCTCGAACCAGCGCCGAAAAAGGAGAAGGAGCCTGGCTCTGCCCGCCCCGCTGGCGCTCGGGTCGCGCCCGCCCTTGACGGCGGGCGTCCGTCTCACCTGAAGCAGCCACGTACTTCAGGTCGACGAAAAAGCTGCCGGGTCTCGCAGGGGCTTTCCGGTCGGCGGGCCGGGGTTCAACGGCTGTTCTGCGCCACCGCCAGCGCCAGTTCGTCGAGATCGGTCACCGCGCGGCCCAGGTAGAACTCGGCACCGCCGTTGGCGCGCTTGCTGTCCTTGTGCAGCTGGCCGCGCACGAACTGGTAGCTGCTGCGGATCTTGTCGAGCTCGGCGGCGAGCTCGGCATGGCGCTGGCGCAGCTGGGCGAAGCGCGCCTCGATGTCCTGATCGAGGGCCTGCAGCTCGTCGGCCGACAGCAGCCACGGCTCCTTGTCCGTCACCGGGTAGTGGCGCAGCTGGTAGTCGAACAGGTAGCTGGCCAGGGCGCGGCTCTGCGCACTGAACAACAAGGCGGAAGTCTCGGCGGGCAGCTCGCGTACCGCGCCGGCATGGGCGACGGTGGCCGCCTCGTGCAGCTCCTGCTGGTGGGCCAGCAGTTGTCGCACCAGCAGCGGATATTCCTGGCGGCGCGTCGCCGGCATCCCGTCCAGCTCGGTGAACACCTTCTTCATGGCCTGCACCGGGGCGTCGAGGTCGGCCGGCTGGCCCAGTTGCTGGACGTCGGTCTGCATCGTCTGCAGGTGGTGGAATACCGAGGTGAGATGGCGCGGATCGGGCATGCGATCCTTGGGATCGAAATACAGCATGGCGCTGGCGCACAGCAGCTGGCCGCGGCTGTCCAGCTCGCTCAGTTGCAGCATGCTGTGTTCGTCGGCGTGTACCTGCGAATCGAGCATGAGCAGTGCGCAGAGCAGCAGTTTGGATCGCATAGTCCCTTCCCTCTTCGTTTTGTTGTTCTGTCCGGTCATGCGGCCGACCCATGGATCGGCGGTGCCCGGCGTGCGTCCGGGCGAGCGCGGCCCGGCGGCACCCCCAAGGCGCCGCCTGGACAGCGGGAAAACAGCGAATCAGCGCAGGATGGTGCAGCCGGTGGCGGCCTGCAGCGCGTCGAAGTCGACGCCCGGGGCCATCTCCACCAGCTTCAGGCCGTCGACGGTGACGTCCAGCACGGCCAGGTCGCTGATGATGCGGTCGACCACGCCGACGCCGGTCAGCGGCAGGTCGCAGCGGGCGAGGATCTTGTGGTCGCCGTTCTTGGCGGTGTGCTCCATCAGCACCACCACGCGGCGCACGCCGGCCACCAGGTCCATGGCGCCGCCCATGCCCTTGACCAGCTTGCCGGGGATCATCCAGTTGGCCAGGTCGCCCTTCTCCGACACCTGCATGGCGCCGAGCAGGGCCAGGTTGATGTGGCCGCCGCGGATCATCGCGAAACTCTCGGCGCTGTCGAAGAAGCTGCTGCCTGGCAGGGTGGTGACGGTCTGCTTGCCGGCGTTGATCAGGTCGGCGTCGACCTCGTCCTCGGTCGGGAACGGGCCGATGCCGAGCAGGCCGTTCTCGCTCTGCAGCCAGACGTCCATGCCCTCGGGGATGTAGTTGGCGACCAGGGTCGGCAGGCCGATGCCGAGGTTGACGTAGAAGCCGTCCTGCAGCTCGTGGGCGGCGCGCTGCGCCATTTCTTCGCGGGTCCAGGCCATGTTCAGTTCCTCACCGTGCGGACTTCGATGCGTTTTTCCGGGTTGGCGTTGAGCACCAGGCGCTGCACGTAGATGCCCGGCAGATGGATCTGGTCCGGGTCCAGCTCGCCGATCTCGACGATCTCCTCGACCTCGGCGACGCACACCTTGCCGGCCTTGGCGCACAGCGGATTGAAGTTGCGCGCGGTCTTGTCGAACATCAGGTTGCCGGCCTTGTCGGCCTTGGCGCCCTTGATCAGCGCCACGTCGGCGGTCAGCGAGCGCTCCATGACGTACCAGTGGCCGTCGAACTCGCGGGTTTCCTTGCCTTCGGCGACCAGGGTGCCGTAGCCGGTCTTGGTGAAGAACGCCGGGATGCCGGCGCCGCCGGCGCGCAGTTTCTCGGCCAGGGTGCCCTGCGGGGTGAACTCCAGCTGCAGCTCGCCGGCCAGGTACTGGCGCTCGAACTCCTTGTTGCCGCCCACGTAGGAGGAAATCATCTTGGCGATCTGCCGGCTGTACAGCAGCGGGCCAAGGCCGAAGTCGTCCACCCCGCAGTTGTTGCTGATGATGGTGAAGCCGCGCTTGCCGGTCTCGCGCAGGGCGGCGATCAGCTCCTCGGGGATGCCGCACAGGCCGAAGCCGCCGACCGCCAGGGTGATGCCGTCCCCCACCAGCCCGTCGAGGGCGGCGTAGGCGTTGGGATAAATCTTGTTCATCGCACCTTCTCTTTCTTGTTGATTACACGCGCCCGGGCACTCGCTGTAGCGGCGAATTCATTCGCCAACACGCCCCGTCAAGGCGAATGAATTCGCCCCTACAACTGCCTTGGAATCACAGTCCCCAGTGCATCAGCGCTAGCACCAGCGCGACCAGGAAGGCGGTCTCGCCCACCATCAGCAGGATCGGCTTGATGCCCACCGAGGCCAGTTCCTTGAGCTGGGTCTTCATGCCCAGCGCGCTGATCGAGATGACCAGGCACCAGCGCGACAACTCGTTGACCCCGCCCTGCACCACCGTCGGCACCCAGCCGGTGCTGTTGACGCAGGCGAGGATCAGGAAGCCGACGGCGAACCAGGGCAGCAGCGGCGGGCGCTTGCCGGTGGGGTCGGCGCCCTGCATGCGGGTGATCATGGCGGCGGTGACGATCACCGGCAGCAGCATGGCGACGCGCATCAGCTTGACCACGGTGGCGGTGTCGCCGGTCTCCGGCGACATGCTGTAGCCGGCGCCGACCACCTGGGCGACGTCGTGGATGGTGGCGCCGAGGAACACCCCGGCCTCCTGCGGCGACAGGCCGAACCAGTTGGCGATCATCGGATAGAGGATCATCGCCACGGTGGACAGCGCCGACACGCCGATCACCGTGAACAGCGTGGCGCGCTCCTTCTGCGGGTGGTTGGGCAGCGCGGCGGCCAGCGCCAGCGCGGCCGAGGCGCCGCAGATGGCGGTGGCGCCGCCGGTGAGCATGCCGAACAGGCGCTGGAAGCCGAGCGCCTTGGCCGCCACCACCGACAGGCTGATGGTCACCGCCACCAGGATCACCACCAGCGCCACCGGCTTCCAGCCGAGGGCGGCGATCTGCTCCAGGGTGATGCGCATGCCCAAGAGGGCCACGCCGATGCGCAGCACGGTGCGCGCGGTGAACTCGATGCCGGCCTTGCACTTGCCGTCCGCGGACAGGAAGTTGAGCGCCAGGCCCAGCAGCAGGGCGAACAGCATCACCGGCGCGCCGTAGTGCTCGGAGAGGAAGGTCGCCGCCGCGGCGACGATCAGGCTGACCATGAAGCCCGGCGCCAGTTCGCGCACGCGACAGTTGATGGAAACGAGAGCGATGGCGCTCATGACGCGGACTCCTCGGAAGCGATGACGATGAACACCCGGCCGTCCTGCACTTCGACCGGATAGTTGCCGACCTTGAGCGCGGTCGAGTTGAGCAGGTAGCCGCTGGCCAGATTGAAGCGCAGGCCGTGGGCGCAGCACTGGATCACCTTGCCGTCGAGGCGGCCGCCGCACAGCGAGGAGCCCTGGTGCGGGCAGCTGTCGTCGATGGCGTAGAACTGACCCTCGACGTTGAACAGCGCCAGGCTCTTGCCGGCGGACTCGATCAGCGCGCGACCACCGGGTGCCGGCACCTTGGCGTCCGGGACTTCGATGCGCAGAGTCATGCCGTCAGCGCCTCGGCTTCGCGGCGCGCCAGCGCGGCGTGCATGGCGCCGAGCAGCACTTCGGTCGACTGCGCGCCGGACAGCGCCAGGTGGCGGTCGAAGACGAAATACGGCACCCCGCCGACTGCCTGTGCGGCGGCCGCCGAGCGGAACGGGCGACCGTTGCCGTGCAGGCTGCCGGCCAGGTCCGCGAAGGCGAAGCCGCAGGATTCGGCGATCAGCAGCAGGGTGGCGGGATCGCCGAGATCCTCGCCGTTGTGGAAATAGGCGGCGAACAGCCGCTCCAGCAGGGCCTCGATCTGCTCCGGACGGCCCAGCGCGGCGGCGCGCTGCAGCAGGCGGTGGGCGTCGGCGCTGTTGGGCATCCGTGCGATGCGCGTGAAGTCGATGTCCAGCCCGGCGGTGGCAGCCGCCTCGCGTACCTGGGCCTGGCGCATACTCACGGCCTGCTCGCTGCCCAGCCGGCGCCGGTAGAACTCGGCGAACGGCACCCCCTGAGCAGGCAAGTCCGGCAGCAGCTGAACGCCGCGCCACTCCAGGCTCACCTCGACATCCGGCCGGCCGGCGCGCAGGCGCTCAAGCGCGCGATCCAGCTGGCGCTTGCCGATCAGGCACCAAGGGCAGATGAAGTCGAAGAACACTTCGATGTGCAGGATACGGTTCACGACTGGGCCTCCATCGCGGCGTGGGTCGCCGTCTCCTCGACGCCCTCGCCTTTCAGGCGGGCCATGTCGTTGAGGTAGTGGCGTTTGGCGTAGAAGAACACCGCCGCCGCCGCGATGCTGACCAGCGGCACCAGTTGGAAGGCATGGTCGAGGCCGATCAGGTCGGACACCTTGCCGGTGAGCAGCGGGCCGGTGGCCAGGCCCAGCAGGTTGTTGGCCAGGGTCAGGGTGGCGAAGGCGGTGCCGTGCACGGTGTAGTGGGTCAGGTTGGCGACCATCGCGCCGGCCGGACCGGAAGTGCCGGCGGCGATCAGCATGCCCAGGCAGATCAGCGCCAGCTGGGCGGGGCCGACCGGCAGGGCGAAGGCCAGCGACAGCAGCAGGCAGCTGCTAAGGCAGTAGCCGATCGCCAGAGCGATCTTGCGGTCCGGGCGGTTGCGGCACATGCGGTCGCTGAGCATGCCGCAGAGGATCATGCCGATACCGCTGCACAGCACGATGATGGCCGCGACTCCACCGGCCTTGTCGGTGCCCATCTCGTAGTAGCGGTTGAGGTAGCTGGGCATCCAGACGATCACGGTGCCGCCGACGAACAGCTGCAGGCCACTGCCGATGTAGGCGGACAGCACCGAGCGGCTGGAGTAGAGGGTGCGCAGCGGGCGCCGGGCCTTGAGCGCCGCCTTGCTGGCGGCATCGGAGAGGCGCTTGGGCGCGATGCGCGCCTCGCGGACGACGACCGGATAGAGCACCGCCAGCGCCAGGCCGAACAGCGCCATGCCGGCGAACGCCCAGCGCCAGCCGAAGTGCTGGGCCATCACCCCGCCCAGGGCCATGCCCAGCACCGAGCCGAACATGCCGCCGGAAATGAAGGCGCCGGAGAGGGTGGCGCGCATCTCGCGGGGGAACACCGAGACCACCACGGCGATGCCGACGCTGCCGTAGGCGGCCTCGCCGACGCCGACCAGGAAGCGGGCGACGAACATTTGCTGATAGTCCTGCGCCAGCGCGCAGCCCAGGGTCGCCAGGCTCCACAGCACGGCCATCAGCGCCAGGCTCTTGACCCGGCCGAAGCGGTCGGCGATCAGCGACAGCGGGAAGGTCAGCAGGCCGACCATCAGGGCGACGATGCCGCTGAGCAGGCCGAGCTGGGTGTCGGAGAGCGCCCATTCGCCCTTGAGCAGGGGGAACACGGCATTGAGCACCTGCCGCGACATGTAGTCGGAGATCAGCAGGCCGAAGGTCAGGGCGAAGACGATCCAGGCATAGCGGCGCGGGATGCCGATGGAAGTGTCCTCGCCGTCGTCGGCGGTGGGGTGGTAGGCGGCCATGCTGCCTCCTTCTGTCTGTCTGGCGGGTGTCTTGTTGTTATGGGTCATGCCTGACCGGGTTCTGCAAAGGCTTCGCCACGGGGGTGAAGCCTTTGCGCAACCTCTATGAAGCGTAGGCGGGCCGGCATGGCGCCGGCCCGCCCCGGACTCAGCCGCGCTGCGGCACGCCCTTCTGCCCCGGCTTGCGGTTCGGCGCCATGCCGTTGGCCAGCAGGGTTTCCTCGACGGTGTCGTATTGCACGCCGATGCGGTAGATCTCGCGGGCTTCCTTGCCGTTGGCCACTTCGCGGCCCAGCTCGTGGGCGATGCGCACGGTCTGCTGGATCTGCTGCACGGAGGTGAAGCGCTTGCCGTGCTGGTCGACGATGGTGTCCTCGATGCCGCAGCGCGGGTGCAGGCCCATGGCCAGGGCCATGGCGTTGAACGGCAGGACATTCTTCAGCAGCGACTCGGCCGTCAGGGTGCAGCCGTCCGGCGCGCGGTGGATGAAGTTGAAGAAGTTGAACGGGTTGGGGCCGTCGAAGCCGCCTCCGATGCCGATCCAGGTCAGGTTCAGCGGGCCCTTGTAGACGCCCTTGCGCACCAGGCGCTCGAGGGTTTCCAGGGCATGCATGCCGGTCAGCTGGAAGTGCGGCTGGATGCCGTTGGCGCACAGGCGCTTCAGGTGCTCCTCGACCCAGGCCGGGCCGGCCGGCACGGTCATCTCGCTGTAGGCGGCCTGGTAGGCCGGGTTGGCCAGGGAGGTGCCTTCCAGGTATTCCGGATAGAGCAGCTCCATGATGTTCATCTGGGTGGTGTTGATCGCCACGGTGACCTGGTCTGGCTTCGGGGTCAGCTCGGCCAGCATGTGGCGGGTGTCGTCGGAGAGCCACTTGGCCGCCTCGCCCTCGCCTTCCGGCGCGAAGGAAATCGAGCCGCCGACCTGGATGATCATGTCCGGCACGGCCTCGCGCACCCCCTTGATCAGCTCGTTGAACTTGGACAGGCGCTTGGAGCCGGTGCCGTCCAGTTCGCGCACGTGCAGGTGCAGCACGGTGGCGCCGGCCTCGTAGCAGTCGACGGCCTTCTGCACCTGCTCGTCCATGGTCACCGGGATGTCTTCCGGGAAGTCTTCGGGCATCCATTCCGGGCCGTAGGGGGCGACGGTGATGACCACCTTCTCCATGTTTTCGGGATGCAGGGAATCGTCGAAGAATTGCATGTTGTGATCCTCGGTCTTGTTATTTGGCCGCCCCGTTCGGGTCGGGGCGGCATTTGCATGCACGCGGGGTGATGCGCGATTCAGAAGGTCTTGTCGCCGATGATCCCGGCGCGTTCCATCTTGCGATGGCACGGCGGGTAGTCCATGACGGCGTAGTGCTGGGTGCTGCGGTTGTCCCAGATGGCGATGCTGTTGGGCTTCCAGCGCCAGCGCACCTGGTACTCCGGGACGTACGCCTGGCTGACCAGGTAGCGCAGCAGGTCGCTGCCGCCCATGCTGTAGTCCTGGCCGAAGCGCACGTGCTCGGGGGTGTGGAAGTTGCTGAAGTGGGTGGTGAAGGCGTTGACGAACAGCACCTTCTCGCCGGTTTCCGGATGGGTGCGCACCACCGGGTGCTCGGCGTCCGGGAACTGGGCCTTGAGTGCCAGGCGTTTTTCGATCGGCATCGCGGCGCCGAAGCTCGCCTCGATGCTGTGGCGGGCGCGCAGCCCTTCGATCTTCGCCTTCACCTCGGCCGGCAGCTTGTCGTAGGCCAGCACCATGTTGGCCCACATGGTGTCGCCGCCCACCGGCGGGCACTCCACGCAGCGCAGCACGCAGCCCAGCGGCGGCGCCTCGCGCCAGGTGGCGTCGGTGTGCCAGGCGTTCTCGTAGCGGTCCATCGGCTGGTCGGGGCGCTTGTAGATCTGCACCAGGCCCGGATGCTCCGGATCGCTGCCGGCCACCGGATGGTCCTCCAGCTCGCCGAAGCGGCGGGCGAAGGCCACGTGCTCGGCGCGGCTGATGTCCTGGTCGCGCAGGAACAGCACGCGGTGCTTGAGCAGCTGGGCGCGGATCTCGGCGAACAGGCCGTCGTCGTGGATGGCGTCGGCCAGCCTGACGCCGACCAGCTCGGCGCCGATGGCGCAGGTCAGTTGTTCGACTTGCATGGCGGGGCCTCCTCAGATGACGAAGATCGACGAGCCGGTGGTCTTGCGCGACTCCAGGTCGCGGTGGGCTTCCACAGCGTCCTGCAGGGCGTAGTGCTGGTTGATCTCGATCTTGATGCGGCCGCTGCCGACGTGGTCGAACAGCTCGCCGGCGAGGTCGGCCTTCTCGGCCGGATCGGCGATGTAGTCGGCCAGCGCCGGACGGGTCATGTACAGCGAGCCCTTCATCGCCAGCAGCACCGGGTCGAAGGGCGGGATCGCCCCGGAGGCGGTGCCGACGCAGACCAGCAGGCCGCGGCGCTTGAGCGAGTCCAGCGAGGACATGAAGGTGTTCTTGCCGACGCTGTCGAACACCACGTTGACGCCGACGCCGTCGGTCAGCTCGCGCACGCGCTTGGCGACGTCCTCAACGCTGTAGTTGATGGTGTGGTCGCAGCCGTGGGCGCGGGCGACTTCCGCCTTGGCCTCGGTGGACACGGTGCCGATCACGGTGAGGCCGAGCAGCTTGGCCCACTGCGCGACGATAAGGCCGACACCGCCGGCGGCGGCGTGCAGCAGGACGGTGTCGCCGGCCTTGAAGTCGTAGATGCGGCGCATCAGGTAGGCGGAGGTCAGGCCGCGCATGGTCATCGCCGCGGCGGTCTCGAAGGAGATGGTCTCCGGCAGCTTGATCAGCGGCGCGGCCGGAATCAGGCGCTCGGTCGAGTAGGCGCCGAGGGTGTTGAGAAAGCCGGTGTAGGTGACGCGATCGCCGACCGCCACGTTGGTGACGCCCTCGCCCACCGCTTCCACCACGCCGGAGGCTTCCACGCCCATGCCGTTGGGCAGCGGGATCGGATAGGTGCCGTTGCGGAAGTAGGTGTCGGCGTAGTTCAGGCCGACCGCCACGTGGCGCAGGCGGACCTGACCGGGACCGGGTTCACCCACCTCGACGTCCTCGTAGCGCAGGACCTCGGGCCCCCCGGTTTCATAGAAGCGTACGGCTTTGGCCATGTTTGTCTCCCAAATTCATTCTTGTTGAGCAATACCGCTCGTGTAGTAGGGAATTTAGGGAGTTGTCCTGTGCGGCGCTTCTCATCGGGCGACAGCCGTTTTTCATTTCATGACAGCCATTTCGTGACAGCCCCTTTCATGACAGCGCTTGCCGATTGGCGCCCTGCCCGGCCGCCGGACGAAAAAAGGCCGGCAGACGCCGCCGGGTCCCCGCTGCCAAGGGACCCGACGCGCCTGCCGGCGCAAGGACCGGCCAGCGCCCTGACACTGGCCGGTCTAACTCGTCACGCGAAGTGGGTGAAACCCTTCTGCCCCGGCTTGCGGTTCGGCGCGAAGCCGTTCTTGGCCAGGGTCTCGTCGGCGTCCTTGTAGAAGGTGCCGATCTTGTAGATCTCGCGGGCTTCCTGGCCGTTGGCGATGTCGCGGCCGAACTCGCGGGAGATGCGCACCAGCTGCTCGATCTGCTCGACGGTGGTCATCTTGCGATCGCGCTTCTGCGTCCAGATGTTGTCCTCGATGCCACAGCGCACGTGCAGGCCCAGGGCCATGGCCATCATGTTCAGCGGCAGGGTGTTGAGCATGGAGGTTTCCAGGGTCAGCACCGAGCCGTCCGGGCAGGCGCGCACGAAGTTGGCCAGGTTGTAGATGTTCGGCGCTTCGAAGCCGCCGCCGATGGCCACCCAGGTGAGGATCAGCGGCACGTTGCAGACGCCGCGGCGCATCATGCGCTCGACGGTTTCCAGCTGGGCGATGTTGGCCAGCTGGAAGTGGGTCTGGATCTTGTTGGCGGACAAACGCTTGATGTGCTCCTCGACCCACTCGGGGCCGGCCGGGATGGTCATCTCGCGGTAGGCGGCGTAGCCGGGGGTACCGACATCCAGCGAGGTGCCGCGCACGTCGGCGGCGCACATCTGCTCGACCACGTTCATCTGGTTGGTGTTGATGGCGATGGTCACCTGGTCCGGCGTCGGCTTGATCTCGGCCAGCATGTGGCGGGTGTCGTCGGACAGCCACTTGGCGACGTCGCCGTCGTTTTCCGGGGCGAAGGAGATCGAGCCGCCGATCTGCAGGATCATGTCCGGGCAGGCTTCGCGGATGCCGGCGACCAGCTGGTTGGTGAAGGACAGGCGCTTGGAGCCCTTGCCATCGGCTTCGCGACCATGCACGTGGAGCACGGTGGCGCCGGCGTTGTAGCAGTCGACGGCCTTCTGGATCTGGGCGTCGAGCGAGACCGGGATGTCCTCCGGGAAGTCGGACGGCTGCCATTCCGGGCCGTAGGGGGCGGCGGTGATGACCAGTTTCTGCATGTTCTCGACGAACAGGGACCCATCGATGAAGTTCATGGCGTGTTCCTAGAATTGGTTGGGGTTGTGCGTGGTGTGCTGAGGAGCCTGCCCACGATCTCGCGAGCTAGAGCCAGGCAAGGCGAAATCGGTTGAGGAAGCGGAGTTTGCTCGCTGCAAATGAGCATTCCGAAACCGATTTCAACGCCGCATGGCCGACGCGCAGCAGATCGGGGGCTGGCTCCGGGAGGATCAGAAGGGCTTGTCGCCTACTATGGCCGCGCGCTCCATCTTGCGATGGCAGGCCGGGTAGTCCATGACCGCGTAGTGCTGGGTGCTGCGGTTGTCCCAGATGGCGATGCTGTTGGGCTTCCAGCGCCAGCGCACCTGGTACTCGGGGACGTACGCCTGGCTGACCAGGTAGCGCAGCAGCTCGGCGGCGCCCATGTTGTAGTCCTGGCCGAAGCGCACGCGCTCCTTGGTGTGGAAGTTGGTGAAGTGGGTGGTGAAGGCGTTGACGAAGAGGATCTTCTCGCCGGTTTCCGGATGGGTGCGCACCACCGGGTGCTCGGCGTCCGGATACTGGGCCTTCATCGCCAGGCGCTTTTCCAGCGGCATGGCGGCGGCGAAGGAGGACTCGAAGCTGTGGTTGGCGCGCAGGTCCTCGATCTGCTGCTTGATCGCCTGCGGCAGCTTCTCGTAGGCCAGCGCCATGTTGGCCCACATGGTGTCGCCGCCCACCGGCGGGCACTCCACGCAGCGCAGCACGCAGCCCATGGCCGGGGTCTCGCGCCAGGTGCCGTCGGTGTGCCAGGCGTTCTCGTAGCGATCGATCGGCTGGTCGGGACGCTTGTAGATCTGCACCAGGCCCGGCGCTTCCGGGTGGGTCGGCGCCATCGGGTGGTCTTCCAGCGTGCCGAAGCGACGGGCGAAGGCCACGTGATCCGGACGGGAAATGTCCTGATCGCGCAGGAACAGGACCTTGTGCTGCAGCAGCAGCGCCTTGATCTCGTCGAACAGGCCGTCGTCGCGGACGGCGTCGGCGAGGTTCACGCCGACCAGTTCGGCGCCGACACTGCAGGTGAGTTGTTCTACGCGCATCTTGTTGTTCTCCTCATGGCGAAGGGCATGCGGCCGGGCGTTGCGCCGACCGTGCGGGCCGCCGGCGGGCGAATCGCCGGGCAGGCCGTGAGGAGAAATTTATGGATGCGCCCTGCCGCCGACCTTTCATTCGGCGACAGGGTCTTTTCATTTCATGACTAATCGCGGGGATTTCCCGCCGGATCGCGGGCGGAATTGACTTGCGTCAGTTTTTGCGTGGTCCGCCAGGTGCTGCCGCGCTGACCGGCGCCGCCAGGGCCGGTGGCTGCGCGGCGCGCCGGTGGCCGGGCGACTCGCCCTCAGTCGTCGCGGGTCAGCACTTCCAGCAGTTCGATCTCGAAGATCAGGTTGGAGTTGGGCTTGATGTGCGCGCCGATCTGCCGCTCGCCGTAGGCCAGATGGGCCGGCACGAACAGCTTGCGCTTGCCGCCGACCTGCATGCCCATCAGCCCCTGGTCCCAGCCCTTGATCACCCGGCCGGTGCCGATCACGCACTGGAAGGGCCGGCCCTTGTCCCAGGAGGAGTCGAACTGGGTGCCGTCCTCCAGCCAGCCGTTGTACTGGGTGGTGATCAGGGCGCCCTTGACCACCGCCTTGCCGTCGCCCAGGCGGATGTCCTCAATCTGCAATTCGCTGCTCATCGTCTGCTCTCGCTCGGGGGTAGCCGCAGGTGGCTGCCCGGGGGCGGGTTTTTCGCAGGATTCGCGCCGCCTTGCAAGCCGCCGGCCCGCGCCGGCGGCTTGCAAGGCCTTTCGCCCGCGGCGCCCTAGGTGTGTAAACCCAGTACGTTGTTCAGCGAAAGTGCAACGCGGCTGATCGGCGGGTAGTAGCCGAGACTGGCATGCGGCCTGTGCCAGTTGTAGTGATGCAGCCAGGCAGGCAAGTGGGCCGCTCGCTGCTCGGAGCTTTCATAGCGGCGGGCGTAGGCCCACTCGCGCAAGCTCGTCTGGATAAAGCGCTCGGCCTTGCCGTTGGTGCGAGGCGTATAGGGCTTCGTGCGGACATGCCGCAGCCCCAGGCGGCGGCATAAGCGCCGGAACGCTCTGGACCGATAGCAGGAGCCATTGTCGGTCATGACCCGCCGGAAGCGGATGCCCAGCCCGCGGTAGTAGCGCAAGGCCTGAAGCAGGGCCCGGCAAGCGCTGGTGCCACGCTCGTCCGAATGCAGGCTGGTGAAGGCCAGCCGGGAGGCATCGTCGATGGCGACGTGGACAAACTCCCAGCCTGCACCGCCGGAGTTTTGCTGACGATCGCCGGTGACCCGATGTCCGGGCTTCCAGAAGCGGCCGAGCTTCTTGATGTCCAGATGCAGGAGGTCGCCGGGATTGGCGTACTCGTAGCGCTCCACCGCCGGGGCCGGCTCCAGCTCGGCCAACCGATGAAGCCCTGCGCGCTTGAGGTGGCGAGCGACCGTGCTGACGGCCAGTCCCAGCATCTGGGCGATCTGTCGGTAGGTCTTGCGCAACCGGCGCAGCTCGATCAATTGCTCGATCATGCTGCCCTGCGTGGCATGCGGACAGGCGTGCGGGCGTGAAGAACGATCCATCAAGCCCGCTTCGCCCTCCTCACGAAAGCGCCGGAGCCACTTGTAGGCCGTGCGGACACTCACCCCAGCGGCCTGCGCCGCGTCCTCGACCCGCAGGCCGTTGAGCATGCGTTGAACTAGAAGGGCTCGACCGCGCGGGGTAAGACGGGCATGTTTATGCAGGTTCATCCGGGGCTCCTGGAAGGCTGTGTGGGTCGCGCTTCCAGAATTCCGGGAATGCCCCGGATGAACAACCTACTGAGAGATCACACCTAGGCGGGCACCTCCGCTTCGCGATGACGACGGTTATCGATGACTGCACACACCACGCGCTCCGCCTGCGCCTGCTTCGCCAGGGGCGCGAAGAACCAGGGAGCGACCAGCGTCACCACCAGGATGGTCATCACCCCGCTGGTGAACAGGGCGAGGGCGACCAGCATGCCCAGATCGACGACCGGCTTGAAGTCGGAGAACAGCAGGGCCAGGAAGCCGACCGAGAAGATGGTCACGTTGACGATGGTCGAGCGCCCCACGCTGGCCATCGCCTGCAGCAGCGCATCGTCGATCGGCATGCCCTGGAGGACGAAGATCTTGATCCTCGACAGCAGGTGCACGGCGTAGTCGACCACCCCCACGACCAGGAAGGTGACCAGCGCGGTGCCGATGTTCAGCTCGATATCCAGCAGGAACATGCAGCCGTACAGGGTCGCCGACGTGGCCAGCAGGGTCAGCATGCCGAGGATGCCCAGACGCACCGACTGCAGCCAGAACATCATCATCAGGGTCACCACCAGGGTGGCCAGGGTGAAGCTCAGCACCTGGCCGCGGGTGATTTCCTGCAGCACGCCGGTCCAGATCACCGGCGTGCCGGCGTGGGTGATCTCCAGATTCGCCGGCTTGTTCACCGCCAGCCAGGCATCCAGGCGATCGAGCAGGCTCTGGTAGTCGCCGGCCACCGAGGTGGTCATGGTGTACAGGGTGATGGCCTTGGAGTAGTCGGCGTTCAGCACGTTGGTCAGGTCCGAGCCGCCGCCGTTCTCGAACAGCATCACGTGCTGGTCGATCAGCGCGTTGCCCTCCACCTCGAAGATTTCCTCCCTGCCCTCCTCGTCCACGGAGCGCACCTGCTCGCGCGCCTCGGGCACGCGCAGGTAGGCCGGGTCCATGTCGTTGAGCACCAGGTTCATCCGCTTGATGTAGGTCGCCAGCGAATAGCCGTAGCTGATTTCCGGTTGCTCGCGCAGGAAGCGGTCGAGCTTGTCGATGAACTGCACCACGTCGGTGGTCAGCACGCCCCTCGGCACCTTGCTGTCGATGGCGATCCAGCCCGGCGCGGTGCCGGCGACGTGGGCGTTGATGAACTGGTCGGAGACCCGTACCGGGCTGTCGGCCTTGAAGTAGGCGATCCCCGAATCCTCGATATCGACGAAGAAGGTCAGCACGCTCAGCAGCGCCATCACCGGCAGCGTCACCAGCAGCGCCACCCGGCGCCGGGCGACCAGGCGGGCGCAGGCGCGCACCAGCCAGAGGGAGAGCAGCGACTCCTTGTGTTCCTTGGCCTGCACCTTCTCGTCGCGCCCCCACAGCGAAATCCACGCGGGAATCAGCAGCAGGGAAATGATCAGCGCCGCGGTCAGGCCGATCGACATGAAGATGCCGAAGTTGCGGATGCTGACGATGTTGGTGGTGGTCGAGATCAGGAAGGTGGCGATGGTGGTCACCGTGGTGAGCACCACCGGGGTCACCATCAGGCGCATGGTTTCCCGGTTGGCCTCGCGGTTGCTCTTGCCGGAGCGCTTCTGCTCGTAGTACTCGGACATGATGTGGATCGCGTCCGAGCAGCAGATGGTGAACAGGAACACCGGCAGGACGCTGGTCAGCAGGTCGACCGGCACCTCGAACAGCGCCATCAGCCCCAGCGTCCAGATCGTGCAGAACAGGATGTTGAACAGCGGCAGCAGGAGGCCGAGCGGGCGGCGGAAGAAGAACAGCAGCAGCGAGGTGACCAGCAGGAAGACGATCGGGAACAGCAGGGCCAGGTCGTGATCGATGATCTCCTGCTGCGCGGCGATGAAGATCGGCATGCCGGCGATGAAGACTTCGTCCTTGAACTGCGGATGCTGGGCCTGATAGTCGGCGACGATCTGCCGGAAGATCCCGTAGGCGCGCAACTGCGCCTGGGCGTCGTCCTGCTTGGTACCCAGCTCGGCGACCAGCAGGGCCGCGGTCTTGTCGCGCGAAACCACGCCATCGAGCATCAGCTCGTTGCCCATGATTTCCGCCTCGACCTCGGCCGGGTCCATGTCGTAGGCGCGCAGGGTCTTGTGAATCAGCAGCTCCCCGCCGTTGGCGAGCACGATGTTCTCCAGATCGCCCATCGAGGCCATCTCGCGGATCGGGTTGATCCGCTCGGCCAGGAAGGTCAGGAACTGCTGCTCGCGCGCGGACCAGTGGCGACTGGCGGCATGGTCGCGCAGCGCCTTGGCCTGCTGGTAGTCGTTCTGGGTGAAGCCGTCCTTGAGGATGTCCGCGGCCAGCCTGCCGGCCTCGGCGTCGTCGGCATGCAGGGCGGCGAGGCGCTGCAGCTCGCGGCCGTCGTCCTCATTGGTGAGGATGATGCGCCGCGCCGACTGCGACATCGAATACAGCGCGTTGAGGGACTCTTTGTTGAACACGCCATCGGGGTTGTGCAGGGCGAGCATCACCGAGTCGAAGGTGCCGGTGAACTCGCCCTGCAGGTCGATGATGGTCTTGCGCGCCGGATGCGACTCCTTGAGCAAGTAGGGGTTGGTGTCGGAGGTCAGCGAACCGAGCACGTAGGTGAAGTACGCGGTGATCGCCAGCAGCAGCAGGATGATGCCGCGGGCGTTGCGCTCCACGAAGTCCAGATATCTTTCCATGATTATCCGTACCGGCCCTTACAGTGAGGAGGAGGCGAATGCCGGCACGTCTCCGGTCTTCAAGCCGCGGCGGATCGCCGTCTGGGTGAACAGCCGGTCGTCCAGTTCGACGTCGTACTGCAGCTGGCTGAAGCGCATCTCCGAGCGGGTGCCGTCGATGAAATGCTCGGTTTCGCTGAGCATGATGCTGTCGATCTTGCCGACGGTGGCGACCTCGCGGGTGCGCATCTGCTTGACCAGCACGCCCTTCACATCGAAGAAGTCCTGGCGCATCACCAGGCTGTTCTGCTTGTCGATCCACACCTTGAGCTTGTTGTAGCCAGTCTTGGTGAGCACCTCGGGCGAGGCCGGCTCACGCTCGATGACATAGCAGTCGCGCCCCAGCACCTGTTCTTCGCCGACCAGGGTCTGGCGGTAGTCCTTCACGCGGATCTTGTCGAGATCGGCGTAGGAGTACTCGCTGCCCATGAAGGCGCCGCGCTTGTCGCTGGTGGAGATCCGTCGGGTCTGGCGGCTCACCGGCAGGTACATCCACTGGCTGTCTTCCTTGCCGAGCACCTCGTGGGGGTTCTCGATATGGAAGGCGACGTCGCGGACGTCGTTGGGGGTGGTGAAGAACATGGTGAACTTGTCGCTGTCGGCATAATCCTTCTGCAGGTAGGTGAATTCCCGAACCCGCGTATTGCCGTTCTTGTCGTGCAGGATCAGCGACACCTGCGACATGAAGCTCTTGCCGTCGTTGCGGTCCCTGGCGGCGGTCATGATCTCGTCCGCGCCGAGCGGCCCGGCGGCATGCGCCGCGGCCCCTCCCATGACGAGGATGGCGGCGGCAATACCCTTGATGATCGGCGACATGTGAAATCTCCTTGCTTTCTGCTGATAGGTGCCGGTCTGTCCGTTACGCCCGCGAAGGCTCAGAACAGATAGCCGGCCGACAGACGCAGCTGGTCCCTTGCGTCGTAAGTGCCAAAAAGGTTGTCCCGCTTGCCGAAGAAGACATCCACCTCCAGGCCCAGCTTCAGCCAGTCGACCGGTTTGTAGGTGAAGATGCCCTGCAGCAGGGCGTCGTCCCGCATGGGCGGGGTGAAGGCCAGCACCAGGCGGCTCTTCAGGCGGTCCTGGAAATGGCTGCCCTCGCCGGACAGGGTGAACAGGTGATCGCGCTCCTCCTGCAGCATCCCCGGCTGCCAGTCGAGGATCTGCTGCGCCTGCCACTGCGCGGAGATCATCCAGTCGCGCACCAGGTAGTCGACGCCGAGCAGCGACTTGACCAGCGGGCTCTCGTCGCTGCCTTGGCTGCGCAGCGGGTTGGTCAGCCGCCAGTCGTCGAAGTAGGCCACCTCGCCGCGCACCACGATGCTGTGGCCGAGGTCGATGGCGAGCCCGCCGCCGCCCATGGTGTAGCGGGGAAACTGGCGCTCCAGGCGCACGCGGCCGTCGTCGGCCAGCCCTTCCACGGCATACACCGGGTCCTGCTGGCGGGCATTGAGGGCGACCAGGCTGGCATCGATGGCGCCGATCCGGCCGTTGGCGCTCAATCCGTAGGAAAAGCCGTCGTCGCCCTCGTAGTCGGGCGTCGAGTCGACCACGAAGTAGTCGGGATCGGGCACGGCGAACAGCGACGAGTCGAACTCGCTGCCGGCGACCGGCGGCTTGTTCTTGAGGAAATCGGTGATCCAGATGGCCTCCAGCTCCCAGTCGCCGACCGGCTGGGTCAGCCGCACCATCGGCACGGCGATGCGGCTTTCCTCGAGCAGCGGCGTCACCCCTTCGCGGTAGTCGATGGGGTTGATCTGGTCGAGCACGCGCAGCTCGTCCGCCCGCCCCCAGACCACCTGTTGCCAGCCGACGGTCAGCTCGCCATCGCCGACGTAATGGCCGAAGTACAGGTGGCGCCAGTCGGCGGTGAAGCGGTATTCGTCGCGAGCCTCGTCGCTGTAGGGCTGGTCGCCCTCGTAGACGGTGTCGTAGCGGACCCGGCCGCGCGCCTTGTAGTAGCCCGTGTCCCAGCTGTCCTCGAGATTCGCCTTGAAGTAGACGGCCTGCTGTGTGACGCGGTCATCGCCGTGCAGGCGCAGCGCCGCGGCGAGGCCGACTTCGCCATCCCAGTAGGCGCTGGCCGGCAAGCCGAACGCAGCCGCGGGGCCGCACGCGACCAGCGCGGCCAACAGGCCGCGACAGAAACGCAGATTGCCCATCGCTACATCCCCAGCCCGACACCACCGTCGATGATCAGGCTCTGCGCGGTGACCCCGCCGGCCTCGGGGCTGGCCAGGTAGCGGACCATCGCCGCCACCTCGGCCCCCTCGATGAAGCGGCGCAGCGGCAGCCGTTTCTTGGCGTTGCGCTGGCTCTGCTCGGTGCTGAGCCCGGCGATGCCGGCCTGCGCCGCCAGCTCCTGCTGCAGCATCGGCGTATCCACCCAGGCCGGCAGGATCGCGTTGACGGTGATCTGCCGCGGAGCGAGGTCCAGGGCCAGCGCCTTGGTCATGCCGACGATGCCGTGCTTGGAGGCGCAATAGGCGGTGTTGCGCACCTTGCCGGCGCGGCCGAGGATCGACGCCATGTTGATGATGCGCCCCTGCCGGGGCATCAGCGGCAGGCACAGCGAGGTGACGTAGAAGGTGCCGTGCAGGTTGACGGCGATCACCCGGTGCCAGTTGTCCAGGTCGCCGGGCTCGTTCTCGTTGCAGATCCCCGCGCTGTTGACCAGCACGTCGATCTGGCCCAGGCGACTGGCCAGCCCGGTGAACAGGGCTTGCAGGCCGGCGAGGTCGGCGATGTCGACCGCATGGGTTTCGACGGCGGCCGGCATGGCCGCCTCCGCCACCCAGCGCTGCAGTTCGGCATGATCGAAATCCACCAGGACGAGCCGGTTGCCGGCCTCGCCGGCGAAGGATTCGGCAACCGCGCGGCCGATGCCCTTGGCCGCGCCGGTGATGAGAATGGTGCGCATCTGGGTCATGGCATCTTCAATCCGCCGTTGACCGGCAGGACCTCGCCCGTCAGGTAGGGAGCCCGCTCGGCGACGAACAGCACCGCTTCGGCGATCTCCTCGGGCTCGGCATAGCGCTTGATCAGCAGCCGGTCGCGGATTTCCTGCGCCATGCTGCCGACCAGCGCCGCGCTCATCTCGGTGTTGACGATGCCCGGCGCCACGGCGTTGACGCGGATGTTGCGCGGCGCCAGCTCGACGGCGAGCGCGCGGGTCAGCGCCTCGACCCCGCCCTTGGCCGCGGCGTAGTTGCTCTGCCCCTTGCCCGGCCGCTGGGCAGCGACCGAGCTCAGGTTGACGATGCAGCCGCTGCGCTGGCGCAGCATGCACGGCAGCGCGCCCTGGCAGCAGAGCAGCGTGCCCACCAGATTGGTGCGGATGACCTCGGCGATGTCGTCCAGCGACAGGGTCGCCAGCAGACCGTCGCGGGTGATGCCGGCATTGTTGACCAACAGGTCGATCCGCCCGAACTCGCGCTCGATCCGCTCGAAGAAACCCGCCACGCTACCGGCATCGCCGACGTCGCAGCGCAGGGCCAGGCACTGGCTGCCCTGCCCGTGCAACTCGTCCAGCAGCGCCATGGCCGCGGCTTCGTCACGCACGTAGCTGAAGGCGATCCGATACCCCGCCTTGGCCAGCGCCCTGACAACGGCCCTGCCGATGCCGCGGCTGCCGCCGGTCACTACCGCAGTCTTGTGCTCCATGCCCCTACCTCAGAAAGAATTGTCCGTCTTGAACTGCGCCAGGCCGAAGCCATGGCAGGCCGCGATGGCGCGAATGCGCTGCACCTGCTCGCGGGTGATATCGCCGTAGGAGTAGTGCTGCTTCATGCCCGACAGCCCCATGAGCACCGACTCGGCCATGCACGCGTACAGCTGCCCTTCCTTGAGGTAGGCGCGCACATTCGCCTGCAGGCCGTCGCCGAGCGGGGTCTGCACGATGCCGCCGTGCATGTAGAGAACGTCCGGGCGCTGGCCGGTCAGCTGCTGGTCGACGTTGAGCGGCACCGCGATATCGCAGATCACCGCGTTCTCGGCGAAATGCTCCGCGTCGAGGAAGGCCTCCGGTGCGTTGGCGGCGCAGAGCACCACGCGCGCCCTGCGCAGCAACTGCAGGTCGTTGCTGATGGTGATGAACGCGTTGGCGCCCACCTGCTCCTCGACGAAGCGGAACAGCCGCGCCCCCAGCTCGGCACTGTCGCCGTAGGTCTCCAGCAGGCCGTCGATGCCCGGCAGGCGCTGCAGGCGCGCCGCGAGACGGTCCTCTGCGGTACGACCGGCGAGAATCGAGCGCGCGGCGTCGGCATAGATCAGCTGCGCGGTCTTTTCCAGGCGCCGGGTGGAGCCTTCGCGCCCGCTGCCGATGAGCAGCAGGTGGTCGGCCTTCTCCGACAGCAGCGAGGCGTAGGTGGAGGCGATGTTGCCGGCCGCCCCCACCACCGCCGCGGTCTCCTGTTCGAGGCGGATGCCCTGACGCACGCAGCCCTGCTCGATCGCCTCCAGGCCCATGCCGATGGTCAGGGCATTGCCGGAGGTCAGCGCCACGTCCGGGATCTTCAGCGCCTGGCAATTGTTGGTGACGATCGAGGTGTACATGCCCAGGCCGGCGACGCTGTAGCCGTCGCTGCGCGCATCGCGAATGCGGCCGGCGATTTCCTCGCGGATCGTCTCCAGGTCGCCGCTGGCCATGTACTCGGCCATCGCGCTGGAGTCCATGCACAGCGGATACAGGGCGAATTCGACCGCCGTGCCCAGGCGCGAGCGGATCAGCACCGGGCCGATGGGCGCGGTACGCCGCTCGGGCGCCATGCGCTGGATGAAGGTGCGCTTCTGCTCGGCGGTGAGGGGCGCCAGCGACGGGTCGACGTCGCTCAGCATGTCGGCATCGATCAGGTGGTTGATGAAGGCGACCCGGGCAACCACCTGCGTACCCTTGTCAGCCTTTGGGAAGGTCTGCTCCATCACGAAGTTGTCGGTACGCGGCGGCACCTCGCTGATCTGGTCGGCGCAGACGCCGGCGGCGAGCGGGAAGGCATCCCGCCGGCGCAGCATCTCGCAGACCCGCTGCAGCGCGCCGGTCAGCTCGTCGATCTCGGCGAAACTGATGCACGCCGGCGGCTCCAGGCGAATGACGTTGGCGTTGCTGCCGGAGGGCGCCACGCGCAGTCGCTCGTGCTGCAGCAGGTAGCCGGCGACGATGTAGCCCAGCGCCTCGTTGTACTGCGCCGAGGCCTGCACCACCGAACTGCTGGCGCTCAGATCGTGCAGCTCGAAGCCCAGCAGCAGGCCGCGGCCGCGCACGTCGGCGATCACGTCCGGATAGAACTTCTGCAGCTCGAGCAGGGAGTTCTTCAGGTACTCGCCCTTCTCCCGCACCTCGCGGAGCATCGCGCCGTCATCGCAGGACAGGCGCTCCAGCGCACGCAGGGCGATGCGGCAGGACAGGTCGTCCTCGGCGAAAGTCGAACTGTGGATGTAGCTGAAGTCCGCCTCGTAGTGGCTATCGCGGATCACGGTGGCCGCGATCTTGGTCAGGCCGCCACCCAGCGCCTTGGACAGGCAGTAGTAGTCGCCGCGCAGGCCGTAGTGGCTGCTGGCGAGCAGGCTGCCGGTGCGGCCGAAACCGGACTGGATCTCGTCGACCACCAGCGGACAATCCTGCTGGTTGGCGAAGCGACGCAGGGCGAGGAAGGTGTCCGCGGAAAACTCGTTGATCCCGCCCTCTCCCTGGATCGGCTCGAGCAGCACGGCGGTGATCGCGCTGAACTCCTGACGACGCAACTGCACGCGCCCGTCCTCCCATACCGGCAGCAGCCAGGCGCGGCGATGACGTGCCTGCAGCTCCTCGAGCTGCTGCGGCTGGCTGGGGTCGACGAACTCGACGTTGAGGCCGAAGCGCGCGAACGGCTGGCGGTATTGCTTGCCATGGGTCAGCTGCACGCTGCTGACCAGCTTGCCGTGGAAGCTGCGGCGCAGGGCGACGAACACCGGCTCGCTGTACTGCAGGGCCAGGTTGTACTGGCGCACCGCCTCGAGCAGCTGGCGCAGGGTCACCAGCGTCACATGCTCGGGCAGCAGGCCCGCCGGCAGGTCGAGCCCGTCGACCTCCAGCTCGAGGTAGGCCCGCTCGCTGGCCGCCAGTTGCGCCAGCTCGAAATCCACCTCGTCGAACTGCTTCTGCAGCCGTTTCTGGCGACGATATTCGGCATGCTTGATGGCGATCTCCACCGCCTCCGCGCCGCTGTTGGAGAAGGTCGAGATGAACTTCTCGCTGCTGCCGAGTTCGCGGTTGAGCGCCTCGCTCAGGCGACGGCCAAGTTCGCCGGCGGCCGCACGCACCGACATCTGGGCATTGAAGGGCGTTTCTTCGCGCAGCAGCGCGCACAGTTCGTCGACGAATTCCGGGTCGTTGTGGCCGAACAACGCCGCCCCGTAGCCACCCAGGAAGTCGGTGACCGCCACTTCGCGGCCCTGGGCATCGCGATAGAACAGCTTGCTGCCGCTGGCGCGGTGGAACTGGCACTCCAGTCCCAGCGCCTGCATCAGGTCGACATATTTGGGGCGTACGTAATCGCGGTAATCCATGACAGTCATATCCTTGAACTGAACAATCTGTGGTGATCCGGTGCGGAACCGTTGCGCTAGCCCGAATGCCTAGCGAGCGTCCGCGTAGTCGAGTCGGTAGCAGGCACCGAAGCCGTTGTCGTCGCGCCCGACGACGGCGCAACTGCGCAGCCGTGCGGCTTGCGGCGCACCGGTGACGAACGGCAGGTCCGCGCTGACCGGTCGTTCGAGGCCGGCAACCGGGGGCACGCATTGGCGCAGCAGGCTGCTTCTGGCCACGATCAGATCCGCCAGGCCGGGGGCGGCGCTGAGCAGCCCGGTGACCGGTTGGGCGCAGGTGGCATGGCGGGGGCGGCTGCGGGCCAGGACCGCGCTCAGCCGCCGGTCCACCGCCGGTACGCCGGTGCCGTGGCACACCAGCAGATCCACCGGCTCGCCGGGCAGCTCCAGGGCGGCCAGCTCGGCCTGCGCGGCAATCGTGCCGATCGCGACCCGGGGCCCCGCCGCCATATCCTCGCTGCGCCGCAGGAGCAGCGCCGCCGCGCCCTCGCCGGCCACACCACCCTCGCCGTCCAGGTCGAATGGCCGGAAGGCGCGCGCGCCGTTCGTGCCGATGATGCCTGCCCGCGCCAGCTCGGCGAGCGCCAGGGCATCGAGTTCGCTGCCGGCGGCCACCACCAGGGCGGCATCGATGCGCCCGCTGCGCAAGGCGGCACAGGCCTCGCGCAGGGCGGCCTGGTTGCCGGCCACCCCCTGCATGTAGGCGTTGCACTCGCCCTCCAGGTCGAACGCCAGGCTCACGACCCCCGACAGCCCGTTGCTGAGGCTCTTGAGCACCAGGAACGGATCGAGGGCGCGCGTCTCCAGCACCCGGGCGCTCAGCTGGCGCAGGTCCAGTCCGTCGTCCCCGCCTCGGCACTCCTGGAGCAATTCGGCATAGGCGTCCAGCGACGGATGGGTGTAGCCGCCCTGGCAGCAATAGAGGCCGAAGCGCAGGTGCCCCTGACGCGGGTCCACGCCGGCTTCCTGCAGGGCCTGCCGTGCCGCGGCGACGCCGAGGACGACGGCAGGCGTGCAGTAACGCTGCAGGTTGCGCGGCACATCCTGGCGGCAGGCCTGGCGGACCTCTTCGGGGATCTGGCCGAAGGCTGCCACCCGGTTGCCATGGAACAGGCTGGACTGCAGCGGCACGATGCCGCTACGCCCCGCGCACAGGCTGTTCCAGAAGTCTTCGACGCCCGCGCCGCCCGGCAGAACGCAGCCGGCACCGGCAATGGCAATCGTCTGAGTGAAAGCTCCCATCAGCGGCTCCTCCGGTACTTGCGCAGGGCCAGCGACGTATTGAGGCCGCCGAAGCCGAACGAGTTGCTCAGCGCGACCTCTACGGAGCGGTGGACCGCCTGATTGGCACAGTAGTCGAGGTCGCAGTCGCCATCCGGCTCGTGCAGGTTGACCGTCGGAGTGATCCGGTCTTCCCGGCAGGAGAGCGCGGTGACTATCACCTCCGGCGCCCCGGCCGCCGCGATCAGGTGGCCGAACTGCGACTTGTTGGCGCTGACCGCCAGCCTGCGGTAATGCTCGTCACGAGCGAACACCGTCTTGATCGCCAGGGTTTCGGCCACGTCGTTGAGCGGAGTCGAAGTGCCGTGGGCGTTGATCAGGTCGACCTGCTGCGGGTCCAGCCCCGCGTCGTCGAGGGCTGCCTGCATGGCCAGCGCCGCGCCGCGGCCCTGCGGGTCGGGCGCCGTCACCTTGTAGCCGTCCAGGCTGCTGCCGTAGCCGACCACTTCGGCGTACGGCGTGGCACCACGGGCCAGCGCGCGGTCGAGGCGCTCGAGCACGACGAATCCCCCGCCTTCGCCAGCGACCAGGCCGCTGCGATGGCGGTCGAACGGCCGGCACAGGTCGGCGCCGAAGCGCTGCTCGCTGGTGGCCGCACCCAGCAGGTAGAGCGAGCCCATGGTGTCCAGGTTGAGCACCGAGTCGGCGCCGCCAGCCAGCGCCAGCTCGACCTCGCCGCGCCGGATCATCTGGAAGGCGTTGCCGATGGCCTGTGCCGCCCCCGCGCAGGCGCTGCTGATATTGACTACCGGCCCCTCGCAACCGAAATGCCCGGCAATCACCCGCGCCAGCCGGTCGCTGGCCTGGCGCAGCGAGCCACCGGCATGCACCCGGTCGGCCCGGCGCATCAGGTAGGCCCAGTCCGCGCCAGCGCCCGGCTCCTCGGCCAGCGCCAGACGCATGTCGTCCAGCATGTGATGGGGCGCGCCGGAGGCGCTCAGCACGGCCGCCTCGCGCAGGTCGGCGGCATCCAGTCCGCTATCGGCAACCGCCTGGCTCGCCGCCACCCAGCCATAGCGGCTGCGTTTCTCCAGCGGCAGCCGCCAGGCCGGGTGCTCGTCCAGGTGGGGCGGCAACAGCGCCATGTCCACCGGGGCGGCGAAACCGACCGGGAAGCTGCCGTCGCTCACCTCGTCGGGTTGCCAGGGGCGAATGCAGTGGCTGCCGCGCAACATTTCCGACCACATGCGCTGCCAGGTGAAGCCGAAGCCGGTCACCGCCCCCAGGCCGGTGATCACTACCCGGGCGCCGTTCATACCTCAGCCCTCATCTCGGCGGTAGCCAGCAGCACGGCAGCGAAATGCCCGCCCTTGCTGCGATTCATGGCCAGCACGTAGCGCGGCCGGCACGCCTCCCCGCCTCCCGGCGAGCCCAGCGCATAGGCGATATCCGTGAGCATGCTGCTGGCGCCCAGATCGCCGGTGATGCCCTGGCTGCTCTGCCGCCGCTTCTCCGGCTGACCGAGCAGGCCGGCCAGCAACTCGTCGTGTTCGGCGATCAGCAGCATGTCGACGTCGCTCGGCGCCAGCCGCTCGGCCTTCAGCACCTTGGCCAGCACCTGCGCGGCCACCGCTTCCGCCCGCGTCTCATCGGCGACGTAGCCACGGGCCAGACCGGCGACCCGCACCGTCATCTGCCGGGCGCCCGGCGCCGGAGCGGCGGTCAACAACAAGGCGGCCGCGCCCTCGCCGCGGACAGGGCCGGAGGCCGGGTCGCCGTCACGCAGATATAACGCCGGCGTCAGGTTGGGACTGCTGCTGACCACCAGCGCCGCGTCGGCCTTGTTCTCGGCGATCTGCATCACCGCCTCGATCAGCGCATCCACGCCGGCATTGGCCTGCGAACAGTAGGCCCCCATGGGCCCGTTGCATTGCAGGGCCTCGGCGACATAGGCCATCACCGTGCTGTTCAGCAGGGTCAGGGCGTGCAGCGGCGGTGTATTGGCGAACAACTGGGGAAGCAGTCGGTCGGGCTCGCGCTGGATGGCCTCGACCGCATCCCAGCAGGGGCTGGGCGCATCCACCTCCGGAATCGCCGCGGTGAGGGCGACCCGCTCGGAGGGCAGCTCGAGGGCCCGCAACGCCGGAGCCAGACGGGCGGCGCAATGCAGGAGACGCAAGCCCTGCGCCTCCACGCTGCGCTGGATCTTGCGGTCGAACAGATCGCCCGGCAGGCGCGGCACCTTCACCGGGTGCGCCTGGTGACGCTGGTCGAACGGCAGCGGCTTGGCCTCGGGCGCGTGGCCATGCAGGTCGAGGAGCTGCTCGCCGGCCGCGTTGAGCACCGCCGCATCGGCGATATAGACAGGACGTGCCTGGTAGGCGGTCATGCTCAGGCCCTCCCCAGCACGAGGGAACTGTTGATCCCGCCGAAACCGAACGAGTTGGACAGCACCACCCCGATCGACTGGCGCACGGGCTCGGACAGGAAGCGCAATTCGGGAAACTCCGCATCCGCCGCGTCGTAGTTCAGGGTTGGCAGGAGCACGCCTTCGCGCAGGCTGATCAGCGACAGCACCGCCTCGATGGCGCCACTGCTGGCCAGGGAGTGCCCCAGAGCCGACTTGTTCGCCGTCATCGTCACGCCATCCAGCAACCGCTCGAAGACATGCTTGAGCGCATGCGCTTCGCAGCTGTCGTTGACCTGGGTCGAGGTGCCATGGGTGTTCACGTGCTGGACCGCATGGGGAAGCAAACCGGCATCCTCCAGCGCCGCCTCCATGCAGTACGCGTATTTGCTGCCGTCCCGGCTGCTCGCCGTCATCTTTTCCGCCTCGCAAAAATTGGCATAGCCCAGCACCCGACCCAGCGGCCGCGCGCCGCGGCGCTCGGCGTGTTCCCTGGATTCCAGAACCAGCAGCGCCGCGCCCTCGCTGAGCACGAAACCGCTGCGCCCGCGCATGAAGGGCCGGCTCTGGTGTCCGGGCTCGAGTTCGGACTGCTGGCACAGGGCGCCCAGGCTGCTGAACATGTAGTAGGGCAATTCGTTGGCCATCAGCTCGACGGCGCCGCAGATGGCCAGATCCAGGTCACCACGCTCGATCGCCCGGTAGGCGCTGCCGATCGCAACGGTGCCGGCGGCACAGGCATCGGAGTGGGTGGAGATGTGATCGCGGATGCCCAGGGTGTGCGCCAGATGGAAGGTCTGCTGGTCCACCCGCAGGGAAAACGGCGCCTGCCGAGCCGACTGGTGCTGCAGGTAGCGGTCGAGGTCGAGTCGCCCGTGGGAATCGAGGCAGCCCGCCAACTGTTCCAGGTCGTGGCTGGTGGCGCAGTGCTTGTTGGCACCGACGAACAATCCGCTGGCCGCATCGCGCAGCGCCGCCGGCGACAGTCCGGCATGGCGCAGCGCCTGTTGCGCGACGAAATCCGCCAGCAGCGACTGGCGTGGCAGGGAATGTGCGTCGCCGGCGAATGCCTGCTGCACATGTTGCCACTGCAAGTCGTCGATATAGCCGGCGGCCCGGTTGGGAAAACCCAGTTCGGCGAACAACGGATGTTCGCGCACACAGGACCGCTTCTCGCAAATCCGGTGGAACAGGCTCTCACCATCCAGCACGGTAGGCGCCACCAGCCCGTAACCGGTTACATAGACTTCGCGCGCCCGCATGATCCCTCCTAGGCGAATTCGGCCAGGCGGGAGGCGACGAAGGTCTTGACCAGGCGCCGGGAAATCTCATCGCCATCCGGCGGAGTGAGCCGCGCGCTGCACGCCGAACAGACGACCTGCTGGTTTTTCACCAGGGCATGACTGCCACCGCAGGCAGGACAGGCATCAGGCAGGTAATTGAAGATGTTGCGGCATTGTTGCGCCCAATTGCGCACCGTGGTCGCGGCAAACACATCCGCCGGCTTCATGCCGACGCTGAGCTGGTCCGGCGCATAGGCGCTGAGGCTGTTTTCCAGTAGCGCCTTGCCGGCCGCGGTAAGCCCGCTGTCGCCGACGAATGCCGAGAGATCGCCACAAATCGCCAGGGCATGATCCAGCACACTGATCTTCGGCAGGGTGCAGCCATACAGCCGGCCCAGCTGGAAGCTCAGATCGACGATATCCAGAGAGTCTGCTGACAAGTCCTCGACGACACTATTGTCGGCGTCGATATCCTCGACTTCCAGAACCAGTAGTTGGGCAAGAATTTCACGCGTGCTGGTCAGCACGACATCCAGTTCCAGGGGATTGTTCAAGATGCAACTCCATGTATTCCACGAGCTTGTGTGTCCGTTTCGCTTCATCCGCGAAGACAGTTCCGGATTCAGCGCGGGCACTCTAAACTCGCCCCCTAGGGTCAGAGTCAATACAGGTTCTGCATGCTTTCCGGCAAAGCGGAATAATCGAATTTCGTCCTTGCGGGGCTGCCATGAAGTCGCCGCGCGCGCTACTTCATTAATGTGAGAACAATCCGCGGAGTGCACTCAAAAAGTGCGTACTTGTCCGCTACCAACGACAAGTTCGCATTGTTTCCACAACCTCGGCAGTTCAAATCGGATAGTGCACTGCCGGCTCGCAGCATTAACTGCAAAGAACACCGCGGCCACGCGCGCATATCCCTGCATGCCGGCAACAGCCTGTGTAGAAGGGCTCGCCGGATCATCGAGAGCCGGCGCGGAGAGACGAACTCAAAAGTCCTTTTTGTAGAAAATATCCAGCGAGCTGGCCAGGCCGCTGGCCGCCTCCAGATAGAGCTTCTTGCTCAGTTCGTAGCGCAGGGCGACGACGTTGCCGGTCTCGAACATGCCCACGCCATAGCGCAGGCTGAGGCGATCGGAGAGGTAGCCGCTGGCCACCACGCTGCTGTCGCCACCGCTCTCCTCGGTGTCGAGCAGGAAGTCCTTGATGCCGAGGCGTTCGGCCAGAGCGCCGGCGACCGGGGCGCCACCGGCCAGCCCCAGGGCCAGGGCCGCCTGGCTGACCATGCTCTGCTCGCCGCTGGTGTCGGGGGCGCGGCCGAGCACCAGGTAGGACAGCGCCTGCTCCTGGCTCATCGCCGGCTCGGAAAACACCTCGCTGATCGGCGCATCGGCGCGGCCGGTCAGGCGCAGGCCGGCGACCACCTCGTCGACGGTGCGGATCGCCTCGATGTCCAGCAGCGGCTGCTCGATCGGACCGGCGAAGATCAGCCGCGCGCGGCGCAGGGTCAGGCGCTGGCCGTAGGCGCGGTAGCGACCGTTTTCCAGTTGCAGGGTGCCGCGGCTGTCGAGGTTGTCGCGGATGCGCAGGTTGCCCTTGAGGTCGGCGGTCAGGCCGAAGCCGGCAAAGCGCAGGCGCTCCTCGCCGATGAGCAGACTGAGGTTCATCTTCAGCCCCGCCATTCCGGTCTCGCGCGGTTGCTCGCCGACGATCTGCGCATCCTTCGACACCTTCACCGCCTGGGGCGGCAGCTCGCGCACCTTGATCTGGCCGCGCGGAATGGCCACCTGGCCGCCGATGCTCAACTGGCGGTCGCGCAGGCCGATTTCGAGGTCCGGATCGACCTCGACATTGGCGTAGGGTTCGACCACCACCGGCAGGCGCTGGCCGCGGATCTTCACATCCATCTGCGGCGCGGCGGACCAGTCCAGGCTGCCGGTCAGGCTGCCCTGCCCCTGCTCGCCGCTGCGCCAGCTGCCCTCCAGTTGCGCCTGCTGGCCGGCGATGGTCATGGCCAGCTGCAGCGCCTCGAAGCTCAGCGGCAGCTCGCCGCCGCCGAGCCGGCCATTGCGCAGCGCCAGGCGCCCGTCGACCACCGGGGCCAGCAGGGAGCCGGACAGTCGGCCGCTGCCGTCGATGCGGCCTTCGATGCGCTCGACCTGGGGCACGAAGGGGCGCGCCAGACCCAGATCCAGGCCGTCGATGCGGAAGCTGCCGGTCAGCGGCCGGGTGGCCGGCAGTGGGTCGATGCTGGCCTGCAGAGTCAGGCTGCCGAGCCCCGGTCCGGCCACCCGCAGCTCGCTGTCGATGCGCTTGGGCTGCAGTCGGCTGGTGAGACGCAGCGCCTGGTAGGGAATCGTCTGCCAGTCGCCCTCGGCATCGTGCGGATCGCGCAGGCGCAGCTGGCCACTGCCGGCGTCCAGGTTGATCTCGCCGCGCGGGCCGCCGGCCGGCAGATCGAGGCGCAGATCGCCATTGAGCTGGCCGACCAGAGCGAAGCCGTCGGGCAAGAGGCGAGCCAGGCGCGCCAGGTCGAAGTCGCGCAGGCGCATGCGCAGCTGCGGCTCGGGCTGCAGGCGCTGGGCATCGGCGCACAGACTGGCCCGCTCCGACGCCCAGCAGTGCGCGCCGAGGGTCACCCGCCCGGCCGCCGTGCGCTCCAGACTGACCGGCTGCTGCAGGCGCCAGTCCAGGCCGGCGACACCGACCTCGCCGCGGTTCAGGCTGCCGCGCCAGGCCCTCCCGCGCAGGCCGCCGGCCAGCGCCAGGTCCAGCTGCAGCGGCTTGCCGGCCAGCTCGAAATCGAAACTGTGATTCTCCCGGGTGCCGGCGCCGCGCAGCTCGAGCTGGCCGTAGTCGCTGTCGCCACGGCGCAGGCCGTCGGCCGTAAGGTGCAGTTCGCCGCGCTGGCGGGCGTCCAGGTTGGCATCCAGGCGCAGGGTGGCCAGCTCCTGCTCGGCATAGGCGAGGCGCTGGCCGCGCAGGACCAGGCTGCCCTGCGGCGCCTGCGCGGTACCGGCGAGCGCCAGCGTGCCCTCGAGCGCCCCGCGCAGCCCGGGCCACAGCTGGTCGAGACGCGGCAGGGCAAGGCGCAGGCCGCCACTGAGCTTCCGGTTCCATTCGCCCTGGCCGTCGACACGGTTGTCGCCCAGGCGCAGGTCCAGCTCGGGCACCTGCCAGTGGGCGCCCTCGCCGCTCAGCCGGCCCTTGAACGCCAGCGGCTGGCGGCGCAGCTCGCCGTCGAGTGCCCAGTCGGCATTCACGTTCAGTTGCCCGCCCTGCAGCTGTCCCTGGCTGGCCAGCTCGCCGCCGATGCGTCCGGGGAAAGCCGCGTGCCAGTAGGCCGGGTCGAGGTCGCTGAGCCGCAGCTGCGTCTGCCAGGCGAGCGCCCCGGCGAACTCCACCGTCAGCTCGCCTTCCGCCCGGCCCTTGCCGGCCTCCAGGCGCAGCGCGGGCAGCTCCACGCGGCCCGCGTCGCCCTGCACGGGCGTGCTCAGGCGCAGCGGCCCGGCCGGGCCGTTCAGCTGCAGGTCGACATCGCCCTCGTAGCGCTGCTCGGCGTAGCTGAACGCCGCCTGCACCTTGTTCAGTTGCATGTTCACGGCGGGCTGCGGGTAGAGCTGCTGCCAGTCGAACGCGCCGCCCTGCAGACCGAGCCGGGCGACGAGTCCCGCGCGCCAGTCCAGCGTGCCGGCCAGCTCCAGGCGTTCGCCCTTGCCGTCGACCAGGCGCAGCGGCTTGATGCGTGCCCCCGTGGTGGTCAGCGCGCCGCGCAGCTCGACGGCCACCGACCGGTCGCGCCCGGCCAGGCTCGCCTGCCCGTCCACCGCCCAGCCCTCGCGCAGCGTGCCGGATGCGCGCAGCGCGAGGCTGGCGATGCGCAGGCTGGGCGGCAGATCGGCGCGCGCCAGGAAGTCACCGACCTGCAGTTCCAGCGCCAGCGGCAGATCGCGGGCCAACGGGCTCAACCAGCCGCTCAGGCGTCCCGGCAGATAACCCTGGCTGTGCGCTTCCAGCGCCAGACGCTGGCGCAACGGGCCGTCCAGGGTCAGATCGAGCTGCCACGCCTGCCCCTCCACCGGCGGCAGGTCGAGCCGCGCGCGGGCGTGGAGCGGCCAGTCGCCGTGCGGCAGCAGGTTCAGTTCGCTGACCGCCAGGCGCATGCCGTCGCGCTGCAGCTCGACGGCGCTCAGCCGCAGACCGTGGCGGTCGAGGTCGGCGGCCAGGACGAGACCCCGCAGCTGCTCGACGTCGTTGACGACCAGGCTGCCCAACTGCAGGCGCTGAATGCGCACCGCCAGCGGCAGGCGGATCTCCGGCAGGGCGAGCGGTTCGGCGGGCTGCGGCTCGGTCGAGGGCGGCAGGTCGAGGCGCAGGCGCGCGGCGCTCACTTCGTCCAGGCACAGTGTGCCCGTGCGCAGGCAGGCCAGGCGGTTGACCACCCGCAGCTGCTCCAGCTCCACGCGGCTGGCGCCGGACTGCCAGCGCAGCCGCGCCGCGCTCCAGTTGCCGAGCAGGCGGCCACGGAAGTCCTCCACCACGAGCCCCGGCATCCGGGCGAGCAGCCAGCGACTGCCCGACTCGCTGGCCGGCAGGACGAGCAGGCCGAGCGGCGCCAGAAGCAGCAGCGCCAGCAGGCCGAGGCGCAGCCGGCGCCTCACAGTTCCGGCCCCATGGAGAAGTGGATGCGAAAGCCCGAGCCCTCGTCCTCGTCCAAGGCATGGGCCAGGTCGAGGCGGATCGGGCCGACCGGCGATACCCAGCGCACGCCGATGCCGACGCCGGTCACCAGCGGGTCGCTGAAGCCGTCGATGGCGTTGCCGTGGTCGACGAAGGTGGCCAGACGCCAGCGATCGCGCAGCGGGTACTGGTACTCGAAGCTGCCGACCACCAGATAGCGACCGCCGACCCGCTCGTCTTCGTCGTCGCGCGGCGACAGCGTCTGGTAACCGTAGCCGCGCACGCTCTGGTCGCCGCCGGTGAAGAAACGCAGCGACGGCGGGATGACCTCGAAGGCGTTGGTGGCGATGCCGCCGAGCTGGGTGCGCAACAGGAAGCGATGGCCGGCGCCGACAGTGATCAGGCCCCGGGCCTGCAGGTTGAGGTGCAGCAGGTCGGCATCCGACAGCAGGGCCTGACTGGCTCCGGTCAGGTCCGCCTGCAGACGGTAGCCGCGGTTGGGGTCGACCTTGTTGTCGCTGTGCAGGCGACTGAAACCGATGCCCGGCAACAGCAGCGTACTCTGCCCCTCGTCGTCGCCGGTCCGGTAGTTCTCCTGCTCCCAGCGCAGCGAAACGATGCGCTGCCACTCGTTCTCCGGCTGGTGCTGCCACTGGGTGCCGATGGTGAAGCGCTCGCTCTCGGTGTCCACCAGATCCTCCATCTGGTAGCCGGTGGAAAAGCGCAGGCTCTCGATCAGGGGCGGGTCGAGGGGAATCTCGTACCAGGTGCCGAGGTTCTGCCGCGGGCTGGAGAACTCGAAATCGGCACCCAGCCGATGGCCCTGCGCGCCGCGCCAGTGGCGGGTCCAGGTGCCGCGCAGGCGCGGGCCGACGTCGGTGGAGTAGCCGAGGCCGGCGGCCAGGGTGCGCGGCTTGCGCGCCTGCAGCTGGACCTGTACCGGGATGACCCGGTCCACCGCCCCTTCCGGCGTGGCGTCCACCCGCACATCGCTGAAGTAGTTGGTGGACACCAGCGCCCGGTTGAGCTCGCCGAGACGGTCGGCGTCGTAGCCCTCGCCGGCCTTGAACGGCACCAGGCGCTGCAGCATGCGGTCGTCGAACGGTGTGTCGCCGCTGAACACGATGGCGCCGAAGCGATAGCGCGCGCCGCTGCGGTAAACCAGGCGGATATCCGCGAACCCGGCCTCGGGGTCGATCGCCAGGCTCTGCTCGACGAAGGCGCCATCGAAGAAGCCGTAGCGCAGCGCCTGGTTGCGGATCAGCTTCTTGGCGTCCTCGTAGGCGCCGTGGTTGAGCACCGCGCCGGGGCGCAGCAGGGGGCTGGAGGGCTGGCGGAAGTGTTTCATCTGCGTCGCCTCGCCCTCCACGCGGATCTCCACGCTGCGCAGACGGACCGGCTCGCCCTGCTCGATATGCAGGCGCAATACGGCCTTGTTCCCCTCCTCGACCACCTCGCTGCGGATGCGCCCGTGGTAGTAGCCCAGGGCCTGCAGTGCCTGGGCCGCCGACAGCTCGGCCGCGGGCGCGAAGCGGCGCAGGGCGGCGGCATCCCGGCCGTTGAGCGCGCCGACGTGAGCCTCGACGTTTTCGCGCAAGGCTTTCTGCTTGGGGTTGAGCAGCACTTCCAGCTCTGCATCGGCCGCCGCGGCGGTGCCGACGAGCAAAGCCAACAGCAGAAGCGAGGCGGCAATGAAAATCCTCTTCATGCTCCCGATCCTAGCATGCCCGGAGCGGCTTTCCGGCGCCCCCGCAAGGCGGCGGGTCTTCGCCAGATCGCCCGGGCGGGACGGCGGATCTCCGCCGGCACTTTGTGACGCACTTCACCCTTTTCCGCTTCCCGGCGCGGATCCGCACGCCTGGCACAGCTATTGCGATGGCGCCGGCCGCCCGGACCGGGCGGAAAACCAGAAGAAAAAAGGGATCTCCCATGTTCAAGACAATGCTGGCCGCGTGCCTCTCCCTCGGACTGCTCCTGCCTGGGGCCGCCACCAATGCCGCCGACCAGGCGCCCATCCTGATCCGCTTCGCCCATGTGGTCGCCGACGACACGCCCAAGGGCCACGGCGCCCTGCTGCTCAAGAAGCTGGTCGAGGAACGGCTGGGCGGCCGGGTGCGGGTGGAAGTCCACGGCAACTCCTCCCTGTACGGCGACGCCGAGGAGCTGGCCGCCCTGCAGCGCGGCGACGTCCAGCTACTGGCGCCGTCGCTGGCCAAGTTCCAGCAGTACACGCCCAAGCTGCAGGTGTTCGACCTGCCGTTCCTGTTCGACGACCACGAGGCGGTCGCGCGCTTCCAGCAGAAGCCCACCGGCCGCGACCTGCTGATGTCGATGCACGAGCACAACATCGTCGGCCTGGCCTACTGGCACAACGGCATGAAGCAGCTGTCGGCCACCCAGCCGCTGCGCCTGCCGGGCGACGCCAAGGGCCTGGGCTTCCGCATCCAGTCGTCCCGGGTACTCGAGGCGCAGTTCGCCGCGCTGCAGGCGCAGAGCGTCAAGCTGCCGTTCGGCGAGGTCGCAGGCGCCCTTAAAAGCGGCAAGGTGCAGGGCGCCGAGAACCCCTGGTCGAACATCTACAGCCAGCAGCTGCACACCGTGCAGCCCTACATCAGCGAAACCAACCACGGCGTGCTGGACTACATGCTGGTGAGCAACGCGCGCTTCTGGTACGGCATTCCCCACGAGATCCGCAGCGAACTGGAGGCCATCATCGACGAGGTGACCCTGGCGGTGAACAGCGAGGCGGCGCGCCTCAACGAGGCCGATCGCGCGCGCGTGGCCGCCGCCGGCACCAGCCGCATCATCGCCCTGAGCGACGCCGAGCGCAGCGCCTGGCGCAACGCCATGCAGCCGGTGTGGCAGCAGTACGAGGCGGAGATCGGCCCGCTGGTGATGCGCGCCGCCAAGGCGGCCAACCGCTCCCTGTGACGCCTGATCCCCGGCGACGCCGGGGATCCTTCGCCGGCACAGCCTGCGAAGCGCCCCCCCTAGAGCCGGCTTACCGACTCGCTGAGCTTGTCGATCAGCTCCTGCACGCAGCCCAGCGCAGGGCGCTCCTCCGCCAGCACATTCTCGAAGGCTTTCTTCTTGAGTGCGGCGACGTCGAGCTTCTGCCGCAGGTAGCTCGGCACCGTGCTGATCAGGATGTCGAAGAGCCGGTCCACCGCATGCAGACGCCCCCACAGGTAGTCGTTCTCGCGGATCGAGCGGCCGAGAAAACCACCGAAGCTGGCGAAGGAACTGCCCAGCAGGACTTCCTTGCGCGCGTCGAAGGCGATGCTGCTGGCATCGTCCGGGCTGATGCGGTCCACCAGGATCTCGTCGATGGTCTCGGCCTCCTGCGACAAAGCGCTGGCGGTGGGACGCAGGATCATGTCCCAGAAGAAGTAGCCGAGATAGCCGGTGAGTATCGCGATACGGCTGTCCTGTTTCAGCTTCATGAACAGCGCCGAGGCCAGCACCGCGTCGGAATTGTCGACCATCCGCGCGAGGTCGTACTCCTGGCTCAGGCGTTCGATCAGATGCGACAGCTCGGCGCAGGCCAGCGGATCGACGCGCACCATCTCGGGCGAGTACTCCTGGCGCGCCTCGTCGCGGTGGAAGATCTCGCGGCAGGCGGTCACCGCCTGGCGGCTGAGAAAATCGGGATCGTCGCAAAAGGCCAGGTCGCTGATGCACTTGTGAATCTTGATCTTCAAAAGATCCAGGGTTTCCGACTCGGCATCCGCGACGGACCCGCCCGCCACCTCGGGGTACAGGTCGTTGATCTCGTGCAGCACGAAGTTCAGCCGCCGGCGTTTGTAGATCACCCCGAAGTCCGTGATCATCCTGGAGAAAAGCGGCAAATCCTCGTTGCGGTAGACGTTTTCGGGAATCCGATAGGTGTCGGTGATGACGCCCAGCTGCCTGGCCCAAGCCTCGATCACATCCTGCACGCGACGCGCCTCGGGAGAATCGGGGATGTACTGGCACGCCCAGCAGATGATCTGCACCACGAAGTCCAGGGCCTCGAACGCCAGCGAGCGCATCCAGGCGTCGTAGGCGATGAACAGCCCGGGGACCGGCCGGAAGCCGATCATCCGCCAGTGCTGCAGATCGTCGGTGGTGTAGCCACCCTTCAGGCGCCCCTCGGTCTGCTGCTCGAGGTGCTCGACGACCTGCGGCCGGGCGCTGAGGATCGCCTCCTTGAGCCGGCGCGCCTGCACATTGTGCCGGCTGAGCATGGCCAGCTCGTTGTACACCGGCTCCTGCCGCGGCAGGTCGGTCAGCGCCCCGCGCAGGGTGGAGAAAAAGCCGGGGACCCCGGAACCGGAGGTCGCGCGTCGGCCCTTGGGCCGCGGATCGACGTACACCAGCCGGCGATCCACCTCGCGGAACGCGCCGTGCGTCCTGATCGCCTCCACGCAGGCCATGATCGGCTTGTTGTCGAGGATGCTGCCGTCGACCAGCACCGCCTTCTCGGGATTCTCGCCGCGCTCGCGGTAGTGGCGAAAATTCTGCTCGATGAAATGCGAACGGGCCGGCCAGGGCATGTGCCGCGCGGCCAGCAGATCGTCCATCTCGCCGATCCGGGCCGGCGGAAACGCTCCCGGGTAGGAGGCCGACGCCCGCCCGGCGAAGGCCAGCGAGGGGAAGTTGTCGACGTTGAACTCGCTGAGCAGATGCCCGGTGGTACGGTGCTCGAGACCGAAGCGCAGCAGGTGCCGGTGCTCGCGTTCGTAGGCGACCGGCGGGTCGTGGATGAAGATGGGCCGTTCGAGCCCATGGAAATCCGTCACCGTCAGCAGCAGATCGAGCTTGGCGCCCTTGGGCAGCAGCGACTCCCACTTCGAGGTCGAGACGTCCATCGCGCGCAACCCGTCGAGGATCAGCCCGGCCAAGCGCGCGCCGTCCAGCGGCGGCTTGAACCAGCGCGAGCGCAGGAACACCGAGATGCGCTTGGCGATGTCGGCGTCGCCGTCGCCCGGCAGCAGTCCCTCGCGCCCCAGCCGGTTCATCAGCGGCCGCATCAGCGGCCAGAAGTACCACTTGCTCCACAGCCGCGCCCGGGCTTCCGGCGCCAGCAGGTTGAGCATGTCGGCCTGCTCCAGCCACAGGTCGGTGATCGGCTTGAGGGGGCGGTCGTGCGCCAGGGCCGCGGCCAGCGTGACCCCGTTGATCGCCCCCGCCGACGATCCGGCGATCACGTCGACGATGACCCGCAGGTCCATGTCCTTGCCCAGCGTCCGCAGGAACTCGAGGTAGACATCGCCGGTCGAGCATTCCGGCTCGTCGGCATAGCGCTGGTGAAAGCCGGCGCAGGCAGCCTCGCCCTCGCCCGCGGCGGGCGTGTGATGGAGCTTCGAGGCGCGCACCAGGTTGAGGATTTCCCGGTTGATGCCATGTTGATAGACCGCCAGCGAAACGCCGCCGAACAGCACGAGGGCCAGCCGCAGTTCTTTCTCTTTCATGCGCCAGTACCGGGTGAATCCCGCCCCTAGGAGCGAGGGGAACCTGCACTTCCCAGAAAGCTAGTCCAGGAAGTCGCGGCGTGGAGTCGTCCGCCTACAGCCGGCCGACCGCCTCGCTCAGGCGGGCGAGCAACTCGGGAACCAGCTGCAGGCGCCGGCCCTCCTCCTCCAGCACGCGCTCGAAGGCGCGCTTCTTCAGCGCCTCGACCGCCAGACCGCCGCGCAGGTTGGCCGGCACCGTGCTGAGCAGGATGTCGAACAGGCGGTCCACCGCGTGCAGCCGCCCCCACAGGTAGTCGTTCTCGCGCACCGCGCGGCCGAGAAAGCCGCCGAAACCGGCGAAGGAGCTGCCGAGCAGCACCGGCTTGCCGTCGCCCAGGACGAGGCTGCTGGCATCCTCGGGGCTGATGCGGTCGACCAGGATCTCCTCGATCGGACCGGCCTCCAGCGCCAGCGCGCTGGCGGTCGGGCGCAGGATGATGTCCCAGAAGAAGTAGCCCAGGTAGCCGGTAAGGATGGCGATCCGGCTCGCCTCCGGCAGCTTCTGCACCAGCGACGAGGCCAGCACGGCGTCGACATTGTCGACCGTGCGGGCCATGTCGCACTCCTGGGCCAGGCGCTCGACCAGGCGGGAGATTTCCGCGCAGGCGTCGGCGTCCAGGCGCTCGACCGTGAGCGTGTCGGTCCCGTCCTCGCCGAGGAACAGCTCGCGGCAGGCGGTCACCGCATGGCGACTGAGAAAGTCGAGGTCGTCGTAGACCAGCAGTTCGGTGACGCACTTGTAGATCTTGATCTTCAGCAGGTCGAGCGCTTCGGTCTCCGCCTCGGCGGCGCTGCCGCTGCTGAGGTCGGGATACAGCTCGTTGATCTCGTGCAGCACGAAGTTCAGCCGGCGCCTTTTGTAGATCAGCCCGAAGTCCAGGACCATCCGTGCGAACAGCGGCAGATCGGCATTGCTGTAGAGATGCTCGGGCATCTTGTAGGTTTCGGCAATGATGCCCTGGCGCTGCGCCCAGACTTCCATCACCTCCTGCACCCGGCGCGCCTGCGGCGAATCGGCGGTGTACTCGCAGGCCGCGCCGATCAGCTTGGCGACGAAGTCCAGCGCCTCGAAGATCAGCGCACGCATCCAGGCGTCGTAGACGATCGCCGTGCCGGACAGCAGGGTGATCGACAACAGCCGCCAGTGGCGCAGATCCTCCACGCTGAAGCCGCTCTTGAGCTTGCCGGCGGTCTCCTCCTCGATAAGCCGGGAGATCTGCGGCCGGGCGTTGAGGATGGCCGCCTTGAGCCGGCGCGCCTGGATGTTGTAGTGGCTGATCGCCACCAGTTCGTTGTACACCGGCCCCTGGCGCGGCAGATCGCTGAGGGCGCCGCGCAGGGTGGCGAAGAAGCCCGGCACCCCGGTGCCCGCCTGCCGCCTGCCCTTGGGATGCGGGTCGATGTACACCAGGCGGCGATCCACCTCGCGCAGCGCGCCGTGGGTGTAGATGGCTTCGACGCAGGCCATGATCGGCTTGTTGTCGAGCACGCTGCCGTCCACCAGCACCGCATCCTCGGGGTTCTCGCCGCGCGCCAGGTAGTCGCGGAAGCTGCCCGCCAGGAAACGCGAGCGCCCCGGCCAGGGCATGTGACGCTGGGCGAGCAGGTCGTCGATCTCGCGCAGCTGGGCCGGCGGGAAGGCCCCCGGATAGGAGGCCGAAGCCCGCCCGGCGAAGGCCAGCGAGGGGAAGTTGTCGACGTCGAAGTCGCTCTGCAGATGGCCGGTCTTGCGGTGTTCCAGGGTGAAGCGCAGCAGGTGGCGGTGCTCGCGCTCGTAGGCCACCGGCGGATCGTGGATGAAGATCGGCCGCTCCAGACCGCGAAAGTCGGTCACCGTGACCAACAGATCGAGCCGGTCGCCCTTGGGCAGCAGCGACTCCCACTCCACCGCCTGGCTGTTCATCGCCGTCAGGCCGTCGAGCAGCAGGGTGCTCAGGCGGCGGCCGTCGAGCGGCGGCTTGAACCAGCGCGAGCGCAGGAATACCGAGATGCGCTTGGCCATCTCGGTGTCGGCCCGTCCCGGCAGCAGCCCCTCGCGGCCCAGGCGCGCCAGCAGCGGGCGCATCAGCGGCCAGAAGTACCACTTGCTCCACATCCGCGCCTTGGCCTCGGGAGCCAGCAGGCTGAGCATGTCGGCCTGTTCGAGCCACATGTTGGTGATCGGCATCAGCGTGCGGTCGTGAGCCAGGGCGGTCGACAGGGTGATGCCGTTGATGCCCCCCGCCGAGGAGCCGGCGATCACGTCGACGATCACCCGCAGGGCGATGTCCTTGCCGAGGACGTCGAGGAATTCGCGGTAGACATCGCCGGTGGAGCGCTCCGGCTCGTCGGGATAGAGCTCATGGAAGCTGCGCTTGGCGAGGTCCTCGTCCTCGCCGGAACGGCCGGCGTGGTAGATCTTGGAGGCGCGCACCAGATTGAGGATTTCGCGGTTGATGCCGTGCTGATAGACGGCCAGCGATACCCCGCCGAAGTAGACGAGCGCCAGCCGCAGTTCTTTCTCTTTCATGGTCAGCGCGTACCGGGCGGGTGGCTGTCCAGGCCGGCGAACCGGCCTGCTGCGCCGCCCTGCGCCGGGGCTCCACGAACGCCGCCTGCCGGCAGCCGCTCGCGGAGGGAAGCGAGACGCCTCCTCCATTCCCAAGAAAGCTAGCCCAGAACGCGTGCGGCTGCCGACGTTGGACAGTGCTGCACGCTCCGCAGGTCAGCGCGCCTGTCCCAGCAGCGCTCTGGCCGAGTCCTTGCGCAACAGCTCATACAGAACCATCAGGAACACCTCGCGCGTCGCCTCGTCGCTGAGCAGCTTGGTTGCCATCGCCTGGTGGCTGCTCATCGCGCCGGAGATGGCCTGGATGGCCTTGATCGGCAGGTCGGCCTTCATGGCCTGTTCCATGGGGTTGTTCTGCACCTGGGCCATCACCACGCTGTCGGCGCGCAGCTTCTCGGACACGTGGACGGCGAAGGCCACTTGGTCGGTGTCGCCGATGCCCTGGCCGAAGGCGTTGTTGAGCTTTTCGATCAGGTCGGAGAGGTACTTCTTCTCGCGATCACGGGCTTCGCGCAGGCCGTTGTCGGTCATGCCGTACAGGCCCGGCACCTCGGCCTGCACACCGACGCCGACCAGTCCTTCGCCCTTCTTGATCTTGTAGTGGCTGAGCTTGAGGTCGCCCATGTCCACCTGCTCGGCGCTGATGCCCTTCAGACGCTTGCGCAGCAGCCGGGCATAGCTGGCAAAGGCCTCCAGTGTCGGGTCACCGAACTCCACCAGCTGGGCGATGTACTCGTAGCTGCGCACGAACTTGGACAGGCTCTCGCTGAAGATCATCAGCTCGTCGCGCTTCTTGCAGTACTCCGCGCGCTGCACGTCGGCGTACTGCATTCCCTGCTCGTCGCCGCTGTCGTGGGCAGACTCCCAGGCCTTCTCCCACTGGTCGATGGCATCGGTCAGCGCATTCAGTTTCTTGTTGAAACGGTCGGTAGCCGCCTGGGTCAGGCTGTAGAGCTTCTGGTGGGTGACGCTCTTGTCGACGATGGCCTCGCCGAACGCCGCCACCTCGGCCTGCTCGTAGATGAACATGCCGTCCAGGCGCTGCTTGATGTCGTAGACGATGTTCGGGTCCTGGACATCCGCTACCTGGGCGTCGCGGTAGAAGGTCTTGAACGCGGCGAGGATCTCCTCCGCCTCGTTGGCGAAGTCGATCACATAGGTCTTGTCCTTGCCGGGGAAGGTGCGGTTCAGCCGCGAGAGGGTCTGCACCGCCTCCACCCCGGAGATCTTCTTGTCCAGGTACATGGCCACCAGCTTGGGCTGGTCGAAGCCGGTCTGGTACTTGTTGGCGACGATCATCACCCGGTAATCGGGCGTGTCGAACACCTTGCGCATGTCGCGGCCGTTCAAGCCTGGGTTGAGGTTGCCCTCGCTGAACGGATGGTCCGTCGGCAGACTCGGCTCCCGAACCTCGGCATTCGGCACCTCGCCGGAGAACGCCACCATGGCCTGCACGTTGTCGTAGCCCTTGCGCCGGCAGTAGTCCTGCAGCGCAAGGTGGTACTTCACCGCCGCTGCCCGCGAGCCGGTGACCACCATGGCCTTGGCCTGGCCACCGAGCAGGTGGGCGACGTTCTTGCGGAAGTGCTCGACGATCAGCTCGACCTTCTGGCCGACGTTCACCGGGTTGAGCGACAGCCACTTGGCCAGCGCACGCTTACCGCTCTTCTCGTCCACGCGCTTGTCGTCGACGAACTCGCTGCCGATTTTGAAGGCCACCTGGTAGCTGGTGTAGTTCTTCAGCACGTCGAGGATGAATCCCTCCTCGATGGCCTGCTGCATGGTGTAGAGGTGGAACGGCGCCGGCGGATTGTCCTGGCTGACCGGCAGCGCCGGATTGCGCGGGCGACCGAACAGGCTGAGGGTCGAATGCTTGGGCGTGGCGGTGAAGGCGAAGTAGCTGGCATTGCCCGGCCGCTGCCGCGACGATTGCCAGACCGACAAGCGCTCCTCCTTGCTGAGCTTCTCCCACTCCTCCTCGCTCTCTCCGGTCAGCACATAGCGCAGGTCGTCGGCGGTGCTGCCGCCGGTGGAGCTGTGCGCCTCGTCGATGATGATCGCGAAGCGGCGGTCGCGCAGGCTCTGCTCGCCGAGGATGGCCTTCTGCGCGTGGGGGAAGGTCTGCAGGGTGCAGACGATGATCGGCACACCCTCCAGCATCGCCTTGGCCAGTTGCTGGCTCTTCGGCAGGCTGGACTGCTGGCGGTCGATGGCGCACACCACCCCGGCCTGGTGCTCGATCTGCTGGATGGCGTCCTGCAGCTGCTGGTCGAGCACCTGGCGGTCGGTCACCACGATCACGCTGTGGAAGTACGGCTCGCCGTCCGGGCGGCGCACGCGGATCAGCGAGTGCGCAGTCCAGGCGATGGTGTTGGTCTTGCCGGAACCGGCGCTGTGCTGGATCAGGTACGGCTGGCCGACGCCCTCGACGCGCACCGCGTCGATCATCCGTGTCACGCCTTCCCACTGGTGGAAGCGTGGGAAGATCAGCGCCTCCTTGTAGTAGGTCTTGCCGCTGGCGTCTTGGGCCTCCTTGCGCTCCTGCAGCACGAAGCGCTGGAAGATGTGCAGCCAGTTGCCCTTCTGCAGCACGTGCTCCCAGAAGTAGCTGACCGGATAGCCATCCTCGCAGGGTGGGTTGCCGGCCGCGCCGTCGTTGCCGCGGTTGAACGGCAGGAAGAAGGTTGCATCCCCGGCCAGCCGGGTGGTCATGCGGATGTCGCTGTCGCTCATGGCGAAATGCACCACCGCACCGCGCTTGAAGGTCAGCAGCGGCTCCAGCCCGCCGCTCTTGCGCTCGGGGCGGCGGTCCATGCGGTACTGCTGCATCGCCGCCTGCACCGACTGGGTGAAGTCGGTCTTCAGCTCCACCGTGGCCACCGGAATACCGTTGATGAACAAGGCCAGATCGATTTCGTCGGCCTTGTCCAGCGAATAGCGCAGCTGCGGCACCACGCGCAGGCGGTTGGCCGCATAGCGCTGGATTACCGTGTCGTTGCGCTCGTCCTCGGGCAGGCCCTGACTCATCGCCAGGGTGCCACCACCGGCCACCGCGAAGCCGTAACGCAGCACGTTCACCGTGCCGCCTTCGGCCTTGTTCTCCAGCTGCTTGACCAGCCGGTCGAGGATCACCGTCTCGGTGCCCTCGCCTGCTCCATTGATGGCGCGCAGCTTGGCCATGGCCTGCGGCTGGGTTTCATCCAGCCAGCCCAGTACGTCCTCCCGGTACAGCGCCCGCGCCGGGTCATAGCCGGCGGACTTGCCCACCAGCCACCCCGCAGCCTCCAGTTGCTCGACGATGTAGCGTTCCAGTTCGCATTCGTGGTGGATGTGGCTCATCTGCGGTCCTTCTTGACTCGAAACCATCGGCCCCGAACAGCTGCCATGTGTCCGTCTGGCCATACATAAATCGATTTGTGTCCGAGATCTCGCCAATTTCCGGACACAAAGTTGAGCAATCAGCTCTCGTCTTGCGTAAAGGCTTTCTGCTCCGCCAACAAGGCCCGCTCGCGGTCAAGCTCAGCGCGCAGCTCCTCCTCGCTGGGCAGCACCAGCTTGTATTTGCTGGCGAACAACTGCTCGCTGCCGTGCAGCACCGAGTAGCGCACCACCGATGCGTCCTTCTGCGCACAGAGGATGATGCCCACCGTCGGATTGTCGTCCGGACCGCGCCTCAGGTCGTCGTACATGCGCACGTACATGTCCATCTGGCCGATGTCCTGGTGGGTTAGCTCGCCGCGCTTGAGGTCGAAGATCACGAAGCATTTGAGCAGGTAGTTGTAGAACACCAGGTCGATGTAGAAATCCTTGCTCTCGGTGCTGATGCGCTGCTGCCGCGCCACGAAGGCGAAGCCCTTGCCCAGCTCCAACAGGAACCCCTGCAGCTGGCCGATCAGCGCCTGTTCCAGGTCGCTTTCCAGAAGGGTGCCTGCGCTGGGCAGGCCAAGGAATTCCAGCAGTACCGGATCGCGCACGAACTCGCGCGGGCTCTTGCCCATCACCCGCAGGTTGGCCTCGGCTTCCTGCTCCACCGCCACACGGTCTTGGCTGGCCAGTAGACGCTCGTAGTAGAGGGTACCGATCTGCCGGTCCAGGGCACGAGTGGTCCAGCCCTGCTCGGCTGCCTCGTTCATGTACCAGTGGCGCGCGCTGTCGCTGTCTACCTTGAGCAGGGTGCGGTAGTGGGTCCAGCTCAATTCGTGACGCAGCGCGTCACAAATCGGGAAGGCTTGGTAAAACAAGCGCATATAGCGCAAGTTCGACGCATCGAAGCCCCTGCCGAACTCAGCGCTCAGCACCTTGGCCAGGCTCGGCAGTAACTTCTTGCCATAGGCCGCACGGGCCTCACCACCCTGCTCGAACTCGACGATATGCCGGCCGACTTCCCAGCAGGTCTGTACTTGGATGGCATCCACGGCGCGCAGCGCCCGCTGGCGGGCCTGGCGAATCAGCTCGCCGAGGCTGCTTAAAAGGGGCTGCAGCGGCAGATTGAGATCGCTCGGTTTCGGCTTGCTCATTCGGCCTCCGCCACGGGGTCAAGGCTGGTCAGCTGCTGGTCCTGCCATGCTGCATAGGTTTGCCCGGTACCGTCCACCAGCCAGGAGGTACGGCCGTTGGCCGCCCGCCCACAGACCACGGCCGCTGCCGCACTCGGGCTGCTGAAGGCGTAATCGTCGCTGAACACCAGATGCTCGGGGCTTTCGGCGACCAGCACGTCCTCGGCCACCAGTTGGCGGAACAGTCCCCGATAGCCGCGCTCGGTGCCAACCCAGTCCGCCCGTGCCTTGGAGCCCTTGAGAACGAAAAACTCGCCGTCGATCTCCTGACCCTGCGCGGTGATGCGATAGCGCGGCACCTCCAGGGTGAACAACGGGGAGCGGGAGACCGGCGCTGCCGGGCTTGGCGCGCTGACGGTCGAGGGCCTGGCCAGCTCGCGTAGAAAGTCGAACCCCAACACCGGCAGCACGGTGCGGATTTGCTCCAGGAAGAATGCCATGTCGGCGCGGTCGGATTCCGGCAGGTTGCCGTAGTCGTGGGCGGTGCCGTTGCCCAGCACGCAGCGGCCGGCACTGGCGACGATGCCGATCAGCTTGCTTTCCAGGTACTTCGCATGGGCCTTGGTCAGGTTCTGGTCCTTGCTGGTGACCAGGCAGACCCGCTCCCAGAAGTCCTTGCCGCCCTGCTCCTCGGGGCGGTTGTGCTGCTTGAGGCGCTGGGCCACGTCGTCCGATTCGCCGACATACACCCGGGTGCGCAGGCTGTCGTCCGGGTCGGGACCGACCAGGAAGTACACGCCAGTACGCGCGCACTCGGGACGCTGCACCAGCTCGGCCAGCTTGCTGCGCGGGCCGGTCAGCACATGGCCGGTCCAGTTCATGATCTCGGCGGTCAGCAGCCCGTTGGGAGTCCCGTCCACCAGAAACAGGCGAATGCTGCGACCCTGACTCATACCTCCTCCCGCAGGTCGATTTGGCCGGTGACGGCAGCGGTGATCAGGGCGGAGCGGCGTTCTTTGAGGAGTTCGCTGCTGCGTTCGGTCTTAGTCACAAGTTCGTCTATCCGCTGCGTTTCACTCTCAATGTGGCGAGCTATCGCACCCTGCTCATCCAACGGCGGGCATACAACGAACATCTGACTGAGATGCGTCGGCCCAAAGTGCTGAATCGTAGAGCCGGCCTTGAAAAAATCGATCTGCGTCGAAAAAAGATCAGATACCACCAGAGACCGGATGTATTCTTTGAGCATGACGCTGTTTTTTTCTCGCAGACGGATCAGTCCTGTATAAGCAACTGCCCCAACTGTCTCAGCGGCCACCTCGCAAACTGTCCCCATACTGGCACTGGCGCTAATCAAAAGATCGCCTTGTTCCAGTCGAAAATGTCTCCACTGCCGCTCAACTTTGTCTGGACTGAGGTAATTACAACCTTCAAGGCTTGCCCACCGATTTTGGACGCCTGCGACACGGAGAAGAGGAATACCCTCATCACAGAAGTCGGCAGCCATGATGCCTGGCCCCTCTTGAAAGTCGATACAGACCTTGAAGGGCTTAACAGCCCAATGCTCCGGCACCTCCCCCAGCCACTCCACACCGGAGTCCTTCATCTTCACGTTCGGGTCGAGGCCCTTGGTGACGGCATGGGTGATCAGCGCCTGGCGCTTTTCGCGCAGCAGTTCGATAAAGCGGGTCTTCTTCGCCACCAGCGCGTCGATGCGGGCGGTTTCGCGGGTAGCAGCAGCCATGATCTGATCCTGCTCCGCAGGCTCTGGCAATGCGACAGGCAGATCAAGAATCACCGACTGCGAAATATTGAGCATCGAAGAACTGGCGCCCGTCGCCTCGATCTCGACGGCTCTGCGACCATGCACTGAAATCAGCGCAGCCAGAAATTCCGGCGTGACCCGTTCGCCAGCACGAATACGGTAAATCTTGTCGCACAGCAGCAGGTTCGGATAATTCTGTGGAGCAGACACACAACTGCCCACCAGTTCCCGCGTATTGGCACGAGAAACCAGTACATCCCCCTTGCACACTGCCAGCTCTGGCCTTGGCTCAAGGGATGCGGGTAATGCCTTATTTTCTTCCGGACGAAAACTGCCCCCATTAACGCAGCCGACTTTCAGTACGCCCCATTCATCACCAGTCGCCGGCCAAGACTCACACTCCGGACTCCAGCCTTGCTCGATGCTGCGCACCAGTCGCTTCAGTGGCACCTGCTCCCAATGCTCCGGCACCCTCCCCAACCACTCCACTCCGGAATCCTTGTAAGCCGGATACGGCTTGTAGTGGCTCATGCCGTCACCTCGCCCAGCAGTGCGGCGATCTCGGCCTCCACCGCCTTCAGATCGGCGTCGATCTCCGCCAGCGGGCGCGGCGGCTGGTAGACGTAGAAGTAACGGTTGAAGTTGATCTCGTAGCCAACAATGCCGACCTGGCCGTCCTTTGCATCAAGCTTGCCGGTGTCGATCCAGGCATCCGGCACGTGGGGTAGTACCTCGCGCTCGAAGTAGGCGTCGATGGACTGGCCGAGCGGCACGTTCTCGAACTCACGCAGATCGCTATCGGCCTGCATATTACCCTTGTCGTCCAACACCGGCTGGGCATCGGCGTCGCGGTCGCCGAAGCAGGCCAGTACGGCTTTCTGTGCGCCCTTGGAAAGTTTCTTGATACCCGCGGCCTTGAGGAAGGCCGGCAGGTTGTCGAAGTTGCCTTCCAACGCGGCAAAGGCTTCGGCTTGATCGGAACCCTTGGTGGCCTGGTAGGCGGCGAGCTTGTCCGCAGTGACCGAGAAGCGCAGGCGCAGCGGACGCTCGACGGTGATGCGCCGGTAGCCAAAATCGGTGGTGGCGAAGATCTTGCTGTTCGGGCCTTGCTCGAACGCTTCGTGCAGCTTGGCGATCTCGGCGATCTGCTCGTCGGACAGGTACTTGCGCTTGCTGCCCAGGCTCTTGCGCATCGGTGCGTGCATGGCGCTGGCGTCGATCAGCTGGACCTTGCCCTTGCGCAGCGCGTCCTTGTGGTTGGAGAGAATCCACACGTAGGTGCCGATGCCGGTGTTGTAGAACAGGTCGGTGGGCAGGGCGACGATCGCCTCCAGCCAGTCGTTCTCCAGAATCCAGCGGCGGATCTCCGACTCGCCGGAACCGGCGCCGCCGTTGAACAGCGGCGAACCGGACAGGACGATGCCAATGCGGGTGCCGCCCCCGCTCTGCAATGAAGGATCGACCGGCTTGCGCTTGGACAAGAGGTGCATGAGGAACAGCAGCGAGCCATCACCGACCCGCGGCAGGCCGGGGCCGAAGCGGCCGGCGTAGCCCTGCTGCGTGTGCTCATCCTGCACCTGCTTCTGCACCTTCTCCCACTTCACGCCGAACGGCGGGTTGGCCAGGCAGTAGTCGAACTGCTCAAAGGGCAGCTGGTCGTTGGACAGGGTGTTGCCGAGCTTGATGTTCTGGGTCGAGAAACCCTGGATCAGCTTGTCGGCCACCGAGATGGCGTAGGTCTCGGGGTTCAGCTCCTGGGCGTAGGGCACCAAGCGGGCGTTGGGGTTCCACTCGGCGACCTGCTCGATGGCCGAGGACAGGAAGCCGCCGGTGCCGGCCGCGCAGTCGTACACGGTACGCACCACGCCTTCGCCGTTCAGCGCCTGATGGTCGGGGGCGAACACCAGGGTAGTAGCCAGGCGCACCACGTCGCGCGGGGTGAAGAACTCCCCGGCGGTGTCATTGGCCGACTCGGCGAACTTGCGGATCAGGTGCTCGAACACCAGGCCCATCTCGTGGTTACTGATGGTGGCCGGGTGCAGGTCGATAGCGGCGAACTTCTGGGTCACCAGGTACAGCAGGTTGGCCTTCTCCAGCTTCTCCAGCCAGCCATCGAAGGCGAAGTGCTCGAACACCTGGCGGGCGTTGGCGGAGAACTTGGCGATGTAGTCCTCGAGGTTGGCGCGGGTGCTGGTGGAGCCGAGGCTGGCCAGGGAGAACTGCGAGACGTTGTAGAAGGTGGCGCCGGCGGTGCCGGGCAGCAGCAGATCGAGATCCACGCCGCTCGCCTTGAGCGCCTGGTACTGCGTGCGCACGGCATCGCGGGTCGGCTCCAGCACGCACTCCAGCCGCCGCAGCACGGTGAACGGCAGGATGATGCGGCCGAACTCGGACTGCTTGAAGTCGCCACGCAGCACGTCGGCCACGTTCCAGATGAAGTCGGCGAGGTTTTGCTGGTTCACGCGTATTTTCCCTTGGTCTGCGGATTGCCGGCGATGGCCGGCAAGGGTCTGCCGCAGAGGGGCGTAGTCGGAAAACGGAACCCTGAGAAAACGATCGTCCCTGCGGCTGACCTGAACGCCTAACGGGCGGTCCAGGCCGGGGCGCTAGGATGCCAGCATTTCCCCCGCGGAGCATCCTTTGGGGGCTTGCGAAGCGGACGACGTTCTGGGGTGGGCAGGGGCATCATCGGTATTCGCCCCTCCAACTCCCGCGCAGGTAAGAGTCCAGAAGTACCGGCGGCGCCCCCAAGCCTGGCCGCCGCTTTCGCGGGGATGCCGGGGCTGGACATCAGGGTGGCCTGTCAGGCTGCCCTCAATGCCCCGTCATCCCCCGTACAATCGGGAATCCACTACGCGGACCGGCAACGCCAGGCTTACTCGCTCCCGGCGAGGCGCTCCTGCTCCGGCGCCACACCGTCCCAGCCGCCGCCCAGCGCGGCGATCAGCTGCACGCTGGCGGTCAGCCGGCTGCCGAGCAGGGTCAGGCTGGTGCGCTCGTTGGACAGCGCCGCGGTCTGCACGCTGACCACGCTGTTGTAGTCGATGGTGCCGGCCTTGTACTGGTTCTCGATCAGGCGCAGGGACTCGCGGGCGGCTTCCAGCGCCTCCTGCTGCACGCCGCTCTCCTGCTCCAGCACGTCGAGCTGCACCAGGTAGTCCTCGACCTCGCGGAAGCTGTCCAGCACCGTCTGCCGGTAGGCGGCCACGGTCTGGTCGTAGCGCGCCTCGGCCTGGTCGACCTGCGAGCGGATCAGCCCGGCGTCGAACAGGGTCATGGCGAACTGCGGGCCGATCGACCAGAAGCGGTTGGGCGTGCTGATCCACTGGCTGAGGGTGTCGCTGCGATAGCCGCCTGTTGCACTGAGGCTCAGGCTGGGGAACCAGGCGGCCTTGGCCACGCCGATGTCGGCGTTGGCGCTCATCACCGCGCGCTCGGCGCTGGCCACGTCGGGGCGCCGCTCCAGCAGCTGCGAAGGCAGGCTGACCGGCACCGCCGGCAGTTGCGGCACGCTGTCCACCACGGCCAGCTCGAACTCGGCCGGCGGCACGCCGATCAGCACGGCGATGGCGTGCTCGAGCTGGGCGCGCTGGTACTTGAGGTCGATGGCCTGCGCCTCGGTGCTCTTGAGCTGGGTGCGCGCCTGGGTGACGTCGGATTTCGGCACGATGCCGGCCTCGTACTGGTTCTCGGTGAGCCGCAGCGAGCGGGCGTAGGCGGCCACCGTGGCGTCGAGCAGACGCTGCGCCTCGTCCAGCACGCGCAGCTGCAGGTAGTTCTGCGCCAGCTCCGACTGCAGGCTCAGGCGCACCGCGGCGAGATCGCCGGCGCTGGCGCCAAGGCTGGCATTGTCTGCCTCCAGCTGGCGGCGCAGCTTGCCCCACAGGTCGAGCTCCCAGTCGACGCCGAAGGTCAGGTCGTAGCTGGTGGAGATGCCGCCGGTGCTGACGCCGCTGGTCACCGTCGAACCGTCGGCCAGGCGCACCGTGCTCTGCCCAGTGCCCTCGCCCGAGCGGGTCTTGCTGGCGTTGCCCGACAGCGTGGGGAAGAACGAGGCGCGCGTGCCGCGCACCAGCGCCTGCGCTTCGCGGTACTGCGCCAGCGACTCGGCGAGGCTCTGGTTGGCGTTTTCCAGGCGCTGCTGCAGCTCGTTGAGGGTGGCGTCGCCATACAGCTCCCACCAGGCGCCGCGCGCCAGGGCGTCGGCCGGCTCGGCGGCCTTCCAGCCCTGCGCCTGCTTGAAGGCGGCCGGGGTATTGAGCTCGGGACGCTCGTAGTCCGGGCCGATGGCGCAACCGGCCAGGGCGAGCGACAACATCAATGTAGGGGCGAATTTATTCGCCTTGGTTGCCATGCCGATCAGGCGGGCGAACGAGTTCGCCCCTGCAGGGATGGCAAATCGGGAGACGGGAACTGTCATAGCGGAGCTTCCAATGCGGCATCGCTGGGCCGGCCGCGCCAGCGGTTGACTCGGTGGCGCAGGCGGTCGAGGTACAGGTAGACCACCGGGGTGGTGTAGAGGGTGAGCAGCTGGCTGAGGATCAGCCCGCCGACGATGGTCAGGCCGAGCGGCCGGCGCATCTCGGCGCCCTCGGCGCTGCCCAGCAGCAGCGGCAGCGCGCCGAGGATGGCCGCCAGGGTGGTCATCAGGATCGGCCGGAAACGCAGCAGGCAGGCGCGGCGGATCGACTCGGCCGGGCTGAGCCGCTCCTGGCGCTCCAACTGCAGGGCCAGGTCGATCATCAGGATGGCGTTCTTCTTCACCACGCCGATCAGCAGGAACAGGCCGAGCAGCGAGATCAGGCTGAACTCGCCGCCGGTCAGGCGGATCGCCAGCAGCGCGCCGACGCCGGCCGAAGGCAGGGTGGAGAGGATGGTCAGCGGGTGGATGTAGCTCTCGTAGAGGATGCCGAGGACGATGTACACCACCAGCAGCGCGCCGAGGATCATCAGCGGCTGGGCCTGCTGGCTCTGCTGGAAGACCCCGCCGGTGCCGCCCATCTTGCCCTGCACCGCGGTGGGCAGGCCGACGCGGGCCACCGCGTCGGCGATGGCGGCGCTGGCCTTGTCGAGGCTCACCCCGGGAGCGAGGGCGAAGTTGATGCTTTCCGCGGCGAACTGGCCGTCGTGCTTGACGCTGTCGTCCTCCAGGCTCAGCTCCCAGCGGGCGATGGTCGACAGCGGCACCAGCTGGCCGTCGGTGCCGATCAGGCGCACCTGCTCGAGCGCCTCGGGGCTCTGCGCGTAACGCGGGTCGATCTCCATCACCACGCTGTACTGGTTGAGGCTCTGGTAGATGGTCGACACCTGGCGCTGGCTGAAGGCGTTGTTGAGCAGCGCGGTGACCATGTCCATGTCCACGCCCAGACGCTTGGCGGCGTCGCGGTCGACCACCACGCGGATCTGCTGGGCGCCCTCGCCCTCCTTGGCGTCGATGTCGGTCAGCTCCGGCAGCGCCTTGAGCGCGTCGCGCACCTTGGGCAGCCATTCGCGCAGGTCGGCGATCTCGCTGGCCAGCAGCACGTATTCGTTCTCCGAGCTGCCGCCCTCGCGGCCGCCGAAGCGCAGGTCCTGGTCGGGCATCAGGAACAGCTGGCCGCCGGGCACCTTGGGCAGGCTCTTGCGCAGCCGCTCGGCCACCTGCTGCGCGGACAGGTCGCGCTCGGCCACGGGCTTCAGGCGCACCAGCATGAAGGCGTTGCTCACCCCGCCCTTGCCGCCGATGAAGCCGGCCACGCTCTCCACCGCCGGGTCGTTGAGCACCGCGCGGCGGAAGATCTCCATCTTCGGCTGCATGACTTGGAACGACAGGCCGTCGTCGCCGCGCACGAAGCCGATCAGCTGGCCGGTGTCCTGCTGCGGGAAGAAGGTCTTGGGCACGTTGACGAACAGCCAGACGTTGAGGGCGATGGTCGCCAGTAGGCTGAGCAGGGTCAGCAGCGAATGCCTGAGCGCCCACTCCAGGCTGACCCGGTAGGCCGCCAGCACGCGCTCCTGCACCCGGCTGCCCAGGCGCTGCAGACGGCCGGGCGTGCGCTGCTCGGTCTCGGCGCGCAGCCAGCGGGCGCACAGCATGGGCGTCAGGGTCAGCGAGACGATCAGGGAGATGACGATGGCCACCGTCAGGCTGATCGAGAACTCGCGGAACAGCCGCTCGACGATGCCGCCCATGAACAGGATGGAGAGGAACACCGCGACCAGCGAGACGTTCATCGACAGCAGGGTGAAGCCCACCTCGCGCGCGCCCTTGAGCGCGGCCTGCATGGGCTTCTCGCCGGCCTCGATGTGCCGGGCGATGTTCTCCAGCACCACGATGGCGTCGTCGACCACCAGGCCCGTGGCGATGATCAGCGCCATCAGCGACAGGTTGTTGAGCGAGAAGCCCCACAGGTACATCACCGCGAAGCTGCCGACCAGCGACACCGGCACCGCCAGGGTCGGGATCAGCGCGGCGCGCCAGTGGCCGAGGAAGGCCAGCACCACCAGGATCACCAGGCCGACGGCGATCAGCAGGGTGCGCTCGGCCTCGTGCAGGGTGGCGCGGATGCCCGGCGAGCGGTCGCTGGCCACCGCCAGTTCGATGCTCGCCGGCAGCACCGCGCGCAGCGCCGGCAGCTCGGCGCGGATCTGTTCGATGGTCTCGATAATGTTGGCACCGGCCTGGCGGTTGATCACCAGCAGCACGGCCTGGCGGTCGTTGTAGAAGCCGCTGTTGTAGGTGTCCTCGACGCCGTCGCTGACCTTGGCAACGTCGCCCAACCGCACCACCGCGCCCTCCTGATGGCGGATGACCAGGGGAATGTAGTCGGCGGCCTTCTCCAGCTGGTCGTTGCTGCGCACCTGCCAGTGCCGCTCGGCGTCCTCCAGGGCGCCCTTGGGACCGCGCACGTTGGCCGCGTCTATGGTTTCGCGCACCTCGTCGAGGGCGATGCCGTAGTGCTCGAGCAGGCGCGGCGACAATTCGATGCGCACCGCCGGCAGCGAACTGCCGCCGACCTGCACCTCGCCGACGCCGCCGACCTGCGACAGCTTCTGCGCCACGATGGTCGAGGCGGCGTCGTACAGCTGGCCCTTGCCGAGCACGTCCGAGGTCATCGACAGCACCATGATCGGCGCCTGCGACGGGTTGACCTTGCGGTAGGTGGGCATGCTGCGCATGGCGCTGGGCAGCAGCTTGCGCGAGGCGTTGATCGCCGCCTGCACCTCGCGGGCGGCGGCATCGACGTCGCGACCGAGGTCGAACATCAGGATGATGCGCGTCGAGCCCAGGGTGCTGCGGCTGCTCATCTGGGTGATGCCGGCGATGGTGCCGAGCGAGCGCTCCAGCGGCATCGCCACGCTGGAGGCCATCACCTGCGGGCTGGCGCCGGGCAGGCTGGCCTCCACGGTGATCACCGGGAAGTCCATCTGCGGCAGCGGCGCCACCGGCAGCTTGCCGAAGCTGAGCAGGCCGGCCAGCAGGATCGCCAGGCTGAGCAGCAGGGTGGCGACCGGGCGATGGATGAAGGGTGCGGAGAGGTTCATCGCCCGCCCTCGACCAGCTTGCCGTCCACCGCCACCCCGGCCGCGCTGCGGCCCATGAAGCGCCGGCTCAGGCGGTCGAACCACAGGTAGATCACCGGGGTGGTGAACAGGGTCAGCACCTGGCTGACCAACAGGCCGCCGACCATCACCAGGCCGAGCGGCTGGCGCAGCTCGGCGCCGGAACCCGAGGCGAACATCAGCGGAATGGCGCCGAACAGCGCGGCCAGGGTGGTCATCAGGATCGGCCTGAAGCGCAGCAGTGCGGCACGGTGGATCGCCGCCTGCGGCTCCATGCCCTGGTGGCGCTCGGCCTCGAGGGCGAAGTCGATCATCATGATCGCGTTCTTCTTGACGATGCCGATCAGCAGGATGATGCCGATGATGGCGATCAGGCCGAGGTCGTTGCCGCTGACCAGCAGCGCCAGCAAGGCACCGACGCCCGCCGAGGGCAAGGTCGAGAGGATGGTGATCGGGTGGATGTAGCTCTCGTAGAGCACGCCGAGCACGATGTACATGGTGACGATGGCGGCCAGGATCAGCCACAGGGTGCTGGACAGCGAGGCGCTGAAGGCCTCGGCGGCGCCCTGGAAGCGGCTCTGGATGCCCTCGGGCAGGCCGATCTCAGCCTCGACCTGCTCGATCAGCGCCACCGCCTCGCCCAGCGACACGCCGGGCGCCAGGTTGAACGACAGGGTCACCGCCGGGAACTGGCCGATATGGTTGATCACCAGGGGCGCGGCGCGCTCCTCGACCCGCACCAGGCTGGCCAGCGGCACCTGGCTGCCGTCTTCGCCGGCCACGTGGATCTCGCGCAGCGCGGCCAGGCCCTGGTCGCGGGCGCCGTCGCTCTCCAGCACCACGCGGTACTGGCTGGTCTGGGTGAAGATGGTGGAGATCTGCCGCTGGCCGAAGGCGTCGTACAGGGCGTCGTCGATATCGCCCATGGCCACGCCGAGCCGCCCGGCCTGGTCGCGGTCGATGCGCAGGAAGGCCTGCAAACCGCGGTTCTGCAGATCGCTGGTGACGTCGGCCAGCTCCTCGCGCTCGGCCAGCGCCTCGACCAGGCGCGGCGTCCACTCCTCCAGCAGGGCCTCGTCGGCCGACTCCAGGCTGAACTGGAACTGGGTGCGGCTGACCCGGTCCTCGATGGTCAGGTCCTGCACCGGCTGCAGGAACAGCTCGATGCCCGGCACCTGGGCCAGCTCGGGCTTGAGCCGCTCGATCACCTCGGCGGCGCTGACCTCGCGCTCGCCGTGCGGCTTGAGGTTGATCTGCAGGCGACCGCTGTTGAGGGTCGCGTTGTCGCCGTCGATACCGATATAGGACGACAGGCTGGCCACCGCCGGATCGCGCAGGATCACCTCGGCCAGGCGCTGCTGGCGCTCGCTCATGGCACGGAACGAGATGCTCTGCGGCGCCTGGCTGATGCCCTGGATGGCGCCCACGTCCTGCACCGGGAAGAAGCCCTTGGGAACGGCCAGGTACATGACCACGGTGAGGCCCAGGGTGAGCACGGCGACCACCAGGGTCTTGCCCTGATGGCGCAGCACCCAGGTCAGACCGCGGTCGTAGCGGGCGATCAGCCAGTCGATCCAGGCGCCGCTGGCCTTGTAGAAGCGGCCCTGCTCGTCTTCCGGTTGGTGCTTGAGCAGGCGCGCACACATCATCGGCGTCAGGGTCAGCGACACCACCAGGGAGATGAGGATGGCCACCGCCAGGGTGATGGCGAACTCGCGGAACAATCGCCCCACCACGTCGGCCATGAACAGCAGCGGGATCAGCACGGCGATCAGCGAGAAGGTCAGCGATACCAGGGTGAAGCCGATCTGCTTCGCTCCTTTCAGGGCGGCATTGAGCGGCGTGTCGCCCTCCTCCAGGTGGCGGGCGATGTTCTCCAGCATGACGATGGCGTCGTCGACCACGAAGCCGGTGGCGATGGTCAGCGCCATCAGGGTCAGGTTGTTGATCGAGAAGCCGGCCAGGTACATCACCGCGAAGGTGCCGACCAGCGACAGCGGCACCGCCACCGAGGGAATCAGCGTGGCCGCCAGGCGGCGCAGGAACAGGAAGGTCACCAGCACCACCAGGCACACCGCCAGCAACAGCTCGAACTGCACGTCGTGCACCGCGGCGCGGATGGTCTGGGTGCGGTCGCTGAGCACCTGCACCTGGACGCCGGCCGGCAGGCTGGCGGTGATGCTCGGCAGCAGCGCCTGGACGCGGTCGACCACCTCGATGACGTTGGCACCCGGCTGGCGCTGCACGTTGAGCAGTACCGCGGCGCTCTGGTTGGCCCAGGCGGCCAGGCGTTCGTTCTCGGCGCCGTCGACCACCTCGGCGATGTCGCCCAGGCGCAGGGTGGCGCCGGCGCTGTAGTTCAGCACCAGGTCGCGGTATTCGGCGGCCGAACGCAGCTGGTCGTTGGCGTCGAGCTGGGAGACGCGGGTCGGGCCGTCGAAGCTGCCCTTGGGCTGGTTGACGTTGGCCGCGTTGATCAGGCTGCGCACGTCGGAGAGGTTGAGGTTGTAGGCCGCCAGGGCCTGCGGGTTGACGCGGATGCGCACCGCCGGGCGCTGGCCGCCGGCCAGGCTGACCAGGCCGACGCCGCTGATCTGCGCGAGCTTCTGCGCCATGCGGGTGTCCACCAGGTCGTTGACCTCGGGCAGCGGCAGGGTCGAGGAAGTGATCGCCAGGGTCAGCACCGGGGTATCGGCCGGGTTGACCTTGTTGTACACCGGCGGCGCCGGCAGATCGTTGGGCAACAGATTGTTGGCCGCGTTGATCGCCGCCTGCACTTCCTGCTCGGCGACCTCCAGCTCGACCTCGAGGTTGAAGCGCAGGGTGATCACCGAGGCGCCGCCCGAGCTGGTCGAGGACAGCTGGGCCAGGCCCGGCATCTGGCCGAACTGGCGCTCCAGCGGCGCGGTCACCGCGCTGCCCATCACCTCGGGACTGGCGCCGGGATACAGGGTCAGCACGCGGATGGTCGGGTAGTCGACCTGCGGCAGCGCCGAGACCGGCAGCAGGCGGTAGGCGATCGCGCCGACCAGGAAGATCGCCACCATCAGCAGGGTGGTGGCCACCGGGCGCAGGATGAACGGGCGCGACAGGCTCATGCCGCGGGCTTCCCTGCCGGGGCGCCGTCGGCCGGGCCGCGCTGGCCCTGCGGCGCCTTGTCGGACACCCGGGTGGCCGGCTCGGCGGGCTTGGCCGCGCCGTCCACCACCTCGACCTGGCTGCCGTCGCGCAGGCGGTCGGTGCCTTCCAGCACCAGCCGCTCGCCTGCCGCCAGGCCCTCGCCGATCACGCTCTGCTCGCCGTTGCTGGCGCTGACCACCACGGGGCGCACCTTGACCTTGCTGTCCTCGCCCACCACGTAGACGAAGGTGCCGCTGGAGCCGAACTGCACGGCCGCCACGGGGACCAGGGTGGCGTCGCGGCGGGTGTCCACACGCAGGCGCACGTTGACGAACTGGTTGGGGAACAGCAGCTCGTCGGCGTTCTCGAAGCGCGCCTTGAGCTTCACGGTGCCGGTGGCAGTATCGATCTGGTTATCCAGGCTGGCCAGCGTGCCTACCGACAGGCGCTCGCGCTCGCCGCGGTCCCAGGCCTCGACCGCCAGCTTCTCGCCGGCGCGGAAGCGCTTGAGCACCTGCGGCAGCTCGGCCTCCGGCACGGTGAAGCTCACCGCGATGGGCGCGGTCTGGGTGATGGTCACCAGCGGCGTGGTGCTGGAGGAGCTGACCAGGTTGCCGACGTCCACCTGGCGCAGGCCGAGGCGCCCGGCGATGGGCGCGCGCACCTCGGTGTAGTCGAGGTTGAGGCGCGCCTCGGCGACGCTGCCTTCCAGGCTCTTCAGGGTGCCGCGCAGCTGCTCGACCTTGGCTTGCTGGGTGTCGAGGGTCTGTTTGGCGATGGAGTCCTCGGCGAACAGGCCCTGGTAGCGCACCAGGTCCACCTCGGCGTTCTTCAGCTCGGCGCGGCTCTGCTGCAGATTGCCCTCGGCCTGCAGCAGGGCGGCCTGGTAGGGACGCGGGTCGATCTGCGCCAGCACCTGGCCGGCCTTGACCTGCTGGCCTTCCTCGAACAGCACCTTGACCAGCTGGCCGTCGACGCGCGGCAGCACGTTGACCGTGTTGAAGGCGGTCACGGTGCCGAGGGCCTTGAGTTCCACCGCATAGTCGCCGCGCACCGCCTCGGTCAGTTTCACCGGCACCGCGCCGCTGCCGCGCATATCGCGGAAACGCGGCCGGCCCGCCGGCGGGCCGCTCAGGCTGCCGCCGCTGCCCGGGGCGCGGGCACCTTCCGGTTGAGTGCCCTGCTCGCCCTTGGGCCACAGCCACCAGGCCAGCGCCACAGCCAGCAGAACGACACCACCACTGGCCAGCCAGCGATTACGGGAAGAACGGGTTGGGAGGTTGATTTCGGACATGGGGCGGGTCACTTTCCTTGGGAGCCTGAACGATAAGGCTTCTCAGTTGGAGCGCAAAGGTTCTTTACCTGCACTTTACCTGTCGGCGACAAGTGACTGACAGCCAAGGGGCTTCGACCGCCGGGCCAGCCATGGGCAGGGAAAAACGCAACGCGGGCTCCGAATCCTCTCAACATGCGCCTGTCCGCGCGTAAAGCTAAATCTCTGCTTAGATTTTTTGCTTTTATCGAAGGCACCGCTCGCTCACGCTCGAAAACCGCATCCATCGCCTCGCCGCGACGATTCCCGTCGGGCCAGGGGCTTACGGACGACGACGGCGCAGCACCGCCTGGCAGCCTGGCGCGCACGCCCACTTGTCAGGCCCCCACCCGCTCCCCACACTGGGGCATGCCTCGCTCCACGCCGTCCGCTCCACCGTCCGAGGCCGCCCGGTTGCTGGCGCTGGTCGATCAGCTGATCCTCGAAGTACAGCCCGGCACTCCGCTGCGCGCCACGCTCGACAGCGCGCTCGACCGCGATCTGGGTCTCGACAGTCTGGCCCGGGTCGAGTTGCTCGCCCGCGTCGAGGCGACGTTCGGCCTGCGTCTGGCCAACGAGACCGTGGCCACCGCGCTCACCCCGCGCCAGCTGCTCGCCGCCCTCGAGGCCGCCGGCCTGCAGCCCGCCCCCGCCCCCGCAGCGCAAGCCCGCCAGTCCGCCCCGGAGCGGGCCGAGGGCCGCCCCGAGGACCAGGCGACGCTGATCGAGGTGCTGCAATGGCATGTCGCCCGCCACCCCGATCGCCCCCACGTGATCTTCTACCGGGACGAGCAGAGTACCGACACCCTGACCTACGCCCAGCTCGCCGAGGCAGCCGGGCGGATCGCCGCCGCGCTGGCGGCCGACGGCCTGCGTCCGGGCCAATGCGTGGCGCTGATGCTGCCTTCGGGGCTGGATTTCTTCCGCTGCTTCTTCGGCATCCTGTTCGCCGGCGGCATCCCGGTGCCGATGTACCCGCCGGCCCGCCCGGCCCAGCTCGAGGACCACCTGCGCCGCCAGGCCGGCATCCTGCGCAACTGCCAGGCGCCGCTGCTGATCACCTCCGAACTGGTGCGCCCGCTGGCCCGCCTGCTCACCGGCCTCGCCCCCGACCTGCGCCAGGTGCTGCTGCCGGCGCAGCTGCAGGCCGCCGCGCCGCGGGGCGCGCACCCGGCCAGCGCGGACGAGCTGGCGCTGATCCAGTACACCTCGGGCTCGACCGGCGACCCCAAGGGCGTCACCCTCGCCCACCGCAACGTGCTGGCCAACATTCGCGCCTGGGGCGGCGCGGTCGCGCTGTCCTCGACCGACGTCTGCGTCAGCTGGCTGCCGCTGTATCACGACATGGGGCTGATCGTCGCCTGGCTGGGCAGCCTGTATCACGCCTGCCCGCTGGTGCTGATGTCGCCGCTGGACTTCCTCGCCCGGCCGGAGAGTTGGCTGTGGGCCATCCACCGCCATCGCGGCACGGTCGCCGCGGCGCCGAACTTCGCCTACGACCTGTGCGTGCGCCGGCTCGCCGACAAGGAGCTGAGCGGTCTGGACCTGTCGTCCTGGCGGCTGGCGGCCAACGGCGCCGAGCCGGTCAGCCCGGACACCCTGGGGCGCTTCGCCGACTGCTTCGCCCGCTACGGCCTGCGTCGCGAGATCCTCACCCCGGCCTATGGCCTGGCCGAGGCCACCGTGGGGCTGGCCGTGCCGCCGCCGGGGCGCGGCGTGCAGGTCGACCGGGTGGCCCGCGAGCCGTTCATGACCCGGGGCCTGGCCGAGCCGGCGGCGGCCGACGATGCCCAGGCGCTGCGCTTCGTTTCCTGCGGACCGGCGCTGCCCGGCCATGCGCTGCGCATCGTCGACGACGCCGGCGTGCCGCTCGCCGAACGCCAGGTCGGCCACCTGGAGTTCCGCGGCCCCTCGGCCACCGCCGGCTACTATCGCAACGAGGCGGCCAGCGCCGGACTGCTGCGTGGCGACTGGCTGGAGACCGGCGACTACGCCTACCTCGCCGGCGGCGAGGTGCACATCACCGGGCGCAGCAAGGACCTGATCATCCGCGGCGGACGCAATTTCTATCCCTACGATCTGGAGCAGGCGGTCGGCGAACTGCCGGGCGCGCGCCGCGGCTGCGTGGCGGTGTTCGGCATTCCCGCCACGGCGGGTGCCGGCGAGCGCCTGGTAGTGGTCGCCGAAACCCGAGAGCGCGACCCCACCAGCCGCGCGGCGCTGGAGCGGCGCATCGTCGCGCTGGCCGCCGACCAGCTCGGCCTGCCGCCGGACGTGGTGGTGCTGGCGCCGCCGCACAGCGTGCTGAAGACCTCCAGCGGCAAGATCCGCCGCGCGGCGATCCGCGAGGCCTTCGAGCAGGGCACGCTCGGCGCCTCGGCCCGGGCGCCCTGGCTGCAGGTGCTGCACCTGGCCGGCGCCAGCCTGCCGGGACGTCTGCGCAAGGGGATCGACTACCTGCTCGCCCGGCTCTACGGCGCCTGGGCCTGGGGCTGTTGCGCCGTGCTGGCGCCGCCCGCCGCGCTGGCCATCCTGCTGCTGCCGAACCTGTCGCTGCGCTGGACGGCGATCCATCGGCTGCTGCGCCTGCTCGCGCGCCTGTGCGCGTGCCCGCTGAGCGGCGCCGGACTGGAGCGCCAGCCGCACCATCCCTGCGTGTTGGTCGCCAATCACGCCAGCTATATAGATGCCCTGCTGCTGGTCGCCGTCCTGCCACAGCCGGTCGGCTTCGTCGCCAAGGCCGAATTCAAGCGCCAGCCGCTGCTGCGCTGGCTGTTCGAACGCATGGGCAGCCACTTCGTCGAGCGTGGCGACGCGTTGCAGAGTGTGGAGGATGTGCAGACCCTCGCCGCGCAGGCCCGCGGCTCGGCGCCGCTGCTGATCTTCGCCGAGGGCACCATCGGCGCACAGCCGGGGCTGCGGCCGTTCCGCCTCGGCGCCTTCCATATCGCCGTACAGCGCAACCTGCAGGTGGTGCCGGTGGCGCTCGCCGGCACCCGCCAGGTCTTGCCGGACGGCTCCTGGCGCCCGCGCCGCGGGCCGCTGGCGGTCACCGTCTGCGCGCCGCTCGCCCCCACCGGCGCCGACTGGCACGCCGCGCTGGCCCTGCGCGAGCAAGCCCGCAGCGCGATCCTCGCCCATTGCGGCGAGGCGGATCTGGCGGATACGGGCCAGCGCTGAGGGCCGCTGGCCGCTGGCGACGCCCCGCGGCCCCCCGGACATCCCGGTGCGGGCATCGGCACGCGCACCGGTCAGCCACGGGAGCCGTTACGGCAGCGCGTACACCCGGGTCAGCAGCCTGGAGCCCTCGCCCTGCTCGCCGAGATGCTTGCGATACAGCTGGTCCATCTCGCCCGAGCGGTACATCTCGCTGATCACGGTATCCACCACCAGGCGGAAGTCCTCGTCGCCGCGCTGCAGGGCCATCGACACCGGGACGAAGTCGAAGATGCGGCCGATGACCATCATCTGCCCGCCGTCCTTGCTCTTCGCCAGGTCGTTCTGCAGCAGCATGCGTTCGGCGAAGAAGGCGTGCGCCTTGCCGGCGGCGACCAGCTGCATGCCCTCTTCGTGGCTGCGCACCGTGACCAGGGTGGCGATCACGCCGAGGTCGCGCATCTGCTCGCGTACCCACTGCTCGGTAACGCCGCCCTCGAGCGTGGCATAGGTGTGGTTGGCCAGGCCCTGGTTGATGGTGGCGCGCCAGGTCGGGCCGGTGTGCGCCACTTCGCCGTTGAGCACGCGCAGCAGCTCCGGCGAGGCATCCTTGCGCACCACCACGGAAAGCCCGGCGGTGTACACCGGTCGCGAATAGCTCACCGACTTGCGCCGCTCCAGGGTTTCCGGGGTGGGCGTGCACAGCAGGTCGATCGTCCCCGAGGTGATGGCGGCGACGGCCTGCTCGCCGCTGACGGCCTGGAAGCGCACGTCCATGTTGCTCATGCCCAGGCCGGTCTGCACCTTCTCGGCGATCCTCTGGCACACCTCGATGGCATAGCCGACGATGTTGCCGCCCTCGTCGCTGCTGAACGGCGCGAGGTCGGGGATGTAGCCCAGGGTGATGGTATTGCTCGAACGCACGCGGTCGAGGGTGGCGGCGCCGGCCAGTGCGGGCAGCAGTGCGAACAGGCCGACGAGCAGCAGACTGACTGATTTGTGTGGCTTCATGTTCATATCCTGGTCCCTACGTTCAGAGGTCTTGGCAATCCGCAGAAACATGGCTAGACCCTCACCCGCTCGGCCACGACCACCGGCCGCTCCTCCACGAAGTTCTTGGCGATGAAGCCGTAGAGCAGGTAACCGATCGCCAGCACGATGGTGGCGCCGAATACCGCATCCTTGCCCGAGGCGTAGATCGCGTAGTACGAGTAGGCCATGGCGATCAGCAGCGCCACCACGTTGCGGGTGTAGACGCCCGCGCCGACGTTGGCCTTGTGCATGATCACCAGGAGGCCGGTGAGCGCGGTCACGTAGGGGATCAGGTTGGTCACCGCGGCCAGGCTGACCAGCTTGCCGAACTGCTCGCTGGCATTGGGCGAGATGGTCGACAGCGCCAGCAGGGTCTGCAGCACGCCGCAGACCAGCATGCCGATGATCGGCGCATTCGCGGCGGTGACCCTGGAGAACAGCCGCGGGAACATGCCCTGGTCGGCGGTCATCTTGGCGGTCTGCGCCAGGGTGAACTGCCAGCCGAGCAGCGAGCCGATGCAGGCCATCACCGCCAGCGCCATGATGATGTTGCCGATGGTGGGGTTGAACATCTGCGCGTACACGTAGGCGAACGGCGCCGAGGAGTTGGCCAACTCGGCGTTCGGCACGATGCCCTGGATCACCGTGGTCGACAGCACGTAGACCACCGCGGCGCCGAGGGTCCCGAACAGGCAGGCCAGCGGCACGTTGCGCTTGGGATTCTCCACCGCGTCGGAGCTCTGCGCCGCCGACTCCATGCCCAGGAACGCCCACAGGGTCAACGGGATGCTCTGGGTGATGGCGTCGTTGACGGCGATGTTGTTCGGGTTCCAGGCGGCGGCGAACACCTCTCGGTCGAACCAGAACCAGCCGATCACGCTGAGGCCGGCCACCGGGATGATCACGCCCCAGACGGTGATCGTGCCGATCCTGCCGGTGATGCTCGGCCCGCCGAAGTTGGCGAAGGTGGTGATCCACAGCAGCACGATGGTGCCGATGCACAGCGGGATGGCGCCGCTGCCCAGCCAGGGGATGAACGCGGTGAGATAGCCGACCGCGGAGATCCCGATGGCCACGTTGCCGATCGCCAGCGACAGGAAGTAGAGGAACGAGCAGAGGAAGAACTCCGACTTGCCGTGCGCCTCCTCGCTGTAGGCCGACATGCCGCCCGACTTGTTGCAGTAGATGCCGCACTGGGCGAAGCAGTAGGCGATGGCCATCGAGCCGACCGCGGTGATGATCCACGACAGCAGCGAGACCGCGCCCAGCTTCGCCATGTTGGTCGGCAGCATGATGATGCCCGAGCCCATCATGTTGACCGCCACCAGGGTGGTGAGGCCCACCAGGCCCATTTTCTTGCTTGACTCAGCCATACCAGACTCCTTGCGTTGCGCTGACCCGGAGCCCGCGGCCGGCACTGCGCCGCGGGATGAGCGAGTGGGCGTTACTGTTTGACCACGTAGATCATGTAGACGGGACGGCCCTGGTCGTCGCGGTGGATCTCGACGCCGTGGTTGTCGTGCTCGAAGCCCGGGAAGCGGCCGTCGAAGCTCTCCATCGCCAGCAGGTAGTCGATCACCGCGCGCTTGTCGGCGCCGGCCTTCTCGCCCGGCATCATCAAGGGGATGCCCGGCGGATAAGGCACCAGCTGCACGGCCACGGTGCGGTCCTGCATGTCGCGCACCGGGATCTGCTCGACCTCGCCGCGCACCAGCCGGGCGTAGGTCTCGCGCGGCGAGGACACCGGGTCCGGCAGCAGGGTGAAGGCCGCGTCCATGTTCTCGAGCATCCGCGAGGACAGCATGTCCTCGTGCATCGCTCCGGCCAGGTCGCGCAGGCCCATGCCGGCGTAGCGTTCGGGGTAGGCGTCGGCCAGCTCGGGCAGCACGTGCTCCAGCGGCGTGTTGGCGTCGTAGTGGCGCTTGAACTCCATCAGGCCGGCGACCAGCGAGCCCCACTTGCCGCGGGTGATGCCGACGCTGAACAGCAGCAGGATCGAATACGGCTCGGTCTTCTCCACCACGATGCCGCGGCTGGAAAGGAAGCGGGACACCAGCGGCCCGGGGATGCCGCTGCTCTCCATCTCGCCCTCGAGGGTCTGCCCCGGGGTCAGCACGGTGACCTTGATCGGGTCGAGCATGCAGTAGTCGGCGCCGAGGTCGCCGAAACCGTGCCAGCTGGCGCCGGGCTTGAGCACCCAGGCGGCGCCGTGGTGCAGCTCCTGCGGGTCGAGGTCGGCGAAGGGTATGCCATCCACCTCGTCGGGCTGCCAGACGCCGAACCACCAGTCGCCGGCCTCGCGCGCGCGCATCTCGTTGCCCAGGCGCACCATGGCCTGGCGGAAGGCGATGGCCTCGCCGATCGACTCGTCGGTGAGGTACTCGCCCGCATCGTCCATCATCTTCGCGGAAACGTCGGTGGAGGCGATGATGCTGTACTGCGGCGAGGTCGAGGTGTGCATCATGAAGGCTTCGTTGAACAGCGCCGGCTTGACCGGCACCTTGCCCGAGCGGATGTGGATCATCGACGCCTGCGACAGCGCGGCGAGCAGCTTGTGGGTGGAGTGGGTCACGGTCACCGTGGCGTCGTCGGCGTGCCGCTCGCCGCGGTGCATGCCGTAGCGTCCCTCGTACAGGGCGTTGAAGCGCGCGTAGGCGTACCAGGCCTCGTCGTAGTGGATGCGATCGACGCTCTTGCTCAGCTCGCGGGTGGTGATCTGCACGTTGTAGCAGAGGCCGTCGTAGGTCGAATTGGTCAGCACGGCGAGCACCGGCCGCGCGCTCTTGTCGCGCGCCAGCGGACTCTCGGCGATCTTCTTCGCCACTTCCGCGGGGGCCAGTTCGCTCTGCGGCACCGGCCCGATCAGGCCGCGCGCGTTGCGCCGCGGGCGCAGGTACAGCGGCACCGCGCCGGACTGGTTGAGCGCGTAGTTCAGCGACTTGTGGCAGTTGCGATCGACCAGCACGGCGTCGCCGTCGGTTACCGCCGAGTGCAGGATGATCTGGTTGCTGGCCGAGCTGCCGCCCACCGAGAAGAAGGTGTAGTCGGCGCCGAACACATGGGCGGCGTAGCGTTCGGCGGCGGCTATCGGACCCGAGTGGTCGTTCAGCGAGCCCAGCTCGCCGACCGACACGCTGAGGTCGGAGCGCAGCATCTGCTCGCCGTAGAAGTCGAGGAAGCTGCGCCCCACCGCGGTCTTCATGAACGCGGTGCCGCCGGTATGGCCAGGGGTGTGCCAGGAGTATTCGTGGGTGTCGGCGAAGTTGACCATGGCGCCGAAGAATGGCGGCAGGATGGTGTCCAGGTAACGCCGGGCAGCCGCGGCGATGCGCCCGGCGATGAACTCGGGGCTGTCCTCCGGCTGCCAGATGAAGCCGTCCATCTCCTCGACGAACGCCAGCGGCACCCGCCCCTGATGGTGCTGGCTCATGCCCAGCATGATCGGCAGCTGGGCGGTGCGTCGGCGGATCAGGCGAATGACCTGCAGTGCCTTGTCGAGGTCCTGCTCGCACAGCCCCCAGCCGATGATCACGCAGCAGTAGGCCGGGTCGGCCCGGAAGGCGATTTCCGCATCCGCCAGGGAGCCGACCAGTTCCACCTCCAGAGCGTGGGCGCGCAGCGCCTGACCGACCGCCTGGGCGCTGTGGGTGAGGAAACTGTCGAGTTCCAGGCCGTGGGTATCGACCACCACCAGCACCGGGTAGCGCTGCGCCAGCGAGGGGGGTAGCGGGGTTTGCGAGTGACTCATGAAAGGCTCCTTGGCAAGGTCTGGCCACGGCCGCCTACGGCGTTGCCGCGACGAGGGATAGCGACGTCACTTCAGGCATCGGAAGCGGCAGTCGCCGTGCGTGTGCACGATTCCCGCTACTTCCTTCTCGAACTCCGGGAAACGCTTGCCCCGCTCGCGCAGCGCCTCGATGCGGGCGATCCACGGGCCGTCCGCCGCTCCCCTGCGCTCCTCGGGCATGACGGTGGGGACACCCGGCGAGTGGTGGCGATGGACTGGGGATCGAGCCGGGGCAATACGAGCGCCGCGGCGATGGCGAAGCGGATGCGCACCGGCGAAGGGTGGCAGCGGGCGCTCGAGGGTCCTGGCATGGATCACGGCGTCGTTGCGCCCGACGTAGCGACCGCGCAGCGCCGAGTCGGCGATCAGCGCGGCCAGGCCGTCCTCGCCGAGGGCGGCCCTGGTCGCTTCGACGGTGCGGTCGTGGAACTCTTCCAGCGGAGCGTCGATTACCCGGCCCCGCCTACCGACCCCCTTGCCGAAGGCGTCGTCGACCAGCAGCATGCGAATCCATCGCTGGATATTGGTCCGTCCGATCATGAGTCCTGCACCCTTTGTTCGTCCGTATCCGCAACGCGGTAAATGGGCCGGGGTAGCGACAACCAGACAACACAAGCAGAGACAACAGGCGGCTCGATTCACAACTTCCTGCCCGGCATTTGCAGCGTAGCCGCTAATAGCGAAACGGCCACCAAGCGCCATTCATCCGCAGGCGCTGCTTGCTTTTGATCAAGCGGGACGTCGCGCCCATGACCACGTCCCAATAGCCCGGCCAGCCGCTGCTGCCTGCGGCGACATGTCCACGACAGCCCGCCCACCCGGCACGACTTGCGGGCAGATCCGCGATTCTCGGCCTAGCCTTCTCGTAATTGGCACCACCTGCGCTGCCGGGGAAGGCAGCGGTGCCATTCAGGGATGTCCATTTGATAGAGCGGAGTCCGATGCCGGAAAACAGCCCCAATCCAGCGGAATCGACCTGGCTGCGCTGGCTGCCAGGCGTGCTGATGCTCAAGAATTACCACCTCGACTGGCTGCCCAAGGACCTGGCCGCCGGCCTGGTGCTCACCTCGATGCTGGTGCCGGTCGGCATCGCCTACGCCGAAGCCTCCGGGGTGCCCGGCATCTACGGCCTGTACGCCACCATCGTTCCGCTGCTGGCCTACGCGTTGTTCGGCCCCAGTCGCATCCTGGTGCTCGGCCCGGATTCCTCGCTGGCCGCGCCCATCCTCGCCGTGGTGCTGCCGCTGTCCGGCGGCGACCCGATGCGCGCCATCACCCTGGCCAGCATGATGGCGGTGGTCTCCGGCCTGGTCTGCATCCTCGCCGGCCTGCTGCGCCTGGGCTTCGTCACCGAACTGCTGTCCAAGCCGATCCGCTATGGCTACATGAACGGCATCGCCCTGGCGGTGCTGGCCAGCCAGATCCCCAAGCTGTTCGGCATCTCCATCGAGGGCGACGGGCCGCTGCGCGACTTCTGGGAACTGGTCGAAGCCATCGCCGCCGGCAAGGCCAACTGGTACAGCTTCGCGGTGGGTGCCGGCAGCCTGGTGCTGATCCTGCTGCTCAAGCCCTTCAAGCGCCTGCCGGGCATCCTCATCGTGGTGATCCTGGCCACCCTGGCGGTGAGCTTCTTCGATCTCGGTCGTTTCGGCGTCAAGGTGCTGGGCGAGCTGCCGCAGGGCCTGCCCACCTTCGCCCTGCCCTGGCTGAGCGGCGTCGACATCGCCACGGTGGTGCTGGGCGGCGCCGCCGTGGCGATAGTGTCGTTCGCCGACACCAGCGTGCTGTCGCGCACCTACGCCGCGCGCACCGGCGCCCATGTCGACCCCAATCAGGAGATGGTCGGCCTGGGCGCGGCCAACCTGGCCGCCGGGCTGTTCCAGGGCTTCCCGATCAGCAGCAGCTCCTCGCGCACCCCGGTGGCCGAGGCGGCCGGCTCGCAGACCCAGTTGACCGGCGTGGTCGGCGCCCTGGCGGTGGCCGCCCTGCTGCTGATCGCCCCGGACCTGCTGCGCTACCTGCCCAACAGCGCGCTGGCCGCGGTGGTGATCGCCGCGGTCATCGGCCTGTTCGAATTCGCCGATCTCAAGCGCATCTACCGCATCCAGCGCTGGGAGTTCTGGTTGTCGATGGCCTGTTTCGCCGGCGTCGCGGTGTTCGGCGCAATTCCCGGCATCTGCCTGGCGATCGTCATCGCCGTGCTCGAGTTCCTGTGGGACGGCTGGCGTCCGTACTTCGCCATTCTCGGCCGGGTCGACGGCCTGCGCGGCTATCACGACATCAAGCGCTACCCGGACGCCCGCCGGGTGCCCGGGCTGGTGCTGTTCCGCTGGGACGCTCCGCTGTTCTTCGCCAATGCCGAGCTGTTCCGCGAATGCCTGCTGGAGGCCATCGAGGAGTCGCCGACGCCGGTACGCCGGGTGGTGGTGGCAGCCGAGCCGGTCACCAGCGTCGACGTCACTTCCGCCGACATGCTCGAGGAGCTGTTGGCCCGCCTGCGCGAACGCGGCATCGAACTGCACTTCGCCGAAATGAAGGACCCGGTCAAGGACAAGCTCAGGCGCTTCGGCCTGCTGGCGATCATCGGCGAAGGCTGCTTCCAGCCCACCGTGGGCGCCGCGGTGGACGCCTATGTGGACGACCACGGGGTGGACTGGACGCCCTGAGCCGACGCCGTTTTTCCAGGGAACTGGCGAACGCCGGGCAGGTCGATGCTTCATCAGGACCAAGGCCTGCCGCGGACGCAGCAAAGCGGAAGGTGCCACCGTGAAGGACTGGATTTCATTGGCGTAGCCAGCGCGGCGGGCCCTGCCGCCCGCGGCCTGTACGCCGGCTTCAACCACCACGAGAAGGGGGTCCACAATGTCCAAGATAAAACTCGGCGTTCACTCCGAGGCCGGCAAGCTGCGCAAGGTGATGGTCTGCTCGCCGGGCCTGGCGCACCAGCGCCTGACGCCGGGCAACTGCGACGAACTGCTGTTCGACGACGTGCTCTGGGTGTCGCAGGCCAAGCGCGATCACTTCGACTTCATCTCCAAGATGCAGGACCGCGGCGTCGAGGTGGTGGAGATGCACAAGCTGCTGACCGAGACCGTGCAGAACCCGGAAGCGCTGAAGTGGATCCTCGACCGCAAGCTGTCGCCCAACCTGATCGGCGTCGGTTACGGCGAGGAAATCCGCAGCTGGCTGGAAGGCCTGGAAGCCCGTCAGCTGGCCGACTTCCTGATCGGCGGCGTCTCGGCCGCCGATGTGCTGAAGGGCCTGGGCGAGAGCAGCGTGCTGAAGATGCTCGTCGACTTCCTTGGCAACGCCAGCTTCGTCCTGCCGCCGCTACCCAACACCCAGTTCACCCGCGACACCACCTGCTGGATCTACGGCGGCGTGACCCTGAACCCGATGTACTGGCCGGCTCGCCGTCAGGAAACCCTGCTGGCCACGGCGATCTACAAGTTCCACGCGGACTTCGTGAACGCCGAGTTCGATATCTGGTGGGGCAATCCGGACGAAGACCATGGCGCCGCCACCCTCGAAGGGGGCGACGTGATGCCGATTGGCAACGGTGTGGTGCTGATCGGCATGGGCGAGCGCACCTCCCGCCAGGCCATCGGCCAGGTGGCCCAAGTGCTGTTCGCCAAGGGCGCGGCCAAGCGGGTGATCGTCGCCGGCCTGCCCAAGTCGCGCGCCGCCATGCACCTGGACACGGTGTTCACCTTCTGCGACCGCGACCTGGTCACCGTCTTCCCGGAGGTGGTCAACCAGATCGTGCCGTTCAGCCTTCGTCCCGACGACAGCAAGCCGGGCGCCCTGGACATCCGCCGCGAGGAAAAGCACTTCCTCCAGGTGGTCGCCGAGGCCCTCAACCTGAAGAAACTGCGCGTGGTCGAGACCGGCGGCGACACCTACGAGGCCGAGCGCGAGCAGTGGGACGACGGCAACAACGTGGTCTGCCTCTCCCCCGGCGTGGTGGTCGGCTACGACCGCAACACCTACACCAACACCTTGCTGCGCAAGGCCGGCGTGGAGGTGGTCACCATCAGTGCCGGCGAACTGGGTCGAGGCCGTGGCGGTGGCCACTGCATGACCTGCCCGATCATCCGCGACCCGATCGCCTATTGAGACCAAACGCGGCGGCTGCCGGCCGCCGCACTTGCTGTTGTCCATCCACCCGTACTGGTTCACGTTCAAACTGCCAAGAGGTGACCCGTCATGGCTTTCAACATGCACAACCGCGACCTGCTCAGCCTGATGCACCACACCACCCGCGAACTGCGCTACCTGCTCGACCTGTCCCGCGACCTCAAGCGGGCCAAGTACACCGGCACCGAACAACAGCATCTCAAGCGCAAGAACATCGCGCTGATCTTCGAGAAGACCTCCACGCGCACCCGCTGCGCCTTCGAGGTGGCCGCCTACGACCAGGGCGCCAACGTCACCTACATCGATCCGGGTTCCTCGCAGATCGGCCACAAGGAGAGCATGAAGGACACCGCCCGCGTGCTCGGCCGCATGTACGACGCCATCGAGTACCGCGGCTTCAGCCAGGAGATCGTCGAGGAGCTGGCGCAGTACTCCGAGGTGCCGGTGTTCAACGGCCTGACCGACGAGTACCACCCGACCCAGATGCTCGCCGACGTGCTGACCATGCGCGAGCACAGCGACAAGCCGCTGCACGAGATCAGCTACGCCTACCTGGGCGATGCGCGCAACAACATGGGCAACTCGCTGCTGCTGATCGGCGCCAAGCTGGGCATGGACGTGCGCATCGCCGCGCCCAAGGCGCTGTGGCCGAGCGACGAACACGTCGCCGCCTGCCAGAAGTTCGCCGAGGACAGCGGCGCCCGCCTGCTGCTCACCGAGGATGCCAGGGAGGCGGTCCAGGGCGTGGACTTCGTGCACACCGACGTGTGGGTGTCGATGGGCGAGCCGGTGGAGGCCTGGGGCGAACGCATCAAGCAACTGCTGCCCTACCAGGTCAACATGGAGCTGATGAAGGCCACCGGCAATCCGCGGGTCAAGTTCATGCACTGCCTGCCGGCCTTCCACAACAGCGAGACCAAGGTCGGCAAGCAGATCGCCGCGCAGTATCCGAACCTGGCCAATGGCATCGAGGTGACCGAGGACGTCTTCGAGTCGCCCTACTGCATCGCCTTCGAGCAGGCCGAGAACCGCATGCACACCATCAAGGCGATTCTGGTATCGACCCTGGCGGATGTCTGAGAGGAGAACCCGCATGCGATTAGTCATAGCTCTGGGCGGCAACGCCCTGCTGCGCCGAGGCGAGGCCATGACCGCGGAGAATCAGCGCGACAACGTGCGCGTCGCCTGCGAGCAGATCGCCAAGGTAGCGGCCGGCAACGAACTGGTGATTGCCCACGGCAACGGCCCGCAGGTTGGTCTGCTGGCCCTGCAGGGCGCGGCCTACGATGCCAGCAACCCCTACCCGCTGGACGTGCTGGGCGCCGAAACCGAAGGCATGATCGGCTACATGATCGAACAGGAGCTGGGCAACCTGCTGCCGTTCGAAGTGCCCTTCGCCACCCTCCTCACCCAGGTCGAGGTGGACCCGGCCGACCCGGCGTTCCAGAAGCCCAGCAAGCCGATCGGCCCGGTCTACGGCAAGGAAGAAGCCGAGCGCCTGGCCAGGGACAAAGGCTGGAGCATCGCCCCCGACGGTGACAAGTTCCGCCGCGTGGTGCCGAGTCCCCGACCCAAACGGATCTTCGAGATCCGCCCGATCCAGTGGCTGCTGGAAAAGGGCTCGGTGGTGATCTGCGCCGGCGGCGGCGGCATCCCAACCATGTATGAGGGCCGCACGCTCAAGGGTATCGAGGCGGTGATCGACAAGGACCTGTGCTCGGCGCTACTGGCCGAACAGCTGAACAGCGACCTGCTGGTGATCGCCACCGACGTCGACGCGGCCTACGTCGACTGGGGCAAGCCCACGCAGAAGGCCATCGCCCAGGCGCACCCGGACGAACTGGAGCGCCTCGGCTTCGCCGCCGGCTCCATGGGGCCCAAGGTGCAGGCCGCCTGCGAGTTCGCCCGCAACACCGGCAAGGTGGCGGTCATCGGTTCACTGCCGGAAATCGAGGCGATCGTCCAGGGCAGTGCCGGCACCCGTGTCACCACCGAGCAAGCGGGCCTGACCTACCGCTGAGGAGCGTCGTCCGCCAGCCAGGGCCCGAGAGCCCTGGCTGGCGGCAGGCGTTTGCCGAACGGCTTCCCTCCCGTCGGAAAGGCGGCTCAGAAGCGCTCCTCCACCATCTTGAACGGATAGGCCATCGACCGGTAACGACCGATCTCGGTGCGCTTGGGCAGCTTAACCTTGGTCTTGCGGGTCAGATCCTCGTAGGGAATCTGCTCGAGCAGATGACTGATGATGTTCAGGCGTACCCGCCGCTTATCCTCCGAAAGCGCCATATACCAAGGCGCCCAGTCGCTGTCGGTGGCGGCGAACATGTCGTCGCGGGCACGGGTGTATTCGTCCCAGCGGCTGAAGGACTTGAGGTCCATGGGCGACAGCTTCCAGATCTTGCGGCCGTCGTTGATGCGATCCTCGAGGCGGCGCTGCTGCTCCTCGGCGCTCACTTCAAGCCAGTACTTGAGCAGGATGATTCCCGACTCGACCATCAGCTTCTCGAACAGCGGCGTCACGACGAGAAAGCGCTCCACCTGCTCCTCGGTGCAGAAGCCCATCACCCGTTCGACGCCGGCGCGGTTGTACCAGCTGCGGTCGAAGATCACCACCTCGCCGGCCGCCGGCAGGTGGCGCAGGTAACGCTGGGCATACATTTGGCTCTTTTCCCGGTCGGATGGCGCCGGCAGCGCTATCACGCGAAATACCCGCGGACTCACCCGTTCGGTGATCGCCTTGATGGTGCCGCCCTTGCCCGCGCCGTCGCGCCCCTCGAAGACGATGCACACCTTGAGGCCCTTGGCCACCACCCATTGCTGCAACTTGACCAGCTCGACGTGCAGCTTCTTCAGCTCTTCCTCGTATTCGCTGCGGCTCAGTCTTTCCTTCGTCTCTGCGAGGCTCGCCGCTTTCTTTTTCTCTCGTTTGGCCATTCTCCGTGTCTCCTTGAATGCGACTCCGCCCTTAAACGCTAGCTGATGGAGCAAAGGCTGCATGCCGCGCAGGCGGTTCGCGCCCTGACAAGTGGCAGGGATGGCGCATGCGGTACGGCGGGAACGGGTTTGCGCAGTGCCGTCGCGGCGGCACCGCGAGGGAGCGGCGCGGGAGAAGAAGGGAATTGCCGAGGGGGCGTGGTAGCGGCAGGCGCCAGACCCGGAAGGGGGAAGCCGATGGGCTTCGGCGACGGGGACAAACTCCGTAGCGCTGGAAGTCTTGCCCCACGGCGGGTCGTTCCTGGTTGCCCGCGGCTCGATGAGCAACCAGGAACGACCGACAACTTACAGGTTGCTGGTTTCCGGGGCCCGGCCGCCCAGGGCAACGACCGCTGCCTCGTAATCCGGCTCGTCGGCGATTTCGTTGACCAACTGGCTGTGCAGGACCTTGTCGTGCTCGTCGAGCACCACCACCGCGCGGGCGGCCAGGCCGACCAGCGGGCCTTCGCCGATGGCTACGCCATAGTCCTTGAGGAATTCGCGGCCACGCTGCATGGAAAGGTTGATCACGTTGTCCAGACCTTCGCTGGCGCAGAAGCGCTTCTGGGCAAACGGCAGATCGGCGGAGATGCACAGCACCACGGTGTTGTCCAGGTTGCCCGCCTCGTAGTTGAACTTGCGCACCGAAGTGGCGCAGGTCGGGGTGTCGACGCTCGGGAAGATGTTCAGCACCTTGCGCTTGCCGGCGAAGTCGGCGAGGGTGTGGTCGGACAGATCCGACCCGACCAGGCGGAAGGCCGGAGCCTGGCTGCCAACCTGCGGCAGATTGCCGTCGACGCGCACCGGATTGCCTTTCAGGGTCACTTGGCTCATTGCTTTCTCCTTTTAGATCAGTAGGTTGCACGCAAATTATCTAGCTTGCCGCAAACTTTTGCGCGGCTCTTGTGCCGGCTTGCGGATCGCCCGCACCTATCGCCAGAAGACTAGCACGCACCCCGAAGAGCAAATCCACGCACTTTGCGCTGTTACTCGAAACGCCTCGATCGGCTAGCATCGCCGGCTCCTGCTCAGGTCCCGGAACTCTCGCCTCATGAAATTAGTTTCTTTCAATATCAATGGATTGCGTGCACGTCCTCATCAACTCATCGAACTCATCGAGCGCCATCAGCCGGACGTGATCGGCCTTCAGGAAACCAAAGTGGCCGACGAACAGTTCCCGTGCGCCGAGATCAAGGCGCTCGGCTATCACGTCGAGTACCACGGCCAGAAGGGCCACTATGGCGTCGCCCTGTTGTCGCGTCAGGCGCCACAGAACCTGGTCAAGGGCTTTCCCTGGGACGGCGAGGAGTCCCAGCGCCGCTTCATCGGCGCCACCTTCACCGATGCCCAGGGTCAGCCGCTGCAGGTGTTCAACGGCTACTTCCCGCAGGGCGAAAGCCGCCACCATGCGGTCAAGTTCCCGGCCAAGACGCAGTTCTACGCCGACCTGCAGCGCCTGCTCGAGGAGCAGTTCAGCCCCGAGCAGGCCCTGGTGGTGATGGGCGACTTCAATATCTCGCCGCAGGACCTGGATATCGGCATCGGCGCGGAGAATGCCAAGCGCTGGCTGCGCAGCGGCAAGTGCAGCTTCCTCCCCGAGGAGCGCGAGTGGATGGCCCGCCTGCATGCCTGGGGCCTGGTGGACAGCTACCGCGAACTGCACCCTGAGGTATGCGACCGCTTCAGCTGGTTCGACTATCGCAGCCGCGGCTTCGAGGACGAACCCAAGCGCGGTCTGCGCATCGATCTGATCCTCGCCTCGGCAGGGCTCAGACCGCGCCTGCGCAGCGCCGGCATCGACTACGACGTGCGCTGCATGGACAAGCCCTCGGACCATGCCCCGGTGTGGCTCGAGCTGGCGTGAACCAGTTCACACTCGAAAGCCCGGCATGTAACAGAACGGTCATCGCACTGACTTAATCTGCGCGGCATCCCAGACCTGACCAACAAGGTTCCCTGTCGCCATGCTGCGCCTCTCTCCTGCTCGTACCGCCCGCCTGCTGCTCGGCGGGCTTCTGGCCCTCACCGCGCCCCTTACCACCCTCGCCGCCCTGCCCTTGCCGGCCAGCGGCCAGCCGGCCCTGCACATCCAGGGTTCCAACACCATCGGCGCCAAGCTCGGCCCGGCGCTGGTCGGCGGCCTGCTGGAGAAGGAAGGCTTCTCCAACGTGCGCATCGAGGACAGCGGCCTCAACGAACAGCGCGTGACCGGTCAGGATGCCCAGGGCCGCATGGTCAATATCGAGGTCGCCGCCCACGGTTCGGGCACCGGCTTCGTCGCCCTCGGCCAGGGCAGCGCCGCGCTGGCCGCCTCCTCGCGACCGATCAAGGACAGCGAGGCCGCCAGCCTCGCCGCTCTGGGCGATCTGAAGAGCCCCGAGGGCGAGCAGGTGATCGCCATCGACGGCCTGGCGGTGATCCTCCACCCGGCCAACCCGCTGCAATCCCTGTCGGTCGAGCAGTTGGCCCAGGTATTCGCCGGCGAGGTGAAAACCTGGGAAGAGCTCGGCGGCCGCGGCGGCGCCATCCGCCTGTACGCCCGCGACGACAATTCCGGTACCTTCGACACCTTCAAGGAGCTGGTGCTGGCCAGCCACGGCAAGAGCCTTGCCGCCGGCGCCCAGCGCTTCGAGTCGAGCAACCAGCTGTCCGATGCGGTGAGCAGGGACCCGCAGGGCATCGGCTTCATCGGCCTGCCCTACATCCGCCAGGCCAAGCCGCTGGCGATCAGCGCCGGCGACTCGCAGCCGATGCCGCCGACCGCCGAGCTGGTGGCCACCGAGGACTATCCGCTGTCGCGCCGCCTGTTCTTCTACATGAAGCCCAGCGAAAGCAACCTGTGGGCCCAGGCGCTGGTGCGCTTCGCCCACAGCCCGAGCGGCCAGGAGATCGTCGCCAGGAACGGCTTCGTCAGCCAGACGGTCAAGGCCATGCAGGTCGAGGCGAACGGCGAGATGCCGCCGGCCTATCGCGAACTGATCGATCATGCCCAGCGTCTGGCGGTCAACTTCCGCTTCGACGAGGGTAGCGCCGAGCTGGACAGCAAGGCCCTGCGCGACGTGCGCCGCGTGGTGCGCTACCTGAAGGACAACAACAAGATGATGAGCCAGGTGGTCCTGGTCGGTTTCGCCGATCCGCGCAACAACGACCCCGCTCGCACCGAACTGCTCTCCAAGCTGCGCGCCATGGCGGTGCAGCGCGAACTGGTGAAGTCCGGCGTGCTGCTGCGCAGCATCAGCGGCCTGGGCGACGCCATGCCGGTGGCCTCCAACGACAGCGAGACCGGACGCAAGAAGAATCGCCGCGTCGAAGTGTGGGTCTACTGACCCGCCATGGACGTTGCCCGGCTACCGGGCAGCGGCTGCCGCTTGCTCCCGCCGGCCGGCAGGCCTAAGGTCATGGCTGGCCTGTACGAAAAACGGCCAACCCGGCCTCCCGCACAGGCTGACGACGCCGGGCCCCTCTGACGGTCGCACCCCGCCATGTCGGTGTCACCGACTGCACCCATGCGGCAGGGAGGGGCCATGCGCACGCTGCAGGCCATTCTCGACACCGAGCTGCTCGGCACCGCCACCGGCCTGTGGCTCGGCTTCTTCCTGCTGGTCAGCGGCCTGCTGGCCTTCGACCTCGGCGTGCTGCATCGCCAGCGGCGGGAGATCGGCATCGCGGAAAGCCTGTGGCTGTCCGCCGGGTATATCAGCGTCGCCCTGATGTTCGGCGTCTGGGTCTGGTCCCAGATGGGGGCCGACCGTGCGCTGGAGTTCTATACCGGCTTTCTGATCGAAAAGTCGCTATCGCTGGACAATATCTTCCTGATGGCGGCGATCTTCGGCTTTCTCGGCATCCCGCGCTGTTACCAGCACCAGGTGCTGTTCTGGGGCATTCTCGGCGTGATCGTGCTGCGCGCGCTGATGATCGGCCTGGGCGCGGCGTTGATCCACAGCTTCGCCTGGATCCTCCAGCTGTTCGGCCTGTTCCTGCTCGGCACCGGCGTGCGCATGTTGCGCAGCTCGCCCGACGACGCCCCGGACCTGGCGCGCAACGCGGTACAGCGCTTCCTGCGCCAGCGCCTGCGGGTCACCGACGAGCTGCATGGCGCGCATTTCTTCGTCCATCTGCCGGATGCCAACGGCCAGCCACAGCGCCAGGCCACGCCGCTGCTGCTCGCCCTGGTGATGATCGAGCTGACCGACCTGCTGTTCGCGGTGGACAGCATCCCGGCGATCTTCGCCATCACCCAGGACACCTTCATCGTCTACACCTCGAACATCTTCGCGGTCCTCGGCCTGCGCGCCCTGTACTTCGCCCTGGCGGCGATGCTGCACCGTTTCGTCTACCTCAAATACGCCCTGGCCCTGGTGCTGGTGTTCATCGGCGCGAAGATCTTCCTCGCCGGGATCCTCGGGCCGATCCCGGCGGCGCTGTCGCTGGGCGTCACCTTCGCCCTGCTCGCCGGCGGGGTGCTGTACTCCCTGTACAGGACCCGCCAGCGCCCGGGCTGAGCCCCGCCCGCCGGCGCAGGCAAAGGCCGGCGCTTGGGGTACACTGCGCGCCCCTGCAATCACCCGAGGAGTCTCCGATGGCCGTCGCCATGGCTCGCCACATCCTGGTCAAGACGATCGGCGAAGCCGAGCAGCTCAAGCAACGCCTGGCCAAGGGCGAGGACTTCGCCACCCTGGCCCGCCGCCATTCGTTCTGCCCCTCGCGCAAGCGCGGCGGCGACCTCGGCGAAATCCGCCCGGGGCAGATGGTCAAGCCGTTCGAGAACGTGGTGTTCCGCAAGCCGCTGAACCAGGTCCACGGTCCGCTGCGCACCCAGTTCGGCTGGCACCTGGTGCTGGTCTATTTCCGCCGCTGAAACTCCGCCGCTGAAACGCAAATGCCGGAGTCGACTGGCGTCGACTCCGGCATCGTTGGTCTTCGAGTGGCCAGGCTTCAGACCTGCGGCAGCTCCTCTTCCTCTTCCATGGTCGGCTCCAGGCTCCAGGTCGAGGTGTCGTCGGCCTTGGCCTGGCCGTTCTCGCCATCGCGATGCAGCTTGAGCTTGAGTCGCACGTTGTTCGCCGAGTCGGCGTTCTTCACCGCCTCTTCTTCGTCGATCGCCCCTTCGTGGACCAGGTCGATCAACGCCTGGTCGAAGGTCTGCATGCCCAGGGGTCGCGACTTCTCCATGACCTCCTTGATCAGGTTGAAGTCGCCACGCTTGACCAGGTCGCGGATGGTCGCGGTGCCCAGCAGGATTTCCACCGCGGCCCGACGCTTGCCGTCGACGGTCTTGATCAGGCGCTGGGAAACGAAGGCCTTGATGTTGTTGCCGAGGTCGTTGAGCAGCTGCGGGCGACGCTCCTCGGGGAAGAAGTTGATGATGCGGTCCAGCGCCTGGTTGGCGTTGTTGGCGTGCAGGGTGGAAATCGCCAGGTGGCCGGTCTCGGAGAAGGCCAGGGCGTGCTCCATGGTCTCGCGGTCGCGAATCTCGCCGATCAGGATGACGTCCGGCGCCTGACGCAGGGTGTTCTTCAACGCGGCGTGGAAGCTGCGGGTATCCACGCCCACCTCGCGCTGGTTGATGATCGACTTCTTGTGCTTGTGCACGTACTCCACCGGGTCTTCGATGGTGATGATGTGCCCGCTGTGGGTGCGGTTGCGGTGGTCAATCAACGCAGCCAGCGAGGTGGACTTGCCCGAGCCGGTGCCGCCGACGAACAGCACCAGGCCGCGCTTTTCCAGGATCACGTCGAGCAGCACCGGCGGCAGCTTGAGGTCCTCGAAACGCGGGATATCCAGCTTGATGTTTCGCGCGACGATGGAGACCTCGTTGCGCTGTTTGAAGATGTTGATCCGGAAGCGACCGATGTTGTTCAGCGAGATCGCCAGGTTCATCTCCAGATCGCGCTCGAAATCCGCCCGCTGCTCGGGATCCATCAGTTCCTGGGCGATTTTCGCCACATCGCCCGGCTGCAGCACGTCCTTGCTCAGGGCGCGCAGCACGCCGTTGAACTTGGCGCAGGGCGGTGCTCCGGTGGAGAGGTAGAGGTCCGACCCGTCCTGGCTAGCCAGGATGCGCAGCATTGCTGTGATGTCCATGAGATAACCGCCGTAACCTATTGATCTGAAAACGCCATCATACTGCACCATTCGTGCCGGATCGTCACAGCCTGCGTGAAGATTGCGAATCGGCGCCAGCTACGGGCTGCCGCAGGTGACGTAAAACGCTACAATCTCCTCCTTTTTGCGCCCCCGCGCCCTCAGCCTGCAGGACAGACTCGTGATTTCCACCGCCAATATCACCATGCAGTTCGGCGCCAAGCCGCTGTTCGAGAACGTTTCCGTGAAGTTCGGTAACGGCAACCGCTACGGCCTGATCGGCGCCAATGGTTGCGGCAAGTCGACCTTCATGAAGATCCTCGGCGGCGATCTGGAGCCGTCCGCCGGCCAGGTGATGCTCGAGCCCAACGTGCGCCTCGGCAAGCTGCGCCAGGACCAGTTCGCCTACGAGGACATGACCGTGATCGACACGGTGATCATGGGCCACGAGGAGCTGTGGAACATCAAGGCCGAGCGCGACCGCATCTACAGCCTGCCGGAGATGACCGAGGACGACGGCATGAAGGTCGCCGACCTCGAGGTGCAGTTCGCCGAGATGGACGGCTACACCGCCGAGTCGCGTGCCGGCGAGCTGCTGCTCGGCGTGGGCATCCCGCTGGACCAGCACTTCGGCCCGATGAGCGCCGTGGCGCCCGGCTGGAAGCTGCGCGTGCTGCTGGCCCAGGCGCTGTTCTCCAATCCGGACGTACTGCTGCTCGACGAGCCGACCAACCACCTGGACATCAACACCATCCGCTGGCTGGAAGGCGTGCTCACCGCGCGCAACTCCACCATGATCATCATTTCCCACGACCGTCACTTTCTGAACAGCGTGTGCACCCACATGGCTGACCTGGACTACGGCGAGCTGCGCCTGTTCCCGGGCAACTACGACGAGTACATGACCGCGGCGACCCAGGCCCGCGAGCGCCTGCTGGCCGACAACGCCAAGAAGAAGGCGCAGATCGCCGAACTGCAGACCTTCGTCAGCCGCTTCTCGGCCAACGCCTCCAAGGCCAAGCAGGCCACCAGCCGCGCCAGGCAGATCGACAAGATCCAGCTGGAAGAGGTCAAGCCGTCCAGCCGCGTCAGCCCGTTCATCCGCTTCGAGCAGACCAAGAAGCTGCACCGCCAGGCGGTGACCCTCGAGCACGTCAGCCAGGGCTTCGACGGCACCGCGCTGTTCAAGAACCTGAACCTGCAGATCGAGGCCGGCGAGCGCGTGGCCATCATCGGCCCCAACGGCATCGGCAAGACCACCCTGCTGCGCACCCTGGTCGGCGAGATGGCGCCGATGGCCGGCGAAGTGAAGTGGACCGAGAGCGCCGACGTCGGCTACTTCGCCCAGGACCACGCCGACGACTTCGCCGACGATGTCACCCTGTTCGACTGGATGGGCCAGTGGACCCAGGGCGGCGAACAGCTGGTGCGCGGCACCCTCGGTCGCATGCTGTTTTCCAACGACGAGATCAAGAAGTCGGTGAAGGTGATCTCCGGTGGCGAGCAGGGCCGCATGCTGTTCGGCAAGCTGATCCTTAAGAAGCCCAACGTGCTGGTGATGGACGAGCCGACCAACCACCTCGACATGGAATCCATCGAGGCGCTCAACCTGGCGCTGGAGAACTATCCGGGCACGCTGATCTTCGTCAGCCACGACCGCGAGTTCGTCTCCTCGCTGGCCACCCGCATCATCGAGCTGTCGGAAAACGGCGTGACCGACTTCAGCGGCACCTACGACGACTACCTGCGCAGCCAGGGCGTCGCTGCCTGAAACCGCGCCGCCCGCTCGGGCGGCACTTGCCGGTGATTGCAAGGGGCGCCATGCGCCCCTTGTGCATTAAAGGAAGGCGGCCAGCTGCGGCAGCAATTGCCGGATGAAGCGTCCGCCCAGCAGCAGCCAGTCGATCCAGAACGCCTGGTGCAACCCGACGATTGCCCAGAACACCAGCTGATACGAAACCTTGCGCGTCTTGTGGCGGAACGCCTGCTGCGCCAGCAGCGCGCCGGGCCAGCCGCCGAGCAACTCGACGGCATGCAGGGAGCTTTCCGGCGTCCGCCAGCGCCCGGTCTCGGCACTGTTCTTGTCCGCCTGGTACTGAAAGAAGCTGATCATGCTGAGCAGCCCATAGCCGATCAGCGGCCAGGCGAAGCCCGAGACCTGCAACATCCGCCAGCCGCCGGCCAAGGGCAGAGCACAGAGCCCGGCGAACAGCGCCAGCTTGAGCGGCAGATTGCGTATGGCGGGTGAACCGGCCCGCTCCCGGCGCGCTTGCGGCTCGGCACTGGCGGCCACTGGCCGGGGCTTGCGGCGGATGGTGGGACGATCGAGGCTCAGTTCGTCGAAGCGCATGTGCCTTGCCCGCAATCGTCCCTGCGCGTCCCGCTCGGCGACATACACCAGCGTATCGCCGGGCGCAGGCCTACGTTCGCCGCGCATTGCCGAGATATGGGCGAACAGCTGCTCGCCGCCCTTCTCCGGCTGGATGAAGCCGAATCCCTTGTCGTCGTTCCAGCTTTTCAATACGCCGCGCTGTTCCATGGCCTTGTCCCGCGCGCGTCAGCCCTGCGCGGTGCTCCAGTCGATCATGCCCATCTGCCAGGTGGCGAGGATCAGCAGGCCGAAACCGATGCGATACCAGGCGAACACCGCGTAGCTGTGGGTGGCGATGAACTTGAGCAGCGCGCGCACGGCCAGCATGGCGAAGATGAAGGAGGTCACGAAGCCCAGGGCGAACACCGGCAGGTCGCCGCCGCTCTCGAACAGCGCACGGTGCTTGTAGCCCGAGTACACGGCGGCGCCGACCATGGTCGGCATGGCGAGGAAGAACGAGAACTCGGTGGCCGCCTTGCGCGACAGGCCGAAGATCAGGCCGCCGATGATGGTCGAGGCCGAGCGCGAGGTGCCGGGAATCATCGCCAGGCACTGCGCGCAGCCGATCTTCAGGGCGTGCTTCCAGCTCATGTCGTCCACCGCATGCACCTCGATGGCATGCTGGCGCTTCTCGGCCCACAGCATGACCAGGCCGCCGATCACCAGCGCGCTGGCCACGGTGATGGGGTTGAACAGCCAGTGCTCGATCAGGTCGGCGAAGGCCACGCCGAGAATCACCGCCGGGAAGAAGGCGATCAGCAGGTTGATGGTGAACTTCTGCGCCGCGCGCTCGCGCGGCAGGCCGAGCACCACGTCGAAGATCCGCTGGCGGAACTGCCAGACCACGGCGAGGATCGCACCGAGCTGGATGATGATGTTGAACGCCTTGGCGCGGTCGCCGCCGAAGCCGAGCAGGTCGGCCACGATGATCTGGTGACCGGTGCTGGAGATCGGCAGGAACTCGGTCAGTCCCTCGACGATGCCCAGAATCAGCGCCTGAATGGCGGTCCACAATTCCATGAAATCACTCCCGTCACGCGCGCCATGCGCGCCTTTATGCCCTTCGAACTCGTGCCAGCCCGACCCCGGGCGGCCGGCCGGCATCCTATCAGAGCCGACAGTCGGCTGCAGGTCCCGCGGCAAAGCGTCTTGATCGGGATCAGCCACGCATACCGCTGCTTCCTTGGGTGCACAAAGGAACGACTTTGATCGCAAATCTGGCGAAGACGGCTGGTGAAATATCATTTTGATTGCGCATACTCCCTGCCGTCCGCCCCTCCCGATCCGTACGGTACCGGGACGAGACGCCCCCCACTGCCCAGCTGTAACGAGTGCACGCATGAGCTTCCAGGAAGTCGACCTGAGCAATAAGCCGAACCCGGACCTGATCTGGGATCTGGATCAACTGGAGAAGCGGGATCTGGCGGAGCGCTTCATCCGCCTGTTCGAGAACCGACTATGCGTCTACTCCGAATCGGTGAGCCAGCTGTACACCAACTACGGCCTGCACTTCCCGACCGAGATCGGTCGCAAGATGGTGGTGCTGCCCAACCCCTACGCCTTCCATGACACCCTGAACCACATCTCGCCCCTTTCGGTGCGCAAGACCGGTCTGTGCGTGCTGCCCGGGCAATTCCAGAACCACAAGGGCCTGCTGCTGGCCCGCCTGGGTCCCAAGGGCGAGCTGCTCCAGGCCCGCCCGTTCAAGGGCGCCCTGGCCCAGATCATCAGCAAGTTGAAGGAAAGCGGCGACGTGTTCCTGCCGGTGCTGGTCAAGGGCGACCTGCGCGAGTTCGATCAGCGCATGCCCTATCTGCACCTGCACCGCCTGCAGCTGACCCAATTGCCACACCTGTCGGCGTTCGAGCGCAACGACCTGCAGCAGACGGTGACCCGCAAGCTGCTGATGCTGTACCGCCAGGCCGACCAGCTGACCTGCTAGTGCCTTGCAACGCAGTTTCGGCGCCTTGGGCGCCGAAATCGCCCCGGTGAAGCCATCAGGCAAGCCACCTCGCTCAGCCCACCACCACTCCGACCCAGGCGACCAGCAGGCTGAGGACCACAGCGACGGTCAGCGGCTTGCGCAGGGGCCGGTACCAGATCGGCGCCAACCCCAGGCGCACCGCGCGCAGATCGGCCATGTCCATGCCGATGAAGGCCAGCACGAACAGCGGAATGGCCAGGGCCGCCGGCAGGCCGAAGGACGCCAGCGACACCACCGCCCAGCCGAGCAGCGGCGGAATCACCGACCAGCCCAACTGCATCTGCGCACGCACGTCGTCCTGTTCGCCGCGCATCGCCAGCCCCCAGTGGATCGCCCCCAGGAAGGCGAGGATCACCGCCGAATAGCTGAGCAGCGAGGCCACCACCAGCGGCTGCCAGCCGCCCGGGATTACCCAGACGCTCAGTGCCGCGCTCATGAACGGGATGAGGCCGCACAGACCGAGCAGCCGGGCCAGATGCGGTGGACGGGTATCGGTGAAGGGGCGCATGTTTTCTCCTTGCGTCCGGCGCATGGCGTTCCTGCGGTGTTGCATCGATGAGTAGGTGTTGCATGCATGATACAGAGCGCGGCCTTTAAATACTTCGCTCGCGCTGTTTCACGGCTGTTTCGCGGGTGGCGTGTCTCAGGCGTGCTACAGCCCCGTTTGCCCTGCAAGCCGCGGATTTGCTGCTCCAGTCACCGAACAACTCCGTTCATGTGTCTTACGGATTTGACAGTTTCCAGGGCGGGCAACTCTTCAAAAACTGCAACGTATTGATTTAATTGAAATATAAAAAGTTGGCACGGCTCCTGCGATAGACCCGCCACGCAACCAGGTCTGCATTACGCAGGAACCGCCGCCATGGATCGAAACGCTTCAACGTTCGCTCGCACGCTGTCGTTCATCTTGCTGGTATCGCTGGGTTACGGAATGGCCCCCGCCTCCCGGGCGGACGATGGGATCATCGTCCTGACCCGTCCGGTCCAACCCCAGACCGCTACCCGCCCGGTCCTCGCACCCGCCCCCAACCCACGTACGGCGAACGCCAACACCTCCCCGGCCGTCGATCGCGCCGTGAACACCTTCGAGCTGAGCGACAGCGACTTCGCCCGGGTCACCAGCGGATCGGGGCTGCAACGCCAGATCCTGCCCGACGGCCAGCTTCCCGGCCTGGGGACTTCCGGCGCGAGCGCGGCTCAGGGCCTGCCGGGCATGAGCGCCGGGCGTGCGGGCAGTGCCGGATCCGGCATTTCCAACCAGGTCAATCGCAGCCTCCAGCAAGGCCTGGCGCCCCTGAAAATGCTCTCGGGAGATCGCTGACATGCATCGCATCAGTCTGCTCGCCGTGCTGAGCGCGCCCCTGCTGGCCCTGGCCGAACCCGCACTGGTCGAGAACCAGGCGCTGATCACCAACAGCGGCGCCAGCTACCAGGGCGCGCTGTCGGTCAACCAGGCGGCCGGCAGCCAACAGCAACAGATCAACGGGCGCGCCCTGGCGATTGGCGCGAGCGCCAGTGCCACCACCCGGTTTCGCCAGTACCAGGAACTGAACGGTGTCGACAAATCCTTGAACGCGCAGGCACGCATTGGCGGCAGCGCCTTCAGCAGCGGTTCCGGAGTTCTGGGCGTCAATCAGTCGGCAGGCGCCGGCACTCAACAGATCAATTCATTTCGAGTGAGCATCAGTTCTGCGGCGCAAAGCGTGGATGACAGCATCCTTGCGCAACAGGTCGTGGTGTCTTCGAAGAACTCAGGTGCAGATGAATCTGGCCCGGGTGAGCGTGCCGTCGCCATCGACAGGCAGGCTTTCGCCGGGAGCGGTGGTGTAGTTCAGCTGAACCAGAGTGCTGGGGTGGGCAACAGGACGGCGAACACCGTCAGCATCAGGGTAATGGAATGACGCGTTACCCGATGCATGCCCAACGTGTGCTGCATATATGCAAGGAGAACCACCATGAAAGTATCAACGACCCTGAAACCGCTAGTGTTCGCCATTGCTGCGGCAATGGCGCTCGCGGTCCAGGCCCAAAACGGGGACGATGACGATCCCTTGCTGGATCGCCGGGCTGGCGATGCTACCGCATCGGTTAGCCGCGACCAGTACGTGGGCGGCGACAACACCGTGTCCAACGAGGGCACGGAGAACACCGTCGAGCTTTCCGACTCCCTCGAGGGCAACGACGGCAACGTCGGCGCCAACTTCGCAGCCGGGAGCCTGAACCAGCAGGGCAACGATGTGGTAATCGCTACCGCCGACGAGGACTTCGTCTTCGGCACGGCAACCGCCGCGATCACCATCGACCAGGACAACGACGGTAGCGTGGCCCAGGTTTCCAATGTCAATGGCATCGATGCCAGCGGTTTTGGCAACGACGCATCCGGCAACGTCGGCCTCAACATGGCCGCCGGCGACCTCAATCAACAGGGGAACGCTCTGGCGATCGCCACGGCCCGGGGCTGGGAAGTCAGCGCCGAGGGTGGTGGCGAACAGAACATGAGCGGCAACACGGTCGACAACCGTGCCACCAGTGCCGTTTATGAGACGACCACCGAAACCACCAGGGACTCCAGCAGAAATTACACACTGGACGACTCGGGCGACTCGACCTACAACGCAAGCACTGCGACCGAGTCTGCAAGCGACTCGTCGAGCAGCACCACGGCCTCGGCCAGCGCCAGCTACGACTCGTCGAGGTCCTCGTCGAAGACCTACAGCGCGTCGCTGGACAAGTCGGTTACCGTGGACAAGTCCCACAGCTCTTCCTCGGAGTCGAGCGCTAGCCTGGATATCGATGCCAGTGCCAGCGCCAGTCTCGACACCAGCACCTTCAGCGGCGTCGATCGGGACGACGACAGCGTCGAGCGCACTTCCAGCAGCAGCCTCGATGCCGAGCTCGATGTCGGCGTCACCGTCGATGCCTCGAGGAGTTCGGCCCGCGAGTCGTCAAGCTCCCTCGACGTCACCGCGAACGTAGACAAGGAGTCCAGCTCGACGCGCGACGAGTCCCGCGAGTGGAGCGCCGACTTCTCCTCCGACACCAGCACCAGCGAGGAGGCCAGCGCCTCTGCCAGCGAAGACACCAGCGAGAGCCGCACCGCCAACCGGGATATCGAGGAGGTGGAAAATACCAGCCTGGCAACCAGCGTGACCTTGACGGAGGGCTATACCTTCCTCACCCCGGTGACCAACACCGTCAGCCTGTCTGACGCACTCAACGGCGCCAGCGGCAACATGGGTGTCAACATCGCTGCCGGCACCAGCAACCAGCAGATGAACACCATGAGTATCGCTGTGGGCTGCGATGCCTGCAGTGAATAACCCATAGTCGCCATCCAACGGGAGCCCTGCCCAGCAGGGCTCCCCCTCCTGGTCGAGAGAGTGCCTGCCATGCGCCTGGCCATCTTCTGTTTGCTGTGCTGCGCGAGCGGCGTCCTGTCAGCCGCGCAAACCCCCTTTGCCGTACTGCCGGGAGGCACGCTTGCATTCAAGCAGGTCGAGAGCATCCGCGAACGGCGCTTCAGCAATCTGGTCGAGCAGAAAACCGACTTCAGTTGTGGCGCGGCCGCCCTGGCCACCATCCTGCGCCAGGCCTATCGCCTGGATGTAGACGAGACGTTCGTGATCAACGGCATGCTGATCGGCGCCGATCACGAGCTGGTCCGCAACCAGGGCTTTTCCATGCTCGACATGAAGCGCTACATCGAGAGCCTGGGCATGCGCGCCCGCGGCTATCGGGTGTCTGCCGAGGGGCTCGCCCGACTCAAGGTGCCGGTCATCGTTCTGCAGGAGGTGCGCGGCTACAAGCACTTCGTGGTCCTGCAGAGAACGGGAAACGGCTACGCCTATATCGGCGACCCGGTTCTCGGCCACAAACGCTACCCCCTCGAAGAATTCACCAACGGCTGGAACGGCATCGTGTTCGCCGTGATCGGCCCCGAGTACGACCGGACCAATGCCCTGCTCAGCCCTCCCGAGCCCCTGACGGCCAGGAATCGGCTGAACGGCTTCCATCCGGTCAAGGACGCCGAGCTGATGGAGCATGGCTTCATCCAGAGCGACTTCTTCTGACAGCGACTACTCCAGGCCAGCTGCAAGGGCCTGGACAGAAAGCCTGCGGAGGTCCACATGAAACTTCAGGTACTGCTGGTGGCCTGCTGCCTCGCCGCCGGTATTCCGGCGCACGCCAGCGACCCGCTCCAGCCCATCGAGGTAAGCGACGAGGAGCTTGCGCAGCTGCGCGGCCGCTTCGTCATGCCGGGGCTCATCGTCCATTTCGGCGTAACCATGAGCAGCCAATGGGAGAATGCCCAGGGTCAGGTCCTCGGCGGCCGGGTCGGCATGCAAATGAGCGAAGGCATGTTCGAGCCCCAATTCACCGCCTCGATCGTGACCCGCCAGGGCGAGCAGCCCCCGCCGGCCGCCGGTAACGGCCAGGTCATCGGCGGCGAAGGACTGGCGCTGGTCGATGGCGTGAGCCAGAGCGTTCGCGCGGCGGGCGACTTCAACCGCGCCAGCAACGACCTCACCATCACCGTCCGTCGGGGGGAGGCCGCGTCGGCGACGAACGGCGGAGGGCAACCCCTCACCGGCGCCATCGAAAGCATGACCAGTGCCGGCAGCGTGCGCATCAGCCCCAGCGGCGGCGGCCTGCAGATCGCGATCCAGGCGGCGGGCCAGGGCTCTAGCGTGCAGAACCTGGGCAACGGCGGCCTGCAGCAGCACACCAATATCGGTGGCTCGCGCAACGCCGTGAGCAACGTGACCGCGCTTGAGGTGGTGCTGCGCGAGCGCAGCCTGAGCAGCGACCAGGTACAGATCAACCTGGGCCAGGTGGGTGCCCTACGACCCGCAGGGTATTGAACTATTCTGACCCCGTATTCGAAAAGACAGGGACTGCCCCATGCCACGCTCTCGCTCGCTGTCCATTGCCCTGGGGATCGCTGCCTTGCTGCCGGCCCCCTTCCTGCAGGCGGCCACCGACGAAGAACTCGCCGCACTGCAGCAGGAACTGCGCGAATTGCGCCAGCGCTACGAAGCGCAGCAGAAGGCCCTGATGGTGCTGGAGCAGCGGGTGCGCGAGGTGGAGGCGCAACCCGCCACTCCCCAGCCCCAGCGCCTCGCCCGCTCCCCCGCCGCGCCTGCGACAGCCACCTCGAAAGGCGCGAGCGGCTACGGCGAAAGCCTGCGCGAGGACAACACGCCGTCGCGCAGTGTCGAGGACATCTACGACAAGGCCAGCGGCTTCTTCGGCGAAGGCAGGTTCAGCGTGGAAACCGGCCTGACCTACAGCCACTACGATACCCGGCAGATGTTCCTCAACGGCTTCCTCGCCCTGGATGCCATCTTCCTGGGCAATATCGGCGTCGACCAGATCGAGTCCGACAACTTCACCCTCGACCTGACCGGCCGCTACAACGTGGGCAACCGCTGGCAGTTCGACCTCAACGCGCCGATCAACTATCGCGAAACCACCTACGAGTCGGCCGGCGCCGGGGGCTCCACCTCGCAGATTTCCTCGGAAACCGTCGACCGCGAACCGACCCTCGGCGATGTCAGCGCCGGGGTGGCCTACAAGTTCCATGACGAAAGCCCCGGCTGGCCGGATGCGGTGTTCAGCCTGCGGGTCAAGGCGCCCACCGGCCAGGAGCCCTACGGCATCAAGCTGGTCCCCTCGGCGGAGAACGACAACCTCACCGTGCCCGAGGAGCTGCCCACCGGCAACGGCGTGTGGTCGATCACGCCGGGCATCTCGCTGGTCAAGACCGTCGATCCGGCCGTCCTCTTCGGCAACCTGTCCTATACCCACAACCTCGAGGAATCCTTCGACGACATCAGCGCCCAGCAGGGAACCAAGCTCGGCGGCAAGGTCAAGCTCGGCGACTGGTTCCAGTACGGCCTGGGCACCGCCTTCGCCCTCAACGAGCGCATGAGCCTGTCCTTCTCCTACTCGCAGCTGATCAGCCAGAAAAGCCGCATCAAGCCCGACGGCAGCTCTTGGCAGACGGTCGCCAGCAGCGACGCCAACGCCGCCTATTTCAACATCGGCATGACCTTCGCGCTGAGCGACAAGCTGACCATGGTGCCCAACCTGTCGGTCGGCCTGACCCCGGACGCCCCGGATTTCTCCTTCAGCCTCAAGTTCCCCTACTACTTCTGAGGCCCGTACCGCCTGCCGGCCCGGGCCCGGCGGCAGGCCGGCGCGCGCATTCAACGGATGCCGTGCTTGTTGAGCAGGCGATAGAAGGTGGGACGCGAGACGCCAAGGGCCTTCGCCGCCCGGCTGAGATTCTGCGAGTACTGCAGCAGCACGTCGCTCAGGGCCTGCCGCTCGGCCTTGAGCTTGTAATCCTCGAGGCTGTAGTCGGTCCGCAGCGCCACATCCGTTCGCGCAAAGCCCAGATCCTCGGCCTCGATCAGCTGCCCCTCGGCCAGCACTAGGCCGCGCCGCACCCGATTGGCCAGCTCGCGCACGTTACCCGGCCAGTCGTGCTCGCACATCGTCCACAGCGCCGCTTCGCTGAACGGCCGCGGCCGCCGATTGACCTCGGGGGCGTACAGGCGGGCGAAGTGCCGGGCCAGCTCCGGCACATCGGCCAGGCGCTCGCGCAGCGGACTGGTGTACACCTGCAGGACGTTCAGACGGTAATAAAGATCCAGGCGGAAAGCGCCCCGCTCCACCGCCTGTTCCAGGTCGACGTGAGTGGCCGCCAGCACGCGGACGTTCACCCGGATCGGCTGGCTGCCGCCAACCCGCTCGATCTGCCCCTCCTGCAGGAAGCGCAGCAGGTTGGACTGCAGATCCAAGGGCAGATCGCCGATCTCGTCGAGAAACAGGGTGCCGCCATCCACCGCCTCGATCCGCCCGATCTTGCGCTGGTGGGCGCCGGTGAATGCGCCCTTCTCATGGCCGAAAAGCTCCGACTGGATCAAATGCTCGGGGATGGCACCGCAATTGATCGCCATGAACGGCTCGCTGGCGCGGCGCGACAGACGGTGCAACGCCTGGGCCACCAATTCCTTGCCGGTTCCGCTTTCGCCACGGATCAGCACCGGCGACTCGGTGGGCCCCAGCTTGGCGAGCAGCGTGCGCAGCTCGCACATCGCCGGCGTACTGCCCAGCAACTGGCCATCCTCGGCGCCGAGTCGCACGGGCCGGCGCAGCATGGCAATGCCCAGGGCATGGCCGAGAACGCCTTGCAACAGATCGAGATTGAGCGGCAGGGTGTGATAGTCGTGGAACCACTCGCCGATGAAGGGACCGAGGTTGCTGTTCAGCAGATCCCCCGGCGATACCACCGCGATCCACAGCGCGGGATGCCGGCCAACCAGTTGGCTCGGCGCCGTGAAGTCATCCCGATAAGGCCCGAGATGAATCAGGCCAACTTCCGCCGGCTGCTTGAATGCCTCGTCGAGCGTACTGACAACTACTTCCCAACCGGCCTGGCGAAGCCTGAAAACAAGCGAGGAGAATTCATCCGCGCAATCGACGACGAGCAACCGACGAAGCCTTTGAATGTGCATGTTCCATCCTGGTCATTCGCTAATACTCTCCAAGGAGACATTGGCGCTGCAGAAATGAAACTAGCAAAGGCGAGGCGGATAACTTAGATGGTTTCGTGATATGCGAAATTACCAAGGGAGGCGAGACTCCCCTGGTAATTCGTCGAACGAGGAGGAATATGCCTCAATAGTAGGCATTTTCCTTGTTGGTATGGTCGGTCACGTCGCGCACGCCCTTGAGCTCGGGGATGCGCTCCATGAGGGTCTTCTCGACGCCGTCCTTGAGGGTGGTGTCGACCATGCCGCAGCCCTGGCAGCCGCCGCCGAAGCGCAGGATGGCCACGCCGCCGTCGTCGATGTCGACCAGGCTGACCATGCCGCCGTGGCTGGCGAGGCCGGGGTTGATCTCGGTCTGCAGGTAGTAGTTGATGCGCTCGGTCAGCGGGCTATCCTCATTGACCATCGGCACCTTGGCGTTCGGTGCCTTGATGGTCAGCTGGCCACCCATGCGGTCGGTGGCGTAGTCGACCACGGCGTCCTCGAGGAAGGGCACGCTGACCGCGTCGAGCCAGGCGGTGAAGGCCTTCAGCGCCAGGGCGGTGTCCTCGGGCTTCTGCTCGTGCGGCTTGCAATAGGCGATGCAAGTCTCGGCGTACTGGGTGCCCGGCTGGGTGATGAACACGCGGATGCCGATGCCCGGGGTGTTCTGCTTCTCGAGCAGATCGGCCAGGTAGGCCTGGGCCGCTTCGGTGAAGGTGATGGCGCTCATGGGAACTCCTCGCAAAGATGGGCGCAGTGTACGCGATGCGTGGGCGCGGATAAAGTCCTAGCATTTTGGTAGGAATACCCCACCAAACTGACCCGATTCCTGCCCGAATGGTTCCGCGGCGCGCGGTGCTTCCCGCTCCTGGCGCGGAGCGCCGCGAGAGGGATCGCTACAGGTTCTGATAACGATTCATGTCCAGCACTCCCGCCTCCACCGGCTCGTGCTCGCGGATATGCGCGGCGAGGTCGTGGAACAGGCTCCAGAAGCGCGGGTCGCTGCGCCGCACGCCCCAGCGCTGCACGATGTGCTCGAAGTCGGCGGCGCTGCGCGCCTGCTGCAGCGAGGCGACGAAGGCGTTGACCTCGCCCTCGCGCAGGCTGAACAGGAAGTTCGGGTAGCTGGTCAGCACCTCCGGGTAGAGGGTCAGGGTGTCCTTCTCCGCCTGGTAGCGCAGCGACTCGCCGATCATGAACGCCACATTGCTGTGCGCGCGGTTGCGCAGCAGGCTGTACACCTCGCGGCCGCCGCCATCCAGCTCGACGCGCAGCAGCGTCGCCTCCGGCAGGAACTCGATGACCGGCAGCACCGCCAGCGGCCTGGCCGCCAAGCTGCTCAGGCGCTGGTCGATCTGCTGCACGTTGGTGCTGACGCCGGGCCGGTAGCAGCGCCATTCCGCGCAGCGGTTGAACGGGTCGGGCCGGGCGTTGAGGGTGCCGTAGCGCTCCAGCAGGCGGGCGGCGAAGGCGCCCTTGGCATCGCCCTCCGGCAGGTGCAGGCCGCTGGGCGTCTGCTGGTCGATGGCCGCGTAGTTCAGCCACAGCTTGAGCTTGCCGCTGTACTGATACCAGTCGTCGAGCAGCGCCTCGCGCTCTGCGGCCGGCATCAGGCGCAGGAAGTTCTGCTCGGCGCCGTTGCGGATCAGGTCGAAATACAGACGGGTCTGCGCCTGGTGGGAGACGTTGCCGAACACGTCGAAATTGACCACCAGGGCGTAGTAGGTGCGCTCCAGCAGCGGATAGTCCATCCACCACAGGGTCTGCGGCACCGCGCCGATCAGCCCCTTGCTGACCGAGGCGCTGTCGTGCTGGCGGAACACCGTCAGCAGCGCGTCGTCGTTGCCCGCCCAGATGTGCGACCAACTGGGCCGCGGCGCCTGGGCATAGGCGGCGCGGCGCTCCGCCGCATAGGCGTTGCGCTTGCTCAGGTAGGCACGCCAGAGCAGCGGCAGCTGCGCCAGGTCGTCGTGCAGCCCCGGTAGCGTCAGCAGCGGCGTCACCCGCTCGCGGTAGGCGGCATCGGTGACGTACAGATCGTGACCGGGATCCTGGAACAGCGTCCAGAACTGGTCGCGGATCACGTCGGTGGCGATCTGTCCGCGGCAGACCGGGCCGCGGATGAAGGTGCGCACGAAGTACTCCGCGTCGTCCAGCATGAACTGGTAGCGCGCCCGCGCCGGGATGGCGGCGAAGGTCTCGAACGGATTGGCGCGGCGTTGCGGACCGTAGCCGGGCAGCTCGTCCGCGGCCCAGTCGCCGGCGAAGAACAAGTCCTCGACCCGCTTGAGCTTGCGCGGGGTGAGCGCGTAGGTGATGTGGGTCTTGTGGACGATCACCCCCTGGATCGGCCGCAACCGGTAGAAGACGGCGGTGCCCGGATCGTCGTTGGGGCGCCGCGTGGCGATCACGTCCACCGGTTCGCCGCTAGGCCGGCGCGAGCGCACCAGTTCGAAGAACCGGCCGCTGGCGCCCTTGTCGAAGTACAGGTGGGCGAGGAACAGGTGCTCGTACAGCCAGCGCGCCACCAGTTGCTCGCGCGCGCCGGGACGGTTGAGCAGTGCCTCCCAGCTGGCGATCTGCGCCGCCTCGGAGGCATTGGCCTGCGGCGGCTGGCCATCCAGGGTCGCCCCCTCGGCCAGCCACTGGCGCAGGGTGGCGTACTCGTCGTCGGTGAGGCCGCTGACCGCGAAGGGCATGCCGGCGCCGGGATTCTTGGCGGCGAAGGCCTCGAACTGCTCGGGCTGCGGGCACTGGTTGGCCCGGTTGATGCCGATATCCAGATCCTCCGCCAGCTTCGCGCCCGGCAGCGGCGCATGCCGGCGCCCCAGCTCCAGCATGCGCGCCACCAGCGCGGCATCGCCGCCGCCAAGCACCGAATGGAAGCCGCGTGCGCGCCAGCCGGCCTCATCCCGCGCATCGACGAACAGCCGCGTGGTCGCTTGCGCCTGGGTACGCGCGCCGTTGTAGACCGATACCCTGGAGGCGCCGCGCTGGATGCCCTCGCCGCTGCCGAGATTGAGCTGGCAGGGCGCGTCGTAGCAGGCATGGCAGGCCACGCATTTCTGGGTGAGGATCGGCTGCACATCGCGGGTGAAGGACAACGGGGAAGCGGACAGCGACAGGCTGACCAGGGCGCTGGCCAGCAGCAGGAAGATGTTGAGCATGGGGCTGTCCGTGGCAGGGATGGATGATTCTACCCACTTGCCCGCTGGCGCGGGGCCAGTAGCGGCTCATGATCGTGCCCACGCTCCGCGTGGGCACGCATCGCCGGCCGCTCCCGCGGTCGATGGACGCAGAGCGTCCAGGGCCTCGGGCTCCCACGCGGAGCGCTCGGCGTTATACACAACCGCCATCCAGCGCTGATCGAGCTGCCAGAGCTGTCACAAATT
>NZ_JAJHPU010000044.1 GCF_020831405.1 Pseudomonas oryzagri | reverse complement strand
ACCAGGATCGCGCCGTCCATCTGGGCGGCACCGGTGATCATGTTCTTCACGTAGTCGGCGTGACCGGGGCAGTCGACGTGCGCGTAGTGACGGGCCGGGGAGTCGTACTCGACGTGCGAGGTGTTGATGGTGATACCGCGAGCCTTTTCTTCCGGAGCGTTGTCGATCTGGTCGAAGGCACGAGCGGAGCCACCCCAGGTCTCGGCGCAGACCTTGGTCAGAGCGGCAGTCAGAGTGGTCTTGCCATGGTCGACGTGACCGATGGTGCCAACGTTGACGTGCGGTTTGTTACGTTCAAATTTTTCTTTAGCCACGACAGTGAACCTCTTGCTAAAAGGGCTGAATCAAGCTTGCTTCTTAACCAGTGCTTCGACGATGTTCGACGGAGCTTCGGCGTATTTGGAGAATTCCATGGAGTAGCTCGCGCGACCCTGGGACATGGAACGTACGTCGGTAGCGTAGCCAAACATCTCGCCCAGCGGAACTTCGGCGCGAATGACCTTGCCGGAGACGGTGTCTTCCATACCCTGGATCAGACCACGACGACGGTTCAGGTCACCCATCACGTCACCCATGTAGTCCTCAGGAGTCACTACCTCTACCTTCATGATCGGCTCGAGGACCTTGCCGCCGCCTTTCTGGGCCAGCTGCTTGGTTGCCATGGAGGCAGCGATCTTGAACGCCATCTCGTTCGAGTCGACGTCGTGGTAGGAACCATCGAACACGGTTGCCTTCAGGCCGATGAGCGGATAGCCGGCGACAACGCCGTTCTTCATCTGCTCTTCGATACCCTTCTGGATCGCCGGGATGTATTCCTTCGGAACCACACCACCCACGACCTCGTTGGTGAAGACCAGACCTTCGGTGATGTTGCCCTTGTCGTCCACGTCGGCCGCCGAGAAGCGGATCCAGCAGTGACCGAACTGACCACGGCCACCGGACTGACGAACGAACTTGCCTTCGATCTCGACGTTAACGCCGGTGATGGTTTCGCGGTAGGAAACCTGCGGCTTGCCGATGTTGGCCTCGACGCCGAACTCGCGCTTCATGCGGTCGACGATGATGTCCAGGTGCAGCTCACCCATACCGGAGATGATGGTCTGGCCGGTTTCTTCGTCGGTCTTGACGCGGAACGACGGGTCTTCCTGGGCCAGCTTGCCCAGAGCGATACCCATCTTCTCCTGGTCAGCCTTGGTCTTCGGCTCGACAGCAACCGAGATGACCGGCTCCGGGAAGTCCATGCGCTCGAGGATGATCGGCTTCTCCGGATCGCACAGGGTTTCACCGGTGGTGACGTCCTTCATGCCGATCAGAGCCGCGATGTCGCCAGCGCGCACTTCCTTGATCTCATCACGCTGGTTGGCGTGCATCTGCACCATACGACCAACGCGCTCTTTCTTCCCCTTCACGGAGTTGATGACCGACTGGCCGGACTCCAGAACGCCCGAGTAGACGCGAACGAAGGTCAGAGTACCGACGAACGGGTCGGTAGCGATCTTGAACGCCAGCGCGGAGAACGGTGCGTTGTCGTCGGCATGACGCTCGTCTTTCGGAGCCTCGTCGCCGTCGTCGACGTGATCCGGGTGGATACCCTGGATCGCCGGGATCTCGGTCGGAGCAGGCAGGAAGTCGATGACGGCATCGAGAACCAGGGGCACGCCCTTGTTCTTGAAGGAGGAACCGCAGACAGCCGGAACGATTTCGCAGGCGATGGTACGCTGGCGCAGGCCGGCCTTGATCTCTTCGATCGTCAGCTCGCCCTCTTCCAGGTACTTGTTCATCAGCTCTTCGTTGGCCTCGGCAGCAGCCTCAACCATGTTGCTGCGCCACTCGTTGGCCAGGTCCACCAGCTCGGCAGGAATCTCTTCCTCGCGATAGCTGGTGCCCTTGTCGTCTTCGTTCCAGTAGATGGCCTTCATCTTCAGCAGATCGATCTGCCCCTGGAAGTCCTCTTCGGCACCGATGGCCAGCTGAACCGGAACCGGAGTGTGACCCAGGCGGTTCTTGATCTGACCGACGACGCGCAGGAAGTTGGCGCCGGCGCGGTCCATCTTGTTCACGTAGACGATACGCGGAACGCCGTACTTGTTGGCCTGACGCCATACGGTTTCGGACTGCGGCTCAACGCCGGAGGTGCCGCAGAACACCACGACAGCACCGTCCAGCACGCGCAGGGAGCGCTCAACTTCAATGGTGAAGTCTACGTGGCCGGGGGTGTCGATGACGTTTACGCGGTACTTGTCGTACTGACCGCGCGAACCTTCCCAGAAGGTGGTGATCGCCGCGGAGGTAATGGTGATACCGCGCTCCTGCTCCTGCACCATCCAGTCGGTGGTAGCAGCACCGTCGTGCACTTCACCCATCTTGTGGCTGAGGCCGGTGTAGAACAGGATCCGCTCGGTGGTGGTGGTCTTACCGGCATCCACGTGGGCGCAGATGCCGATATTGCGGTAGCGGTTGATTGGTGTAGTACGGGCCACGATAGGGTCCTCGCTAGATGAAAGCGCTGCTTAGAAACGGTAGTGCGAGAAGGCCTTGTTGGCTTCGGCCATACGGTGCACGTCTTCACGCTTCTTCACTGCGGCGCCTTTGCCTTCGGCGGCATCGATCAGCTCGCCAGCCAGGCGCAGGGCCATGGACTTTTCACCACGCTTGCGCGCGTAATCCACCAGCCAGCGCATGGCCAGGGCATTACGACGGGACGGGCGAACTTCGACCGGAACCTGGTAGGTAGCACCGCCGACACGGCGGGACTTCACTTCGACCAGCGGAGCGATGGCGTCGAGTGCTTTCTCGAAGGTTTCCAGGGGGTCAACGTTCTTGCGCTGCTTGACGGTTTCCAGAGCACCGTAAACGATGCGCTCGGCCACGGCCTTCTTGCCGCTTTCCATCACGTGGTTCATGAACTTAGCCAGGATCTGGCTTCCGTACTTCGGATCAGCCAGGATTTCACGCTTGGCTGCTACACGACGTCTTGGCATTGATAAGCCCTCAAACGGTCTTCAGGTTAGCCCGGGACTTGCCCGACCTTACTCTTATCGACTCGACAAAAAAGAATTCGGAAAAATTACTTCGGACGCTTGGCGCCGTACTTGGAACGACCCTGCTTACGGTCCTTCACGCCGGAGGTATCCAGCGAACCGCGCACGGTGTGGTAGCGCACACCCGGAAGGTCCTTCACACGACCGCCACGGATCAGCACGACGCTGTGCTCCTGGAGGTTGTGGCCTTCACCGCCGATGTAGGAAGCGACTTCGAAACCGTTGGTCAGGCGCACACGGCAAACCTTACGCAGCGCGGAGTTCGGCTTCTTCGGGGTGGTGGTGTAAACGCGGGTACAGACGCCGCGGCGCTGGGGGCAGTTCTGCAGCGCCGGCACGTCGCTCTTTTCAGAGACGCGCTTACGCGGCTGGCGCACCAGCTGGTTGATAGTTGCCATCTACTAGCTCCACTGATTGTCTTTCGACACAAAAATTTCGCGAGACAAAACGCCTCGCGAGATTAAGGGGTACAAGAGTCTAAAGAGCTTGACACCCCTCGTCAAGGCACCCCCCGGGCGCCGCGGCGCCCGGGGGATGGCACTCATTTTTCGCTGAAGTTCAGCGCTTCGGTCAGGGCCGCTTCGACTTCACTGGCGCTCACGCGCTGCGGCTTCTCGGCTTCACGCTTGCGCTTGCGCTCGCTGTGGTAGGCCAGACCGGTACCGGCCGGGATCAGGCGACCGACCACCACGTTCTCCTTCAGACCGCGCAGGTAGTCGCGCTTGCCGGTGACCGCCGCTTCGGTGAGGACGCGGGTGGTCTCCTGGAAGGAGGCCGCGGAGATGAACGACTCGGTCGACAGCGAGGCCTTGGTGATGCCCAGCAGGACGCGCTCGTACTTGGCGACGAACTTGTCCTCGGTGCCCAGACGCTCGTTCTCTTCCAGCACCTGGGTCAGCTCGGCCTGGTCGCCCTTGATGAAGCTGGAATCGCCCGACTCGCTGATCTCGACCTTGCGCAGCATCTGACGCAGGATGGTTTCGATGTGCTTGTCGTTGATCTTCACGCCCTGCAGGCGGTACACGTCCTGGATCTCGTTGACGATGTACTTGGCCAGCGCGCTGACACCCAGCAGACGCAGGATGTCGTGCGGGTTGCTCGGACCATCGGAGATAACTTCGCCGCGGTTCACCTGTTCGCCTTCGAAGACGTTGAGGTGACGCCACTTCGGAATCAGCTCCTCGTACGGATCGCTGCCATCGGTCGGCGTGATGACCAGGCGGCGCTTGCCCTTGGTCTCCTTGCCGAAGCTGATGGTGCCGCTGATTTCCGCCAGGATCGACGGCTCCTTCGGACGACGGGCTTCGAACAGGTCGGCAACGCGCGGCAGACCACCGGTGATGTCGCGGGTCTTCGAGGTTTCCTGCGGGATACGCGCGATCACGTCACCCACGCTCACCTTGGCGCCGTCGGTCAGGTTGACCAGAGTCTTGGCCGGCAGGAAGTACTGCGCGACCACGTCGGTACCCGGCAGCAGCAGATCCTTGCCGTTGGCGTCGACCAGCTTCACCGCCGGACGGATGTCGCGACCGGCGGCCGGACGCTCGTTCGGGTCCATCACCTCGATGTTGGTCAGACCGGTCAGCTCGTCGGTCTGCCGGCGGATGGTGATGCCTTCCTCCATGCCGACGAAGGTCACGGTACCGGCCATCTCGGTGATGATCGGGTGGGTGTGCGGGTCCCACTTGGCCACGATGGCGCCGGCCTCGACCTTGTCGCCTTCCTTGACCGAGATCACCGCACCGTAGGGCAGCTTGTAGCGCTCGCGCTCGCGACCGAAGTCGTCGGCCACCGCCAGTTCGCCGGAACGGGATACCGCCACCAGCGCGCCGTCGGCACGCTCGACGTGCTTCAGGTTGTGCAGACGGATGGTGCCGCCGCTCTTCACCTGGATGCTGTCCTGAGCTGCGCTCCGGCTCGCCGCACCACCGATGTGGAAGGTACGCATGGTCAGCTGGGTACCCGGCTCACCGATGGACTGCGCGGCGATGACGCCGACCGCTTCACCGATGTTGACCTGGTGACCACGAGCCAGATCGCGGCCGTAGCACTTGGCGCAGATGCCGTAGCGGGTTTCGCAGGTGATCGGCGAACGCACCAGCACTTCATCGACGCTGTTGATCTCGAGGAAATCGACCCACTGCTCGTCGATCAGGGTGCCGGCCGGGACGATCACCTCGTCGGTGCCCGGCTTGGCCACATCGCGGGCCAGCACGCGGCCGAGCACGCGCTCGCCGAGCGGCTCGACGATGTCGCCGCCTTCGATGTGCGGGGTCATCAGCAGACCCTGCTCGGTGCCGCAGTCGATCTCGGTCACCACCAGGTCCTGGGCCACGTCGACCAGACGACGGGTCAGGTAACCGGAGTTCGCGGTCTTCAGCGCGGTATCCGCCAGGCCCTTACGGGCACCGTGGGTGGAGATGAAGTACTGCAGTACGTTCAGACCCTCGCGGAAGTTCGCGGTGATGGGGGTCTCGATGATCGAGCCGTCCGGCTTGGCCATCAGGCCGCGCATACCGGCCAGCTGGCGAATCTGCGCCGCGGAACCCCGCGCACCGGAGTCCGCCATCATGTACATGGAGTTGAAGGACTCCTGGTCGACTTCCTTGCCCTCGCGGTCGATGACCTTCTCCTTGGAGAGGTTGGCCATCATCGCCTTGGACACTTCGTCGTTGGCCTTCGACCACAGGTCGATCACCTTGTTGTACTTCTCGCCCTGGGTCACCAGGCCGGAGGCGTACTGGGTCTCGATCTCCTTCACCTCGGCGGTGGCGGCATCGATGATGCGCGCCTTGGCGTCCGGGATGACGAAGTCGTTGACGCCGATCGACACACCGGAGATGGTCGAATAGGCGAAACCGGTGTACATCAGCTGGTCGGCGAAGATGACGGTGTCCTTCAGGCCGACCACACGGTACGCATGGTTGATCAGCTTGGAGATCGCCTTCTTCTTCATCGGCTGGTTGACCACGTCGAACGACAGGCCAGCCGGCACGATCTGGAACAGCAGCGCACGGCCGACGGTGGTGTCGACGATGCGGGTGTTCTTGGTGATGACGCCGCTGTCGCGATCTTTGACGGTCTCGTTGATGCGCACCTTGACGCGAGCGTGCAGGGACACCGCGCCGGCGCGGAACACCCGGTCGACTTCCTGCAGATCGGCGAACACGCGACCCTCGCCCTTGGCGTTGATCGCCTCGCGGGTCATGTAGTACAGACCGAGCACCACGTCCTGCGACGGCACGATGATCGGCTCGCCGTTGGCGGGCGACAGGATGTTGTTGGTCGACATCATCAGCGCGCGCGCTTCCAGCTGAGCCTCGAGGGTCAGCGGCACGTGCACGGCCATCTGGTCACCGTCGAAGTCGGCGTTGTACGCGGCGCACACCAGCGGGTGCAGCTGCAGGGCCTTGCCTTCGATCAGTACCGGCTCGAACGCCTGGATACCCAGACGGTGCAGGGTGGGCGCACGGTTGAGCAGCACGGGATGTTCGCGGATGACTTCGGCGAGCACGTCCCAAACTTCGGGCAGTTCGCGCTCGACCATCTTCTTGGCCGCCTTGATGGTGGTGGCCATGCCGCGGGCTTCGAGCTTGCCGAAGATGAACGGCTTGAACAGCTCGAGGGCCATCTTCTTGGGCAGACCGCACTGGTGCAGGCGCAGGGTCGGGCCGACGGTGATCACCGAACGGCCGGAGTAGTCGACGCGCTTGCCGAGCAGGTTCTGACGGAAGCGGCCCTGCTTGCCCTTGATCATATCGGCCAGGGACTTCAGCGGGCGCTTGTTGGAGCCGGTGATGGCGCGGCCGCGACGGCCGTTGTCCAGCAGGGCGTCCACGGCCTCCTGCAGCATGCGCTTCTCGTTGCGCACGATGATGTCCGGCGCGGCCAGGTCGAGCAGGCGCTTCAGACGGTTGTTACGGTTGATCACCCGACGATACAGATCGTTCAGGTCGGAGGTCGCGAAGCGACCACCATCCAGCGGCACCAGCGGGCGCAGGTCCGGCGGCAGCACCGGCAGAACGGTCAGCACCATCCACTCCGGCTTGTTGCCGGAGCCCTGGAAGGCTTCCATCAGCTTGAGGCGCTTGGACAGCTTCTTGATCTTGGTCTCGGAGTTGGTCTGCGGGATCTCCTCGCGCAGGCGACCGATCTCGTGGTCCAGATCGATGGCGGCGAGCAGCTCGAAGACCGCCTCGGCACCCATGCGGGCGTCGAAGTCGTCACCGTGCTCCTCGAGAGCCTCGAAGTACTGCTCGTCGTTGAGCAGCTGGCCCTTCTCCAGCGGGGTCATGCCCGGATCGATCACCACGTAGCTCTCGAAGTAGAGCACGCGCTCGATGTCGCGCAGGGTCATGTCCAGCAGCAGGCCGATACGGGACGGCAGCGACTTCAGGAACCAGATGTGGGCGACCGGCGAGGCCAGCTCGATGTGGCCCATGCGCTCGCGGCGCACCTTGGCCAGGGCGACTTCCACGCCGCACTTCTCGCAGATCACGCCGCGGTGCTTGAGACGCTTGTACTTGCCGCACAGGCACTCGTAGTCCTTCACCGGGCCGAAGATCTTGGCGCAGAACAGGCCATCGCGCTCCGGCTTGAAGGTACGGTAGTTGATGGTCTCCGGCTTTTTCACTTCACCGAAGGACCAGGAACGGATCATCTCGGGCGACGCCAGGCCGATACGGATGGCATCGAACTCTTCGATCTGACCCTGGTTTTTCAATAGATTCAGCAGGTCTTTCAAGGCCTTTCCTCCTCACGGAGCCGGCGGCAGGCTCGCCTGCCGCCGGTACGCGTCGCGGGTTATTCGGTTTCCAGCTCGATGTCGATGCCGAGCGAACGGATTTCCTTGATCAGTACGTTGAAGGACTCGGGCATGCCGGCCTCCATGCGGTGATCGCCATCCACGATGTTCTTGTACATCTTGGTCCGGCCGTTCACGTCGTCCGACTTCACGGTCAGCATTTCCTGCAGGGTGTAGGCAGCGCCGTAGGCTTCCAGCGCCCAGACCTCCATCTCCCCGAAACGCTGGCCACCGAACTGGGCCTTGCCGCCCAGCGGCTGCTGGGTGACCAGGCTGTAGGAGCCGGTGGAACGCGCGTGCATCTTGTCGTCGACCAGGTGGTTCAGCTTGAGCATGTACATGTAGCCGACGGTGGTGGTGCGCTCGAAGGCGTTACCGGTACGGCCGTCGTACAGCTGCATCTGACCGCTTTCCGGCAGATCGGCCAGCTTCAGCATGGCCTTGATCTCGCGCTCTTCGGCACCGTCGAACACCGGAGTGGCCATCGGCACGCCCTTGCGCAGGTTCTCCGCCAGCGCGAGGACTTCGGCGTCGTTCAGGCTGTCCAGATTCTCCTGGCGACCACCGATCTCGTTGTAGATCTCGTGCAGGAACGCGCGCAGTTCGGCGATCTTGCGCTGCTCTTCGAGCATGCGGTTGATCTTCTCGCCCAGACCCTTGGCGGCGAGACCCAGGTGGGTCTCGAGGATCTGGCCGACGTTCATACGCGACGGTACGCCCAGCGGGTTGAGCACGATGTCCACCGGCGTGCCATGCACGTCGTGCGGCATGTCCTCGACCGGCATGATCACCGACACCACACCCTTGTTACCGTGGCGACCGGCCATCTTGTCACCCGGCTGGATGCGGCGCTTGATGGCGAGGTAGACCTTGACGATCTTCAGCACGCCCGGCGCCAGGTCGTCGCCCTGCTGCAGCTTGCGCTTCTTGTCCTCGAACTTGTCGTCGAGCATCTGACGGCGGTCGGAGAGGTAGGCCTGGGCCTTCTCCAGCTGCTCGTTCAGGGCTTCTTCGGCCATGCGCAGCTTGAACCACTGGCCGCGCTCGAGACCGTCGAGGTACTCGTGGCTGATCTCGGCGCCCTTCTTCAGGGCCGCCGGGCCGCCGTCGGCCTTGTGGCCGACCAGCGCTGCGCGCAGACGCTCGAAGGTGGCGCCTTCGACGATGCGGAACTCCTCGTTGAGGTCCTTGCGGATCTCGTCGAGCTGCTGCTTCTCGATCGCCAGGGCACGCGAGTCGCGCTCCACGCCGTCACGGGTGAACACCTGCACGTCGATGACGGTGCCCTTGGTGCCGGTCGGCACGCGCAGGGAGGTGTCCTTCACGTCGGAAGCCTTCTCGCCGAAGATCGCGCGCAGCAGCTTCTCTTCCGGAGTCAGCTGGGTCTCGCCCTTCGGGGTGACCTTGCCGACCAGGATGTCGCCCGCCATGACCTCGGCGCCGACGTAAACGATACCGGCTTCGTCCAGCTTGTTCAGCGCAGCCTCACCCACGTTCGGGATGTCCGCGGTGATCTCCTCCGGGCCGAGCTTGGTGTCGCGCGACACGCAGGTCAGTTCCTGGATGTGGATGGTGGTGAAGCGGTCTTCCTGGACCACGCGCTCGGACAGGCAGATGGAGTCTTCGAAGTTGAAGCCGTTCCACGGCATGAACGCCACGCGCATGTTCTGGCCGAGAGCCAGCTCGCCCATGTCGGTGGACGGGCCGTCGGCCATGATGTCGCTGCGCGCGACCACGTCACCCTTCTGCACCAGCGGACGCTGGTTGATGCAGGTGTTCTGGTTGGAACGGGTGTACTTGGTCAGGTTGTAGATGTCGACACCCGCCTCGCCGGTCTCGACCTCGTCGTCGTTGACACGTACCACGATGCGGCTGGCGTCGACCGAGTCGATCACGCCGCCACGGCGGGCCACCACGCAGACGCCGGAGTCGCGGGCGACGTTGCGCTCGATACCGGTACCCACCAGCGGCTTGTCGGCACGCAGGGTCGGCACGGCCTGACGCTGCATGTTCGAGCCCATCAGTGCACGGTTGGCGTCGTCGTGCTCGAGGAACGGAATCAGCGAGGCCGCGACGGAAACCACCTGCTTGGGCGACACGTCCATCAGGGTGACGTCTTCCGGCGCCTTCACGGTGAATTCGTTGAGGTGACGCACGGCCACCAGCTCATCGACCAGATGGCCGTTCTCGTCCACGGTCGCCGAAGCCTGCGCGATGACGTGGTTGGCTTCCTCGATGGCCGACAGGTAGACGATCTCGTCGGTGACCAGGCCGGCCTTGACCACGCGGTACGGGCTTTCCAGGAAGCCGTACTGGTTGGTGCGGGCGTAGGTGGCCAGCGAGTTGATCAGGCCGATGTTCGGACCTTCAGGGGTTTCGATCGGGCACACGCGGCCGTAGTGGGTCGGGTGTACGTCGCGGACTTCGAAGCCTGCGCGCTCACGGGTCAGACCGCCCGGGCCGAGTGCGGAGACGCGGCGCTTGTGGGTGATCTCGGAGAGCGGGTTGTTCTGGTCCATGAACTGCGACAGCTGGCTGGAGCCGAAGAACTCCTTGATCGCGGCGGCCACCGGCTTGGCGTTGATCAGGTCCTGCGGCATCAGGCCTTCGCTTTCGGCCATCGACAGGCGTTCCTTGACCGCGCGCTCGACACGCACCAGGCCAACGCGGAACTGGTTCTCGGCCATTTCGCCAACGCAGCGCACGCGACGGTTGCCCAAGTGGTCGATGTCATCGACGATACCCTTGCCGTTGCGGATGTCGACCAGGGTCTTCAGCACGTCGACGATGTCTTCGCGGCTGAGCACGCCCGGGCCTTCGATCTCTTCGCGACCGATGCGGCGGTTGAACTTCATGCGGCCGACGGCGGACAGGTCGTAACGCTCGGCACTGAAGAACAGGTTGTTGAACAGGGTCTCGGCGGCATCCTTGGTCGGCGGCTCGCCCGGACGCATCATGCGGTAGATTTCGACCAGCGCTTCCAACTGGTTGCTGGTGCCGTCGATCTTCAGGGTATCGGAGATGAACGGGCCGCAGTCGATATCGTTGGTGTACAGGGTCTCGATGCGTACCACCTGAGCCTTGGCGATCTTCGCCAGCATCTCGGTGGTCAGCTCGGTGTTGCACTCGGCGATGATCTCGCCGGTGGCCGGGTGCACGATGGCCTTGGCCAGGGTACGGCCGAGCATGTAGTCCAGCGGGACTTCCAGCAGCTTGATGCCGGCTTTTTCCAGCTGGTTGATGTGGCGCGCGGTGACCCGGCGGCCCTGCTCAACAATGACCTTGCCGCTGTCGTCCTTGATGTCGAAGCCGGCGATCTCGCCGCGCAGACGCTGTGGCACCAGCTCCAGGCTGAGGGACTGATCCTTCAGGTGGAAAACGTTGGTGTCGTAGAAGATGTCGAGGACTTCCTCGGTACCGTAGTTCAGCGCGCGCAGCAGCACGGTCGCCGGCAACTTGCGGCGACGGTCGATACGTACGAACACGGCGTCCTTGGGATCGAACTCGAAGTCCAGCCAGGAGCCGCGGTAGGGAATGATGCGCGCGGAGTACAGCAGCTTGCCCGAGCTGTGGGTCTTGCCCTTGTCGTGATCGAAGAACACGCCCGGGGAGCGGTGCAGCTGGGAGACGATGACGCGCTCGGTACCGTTGATGATGAAGGTACCGTTCTCGGTCATCAGGGGGATTTCCCCCATGTAGACTTCCTGCTCCTTGATGTCCTTGATTGCCTTGCTCGACGATTCCTTGTCGAAGATCATCAGACGCACCTTGACGCGCAGCGGCACGGCGAAGGTCACGCCACGCAGGACGCACTCCTTGACGTCGAATGCCGGCTCGCCCAAGCGATAGCCGACGTATTCCAGGGCAGCGTTGCCGGAATAGCTAATGATCGGGAAAACGGACTTGAAGGCCGCATGCAGGCCGACGTCGCGGAGCTGCTCCTTGCTGGCGCCCGCCTGCAGGAATTCGCGATACGAATCCAGCTGGATGGCCAACAGATACGGCACATCCATGACGTCCGGCAACTTGCTAAAGTCCTTGCGGATACGTTTTTTCTCAGTGTATGAGTAAGCCATCAGCGTTCCCCAGCTTGGTCACCTGCTTGTTTGGCCTCTCCGACGGGAGTAGCCGGAAAATCGTGCAAACCCTTGGTTTGCGACCACCGCCTGCGGTGGCGATTCGCGTCATGGGTGGTCGGCTTGGCCGGACCGCCCCATAACGGAAAAAGGCCGGTGGCTATTGCCACCAGCCATCAGTCCGAAAGCGACTCGCGGACTGTCGACGCAATGTCGGCTCAGCTTACTTGAGCTCGACCTTGGCGCCTGCTTCTTCCAGAGCCTTCTTGGCAGCTTCGGCCTCTTCCTTGGAAGCGCCTTCCTTGACCACGCCCGGGGCGCCGTCAACGACAGCCTTGGCTTCTTTCAGGCCCAGACCGGTCAGCTCGCGCACGACCTTGATGACGTTGACTTTCTTCTCGCCAGCTTCAACCAGGACGATGTTGAACTCGGTCTGCTCTTCAACCACAGCAGCAGCAGCAGCCGGACCGGCAGCAACGGCAGCAGCGGCGGTAACGCCGAACTTCTCTTCCATTGCCTTGATCAGTTCGACGACCTGCATCACGGACATTTCGGATACGGCGTTGATGATATCTTCGTTGGTCAGAGCCATGACTCTATTCCTGTATTGGGTGACAGCCTCAAGGCCGTCCAATTAACAAAAAAGGTGGAAGATCCGTGGCGCCTTAGGCGGCCTCGGCTTCCTTCTTGTCGCGAATTGCCGCCAGAGTACGAGCCAGCTTACTGGTGGCGCCTTGGATCACGCTCATCAGCTGGGCTACGGCTTCGTTGTAGGTCGGCAGGGTTGCCAGCACGTCGATCTGATTGGCTGCGATGAACTTGCCTTCGAAGGCAGCCGCCTTGATCTCGAACTTGTCCTGACCCTTGGCGAACTCCTTGAAGATACGGGCGGCAGCGCCCGGATGCTCGTTGGAGAATGCGATCAGGGTCGGGCCCTTGAACACGTCGCCCAGCACTTCGAATTCAGTGCCTTGGACGGCGCGGCGAGCCAGGGTGTTACGTACGACACGCACGTACACACCAGCCTCACGGGCCTCTTTACGGAGTCCGGTCATGGCGCCTACGGTCACGCCACGGGCATCGGCCACGACAGCGGACAGGGCAGCTTTGGCAGCCTCGTTGACTTCAGCGACAATGGCCTTCTTGTCTTCGAGCTTAATTGCCACGGGTTTACTCCTGGATGTTACCGTTTCGTCCAGCCGGAGCCGGACGGCGTTTTGGTGTCTGATTCGGTAACCGAATCGGGAGCACCATCTGCGTAGGCTGGAGATTTAAGGCTTGCGCCGCCTACGGTCTTGGATAGCCCCCGCCAGGCAGGGACCCCAATAGATGGCGCGCCGGCACGCCGGCGCGCTGGATACTTAAGCTTCCAGGGAAGCCTGGTCGATCTGCAGGCCCGGACCCATGGTGGTGCTCAGGGTCACGCGCTTGACGTACACGCCCTTGGCTGCAGCCGGCTTCAGACGCTTGAGGTCGGCCAGCAGAGCTTCGACGTTCTGCTTCAGCTTGCCCGCCTCGAAATCGACCTTACCCACGGAAGCGTGGATGATGCCGTTCTTGTCGGTACGGAAACGCACCTGACCGGCCTTGGCATTCTTCACCGCGGTGGCCACGTCCGGAGTCACGGTGCCGACTTTCGGGTTCGGCATCAGACCACGCGGGCCGAGCACCTGACCCAGTTGACCGACGACACGCATCGCGTCCGGAGAGGCGATCACCACGTCGTAGTTCAGGTCGCCGCCCTTCATCTCGGCAGCCAGATCGTCCATGCCCACGCGGTCAGCGCCAGCAGCCAGAGCGGCTTCAGCGCCCGGGCCCTGGGTGAACACGGCAACGCGCACGCTCTTGCCGGTGCCGTTCGGCAGCACGGTGGCGCCACGCACGACCTGGTCGGATTTACGCGGATCGACGCCGAGGTTGATGGCGACGTCCACGGATTCCTTGAACTTGATGGTCGACAGCTCGGCCAGCAGTTTGGCGGCGTCTTCGAAGCCGTATTGCTTGCCGGCTTCGATTTTCTCGGCAATAGCCTTCTGGCGCTTGGTCAGCTTAGCCATTACACACCCTCCACGTTGAGGCCCATGCTACGCGCGGAGCCGGCGATGGTACGCACGGCCGCATCCAGGTCAGCTGCAGTCAGATCGGCGGTCTTGGCCTTGGCGATCTCTTCGAGCTGAGCACGGGTAACGGTGCCCACTTTCTGGGTGTTCGGACGAGCGGAACCGCTGGCAATGCCGGCAGCCTTCTTCAGCAGAACCGAAGCCGGGGTGCTCTTGGTTTCAAAGGTGAAGCTGCGGTCGCTGTATACGGTGATGATCACCGGGGTCGGCAGACCCGGCTCCATACCTTGGGTCCGCGCGTTGAACGCCTTGCAGAACTCCATGATATTGACGCCGTGCTGACCGAGAGCCGGACCGACGGGCGGCGACGGGTTGGCCTGGGCGGCCTTTACTTGCAGCTTGATATAAGCCGTAATCTTCTTAGCCATCTGCTACTCCAGTTGCGGGTACAGTCGCCTTGCGGCTCCCCGTTTGCTTTCGCGTTTATCCCAGTGACAACAAAACCCCGCAGCCGGCAGCTGCGGGGTTGGGATCCCTGATGATCAGGCCTTTTCGACCTGACCGAATTCCAGCTCCACCGGGGTGGAGCGACCGAAGATGAGCACGGCCACTTGGATCCGGCTCTTCTCGTAATTGACCTCTTCCACCACGCCGTTGAAGTCGGCGAACGGGCCATCGATGACGCGCACCACCTCGCCCGGCTCGAACAGAGTCTTCGGACGCGGCTTGTGGCTACCATCCGCCACGCGACGCAGGATAGCCTCGGCTTCCTTGTCGGTGATCGGCGCCGGCTTGTCTGCCGTACCACCAATGAAGCCCATGACCCGAGGCGTGTCCTTGATCAGGTGCCACGTCGCCTCGCTCATTTCCATCTGCACCAGCACGTAGCCAGGGAAGAACTTGCGCTCGCTCTTGCGCTTCTGGCCATTGCGCATCTCCACCACTTCCTCGGTGGGCACCAGAATCTCGCCGAACTGGTCTTCCATGCCGGCAAGCTTGACGCGCTCGATCAGCGAGCGCATTACATGCTTTTCGTATCCCGAATAGGCATGCACAACATACCAACGCTTAGCCACAGAACACCTTTAACCGACGATGAGAGAAACCAGCCAACCGAGCAGGGAGTCCAACCCCCAGAGCAGCAGCGCCATCACCAGCACCACCGCCACCACGATCAGCGTGGTCTGAGTGGTCTCTTGGCGGGTCGGCCACACCACTTTGCGCATTTCCGCGCGGGCTTCCTTCACCAGAGCAAAGAAGGTACTGCCCTTGACGGTTTGCAGCGCAACGAAGCCAGCCACACCAGCAAGCACTACAATGCCCAGTACCCGATACAGGATCGGCTCAGCTGCAAAATACTGGTTACCCACCACGGCCACGGCAACCAACACGGCAACCAGCAACCACTTGGCGATATCGAGGCGGGAATCTTTGCTTTCAGCCTTGGCGTTCATCTGCAAGGACCTTGTGAAGGATGCCAGATTGGAGAAATCTGGCAGGCCAGGAGGGAATCGAACCCCCAACCTGCGGTTTTGGAGACCGCCGCTCTGCCAATTGAGCTACTGGCCTGTAACTGAGTCAGGCCGGCTATTATGCCGGCCCAACCGAGAAAGATCAACTACTTATTCGATGATCTTGGCAACCACGCCGGCGCCGACGGTACGGCCACCTTCGCGGATGGCGAAACGCAGGCCGTCTTCCATGGCGATCGGGGCGATCAGGGTGACGGTCATCTTGACGTTGTCACCCGG
>NZ_JAJHPU010000043.1 GCF_020831405.1 Pseudomonas oryzagri | reverse complement strand
CCGAACCGTCTGGGCGATGCGACCAACGTGTTCCTGGCCTCGGCCGAGCTGGCGGCGGTCGCCTCCATCCTCGGCAAGCTGCCGACCGTCGAGGAGTACATGGGCTACGCGCAGAACATCGACAGCATGGCTGCCGACATCTACCGCTACCTGTCCTTCGACCAGATCGCCGAGTACAAGGATGCTGCCGCCAAGGCCAACATCCCGGTGCTGCAGGCCTGAGTCCGGTAAGCGCTAAACCGCTGTAGGAAAAAGCCCCGCCCCGTGCGGGGCTTTTTCTTTCCTGCATCCTGCACTGGCCGCAGGCCAACGCTGGCATGCGGCTTGCTTAAAGCTCATCATCAGAACGCTCCAACGGCGGAGTCGTTCACGACAATGGCGTCGTATTCGGCTGTCGCCTCGCGCGATGATCGATACGGCGTTTTTTTGTTCAGCGATGGAACAAATGCGATGACCGACCACCAAGCAACGCCTCGCCCTGACGCCCTGGCCTGGGCCGCCGGCTCGGATGCTCCGGAAAAGAACGTTCTCGACCTCGGCTTCATGGCCCTGGCCGACTCGGCGCCCCTCATCGTCGCCGCCACCCAAGGCTTCGCCCAACCCTACGGCCTCACCCTCAACCTGCGCCGCCAGGCGTCCTGGGCCGGCCTGCGCGACAAGCTGCTCAGCGGCCAGCTGGACGCCGCGCAGATGCTCTACGGCCAGATCTACGGCATCCACCTCGGCCTCGGCAGCCCGGCCACCGCCATGGCCATCCTCATGGGCCTCAACCAGAACGGCCAGTCGATCAACCTGAGCAGCGCCCTGCGCGGGGCCGGCGTGACCACTGGCGAAGCACTGCGCCAGCGCACGCACCAGAGCGGTGCACGCCTGACCTTCGCCCATACCTTCCCCACCGGCACCCACGCCATGTGGCTGTACTACTGGCTGGCGAGCCAGGGCATCCACCCACTGCGCGACGTGCACAGCGTGGTGGTGCCGCCGGCGCAGATGGTCGCCCACCTGCGCGCCGGACGCATCGACGGCTTCTGCGCCGGCGATCCCTGGGGTGCCCACGCGGTGGACGAGAATCTCGGCTTCACCATCGCCACCAGCCAGTCGATCTGGCCGGATCACCCGGAGAAGGTCCTGGGCGTCACCCGCGAGTTCGTCGAAGAATGCCCGAACAGCGCCCGCGCCTTGACCATGGCCCTGCTCGAGGCCAGTCGCTTCATCGACGAGAGCGTGGAGAACCGCCGCAGCACCGCCCAGCTGCTCAGCGCCGCCGAGTTCGTCAACGCACCGGTGAGTACCCTCGAGCCGCGCTTCCTCGGCCACTACCAGGACGGCCTCGGCCATGCCTGGCTGGACGCCCACCCGCTGCGCTTCTTCGCCGACGGCGCGGTGAACATGCCCTACCTGTCCGATGGCATCTGGTTCCTGACCCAGTTCCGCCGCTGGGGTTTCCTGCGCGACGATCCGCAGTACCATGAGCTGGCCAGCCAGGTGCATCAACTCGAGCTGTACCGCGAGGCCGCCAGCGCCTTGGGCATCGCCGTGCCGCAGCCGATGCGTCGCTCCATACTGGAAGACGGCAAGGTCTGGGACGGCAGCGATCCGGTCGCCTATGCCCACAGCTTCGCCCTGCACGCGCTGGCCGAACGCCAGTCGCTGGCCCTTTGACCCCGGAGCCTGCCTATGCTGCGCATCCTCCTGATCAACGACACCGCGAAGAAGGTCGGCCGCCTGAAGACCGCGCTGAACGAGGCCGGCTTCGAGGTGATCGACGAGTCCGGCCTGACCGTCGACCTGCCGGCGCGGGTGGCCGCCGTGCGTCCGGACGTCATCCTCATCGACAGCGAATCGCCCGGCCGCGACATGATGGAGCAGGTCTGCCTGCTCAGCCGCGACCAGCCGCACCCCATCGTCATGTTCACCGACGAGCACGACCCCGGCGTGATGCGCCAGGCCATCCAGTCCGGGGTCAGCGCCTACATCGTCGAAGGCATCCACGCCCAGCGCCTGCAACCGATCCTCGACGTGGCCATGGCCCGCTTCGAGAGCGACCAGGCCCTGCGCGCCCAGCTCAACGCCCGCGACCAGCAGCTCGCCGAGCGCAAGCGCATCGAACTGGCCAAGGGCCTGTTGATGAAGATGCGCCAGTGCAACGAGGAAGACGCCTACACCCTGATGCGCCGCCAGGCGATGAGCAAGCAGCAGAAGCTGATCCAGGTGGCCGAGCAGATCATCTCGATGCACGAGATGCTGGGCAACTGACACCCCACCCGCTCTCCCCGAGGGTGTCCACGCTGCCGCGTGGGCACCGCATCTGTCGCAACCCCGACATCGCCCGCCAGCATGGCGCGATCGCTACAGCCGCCAGGCTCCCGCCGCTTCAAGCCAGACCGAGAAACTTCAGCGTCGCCCGGTACAGCTTGTCGCCCCCGCAGACCAGCACCAGCGAGTCGCCCGAACGCGCCGAGCCGAGGATATTGGTCAGGTCGCGGGTCAGGCGGAACGGATTGTCCAGCACCGCCACCTGCACGTCGGCGCCCTCCGGCAGGGCGCGGTCGGCGACCAGCTGGTCGGGGCTCCTGGTCACCGTGATGCTGAATTTCTTGCTACCGAACTGGGTGTCGAGAAACTCGCTGCCAACCGAGCGTTGCGTGCCTATCCTGAGACTGACTGCTTTCATGAACTGCACTCTGTGACTGGAAGGACGAACTCCCAGCACTAACCGCGCCAGCTTCTCGCCAGACGCTTGCAGCCGCTGGTCGGCCAGCGTATGGTGCTCCGGCAGGCCAGCGCACTGGCCAACGTCGCTCGGACGGTTCCGGGCGCTTACGTCTTCTGAGGAAATCATGGCCGAACAAGCCAAGCGCCGTTTTGCGCGCATCGATCGTCTCCCCCCCTACGTCTTCAATATCACCGCCGAGCTGAAGATGGCCGCCCGCCGCCGTGGCGAGGACATCATCGACTTCAGCATGGGCAATCCCGACGGCGCCACGCCGCCGCACATCGTCGAGAAGATGGTGCAGGTCGCCCAGCGCGAAGACACCCACGGCTACTCCACCTCCCGCGGCATCCCGCGCCTGCGCCGCGCCATCTCGCGCTGGTACAAGGATCGCTACGACGTGGAGATCGATCCGGACAGCGAAGCCATCGTCACCATCGGCTCCAAGGAAGGCCTGGCGCACCTGATGCTGGCCACCCTCGACCATGGCGACACCGTGCTGGTGCCCAATCCCAGCTACCCGATCCACATCTATGGCGCGGTGATCGCCGGCGCCCAGGTGCGCTCGGTGCCGCTGGTGCCCGGCGTGGACTTCTTCGCCGAGCTGGAACGGGCGATCCGCGAGGCGATCCCCAAGCCGAAGATGATGATCATCGGCTTCCCCTCCAACCCCACTGCGCAGTGCGTGGAGCTGGACTTCTTCGAGCGTGTGGTAGCGCTGGCCAAGCAGCACGGCATCCTCGTGGTGCACGACCTGGCCTACGCCGACATCGTCTACGACGGCTGGAAAGCGCCGTCGATCATGCAGGTGCCGGGCGCCAAGGACGTCGCCGTGGAGTTCTTCACCCTGTCGAAGAGCTACAACATGGCCGGCTGGCGGATCGGCTTCATGGTCGGCAACCAGGAACTGGTGAGCGCCCTGGCGCGGATCAAGAGCTACCACGACTACGGCACCTTCACCCCGCTGCAGGTGGCTGCCATCGCTGCGCTGGAAGGCGACCAGCAGTGCGTGCGCGACATCGCCGAGCAGTACCGCGAACGCCGCAACGTGCTGGTCAAGGGGCTGCACGAGATCGGCTGGATGGTCGAGAAGCCCAAGGCATCCATGTACATCTGGGCGAAGATCCCGGAGGCCTACGCCCATCTCGGCTCGCTGGAGTTCTCCAAGAAGCTGCTGGCCGAGGCCAAGGTGTGCGTCTCGCCGGGCATCGGCTTCGGCGACTACGGCGACGACCACGTGCGCTTCGCGCTGATCGAGAACCAGGACCGCACCCGCCAGGCGATCCGCGGCATCAAGGCGATGTTCCGCGCCGACGGCCTGCTCGAGGCCAAGGCCCGCAAGGAGCCCTGAAGTTGACCACCGACGCCCGCAAAGCGGGCGTCGGTGCCCCCGCCTGACGCGCACCAATAGCGCACGAGCCGCCCGCAACACGCGCACCGCCGCCCCACCCCCTCTCCGAACGCCCCTGACCGCGCCCTCCCGCTTCTTCGCAACAAACTACAAGTCGCTGATTTTCCGAACATTTTTCCATGCGACTCAGATAATCCGGCCATCGACGAAAAACCTGGCAAGCCACTTGCAACAGTCACCGTACATCCGTCTTCGGATCGCCAACGGCGGTGATCGGGACGAACTGACAAAGACGTCAAAAGCCAGCTGATCCCAGCATGATCGGCTCGTTTGCGACGTCTTTTTTCGTTTCTGACCTTAGGGAAATCACCATGCACGATCGCCGTCGCTCCATCAAAAACACCCTGGCCAAGCTGACCTGCGCCGCCAGCCTGCTTCTTGGCAGCGCCATTGCCCTGGCCGCCGATCCGGAAAAGGAACAACTCAAGCTCGGCTTCATCAAGCTCACCGACATGGCCCCGCTGGCCATCGCCTACGAGAAGGGCTTCTTCGAGGACGAAGGCCTCTACGTCACCCTCGAGGCGCAGGCCAACTGGAAGGTGCTGCTCGACCGGGTGATCACCGGCGAACTGGACGGCGCGCACATGCTGGCCGGCCAGCCGCTGGGCGCCACCATCGGCTTCGGCACCAAGGCCGAGGTGGTCACCGCCTTCTCCATGGACCTCAACGGCAAGGGCATCACCGTGTCCAACGCCGTCTGGGAGGAAATGAAGAAGCACGTGCCGATGGAAAACGGCAAGCCGGTCCACCCGATCAAGGCCGACGCGCTCAAGCCGGTGATCGACAAGTACAAGGCCCAGGGCAAGCCGTTCAACCTGGGCATGGTGTTCCCGGTCTCCACCCACAACTACGTGCTGCGCTACTGGCTGGCCGCCGGCGGCATCAACCCGGGCCTGTACGCCCCGGAAAAAGGCGACACCAGCGGCCAGATCAACGCCGACGCCCTGCTCTCGGTGACCCCGCCGCCGCAGATGCCGGCGACCATGGAGGCCGGCACCATCAGCGGCTACTGCGTGGGCGAGCCGTGGAACCAGCAGGCGGTGTTCAAGGGCATCGGCGTGCCGGTGGTGGCCGACGTGCACATCTGGAAGAACAACCCGGACAAGGTGTTCGGCGTTTCCAAGGCCTGGGCCGACGCCAACCCGGAAACCCACAAGCGCCTGGTCAAGGCGCTGATCCGCGCCGCCAAGTGGCTGGACGAGAACAACAACGCCAACCGCGCCGAAGCGGTGGAGATCCTCTCGCGTCCCGAGTACGTCGGCGCCGACGCCAAGGTGATCGCCAACTCGATGACCGGCACCTTCGAGTACGAGAAGGGCGACAAGCGTGACGTACCGGACTTCAACGTGTTCTTCCGTCACAACGCGACCTACCCCTACTACTCCGACGCCATCTGGTACCTGACCCAGATGCGCCGCTGGGGGCAGATCGGCGAGACCAAGCCGGACAGCTGGTACTTCGAGACCGCCAAAAAGGTCTACCAGCCGCAAACCTACCAGAGCGCCGCCGCCGAGCTGGTCGCCGAGGGCAAGGCGCAGGCCGCCGACTTCCCGCCGGCCAGCGAGGAAGGCTTCCGCGCACCGACCAACGAGTTCATCGACGGCATCACCTACGACGGGCGCCAGCCGAATGCGTACATCCAGAGCTTCAAGATCGGCCTGAAGTCCGACTCCAGCCTGTGATGCCCGACCCGTCCCGGGAGCCGGCCACGCCGGCTCCCCACTGCACAGAGGAACAGACGATGAGCAACCCCGCCGTCGCCCAACCGATCAAGGACACCATCAAGTCCGCCCAGAAGGCCGCGCTGGTCCAGCGCTGGACACCCATCCTGCTGCTGCCCGCCGCCGGCATCCTGGTTTTCCTGATGTTCTGGCAGGTCGTCGCCGGCAGCATCGATACCAGCCTGGGCAAGTTCCCCGGCCCGGTGCAGGTGGCCAGCCAGTTCTCCAGCCTGGTCGAGGAGCACTTCGCCGAGCAGCGCAAGGCCGACGAGTTCTACGAGCGCCAGGAAGTGCGCAACGCCGAACGCCTGGCCAAGGATCCCGACGCCAAGGTCACCGTGCGTCCCTATACCGGCAAGCCGACCTTCTTCAAGCAGATCCTCACCAGCCTGTACACGGTGATGAGCGGCTTCGCCATCGCCTCGCTGCTGGCCATCCCGCTGGGCATCGTCTGCGGACTGAGCAAGCCGATCTACACCGCCATCAACCCGCTGATCCAGGTGTTCAAGCCGGTTTCGCCGCTGGCCTGGCTGCCGCTGGTGACCATGGTGGTCAGCGCCGTCTACACCAGCGCCGATCCGCTGCTGGCCAAGTCCTTCGTCACCTCGGCGTTCACCGTGGCGCTGTGCTGCCTGTGGCCGACGGTGATCAACACCACGGTCGGCGTCGCCGCCCTCGACAAGGACCTGCTCAACGTCAGCCGCGTGCTCAGCCTGTCGCCGCTCGACCACGTGCGCCGCATCGTGCTGCCCGCCGCCATCCCGATGATCTTCACCGGCCTGCGCCTGTCGCTGGCCACCGGCTGGATGGTGCTGATCGCCGCCGAGATGCTGGCGCAGAACCCGGGCCTCGGCAAATTCATCTGGGACGAGTTCCAGAACGGCAGCTCCAACTCCCTCGGCCGCATCATGGTCGCCGTGCTGACCATCGGCCTGATCGGCTTCGTCCTCGACCGCCTCATGCTCCTGCTCCAGCGCCGCGTCAGCTGGGACAAGAACGCCGACCTGCGCTAAGCGCCCTCAATCAGGAGTCTGCCATGAACAACGCACACCTCGAACTGACCGGCGTCGGCATCAGCTTCCCCACCGACAAGGGCCTGTTCTGCGCCCTCTCGAACGTCAACCTGAAGATCGCCAAGGGCGAGTTCGTTTCGCTGATCGGCCACTCCGGCTGCGGCAAGTCCACCGTGCTCAATATCGTCGCCGGCCTCTACCAGGCCAGCACCGGCGGGGTGATCCTCGACGGCAAGGAGGTCAACTCCCCCGGCGCCGAGCGCGCGGTGGTGTTCCAGAACCACAGCCTGTTGCCCTGGCTGACCTGCTACCAGAACATCGAACTGGCCGTGCAGCAGGTGTTCAAGGGCAAGAAGAGCAAGGCCGAGATGCGCGAGTGGATCGAGCACAACCTCGAGCTGGTGCACATGACCCACGCCCGCGACAAGCGCCCCAGCGAGATCTCCGGCGGCATGAAGCAGCGCATCGGCATCGGCCGCGCGCTGGCCATGCAGCCCAAGGTGCTGCTGATGGACGAGCCGTTCGGCGCCCTCGACGCGCTGACCCGCGCCCACCTGCAGGACTCGCTGATGGAGATCCACGCCGAGCTCGGCAACACGGTGATCATGATCACCCACGACGTCGACGAGGCCGTGTTGCTCTCCGACCGCATCGTGATGATGAGCAACGGCCCGTCGGCCACCGTGGGCGACATCCTCGACGTCCGCCTCGCCCGGCCGCGCGAGCGCATGGCGCTGGCCCACGATCCGCGCTACCACGAGTACCGCGCCGCGGTGCTGGAGTTCCTCTACCAGCGTCAGCGCCGGCCGGCGGCCTGAGTGCCCCGCGCCCGGTCCCGCCAGGGCCGGGCAGCCGGGAGGCGGAGCGTCCGCCCCGGCAACCTGGGCTATACCTGTGGAGACTCGCCATCCCGACAGGAGCGTCACCGATGCCATCCCCTACCCGCACCCTGCTCCCCGCCGTCTCGCTCGCCTTGCTGGCCGCCCTCCCGCCGGCCCAGGCGGCCGACGACGCCCTGCTCGCCCGCGGCCGCTATCTGGTGCAGATTTCCGGCTGCAACGACTGCCACACCTCCGGCTACCTGATGGGCCCGGACAAGGTGCCGGAAAGCGACTGGCTGAAGGGCGACAGCCTCGGCTGGTACGGCCCCTGGGGCACCACCTACCCGAGCAACCTGCGCCTGGCGCTGAGCGACCTCAGCGAAAGCCAGTGGCTGGCCCTGGCGCGCGGCGCCAACTTCCGCCCGCCGATGCCCAACCAGACCCTGCACCGCATGACAGACGACGACCTGCGCGCCATCTACCAGCTGGTCAAGCATCTCGGCCCGGCCGGCGCGCCGGCACCCATGGCCCTGCCGCCCGGCGACCTGCCCGAAGGCCCGGTGGTGATGTTCCCCATGCCACCGGCCGCCAACAAGTAGCCCAGCAGGCAAGTAGCCAAAGAGCCAGGCCAACGCCCCTTCGCGGCGCACGACGCGCCGCGACGCCCCGTTTTGAATCACCAGCGCCGGCCGTGAAGCGCCCGGAAGCCTGATTTCGGGCTTTTCGCAACCCTGGCACAGCTCTTGCTCTATCTCTGGCAAAGGCAGCCAACGGCGGCTGCTCCACCACGACAAAGGCGTCGCACCACCCAGCTCCGGCTGCAGTGTTGCGACGCCTTTTTTGTTTGCCCCAACGAACGGGGTCGAACGCCGCGGCGCGATCCGCCCGGCGCTCAGGTGTCCTGTCCCTAGGTGGCTTTGCCACCAACGCCCAGCCACAAGCCGGGTGTTTCCGGGGATGCGGGTGGAGCAGCCAAGCCGCCACCCGTTCCCCGGTCTTTTTTCGCGAACCTTGCTTAGAGGTGCCACAAGATGAACACGAGTTTCTGGAAAGCCGGCCACACCCCGACCCTGTTCGCCGCATTCCTCTATTTCGACCTGAGCTTCATGGTCTGGTACGTGCTCGGCCCGCTGGGCGTGCAGATCGCCACCGACCTGGGGCTGACCACCCAGCAGCGCGCCATGATGGTCGCCACCCCCATTCTCGCCGGCGCCGTGCTGCGCTTTTTGATGGGCATGTTCGCCGACCGCACCTCGCCGAAGACCGCCGGCCTGGTCGGCCAGGTGATCGTTATCGCCGCCCTGGCGGTGGCCTGGACGCTGGGCGTGCACAGCTACGAGCAGGCCCTGCTGCTCGGCCTGTTCCTCGGCTTCGCCGGCGCCTCCTTCGCCGTCGCCCTGCCGCTGGCCTCGCAGTGGTATCCAGCGCAGCACCAGGGCAAGGCCATGGGCATCGCCGGCGCCGGCAACTCCGGCACCGTTCTCGCCGCGCTGTTCGCCCCGGGCCTGGCCAGCGCCTTCGGCTGGAGCAACGTGTTCGGCCTGGCGCTGATCCCGCTGGTGCTGACCCTGGCGATCTTCGCCGTCGCCGCCAAGAACGCCCCGGAGCGCCCGAAGCCCAAGGCCGTCGGCGACTACCTCAAGGCGCTGGCCGACCGTGACACCTGGTGGTTCATGCTGTTCTACAGCGTCACCTTCGGCGGCTTCCTGGGCCTTGCCAGCACCCTGCCCGGCTACTTCCACGACCAGTACGGCTTCGACCCGGTCAAGGCCGGCTACTACACCGCCGCCTGCGTGTTCGCCGGCAGCCTGCTGCGCCCGCTCGGCGGCGCCCTGGCCGACCGCATCGGCGGCATCCGCACTCTGCTGGTGATGTACACCGTCGCCTCGCTGTGCATCACCGTGGTCGGCTTCAACCTGCCCAGCTCGACCGCCGCGCTGGCCCTGTTCGTGGTCGCCATGCTCAGCCTGGGTGCCGGCAACGGCGCGGTGTTCCAGCTGGTACCGCAGCGCTTCCGCCAGACCATCGGCGTGATGACCGGCCTGATCGGCATGGCCGGCGGCATCGGCGGCTTCTGCCTGACCGCGGGCCTGGGCGCCATCAAGCAGTCCACCGGCGACTACCAGATCGGCCTGTGGCTGTTCGCTTCGCTGGGCGTGGTCGCCTGGATCGGCCTGCACAGCGTCAAGCTGCGCTGGCGCACCACCTGGGGTTCGGCTGCGGTGACGGCCGCGCGGGTCTAAAACTCCAGGAAGCGTATGACCGTGCCCACGCTCCGTCGTGGGCACGGCGCATGAGGCGTCCAGCCTCCGGACTTCCACGCAGCAGCGTGGGAGCCAGCGAAACCGTAGGGTGAACAACGGCGCAGCCTTGTCCACCAGCGGGGACTCGAGGTCTCCCGGTGGAAAATCGCTTCGCGAGTTCTCCACCCTACGCTTGATAAAGCCGCCGCGTGCCGCACCGACACCCATTGCTGCTCGAACCGGGCGTGGGAGCCTTCGACAACAACCTGGGACCACCCCATGCCCCTGCAACTGACCATCGGCGAAGCCACCGCCACCGGCCCGCGGGACGAGAACCAGGACGCCATCCGCGTGGTGACTCCGGCGCCGGCGCTGGCCGCCAGCAAGGGCCATCTGCTGGCCCTGGCCGACGGCGTCAGCCAGTGCGCCGACGGCGGCCTGGCCGCGCGCGCCACCCTGCAGGCGCTGGCCCTGGACTACTACGCCACCCCGGAAACCTGGCCGGTGGCGCAATCGCTGGACCGCCTGCTGGTCGCCCACAACCGCTGGCTGCAGAGCGCCGGCGGCGGCCAGCCGCTGCTCACCACCCTCACCGCCCTGGTGCTGCGCGGCCGCCGCTTCACCCTCGCCCACGTCGGCGACTGCCGGGCCTATCGCTGGCACGCCGGCAAGCTGCAGCGCCTGACCAGCGAGCACGTCTGGGAACAGGAAGGCATGCAGCACGTGCTCAAGCGCGCCCTCGGCCTCGACCAGCACTTGGTAATGGACTACCTGGACGGCGACCTGCAGGCCGGCGAAACCTTCCTGCTGCTCTGCGACGGCATCTGGGCGGTACTCGACGACGGCGTGATCCGCGACATCCTCGACGCCGAGCGCGAGCCGCAGGCGGTCGCCGCCGCCCTGGTCGCCACCGCCCACCACGCCGGCAGCCAGGACAACGCCAGCGCCGTGGTGGTGCGCGTCGACGAGCTGCCCGAGGCCAGCCTGGCCGACGCCCTCGCCAGCCTGCCCGAGTGGCCGCTGCCGCCGCGCCTGCGCGAGGGCCAGAGCTTCGAGGGTTGGCAGGTCGAAGGGCTGCTCGCCGAGAGCCGCCAGTCGCTGCTCTACCGGGTGCGCGACGGCCAGCAGCGCCCCTGGCTGCTCAAGACCCTGCCCACCGGTCGCGCCGACGAGGCCGGCGCCCAGCAGGCGCTGCTCCAGGAGGAATGGTTTCTGCGCCGGGTCGCCGGCCTCGGCTTCCCCGAGGTGCACGGCCTGCCGCAGCGCCAGCACCTGTACTTCGTGATGCGCGAGTACGCCGGCCAGACCCTGGCCGCGCGCCTGGACCAGCAGGGCCCGCTGCCGCTGGCCGACTGGCTGCAGCATGCGCGCGGCCTGCTGCGGGCCCTGAGCCAGCTGCACCGGCGCAATATCCTGCACCGCGACATCAAGCCGGAGAATCTGCTGGTCGGCGACGGCGGCGACCTGCTGCTGCTCGACTTCGGCCTGGCCTACTGCCCCGGCCTGTCCCGCGACGAGGCGCACAGCCTGCCCGGCACGCCCAGCTACATCGCCCCGGAGGCCTTCGCCGGCACGGCGCCGGAGCCGCGCCAGGACCTGTTCGCCGCCGGCGTCTGCCTGTATCGCCTGCTCACCGGCCACTATCCCTACGGCGAACTGGAACCCTTCCAGCAGCCGCCGAACAAGGCGCCGACCGCGGCCAGCCGCTACCGCCCGGACCTGCCGACCTGGCTCGACGAACTGCTGCTCAAGGCCGTGGCCGCCAATCCGGCGCAGCGCTTCGAGACCGCCGAGGAATGGCTGCTCGCTCTCGACCAGGGCGAGCGCCGCGCCCGCGACCTGCCGGCCCGCCCGCTGCTGGAACGCGAGCCGCTGAAGTTCTGGCGCGGCCTGGCCCTGGTTTCGCTGCTGGCCAACCTGATGCTGCTGGTGCTGGCCCTCAAGCCGTAAGTCGCGGCACCCGCCGGCCGGCTCCCCCGCGGCCGGCAATGCACCACAACGATGCAATCCGCCTCAAAGCGGTGCCGCGCAGCCCGCCGCCCGCCACTCCGGCGCCCCGCCACCGCCGCACAGGCCCCGTAAATAGCCGCTCCGGCAAACCTGGCACGTAATCTGCTTTATCCCCTTCAACAATACATCGAGCGTAACCCTCAACGGCGAGGGGCGCGCTCCCCGAGCGACTCGGGATCCGGACAAAGGCGTCCTGCTGGCAACAGCAGGACGCCTTTTTTTGTTTTCGCAGGTCGGTTTCCGCGATGGGAGAGAAACCATGAACAAGCTCAAGCTGGTGATGGTCGGCAATGGCATGGCCGGGGTGCGCACCCTCGAGGAGCTGCTCAAGCTCGCGCCCGACATGTACGACATCACCGTGTTCGGCGCCGAGCCGCACCCCAACTACAACCGCATCCTGCTGTCGCCGGTGCTGGCTGGGGAGCAGACCTTCGAGGAGATCGTGCTCAACGACCTCGACTGGTACAAGGCCAACGGCATCGACCTGCGCCTGGGCTGCAAGGTGGTGGAGATCGATCGCCGCAACCGCAAGGTGATCGACCAGCACGGCGGCCAGCTCCACTACGACCGCCTGCTCATCGCCACCGGTTCCAACCCGTTCATCCTGCCGGTCCCGGGCAACAACCTGGAGGGCGTGATCGGCTACCGCGACATCGCCGACACCGAGATGATGATGGAAACCGCCAAGACCCACCGCCACGCGGTGGTCATCGGCGGCGGCCTGCTCGGCCTGGAAGCGGCCAACGGCCTCAAGCTGCGCGGCATGGACGTCACCGTGGTGCACCTGGGCGACTGGCTGCTCGAGCGCCAGCTCGACAAGACCGCCGGCAAGCTGCTGCAGACCGCCCTGGAGGCGCGCGGCATCAAGTTCCGCCTGAACACCCAGACCAGCTGCCTGATGGACAACGGCGAGGGCCGCGTGTGCGCCGCCCAGTTCGGCAACGGCGACGTGATCTCCGCCGACCTGGTGGTGATGGCCGCCGGCATCCGTCCCAACACCGAACTGGCCGAACGCGCCGGCCTGCCGTGCAACCGCGGCATCCTGGTCAACGACACCATGCAGACCTACGATCCGCGCGTCTACTCGGTCGGCGAATGCGCCAACCACCGCGGCATCGCCTACGGCCTGGTCGCCCCGCTGTTCGAGCAGGCCAAGGTGTGCGCCAACCACCTGGCGCAGCTCGGCTTCGCCAGCTACCGCGGCTCGGTGACCTCCACCAAGCTCAAGGTCACCGGCATCGACCTGTTCTCCGCCGGCGACTTCATGGGCGAGGACGGCACCGAGACCATCACCCTCTCCGACCCGATCGGCGGCGTGTACAAGAAGCTGGTGATCAAGGACGACGTGCTGGTCGGCGCCTGCCTGTACGGCGACACCGCCGACGGCAGCTGGTACTTCCGGCAGATCCGCGAGGACGCCAACGTCGCCCAGATCCGCGATCACCTGATGTTCGGCGAGAACGCCCTGGGCGACGCCGGCCACCAGGGCCAGGACAAGGCCGCCAGCATGCCCGACGACATGGAAGTGTGCGGCTGCAACGGCGTGTGCAAGGGCAGCATCGTCAAGGTCATCCAGGAACACGGCCTGTTCAGCCTCGACGAGGTGAAGAAGCACACCAAGGCCGCCAGCTCCTGCGGCTCGTGCACCGGCCTGGTCGAGCAGATCCTGATCAACACCGTCGGCGGCGCCGCCGACGTCAAGCCCAAGAGCGAGAAGCCGGTGTGCGGCTGCACCGACTACAACCACGGCCAGGTGCGCAAGGCGATCCGCGAGCGCCACCTGACCTCGATGGCCGACACCATGGCCTTCATGGAGTGGCGCACCCCCAACGGCTGCGCCACCTGCCGCCCGGCGCTCAACTACTACCTGATCTCCACCTGGCCGGGCGAGGCCAAGGACGACCCGCAGTCGCGCCTGATCAACGAGCGCGCCCACGCCAACATCCAGAAGGACGGCACCTACTCGGTGGTGCCGCGCATGTGGGGCGGGGTGACCAGCCCGGCCGAGCTGCGCCGCATCGCCGACGTGGCCGAGAAGTACAACGTGCCGATGGTCAAGGTCACCGGCGGCCAGCGCATCGACCTGCTCGGCGTGAAGAAGGAGGACCTGCCCGGCATGTGGAAGGACCTCGACATGCCCTGCGGCCACGCCTACGGCAAGTCCATCCGCACCGTAAAGACCTGCGTGGGCAGCGAGTTCTGCCGCTTCGGCACGCAGAACTCGACGCAGATGGGCATCGACCTGGAGCACGCGCTGTTCGCCATGTGGTCGCCGCACAAGGTCAAGCTGGCGGTCTCCGGCTGCCCGCGCAACTGCGCCGAGTCGGGCATCAAGGACGTCGGCATCATCGGCGTGGATTCGGGCTGGGAGATCTACGTCGGCGGCAACGGCGGCATCAAGACCGAGGCCGGCGAGTTCTTCGTCAAGGTCAAGAGCGCCGAGGAAGTCATGGAGTACAGCCTGGCCTTCCTGCAGCTGTATCGCGAGGAAGCCTTCTACCTCGAGCGCACCGTGCACTACATGCAGCGCGTCGGCCTCGAACACATCAAGAAGATCGTCCTCGAGGACGAGCAGCAGCGCAAGGAACTGCACCAGCGCCTGCTGTTCGCCCTGAGCTTCGAGCAGGACCCGTGGCAGCAGCAGATCGAGGAGCCGGCCCTGAAGAAGCAGTTCGAGCGCATTCCGGTCAGGCTGGCGACCTCCGCCTGACTCCGCCCTGCCAGGGGCGGGTCCTGGCGGAGGCGTCCAGGAAAACGCCACCGCCAGGGCCGGCCCCTGCCACCCGACACCGCGAGCGACCGAACGAGACCGAGGAGAAACGACATGAACTGGCTGGATATCTGCGCCCTGGAAGAGATCAACGTGCTCGGCGCACGCATCGTCGCCGGCCCCAAGGGCGACATCGCCCTGTTTAGAACTTCCGCAGACGAAGTGTTCGCCCTCGACGACCGCTGCCCGCACAAGGGTGGCCCGCTGTCCCAGGGCCTGATCTACGGCAAGCGCGTCGCCTGCCCGCTGCACAACTGGCAGATCGACCTGGAAAGCGGCGAGGCCCTGGAGCCGGACGTCGGCTGCGCGCACAAGTATCCGGTCAAGGTCGAGGGCGGCCGCGTGCTGCTGGCTCTCGATGGCATGCAAGGCGGCGCCTGAGCCACCCGCGACACCGAAGTACGAACCAGAGGGGTGAAACGCGCAGCGTTTGCCCCGGCAACAGATGATCCGGTGGGCAAGCCAAGCGTTGTCCACCCAATGCCCTAGAACGACACGGAGCGACTGCCATGACCCGGCCGACCCAGACCACCGCCTCCACCTGCTGCTACTGCGGCGTCGGCTGCGGCGTGCTGATCGAGCACGACGGCGAGCACATTACCGGCGTACAGGGCGATCCGGCGCATCCGGCCAACTACGGCCGCCTGTGCAGCAAGGGTTCGACCCTGCACCTCACCGGCGACCTGGCCGCCCGCGCCCTGCATCCCGAACTGCGCCTGGGCAAGGAGCTCGCTCGCGCCCGCACCGACTGGGACAGCGCACTGGAGCACGCCGCCAACGTGTTCGCCGAGACCATCCGCGAGCACGGCCCGGACAGCGTGGCCTTCTACATCTCCGGCCAGCTGCTCACCGAGGACTACTACGCCTTCAACAAGCTGTCCCGCGCCCTGGTCGGCACCAACAACATCGACAGCAACTCGCGGCTGTGCATGTCCTCGGCGGTGGTCGGCTACAAGCGCAGCCTGGGCGCCGACGCCCCACCCTGCTCCTACGAGGACATCGAGAGCAGCGACTGCCTGCTGATCGCCGGCAGCAACATGGCCTACGCCCATCCGGTGCTGTTCCGCCGCCTGGAAGCGGCCAAGGCGGCCCGCCCGGAGATGAAGATCATCGTCGTCGACCCGCGGCGCACCGACACCTGCGAGCTGGCCGACCTGCACCTGGCGATCCTGCCCGGCACCGACGTGGCGCTGTTCCACGGCATCCTGCACATCCTGCTGTGGGAAGGCTGGATCGACCGCGCCTACATCGACGCCCACACCGAAGGCTTCGACGCCCTGAAGAAGCTGGTGCGCGACTACACCCCGGCGGCGGTGGCCGACATCTGCGGCATCTCCGTCGACGACCTGCAGAACTGCGCTGAACTGATCGGGCAGGCGCCGTCCTTCCTGTCGCTGTGGTGCATGGGCCTGAATCAGTCCGCCGCCGGCAGCGCCAAGAACAGCGCGCTGATCAACCTGCACCTGGCCACCGGGCAGATCGGCAAGCGCGGCGCCGGCCCCTTCTCGCTGACCGGCCAGCCCAACGCCATGGGCGGCCGCGAGACCGGCAGCCTGAGCAACCTGCTGCCCGGCCACCGCGAGGCCGGCAACGCCGAGCACCGCGCCGAGGTCGCCGGCTACTGGGGCGTCGACAGCCTGCCGGAAACCACCGGTCTGTCCGCCGTCGAGCTGTTCGAGGCCGTGCGCGTGGGCAAGGTCAAGGCACTGTGGATCGCCTGCACCAACCCGGCGCAGTCGATGCCCGACCAGCAGAAGATCCACGAGGCGCTGTCCAACTGCCCGTTCGTGGTGGTCCAGGAGGCCTACGCCACCACCGAGACCTGCCGCTACGCCGACCTGCTGCTGCCCGCCGCCGGCTGGGGCGAGAAGGAAGGCTCGGTGACCAACTCCGAGCGCCGCGTCAGCCACGTGCGCCGCGCCGTGCCGGCACCGGGCGAGGCGCGCGCCGACTGGGCGATCACCTGCGACTTCGCCCGCCGCCTGGAGCAGCGCCTGCGTCCCGGCCAGCCGAGCCTGTTCGACTTCGCCAGCCCGGCCGCGCTGTTCGAGGAATACAAGCTGCTCACCGCCGGCCGCGATCTGGACCTGTCCGGCCTCAGCCATGCGCTGATCGACGACCTCGGCCCGCAGCAGTGGCCGTTCCCGGCCGGCGCCATCGCCGGCACGCCGCGCCTGTACGCCGACGGCGTGTTCCCCACCACCAGCGGTCGCGCGCGCTTCCTGGCCGATCCCTACCGCGCGCCGCAGGAGCAGCGCGAGGCGCGCTATTCGCTGACCCTCAACACCGGCCGCCTGCGCGACCAGTGGCACGGCATGAGCCGCACCGGCACCGTCGCCCGGCTGTTCGGCCACGTCGAGGAAGCCGTACTGTCGCTGCATCCGGACGAGCTGCGCCGCCGGCGCCTGGTCGGCGGCGACCTGGTCAAGCTGCGCAGCCGCCGCGGCGCGCTGATCGTGCCGGTGCAGGCCGACGAGGCCGTGCGTCCCGGCCAGGCCTTCCTGCCGATGCACTGGGGCGACCGCTTCCTCAAGGGCCTGGGCACCAACGTGCTGACCCTGCCGGCCTACGACCCGCTGTCCAAGCAGCCGGAACTCAAGCACGCCGGCGTCGAGGTGGACAAGGTCGAGCTGCCCTGGCAGCTGTACGCCCTGGTCGAGGGCGACGTGCAGCAGAATTTCACCGCCCTGCGCCCGCTGCTGGAGGAGTTCCCCTACGCCAGCCTGACCCTGGCCGGCCGCGAGCGCCCGGCCCTGCTGGTCAAGGCCGCCAGCGCCGTCGCCCCGGACGCCGAACTGCTGGCGAAGATCGACGCCCTGCTCGGCCTCGACCAGGGCCCGGTGCTGGCCTACGACGACCCGCGGCGCACCGTCGGCAAGCGCGTGCGCATCGAGGACGACCGCATCACCGCCATCCGCCTGGCCGGCGAGACCGCCGCGCGCGACTGGCTGAAGGCGCTGTGGGAGGAAGGCAAGGCCGACGTGGAGCTGCGCCGCTGGCTGCTCGCCCCGCTGAGCACCCCGCCGGGCAACGTCGGGGCCTGCAAGAGCAAGACGATTTGCAGCTGCATGAATGTCGGCGAGACGGCGATCCGCGCCGGCATCGAGCGCGGCCTCGACCTCGACGGCCTCAAGCAGGAACTCAAGTGCGGCACCAGCTGCGGCTCCTGCGTACCGGAGATCAAGCGGATGCTGGCCAAGGCCCCGGCCTGAACCGGTGATGAACCGTAGGGTGGGTTAGACCGCAGGTCGTAACCCACCAACCGGCCGCAAGGCCGGCAATCACGATGCCTGGCGGCATCGTCGGTGGGTTACGCCGCAAGCGGCTAACCCACCCTACGCAGATCGACGAATGCCCCCGCCGGCGTGACAGCGCCGGCAAGCGACACGAGAGAGGTGGTGAACATGAGCGCAAAAGTCTGGCTGATCGGTGCGGGCCCCGGCGATCCGGAACTGCTGACCCTCAAGGCCGTGCGCGCCCTGGGCGAGGCCGAGGTGGTGCTGATCGACGACCTGGTCAACCCGGCGGTCCTCGAGCACTGCCCCAAGGCCCGCGTCATCGGCGTCGGCAAGCGCGGCGGCTGCCGCTCCACGCCGCAGGAGTTCATCCACCGCCTGATGCTGCGCTACGCCCGCCAGGGCAAATGCGTGGCGCGCCTGAAGGGCGGCGACCCGTGCATCTTCGGCCGCGGCAGCGAGGAGGCCGACTGGCTGGCCGAGCATGGCGTCGCCACCGAGATCGTCAACGGCATCACCGCGGGCCTGGCCGGCGCCACCAACTGCGGCATCCCGCTGACCCTGCGCGGCGTGGCCCGTGGCGTGACCCTGGTCACCGCCCACACCCAGGACGACAGCAGCCTCAACTGGCCGGCGCTGGCGCAGACCGGCACCACCCTGGTGGTGTACATGGGCGTGGCCAAGCTGGCCGACATCCGCGAGGGCCTGCTGGCCGGCGGCATGCGCGACGACCTGCCGGTGGCGATGATCGAGAACGCCTCGCTGCCGCAGCAGCGCGAGTGCCGCAGCACGCTGGGCGCCATGCAGCAGGACGCCGCCGCCTTCCGCCTGAAGAGCCCGGCGATCCTGGTGATCGGCGAAGTGGCGGCGCAATCGGCTGTCCGGCACCTGCCGGCGACCGCGGACCTCGCGGCGCCGGCCCTGCGCGCCGTGGCCGGCCGCTACTGAACGAGCGCAGGACGGGGGATGGACGAACGGTCGCCATTCCCCGACAGCCGGACCGACATCGCGTAGCCCCTCTGGCGCGGGCCTTCGCGGCGACGGCCCGGCCCGCTGATGCCCTGCCGACACTTTTTCGGACGAAAAACAACTAACCCTTTGCCGCCACGCCTTCTACATTAGTCAAACAGCCGGCCGTACCCGCCCCAAAGCGAACAACGGCTGGAACGCCAGCAGCCGCGGGAAGCCGAGCCTTCCGCGGTCGCCAACAACAACAAGAAGGCGTACGACAATGATCAAATCCTCGCAAAATCCGAAATGGCGGCAAGCCGTCCTGGCCGTACTGGCCGTCACCCTCCTCCTGGTCCTGCCCAACCTGACGCGCCTGGTCAGCTGAGGTTTCAGCGCACCGCCGGAATCCACCAGGCCAGCAGCAGCGGCACCAGGGCGAACGACAACAACGTCGAGCACATCACCAGGCTCGCCACCGCTTCCGGCGAGCGGTTGGCGCGCACGGCGAACAGGTAGTTGAAGACCGCCACCGGCATCGACGACTGCAGCACCAGCACGCCCTGCGCGAGCGGCGACAGGCCGAGCGCCACGGCGATCAGCCAGCCGACCGCCGCGCCGCAAAGGATGCGCAGGCCGCCCAGCAGCATGCCCTGGCCGAGGTGCTGCACGCGAATGCTCGCCAGCGACACGCCCAGGGTGATCAGCATCATCGGGATGGCCATGCCGCCGAGCAGGCTGGTGGTATTGGCCAGCCAGCGCGGCAGCTCGAGGTCGAACAGGCGGACCAGCAGGGCCACCGCCAGGCTGAGGATGATCGGGTTGACCAGCAGCTTGCGCCACGAGCGCTCGGCGCCGGAAAGGATCATCCCCAAGGTGAAATGCCCCACCGAGAGCATCAGGAAGAAGGCCACCGCCAGCGCCAGGCCATGCTCGCCGAAGGCGTACAGGCTGATCGGCAGGCCCATGTTGCCGGTATTGGGGAACAGGTAGGCCGGCACCAGCACCTTCCAGTCCTGCGCCATGGCCCGGCTGAGCAGCAGGCCGACCGCGCCCATCAGCACCGACACCGCCACGCAGGCCAGCGCCATCTGGCCGAAGGCCTGCATGTCCAGCTGGGTGCGGCTCAGGCTGGACAGCACCAGGCACGGAGTGGCGATGTTCAGCACCAGGCGGGCGACGAAATCGGTGGGATAGGCCTGACCGGAACGCACCCAGGCGTAGCCGATGCCGGCGACGATCAACACCGGCGCCATCACGGCGAACAACTCGGCGAACATTACCTTTCCTTGCGGCAAAGAAGACGATGCTACGCGGCCGGGACGCGCCCTGCCAAGTTTGCTAGGCTGCGCGCCAGCCCCTTGCCCGGAAGCCTCTGCCATGCGCGTTCTGCCGCTCCTGCTCGCCCTGCTCGCCCCCCTCGCCAGCGCCGGCGAACTGCTGGTGGAACTGGCCGACGGCAGCCACCGTTACAGCAGCGCCGAGCTGCTCGCCCATCCGGCCAGCCGCGAGGTGACGATTCCCGCCGACGTGTCCTACAAGCGACCGATGCGCTATCGCGCCCTGCCGCTGGCCGAGCTGCTCAAGGGGGTGACGGCGCAGGCCCATCTGCAGGCGGTGGCCGACGACGGCTTCGCCGCCGAGCTGCCCGCCGCTTCCCTGCTCGACGCTCCCGGCGCGCGCGCCTGGCTGGCCGTCGAGGACCCGGCCGCGCCCTGGCCGGCGCTCGGCAAGGCCGGCAAGAGCGCCGGGCCCTTCTATCTGGTGTGGACCGATCCCGAGGCCGAGCAGATCGGCCCCGAGCAGTGGCCCTACCGCATGGTGCGGCTACGTGTGCTGGCTTCGGTGGCCGAGCGCTTTCCGGCGCTGCGTCCCGACCCGGCGCTGGCGGCGGACGATCCGGCCAATCTGGGCTTCGCCCAGTTCCAGAAGCATTGCCTGGCCTGCCACCGCCTGAACAAACAGGGCGACGCCGCCTTCGGCCCCGACCTCAACGTGCCCTACAACCCCACCGAGTACCTGCGCGCCGATCTGCTGCGCCGCTACATTCGCGATCCGCAGTCGCTGCGCCACTGGCCGCAGGCGCGCATGCCGGGCTTTGCCGAGGCGGCGCTGAGCGAGGCCCAGCTCGACCAGCTGATCGCCTACCTGCGCCACATGGCCGGACGCAAAGTGACCGCCGTCGAATGACGGCGGCGTCGCGACCAACGAGCGTCGGGCGTTCGACTGCTCAATGCCAGAAGATGTCGCGATAGGCGCAGTACAGCGAAGCGGCCGACAGCGGCACCAGCAGCAGGCAGAACGCCAGCATCACCAGGCCGCCGAGCAGCGGGATGAGCGCCCCCAGCAGTCCCGCCACGAAACTTCCGGCCAGGAAGGCCAGCCCCCACAGCAGGAAGGGCAGCACGTTGCGCAGGCAGGCCACGAAACTCAGGCGGACCGCCTCCATGGCCGGCACCTGGTGCTGGTACACCAGGATGGGCGAGAAGATGAAGCCCATGCTCAGAGCGGCCATCAGCGCCACCACCAGCAGAGGAACGAGCATCATCCCCATTCCGGCCTGCCCCCAGCCTGCGGCCGGGTCGAAGCCCTGGCTGGTGATCGTGGTCAGCACACCGAAGGCGAAGAGTGCCGCCGCCGCGATCATGCTCACCACCACGCCCGCCAGCAGACTGAGCCAGCCCAATCCCATCAGGCTGCGCCAGACGGCGAAGGGCGCGAACAGATCGGCGAAGGTGACCGGCTGCCCCTCATCGGCATGCCTGAGGGCGAGAAAGAGGCCGGCGGTGAACATCGGCCACAGCAGCAGCAGCGCCAGGTTGCCCAGCAGCGGGACCAATGCCATCAATGCATAGAGGATCACCATGAGCACGGAGATGCCCAACAGCATCCCCGGCGCCCGCATGAACAGCCGCCAGCCTTCGCTGAGCCAGTCGATCCCGCGACTGGCGTTGAGGCGGGCGGGATCGCCCAATTGGCGACGTGAGGAGGACGCGGGCATGGTCAACTCGGCAGCCGGGGTCTGATAGGGATTGGACATGATGGCGCTTCCTTTCGCGTGATGGCTTGGATGATGGATACACAGACGATAGCGCCTGAGAGGGTGCTTGCCAGCAGAAGCGCGTCCCGGCTCGCGCCGGCGCCGGCCTTCTGCCTTTCGGACGGCCGCCCCTTCACCGCCCGGCGCGCGACTCGAGGATGTAGAAACGCGCCCGCTCGGCCTTCTGCACGCAGCCGTCGTAGGCCTCGAACTGCTGCTGGGTCTTGGCCGCGGTGAGCAGCGACAGGGCCTTGGAGTAACTGACGGTGCCGGCGAAACCTTCGGCCTTGGCGATGTCCAGTTCCTTCCAGGCGGTGTCCAGCGAGTAGGCGCAGCCGTCGCGGTTCTGCGTCTTGCCCGCACAGCCGGCCAGGGTCAGGGCGATCAGCGGCAACACCATCCAGCTCTTCCTCATCGTCGCATCTCCGTGCAGGGACTTTCCCCAGTCTAGTGAGCGGCGCGGGAAGTGGTTAGTCCGCCCTCAACTCTCGCCGAGCAGGGCCACCGCCTTGATCTGCGCCCACAACCGCAAGCCCGGCGCCAGGCCGAGGTGGTCGCTGGAGCGGCGGGTGATGCGCGCCAGCAGCGGCGTGCCGTCCGCCTCCAGGCGCACCAGCAGGTGGGCCGGGGTGTCCGCCGCGGCCAGCTCGCAGACCGTGGCGGCGATCACGTTGGTGATGCTGGTGTCCTCGCAGCGCGACAGCGCCAGGCTGACGTCGCGGGCATGCACGCGAAAGCGCAGGCGCTGGCCGACCGCCTCGGGCCGGCGGGCAACCAGCACGGAGCCGCCGGTAAAGGCCAGGCGGGTCAGATGATAGGCCTGGTCGTGGTCGGCCACGTACGCCTCGATCACCACGCCGGCGTCCTCGCCCAAGGCAGTGGGCAGGTCGAGGCGCGCCAGGGTCTGCTGCAGCGGTCCCTGGGCGACCACCCGGCCCTGGTCGAGCAGCACCAGATGGTCGGCCAGGCGCGCCACCTCGTCCGGGGCATGGCTGACGTAGAGCACCGGGATATCCAGCTCGTCGTGCAGGCGCTCGAGGTAGGGCAGGATCTCGTTCTTGCGCTTCAGGTCCAGCGCCGCCAGCGGCTCGTCCATCAGCAGCAGACGCGGGCTGGTGAGCAGCGCGCGGGCGATGCCGACCCGCTGCCGCTCGCCGCCGGACAGGTGGCCGGGCATGCGCTCGAGCAGATGGCCGATACCGAGCAGCTCCATGACGTGCTCCCAGGACACCCGCCGGCTGGATGCGTCGACCCGCTTCAGGCCGTACTCCAGGTTGCGTCGCACGTTTAGGTGCGGGAACAGACTGGCCTCCTGGAACACGTAACCCAGCGGGCGCTGGTGGGTGGGCACGAAGACGCCGGCGGCGCTGTCCTGCCACAGCTCGCCGTTGACCGCCAGGTAGCCCTCGGCGGCCCGCTCCAGGCCGGCGAAGCAGCGCAGACAGGTGGTCTTGCCCGAGCCCGAATGGCCGAACAGCGCGGTGACGCCGCGACCGGGCAACTGCAGGTCGACATCCAGGGCGAAACCGCCCCAGCCCAGACGGAAACGGGCGTGGATGCGGTCGGCCAGGGCGGGTTCGAGTGCGGCGTTCATGTACAGGGACTCCCGTCCGATCAGCCCAGACCCGGCTTGCCGCGCCGGCTGGAATAGAGTGCGAGCAGCACCAGGAAGGAAAACACCACCATGCCACCGGCCAGCCAGTGCGCCTCGGCGTATTTCATCGACTCGACATGGTCGAAGATCTGCACCGAGACGGTGCGGGTACGCTCGGGGATGTTGCCACCGATCATCAGCACCACGCCGAACTCGCCGACGGTGTGGGCGAAGCCGAGGATGGAGGCGGTGACGAAGCCGGGACGGGCCAGCGGCAGCACCACGCTGAAGAAGGTGTCCCACGGGCTGGCGCGCAGGGTCGCGGCCACCTCCAGCGGCCGCTCGCCGATCGCCTCGAAGGCGTTCTGCAGCGGCTGCACGACGAAGGGCATCGAGTAGAACACCGAGCCGACCACCAGGCCGGCGAAGGTGAACGGCAGCGTGCCCAGGCCAAGCGTCTGGGTCAGCTGGCCGACCGGGCCGTGCGGGCCCATCGTCACCAGCAGGTAGAAGCCGAGCACGGTCGGCGGCAGCACCAGCGGCAGCGCCACCAGCGCGCCCACCGGCCCCTTGAGCGGCGAACGGGTGTGCGCCAGCCACCAGGCGATCGGCGTGCCGATCAGCAGCAGCAACACGGTGGTCAACGAGGCCAGCTCCAGCGTCAGGCGCAGGGCGGCGAAATCCTGGTCGGTCAGCGGCATCGGCCGGGCTCCCGTCGGCGATCTGTCAGCCACGCCTCAATCAGGCCCTGCGGATTGGCGATGCAGCACAACGGCGAATGGCTCATGGACGACTCCGCTCTGCTCAGTCGTAGGCCGCGAGGATCACGCTGGACGACTTGAAGAACGCGCAGGCCTCGACGCCCGGCGCGAGGCCCAGCGCCGCGCAGCTGTCGGCGGTGACCACGCAGGTCACGCTGCGCCCGGACGGCAGCACCAGGGTCACCTCACTGTTCACCGGCCCCTCGTAGACCTGGGCGACCTCGCCCCACAGCTGGTTGCGCGCGGTGAGCTTCACGCCGCGCTCGGTGGTGAGCATCACCGAGGAGGACTTGACCAGCGCGAACACCTCCTTGCCGATGGCCAGGCCGAGGTTTTCCGCGCTGGCGTTGGTGATGATGGCGGCGATCTCGGTGTGCTCGTCGAGGCGGATGCGCACTTCGTAGTCGACTCCGCCGACACGCAGGCCGGTGACGGTGCCGGCGAACTGGTTGCGCGCGCTGGTCTTCATGCTCATCGAGTGCATCAGGCGCTGGAAGGCCTGGATGTCGCCGCCGCTGACCTCGTCGAGACGCGCGGACAGGCGGTCGAGGGCGGCCTGGTATTCGATTTCCAGCGCTCGGTACATCGCCACGATGCGCCGGCCGTATTCGGTGAGCTGCGTCCCGCCGCCCTGCCGTCCGCCGGAAACCCGCGTCACCAGCGGCTCCGGCGCCAGGTTGTTGATGGTGTCGATGGCATCCCAGGCCGCCTTGTAGGACAGCGGCACGGTTTTGGCAGCACGGTTGATCGACCCCTCGCGCTCGATCGCCTCGAGCAGGCGGATGCGGGTATCGGAAAGCGCGGTGCCGACGTCGGTGTCCAGCGACATGCGCGCGAGAAAGCGGGTGGAGGTCATTTGCCCTGGTCCTGCTGACTTATCTATAGCGATGACTTTATAGGAGGCAAGCTTCATACCAAAGGCCATTTCCGATGGTTGAAACGCTATAAACGGCATCCTTAAGCTGTTGTCCATGACGCGGTGGTGGGCTTTCCGACACGCCTATGTCGTCGCACACATAGCGGATGTACCAAACCCTCCAGGATTTGCAAAAGGAACTCGTCATGAAAATCAGCGCGCGCAACGTCTTCAAGGGAACCATCAGCGCCCTGCAGCCGGGTGCGGTGAATGCGGAAGTCGCCGTCGACCTGGGCGGCAGCGACCAGCTGGTCGCCGTGGTGACCATGGAAAGCGTGAAGTCGCTGGAACTGGCCGAGGGCGCCGAAGTGCTGGCCATCGTCAAGGCGCCCTGGGTGCTGCTGATGACGGACGACAGCGGCGTGCGCCTGTCGGCACGCAACCAGCTGCGCGGCACGGTGAAGAGCATCGAGCCGGGCTCGGTCAACACGGAGGTGGTCCTGACCCTGGCCGGCGGCACCGAGGTCACCTCCATCGTCACCCGCGAAGCGGTGAGCGAGCTGGGCCTCAAGCCCGGCTCCGCCGCCACCGCGCTGATCAAGGCATCCAACGTGATCCTCGGCGTGCCGGCCTGATCCGGCCGCAGCGCAAATGACAAGGGGACGTGCCTGGCCGGGCACGTCCCCTTCTGCGTTGCGCCGGGGAAACCTCAGCGCCGCGCGCGCTGGCGCAGGTACTCGACCACCGCCCGCTGGTCGCCGCTGAACTCGATGCGCACCGCCTTGCTCTCGCGTTGGTAGGCGTACATCGGGTCGTAGTATTCGCCGAGCAGGCCCTCGATCCAGCCGCGGTGCAGGTCGACCGCACCGCTGCGCTGCTGTTCGGCCAGCGCCGCGTCCATGATCGCCGCCAGGCGCTGGTAGCGCTCGCCGCCCAGGCGTCTGACGATGTTCCTGAGGCTCTGCTGCAGACGTTCGGCGAAGGCCGCCAGGCCCTGCTCCTCGCCGTGCAGGGCGACGAACTCGGCGGACAGGTCGATCACGTAGTCGCCGAGGATGCGCTCGACGCGCCCTTCCAGGCTGTCCTCCAGCCACACCAGCGGGTACTCCTGCATGCCCTGGTGCAGCGGCAGCGGCAGCGAGCAGCTGCCGATCAGCCGGCTCTCGTCCTCGAGGACGAAGGACTGCATGCCGGCAGCGCGCTTCTTCAGCAGGTCGATGGCCAGCAGGTTCTCGAAGTCGATCTGCCCGGGCTGGCCGGTGGCGTGCTTGCCGAAGCTGGAACCGCGATGGTTGGCGTGCCTTTCCAGGTCGACGGCGTTGTCGAGCTGGGCGAGCACCTCGGTCTTGCCGGTGCCTGTCATGCCGCCGACGATCACGAAGTCGCACTCGGCGACCGCGGCGTCGGTGGTGTCGATCAGGAAGTTGCGCAGCGCCTTGTAGCCGCCGATCACCCGCGGGTAGTCGATGCCGGCCTCGTCCTTGAGCCACTGCTGGGTGATCTGCGAGCGCAGGCCGCCGCGGAAGCAATACAGGTAGCCGTCGGGGTTGGCGCGGGCGAAGGCGGCCCAGGCCTCGATGCGCTCGGCCTTGAGCGGGCCGCGCACCAGCTGGTGGCCCAGTTCGATGGCGGCCGCCTGGCCGTGCTGCTTGTAGCTGGTGCCGACCTTCTGGCGCTCGATGTCGTTCATCAGCGGCAGGTTGACCGTGTTGGGGAAGGCACCCTTGGTGTATTCCACCGGGGCGCGCACGTCCATCATCGGCACGTCGGCGAGGAAGATGTCGCGGTAATGGGCACTGTTGGGACGCATCAGAGCACCTCTACCGCGTAGCTCTGTCGGGCCACCAGTTCGCCGATCGGCGCCAGCGCGAGGCCCAGTTCGGCGGCGACGGCGAGGAACTCGGCCTCGCCCTCGGGCTCCACGGCGAGCAGCAGGCCGCCGCTGGTCTGCGGGTCGCAGAGCAGCAGCTTCTGCACCTCCGGCAGCGGGGCGATCTTGTCGCCGTAGCTGTCGAAGTTGCGCAGGGTGCCGCCAGGCACGCAGCCCTGGTCCAGGTAGTGATCGACGCCTTCGATGCGCGGCACCGCGGCATAGTCGATGCGCGCGGTCAGGCCGCTGCCGTCGGCCATCTCCACCAGGTGGCCGAGCAGGCCGAAGCCGGTGACGTCGGTCATCGCCCGAACCTGCTCCAGCTTGCCGAAGCGCGCGCCGGGCTTGTTCAGGGTACACATCCAGTCACGGGCCACGCCCACGTCCTCGGCGCGCAGCTTGCCCTTCTTCTCGGCGGTGGTGAGGATGCCGATGCCCAGCGGCTTGGACAGGTACAGCTTGCAGCCCGCGGTGGCGGTGTCGTTGCGCTTCATGAAGCGCTTGGCGACGATGCCGGTGACCGCCAGGCCGAAGATCGGCTCGGGCGCGTCGATGGAGTGGCCGCCGGCCAGCGGGATACCCGCCTCGTCGCACACCGAACGGCCACCCCGGATCACCTCACGGGCCACCTCCGGCGCCAGCACGTTGACCGGCCAGCCGAGGATGGCGATGGCCATCAGCGGGTCGCCGCCCATGGCGTAGATGTCGCTGATCGCGTTGGTGGCGGCGATGCGGCCAAAGTCGAAGGGATCGTCGACGATAGGCATGAAAAAGTCGGTGGTGGAAACCACCCCGCGCTCCTCGTCGATGGCGTACACCGCCGCGTCGTCGCGCGAGGCGTTGCCGACCCACAGTTTCGGATCGAGGTTCTGCGCACCGCTGCCGGCGAGGATCACTTCCAGCACCTTGGGGGAAATCTTGCAGCCACAGCCGGCGCCGTGGCTGTACTGGGTGAGGCGGATCGGTTCGCTCATGGAGGCACTCCGGGGTCATTCTCGAAGCCGCCGATTCTAGCAAAGGGCATGGGGTAACACCCACGGCCCGGCCGGCGGGGTCCATACTCAATCCATGGCCGTGGAGGATACGCACATACACAGCCGCGATACCCGGCCGGGGAGCCTGTAGCGGACACTTCGGCCACTTTTGCAGGGGGAATCCATCATGGGCAAAACTGTCGCGCTGGTACTGGGCTCGGGCGGCGCCCGTGGTTATGCGCATATCGGTGTGATCGAGGAGCTGGAAGCGCGCGGCTACGAGATCGGCTGCATCGCCGGCAGCTCGATGGGCGCGGTGATCGGAGGCATCTACGCGGCAGGCAAGCTGCCCGAATACCGCGATTGGGTGGAAACCCTGGACTACCTGGACCTGCTGCGCCTGCTCGACGTCAGCTTCTCGCTGGGCGCGATCCGCGGCGAGCGGGTATTCGGGCGGATTCGCAGGTTTCTCGGCGAGATCAACATCGAGGACCTGCCGATCCCCTACACCGCGGTGGCCACCGACCTGACCAACCAGCAGGAAGTCTGGTTCCAGGAGGGCTGCCTGCACCAGGCGATGCGCGCCTCGGCGGCGATCCCCAGCCTGTTCACCCCGGTGGTGCAGGGCTCGCGGGTGCTGGTCGACGGCGGGTTGCTCAACCCGATCCCGATCGTCCCGGTGGTGGCCAGCCGTTGCGACCTGATCGTCGCGGTCAACGTCAACTCCAGCAACCAGGTGCAGTACGAGCTGCCGGTGATCGAGCGGCCGCAGGCGCTGAAGAGCCGCCTCGACCAGTTGATCGGCGCGCTGGGCTCGCGCCTGCCGTTCCGCCACCGCGAGGACAGCGAGCTGCCCGCCCTGCTCGATGGCTCTGTGGATCTGGAAGCGGCCGGCTCGACCCGCGGCGTCGTCGCGACCAAGGCCAGCCACCTGCACGTGGTGGAGAACGAGGCGCCGGCCAGCGTGCTGGAGATGATCAACCAGAGCATCGAGGTGATGCAGAACTCGCTGGGCCAGTACAAGATCGCCGGCTATCCGCCGGACATCCTGATCAACGTGCCGAAGCGGGTGTGCCGCTTCTTCGAGTTCTACAAGGCACCGGAGCTGATCGCCCTCGGCCGGCAGATCACCGGCGACTCGCTGGACAAGTACGAACGGCACCACGACTGAGGCAAGGCGGCGGGAGGCTCGCACCGCCCCCCGCCGCCGCCCGCGTCACTCCTCGGTGGTGCTTTCCAGCGCCTGCTCCATCTCGCTGGCGGACTCGTCCACCGGCTCGACGAGCTCGCCCAGGTCGGCCGGCGCCTCGCCAAGGCCGGACATTTCGCCCGCCGCGGCCGCCCCCGACAGCATGCCCAGCGCCTCGGGCGGCACCATGGCCATCAGCAGACCGGCGAACTCCTCGGCCGGCATGACCTGGCCGTTGAAGTCGACCTTGCCGTCGGCATAGCTCAGGCTGGTGACGATGTTGTCGCCTTCCACGCGCCCCACCTGCATGGAGGTCGCCATCATCCCGGCCATTTCCGCGGCCTCCGAGGCCTGCTGGGCGACCGCCGCCGGATCGGCAGCCGGCTCGAGGGAGGCCTGATAGCTGATCAGGTCGCGGATCGTCGGCTTGGCCAGCACCAGACGCGCGTCCAGCCTGGCGACGAGCTGACGGGCCAGCTCGGCCGGCGGCAGCTCGTAGGACGCGGGCTTGGCGAAATCGAGCTTGAGGTTGAAGCGGCTCTCGCCGCCAGCGGTCTTCAGCGACAGACGGTCCAGCGACACACTGGGCTTGCCGGCGAGCAGCGCTTCGAGCCCCTGGCGCAGACGCTCCTCATCGTCGGCGGTCAGCGCGAACTCGGTCGTCTGCGGCGCCTCCAGGCGGGCCATGAATTCGCGGTACCAGCCTTCCAGCTGCTGCACCGCGGCCACGTCCAGGTTGCCCAAGGTCATCCCGAAACCGGCCGAACCCAGCGGCTTGCCGTCATAACTGAGGCTGCCGACGTCGTAGTCGAAGCTGCCGGAAAGCCGTCCGCCCTGCTCGTCGACCCGGTCGGTCAGCACCAACTGCTGCATGAGCAGCGGCGGCTTGCCGACGGCCTCCACCCGCGCCTCGCGCAGCTCCGAGCGGCTGCCGCCGACGTAGTAGCCCGAGGGGCCGAGGCGGTAGTCGCTGGTGAGGTCCAGCTTGTCGAGGCGGACCTGCACCGCCCCCGCGTCGCCGGTGAAGTCGAGGCTCAGGTTGTCCATGCCGCCGGCGACGTGCACGGACTCGGCCTGCGCGCCGAGCGTCAGGTTCAGGTCGATGCCCGAGAAGCGCAGACGACCTTCGTCGGAGGCGAATTCGAGGGGATGCAGGCTGACGCGGCCGTTGACGCGGTTGTCGTAGCCGATGGCCAGGGCACCGCTCAGCGGCGCCGTCTCGCCCGCGCCGGCGAACCAGGGCAGGACGCTGTCGCTACGCTCGAGGTTGAAGGTGCTCAGCGCCATCACCGGCTGCAGGTCGAGCGCTTTCAGGCGCGACAGCGGCAGCGGGCCATGTTCGATGCGATCGGTGAACAGCAGCTCGACCGGCCCGACCTCCTCGCCCAACGCCTGGCCGAGGTCGACCCGGTAACGGGCGGTGCTGGAGAAGACGCCCCGCTCCAGGGACACCAGCTCCAGGCGGGCGTTGGCTCCGGGCAGCGCGTTGCGCAACTGCTCGTTGCCGCGGCTGATCGCGGCCTGCAACGTGCCCTCCAGCTGGGTGCCGGTATACCAGGGCGCGAGGGTGGCCGCCGCTCCGGCGGCAACCAGCAGACCCAGGGCAATTCCTGTCTTGTGCATATGAACTCTTCCGTTGAGTGAGAGGGAAAGGCGCCGGCCGGAAATTCAGCCCGCGTCCGCCGGCGGCGGCGACGAATGCCGCCGCGGCTGGTTGGCCATCCAGTCGCCGATCAGGTTGTAGGCCACCGCCAGCAGGGTCGGGCCGAGGAACAGGCCCATGAAACCGAAGGCCAGGATACCGCCGAACACGCCGAGCAGAACCACCACCAGGGGCAGGTTGCCACCGCGGCTGATCAGGTAGGGCTTGAGCACGTTGTCCACGCCGCTGATGACCACCAGGCCCCAGACGGCGAGGAACAGGCCCATGCCGTAGTGGCCCTGCCAGAACAGCCAGGCGCTGGCGGGAATCCATGCCAGCGGCGGCCCCATGGGAATCAGGCTGAGGACGAAGGTGAGGATGCCCAGCACCAGCGCGCCCGGCACGCCGGCGATGAGGAAGCCGATCAGCGCCAGCACCGCCTGCGCCGCCGCGGTGCCGATCACGCCGTTGACCACGCGCTGCACGGTGCCGGCGATCAATTCGAGATAGTGGTCGGCACGCCCTTCCATCAGGCGCTCCAGCAGGCGGTGCGCATATTCGGCCAGACGCGGGCCATCGCGGTAGAAGAAGAACACCAGCACTAGGCTCAGCACCAGTTCGAGCACCCCGCCACCGATCTGCGCGCTGCGCGCCAAGAGCCAGTTGCCGACCTCGCCCATGTACGGCTTGAGGGTGGCGAACAGCGCGGCGCCCTGCACATCCACGGCAGTCCACAGCTGCTTCAGTTGCGCGCCGAACACCGGCACCTGGCCCAGCCAGTCCGGCGGCGGCGGCAGGCCTTCGACCTGCAGGTCGCGCAGCAGGGCCATGGCGTTGCGAACGCGGTCGGCCAGGTTGAAGCCGAGCCAGGTCAGCGGCACCGCCACCAGCAGCATCCAGCCGAGGGTGAGGATGCCGGCCGCCGTGGCCACCCGGCCGCCCAGCAGGTGGGTCAGGCCACGCATCAGCGGCCAGCTGGCGAATGCCAGCACCGCCGCCCAGAACAGCGCCGACCAGAACGGCGCCAACACCCACAGACAGGCACCGAGCAAGCCCAGCATCAGAATCTGCACCAGCAAACGGTCGTGCTCGATCATCGGATCATTCCTTGCAACCAGGCGGCGGTCGCTACCGCCGCCACTGAAATCTTCTTCACGGACATCAGCGCAGCCACTCCACGCGCAGGCCCGGCGCCGTGTCGGCGGTGCTTTCCAGGCGGGCGGCGCGGGTGCCGCGGTCGATCAACGCCTCGCGCCAGGCGGGCGCCGCCGCGCCGCTGAGCTGCAGGCGCAGGCCGGTATCCAGGCGCAGCAGCTTGGCCAGCAGCGCCAGCCAGGGATCGCCGGGCGCGGCCGGCAGCTGCGCGAGCTGCAGCTCACCGACCTGCTTGAGCTGATGCAGCAGGGTTTCGGCATTGGGCAGGTGCTCGCCCAGCGGAGCACCGGCGTCCAGCAGTTCGACGTGCAGATAGGCGCGACGCGTGCCGCGGGTGACCGCATAGAGGGCCAGCAGGCTGTTCTGGCGCGGCGCGGCGAGCTGCAGCAGCAGGTAGGCCTGCTGCTCGTCCGGCCCGTACAGACGAGAATTGCCGAATACCTCGTTGGCCCAAAGGCTGCTGGCGCCGCATTCGCGCCCCTCGCACCAGTGCAGCGGCTGGGCGCCTTGGCCGAGCAGGGCGACGCGCGCCTGGGCGAAGGCCTCGCCGCTGCCATGGCCTTCCGGCAGTTCGTAGGTCAGCGCGGTCAGGCGACCGACCGCGTCGATCTCGGCGTCCACCCGCAGGCGGCCACTGATGCGCCGCAGGGCGCTCTGCGGATAAAGGCGCTCGGCGTTGTCCTGGACGCGATAGTCGACGATCTCGGCGCGGGGAAAGCGCGGCAGGATGTCGAGGTCTTGGCTGCCGGCCACCTCGGCGCGCACCGGCACCAGGACGACGGCGAGCAGGCCCGCCAACAGGGGCGCGATGCGCTTCATGAAGCGCGCTTCGTCAGGCGGATAGCGGGGGGATGCAACGTGCGGGCTGGCGCGCGGGACAACTCGGTCATGCAAAATCTCCGTGCATTGGCGTCCAGCCTCGGCAGTTGTCGGAGGCAAGTCAAGGCGCAGCGAACAGGGCTTTGAAGCAATCGGCAACCGCGGCGGCCCCAGCCTCGTCGTCCAGGTGCAGGTGATGGCCGCCGGGCAGGCGATGGAGGGTGATCGGCAGAGTCTCCAGCAGGGCCATCCACTGCGGATGGCGCAGCGGCAGGCCCTCCTCGGCCAGCACCAGGCTGGCCGGGCAGCGCAGCGCGCGGACGAAGGCCTCGGCCTGGGCCGGACTCAGGCGCAGCGGCGAAGGCAGGGTCAGGCGTGGGTCGCTACGCCAGGTGTAGCCGCCGGCGTGGGGCACCAGACCGCGACGGGCGAGCAGCTCGGCCGCCTCGCGACTGAGCGGATAGCCGCCGCGCAGGCGCGCTTCCACCGCCCGCTCGACGCTGGCGTAGATCGGCTTGCGCTTGTTGCGCAGGCCGAGCTGCGCGGTCAGCGCCTCGCCCAGCTTGGCCGGGGCCAGCTCGGGCTCGTGGGTCAGCGGGAACAGGCCGTCGATCAGCGCCAGCCGGCTCACCCGCTCGGGCAGCGCAGCCGCCAGCAGCATGGCGACGATGGCCCCGAGCGAGTGACCGAGCAGGGCGAAGCGCTGCCAGCCCAGCTCCTCGGCCACCAGCAGGGTATCCAGCGCGTAGTCCCACAGTTGGTAAGCGGCACCCGCCGGGCGATGGCCGGAGTGGCCATGGCCGGCGAAGTCGAGGGCGACGATGCGCAGGCCGGGCAAGCGGGGGGCCAGGCGGGCGAAGCTCATCGAATTGTCCAGCCAGCCGTGCAGCGCGAGCACCGGCTGGCCGTCCGCGGGGCCATAGAGGTGGGCGGCCAGTTCGATGTGCGGCAGATTGAAACGGACTTCCTCGATCTCGACCGTCATCGCGGATCAGTGCGCCGGAGGATGGTGCAGGGCGCGCAGATCCATCAGCCCGGCGAGCGGCATTTCGCCCTCGAGCAAAGCCAGGGTCGCGGTATTGAACGGCAGCGGGGTCTGCAGATGGCCATACACCAGAAGGCCCGCCAGCATGCCGATCAACGGCTGGTGGCTGACCACCAGCAGCTTGCCCTCGCGACGTCCGGCCAGCATGCGCAGGGCCTCGCGCGGGTCGTCGTCGGGAGTGACGCCATCCACGGTGATCAGCTTCGCGCCGCCGCCCAGCGCCTCGTGCACCAGGTCGGCGGTTTGTCGGGCGCGTACGTAGGGACTGACCAGGATGGCATCCAGATCCTCGCCGAGCAGATGGCCGGCGGCATGCAGAGCCTCCCGCCGGCCGTGCTCGGTCAGTTCGCGCAGATGGTCACCGCTGCGCACGTAGGGGCCGGCCTGGCCATGGCGCAGCAGCCACAGCCTCACGCCTTGGGCTCCTTGGGCTCCTTGGGCTCCGTTGGCTCTGTGGGCTTCGTAGGTTCGGTGGGCTCGGTGGGCTCCGTGGGAAGAATGTCGTCCGGGCCAGTTTCGGGTCGAGGCTCGACCTGCGGGGGCTGGGCGACCTCGGGCGACACTTCGCCGGCGGGCTGCACATCCACATCGGCCGGCGTCGCGGGTGCGCTTTGGCTGCGCGGCGCGGACGACGCCTCGGCTACCGCTGACTCGTCACGGGGCGCTTCCGGCTCCGGCATGCGCACGTCGGCGGGGGTCACCACTATCACGCACTCCCCTTGCGGTTCGCGCGGCGTCGGCCAGTCGGCGAACGGCCAGGGTTTCTCGTCGCTGTGGAAGCTGCCGAAGCGGCCGATCTGCGCCAGGTACTGGCTCAGGCTATCGCCGAAATTCATCACATCCAGGTGCGGCCGCCCCTTGAACAGTCGATAGATCAGCTGCACCACCACCACCGCCAACAACACCAGCTCGGCGACCCTCCAGACGAGCACGAAGAGCGCCATCCACAGCACTCGCAAGGCCAGGTTCTCACAGCTCTGTTTGTTCTCGGACATGCAACGCTCTCCCTAGAAGTCGCCGGCAGCAATGAAATCGACATCGGTCTTCGGCTCCCCCGACATCAACAGGCCGATCACCTGCTCGAGGGTACGGCCTTCGAAAAGTATGGCATGCAGACCGGCGACCAGCGGCATGTAAACACCGAGCTGATCGGCACGGGCCTTGAGTACGCGAATGGTGTTGACCCCTTCGGCCACCTCGCCCAGGCGCTCGACCGCGGTTTCCAGGCTCAGACCCTGGCCCAGGGCGAAGCCGACCTGATAGTTGCGACTCTTCGGCGACGAACAGGTGACGATCAGGTCGCCGACCCCGGCCAGACCGAGGAAGGTCATCGGATTGGCGCCCATCTTCACGGCGAAGCGGGTCATCTCGGCCAGCGCGCGGGTGATCAGCATGCTCTTGGTGTTCTCGCCCATGCCCAGCGCCGCGGCCATGCCGGACATGATGGCGTAGACGTTCTTCAGCGCACCGCCCAGTTCGACGCCGAAGCGGTCGCGGCTGGCGTAGACGCGGAAGGTGCGCCCGTGCAGGGCCTGCTGCACGCGCTGGCAGAGCTCCTCGTCCTCGCTGGCGATCACCGTGGCGGTCAGTGCGTGCTCGGCGATCTCGCGCGCCAGGTTCGGCCCGGACAGCACGCCGATACGCGCCTGCGGGGCGATTTCCTCGAGGATCTGGCTCATCAGCTTGAAGCTGTCCGCCTCGATACCCTTGGTGGTGCTGACCAGCAGCTTGCCGGCGAGCAGGCCCGCCACCGGTTGCAGGGCGGCGCGCAGGGCCGAGGACGGCAGGACCACGAACACCAGCTCGCAGGCCTGCAGGGTGGCGGCCAGGTCGGTGACCGGCTCGACCGCCGGGTGGACCTTGATGCCCTTCAGGTAGCGCGGGTTCTCGCGGTTGGTACGGATGGCCTCGGCCTGCGCCGCATCACGCATCCACAGGAACACGCGCTGGCCGTTCTCCGCCAGCAGGTTGGCCAGGGCGGTACCGAAGCTGCCGCCGCCGAGCACGGCAATGGGTTGCTGCTCAGTCATGATGAGTCCATAGCGCGCCGCTTCTTGCGGCAATCCTCGCATTATACGAGGCGACCGGCGGTCGGCCAGCCTGGTGTGATCCGTTCGTGCTGGCGGAACGCCTGCTCTCGGGTAACATGCGCGCCGGCAAATACGCTGGATTGGAGACGGAGCTCGTGTCCCCCCCCTTGCGCGCCTCGCTGGCGCTCTATCTCGGCCTGCTGGCCACCACGGAAGTACCGGCCGACGACCTGTTCGTCGATGCGGCCGACCTGCCCCAGGTTCTCACCGCCACGCGCCTGCAACAGTCGCCCGCCGAGGTGCCGGGCAGCGTCAGCGTGCTCGACCGCGCGCTGATCCGCGCCAGCGGCGCCCGCGACCTCGCCGAACTGCTGCGCCTGGTGCCGGGCATGCTGGTGGTGTCCGATGGCAACCTGACCACGGTCAACTACCATGGCAGCAACGCCGCCCAGGCCCGCCGCCTGCAGGTGCTGGTGGACGGCCGTTCGGTCTACCACCCGGGCTTCGCGCGGGTCGACTGGAGCGACATCCCGGTCGCCATCGAGGATATCGAGCGCATCGAGGTATTCCGTGGCCCGAACACGGTCAGCTATGGCGCCAATGCGCTGATGGCGGTGATCAACATCATCACCCGCCTGCCGCACGACACCCCCGGCACCCGCCTCAAGGTCACCCGCGGCGAGCGCGGCATCGCCGACTGGTACGCCAGCCAGGGCGAGGGCTGGAGCAGCGGGGACCTGCGCCTGTCGCTGTCCGGCTGGGAGGACGACGGCTTCGATCACGACAGTGAGGGCCGGGACGCCCGCGACGATCGCCGCCTCAACCGTCTCAACCTGCGCGTGCAGCAGGAGCTGGACCCCAGTCAGTCGCTGGACTGGCAACTGGCCCTCAAGGAAGGCACCAACCAGGCGCCCACCAGCTACGAGCGCGCGGCCTTCCCGATCAGCTTCGAGCCCTGGGAGCAGGACGACGAGGCGGACGTCCGCGCCCGCGACTATGCCACCAGCCTGCGCTGGAACCTGGAACGCAATCCCGATCACCGCCTCTATGTGCAAGGCTCGCTGCAGCACTGGGAACGGCTGCGCGAATGGCGCGCCTGCGAAGGGCAGATCGCCTTCAGTCCGCAGCTGTATCAGCTCTGGTCGCTGTCGCCCCGCTACGTGCAGTTGCTGGGGCGCAACCTGCGCCAAGGTATCCTCACGGCGCCCGAAGGCAGCGCGGAACAGGAGGCCCTGGCCGGCCAGGTGATCGGCCAGGTCCTGGCCACCGTCGACCCGGCCACCGGCACACTCGCCCACAGCTGCGGCCTGATCAACGAGGACACCCGCGAAAACCGCTTCGACCTGGAGCTGCAGGACACCATCAGCCTGTCCGACGGCCTGCGCCTGGTCAGCGGCCTGAGCTATCGCCACGACGAGGGTGACAGCGAAACCCACCTCGGCGGCACGCTGGACAAGGACATCGGCCGCGCCTTCGGCCAGTTCGAATGGCACCTCGACCGCCATTGGCTGCTGCAGGGCGGTGCCATGCTCGAGCACGACAGCAGCGCCGGCGAATCGCTGTCGCCGCGCCTGGCCCTCAACTACCTGTTCACCCCGGCACACAGCCTGCGTGCCGTGTATTCCGAGGCCGTACGCTCGCCGGACATGTTCGAAAACGATGCGCAATGGAGCTACCGGGTGCGCGACCTGCGCCCCGCCGCCCTGGGCCGCAGCGAGGCCTGGTATTTCGCCCACGCCCAGGGCAGCGACGATCTCGAACAGGAGCATATCCGCTCCCGCGAACTGGGCTACAACGGCCACTTCGCCGAACTGGGCCTGCGCCTGGACGTCAAACTGTTCGATGACAAGATCAATGACCTGATCAGCGAGACGCTCACCCTCGAAGAGTTCATGCCAACCAACGACAATAGCCTGCACCTGCGGGGTGCGGAAGGCGAAGCGGACTGGCAGCTGAGCGCCACGGATCGCCTGCGCCTGAGCTACGCCTACATCCAGCTGGATGCCTCGCATCCCAAGGATGAGAGGGTGAGCCCGCGCCATAGCGGCTCCGCCGCCTGGCTGCGCGACTGGGGACGGGACTGGTCGAGTTCGCTGATCTACTACGGTGCCGATGCGCTCAACAGCTACCGCTTCGAGCGCCTCGACCTGCGCCTGGCCAAGCGTCTACCGCTCGGCAGCAGCCAGATGGAACTGGCGGGCGTCCTGCAGCAACGTCTGGACGACGAGCCGCTGGGCTGGTCTGACAACAACTACGATGAGCGCCAGGTTTTCTGGGTTACCGCCGAGCTCGAATTCTGATCATGCCGACTCTCTCAAGGATGAGAAATCTGGCCGTACGCCTGCTGCTCTGCATGCTGGCCGCCAGCCCGCACGCCCATGCAACGGAGGTCCTGGTCGCCGCCAGCCAGGACAGCCCGGCCCTCCAGCGCTTCGTCGCCGAACTGGCCGGACGGCGCCCGCAGGACCAGGTGCGCTTCCTGACGGTCGCCCAGTTGCCTGCGCCGACCGCCCTGCCCGCCGACAGTCGGCTGATTCTGCTCGGCGCCGATACCCTCCCCTGGCGCCTCACCAGCGCAGGCGGCCCGCCGACCCTGGTCCTGCAGATCAGCCGGGTGCAGGCTTATCGCCGCCTGAGTGGCCATCACCCGCCGCGCCTCACCCTGCTGTGGAGCGATCCGCCGCCGGCCCGCCAGCTGCAGCTGATCCGCCAACTGCTGCCGCAGGCCCGCCGCGTCGGCCTGGTCTACAGCAACGCCAGCCGCTTCCTGGTCCGGGAAATCCGCCAGCAGGCCGCTGCCCAGGGGCTGGCGCTGAGGGCCTGGTACTGGCCCGATCCCCAGGACAGCCGGACGCTCAACCGCATGCTCGAGGAAAGCGACGTGGTGCTCGGCCTCGACGATCCTGCGCTATACAACTCCGCCACCATCAAAGGCGTGCTGCTGGCCAGCTATAGCCGTCGCCTTGCACTGATCGGCCCGACGGCCGCCTTCATCCGCGCCGGCAGTCTGAGCAGCACCTTCAGCGACCAGCAGGACTGGCTCGACGAGCTCGACCGGCTGCTGTCGCGGCCGCCACAAGAGTGGCCACGCGAGGCCTACCCGAGCGCCTTCAAGGTGCTCGGCAACCCGCAGGTCGCCCGCTCGCTGGGCATCGAGGCCGGCGACGACCGCGATCAGGCCCGCAGTCTTCTCGAATGGGAGCAACGCCGATGATGCTGCGCTGGCGCCATAGCGACATCCGCACCCGGACCCTGGCCATGAGCCTCGGCCCGGCCCTGCTGCTGACCCTGCTGCTCACTGGCTACCTTACCTATGCCCGCCTGCAGGACCTGCACAAGGAGCTGACCCAGACCGGCCAACTGATCGCCAACCAGCTGGCACCGGCCGCCGAGTACGGGGTGATTGCCGGTAACACCCCGATCCTCGATGGTCTGCTGCGCGCCAGCCTGAACAACCCGCACGTGCGCTTCATCGAGGTGCGCGACCGCGAGCGGCTGACCCTGGCCTATGTCGAGCGCCCGCACAGCGGCGGCGATGCCCAGGTCGAGGTGTTCGTGGCCCCCATCCTGCGCCAGCGGATCAAGCTCGATACCACCTTCCTGCTCAACCCGCCGCAAGTGCAGGTCGGCGATGCCGAGGACGAGATCGGCCAGGTGGTGGTCGGCATGAGCGACGAGGCCTTCCGCCAGCGCCAGACGCAGATCCTGCTGCGCGCCGCCACGCTGGTATTAATCGCGCTGGCCTTCACCCTGCTGCTCGCCTACCGCCTGGCGCGCAGCCTGTCGCAGCCGATCCGCAAGATGGGCAAGGCGGTGGAAGCCATCCAGGGCGGCGACTACCACACCAAGCTGCCGGTCAACGACAGCAGCGAGATCGGCGATCTGGCGCGCCACATCAACCACCTGGCCGCGGGCCTCGAACAGGCCCAGGCCGACCAGCAGCGCAGCATCGCCCAGTTGGTGGCGGCCCGCGAGGAAGCCGAGAAAGCCAACCGCGCCAAGTCGGACTTCCTGGCGATGATGAGCCATGAGTTGCGTACCCCGATGAATGGCGTACTGGGCATGCTGCAGCTGCTGGAAACCACCGAGCAGACCAGCGAGCAGTCCGAGTACACGGCCCTGGCCACCGAATCCACCGAGCACCTGCTCAAGGTGATCAACGACATCCTCGATTTCTCGCGCATCGAGCGCGGTTCGCTGGAGCTGGAGAACATTCCGTTCCGCATCCACGAGTTGATCGCCAGCTCGGTGCAGGTCTTCCGTCCCGGCGCCCAGCAGCGCGGTCTGCAGCTGCTGCTCGACACCCAGGCGGGGCTGGAGAACCTCGAGGTGCGCGGCGACCCCACCCGCCTGCGGCAGATCCTGGTCAACCTGATCGGCAACGCACTGAAATTCACCGAGGAAGGCCACGTCAGCGTGACCACCCGCTGGAAGGTGCTCGACCAGCAGCAGATGCTCTGGCTGACCATCGCCGTGCAGGACACCGGCATCGGCATCCCTTCCGAGCGCCTGCAGCACATGTTCGATGCCTTCGAGCAGGCCGACACTTCCACCTCGCGGCGCTACGGGGGCACCGGCCTGGGCCTGTCGATCGCCCGCACCCTGGCCGAACGCATGGGCGGCGGCCTGCATGTCGAGAGCGTCGTGGGCAGTGGCTCGACCTTCTCCCTCGAGCTGCCGCTACCCTGGCGCTACTGCCAGGAGGGCGAACAGGCCCTGCTGCTCGACGAGCTGGAGCAAGGCGGCGGCCATACGGTGCTGCTGGTGGAGGACAATCCGGTCAACCAGACGGTAATCGAGGCGATCCTGCGCAGCCTGGGCTTCAACGTCCAGTTGGTCAGCAACGCCCTGAAGGCGCTGCAGGCGCTGGACGAGCAGCCCTTCGCGGCCGTGTTGATGGACTGCCGGTTGCCCGACCTCGACGGTCTCAGCGCCACCCGGCAAATCCGCGGCGGCAGCGGACCGAACCGTCATGTGCCGATCATCGCCCTGACCGCCAACGCCCTGCAGGGTGACCGCGAGGCATGTCTCGCGGCCGGCATGAACGACTATCTGGCCAAGCCCTTCAAACGCTCGGATCTGAGGGCGATCCTGCAGCGCTGGGTACAGAACCGACCATAGACGGCTGGCGCAAAAGCGCGAAATACGGCACCCTTGCATCCGCACAGTCGTGGCTGGCGGCATTCGTTGCCGGGTGCGCCCCGTCGGTCTGTGACTTTCATCAACTGGCCATAGTCTATAACCAGACCATTGCCGCGCTCCCACCGGGAGGGGCGAGGCCAGAAAAGATCTGCCCCCTGCGCTCAGGGACCGTCGAGGAGCTCGCATGACCAAACAAAACGCCTTCACTCGGGAAGAACTGCTCAGCTGCAGCCGCGGTGAACTGTTCGGCCCGGGTAACGCGCAACTGCCCGCCCCCAATATGCTGATGATCGATCGCATCGCTCACATCAGCGAAACCGGCGGCAAGTACGGCAAAGGCGAAATCGTGGCCGAGCTCGACATCCACCCCGACCTGTGGTTCTTCGGCTGCCACTTCGAGGGCGATCCGGTGATGCCGGGCTGCCTGGGCCTGGACGCCATGTGGCAGCTGGTCGGCTTCTATCTCGGCTGGCAGGGCAATCCCGGCCGCGGCCGTGCCCTGGGTTCGGGCGAGGTGAAATTCTTCGGCCAGGTCCTGCCGACCGCCAAGAAAGTTACCTACAACATCCACATCAAGCGTACCATTAACCGCACGCTGATCCTCGGCATCGCCGACGGCACCGTCAGTGTCGATGGCCGCGAGATCTACAGTGCCGAAGGCCTGCGCGTCGGCCTGTTCACTTCCACTGACAGCTTCTAAGGGTTACCCGCATGCGTCGCGTCGTAATCACCGGGATGGGCATCGTGTCCTGCCTCGGCACTGACAAAGAGACCGTTTCCGCCAACCTGCGCGCCAGCAAATCCGGCATTCGCTTCAACCAGTCGTATGCCGACATGGGTCTGCGCAGCCAGGTTTCCGGCTCGGTCAACCTCGACCTCGAAGCATTGATCGACCGCAAGGTCTACCGCTTCATGGGTGACGCCGCCGCCTTCGCCTACCTGTCCATGCAGCAGGCGATCAAGGATGCCGGCCTGACCGAGGAAGAGATCTCCAACCCGCGCGTCGGCCTGATCGCCGGCTCCGGCGGCGCTTCCACCTTCAACCAGATGGAAGCCCTGGATACCCTGCGCGAGAAGGGCGTCAAGCGCGTCGGCCCGTACCGCGTGCCGCGCACCATGGGCAGCACCGTGTCGGCCTGCTTGGCCACCCCGTTCAAGATCAAGGGCGTCAACTACTCGATCTCCTCGGCCTGCGCCACCAGCGCCCATTGCATCGGCAATGCCATGGAGCAGATCCAGCTGGGCAAGCAGGACATCGTGTTCGCCGGTGGCGGTGAAGAAGAACACTGGAGCCAGAGCTTCCTGTTCGACGCCATGGGCGCCCTCTCCACCCAGTACAACGCCACCCCGGAGCAGGCCTCGCGGGCCTACGACGCCAAGCGTGACGGCTTCGTGATCGCCGGCGGCGGCGGCATGGTGGTGGTCGAGGAGCTGGAGCACGCGCTGAAGCGCGGCGCCAAGATCTACGCCGAGATCGTCGGCTACGGTGCCACCTCCGATGGCTACGACATGGTCGCGCCGAGCGGCGAAGGCGCGGTGCGCTGCATGCAGCAGGCCCTGGCCACCGTCGACACCCCGATCGACTACCTGAACACCCACGGCACCTCGACCCCGGTCGGCGACGTCGCCGAAGCCAAGGCCGTGCGCACCGTGTTCGGCGACAAGGCTCCGGCCATCAGCTCGACTAAGAGCCTGTCCGGCCACTCGCTGGGCGCCGCCGGCGTGCAGGAAGCGATCTACACCCTGCTGATGATGGAAGGCAACTTCATCGCCGGCTCGGCCAACGTCGAAGAACTGGACCCGGAAGTGGCCGATCTGCCGATCGTCACCCAGACCCGCGAGGACGTCACCCTCAACACGGTGATGAGCAACAGCTTCGGCTTCGGTGGCACCAATGCCACCCTGGTACTGAAGCGCTGGACCGGCAAGTAAGCCGCTCCCGCTCCTCCGCAACGGCACCTTCGGGTGCCGTTGTCGTTTCTGCGCCCGGCGCCGCTGCCAACCGTGGGCACCCGGAGAGGCGAAGCCCCGGCGCACCCACGCCGGGCATCGTCCCGGAGCCGCTCAGCGCACCTGAAAGCGTTGCTCGGCCAGCTTGCGGTCGCCCTGGAACACCAGGAAGCGCCATTCTCCCGGCACCACCTCGTGCGGCTCGCTGAATTCGAATGCCATCACGTCCTGGACCGCATCCGGCGCCAGCTTCTGGATCACCTCGAAACGGTCGTGGCGCTCACCGTCCGGAGTAACCACCCCGGGCGTGAGATACAACAGGGTCAGCGGCACGTCGTCCGCCTGCTTGCCGCTCAGGCTCAAGCGCAGGCCGAACTTGGTACCCAGCTTGGCCGGAATCTCGGTGGCGGTCTGGATCTGCTGATTGCTGCGCAGCAAGACCCGCTCGCCCGGCTGCACATCGCGCTGCGGCGTCTCGAACACCCCGTACTCGACCGGCCCCTCGACGCGCACCTCGGCCACGGCCAGACCGGACGCCAGACCCAGCGCCGCCAGCGCTCCCATCTTGAACAGTCGCATGTCGCTCTCCTCGTTTGCGATGGCGCGAGCCTATGACTTTTGCATGACGAAGCGATGACGATCGGACGACGTCGACCAACAAAAATGCCGCTCGCCCCGGAGGGCGAGCGGCATCTTCGAAACCACTGCGGCTAAAGGTCGACCGCTCAGGCCGACAGTTCGACCAGCAGCTTGTTCAGGCGCTGCACGTAGGCGGCCGGATCCTTGAGGCTGTCGCCGGCGGCCAGCGCCGCCTGATCGAAGAGGATGTGCGACAGATCGGCGAAGCGCTGCTCGTCGGCCTCGGCATCCAGCTTCTCGATCAGCGGATGCTGCGGATTGATCTCGAAGACCGGCTTGGACTCCGGCACCTTCTGCCCGCTGGCCTCGAGTATCTGGCGCATCTGCAGGCCGAGGTCCTGTTCGCCGATGGCGAGGATCGCCGGCGAATCGGTCAGGCGGTGCGACACACGCACCTCGGCGACCTGCTCGCCGAGTGCGGACTTGAGACGTTCGAGCAACCCCTCCTTGGCCTTAGCAACCTCCTCCTGGGCCTTCTTGTCCTCCTCGGAGTCCAGCTTGCCAAGGTCGAGATCGCCACGGGCGACATCGACGAACTGCTTGCCGTCGAACTCCGGCAGGTAGCTCATCAGCCACTCGTCGATGCGGTCGGTGAGCAGCAATACCTCGATGCCCTTCTTGCGGAACACCTCGAGGTGGGGGCTGTTCTTGACCTGCAGGTAACTCTCGCCGGTCAGGTAGTAGATCTTGTCCTGCCCTTCCTTCAGGCGGCCGAGGTAGTCGGCCAGAGACACGCTCTGCTCGCCGGACGCGTCGTTGGTCGAGGCGAAGCGCAGCAGACCGGCGATCTTCTCGCGATTGGCGAAGTCCTCGGCCGGCCCCTCCTTGAGTACCTGACCGAAGGCCTTCCAGAAGCTCTGGTAATCTTCCGGCTTGTCCTTGGCCAGTTTCTCCAGGGTGTCGAGGACACGCTTGGTCAGCGCCGACTTCATGGAGTCGATCACCGGATCCTTCTGCAGTATCTCGCGGGAAACGTTCAGCGACAGATCGTTGGAGTCGACCACACCCTTGATGAAGCGCAGATACAGGGGCAGGAACTGATCGGCCTGATCCATGATGAACACGCGCTGCACGTAAAGCTTGAGGCCCTTGGGCGCCTCGCGATGGTACAGGTCGAACGGCGCCTTGCCAGGCACGTAGAGCAGCGAGGTGTACTCGAGCTTGCCCTCGACCTTGTTGTGGCTCCAGGTCAGCGGGTTTTCGAAGTCGTGGGCGACGTGCTTGTAGAACTCCTGGTACTCCTCGTCCTTCACCTCACCGCGCGGACGGGTCCAGAGCGCGCTGGCGCGATTGACGGTTTCCCACTCGATCTCTGCAGGCTTGTCCTTCTCCTCATCGCCTTCCAGAGAAGACAGGGACTCCTTGGGCAGCTCGATGGGCAGGCCGATATGATCGGAGTACTTCTTGACGATGTTGCGCAGGCGCCAGCCGTCGGCGAATTCCGCCTCGTCGCTCTTCAAGTGCAGGACGATGCGGGTGCCGCGCTCGGCCTTGTCGATAGTGGCGATGTCGAATTCGCCTTCGCCCTTCGAGCTCCAGTGCACACCCTCGTTGGCCGGGCTGCCGGCGCGGCGGGTATAGACGTCGACCTGGTCGGCGACGATGAACGCCGAGTAGAAGCCCACACCGAACTGGCCGATCAGCTGGGAGTCCTTCTTCTGATCGCCGGAGAGATTCTTGAGGAATTCGGCGGTGCCCGACTTGGCGATGGTGCCGAGGTGGGCGATCACCTCGTCGCGGCTCATGCCGATGCCGTTGTCCTCGAGGGTGACGGTACGCGCTGCCTGGTCGAAGCTGACGCGGATCTTCAGCGGGTCACCGCCCTCGAACAACTCTGGCTTGGCCAGCGCCTCGAAACGCAGCTTGTCGGCGGCGTCCGAGGCGTTGGAGATCAGCTCGCGCAGGAAGATCTCCTTGTTCGAATACAGGGAATGGATCATCAGGTGAAGCAACTGCTTCACTTCGGTCTGAAAACCCAGGGTCTCTTTGCGAGTCTCCACGCTCATGAATGCGAACTCCACGGATGATGACAGGGCCGCTAGGCGGCGAACGCCATGGATATGGAGACTTCCTCCGCGATTTCAAGGGCTTGGCCTCAAGGCTCGAGCAGCTGAATCTCCACCACTTCACTGGGGCGCAGGAGGAAATTCGCCTCGCCCTGCCCGCCCAGCGAATGCTGGATCACCAGACGCCCCTCTGGATTGACCCCGGAGAAACGGCCCTCGGCGCTGCGGCCGCGTTCGGTCTGCACACGCACCAAGGCGCCGAGGAAGCGGCTGGGCGAATCCAGTAGACGCTGCAGCGAGAAGCCGATGCGCCGATCCACCGGGCGCTCCTCGCCGCGCACGATGGTGGTCGGCACCGGCACGGTACGCTCCTCTTCCGCTTCGCTGGGCGGCGGCAACTCAGGCGCGTCGTCGCCCTTGACGCGCCAACCATGCACCTCGCTGCGCGTCAGACTGATGGGTATGCGCCGGGATACGCCAGCGATCCGCGCGTCCGTCTCGAAATCAAGCTGCAGGGCATCGAGATCCAGCGGCGGGATGGCTTGCAGTTCGACCGCCCGGGTACGGTGCTTACGCTGCAGGTAGTCCCTGACCACCCAGGCGAGGGTTTCCTGGGAGTGGTAGCGGGTATCGACGCGCTCGCCGCGATAGCGCAGACGATTGGTGAACAGTTCCACCGAGCCGGTCAGCGAAGTGCGGTAGCCGGCCGGTAAAACCAGGTGGAGATCGCCGCGCAACAGGTTGGGCGCCTCCTCATGCAGATCCAGATGCAGGGTGTAGCCGCCAGAGACCAGCCGCGTCACGGGGAGATCCTGCTCGGCCAGCAGCCATTTGAGTTCGATTTGCGGCAGGTCGGCGACATCCTCGGGGAGGACATCGATGCTGAGATCGCCGCCACGATAGCCGCCTGGCAAGCGGATGGTCAGTTCGCGATGAGTGAAGGTGTCCCCCTCACGGAGCAGCAGGGTGCCGTCGATCAGTTCGCCCAGACTGGGCGCGAAGGGCTCGCCATTGAGTTCGCCGAGCAGCTGAATGTTCAGCCCGCTGTCGATCTTCGGCTGGGGCTCCAGCCAGTCCAGACTGAGGATAGCCGCCAGACGCTCGGGGTTGTGGTTGGCCAGCATGGTCACGCCAACCACCAGGGGAATGAAACCCATCCCGAGCAACAGCACGGGACTGGCAGCCCGGCGCCAGTGCGCCACGACGAATGCCAACGTCAGCGGCGGCAACAAGCTGCCGTAACCCCACAACAGACTCGTCGAAAAGGCTCGCGCCACCAGCCAGACCAGGCCACAAAGTATCAGCAGCAGGCCGCCGACGATCAGCAGGGCATCCATTCGACAGAACTCCAGTGGGTGAAAGATATCCGCCGGCTGCCGGTCGGCTGCCGGAAGAGCGGTGCGTCAGGGGAGCGACCGATGCGCTCCTGCGACAAGTGACTCATGCACAAGACCTTTAGGCGAAGTATCGGCTCGGGGCGGGCAATCATATCCGCAGCCATCGCCCGGCCAAAGTTGCAGCCCGCACAATTCCCTCAACGCAAGGAACTTTACTGCGCAGCACCACTCCAATTTTTTGACTAAAACATTCAGGGTGTTCGCCGCGTTTCGCAGCTGATGGAGCGGCGAGCCCCAGCCGGCAAAATTCCAGCCTCAGGGAAACATCCCCTGACGTCCCTGGAATTGGCCATCTTCTGTTATATGGACACCCCAAGGAGTTCCAAAATGCAAAAATCGCTGACCTACGCCCTCCTGCTGGCCGCCACCCTCGGCCTGACGGCCTGTGGCGACAAGAGGGAGGAGGAGAAGACCGCACCAGCGAGCGGAACTCCCGCCCCCTCCACCCAACCGATGGACACTCCGTCCCAGCCGCCGGCCGTCACTCCGCCCCCCGCGCCGCAGCCGCAGCCGCAGCCGACTCCCGGGGAAGCTGACAAGCCCATCGAAGAACAGAAGCAGCAGTAAGCCTGCGCAAAGCACCAGAGCCCGCCCCGCTCCGCCCGGAACCTTCCGGAGGATGCCGGGCGGGTTTTTGCTTTTCTCCCGTGCGGCTCGCGCCCCTACTCCGCCTTGTCTCTGGACGGCTCGACCAGTGGGGTCGGGCTGTAGACCATCACCTTGAGCACGTCCGAGTGGAACTCGCGGCGATATAGCACCAGTACCACGCCAGTGGTGGCCAGCATGTACAGCCATGGGTTGATGAACCAGGCCAGGGCAGCCAGACCGAAATAGTAGGAACGCAGGCCCAGGTTGAACTGGTTGGCCGCCATCGAGAGCACCCGTGCCGTGCGCTCGGCATAGGCGCGGCGCTCCTGCTCGGTGACATGCCGCTCACCGATCATCGGCGCGGCGCCGACCAGCACCGCCGAGAAGTTGTACTGCCGCATGCACCAGCTGAAGGTGAAGAAGGAGTAGATGAACACCAGCGCCACGCAGATCAGCTTGATCTCGGAGATTTCCTGGCTCGCCGGCTGAACGAAGGGCAGCTCGGCCAACACCGACACCGCCCGTTCGGTAGAGCCAAGCACGGTGAGGATACCGGCGAGAATGATCAGCGTGCTGGAGGCGAAGAAGGAGGCATTGCGCTCCAGATTGCCGATCACATTGGCGTCGGCGATGCGGTTCTCGCGCATCAACAGTCGACGCATCCAGTCCTCGCGGTACAGGTGCAGGACACTGGCCAAACAGGGGGTATCCTTCCCCTTCCGGATCGCGTAGCCGGTGTAACCCAGCCAGCAGAAAACAAACCAGCCGAGCGCGAGAATATGCGGCAGGTACTGTTGATCGTACGACATGGCAACTCCTTGTAGAAACCCGGGCAATTTATCGCCTGCTGGCCCGCCCGGCTCAGCGGACTCCGCGCAAACGGTCGTAGCCCGCCGCCAGCAACAGGGTCGCCAGCACCGGCAGCAGCCATCCCAGGTTGTGCTCGGCCAACGGCAGCGCCTCGAGACTGTCCGGCACCAGGTCGACCAGACCCGCCGTCGCCAACCCGGCGCACAGACCGAACACCAGGGTCACCGCCATCACCGGCACGAACACGCGCGATGGTTGCAGCCACATCCCGTCCACCAGGCTCAGTGCGACCAGTACAATGGCCAACGGATACAGCCCGACCAAAACCGGCACGGAAATACTGATCAGCTGGGTCAGTCCAAGATTGGAAACCAGCAGGCTGAACAGGCTGCAGAGAATTACCACGCTGCGATACGACACCGGGAACTGGCTGCTGAAGAACTCGCCACACGCCGCAATCAGGCCTACCGCCGTGGTCAGGCAGGCCAGACCGATAACCAGCGCCAGCAGCAGGCTGCCGAGGGCACCGAAGGTATGCTGCACATAGGCCGTAAGGATTTGCACGCCATTCTGTGCGTCGCCGGCGATGCCCTGGCTGGTAGCGCCTAAACGGAACAGGGCCAGATAGACCAGAGCCAGACCACTGCCCGCGATCAGCGCGGCGATGATCGAATAGCGGGTAACCCGGTGCGCCTTGTCCACCCCACGGTCACGGATGGCAGTGGCGATAACGATACCGAATACCAGAGCGCCCAGGGTATCCATGGTCAGATAGCCCTGCAGGAAGCCCTGCATCAGCGGCGCCTCGCGATACTCGGGAGCAGTGACCCCAACCCCGCCGGCCGGGGCGAAGATGGCGGCGCCACCCAGCACCAGCAGCCCGCCGATGAGCACCGGGGTGATCAGCTTGCCGACCCGCTCGAGCAGGCGACCGGGATTGAGGGAGAGGAACAACACAGCAAGGAAATATCCCAGCGAGTAGATCGCCAGCGGCAAAGGCCCCTCACCCGTGAAGGGCGCCACTCCCATCTCGAAGGACACCACCGCGGTCCGCGGCGTGGCGAACAGGGGACCGATGGCCAGGTACACCAGCACGGCAAACAGCAGCCCCGCACTTCTGCCGAGCGGTGCGGTGAGCTGCTCCATGCCGCCACCGACCCTGGCCAGAGCCACCACGGTGAGCAGCGGCAGGCCAACACCGGTCAACAGGAACCCCAGCGCCGCGCTCCAGACGGCCTCGCCCGCCGCCATACCGGCACTCGGCGGGAAGATGATGTTCCCGGCACCGAGAAACAAAGCAAAGGTCATGAAGCCGAGGCCCAGTACATCGGCGGTTTTCAATCGAGTCATGCATCCAACCAGAAAAGAATGTCGAAATCCGGTGCACGCCCCAAAAGCAAAGAGCCACCATAATGGTGGCTCTTTCCGTGATGGACGAACCCCGGGGGTTATTTCATGGACCACCCAGTGGCCTCGGCCAGCGCCTTGCCGATATCGGCCAGCGAACGAACCGTGGTCACCCCGGCATCCTGCAGGGCGGCGAACTTCTCGTCTGCCGTGCCCTTGCCGCCGGAGATGATGGCCCCGGCATGGCCCATGCGCTTGCCGGGCGGCGCGGTGACGCCGGCGATGTAGGACACCACCGGCTTGCTCACGTTGGCCTTGATGAAGGCCGCCGCCTCTTCTTCGGCGCTGCCGCCGATCTCGCCGATCATGACGATGGCTTCGGTCTGCGGGTCCTGTTCGAACAGCTTGAGAATATCAATGAAGCTCGAACCCGGGATCGGGTCACCGCCGATGCCCACGCAGGTGGACTGGCCGAAGCCGGCGTCGGTGGTCTGCTTCACCGCCTCGTAGGTCAGGGTGCCGGAGCGCGACACGATGCCGACCTTGCCGGGCAGGTGGATGTGGCCGGGCATGATACCGATCTTGCACGCCCCCGGGGTAATCACGCCGGGGCAATTCGGCCCGATCAGACGAACGCCCAACTCGTCGCACTTGACCTTGACCTCGAGCATGTCGAGGGTCGGAATGCCTTCGGTGATGCAGATGATCAGCTTGATGCCGCCGAATGCGGCCTCGAGGATCGAATCCTTGCAGAACGGCGCCGGGACGTAGATCACCGACGCGGTGGCGCCGGTGGCGGCCACGGCATCCTTGACGGTATCGAACACCGGCAGGCCGACGTGGGTCGTGCCTCCCTTGCCGGGCGTCACGCCACCAACCATGTGGGTGCCATACTCGATGGCCTGGACCGAATGGAAGGTGCCCTGACTGCCGGTGAAGCCCTGGCAGATGACCTTGGTATCCTTGTCGATCAGGATGCTCATTACTTGCCCTCCGCGGCCTTGACGACCTGCTGCGCGGCATCGGTCAGACTGGTCGCCGCAATGATGTTCAGACCGCTTTCTGCCAGCACCTTGGCGCCCAGTTCGGCGTTGTTGCCTTCCAGACGGACCACTACCGGCACCTTGACGCCCACCTCCTTCACCGCGCCGATCACGCCCTCGGCGATCATGTCGCAGCGCACGATGCCGCCGAAGATGTTGATCAGCACCGCCTTCACGTTGGCATCGGAAAGGATGATCTTGAACGCCTCGACCACCCGCTCCTTGGTCGCGCCACCGCCGACGTCGAGGAAGTTGGCCGGTTTGCCGCCGTGCAGGTTGACGATGTCCATGGTGCCCATGGCCAGACCGGCGCCGTTGACCATGCAGCCGATGTTGCCATCCAGCGCCACGTAGTTGAGTTCCCACTTGGCGGCGTGGGCCTCGCGCGGATCGTCCTGCGACGGGTCGTGCATCTCGCGCAGCTTGGGCTGGCGGAAGATCGCGTTGCCGTCGATGTTGAGCTTGGCATCGAGGCAGTGCAGATGGCCGTCCTTGGTGATCACCAACGGGTTGACCTCGAGGAGGGCCAAGTCGTAGTCCTGGAACAGTTGGGCGAGGGACACGAAGATCTGCGCGAACTGCTTGATCTGGTCGCCCTTGAGGCCGAGCTTGAAGGCCAACTCGCGACCCTGGAACGGCTGCGCGCCGACCAGCGGGTCGATGGTGGTCTTGAGGATCTTTTCCGGGGTTTCGTGAGCGACCTTCTCGATGTCCACGCCGCCCTCGGTGGAGGCCATGAACACGATGCGCCGCGAGGAACGGTCGACCACCGCGCCCAGATACAGCTCCTTGGCGATATCGGTGCAGGATTCGACCAGAATCTTGCTGACCGGCTGCCCGTTGGCATCGGTCTGATAGGTCACCAGGCGCTGGTCCAGCCACTGTTGGGCGAAGGCCTTGGCTTCCTCCTTGCTACGAACCAGCTTGACGCCACCGGCCTTGCCGCGACCGCCAGCGTGCACTTGGGCCTTGACCACCCAGGCGCTGCCGCCAATCTTGTCGCAGGCCTCAGCGGCTTCCTTCGGAGTATCGACTGCGTAGCCCCGGGACACCGGCAACCCATACTCGGCAAACAACTGCTTACCCTGATATTCGTGAAGATTCATGTTTCCATACCACTTTAGTTGTAAGTATTGGCGACCGAAATCCTAACCGGGAAAACGCTGCAGTGACTAGAGCGTAAGACGCCAACTTCCAAGCGCCAGCCTATCTGGAACGACAACGGCCCCTGACAGCCGGAGCACTTGACTCCAGCCGGCAGGGGCCGCTGTAGGGGTGGCCGGACGACGCAACTGGTCATCCGGCTCCGGGCGCCTTAGCGCTTCTTGCGATTGGCGATGTGGATGGCGTGGCCATTCACTGCCAGGGCTGCCTCGTGCAGGCCTTCCGACAGGGTCGGGTGCGAGAACACCATCATGCCCAGATCCTCGGCGCTGGAGCCGAATTCCATGGCGATGGCGCCCTGCTGCACCAGCTCGGCCGCGCTCGGGCCGATCACGTGCACACCGAGCACACGGTCGGTCTTGGCATCGGCGATGACCTTGATCAGACCGTGGGTGTCGTTGGCCGCCATGGCGCGACCGCTGGCGGCGAAGGGGAACACGCCGACGTTGACGGCAACGCCTTCGGCCTTCAGCTGCTGCTCGGTCTTGCCGACCGCGGCGATTTCCGGGTGGGTGTAGATGACCGACGGGATCAGATCGTAGTTGACCTGAGCCTTGTGACCGGCGATGCGCTCGGCAACCATCACGCCCTCTTCCGAGGCCTTGTGGGCCAGCATCGGACCGCGAACCACGTCGCCGATGGCGTAGACGCCCGGCACACTGGTGGCGCACTGGTCGTCGACGAAGATGAAGCCGCGCTCGTCGAGAGTCACGCCACTGTCGGCAGCCAGGACATCCTGGGTCACCGGGCGACGGCCGACGGAGACGATCAGCTTGTCGAAGGTCAGCTGCTGCTCGCCGTTGGCATCGGTGAAGAAGACGGTGACCTGCTTCTTCTTGACTTCCGAACCGGTGACGCGGGCGTTCAGGCGGATGTCCAGACCCTGCTTGGTCAGCAGCTTCTGGGCTTCCTTGGCGACCTGCTCGTCGACCGCCGGCAGGAACTTGTCCTGAGCCTCGATCACGGTGACTTCGGCACCCAGGCGGGCCCACACCGAACCCAGTTCCAGGCCGATGACACCGGCACCGATCACGCCCAGCTTCTTCGGCACGCTCTGGAATTCCAGGGCGCCGGTGGAGTCGACGATGGTGTCCTGGTTGACGAGCGCCGGCGGAATGTCGATCGGCTTGGAGCCGGAAGCGATGATCACGTTGGCGGCTTCCAGCACTTCGACCTTGCCGTCTTCAGCGGTGACTTCGACCTGCTTGCCAGCCAGCAGCTTGCCGTGGCCTTCGATCATGGTGACGCCGTTCATCTTGAACAGGCCGGCGATACCACCGGTCAGGTTCTTCACGATGTTCGCCTTGCGCTCGATCATCGCCGGGACGTCCATGTTGACGCCCTTCACCTCGATACCGTGAATGCCGAAGCTTTCCTTGGCCTCGTGGTACTTCCAGGAGCTGTCCAGCAGCGCCTTGGACGGGATGCAGCCGACGTTCAGGCAGGTACCACCCAGGGCGACCTTGCCATCCTTGCCCTTGTATTTCTCGATGCAGGCAGTCTTGAAGCCGAGCTGGGCCGCACGAATGGCCGCAACGTAACCGCCGGGGCCACCGCCGATCACAACCACGTCGAATTTCTGGGTCATAACTCTCGATCCTTTTGGGATGAACCGGACGGCCCCCGTGTCAGGGGCCGTCGTGGGAGAACAGCCGGATCAGACGTCCAGCAGCAGACGAGCCGGATCTTCCAGCAGGTCCTTGATGGCAACCAGGAAGCTCACCGCTTCCTTGCCGTCGATCAGACGGTGATCGTAGGACAGCGCCAGGTACATCATCGGCAGGATGACCACCTGGCCGTTGACCGCCATCGGGCGCTCCTGGATCTTGTGCATGCCGAGGATCGCGGTCTGCGGCGGGTTGACGATCGGGCTGGACAGCAGCGAGCCGAACACGCCGCCGTTGGAAATGGTGAAGGTGCCGCCGGTCATCTCTTCGATGGTCAGCTTGCCTTCCTTCGCCTTGCGGCCGTAGCTGGCGATGGTGCCTTCGATCTCGGCCAGACTCATCAGCTCGGCGTTGCGCAGTACCGGAACCACCAGGCCACGGTCGCTGGACACGGCCACGCCGACATCCGAGTAGCCGTGGTAGACGATGTCGTTGCCGTCGATCGAAGCGTTCACGCCCGGGAAGCGCTTCAGCGCCTCGGTGGCGGCCTTGACGAAGAAGGACATGAAGCCCAGACGCACGCCGTTGTGCTTCTTCTCGAACAGGTCCTTGTACTTGTTGCGCAGGTCCATGATCGGCTTCATGTTGACTTCGTTGTAGGTAGTCAGCATGGCCATCGAGGACTGGGCCTCGACCAGGCGCTCGGCGATCTTGGCGCGCAGGCGGGTCATCGGCACGCGCTTCTCGACGCGATCGCCCACGGCGAAGATCGGCGCCTCGGCAGCCGGGGCAACCGGCTTGGCAGCCGGAGCCGGAGCTTTCTTGGCCTCGACGGCAGCGACGGCGTCTTCCTTGGTGACGCGACCGCCCTTGCCGGTACCCGGAATGGCGTTGCGATCCAGGTCGTTCTCGGCAGCGATCTTGCGCGCAGCCGGCGACAGGATGGCTTCTTCGGCAGCGGCGGCCAGGGCTGCAGCAGCGGCAGCCGGGGCCGGGGCAGCAGCAGCTGCCGGAGCGGCAACAGCGGCGCCGCCTTCGCTCAGGGTGCCCAGCAGTTCGCTGCTGAGTACGGTGTCACCCTCGTTCTTGACGATTTCGGCCAGGACGCCATCGGCTTCGGCCAGAACTTCCATCACCACCTTGTCGGTTTCGATGTCGACGATCAACTCGTCACGCTTGACGGCATCGCCGGGCTTCTTGTGCCAGGTAGCCACGGTGCCGTCGGCGACGGATTCCGGGAAAGTCGGGGCTTTGATCTCAATAGCCATTCTGTGCATTTCCTATGGATTCGGGTTCTTCAGGCATGCGGCTGCCGGACCCGGGGTCCGGCAGCGCACTGGTGAAGGCATTAAACGGTGAAAGCGTCCTGCAGCAGCTTCTCCTGCTGTTCGGCGTGCATCGATGCGTAACCGCAAGCCGGCGCAGCGGAAGCCTCTCGACCGGCGTAGGCCAGGCCGAGGGTCTTCTTGTGCGCGCTGATCACGCGGCGCATGTGATGCTGGCTGCAGTACCAGGCGCCTTGGTTCATCGGCTCGTCCTGGCACCAGACCACGTGCTTGAGGTTCTTGTAGGGCGCCATGACCTCGGCCAGCTCCTCTTCCGGGAACGGATAGAGCTGTTCGATACGGACGATGGCGGTGTCCTCGCGACCCTCGGCACGACGCTTCTCCAGCAGGTCGTAGTAGACCTTGCCGCTGCACAGGACCAGACGCTCGACCTTCTTCGGATCGAGGCTGTCGATTTCCGGCAGGACCGGGTGGAACGAGCCTTGAGCCAGTTCCTCCAGGGTGGAGATGGCCAGCTTGTGACGCAACAGCGACTTCGGCGTCAGGGCCACCAGCGGCTTGCGCAGCGGGCGGATCACCTGGCGGCGCAGCATGTGGTAGACCTGTGCCGGGGTAGTCGGCACGCAAACCTGGATGTTCTGCTCGGCGCACAGCTGCAGGTAACGCTCCAGGCGGGCGGAAGAGTGCTCCGGACCCTGGCCTTCGTAGCCGTGCGGCAGCAGCATGGTCAGGCCGCACAGGCGACCCCACTTGTGCTCGCCGCTGGTGATGAACTGGTCGATCACCACCTGGGCACCGTTGGCGAAGTCACCGAACTGGGCTTCCCAGATCACCAGCGCGTTCGGCGTGGTGGTGGCGTAGCCGTATTCGAAGGCCAGCACCGCTTCCTCGGAGAGGAAGGAGTCGTACAGTTCGAACTCCGGCTGCCCGTCGAACAGGTGCTGCAGCGGGATGTAGCGGCTGGCGTCCTTCTGGCTGTGCAGGGCGGCGTGGCGGTGCGAGAACGTACCGCGACCGACGTCCTGGCCGGTGATCCGCACCGGATGGCCTTCCTTCAGCAGGGTGGCGTAGGCCAGCGTTTCGGCGAAGCCCCAGTTGATCGGCATGGCGCCGACGCCCATGCGGCCGCGATCCTCGAGGATCTTGGCGACCTGGCGCTGGACCACGAAGCCTTCGGGAATCTGCAGCAGCTTGCTGTTCAGTTCCTGCAGGGTCTTCAGGTCGAAGCTGGTGTCATGCTTGGCGGTCCACTTGTGGCCGAGGTACGGGGCCCAGTCGACGAACAGCTCGGTGTTCGGCTCCTTGACCAGGCTCTTGACCACGTGCTGGCCGTTGTCCAGGGCGGTACGGTATTCGTCCACCTTGGCCTGGACCTGCTCGGCGCTCAGGGTGCCGGCCTTGACCAGCGCATCGGCGTACAGCTCGCGGGTGGTGCGCTGCTTGGCGATCTGCTGGTACATCAGCGGCTGGGTGCCGCTCGGCTCGTCGGCCTCGTTGTGGCCACGGCGACGGTAGCAGACCAGGTCGATGACCACGTCGCGCTTGAACTGCATGCGGTAGTCGACGGCCAGCTGGGTGACGAACAGCACAGCTTCCGGATCGTCGCCATTCACGTGCAGGATCGGCGCCTGGATCATCTTCGCCGGATCGGTGCAGTACTCGGTGGAACGCGAGTCTTCCGGGTTGCTGATGGTGAAGCCAACCTGGTTGTTGATGACGATGTGGATGGTACCGCCCGTCTTGAAGCCGCGGATCTGCGACATCTGGAAGGTTTCCATCACCACGCCCTGACCGGCGAAGGCCGCGTCGCCGTGGAGGGAGATCGGCACCACCTTCTCGCCCGTGGTGTCGCCACGGCGGTCCTGGCGGGCGCGCACGGAGCCCTCGACCACCGGGGAGACGATTTCCAGGTGGGACGGGTTGAACGCCATGGCCAGGTGCACTTCGCCGCCCGGGGTCATGACGTTGGAGGAGAAGCCCTGGTGGTACTTCACGTCACCGGAGCCCAGCTCGACCAGCTTCTTGCCTTCGAACTCGTCGAACAGGTCGCGCGGGTTCTTGCCAAGGGCATTGACCAGCAGGTTCAGACGGCCGCGGTGGGCCATGCCGATGACGATTTCCTTGGCGCCGTAGGAGCCGGAGCGCTGGATGATCTCGTCGACCATCGGCACCAGGCTCTCGCCGCCTTCCAGACCGAAACGCTTGGTGCCCGGGTACTTGGTGCCCAGGTACTTTTCCAGGCCTTCGCCGGCGGTCAGGCGCTCGAGCAGGTGGCACTTGGCTTCGGCGGAGAACTGCGGGCGACCGCGCACGCTTTCCAGACGCTGCTGGAACCACTTGCGCTGCTCGGAATCGACGATGTGGGTGAACTCGGCGCCGATGGTGCCGCAGTAGGTGCTTTCCAGCGCGTCACGGATTTCGCGCAGGGTAGCTTCCGGCTTGCCGATGAACAGTTCGCCGGTCTGGAACACGGTATCCAGGTCGGCGTCGGTGAGGCCGTAGTGATGAATCGACAGATCGGCCGGAGCCTTGCGCTGCCAGAGGCCGAGCGGGTCGAGCTTGGACGCCTGGTGGCCACGCATGCGGAAGGCCTGAATCAGACGCAGTACTTCGACCTGCTTCTTCTCGTGTTCGCTGCTGACGGTACCGGCGGACACCGGCTGGGCGCGACGCTGGTTCTTGGCCAGCAGCACGAAGTGATCGCGAACCGTGGCATGGGAAACGTCGGGAGACTGGTTGCCGTCGGCCGGCAACTTCTGGAAGTAGGTGCGCCACTCTTCGGGCACAGCGTTGGGATCGTGCAGGAAGAGCTCGTAGAGCTCTTCGACGTAGGCAGCGTTTCCACCGGACAGGTGGGCACTGTTCCACATCCGCTGCATTACGCTTTCATGCATGCTAGGTCACCCTCGGTAAGGGGACACCATCTGTCGTGGAGACCGCGTGGCCCAAAAGTCCAGAGCAGCGACTTGGGTAAAGCCACCTCGGATCCCGCAGATGTCCGGGTTCCAGCCCGGTTGCCCCTGCTGGTCGTTTTTTAATCAAGAACCGCAGCTTTGTGGGCCACGGCTGGTTCTGCATCGGCCGGAGCGGCGGCATTGCCGTCGCTCCGGCCGATTTGGCTGACTCACCGCACGGCGCGGATCATCAGGTACCGCTTTGCAGCAGCATGTTACGCACGTGGCCGATTGCCTTGGTCGGGTTCAGACCCTTCGGGCAGACGTTCACGCAGTTCATGATCCCACGGCAACGGAATACGCTGAACGGATCGTCCAGCGAAGTCAGACGCTCTTCGGTCTTGGTGTCGCGGCTGTCGGCCAGGAAGCGATAGGCCTGCAACAGCGCAGCCGGACCGAGGAACTTATCCGGGTTCCACCAGAACGACGGGCAGGAGGTCGAGCAGCAGGCGCACAGGATGCACTCGTACAGACCATCCAGTTTCTCGCGCTGTTCCGGGGACTGCAGACGCTCGATGGCCGGAGCCGGAGTGTCGTTCTGCAGGTACGGCTGCACCTTCTCGTACTGCTTGTAGAAGATGCTCATGTCGACCACCAGGTCACGGATGACCGGCAGACCCGGCAGCGGGCGAATCACCAGCTTACCGTTCTTGATCACAGCGGAGATCGGCGTGATGCAGGCCAGGCCGTTCTTGCCGCTGATGTTCATGCCGTCGGAACCGCACACGCCTTCGCGGCAGGAGCGACGATAGGAGAAACCCTCGTCTTGCTCCTTGATCAGCGCGAGGACGTCCAGAACCATCAGGTCCTTGCCGTCGATCTCGACGTTGAAGTCCTGCATGAACGGAGCAGCGTCTTTTTCCGGGTTGTAGCGATAGACGCTGACTTGCAGAGTTTTACCAAGCGACATATCAGCCTCCCTTAATAAGTACGCACTTTCGGCTCGAATGCCGGAACGGTCTTCGGCGAGAAGTTCACGCCACGCTTGGCCACGCGCTTCTCACCCGGGAAGTACAGGGTGTGGCACAGCCAGTTCTCGTCGTCGCGCTCTTCGAAGTCTTCGCGAGCATGCGCGCCACGGGACTCCTTGCGGACCTCGGCAGCGATCGCAGTAGCTTCGGCCACTTCGAGGAGGTTCTGCAGCTCCAGCGCTTCGGTACGTGCAGTGTTGAACGCCTGGCTCTTGTCGGCGATCTTGACGTTGGCGATGCGCTCACGCAGTTCGGCCAGCTGGGCAATGCCCTTCTGCATGTATTCGCCGGTACGGAACACGCCGAAGTAGTTCTGCATGCACTGCTGCAGCTCTTTGCGCAGCGGGGCAACGTCTTCGCCAGTGGTACGCTCGTTGACACCGGACAGGCGCTTGAGGGAGCCCTCGAGGTCGGACTCGGTGGCACCGCGGTGCTCGATGCCTTCCTTGAGGGCTTTTTCCAGGTGCAGGCCAGCGGCACGACCGAACACCACCAGGTCGAGCAGCGAATTGCCGCCCAGACGGTTGGCACCGTGTACGGATACGCAAGCCACTTCGCCCACGGCGAACAGGCCTTCGATGATCTTGTCGTTGCCGTTGGCGTCCTGGGTGATGGCCTGACCATGAATGTTGGTGGCCACGCCGCCCATCATGTAGTGGCAGGTCGGGATGACCGGAACAGGAGCAACCACCGGATCGACGTGCGCGAAGGTCTTCGACAGTTCGCAGATGCCCGGCAGGCGGCTGTGCAGCACTTCCTCGCCCAGGTGATCCAGCTTCAGCAGCACATGGTCCTTGTCCGGGCCACAGCCGTTGCCGGCGATCACTTCCTTGACCATGGAGCGGGCGACCACGTCGCGGCCGGCTAGGTCCTTGGCGTTCGGAGCGTAACGCTCCATGAAGCGCTCGCCATGGGCGTTGATCAGGTAGCCACCCTCGCCGCGGCAACCTTCGGTCACCAGCACGCCGGCACCGGCGATGCCGGTCGGGTGGAACTGCCACATCTCGATGTCCTGCACCGGCACGCCGGCACGCAGGGCCATGCCTACGCCGTCGCCGGTGTTGATCAGGGCGTTGGTGGTGGAGGCGTAGATACGACCGGCACCGCCGGTGGCCAGCACGGTGGCCTTGGAACGGATGTAGACGGTCTCGCCGGTCTCGATGCGGATGGCGATGATGCCGACGATGGCGCCGTCCTGGTTCTTCACCAGGTCAACGGCGAACCACTCGTTGAGGAAGGTGGTGCCGTTCTTCAGGTTGGCCTGATACAGGGTGTGCAGCAGGGCGTGACCGGTACGGTCGGCCGCGGCACAGGTACGGGCAGCCTGACCGCCGTTGCCGTAGTCCTTGGACTGGCCGCCGAACGGACGCTGATAGATGCGGCCCTGCTCGGTACGGGAGAACGGGAGACCCATGTGTTCGAGTTCAAACACGGCTTCCGGGCCCACGGAGCACATGTATTCGATAGCGTCCTGGTCACCGATGTAGTCGGAACCCTTGACGGTATCGTACATGTGCCAGCGCCAGTCGTCGTTCGGGTCGGCCGACGCGATGGCGCAGGTGATGCCACCCTGGGCGGATACGGTGTGGGAGCGGGTCGGGAAGACCTTGGTCACGCAGGCGGTCTTGTGACCCGACTGGGACAGCTGCAGCGCGGCACGCATGCCAGCGCCGCCGCCACCGATGATGATGGCGTCGAAGGAAAGAGTAGGAATGCTAGCCATGGATCAGATACCCCAAAGAATCTGCACACCCCAGACGAAGAACGCGAACATGGCGATGCCGCAGACTGCCTGGAACAGGAAACGCACAGCGGTGGCCGACTTGCCCAGCGCCATGGGCGTCAGGTAGTCAGTGGAAATGGTCCACATGCCGACCCAGGCGTGCACGCTCAGGGCGACGATGGCCAGCAGGCTGAAGATGCGCATCCAACCTTGGGCAAACAGACCATGCCAGTCGGCGTAGGTCAGTTCAGGGGTAGCTGCCAGATAGCCCAGCAGGAAGAGGAAGTAAGCCGCGAGAACCACAGCGGAAACCCGCTGGGCCATCCAGTCATACAGACCCGAACGCGAAAAGTTAGTGACGTTGGTTACCATACCCACACCCCCGCGAGAACGATCAGCACCGCGGAGACGGCGATGACGATTTTGGAGCCCAGCTTGCCGCCTTCCAGCGTTTCGCCAATGCCCATATCCATGATCAGGTGGCGAACGCCGGCCACCAGGTGGTACAGGAGTGCGGACAGCAGACCCCAGCTCACGAGCTTGGCCAGCGGGCTGGCCAGAAACGCCTTCACCTGCTCGAAACCATCTTCCGACGCCAAGGACAGATCGAGTGCATAAAGCAGCACAGCAATGCCCAGGAAAAGAATGACGCCGGAAATACGGTGAGCGATGGACGTGTAAGCAGTGACTGGGAGTTGAATGGTCCTAAGGTCTAGGTTTACGGGTCGTTTGCTATTCACGGCTTTTTTCACACTGAGAGCCCCAACCAGCAGGGCAAGTTGTCGGGAAGTGCACTTGTCAGGTACCCATCACCAGGTAGTGACAACAGCCAGAACCTAGGCCTGGCATAGCCTCTGGCGGTCGGCCACGCAGTATAGACAGTTAGGCCAGGCCTGACAACGCGCTGGCTTAGCCTAAAGGACTGATTGTCGCACCCCCTTAAAAGGAGTAAATAGCGCCCAACTTGGCCGAACATGCTCAGGGAGAAGGCGTGCCAGCCGACTTTCGGACAAATTGACTTTCAGCTTTATAGCTCTATAGTGGCACGGGCCCTGCCTGGGGGGCCGTGTATAGAAAGATGATTTCAAGCCAAGCACAATTTTTAGGAGGCCGGTTATGGCTGACAAGAAAGCACAGTTGATCATCGAGGGCGCCGCCCCCGTCGAGCTGCCCATTCTCTCCGGCACCATGGGTCCGGATGTCATCGATGTTCGCAGCCTGACCAGCCAGGGCGTGTTCACCTATGATCCTGGCTTCATGTCGACCGCCGCTTGCGAGTCCAAGATCACCTTCATCGACGGCGACAAGGGCATCCTGCTGCACCGCGGCTACCCCATCGAGCAGTTGGCCGAGAAGTCCGACTACCTTGAAACCTGCTACGCCCTGCTCTACGGCGAGCTGCCGACCGCCGAGCAGAAGGCCGAGTTCACCGGTCTGGTGAAGAACCACACCATGGTTCACGAGCAGATGAAATCGTTCCTCAACGGTTTCCGCCGCGACGCCCACCCGATGGCGGTGATGTGCGGCCTGGTAGGTGCGCTGTCCGCGTTCTACCACGACTCGCTGGACAACAACAATCCGAAGCACCGCGAAATCTCCGCGATCCGCCTGATCGCCAAGATGCCGACCATGGCCGCCATGGCCTACAAGTACTCGGTCGGCCAGCCGATCATGTACCCGCGCAACGACCTGAGCTACGCGGAAAACTTCCTGCACATGATGTTCAACACCCCGTGCGAGGAGAAGAAGGTGAACCCGGTACTGGCCAAGGCCATGGACCGCATCTTCATCCTGCACGCCGACCATGAGCAGAACGCATCCACCTCCACCGTGCGCCTGACCGGCTCCACCGGTGCCAACCCGTTCGCCTGTATCGCCGCCGGCATCGCCGCACTGTGGGGGCCGGCCCACGGTGGCGCCAACGAAGCCGTGCTGACCATGCTGGACGAAATCGGCAGCGTCGAGAACATCGAGAAGTTCGTCGCCAAGGCCAAGGACAAGAACGACTCGTTCAAGCTGATGGGCTTCGGTCACCGCGTCTACAAGAACTTCGACCCGCGCGCCAAGGTCATGAAGCAGACCTGCGACGAAGTGCTGTCCGAGCTGGGCATCAACGATCCGAAGCTCGAGCTGGCCATGAAGCTGGAAGAGATCGCCCGCAACGATCCGTACTTCAAGGAGCGCAACCTGTACCCGAACGTGGACTTCTACTCGGGTATCATCCTGAAGGCCATCGGTATCCCGACCAGCATGTTCACCGTGATCTTCGCCCTGGCGCGTACCGCCGGCTGGATCTCGCAGTGGAAGGAAATGTACGCCGGCGGCTACAAGATCGGTCGTCCGCGCCAGATCTACACTGGCCATCCGACCCGCGACTACCTGCCGCTGGATCAGCGTAAGTAAGCTTCGCGTCACCGCAAGGGGCTGCTTCGGCAGCCCCTTTGCATTTCCGCCCTACTCCATCGCAGCCCCTCACACGCCCCGTGCCTCAGGCGGTCAGCTGCTCCCACTCGGTGAGCAGTCGGACGGCTTGCTCGTCCGTCTCGCCACACACCAGCGGATCGGCGGAAAACTGTCCGCACACCGCAGGCCGCTGCGCGAGACCAAACAGGCGGCACAGGTTGCGCTCATCCAGTTGCACACAACGGACTCCGGCCGGCTTGCCCAGGGGCATGCCGGGGATTGGCGAGGAAATCGACGGGGCGATGCAGCAGGCCCCACAGCCGGCTCGACATTGCATGACGGTAGACACTCGAAACGACGTAACACAGAAAGCGCCGCGTGACTTTGGGCGCACGGCACACGAGTGTACATGCAACAGCCGCTGGAGCTCGACTACCTATCCATGGGCCGGCCTGTACCTCGTTGGCGCCGCGTACTTCATCTTCCGCAGCACCTTAGGCGGCCATTCACTCCTTCGCTGGCGACTTGAGGCGGGAGATCAGGCTCGAAGTATCCCAGCGACCACCACCATTCGCCTGCACGTCGGCATAGAACTGGTCGACCAGCGCGGTGACGGGAAGCTGCGCTCCGTTGCGCCGCGCCTCCTCCAGCAGAATGCCGAGATCCTTGCGCATCCAGTCCACGGCGAAGCCGAAGTCGAAGCGCCCCTCCAGCATGCTGGCGTGACGGTTCTCCAGCTGCCACGACTGCGCGGCGCCCTTGCTGATCACCTCCATCGCCGCCTTGCCGTCGAGGCCGGCGCACTGGGCAAAATGCAGCGCCTCGGAAAGCCCCTGCAGCAGACCACCGATGCAAATCTGGTTGACCATCTTGGTCAACTGACCGCTACCGGCATGCCCCATGAGCCTCACCATGCGCGCATAGCAGCCGATCACCGGCTCGGCACGCGCGAACACCGCTGCCTCACCGCCGACCATCACGGTCAGCACCCCATTCTCGGCACCCGCCTGCCCGCCCGACACCGGCGCATCGAGGAACTCCAGCTCGCGCTCGGCGGCCAGCACGGCAAGTTCGCGAGCCACAGAAGCCGAGGTGGTGGTATGGTCGACCAGTACGCTGCCTGGCGCCATTCCGGCGAAAGCGCCGTCCGGGCCGAGCACCACAGAGCGCAAGTCGTCGTCGTTGCCCACACAGGTCATCACGAACGCGGCGCCGGACGCCGCCTCGCGCGGCGTGGCAGCACAGCGACCGCCATGCTCGGCCACCCAACGCTGCGCCTTCTCCGCGCTGCGGTTGTAGACGCATACCTCATGGCCGCTCGCCGCCAGATGCCGGGCCATCGGATAGCCCATCACGCCCAGCCCGAGAAACGCGACTTTCGCCATTTTTCACCTCCATTGAACGAGAGTCCGAGCCTAGCATGCATTTGCCGCCGCGACAGGCTGCTTCCATACTGGCCACACATGGACAAGGAGCGGCTCATGAGACACTGGCTGGTAATCGACCTGGAAGCGACCACCGACCTCGGCGGCTGGCCTACGGAGGAGATGGAGATCATCGAGATCGGCGCAGTGATCGTCGACGAGCAGGGCCACGAATTGAGCAGCTTCCAGCGTTTCGTGCAGCCGACACGCAGGCCGCAGCTCACCGCCTTCTGCCGCGAGCTTACCCATATCAGCCAGGCCGACGTGGACGACGCCCCTACTCTCCAGCAGCTGCAACCGCGCTTCGATAACTGGCTACACCCCCACCTCTCCGACCTGCAAGGCTGGTTGAGCTGGGGCGACTATGATCGCCAGCAGTTCGAAATCGAGTGGCGCCAACAGCGAGTGGACAGCTGCCTCGCCCACCTACCCCACTTCAACCTGAAGAAGCTGTTCCATCGTCAGTTCAAGGCCCTGACCGGACCCAAGCGGATCGGCCTGAACCGCGCCCTGGCACTTTGTGGACTGGAGTTTCGCGGCACCCAGCACCGAGGCCTCGACGATGCGCGCAACATCGCCCGCCTGTTACCCCACACCCTGCCGGTACTGGCCGCCGCGCGTCTGGAAATACCCCCGAACGCGTAGTGACGCGTCTGCCCGTCTTGGGCATACTGGCGCGCCCTTTTTCTTCCCCTTTCTGCGAGGCCCGCATGTTCAAGGTCAACGAGTACTTCGACGGCACCGTCAAATCCATCGCGTTTGAAATGACCGAAGGTCCGGCCACCGTCGGCGTGATGGCCCCCGGCGAATACGAGTTCGGCACCGCCAAGGCCGAGGTCATGCACGTCGTCGCCGGCGCTCTGACCGTCAAGCTGCCGGGCAGCGACACCTGGGAAACCTTCGCTGCCGGCAGCAAGTTCAACGTGCCGGCCGACAGCAAGTTCCAGCTGAAGGTCGCCCAGGATACCGCCTACCTCTGCGAATACCGCTGATTGCCCGCGGCGGCCGCTGCGAGTTGGCCGCCAAAGCAAAAAAGCCCGACCGGTAGCGGTCGGGCTTTTTGGTTTCTGGACGGCGGGCAGTTGCTCAGTAGGTGGGTAGCTGCACGTCGCTGAACAGCTCGTCCAGCTCGGCCTTGTTGCGGCACTGCACCGCCTCGGCGACCCGCTCGCGGCTCAGATGGGGGGCAAAGCGCTCGATGAAGTCGAGCATGAAACCGCGCAGGAAGGTGCCGCGACGGAATCCGATCTTGGTCACGCTGGACTCGAACAACTCGCTGGCATCGAGCACCACCAGATCCTGATCGAGGACCGGATCGACCGCCATGCGCGCGACGATCCCCACGCCCAAGCCCAACCGGACGTAGGTCTTGATCACGTCCGCGTCGGCGGCGGTAAACACCACCTTGGGCTCCAGGCCGTGATGGGCGAACGCCTCGTCCAGCTTGGAACGACCGGTGAAGCCGAACACGTAGGTAACGATAGGGTGCTCGGCCAGCGCCTCCAGGGTCAGCTTGGGCAGACGGGCCAACGGGTGGTTCTGCGGAACGATCACGCAACGGTTCCAGCGATAGCAGGGCATCATTACCAGATCGCCGAATTGCTCCAGAGCTTCGGTCGCGATGGCGAAGTCGACGGTGCCGTCTGCCGCCATTTCAGCGATCTGCGTCGGCGTCCCCTGATGCATGTGCAAGGCCACTTCCGGGTATTGCTTGATGAACGCGCTGATCACATCCGGAAGGGCGTAGCGCGCTTGGGTATGCGTAGTAGCGATCGACAGGGTGCCCTTCTTCTCGTTGGAGAACTCCTGGGCGATCTGCTTGATGCTTTCCACCTTGCGCAGGATCTCGCCGGCGGTGGTGATGATCCGCTCGCCGGCGGGCGTCACGCGAGTCAAGTGCTTGCCACTGCGGGCGAATACCTCGACGCCCAGCTCATCTTCGAGCAGACGTATCTGCTTGCTGATCCCCGGTTGCGAGGTATAGAGGCTCTGCGCGGTGGCCGAAACGTTCAGGTCATGGTGCGCCACTTCCCAGATGTAACGCAGTTGCTGAAGCTTCATGGAGGGTCCTCAAGCGGGGATAGGCCAAGGGCTGCCTATGGCTGCCGTTTTTATAACCGACCAAGCGGTACTTCATGGAATTTTAGACGAAATATTTTTTTTTGCATGTGCTATGTCAACGCACAAAGGTCATGTCCGGCCGGATTGGCACTACATAGATGGGGACTTGCACCTCCTGAAGCAGCCGCTGACAGGTCCGCCCCACTCCTCTCGCGTTGTTCAGCATGCTGTGGCTATGGGAGCCAATGACGATCAGCTCCACTGCCAGCTCCTCGGCCTGCTGCAGGATCACCAGCGGCGGATCGCCAAGCAGCACCCGTACTCCGCGCAGCAATGCAATCTCTTCATCGTTTTCCCGCAACTCGTCAGAGAAGACCTCGAAGACTTGCCGCTCGATGTTGGCCATCACGCTGTCCAACCCTCCCGCGCGCAGGGTCACAAGGGTCGTCTCGTCGAGGTAGGCCCGCAGTACCGACTCGGCGAACACGCCCATGGGCTCCACTACGTGCAGAACGTGCAGATCGGCAGCATGGGTACGCGCCAGCACCAGCGCATGCTGCAACACGTAGGGCGCCAACAGGCCGAGATCGGTGGCATAGAGGATGGAACGGATCATCGAGCCTCCATCACGGCAGCTCTATCGTTCTCTAGCGTAGCAGCCCCGACGGCTCATTCATTGGCAATGCCATGCGACACGTGCGCAGGACGCACCACGCTGCGCACCCGCTCGGATGTCCGGAGTACTGGATCGAGTTGAACACCCACAAACCGATATTGGCGCTGTTGCGGGAGACCAGCCCTACCTCGACTCGGGCTTGGCCCAGGCGTGCCTGGAACGCCAGCAGCGTCTTCTCCACGAATGGGTAGGCCTCGCCTTGGGCAAGCACCTCCTCCTCACGCTCGATCTGATGTTGGCGATAGGCGGCGATGCCTTCTGCTTCACAGAGGCAGCAGCTGTCGTCGAGATCGAACAGCGCCCACGAGGAAATCGCCACCACCGGCGTGCCCGCCATGCCCCTCCTCTTTGGTAGTTATTGATCCCTGCCCTGGAGGAAAGAGAGCGTCTGATACAGCATGCGCACCCGTGGCATGAGCTGACCAGCGGCCTCGGCGGCAGCCAGCGGCGCGGCATAGATGGCCGGCAGTTCGGCCGGGCGCCGCTGGGCGAAATCGTGGTACATGCTGGGCAGGTAGTCCGGCATGCGATCGGTATAGGCGAGCAACTTCTGCGCATAGTTGTCGGGCAGGCGATAGCCACAGGCCTGGGCAGCGTCCACCACCTCCTGCATCAGCGCCTCGAGCAGCGCCCGACTGTCCGGGCTGGTCATCAGCGGGCGGGTGGAGCTAGCCAGCAATACCGAGACACCGTTGAAGGGCACGTTCCATACCAGCTTTTGCCAACGCGCCTGGACCAGGTCGGCGATCACGCTGGACTCGATGCCCGCCTCGCGCAGCCAGGCCACTCCCTGCTCCAGCAAGGACTGCCGCTCCTCGGCGGTCGCCGGCCCACTGTGATAGCCCAGGTTGCAGACGCCCTGCGACTGATGCACCACCACCCCAGGCGCCTCGCGATGAGCACAGATGAAACACAGGCCGCCCAGCAGATGCAGGGAGTCCGGCAGCAATGGACGCAGCTCGTCCTCCACCCCCAGTCCGTTCTGCAGCAGCACCACTTTGGCGCCCGGAGCCGCAACCCTGGCGATCACAGGCGCGAGCTCGATATTGCTGGTGGTCTTGGCGCCGACCAGCAACCAGTCGCAGGCAGGCATGTCCGCAGGGTCGCGCCAGGCGTTGACCTGCGCCAGATGCAGTTCGCCCAACTGGGCGTGCTGCACGTGCAGGCCGGCGCGGACCACCGCCTCATACTCGCTGCGCAACAGGAAATGGACCTCGAAGCCGGCGCGCGCCAGCATCAGCCCGTAGTAGCCGCCGATGGCACCGGTGCCGATGATACCGATGCGCGGGCGAACCGATGCGCTCATAGCAATGCTCCTCAACAAGATGGACTGCGCACTATCGACGGGCGCTGCCATCACGGCAAGTCGCCGCCACAGGAAATGTCCGCTGATCGCACGCTGTCCCAGCGCGTGCCGGGGCGCAAAATGGCGGAAACGGACCCGGAAAACCCGCACGTCTTATTGTGAATCGGCCGCCTAAAGCGTTAATGTGCTTGCATCCCGTTGCCCCACTTGCCGAACTCCGCCACGGGCCTAGCTGGCGGATGGCATCCGTGACCGATGAGTAACACGATGGCTGATTTACCGATCGACGACCTTAACATCGCCTCCAACGAGGCACTGATCACCCCCGAACAGCTCAAGAAGGAATTGCCCCTCACCGAAACCGCGCGCCGCACCGTCAGCGCGGGCCGTCAAGTGGTGCGCGACATCCTCGATGGCAAGGACCATCGCCTGTTCGTGGTGGTCGGCCCCTGCTCGATCCATGACATCAAGGCCGCCCACGAATATGCCGAACGTCTGAAAGTGCTGGCCGCCGAGGTATCCGATACCCTTTACCTGATCATGCGCGTGTACTTCGAGAAGCCGCGCACCACCATCGGCTGGAAGGGCCTGATCAACGATCCGTACCTCGACGACTCGTTCAAGATCCAGGACGGCCTGCACATCGGTCGCAAGCTGCTCTGCGACCTGGCCGAGATGGGCCTGCCGACCGCCACCGAAGCCCTCGATCCGATCTCCCCGCAATACCTGCAGGACCTGATCAGCTGGTCGGCCATCGGCGCACGCACCACCGAGTCGCAAACCCATCGCGAGATGGCTTCCGGCCTGTCCTCGGCCGTCGGTTTCAAGAACGGCACCGACGGCAGCCTGACCGTGGCGATCAACGCCCTGCAGTCGGTGTCCAGCCCCCACCGCTTCCTCGGCCTCAACCAGCAGGGTCAGGTTTCCATCGTCACCACCAAGGGCAATCGCTACGGCCACGTGGTGCTGCGCGGCGGCAACGGCAAGCCGAACTACGACTCGGTCAGCGTCGCCCTCTGCGAGCAGGAGCTGAACAAGTCCGGCATCCGCCCGAACATCATGGTCGACTGCAGCCACGCCAACTCCAACAAGGACCCGGCCCTGCAGCCTCTGGTGATGGAGAACGTTGCCAACCAGATCCTCGAAGGTAACAACTCGATCATCGGCCTGATGGTGGAAAGCAACCTGGGCTGGGGCAGCCAGTCGATCCCGAAGGATCTCTGCGATCTCAAGTACGGCGTTTCCATCACCGATGCCTGCGTCGACTGGGATAGCACCGAGAAAACCCTGCGCAGCATGCATGCCAAGCTCAAGGAAGTGCTGCCTCACCGCAAACGCGGCTGATCGGCAGACAGAAAAAAGCCGGGCATCGAGCCCGGCTTTTTTTCTGGATGCGACCCCAGCGGTGGGTCAGTCTTTCGTTGCCGCGTCGCGCTGGCGGCGCTCCATATAGCGCTCCACGTAGGAGCATGACGGAATCACCGTATAGCCACTGTCCTCGGCGAAGCGCAACGCCTGCTCGGTGAGCGCCGCCGCAAGACCGCGGCCCCGCAACGCATCGGGCACGAAGGTACGATAGATATCGATGGTCTGCTTGCCGAGGTCCATATAGGACAGATAGGCCCGACTGCCCTCCACCAACACCTCGAACTGCTTGCCAATCTGATCATGCCGGATGGTCAATGACTCGGTCATGACGGTTCTCCCCTCGCGCTGCGCTCCCACCCTCATGCTCGTCGGTGGCGACCGTTGATTGTCTGTCTGAGCCATTGACATTAGCAAAGCTGGCCAGTTCCTGTCCAAGCTCTTGCCTTCCAGTGAAGGCGAGTCAGGTGCAGGACTCAGACCCATACAGCCTGGAGAAGTGTCGAATCAGCCAATACAACATGGAATTGTTTATTTTTTAGACAAACCTGCAATCAAATGCAGACCGCGCCAAAAAATTCGGCACGACTTGCTTTATGCACATTTACTTACTAAAAGTTATGCGTACTATATATGCCAGTCGATTTCCCGTGTGGGAAATTGCATCACGGAAAGTCCACCTTAAGGGGAACACGATGAACAACGTTCTGAAAATTTCCGCTCTGACCCTGGCCGCCATCCTGGCTACCGGCTGCAGCAGCGTCTCCAAAGAAACCGAAGCTCGTCTGACCGCTACCGAAGACGCTGCTGCTCGCGCTCAAGCCCGCGCTGACGAAGCCTACCGCAAGGCCGACGAAGCCCTGGCCGCCGCTCAGAAGGCTCAGCAGACCGCTGACGAAGCCAACGAGCGCGCCCTGCGCATGCTGGAAAAAGCCAGCCGCAAGTAATAGGTTTCCGACCTAGCATTTGCAAAAGCCGGCCCCTTGCGGGGCCGGCTTTTTTATTGCTCCGCGGCGGCGCCTGCCGCCACCGAGATTTCCTGCGGGCAAGAAAAAACCCGCTGCAGCGGCACTGCAACGGGCTTTCTTCCCTACCAGCCACGGCTCACTGCATCGCCGCGCTGGCTACCTCCTCCCCCGATTTGGCGATCTCGATCGGCAGGCCATCTTCGGCGGCGACCACCTCACGCACCACCTCCCAATCCAGGCGCAGGCCCTGGCTGAGATCCTCGCGCTTGAGCAAGGCATTGATCACCTCGGTGTGCTTGTCGACCACGGACGGCTCGCCAGTGTCATTCAGCGGAGTATGCGCTTCGAGGTAGACCTTGCCACCGGCCGCACCGAACTTGTACGGCTGGTTGATGATCCGCACCGAGGTGCCGACCGGAGCCATCTTGGCCAACTCCAGCACGTTGTTGTTGAGCATGCGGAAACAGCCATGGCTCACGCGCATGCCGATGCCGAACTTCTTGTTCGAGCCGTGAATCAGGTAACCGGGAGTACCCAGGGTGAATTTGAACGGACCGAGCGGATTGTCCGGACCGGCCGGAACCACCGCGGGGAGAATGTCACCCTCGGCGGCATGCTCCTTGCGGATCGATGCCGGCGGAGTCCAGGTCGGGTTCGGCGTCTTGGCGGTGATGGTGGTAGAGGCGATTGGCGAGCCCCAACCTTCGCGGCCGATTCCCAGCGGATAGGTGTGCACCACGTTCTGCCCTTTCGGGAAGTAGTACATGCGGTACTCGGCCAGGTTGATCACGATGCCTTCGCGCGGGCCGGGCGGCAGGATGTAGCGGGTGGGCAGAATGATCTCGGTGCCGACACCCGGCAGCCAGGGATCCACCCCGGGGTTGGCGGCCACCATCTCCAGGTAGCCAAGGTCGTTGGCCGTGGCGATATCGGCAAAGGTGTCCTCGTACTTGGCCTTGATCACCTGCACCTGGCCGACGACGTCTTCGCCCGGCGGCGGCAGGGGCAACTCCAGAGCACTGGCGGGTGCGGCCAGCATCAGTGCACCCAGGCTGGCCAGCAGCGGGCGAACGGCAACAACACGCGTGAACATCACAAATACCCGAGAAATTTGAAAGACCGTCGATTGTACCCTGCTGGCAGGGGGAGCCTCAACGCAACGGCCAGTCACGCGGCAAGCCACGCCGATCGGCACGCAGGCGCTGCAGGCACAGCGAACACAATCGGCCATCCTTGAGCGTACCCGGGTCCAGCACCTGCCAGAGCGGCTGCGCCGGCAACAGGCTGCCACACAACGTATGATCGCCCGCGTCATCCAGCTCCAGCTGCCGGGCGACCAGATGCAGGCGCACTTCCTGGCAGGCGAACAGGTCCAGCTGCTCGGCAGGAATGAGCAGCCGATAGGCATACAGGGACCAGGATTGGCGCGGCATCGAGGGCTCCGGGTGGCGCGGCGCGCAACCTTAGCCGAAAGCCTCGAACGGGGAAAGGGCCTAGAGAAGCGGCTGGAGAGTCGGCCACAGGTTTTCGAGCAGAATCGGCTGGGCGGCGGCAGTGGGATGAACCCCGTCGGCCTGCATCAGGCTGCGCACGCCGCCGACGCCATCGAGAAAGAAGGGAACCAGCGCCACCTGCTCCTGGCGTGCCACCTCGACATACACCTGCTCGAAGGCCTGGGTATAGCGTGCGCCGTAGTTGGGCGGAAGCCGCATGCCCAGCAACAAGACCTCGGCACCGGCTTTGCGGCTGCGGGCGATCATCGCGGCAAGATTCTGTTGCAATTGCGCGGGAGGCTGTCCACGAAGCCCATCGTTGCCACCGAGCTCGATCACCACCAGTTCGGGCCGATGCGTATCGAGCAGTGCCGGCAGCCTGGAGAGCCCGCCGGCACTGGTGTCGCCGCTCACCGAGGCGTTCACCACCTGCCACTGCGGAGCCGCGCTGCGCAGTCGTTCGGCCAGCAAGCTGACCCAGCCCTGGCGGGTTTCCAGGCCAAAAGCCGCGCTGATACTATCGCCGACGACCAGCAAGGTCCCCGCGGCCGCATTCTGGGCCAGCAACAGCAGCCCCAGACAGCCGGGCAACAACCATGTACGCATCGGATTCTCCATGAGTACCAGTATTCTCAATGCGCGAAACCTTAGCAAAGTGGTCAGCAGCGCGGAAGGCGAGCTGACCATCCTCGACGATCTCGATCTGGAGCTCGCCAAGGGCGACAGCCTGGCCATTCTCGGCCGCTCCGGATCGGGCAAGTCTACCCTGCTCGGTCTGCTCGCCGGCCTCGACCAGCCCAGCGCCGGCGAGGTGCAGCTGGCCGGCCACGCGCTCTCCCGACTCGACGAGGACCAACGCGCCCGCGTGCGTGCCGAGCATGTCGGCTTCGTGTTCCAGTCCTTCCAGCTGCTCGACAGTCTCACCGCCTTGGAGAACGTCATGCTGCCGCTGGAACTCGACGGACGCAGCGATGCCCGCCAGCGCGCCAGCGCGCTGCTCGAACGCGTCGGCCTCGGCCAGCGCACGAGTCACTACCCGCGCCAACTCTCCGGCGGCGAGCAGCAACGGGTAGCCATCGCCCGCGCGTTCGCCGGCGAGCCCGACATCCTGTTCGCCGACGAACCCACCGGCAACCTCGACAGCCAGACCGGCGAGCGCATCACCGAGCTGTTGTTCGAACTCAACCGCGAGCGCGGCACTACCCTGGTGCTGGTCACCCACGACGCCCGTCTGGCCGGACGCTGCCAGCGGCAACTGCGTCTGGAGGCGGGGCGCCGTGTCGCCATGGAGGCCTGAGGTGCGCAAGCTGCCCCTGCTCCGCCTGCTGCAACTCGGTCTGCGCCAGCTGCTGCGCGACGCCCGCCCCGGCGAGTTGCGTGTGCTGTTCTCCGCCCTGCTCATCGCGGTGACGGCCAGCAGCACCATCGGCCACTTCAGCGGCCGCCTGAATGCAGCGATGCTGCTGCGCGCCAGCGAATTCCTCGGCGCCGATCTGGTGCTGCGTGGCACCGCGCCGGCCGAAGCCGGCCAAATCGCCGCCGGCCAGCAGCTCGGCCTGACTCACGCACGCACCGTCGAGTTCGCCAGCGTGGTCGCCACCGACAGCGGTGTGCAGCTGACCAGCGTCAAGGCGGTGGATGAAAACTATCCCCTGCGCGGCCAGTTGCGGAGTGCGGCGCGACTATATGGTGCCGAGGAGCCCGGCGGCCGTCCGGCCCCCGGCGAGGTGTGGGCCGAGGCCCGCCTGCTGGTGGCGCTCAACCTGCAGCTTGGCGACCTCATCGAGATCGGCCGCCAGCCGCTGCGCCTGACCCGCGTGCTGACCTACGAGCCGGATCGTGGCGGCGACTTCTACAGCCTGACCCCGCACGTGCTGATCAACCTGACCGATCTCGAGGCCACCGGAGTGGTCCAGCCGGGCAGCCGGGTTCGCTATCGCGAACTCTGGCGTGGCGAGCCGGCGCGCCTGGCCGACTACCGCGATGCCGTCAAGCCGACCCTGGCCGCCCACCAGCGCCTGCAGGATGCCCACGACGGCAACCGTCAGCTCGGCAACGCGCTGGACCGTGCCGCCCGCTACCTCAACCTGGCCAGCCTGGCCGCCGTGCTGCTGGCCGGGGTCGCCGTCGCCCTCTCGGCGGCGCGCTTCGCCCAGCGCCGTTACGACTTCAGCGCCATGTTGCGCTGCCTCGGCCTGTCGCGCCGCGAGACGCTGCTGCTGTTCGGCGTGCAATTGCTCATTCTCGGCCTGCTCGCCAGTCTGGCCGGCGCCCTGCTCGGCTGGCTGGCGCAACTGGGGCTGTTCCATTTGCTCGCCGGTTTGCTGCCCGGCGAGATCCCTGCCAGCGGCCTGCAACCCGCGCTGGTCGGCATGGCCACCGGACTGGTGGCGCTGAGCGGCTTCGCCCTGCCACCGCTGGCCGCGCTGGGCCAGGTACCGCCGCTGCGCGTACTGCGCCGCGACCTGCTGCCACCACCGCTGGCCACCTGGCTGATCTACGTCATCGCCCTGCTCGCCCTCGGCCTGATCATGTGGTGGCTGAGCCTCGACCTCCTGCTGACCCTCGCTCTGCTCGGCGGCGGCCTGATCGCCGCGCTGCTGCTCGGAGGTCTGTGGCTGCTGGCGCTGCGCGGTCTGCGCCGGCTACTGGCCGACGCCGGCCTGACCTGGCGCCTCGGCCTCGGCCAGTTGCTGCGTCACCCGCTGGCCGCCGCCGGCCAGTCGCTGGCCTTCGGCCTGATCCTGCTGGCCATGGCACTGGTCGTGCTGCTGCGCAGCGAGCTGCTGGACGACTGGCAACAGCAGTTGCCCGCGCAGGCGCCCAACCACTTCGCCCTGAATATCCTGCCGGACGAGCGCGAGAGCTTCGCCGCACGCATCGCCGAGCTGTCGCCGCGACCGGCCACCCTCTACCCGGTGATTCACGGGCGACTGGTCAGCATCAATGGCGCGCCGGCAGCAGCGGAGGTGGAAAGGGAGTCACGGGTGCGCCGCGACCTCAACCTGACCTGGTCCACCCACCTGCCGGCGGACAACCAGGTGGTGGCCGGCCACTGGTGGGATGCCCTGCCGGCCGGCCACGGCCCTGCGGTATCGGTGGAGGCCGAGCTGGCGAAAAGCCTGGGGGTCAAACCCGGCGACCGCCTGGGCTTCGATATCGGCGGCCAGCCGCTGGAGGCGCAGGTGAGCAGCCTGCGCAGCGTCAACTGGGACAACTTCCAGCCCAACTTCTTCATGATCTTCGAGCCGCAGAGCCTCGCCGGATTGCCGGCCACCTATCTGACCAGCTTCTATCTGCCGCCTGGCTCCGAACGCCCCCTGGTCGAACTGGCCCGCGCCTTCCCCACCGTCACCCTGCTGCAGGTCGACGCCGTGCTGGCCCAGCTGCGCGATATCCTCGCCCAGGTCAGCCTGGCCGTCGAATACGTGCTGCTGTTCGTCCTCGCCGCCGGCCTGGTGGTGCTGTTCGCCGGCCTGCAGGCCACGCTGGACGAGCGTATCCGCCAGGGCGCCCTGCTGCGCGCGATCGGCGCCAATCGCCAATTGCTGGTACGCGCCAGGCGCAGCGAGTTCGCCGTGCTCGGCGCCGGCAGCGGACTGCTCGCCGCCCTCGGCTGCGAAGTGGTCAGCGCCCTGCTCTACCGTCTGGTGTTCGACCTCCCCTGGCAACCCCACCCACAATTGCTGCTGCTGCCGCTGGTCGGCGCCCTGCTGATCGGCGCCGCCGGCCTGTATGGCACCCGCCGCGCGCTGAACATCAGCCCGCTCGCCGTATTGCGCGAAGCCTGAGCCCCCTCCAACGGACGCGAGATCGAAATGAGTCGTTACCGCCCACCGCGCACCGCCGGCACCCCGCTGATCACTCCCGAAGGTGAAGCCCGCCTGCGCGCCGAGCTGCACGAACTGTGGAACGTGCGCCGCCCGCAGGTCACCCAGGCGGTCAGCGAAGCGGCTGCCCAGGGTGATCGTTCGGAAAACGCCGAGTACACCTACGGCAAGAAGATGCTGCGCGAGATCGACAGTCGCGTGCGCTTTCTGCGCAAGCGTCTGGAAGCCCTCAAGGTGATCCACGAGCGGCCGGCCGATCCGGGCAGGGTGTACTTCGGCGCCTGGGTCACCCTGGAGGACGAGCAGGGCGAGACGGCGCGCTATCGCATCGTCGGCCCGGACGAACTCGACCTCAAGCAGAACCACATCAGCATCGACTCGCCGCTGGCGCGCGCCCTGGTCGGCAAGGCGCTGGACGCGGAGGTGCGGGTGCACACGCCCACCGGCGAGCGCACCTGGTATGTGGTGGAGATCGATTATCCCTGAGGGTTGCGCCGGGCGATCAGGCCCTGGCGCGCCACCCGCACCAAAGCGCTGATGGTCGACTCGAGTTGGTCGGCCGCAGGGGCATGGATCACCGCGAAGTCGAAGCTGTCCGATGCGAAGCGGCGCAGATCATCGGCCTCGCTGCGGGCGAACTGGAGCAGGAAGGTGCGCGGACAGGCCCAGCGCTTGGGCCAGCCATCGAGGTAGCGCAACAGGGTGGGCTGGTGCTGGCCGGCAAGCAGCACGCGCGGATTGCGCGCCAATAATCCGGTGGTGATAGGCGCCAGGCGGACCAGGGGTCGCGGACAGTTCATTGCGAATTCTCCACCTCGCCAGACTCTACTGGACGCGGTGGGAGGCGACACCGGACCAGCGCTTTAGCGGCATTTCGGTCTGTCGCGCGACGGCGCCGGACCGGCGCCCCGCAAGTTGCTGTTTTAAATCGGCGCCTGGCAAGGATCCTAAGGATGGCGCGAAACCGCTGTCAAGCCGCTGCGTGCCGACCGGTCAGCGCACAGAAGGCCATCCAGCGACAGCTTGCCCGCCCCGTCGATCAGCAGCGCCACGTTCGCCGTCAGCAACGCCAGCGCGTACTCGTAGCCGTTGTTGGTGATGAAGAAGCCATTGACCCAATGCACGCTGAACATCGCCACCAGCGAAACCACCGCCAGCACCACCGCCGCCGGCCGCACCAGCAGACCGATCACCAGTGCCAGGCCGCCGAAGAACTCGCCGCTGCCGGCGAGCAGCGCCATCAGGTAGCCGGGGCTCAGGCCGATCGACTCCATCCACTGGCCGACGCCGGCCAGACCGTAGCCGCCGAACCAGCCGAACAGCTTCTGGGAACCGTGGGCCATGAAAGTCAGGCCGACCACCACACGTAGTACGGTCAAACCGTAACCGCCACGACTGGACAGCAGGGAAGCGCAGAAAGCATTCATCGGAAAGTCCTCTTCAAGTGAGCGATAAAGAGAATCTAGCCGAAAAATTCGAAACCAATAGCGCAAAATGCGCGACAAACGAATCGACAAAATAGATCAATTGGGCTCAAGGCGATAGCGCTCACGGCTCAGCGCCAGATGGTACTTGTTCACGCTGCCCACGTAGCTGACCACCCCCAGACCGAGGCGCTCGGCAGCCACCCGCTCGACCTGGAAGAACCAGCGGTTGGGATCCAGCCCGCGGCGTCGCGCTTCGGCGCGCAGGCCCTGGATCCGCTGCGGGCCCAGGTTGTAGGCCGCCAGCACGAAGGCCATGCGCTCGCGCTCGTTGAGCTGCGAGCTGGCGAAATAACGCCGGCGCAGCATCGCCAGGTACTTGGCGCCAGCCTGCACGTTGCCGTCGAGGCTGGCGGCATTGCCGACGCCCACGCTGCGCGCCGCCGCCGGCGTGACCTGCAGCAGGCCGCGGGCGCCACCCGAACCGCGGGCATCGGGATTCAGGGTGGACTCCTTGAGCGCCAGCGCCGCCAGCAGCAGCCAGTCCAGCGACTGCGCCTTGGCATGCCGCATCAGGGCCGGCCTCACCCGCTCCAGGCGCTGGCGTTCGGCGCGACCGAGCGGCTGACGCACCTTGTACGAGCGCCGATAGACGCGCTGGAACACCCGGTCCGCATCCTCCGGCGCCCGATACTCGCGCAGGAACTGGTCGATGCTGGCGCTCAGGCTGGAAGCGCCGCGGCGGGTGTACCAACTGAGATCGCCCTTCTGCGCCAGGCGCAGATGGCGGTCGATGCGCAGCTTGGGCATCACCTTGGCCCAGCGCTCGGCGATCGGCAGCTCGACCGCGGTCATCGGCAGGATGCCGGCCTGCACCATCTCCAGGACATCCTCCACCGCCAGGGTCGGATCCTGCCAATCGGCGACGATGGGCGCCTTCAGCCCGGCATTGAGCCGCTGCAGGGCGCCACGGGCGGCGCTGCCCACCGGCAGGGCCAGACTGTGGCCGGCGAGCTGCTCGACGCGCTGGTAGCGTCGGTTGCCCTGGCGCGACACCACCACCAGCGGCACGTCGCGCTGGATGGGCGCGCTGGCGCGCACCGGCATGTCCCTGCGCAGCGCCAGGAGTTCGCCGGGTGCGACCAGATCGCCCTCGCCGCGCAGCAGTGCCGCCAGCAACTCCTCCTTGGGCAGCGGGATCAACCGCAGGTGCACCTCGCGGCCATCGCGGGTGGTGCGATTGAGGTACTGCTCCAGGGCGCGCAGGCGATGGTATTCCACGCCGATCGGTTCGCCGCGGACCACTCCGGAGCTGTGCCGGCTCTGATTGACCAGCACGCGCAGCTGGCCGCTGGCCCGGATCGCCGTCAGGTCGCGAACGCTCTCGGCCGCACTCCAGCCCTCCGGCGGGCCGGCCAGGCGCGCACTGGCCGGCAGCGGCAACAGACCGAGCAGGCAGCACAGCACCAGGACCGGCAGGGCGAAGGCCCGATGCCTGGCCACAAGGCTGCTCATGTCGGCGATGTTGCGGTTAAATATGGAGTTTTTCGTCAATCTCGAATTCCCTTCGGGACATTCGGCCAGCATACGGGTGCAGCACCATGCAACTGATCGACATCGGCGTCAATCTGACTCATGGCTCCTTCGCCAAGGACCGCGAGGGCTTCATCGCTCGCGCTGCGCAGGCCGGGGTGTGCCAGATGGTGCTCACCGGCACCTCGGTAGAGGACAGCGAGGATGCCCTGGCGCTGTGCCGGGAGTTCGACCACGACGGCCAGCGCCTGTTCGCCACCGCCGGTCTGCACCCCCACGAAGCCAGCCATTGGAGCGGCGACAGCGCCCGCCAGCTGCGCGTGCTGCTGGCCGAACCGCAGGTGCGCGCGGTGGGCGAATGCGGCCTGGACTTCAATCGCGATTTCTCGCCGCGGCCCGCGCAGGAGCGCGCGCTGGAGGAACAGTTGGTCCTGGCCTGCGAGCTGGGACGTCCGGTGTTCCTCCACGAGCGCGACGCCAGCGAGCGCCTGCTGGCGATCCTGCGCCACTATCGCGATCGCCTGCCGGGTGCCGTGGTGCATTGCTTCACCGGCGAGAAGCGGGCGCTGTATGCCTACCTCGACCTCGACCTGCACATCGGCATCACCGGCTGGATCTGCGACGAACGCCGCGGCAGCCATCTGCACGAGCTGGTGCGGGATATCCCCCGCGGACGCCTGATGCTGGAGAGCGATGCGCCCTACCTGCTGCCGCGCACCCTGCGCCCGCGACCGAAGCACGGCCACAACGAACCGGCGTTCCTGATCGAGGTGCTCAACGAAGTGGCCCGCCATCGCGGCGAAACGCCGGAGTGCCTCGCCGCGCACAGCACCGCCAGCGCGCGGGCATTCTTCGGTCTGCCGGAAATCTGAAGGGGACGGATCAGTCGATCCGCTCCAACGCCTGGCGGAGAGCCAGCAGGGCCGCATCGGCCACGACCTCGGCCGCCGCCAGTTCGTGCTGCCAGTGTTCCAGGCAGGGCTGCAGGTCGCGCTCCTCGGCGGCGTGCTGACACCACACCAAGCGATCGTGCCAGTCGCCCAGCGCCGATTGCGCCGCCTTCAGCGCGGCCATCGGCACCACCAGTTGCTCCGGCCACACCTCGGCGGCGTAGCGCACGCGCTTGACCCGCAGACGCAGACGATGGCGGTCGTGCTCCGGGTCGGCCAGCGTTTTCTCCAGACGATGCTGCAACCGCACCAGGCGGTGGTGCACCTTGCGCCGCCAGCCCTTGAGCAGCCCCTGGCGCTGACTTTCGCGCAGCAGACCGGGCAACTGCGCCAGGCCGTGCTCCAAGCGCACCAGCGCCGTCTCGCCAAGCAGCCGCGCACAACCCAGCTCCAGCACCTGACGTCGTGCGGCGGCAGCCTGCGACTGCCCCCTGCGCTCCAGCTCGGCGATCAGCACCTCCAGATCGCGCAGCGGCGTACTCAGATGGCCCAGCTCGGCTGCCACCTCCTCGAGGGTCTCGATACCCGGCAGGCCGCGCAGGGGTCGCAGACGACTGCGCAGGCGACGTACCACGATGCGCAGGTCGTGCAGCGCAGCGCTGTCGGTACGCGCCTGCAGGCGCGCCCGGGTGGCCAGGAGTTCGACATCCAGGGCGATGAAGTGGGCGATCAACTGACTGGACAAGGTGGGCATGGATGATTTCCAGCGTGGGCCTTAGCGAGCATAGCAGCCGCCGCGCCTCAGCCGCCGCGCACGCCGGCCGAAGCGTTACCGGTGCGCCACCAGGGCCGCCACGGCAACTGCCGGCGCAGGCGACCCAGCAGTCGACGCAAGGCGGCCGGATCGGCCGCCGCATCGGCATAGCGCTGATGGGCGAAGCGCTGGGCGAAGGCGCGGATCTCCGCGGCCTGCCCGGGCAGCGCCAGGGCGGCCCGCTCGGCGAAGGCCAGCGGCCCCTCCCCGGCGCCGCGGCGCACCCCCTGGCGGGCCAGCAGGCGCTCGAAGCGCCGGTACTGGCGCAGCAGCGGATCGTGCGGGCGCTTCCACGGCTTGAGCAGAACGAGCGCCAGGCCGCCGAACAGCAGCCCGAGGCAGGCCAGCAGAATCATTCCGATGCGTGCCGGGTCGACATTGCCGAACCAGCTTTCCAGCAGCTTGAGCTGTTCGGCGCCCTGGTAGCCGAGCACCTTGCGCTGCCAGGTGTAGTTGAGGTTGTCCCAGGACAGGCGCAGCTGATTGAGCCACTCGACATGCCGGTAGCGCAGCGGCGACAGCGGTGCGTCGGCGAGGAAGGTGTCCTCGGCCGGCAGGGCCTGCTGCAGGCCCTGCTCGATGCGCGTCGGCGCCACCTGGAAGGTGGGATCGGCGCTGATCCAGCCATGGCCCGGCAGCCAGTACTCCACCCAGGCGTGGGCGTCGAACTGATTCACCTGCACGTAGTTGCCGGCCGGGTTGACCTCGCCCCCCTGGTAGCCGGCCACCACCCGCGCCGGGATGCCCGCCGCGCGCAGGACGAAGGTCATCGCTCCCGCGTAGTGGGCGCAGAAGCCGCGCCGGGTGTCGAACAGGAAGTGATCGACCGTGTCTTCGCCGGCCAGCGGCGGTTTGAGGGTGTAGTAGTACTCCTCGCGGGCGAAGTGGCCGAGCAGATCGTCCACCAGCCCCTGCGGGTCGCCGCCATGCCGAGCCTTGAGCTCGGCCGCCCACTGCCGGGCGCGCGGGTTGCCGTGATCGGGCAGCTGCAGGGCGACGTCCAGCCGCGGACTGCCCTGCACCTCGCGCCGTGCCTGCGGCCAGGAAGTGACGCTGTAAAGCAGGCTCTGGTCGACGGGACGGCGGCGCTGCAGGCGGAAGTCGCCCATCTGCCGGGTGTGTTCCAGATCGGTGGTCGCGGTGTCCAGGGCGAACAACCAGGGCTGGCCGCTGGCCTGCATGACGATGCTGTAGGACAGCGACGGCCCTTCGGGCCGCCAGTCGGGGCGACTCCGCGTCATCTCGTCCAGTTGCGACCAGCGCCGGCCATCGAACTGCTCGAAGGTCAGCGCGCGCCAGTACAGGTCGCGGCGGGGCGGAATCGGTCCGGCGAAGCTGGCGCGGAAGGCCAGCGCGGAAGACTGGCTGAGTTCAGCGATATCGCCGGGGGTCATGCTCTCGGCCAGGCCGCGGCTGCCGCCCGTCCCCGGCATCGGCACCGACCACAGCGGGCCGAGGCGCGGAAACAACACGAACAGCACCAGCATCAGCGGTACGGCCTGCAACAGCAGGCTGCCGGCCAGCCGCAAGGTCGGCCAGGGCTTGTCGCTCAGGCCGCTCTGCTGCAGGCCGATCAGCGCCGCGAGCAGCGCGGTCACCGGCAGCAGGCTGTACAGCGCGGCCGGCAGACCGTCGTCGAACAGGTAGCTGGTGAGCACGGTGAAGAAGCCGAGGAACACCAGGACCAGAGCGTCGCGGCGGGTCTTGAGCTCCACCAGCTTGAGCAGGAAGGTGGACACCAGCAGCGCCACCCCGGCATCCAGCCCCATCAGCGAGCCGCGCGAGGCGTACACCCCCGCCGCGGCGGCGATCAGCATGAAGGCCTTGGTCAGCCCGCCGGGATAGTTGGTGCGCTGGCGGAACACCTGGATACGCCAGGTGGCGCAAACCAGCCACAGGCCGCCGATCCACACCGGCAGATGGAACAGGTGCGGCAGGATCACCAGCACCTGCGCGACCAGCAGCCAGAGCAGGCTGATGCGCGGAATCGGCAGAGGTGTCTTCTTCATGGCTGCCTCCCCTGCGCCGCGGCCGGCAAGCCGAACAGGGCCAGATCGCGCAGGCAGAGATCACGCTGGGCGCCGCCCAGCGCCGGCGGCCGGCTCACGCCCGGCAGGCGCAGGCCGAACGGCTGGCCATGAGCGGTCAGGTGCACCACCCAGTGGCAAAGCAGCGACAGCCGCGCCTCGCGGTCGCCGCCCAGGCTGTCGAAGTCCAGCCACAGGTCGTGGCTGTGCAACTCGGTGAAATCCTTGACCAGCAGCCCCTGGCCGCGCGACCAGGCCTTCCAGTGCAGGCGGCGGCGCGAGTCGCCGCTCTGCCAGGGTCGCAGTCCCTGGAAGTCGTCCACCCCGCTGCGCTGCGCCGCGCTGCCCGGTTCGTCATCGTCCTCGCCGACGCCACCGGCCGGCGGCAACTCGCCCGAAACGGGCCGCGGGTAGACCAGCGCGGCCAGGTCGAGATCGACCCAGCTCCAGGCCACCAGCAGACCTAGCGGAAAGCGGCTCTCCACGCGCAGGCGCGGCGCACGCAGCCAGCCGCGCTGGCCGGCGGGCAGGAACAGTTCGACCTCGCCGCTGCCATCCGCCGCGACGTCCAGGCGCTGCAGCGCCGCCGGCGGCCAGCCCAGGGCGATGCCGCTGTGCGCGCGCCCACTGCTCTGCAGGCGCACGCGAAAACACGCCTGCTCGCCGGCGAACACCGGCGGCGCCTCGCCGGCGGCCAGTTGCAGGCCGGCCAGGTTGCGCCAGGTGTGCAGGATGGTGATCAGCCCCAGCGACAGCAGCAGGAAGGTCAATCCGTAGGCCAGGCTGTTCTGGTAGTTGATCGCCGCCAGCAGCATGACCAGCAGCGCCACGCCGAACAGCAGGCCCTCGCGGGTCGGCAGGATGAAGATACGCCGCTGGTCGAGACGGACCTGGCGAGCCGGCGGGATGCGCTTGGCCAGCCAGCGCTCCCGGCGCGAGGCGAACAGACGGGACGACATCAGAACGGCGTCACTTCGCGCAGCAGCCACTGCACCAGGGCGCCGCCGCCGTGGCCGGCCGGATCGGCCGCATCGCGCAGGCGATGGCCGGCCACCGCCGGCAGCACCGCCTGCACGTCCTCGGGAATCACGTAGTCGCGGCCCGCCAGCATCGCCCAGGCGCGCGCCGCGGCGAGCAGCGCCAGGCTGCCGCGCGGCGACAGGCCGAGGGCGAAGGCCGGTTGGCTGCGGGTGGCCTCGACCAGGCGCAGTACGTAGTCGATCACCGCCTCGCTGGCGTGGATGCCCGGCACCTCGGCCTGGATGCGCGCCAGCGCGGCATGATCGAGTACCGGTTCGAGGCGCGGCAGCAGGTCGCGGCGCGCCTCGCCGAGCAGCAGGGCTTTCTCCGCCGCGCGCGCCGGATAGCCGAGGGAGATGCGCATCAGGAAGCGATCGAGCTGCGACTCGGGCAGGGCGAAGGTGCCGCCCTGGCTGACCGGGTTCTGCGTGGCGATCACGAAGAACGGCTCCGGCAGCGGCCGGGTCGCGCCCTCGATGGTCACCTGGCGCTCTTCCATCGCTTCCAGCAGCGCGCTCTGGCTCTTCGGCGTGGCGCGGTTGATCTCGTCGGCCAGCACCAGCTCGGCGAAGATCGGCCCCGGATGGAAGATGAACTGCCCATTATCACGATTGAACACCGAGGTGCCGAGGATGTCGCCCGGCAGCAAGTCGGAGGTGAACTGGATGCGCTGATAGCTGAGGCCGAGGACCCGGGCCAGGGCATGGCTGAGGGTGGTCTTGCCCATCCCCGGCAAATCCTCGAGCAGCAGGTGGCCGCGCGCCAGCAGACAGGCGAGGGCCAGGCGCACCTGCCTGTCCTTGCCCAGCAGTACCTGATTGACCGCGGCCAGACAGCTTTCCAGTTGGGTGCGCATCGCATGCTCCGTTTGCGTAAAGCATTGATCGTACTGGGCCAACCGCGTCGGGCAAAGCGCCGCGCAGCAAAATTGCCGGTGACTTGGCGATCCCCCTCCGGCTGCAAGTATTGCCGGATATTGCCGGATATTGCCGGTGCCGCGCCGGGGCGCGGGACTGCGACCGCGTTCTCCCAGCGCGCATGGACCCGTCCCCAGCCGCGAGCTAAGGTCGTGACATGAGGCCGCCACTCACCGATGCAATCCTGTCTCCTCCGCGGTCCACCTTCGCCCAGTCGCAGGGAGAATGCGCATGTCCAGCAAACCGCCAGAGGATTGGCACGCACAGCCCCCCCAGCAGTGTCTCGAACGGCTGCACGCGCGGACCGCCGGCCTCGACAGCGCCGAAGCGGCGCGACGGCTGCAGGAGCACGGCCCCAACCGGCTGGCCGAGGCCCGCGGACCGGGCTGGCTGCAGCGTCTGCTGCGCCAATTCCACAACCTGCTGATCTACGTGCTGCTGGCCTCGGCGGCGCTGGTCGGCCTGCTCGGCGAGTGGCTGGACTGCCTGGTGATCCTCGGCGTGATCGCGATCAACGCACTGGTCGGTTTCCTCCAGGAGGGCAAGGCCGAGCAGGCGATGCGCGCGATCCGCACGCTGCTGACCCTCGATTGCCGGATACGCCGCAACGGCGCGGCCTGCGTGCTGCCGGCCGAGCAGCTGGTGCCCGGCGACATTGTCCTGCTCGAAGCCGGCGACCGCGTGCCCGCCGACCTGCGCCTGCTGGAGTGCCGCGACCTGCGCATCGACGAGGCGATGCTCACCGGCGAGTCGCTGCCCGCCGACAAGGCCTGCAGCGCGGTGGAAGGCAGCGCCAGCCTCGGCGACCGCCACTGCATGGCCTACTCCGGCACCCTGGTCAGCGCCGGACACGGCGCCGGCGTGGTGGTCGCCACTGGCGACGCCACCGAACTCGGCCGCATCAGCGGCCTGCTCGAACAGGTGGAGAGCCTGCAGACCCCGCTGCTCGGCGACATGCAGCGCTTCGCCCGCCAGCTGACCATCGCCATCCTCGGCCTCGCCGCCCTGACCTTCGCCGTCGGCACCCTGTGGCACGCCTATGCGCCCGGCGACATGCTGATGGCTGCGGTGGGCCTGGCCGTGGCGGCGATCCCCGAGGGCCTGCCGGCGGTGCTGACCATCGTCCTCGCCCTCGGCGTGCAGCGCATGGCCCGCCACCGCAGCATCGTCCGTCGCCTGCCGGCGGTGGAGAGCCTGGGCGCGGTCACGGTGATCTGTTCGGACAAGACCGGCACCCTCACCCGCAACGAGATGACCGTGCAGCAGGTGTTCACCACCAGCTGCAGCTACCAGATCGGCGGTGTCGGCTACGAGCCCTGCGGCAGCCTCAGCAGCCAGGGCAGCCGGCTCGAGCCGCAGCAGGCCGACGACCTACTGGAGCTCGCCCGCGCCGGGCTGCTGGCCAGCGGCGCCAGCCTGCAGCACACTGCCGAGGGCTGGCGGATCAGCGGCGATCCCACCGAAGCCGCGCTGCTGACCCTGGCCGGCAAGCTCGCCCTGCGTGCCGAGCACGAGCTGGCACGCCTGCCGCGGGTCGACAGCATCCCCTTCAGCCCGGAACTGCGCTGCACTGCCAGCCTGCATCACGATCACGCCGGTCACGGCCTGATCTATCTGTTCGGCGCTCCGGAGCGCCTGCTCGAGCTGTGCAACCGGCAGTGGCGCGACGGCAACCCCGAAACCCTCGACCCGCGCCACTGGCACAGCCGCCTGGAGGAAGGCGCCACCCTCGGCCTGCGCATGCTCGGCGTGGCCATGCGCCCTCTGGCCAGGCCGCAGGCCGAGCTGAACTACGCCGACCTGGAGGGCGACTTCATCCTCCTCGGCCTGGTCGGCATGCTCGATCCGCCGCGCGACGAGGCCGTCACGGCGATCGCCGCCTGCCGCAGCGCCGGCATCGCGGTGAAGATGATCACCGGCGACCACGCCGCCACCGCCCTGGCGATCGCCGGACGCCTGGGCCTGGATAGCGGTACCGCGCTGACCGGGGCGGAGATCGACCGACTCGACGACGCCGGTCTGGACGCGCGCCTGGCGCACACCGCGGTGTTCGCCCGCACCAGCCCGGCGCACAAGCTGCGCCTGGTGGAGCGCCTGCAGGCGCGCGGCGAACGGGTGGCGATGACCGGCGACGGGGTCAACGACGCCCCGGCACTCAAGCGCGCCGACATCGGCATCGCGATGGGCATCAAGGGCACCGAGGCGGCCAAGGAGGCCGCGCAGATGGTGCTGGCCGACGACAACTTCGCCACCCTCGCCCGCGCGGTCGCCGAAGGTCGCACCGTCTACGACAACCTGCGCAAGTCGATCCTGTTCATCCTGCCGACCAGCGCCGGCCAGTCGCTGGTGCTGCTGGCCGCGATCGTCCTGGGTCTGACCCTGCCGATCACCCCGCTGCAGATCCTCTGGGTCAACATGGTCACCGCGGTGACCCTGGCGCTGGCGCTGGCCTTCGAGCCGGCCGAGGGCGACCTGATGCACCGTCCGCCACGCGACCCGCGCGAGCCGCTGCTGTCCGGTCAGCTACTGTGGCGCCTGCTGTTCGTCGGCCTGCTGCTGAGCGGCGCCAGCCTGGGCATGTTCATGCATGCCGAGCGGCTGGGCCTGCCGCTGGAGGTGGCACGCAGCCTGGCGGTCAATGCCCTGGTCGCCGGGGAGATCGGCTATCTGTTCTGCGCCCGCCGCCTGCTCGAACCGGCCGGCTTCGGCCTGCGCGACAACCCGATGGTGTGGACGATGGTCGCCCTGCTGCTGCCCCTGCAGCTGGCGTTCACTCACTGGGGGCCATTGCAGGCGCTGTTCGGCACCGCCGCGCTGGATGCGCGCGGCTGGGGCCTGGTGGCCGCCTGCGGACTGGGGGTGCTGGTGCTGGTGGAGGTGGAGAAGTGGCTGTTGCGCCGGCTGCGCGCGCATCGGCGAACGCAGCCGGATTGATCGCCGTTCGCCCCGGCCCGCATACGGCGCCCGGGCGCGGGGGAATCACTGCTCCTGGCTGGGCAGCTGGTTCTGCAGCAGCGGCGCGCTCTGCACCTGGGCGTGCATCTGCTCCTGGCCGCCGCGACGCATGCCGCGCACCGGGCAGGCGTCCAGGTAGTCGAGACCGACAGCCAGCTTGATATGCCGCTCGGGACGGGTCAGCTGGTTGGTAACGTCGAAGCTGTACCAGGCGCCGTCGATCCAGACCTCCGCCCAGGCGTGGCTGGCCAGCTGCGGGCTGCCGGCGGTGCACAGGTAGCCGGACACATAACGCGCCGGGATGCCCAGGCTGCGGGCGCAGGCCAGGAACACGTGGGTGTGGTCCTGGCACACGCCCAGGCCCAGGGCGAAGGCCTCGGCCGCAGTGGTCTCGACCTCGGTGACGCCGGGGCTGAACGGCATGCGCCGGTGCAGCGCCGCCATCAGCTCGATCAGCGCGGCACGGTCGCGGCGCGCGCCGCACACCTGGGCGGCGAACTCGCGCAGGGCGGCATCCGCCGTGGTCAGCCCGGTGCAGCGCAGATAGGGCAGCGGCGAGACCGGATCGCTCTCGCTCTCGCAGCTTTCGTCGATCTCCACCTGGCCGTGGGCGCCGATGACGATGGCCTGGTGCGGCTCGTCGAGGGTCAGCACGTGCAGGATGTTGCCATGGCCGTCGCGCTGGGCACGGGCGCTTTCCGGCAGATCCAACTGCCAGTCGAGCACGCGCTGGCGCGCGCTGTTCTGTGGGGTGAGGCGCAGGTACTGGATGCTCGCGCGCACCCGCTCGGCATAGCGGTAGGTGGTGTCGTGATGGATGGCAAGCCTCATACAGCCTCCAGATAGGCGCTATGGATGGCGTTGGCCAACTGGCGAACCAGCAGGATGTAGTCGTGGATCCAGGCCTGCAGGCCTTCCTCGAGCACTTCCTCGACACCGGTGAAGCGCAGGCGCGCCTCCAGTTCGGCGGCCATGCGCTGGGCCGGGCGGCCGTTGGTGCCGGGGATCTCGGCGAGGATCTGACTCAGCGTGGCGATGCAGGTGCGCAGCGAGCGCGGTACCTCGGCGCGCAGCAGGAGCAGCTCGGCCACCTGCGAGACCTTGGGCGAGCCGCGGTACAGGGCGGCATGCGCCTCGTAGGCCGACAGCGCGCGCAGCAGGGCGCTCCACTGATAGTAGTCGCGTGCGGTGGATTCGCACGGCGGCGCGTCGCCCATCAGCTGGTTGCGGGTGTCGAGCAGGCGCAGGGTGTTGTCGGCGCGTTCGATGAAGGTGCCGAGACGAATGAAGCGATAGGCGTTGCCCCGCATGATGGTGCCTTCGGTGGCCCCGCGGAACAGATGGGAGCGCTCCTTGACCCACTCGCAGAAGTTGCTGGCGCTGAAGTTGGCCGGCGCCTGCTCGGCGATGTGGCGCATCTCCAGCCAGGTGGCGTTGATGTTCTCCCAAATGTCGGCGGTGATCCGCCCGCGCACCGCGTGGGCATTGGTGCGCGCCGCGCGCAGGCAGCTGTAGAGGCTCGCCGGGTTGTCGGCGTCGAGGGCGAAGAAGTGCAGGATGCGCTCGGCGTCCAGCTCGCGGTGGCGCTCCAGGTAGGCGTCCAGGGTACCGGTGATCAACAGCGGCATGGCCAGCTCTTCCAGGCCATCGCCCCGACCGCCCTGCGGCATCAGCGACAGCGAATGGCTGACATCCAGCATCCGCGCCATGTTTTCCGCGCGCTCCAGATAGCGCGACATCCAATACAGATCGGCAGCAGTACGACTCAGCATGACGGCTTCTCGCTCAGACTTCGCGTGATTCGGAGGCTACGGTCGAATCCTCGACCACCCAGGTGTCCTTGGTGCCACCGCCCTGCGACGAGTTCACCACCAGGGAGCCCTCGCGCAGGGCCACGCGGGTCAGCCCGCCCGGCACCAGGCGCACCTGCTGGCCGGACAGCACGAACGGTCGCAGGTCGATGTGCCGCGGCGCGATGCCGCTTTCCACGAAGGTCGGACAGGTCGACAGGCTGAGGGTCGGCTGGGCGATGTAGGCCGCCGGGTTGGCCTTGAGGCGGGCGCGGAAGGCTTCGATCTCGGCTTTGCTCGCGGCCGGACCGACGAGCATGCCGTAGCCACCGGAGCCCTGGGTCTCCTTGACCACCAGGTGCTCCAGGTTGGCCAGCACGTGCGAGAGCTCGGCCGGCTTGCGGCACTGCCAGGTCGGCACGTTGGCGAGGATCGGCTCCTCGTCCAGATAGAAGCGGATCATCTCCGGCACGTAGGGGTACACCGACTTGTCGTCGGCCACCCCGGTGCCGATGGCGTTGGCGAGGATCACCTTGCCGCTGCGATAGGCGGAGAGCAGGCCGGGCACGCCGAGCATGGAGTCGGGATTGAAGGCCAGCGGGTCGAGGAAGGCGTCGTCGATGCGCCGGTAGATCACGTCGACCGGCTGCGGGCCGGCGGTGGTGCGCATATATACCCGATCGTCGCGCACGAACAGGTCGGCGCCTTCGACCAGCTCGACACCCATCTCGCGGGCCAGGAAGGCGTGTTCGAAGTAGGCGCTGTTGTAGCGCCCGGGAGTGAGCACCACCACGCTGGGATTGTCGACCAGGCTGGCGCTTTTCAGGGTGTCGAGCAGCAGGCTCGGATAGTGGTTGATCGGCGCGATGCGTTGGCCGGCGAACAGCTCGGGGAACAGGCGCATCATCATCTTGCGGTTTTCCAGCATGTAGGAAACGCCGCTCGGCGTGCGCAGATTGTCCTCCAGCACGTAGTAGGTGCCATCGCCGTCGCGCACCAGATCGACACCGGCGATGTGCGCATAGAGATCGTGGGGCAGATCGAGCCCCTGCATGGCCAGCTGATAGCCCTCGTTGGCCAGCACCTGCTCGGCGGGAATGATGCCGGCCTTGACGATGCGCTGGTCGTGATAGAGATCGGCGAGGAACATGTTCAGCGCGCGCACGCGCTGGATGCAGCCGCGCTCGACCTGCTGCCATTCGCTGGCGGGGATGCTGCGTGGGATGGTGTCGAAGGGGATCAGGCGCTCGGTGCCCTGCTTGTCGCCATACAGGGTGAAGGTGATTCCCGCCCGGTGAAACAGCAGATCGGCCTCGCGGCGGCGTTGTTCGACCAGTTCGCTCGGGGTGGCCGCCAGCCAGCGGGCAAAGGCTTGATAATGCGCCCGGCATCCGCCCTGGGCATCGTACATCTCATCGTAAGTGCTGCGAACCATTATCGCACGCTCCCTGTTTGTGCCTCTTGCCTTAGCAAATGCAAGGCCCGGGCCAACCGATAAATTCCTTTAAGTTCAGCAGCTTATGCAAAATGCAAGGCACGGAAGCACCAAAACGGCGCATCCGTAACCAAGAGACGTGCGTTGAGAGCATCAAAAGAACGCAAGCGGCCTCCGCAGCTTGCAGCTGAGACGAAATCGCTTCTGCTTGAACATACCACCGTGAGCATTGCGAACGCGATCACAGGATCGCGCGCACCATTCAGGGTCGCTTGCCCTCCACTTCCTGGGTCACTCCCCAGCCGTCGAGCACACCTCCCAAAGGAGTGACCAGCGCCTGCAGGTCGTTCTCGAAATCGTCGATGCCGGCATGGGTGGCGTACATCACCTTGCTCACCTGCAGGTGCCAGGCCCCGTCGCGGTAACTGACCTGGGCGTTCATCGACTCGCCACGAAAATTTCCCGCCGCCTGCCGCGCTCGCGCCTCGTCCGGAAAGATGGCGTAGAACTCGATCGGATGGACCCGGGCAAAATCGAACCCCCCTTCCCTCATCCGGCGCAGCACGCTACTGCTGATATCTTCTGGAGCGACAGTTGCCATTGCACGCACTCCTCCGCTGATTTAGATCGGATGCGGATCCACATCGTGATCAGCCTAGCCGCAAATGGCCTGGACCGTGCAGTCGAGAGCGCCTCCCCGACCGCCGGCCACGACATGCCGACATTCCTCACCCCGCCCAGTGCATGACCGCCCGGGTGACCACCGATGCTCCGCAGGCCGCCACCTCGCTCCCGATTACCGTTCGTCGCGTGATTCGCGCCAAAACGCATTAATCGGCACGCCCATCGGCACGTCGCCGCAGCAGCGAGCCACAAATTCGCCGGGAAGCTGTCGTCCTGCAGCGTCAAGAAAACATTTCTCCTGAACGATCCCACCCTTCAAAGCGCAGACAACCGCCAAGGGCCATGACCAGGCGTGACTCCACGAATGCCATAGTCGGAGTGAAATTCCTTGTAGATCACTTAAATCGTCTTACAGATAGTACGACCGGGAAATAAGCAGGAGAAAATTACTTCAAGCCATCCAAGACAATTACTAGCACTAAATATCTACCACTCCAAAAACAACAATTTATTGTCGATACTTTATCGACGATAAATTTATTCCCAATAAAAGACCAGAAAAAGAATTGCCAAACATCATATAAACCCGCCCACCATCGCCACTTTCGCCCTCTGCTAACTTCAAGTCGCACAATCAAAAAACCCTCGAACATTTTTGTTCTCCGCAGGCCGGTAGTTCCTGCGGCGGGTTCGGCTTGCCCGGCGAAAACATGCAGGAGGCGTGGGAGCATGGAAAACCTCATCGGCATTTCGAGCGGTCGCCCGCTGCGCATGGGACTGGCCAAGGCTCTATGGACGAGCGTGCTGGCAACGCTGGCTCTTGCGCTGATAGCCCCCGAAGCGCACGCCGAGATCGGCGAAAAACTCGACTACACCGACTATCCCGTACCGGCTAGCGATGAGAATTCGCTGGGCATGACGCTCAACCGCAACTCGCCGATCCGCCATGACGGCCTCACCTATCATGCCAATACCACCTGGACGGTGAACTGGAGTTATAACTGGATTGAAGAGAACGGCTATTGCCGGCTCAGCAATGTCGTCACCAACCTGCACGCCGTCATCAAGTTGCCACGCCTGGAAGGCGGCGATAGCGGTATACGCGAACAGTTCGACCAGTATCTGGAAGCCTTGCACCAGCACGAACTGGGGCACTACGAGATCAGCCGCAAGGCGGCCCTCGACGTCGATCGCGAGCTGCGCGCCCTGCCGGTAATGGCCAACTGCCAACGCCTGAACGACACCGCCAACCGCGTCGCCCACCGGGTCGTCGCCCGCTACACCGAAGAAGAGCGCACCTACGACCTGGTCACCGTGCACGGCCGCCTGCAGGGCGCTCGCCTGGATCTGTGAGCGAGCCGGCCGCGGGCAGCGCCCGCGCCGCGCACGAATCTGGGATAATGCCGGCCCTCGCTGCCGACGCGGCTTGACTTCGCACCGCAGGAGCTCCCCGAGAAGCCCTTCGCGCTGCGCTTCCGCTTTCCAGATTTATTGTCCCCGAGCTCATGAACTACCACCTGCGCCCCATGGCCGAGCACGACATCCCGGCCGTGCTGGCTATCCAGCAAGAGTCCTACGCCAGCGAACTGCTGGAGAGTGCCGAAATCATCCGCCAGCGCCTGCTGGCCGCCCCGGACCTGGCCTGGGTCGCCGCGGACGCCTGGGGCGTATGCGCCTACCTGTTCGGCTATCGCTCGCGCGCCGGCAAGGTGACGCCGCTGGACGGCGCGTTCGCCGAACCGACGGACGCCGACTGCCTGTACCTGCACGATCTGGCGGTGAGCGGCCGCGCCGCCGGTCGCGGCATCGGGCCGGGCCTGGTGCAGCGGCTGCTCGAACAGGGACGCGCCAGCCGCCTGCAGTACTCCGCGCTGGTCTCCGTGCAGGATTCGCAGGGTTTCTGGAGCCGCCAGGGCTACGCCGAGCATGCCGGGCTGGACGACCGCCAGCAGCGCAACCTGGCGTCCTACGGGGTGCCGGCGGTGTACATGGTCAAGGCCCTGCATTGAGGGCAAACTAGTGGCCTGTGCGGTTAGTTGGTTAACTCAAGTTCGGATGACCATGGCTCCGAGACAAGGCGCCGCGACGAGTCATAGCAGGGCTATGGCGAGGAGTGGCAACGCAGTATCGGGGCTATGGGCGCCGAAATTGACTAACTGAACTAACCAAACAGGCCACTACCGCCCCAGTTCAGTGCAGGAAGCCCCGCAATGTCCCGTCCAGACAATGCCTTCACCCGCCTCGTCGGCATCCGCCACCCGTTGATCCAGGCGCCCATGGCCGGCGGCGCGACCACCCCGCAGTTGGTCGCCGCGGTCAGCAACGCCGGCGCGCTGGGCTCCTTCGCCGCCGCCACCCTGGCCCCGGCGGCGATCCGCGAGGGCGTCGCGCGGGTGCGCGAACTCACCGAGCGGCCGTTCAACGTCAACCTGTTCATCCTCGACGACCCGGCGCCGAGCGAGGAGGAAGTCGCCCAGGCCCAGGCGCGCCTCGACCCGCTGCGCGCCGAACTGGGCCTGCCCCCGGGCGGGCGGCCGGCGCGCTTCTGCGAGGACAACCGCGCGCAGATCGAAACCGTCCTGGAGCTGGCGCCGCCGGTGGTCAGCTTCACCTTCGGCATCCTCGACGCCGCCACGGTGGCGCGCTTCCATGCCGCCGGCTGCCTGGTGATGGGCACCGCCACCACGGTGGCCGAAGCGCGCGCCTGGCAGGCGGTCGGCGCCGATCTGGTGTGCGCCCAAGGCTGCGAGGCCGGGGGTCACCGCGGCAGCTTCCTCGGCGACCCGCAGCAATCGTGCATCGGCCTGATGGCGCTGCTGCCGCAGATGGTGGCGGCGGTGAACATTCCGGTGGTGGCGGCCGGCGGGCTGATGGACGGCCGCAGCATCGCCGCCAGCCTGCTGCTCGGTGCGCAGGCCGCGCAGCTCGGCACCGCTTTCCTGTGCTGCCCGGAGTCGGGCATTCCAGCGATCTGGAAGGAGGCGATCCTCGCCGCCGGCGACGACAGCACCCGGCTGACCCGCGCCTTCTCCGGCCGCCATGCGCGCGGCATCACCAACGACTTCATGCGTCGCTTCACCAGCATGGAGGACCAGGTGCTGGCCTACCCGGTGCAGAACGCGCTGACCGGCGACATCCGCCAGGCCGCGGTGCGCCAGGGACGCAGTGAATATCTGTCGCTGTGGGCCGGACAGGGCGCCGCGATGGCGCGTCCGCTGCCGGCCGCCGAACTGGTGTGCCTGCTGATGGAGGAGCTGGCCGCCTGCCGCGGCTGAAGGCCGGACCGCTCGGCGGAAATAAAGTTCCCTGCTCTTGCGGCCCCGGCTGGCGACCTATACTCAAATCAGAGCCGGATGAGTCTGGACTCCAACAACAAGAAGCCCGGAATTATCGACTCCAAGGCCCTGCTTCCTGATTCAGGGGGCAGGAGTCAGCCTTAGCGATCTGGAGGGCGCCATCATGTCCAGGTACTACATCGATTGCCGGGACTACCCGGGCGACGTGAAGTGCACAGTGGCACTGGCCGCCGACACCAAGGAAGAGCTGCTGGCAGCTGTTGTCGAGCACGGACGTTCCGTGCACGGCTACGAAGACACGCCGGAGTTCCGCAACCAGGTCATGCAAGGGATGAAGGAAGGCACGCCGCCTGTAGAGGCCGAAAAAGCCCGCGCGGCGTGACCAGCGACCCACCGGGAAGCCAGCCGTCTCCCGGACCCGTACCCTCGGCGATGCGATGCGAGGCGGGTCAGTGCACAGACAGCAAACGACGGCAGCATCCCGTCTGAAAAAAGAGAAGGGGCCCTGATCAGGCCCCTTCTCTTTTTTCGTGTCCGCCAAGCGGTGTTCAGTCGTTGCTCGGCTTGTGGATCGCCTGCAGCACGTACTGCGGCAGGGCGAAGGCGCCCTGGTGGATCTCCGGGTTGTAGTAGCGGGTGACGATGCCGCTGCCGGCGAAGCGCTGGCGCAGGGTCTCCAGCGGCAGTTGGCGGTACTCGGCCCTGGTGCTGCCCCAGGCGAAGGTCATCGAGCCGCCGATGTAGGTCGGCACCGCCGCCATGTAGAAGTGCCAGTCGGCGAACAGGCCGTGCATGCGCGAAGCGGTGGTCTGCACTTCGCCCAGCTGCATGAAGGGCGTGCCGTTCTGGGTCACCAGAATGCCGCCGTCGTTCAGGCAGCGGCGGCAGGCCTCGTAGAAGTTCTCCGAGAACAGCACCTCGCCCGGACCGATGGGATCGGTGGAGTCGGAGATGATCACGTCGAACTTCTCCTCGGTGGTGGCGACGAAGCGCATGCCGTCGTCGATCACCAGGTTGAGACGCGGATCCTCGAAGGCACCCTTGGAGTGGTTGGGCAGGAACTGCTTGCACATGTCGACCACGGTGCCGTCGATCTCGACCATGGTGATGTGCTCGACGCTGGCGTGCTTGGCCACCTCGCGCAGCATGCCGCCGTCGCCGCCGCCGATGATCAGCACGCGCTTGGCCAGGCCGTGGGCGAGGATCGGCACGTGGGTGAGCATCTCGTGGTAGATGAACTCGTCGGCTTCGGTGGTCTGGATCACGCCGTCCAGCGCCATCACGCGGCCCATGCGCGCGTTCTGGAAAATCACCAGATGCTGATGCTCGGTGCGCACCTCGTGCAGCATCTGGTCGATGCGAAAGCGCTGACCGTAGCCGTCATAGAGTGTTTCCTGATAATCGCTCATGCCGTATTCCTTTGTAAGTTATTGAAGATGAAAGAATTCTAGCCAGAAATGGCAAGGTCCGCCGTGGCCCGCTGGAAAGTTGGCGACAGTGTGGGGCGGCAGGATGACCAATGCATGGCAAAACGGCCGGCCCGCGCAGGGGCCGGCCGCTATTCAGAACTGCGTCGGCTCGATGGCCGCGAAGCTGGCCACGGTACGGTGGCCGGCCAGCTCGCCGCCCTCGCGGGCCAGGCCGCAGGTGGCCATGCCGGCGGCGCGCGCGGCGTCCAGTTCCTGCACCACGTCGGAGAGGAACAGGATCTCGCCGGCCGGACGACCGATGGCGGCGGCGATGCGCGCATAGGACGCGGCTTCGCGCTTGCCGCCGCTGGTGGTGTCGAAGTAGCCGGAGAACAGCGGCGTCAGGTCGCCCGCCTCGGAGCAGCCGAAGATCAGCTTCTGCGCCTGAATCGAGCCGGAGGAGTAGACGTACAGGTCGAGGCCGGCGGCCTTCCAGGCCTTGAGCGCGTCCACCGCATCCGGGTAGACGTGGCCCTTGAGCTGGCCGGCGCGGTAGCCCTGCTCCCAGACCATGCCCTGCAGCGCCTTGAGCGGGGTGGCCTTGCGGTCGGCGGCGATCCACTCCAGCAGGATGGCGATGACCCGCTCGACGTCGGCACCCGCCTCGCCGCTCTCGGCGCGCACCGCCGCGATCTGCGCGGCCACCGCCGGCTCGTCGGCATGGCCGCGCACGAAGTCCGGCAGGTGCTTGACCGCGAAGGGGAACAGCACGTCGAAAACGAAGCTGACCGCGCTGGTGGTGCCCTCGATGTCGGTGAGGATGACTTTGATCGGCACCGTCAGTCCTCCAGCGGCGGGAAGGACTTGGCGATGGGGTCGCCGGTGAACTTGGCGACCCAACCTTCGGGGTTGTTGAACAGGCGGATGGCGACGAAGTGCGGCTCCTCGCCCATGTCGAACCAGTGCTTGGTGCCGGCCGGCACCGAGATCAGGTCGTTCTTCTCGCACAGCACCGCGTAGACGTGGTCACCGATGTGCAGGGTGAACAGACCGCGGCCGGCGACGAAGAAGCGCACCTCGTCCTCGCCGTGGATGTGCTCGTCGAGGAACTTGGCGCGCAGTTCGGCCTTCTGCGGGTGCGTGCGGTCCAGGCTGACCACGTCGACGGTGACGTAGCCCTGCTCGGTCATCAGCTTGTCGATCTCGTGGCGGTAGGCGGCGATCACCTCCTCCTGGCTGGCGCCGGGAGCGATGGGCGCGTTGGCCTGCCAGCGCTCGAAACGCACGCCGGCCTCGGCCAGGGTGGCGGCGATGTCCTCGGCGTGGGTCAGCACCTTCAGCGGCTGCTGGGGGGTGGATTCGTGGTAGACGCTCAGCCAGCTCATGGCAGCTCCTTGTTCGGTCGACGGTTCGCTCAGCGACCCAGCACCTGGCGGGTCTTCAGTTCGCATTCGAAGAGGAATTCGAAGGCCTCGATCTGCCGCAGCGCATCGCTCATCTGCGGCCCCCAAGTGTAAAGGCCGTGGCCGCGGATCAGGTAGCCCACGCAGTCCGCATGCGTATCCAGCCATTGCTGCACCTTGCCCGCCAGGCGGGCGATGTCCTGGTCGTTGGCGAAGATCGGCACCAGCACCTGGCCCTCGTGGGTGGTCACCCCGGCGAAGGCCTTCTGCAGCTCGTAGTCCTCGAGCAGCAGGTGGTCGCCCTCGGTGAGGCGAGACAGCACGGTGGCGTTCACCGAGTGGGTGTGCAGCACCGCGCCGATGTCGGCACGCCAGGCGTACAGCTGGGTGTGCAGCAGGGTCTCGGCCGAGGGTTTCTTGCCCGGCTCCAGGCTGTTGCCGGCGAGATCGGTGGCCAGCACGTCGTGCTCGGTGAGCTGGCCCTTGTGCTTGCCGGACACGGTGAGCAGCGCCCGATCGGCGTCCAGGCGCGCCGAGTAGTTGCTGCTGGTGGCCGGCGACCAGCCGCGACCGTAGAGGAAGCGGCCGGCCTCGATGATCTGGCGGGTGAGGAGTTCGCGCTGGTCGGTCATCAGGGGGTCTCGAGGATCGGTGATTCAGGAAGCCGCGCCGGCTCGGGCAGGCGGAGGGCAATGATAGCGGCCGCCGCCAGCGCCGCCAGGCTGGCCAGCGCGAAGGTCCAGGCCGGGCCCAGGCTGGTCCAGCTGTAGCCGGCGTACAGCGCGCCGAGCGCCCCGCCGACGCCGGACAGCGCGGCGTACAGCGCCTGGCCCTGACCCTGCTGGCGGGCGGCGAAGCTGTGGCGGACGAAGTGGATGGCGGCGGCGTGGAAGCTGCCGAAGGTGGCCGCGTGCATGGTCTGCGCCAGCAGCAGCACCGGCCAGTGGTCGGCCAGGTTGCCGAGCAGCAGCCAGCGCAGCGCCGCCAGCAGCAGGCTGGCGAGCAGCACCTGGCGCACGGAAAAGCGCGCCAGCAGGCGGGCCATCACCAGGAACACGAGGATCTCGGCGACCACGCCGAGCGCCCACAGCCAGCCGATCTGGGTGCGGCTGTAGTCGAGGCTCTCCAGGTGCAGGGTGATGAAGGTGTAGTACGGGCCGTGGCTGAGCAGCATCAGCGCCACCGCGCAGTAGAAGGCCGGCACGCCGGGGCGACGCAGCTGCTGCAGGAAGCCGCCGCGTTCGGCCTCGCCGGCGTGGCCCTGCGGCTGGGCGTTGGGAATCCACAGGCTGCTGAGTGCGATGGCCAGCATGATGGCGGCCACCGCCCACGGATAGGCGTCCAGGCTGACCCGCTCGAACAGCGCGCCGAGGCCGACCACCGTGCAGATGAAGCCGATCGAGCCCCACAGGCGCAGCTGGCTGTAGCGCGCCGCCTGCTCGCGCAGGTGGGCCAGGGTGATGACCTCGAACTGCGGCAGCACGGCGTGCCAGAAGAAGGCGTGCAGGGCCATCACCAGCGCCAGCCAGGCGTAGTCGCGGCGGTAGAAGATGCTGGCGAAGCTGAGCAGGGTCAGCAGCGCGCCGAGGCGCACGATCAACAGCCGGCGGCCGGTATAGTCGCCCAGCCAGCCCCACAGGTTGGGCGCCACGCAGCGCATCAGCATGGGGATGGCCACCAGCTCGCCGATACGCGCGGCGGAGAAACCGAGGTGATGGAAGTACAGGGCGAGGAACGGCGCCGTCGCGCCGAGCAGGGCGAAGTAGCTGAAGTAGAAGCCGGACAGGCGCCAGTAGGGCAAGGCGGAAGTCATGCTCGTCCCGCAGGCTGGAAGCCGGCCAGGGCCGGCAGCCAACCCGCGATGCGTCTCAGAGCTGGCCGAGCACCGGGGTGCTCACCCGCACCTCGGCGTTCTGCGCGCGGTGGCGCAGCAGGTGATCGAGCAGCACGATGGCCATCATCGCCTCGGCGATCGGCGTGGCGCGGATGCCCACGCAGGGATCGTGGCGGCCCTTGGTGATCACTTCCACCGGGTTGCCGTCGACATCGATGGAGCGGCCGGGGGTGGTGATGCTGGAGGTCGGCTTGAGCGCCAGGTGGGCGACGATCGGCTGGCCGCTGGAAATGCCGCCGAGGATGCCGCCGGCATTGTTCGACAGGAAGCCTTCGGGAGTCAGCTCGTCGCGGTGCTCGGTGCCGCGCTGGGCGACGCTGGCGAAGCCGGCGCCGATCTCCACGCCCTTGACCGCGTTGATGCTCATCAGCGCGTGGGCCAGTTCGGCGTCGAGGCGGTCGAAGATCGGCTCGCCGAGGCCCGGCGGCACGCCTTCGGCGACCACGGTGATCTTCGCGCCGACCGAATCCTGGTCGCGGCGCAGCTGGTCCATGTAGGCCTCCAGCTCGGGCACCTTGTCCGGGTCGGGGCTGAAGAAGGCGTTCTGCTCGACGCTGTCCCAGGTCTTGAAGGGGATCTCGATCGGGCCGAGCTGGCTCATGAAGCCGCGCACGGTGATCCCGAGGCTGGCCAGGTACTTCTTGGCGATGGCGCCGGCGGCCACGCGCATCGCGGTCTCGCGCGCCGAGCTGCGGCCGCCGCCGCGGTAGTCGCGGATGCCGTACTTGTGATGGTAGGTGTAGTCGGCGTGGGCCGGGCGGAACAGGTCCTTGATCGCCGAGTAGTCCTTGGACTTCTGGTCGGTGTTGCGGATCAGCAGGCCGATCGGGCAGCCGGTGGTCTTGCCCTCGAACACCCCCGAGAGGATCTCCACCTCGTCGGCTTCCTGGCGCTGGGTGGTGTGGCGGCTGGTGCCGGGCTTGCGGCGGTCGAGGTCGCGCTGCAGGTCGTCCAGCGACAGCTCCAGCCCGGGCGGGCAGCCGTCGACGATGGCGACCAGCGCCGGACCATGGCTTTCACCGGCGGTGGTGACGGTGAACAGCTTGCCGTAAGTATTGCCAGACATGCAGGATGCTCCGCGGCGGGAAATTTCAGGGCCGCAAAGTATACCCAAGCGTCCGCCCGCTGGGGAAACGCCGGCGCCCCGCCCTGCCCCTCGTCTGGAGTTCGCATGTCCCGCCTGTTGCTGCTGATCTTCCTGCTGTGCGCGGGCCTCGCCCACGCGGCGCCGACCAGCCTGGTGCAATGGCCGATGGCGCTGCGGGTGCCCGGCGGCACCCTGCACGGCACCCTGACCCTGCCCGACCGCGACGGCCCGCTGCCGGTGGTGCTGATGATTGCCGGCTCCGGGCCGACCGACCGCGACGGCAACAATCCCGAGGGCGCCCACAACGACAGCCTGCGCCTGCTGGCCCGCGAGCTGGCCGCGCGCGGCATCGCCAGCCTGCGCTACGACAAGCGTGGCGTGGCGGCCAGCCGGGCGGTGGCGCCGCGCGAGGAGGAATTGAGCGTCGAGGCCTACGTCGCCGACGCGGCGGCCTGGGGCCAGTTGCTGAAGAGCGATCCGCGCTTCTCACAGCTGATCCTGCTCGGCCACAGCGAGGGCGCGCTGATCGCCAGCCTGGCCGCCGCGGACGCCGGCGCCGATGCGCTGGTCAGCCTGTCCGGCATCGCCCACCCGCTCGGCTGGGTGCTGCGCGAGCAGCTGCAGGGCCGCCTGCCGCCCGCGCTGGCGGCGGAAACCGAGACGATCCTGCGCCGGCTGGAGCAAGGCCACCGGGTGGCAAAGGTATCGGCGAAACTGCAGGTGCTGCTGCGCCCCAGTGTGCAACCCTACCTGATCAGCCTGCTGCGCCAGCGCCCGGCCGAGGCCTTCGCCCGCGTACCGGTCCCGGCGCTGATCGTCCAGGGCACCCGCGACTTCCAGGTCGACGCCGAGGAGGCGCTGCTGCTCCAACAGGCCCGGCCGGAGGCGCAGCTGCTGCTGATCGAGGGCATGAACCACGTGCTGCGCATCGTGCCAGCCGCCGCGCCGCCGCTGGCTTCCTACAACGACCCACGCCTGCCACTGGCGGCCGAACTGGTCGAGGGCCTGGCGCGCTTCATCCTGCCGGCAGGCTGATCGCTACGCGGGACTGGCCCGAAATCACTCGCCCTGCAGGCGCGCGCGGAACAGCGCCTGATGCTGGCGGCACTGCTCGGCGCTCAACACGAACACGCCGTGGCCGCCTTGTTCGAACTCCACCCAGGTGAACGCCACTTCCGGGTAGGCCGCCTCGACGTGCACCTGGCTGTTGCCCACCTCGATCACCAGCAGGCCGTCGTCGCTCAGGTGGTCGGCGGCCTCGGCGAGCATGCGGCGCACCAGGTCGAGGCCGTCCTCGCCGCAGGCCAGGCCCATGGCCGGCTCGTGATGGAACTCGGCCGGCATGTCGGCGAAGTCCTCGGCGTCCACGTAGGGCGGATTGGAGACGATCAGGTCGAAGCGCTGGCCCGGCAGGCCGTCGAAACCGTCGCCCTGCACGGTGTAGACGCGCTCCTCCACCTGATGGCGCTCGATGTTGAGGTTGGCCACTTCCAGGGCGTCGAACGACAGATCGCCGAGCACCACCTCGGCCTCAGGGAAGGCGTGGGCACAGGCGATGCCGATGCAGCCAGAGCCGGTGCACAGGTCGAGGATGCGCGCCGGAGCAGCCTTGAGCCAAGGCGCGAACTGCCGGGCGATCAGCTCGGCGATCGGCGAGCGCGGCACCAGCACACGCTCGTCGACGCAGTACGGCTGGCCGCAGAACCAGGCCTCGCCGAGCAGGTAGGCGGCCGGCACGCGCTCGTCGATACGCCGCTGCAGCAGGGCGCGCACCGCGTCCAGCTCGTCGTCCTCCAGGCGGCAGTCGAACCAGCTCTCCGGGGTGTCCCAGGACAGGTGCAGGCCGCCGAGCACCAGCAGGCGCGCCTCGTCCCAGGCGTTGTCGGTGCCGTGGCCGAAGAACAGCTCGGCCTCGTGGAAACGGCTGACGCCCCAGCGGATCAGGTCACGGATGCTTTGCAGACGGCTCGGGGTGGCGCTCATGGCTGGGGAGTCCTTGGTGATGGGGCGGGCATTCTAGCCCATGCGCGCCGCCGGGACCCACGCCGCCGCTCAGGCGGGCCGCGTCCGCCGTCGCCCGCTCCGCCAGCCAGTCGGCCAGCGTGCGAAAGCGCAGGGTCTCGCGCAGGTCGCGGTGGCACAGCAGCCACAGCTCGCGGCTGAGTTCGACAGCGGACAACCGGTACAGGCCGGGCACCTCGCCGACCAGGCAGGGCAACAACGCCAGCCCCAGCCCGGCCTGGCAGGCGCGCTGCAGCGAGGTCACCGCGGTGACGCGCAGACGCACCCCGCCCTGTGGATCCAGCCGCTGTAGCCAGCGCGCCTCCGGCAGGTGGCCGAGGCTGTCGTCGTAGCCCAGCCAGGGCAGCCGCGGCCAGTCGGCCGGCTGCGCCGCGGCGAAGCGCTCGGCGCCGTACACCGCATAGCCCAACTCGCCGACCTTGCGCATCACCAGCGCGGCATCCTGCTGCGGGCGAGCCAGGCGCAGGGCGAGATCGGCCTCGCGGCGGGTGAAGGACAGGTCGCGGTTGTCGCCCAGCAGCTGCAGGTCGAGCTGCGGATGGCGCTCGGCCAGCGCGGGCAACTGCGGAATCAGCCAGTGGGCGAGGAGGAACTCCACCGAGGTCAGCCGCACGCTGCCGGCCACGCTCTGCGCCTCCTCGCGGGCGGCCAGCAGCATGCCCTGCACGTCGCCCTGCAGCGCCGCGGCCCGCTGCAGCAGCACTTGGCCGGCCGGGGTCGGTCGGTAGCGGCCGCTGTCGCGCAGGAACAGGTGCACCTGCAGCGCCCGCTCGGCCGCCTGCAGGCGCCGGCTCACCGTGGTCGGGTTGACCGCCAGCGCCCGCGCCGCCGCGGCCAGGGTGCCGTGCTGCTCCAGCGCCAGCAGCACGAGAATGTCGTTCCAGTCGAAGGCCATCGCAGACTCCCTGCAAAAATGCATTGTCGGTCGGCAAGCCTGTACCTTCAGCGCCGCCGTCGTCATGCCCACAATGGTCGCGTCCATCCCCCACCGGAGTACAGCATGAGCGACGCCAAAACCCTGTTCGAACTGACCGGCAGCAGCCATCCGGCCGCCGACCTCAAGCAGGCCACCCTGCTGATCATCGACGCGCAGAACGAATACCGCAGCGGCGACCTGCGCCTGCCCGGCGTCGAGACGGCCGCCGCGCAGATCCTGCGTTTGCTCGAAGCGGCACGCGCCGCCGGGGCGCCGGTGGTGCACGTGCAGCACGTCGGCGTGCCCGGCTACCTGTTCGACCCCGAAGGCCCGCGCGGCGAGATCTTCGAGGAACTGACCCCGCAATCCGGCGAAGCCGTGGTGCGCAAGCCGCTGCCCAACTCGTTCGCCCACAGCGACCTGGATCGCGTGCTGCGCGAGCTGGGCCGGGAGCAACTGGTGGTGGTCGGCTTCATGACCCATATGTGCGTGAGCGCCACGGTGCGCGCCGCCAAGGACCTCGGCTATCGCAGCACGGTGGTTGCCGCCGCCTGCGCCACCCGCGACCTGCCGGGCATCGACGGCGTGGTGGTGGACGCCGCCACCCTGCACCGCGTCGAGCTGACCGCGCTGGCCGACCTGTTCGCCACGGTGGTGACCGACGCTGCCGCCCTCGGCGCCTGACTGCTCGGTCAGCCGGGTCATCCGCACGGACGCCAAGTTCCGTTAGAATTGGCGTCTGTTGCGGAGATCAGCATGCAAGACGACGATTTTTCCCTGTTCAAGAACGAGATGCGCGGCGTCAAGCGCATCAAGGTCGAGGAACGCGCCGACACCGGCAAGCCCAAGACCGACCGCCAGCAGGTCGCCCAGCGCCAGCAGAGCGCCATCCTCACCGAGCAGACCACCACGGTGGACGGTCTTTCCGACCTGTTCGTGATCGACGTCGGCGCCGAGGACGAGCTGTACTGGGCGCGCGACGGCGTGCAGGAAGGCCAGATGCGCAAGCTCAAGGCCGGGCAGATCCCCTTCGAGGGCAGTATCGACCTGCACGGCATGAGCGTGGAGAAGGCGCGCGCCACCCTCTGGGAGTTCTTCGCCGAGGCGGCGCGCTTCGAGGTGCGCTGCGTGCGCGTCACCCACGGCAAGGCCGCGCGCACCGATGGCCGCCGGCCCATGGTGAAAAGCCACGTCAACACCTGGCTGCGCCAGCATCCGCAGGTGCTCGGCTTCACCTCCTGCCTGGCCAAGCACGGCGGCACCGGCGCGGTCTACGTGCTGCTCAAGCGCACCATGCTGGACGGCCGCGACGAATAACCCCCGCGATCCAGGCGCTGCTCTCGTGCCCCGAGCCAGAGGCGCGGCGCCTCGGCTCCCTGTGAGCCGGCCTGCGACTTACCCGACTTGCACGGTAGGACTTGCCAGCCACCCGCCAGCCCCCTACCCTTCGCCGCTTAGCTTCTATCAGGAAACCCCATGTCCCTGTCTCAGCACTACACCGCGATCCTCGGCCTGCTCGGCGAGGACGTCGAGCGCGAAGGCCTGCGCGATACTCCCGCCCGCGCGGCCAAGGCCATGCAGTACCTCTGCCGCGGCTATGAGCAGAGCCTCGAGGAAGTCACCAACGGCGCCCTGTTCGGCTCGGACAACAGCGAGATGGTGCTGGTGAAGGACATCGAGCTGTATTCGCTGTGCGAGCACCACCTGCTGCCGTTCATCGGCAAGGCCCATGTGGCCTACATCCCCAACGGCAAGGTGCTCGGCCTGTCGAAGGTGGCGCGCATCGTCGACATGTACGCCCGCCGCCTGCAGATCCAGGAAAACCTCACCCGGCAGATCGCCGAAGCGGTCGAGCAGATCACCGGCGCCCTCGGCGTGGCGGTGGTGATCGAGGCCAAGCACATGTGCATGATGATGCGCGGCGTGGAGAAGCAAAACTCCGCGATGATCACCTCGGTGATGCTCGGCGAGTTCCGCGCCAATCCGGCGACCCGCGGCGAATTCCTCAGCCTGGTCCGCTGAACGCCGCGCCACAACCGGCCACTGCGGGCTGGTTGGCGCATCACCCTGCCCGCTCGTCCGCCGCGGCGAAGAACACCCAGGCCAGCGCGACGCTGGCCACCAGGCACAGCACCAGCGCCGGCACCAGCAGCAGCACGCTCGCGCAGGCGACCCCCACCAGCAACAGCAGCCAGGCGAACAGGCGCAGCGCCGGATAGGGCCGGCGGATACGCCGCAGGCTCAGGGCGAAGCGCAGCACGCTCAACCCCAGGACGACGAACAGCGCGAAGCTGGCCAGCTCCAGCGCGGCGGGCAACCGCGCGCCGTACTCCTCCTGCAGCGCGGCGAAGCCGGTGGCCAGGAATGCCAGCGCGACCTGCAGCCACAGCGCCCGGTCCAGACCGTCGTGCAGCCCGAAGCGGGTGGCCAGCAGGGCACGCAGGCGCAGCAACAGATAGGCCCACAACGGCACCAGCAGCAAGCGCAGTAGATGGGGAATGACCAACGGCGGCAGCTGCGGGTACAACACCTGCCACAGGCTCAACGCCAGCAGCGCGAACAAGCCGAACGCGAAGCCCAGGGCGAGGCCGCCCAGCACCAGCAGCTGGTCGCGGCGCCAATGCTCGACGAAGGACGCGGGCAGGCGCTCGTCGAGCAGCGGCGCCTGCGGCGGACGATAGGGATCGACTTCGCTCATCTCCCCGAGCCCCCTGGGCGTCCGGCGTGTCGGTGCGGCTATCAGCCGCGCAGCTCGGCCACCACCGCGGCCAGCGCGGCGGCGGGCTCAGCCGCCTGGCTGATCGGTCGGCCGATCACCAGATAGTCGGAACCGGCATCCAGCGCCTGGCGCGGGGTGAGGATGCGGCGCTGGTCGTCCTGGGCGCTGCCGGCCGGGCGGATGCCCGGAGTGACCAGCTGCAGCTGCGGCTGGGCGGCCTTGAGGGCCGGCGCCTCCTGGGCGGAGCAGACCAGGCCGTCGAGGCCGGCCTGCGCGGCGAGAGCGGCCAGACGCAGCACCTGGACCTGGGGCTCGACATCCAGGCCGATACCGGCGAGGTCGCTACGCTCCATGCTGGTCAGCACGGTGACGCCGATCAGCAGCGGCTTGGCGCCGCTCAGCGCATCAAGGGTCTCGCGGCATGCCGCCATCATGCGCAGGCCACCGGAGCAATGCACGTTGACCATCCACACGCCCAGTTCGGCGGCGGCCTTGACCGCCATGGCGGTGGTGTTGGGAATGTCGTGGAATTTCAGGTCGAGGAACACCTCGAAGCCCTTGCCGGCCAGCGTCTCGACGATCTGCGGGCCGCAGCGGGTGAACAGCTCCTTGCCGACCTTGACCCGGCACAGCTGCGGGTCGAGCTGGTCGGCCAGGGCCAGCGCGGCTTCACGGGTGGGAAAATCCAGGGCGACGATGATCGGGGTCTGGCAGGACATGGGGCTCTCTCGCGAATCGAATGGCGCGCATTGTAGCGCAACTGCCCCCCGAAATCGGACGAGACAGCCGCCGCCACCGGGGTTATGGTGGAACCATCAACCTCTGTGGAGTGTGTTATGCCCTGGTTTGCATGGTTGTTCCTGGCCCTGGCCTTCGGCCTGGTGGTCGGCAGCCTGCTGCTGCTACGCGACAGCGCGGACAAGATGCCGCTCAGCGAAGAACAGTTGCAGCGCCTGCGCGAACGAGAGGCCGAACTGCAGGCGAAGGCGCGTCAGGAGGACGGCGAGGACGAATGAGGCCCGGAACTCAGCGGCGAAAGCGCAGCTGCAGCTCCGCACCTTCGATCGTATCGAGATAGCCGTCCTCGGCGCCCTCGTTGGTGATCAGCCGTCCGCCCAGCTCGAAGGGGGGCCGCGCCTGTTCGTGTGCCTTGAATAGCGGCGGCAGCAGCGCGTCCGTCCCTTCCGTCCCTTCGTTGAGCACGGAGGCCGCAGCGGTGGGCAAAGGGAAAGGCTCGACGTCTTCGCCGGGGAGGCTGAGATCGAGAGGCCGCTCGGGCTGCTTGGGCAGCGTGACGGCCGTGGCCGGCTCCTCCGCTGTCGATGGCTTCTTCGGCACGCCGGCAGGCTGCGGCGATTGCGCAGCAGGCGCCGGCGGGCGCGTCGGCACGGGAGTGACCGCAGACTGTGCGGGCGCGACCTTGGCGGGCGCAGCGGATGGCACCGACGGGACGGCAGGCGCGCTCGATGGCGCCGGCTGCTCCTGCTGCACCGCCGGCGCTGGCGAAGACTGCCGCTCGGCCTCGGGGCGATCCGCATCGCAGGCGGCCAGCGCCAGCACCAGCCCGAGGCCAAGTAACCCACGCATGCCGCTCATCGCAGACCTCGCCTGACCGGCAGCCGGCTCCGGCCGCCGTCCTCTCGCCTTCGTCACGATAGCCGCAGCTTACTCACGCGGCGGGCTGAGCTGGCCCTGATCGTCGGAAAACACGATCTCGACCCGGCGGTTCTGCGCACGCCCCTGCGCCGAGGCGTTGGCCGCGAGGGGGAAGGCTTCGCCGTAGCCCTGCACCTCGATGCGCTTGGCCTCGATGCCCAGGTCGATCAGCACGTCGGCCACCGTCTGCGCCCGGGCGCGCGACAGCTCGACGTTCTCGGCCGCGGGACCGCGACTGTCGGTATAGCCCTCGATGCGCACGACACGCTGCGGATTGAGCGTGAGGAACTGGTAGAGCTTGAGCACGATACGGTTCGCCGAGCTTTTCAGCTCGGCGCGACCGGTGTCGAACAGCACATCGCCCAGGGTCATCACCAGGCCGCGCTCGGTCGGCATGGTGGCCAGGCTGTCCATCTGCTCCTCCAGCCAGCTGCTCTGCTGCTGCACGCTGAGCAGCTTGGCCTCGCGCAGGGCCTGCTCCAACCCGTCGCGCTCCTGCTGCAGGCGCTCCAGCTGGCGCTGCTGGGCGACCTGCCGGCTGTGCTCGCGGGCGATGGCGCCGTAGCGCTGGCTCAGATAGGCGTAGTGCGCGACATCCTCGCCGCTGCCCCAGTAGCTGCTCAGCCGCTCGGCACGGGCCAGCGACTCGCCGGCACGCACGACATCCTTGGGCGCGCTGGCCAGCACGGCATCGTCGGCCGCCAGCTGCTCATAATCGCTGCGCGCCTGCTCCAACGCCTGTCGCGCGTCACCGTGAGCGGCACAGCCTCCCAGCGCGGCCAGTCCCAGCCACAGCAGGACACGGATCTTCGCCAGCCTCATGGTCGACCTCCCAGTTCGGTGCGCAGCTGCCTGATCCGGCTCTTCAGCTCGGCGATCTGCGCACTGCTCTTGGCGGTCAGGATGCGGGCCTCGACCAGGCGCGCGTCCAGTTCGGCACGCTCGGCAAACATGCGCGCCTCGCGGTATTCCTCGCGGGCAAAGGCCTCGCGCGCGGCCGCCAGACCGGCCTCGGCTACACGCAGATCCTCCTGCTCGGCATCGGCGCCCACGGCATGGGCCTGCTGCAGGGCTTCCTCGGTGAGCTGCAACTGGGCCGTGGGGGCCGGATCGCTGGCGCAACCGGCCAGCAACGACAGTGCCAGGACGGCACACAGGCGTAGGGTCATGGAATCAACATCCTGTTCAGGGCTTGGCGGCGAGCCGCTGGGCCTTCCAGCGCTCCAGATTGCGCTCGAGCAGGGTCTGCGGCACGCCGGCGGCGCGGAATTCTGTCATCTTTTTCGCCAGCTGTCCGCGCAGCCAGGGATGGTTGCACGCCGAGTTATGCGACAGGGCCAGATACAGCGGCTCCTCGCTGAGCGCCGGCTGCAGCGCGATCACTTCGCCGCCCAGCCCCTGGCGCTCGACCTCCGCCCTGCCGGCATGCCGTTCGAGCAGCAGGTAGTCGAGCTTGCCCTGCTGCAGCTGCTGCAGGGCCTCGCCGACCTTGGCGGTACGCTTGAGCTTGAGCGTCTCGACCTGACCCAGCAGGGGCGTGGCGTAGCCTCCGGCGCCGACCGCCAACCCGCGATGGCTGGCCAGGTCGGCCAGCCGGGCGAACAGCGGCGCCTTGTCCAGCGGCGCCCAGACGTGCACGGGGACCGCGAGATAGGCCGGATGGATGAAGTCGAACTGCTCCAGGGCGGTCGGCGTCAGGTAACTGCCCGCCAGCACGTCGACGCGCCCATTGAGGGCGTCGTCCAGCGCCATGGCGCGCTTGCCGGCGTAGAGCACCTCGACCTGTACGCCCAGCTCCTGGCCCAGAGCCTTGAGCAGGTCGGCACTGGCACCGACCAGCTGCTCGGGATGCTGCGGGTCTTGCCACAGATAGGGTGGCTGATCCGGAGCGCCGGTGGCCACCAGGCGCTCGCACTTGCCCGCCGCCAGGGCCGGAAGCGCGCCGGCGCAGAGGGCCGCCAGGGCCAGGCGCGGCAGAAGGGAGCGAAGAGACATTGGAATCCTCGAAATCGGTTGCCGGCAGGGCCGGGACGGAGTGCAGGCAGCGTAACTGATTCAGGGGCGAAAAACGGCGACAAAAAACCCGCTCCGGGGAGCGGGTTTTCGACAGCGGAGCGGTCCTTACAGGGACTTTTCCAGCTCGGGTACGGCTTCGAACAGGTCGGCGACCAGGCCGTAGTCGGCGACCTGGAAGATCGGCGCCTCCTCGTCCTTGTTGATCGCCACGATCACCTTGGAATCCTTCATGCCGGCCAGGTGCTGGATCGCACCGGAGATGCCCACGGCGATATACAGCTCGGGAGCGACGATCTTGCCGGTCTGGCCGACCTGCAGGTCGTTGGGCACGAAGCCGGCGTCCACCGCGGCGCGCGAGGCACCCACGGCGGCGCCGAGCTTGTCGGCCAGCTTGTAGAGCAGGGCGAAGTTGTCGCCGTTCTGCATGCCGCGGCCGCCAGAGATGACGATGCGTGCCGAGCTCAGCTCCGGACGGTCGGACTTGGCCAGTTCCTCGCCGACGAAGGCGGAGATACCGGCGTCGTTACCGGCGGCAACCGCTTCGATGGCGGCGCTGCCACCCTCGGCAGCCACCGGATCGAAGCCGGTGCTGCGCACGGTGATCACCTTCACCGCCGCGCTCGACTGCACGGTGGCGATGGCGTTGCCGGCGTAGATCGGACGCTGGAAGGTGTCGGCACTGACCACCTTGACGATCTCGGAGATCTGGTCGACGTCGAGCAGCGCGGCGACGCGCGGCAGGACGTTCTTGCCGTTGGTGGTGGCGGCGGCCAGCACGTGGCTGTAGTTCTTGCCGAGTTCGGCAACCAGCGGGGCGACGTTTTCCGGCAGCTGGTGAGCGAAGGCGGCGTTGTCGGCGACCAGCACCTTGGCGACGCCGGCGACCTTGGCGGCGGCTTCGGCGACCGCGGCGCAGCCTTGACCTGCGACCAGCACATGGATATCGCCACCGATCTGCGCGGCGGCGGCCACGGTGTTCAGGGTCGCGGCGGCCAGTGCGGCGTTGTTGTGTTCGGCAATGACGAGAATGGCCATCAGATCACCTTCGCTTCGTTCTTCAGTTTCTCGACCAGTTCGGCCACCGACTTGACCTTGATACCGGCCTGACGGGTAGCCGGCGCTTCGACCTTGAGGGTCTTCACGGTCGAGACGGTGGACACGCCGAGGGCTTCGGGAGTCAGCACGTCGAGCGGCTTCTTCTTGGCCTTCATGATGTTCGGCAGCGAGGCGTAGCGCGGCTCGTTGAGGCGCAGGTCGGTGGTGACGATGGCCGGCAGTTTCAGGGCAACGGTCTGCAGGCCGCCGTCGATCTCGCGGGTGACGTTGGCCTTGCCATCGGCGATCTCGACCTTGGAGGCGAAGGTGCCCTGGGCGAAACCGGTCAGCGCGGCGAGCATCTGGCCAGTCTGGTTGTTGTCGCTGTCGATGGCCTGCTTGCCGGTGATGACCAGCTGCGGCTGCTCCTTGTCGACCACGGCCTTGAGCAGCTTGGCGACGGCCAGGGAGTTCAGTTCCTCGGCGGTCTCGACCAGGATGGCGCGATCGACGCCAAGAGCCAGGGCGGTACGCAGTTGCTCCTGGGCAGCGGTCGGGCCTACGGAGACCGCGACGATTTCGCTGGCGACGCCCCTCTCCTTCAGACGCACCGCCTCTTCCACGGCGATCTCGCAGAACGGGTTCATCGACATCTTGACGTTGGCGAGATCGACGCCGGAGTTGTCCGCCTTGACCCGGACCTTCACGTTGTAATCGACCACGCGTTTGACAGCTACCAGAATCTTCATGGATTCCTCGTGTTTTCCGATAAATTAAGAGGTGCCGCCGAGGCGTATCTGGCGGTTGCCAGCCAAAACAACCGCATCGAACTGGAACGCGACACCCAAAACGACGGTATCTTGACTGCATCCCCCTACCCGGTCAATAAGACTCAGAGCCCCCGCCAGGCGGTGCTAACGTCGATTGACGCCTCGCAAAAACCCCAGCCCAAGGCAGCCGCCAGGTTTGGTGCTGGCGTCGCGCATGGATATACTGCGCCGCACAAGCCAAAGCAGCGGCTGATTAGAATGAGCGATTACCAGCCTTGAGCCAGGAGACAATTGTGGAACGCGAATACATGGAATTCGACGTGGTCATCGTCGGAGCCGGCCCCGCCGGGCTCTCCGCCGCCTGCCGCCTGAAGCAGAAGGCCGTCGAAGCCGGCCAGGAGCTCAGCGTCTGCGTGGTGGAAAAAGGCTCCGAAGTCGGCGCCCACATCCTCTCCGGCGCGGTGTTCGAACCGCGCGCCCTGAACGAGCTGTTCCCCGACTGGCAGGCCCTCGGCGCCCCGCTCAACACCCCGGTCAAGCGCGACGACATCTACCTGCTGAAAAGCGATGCCGCCGCCACCCGCATCCCCGACTTCGCCGTGCCCAAGACCATGCACAACGAAGGCAACTACATCATCTCCCTGGGCAACCTGTGCCGCTGGCTGGCCCAGCAGGCCGAGAACCTCGGCGTGGAGATCTACCCCGGCTTCGCCGCCCAGCAGGCGCTGATCGACGAGCAGGGCGTGGTGCGCGGCATCGTCACCGGCGATCTGGGCGTCGACCACGAAGGCAAGCCCAAGGACGGCCTGTACACCCCGGGCATGGAACTGCGCGCCAAGTACACCCTGTTCGCCGAAGGCTGCCGCGGCCATATCGGCAAGCAGCTGATCAAGCAGTACCGCCTCGATGCCCAGGCCGACGCCCAGCACTACGGCATCGGCATCAAGGAACTGTGGGAGATCGACCCGGCCAGGCACGAGCAGGGCCTGGTGGTGCACACCGCCGGCTGGCCGCTCAACGACGAGAATCCCGGCGGCTCCTTCCTCTACCACCTGGAGAACAACCAGGTGGTGGTCGGCCTGATCGTCGACCTGTCCTACAGCAACCCGCATCTGTCGCCGTTCGACGAGTTCCAGCGCTACAAGCACCATCCGGTGATCAAGCAGTACCTGGAAGGCGGCAAGCGCATCAGCTATGGCGCCCGCGCCATCTGCAAGGGCGGCCTCAACTCGCTGCCCAAGATGGTGTTCCCGGGCGGTGCGCTGATCGGCTGCGACGCCGGCACCCTCAACTTCGCCAAGATCAAGGGCAGCCACACCGCGATGAAGTCCGGCATGCTGGCCGCCGAGGCGATCGTCGAGGCGCTGGCCGTCGGCCGCGAGGGCGGCGACGAGCTGCACAACTACGTGAAGGCCTTCGAGGACAGCTGGCTGTACGACGAGCTGTATCGCAGCCGCAACTTCGGCGCGGCGATGCACAAGTTCGGCGCCATCCTCGGCGGGGCGTTCAACTTCGTCGACCAGAACCTGTTCGGCGGCAAGATCCCGCTCACCCTGCACGACAACAAGCCCGACCACGCCTGCCTCAAGCCCGCCGCGCAGTCGCCGAAGATCGACTACCCCAAGCCGGACGGCAAGCTGAGCTTCGACAAGCTGTCCTCGGTGTTCCTCTCCAACACCAACCACGAGGAAGACCAGCCCTGCCACCTGCAGCTGATCGACCCAAACATTCCGCTGGCCAGGAACCTGCCACTGTACGACGAGCCGGCGCAGCGCTACTGCCCGGCCGGGGTGTACGAGATCGTCACCCTGGAAAGCGGCGAGAAGAAGTTCCAGATCAACGCGCAGAACTGCGTGCACTGCAAGACCTGCGACATCAAGGATCCGGCGCAGAACATCAATTGGGTGGCCCCGGAAGGCACCGGCGGGCCGAACTACCCCAACATGTAAGCGCTCACAGAAAAGGCCCCGCGGGGCCTTTTTTGTTGTCCTTACTCGGGCTGCGGCGCGATGGGGAAGAACTCGCCGCCGCTCCACACGCCGAGCCAGATCTGCCCGGCGATCTCGCGCGGCACCGCCAGTTCGACCAGCCGGTAGAACAGGTTGCGATGGATCAACGCCTCCAGGTTGGCGCGCACATGGACGTAGGGCGATGGCTCCTCGGTCTGCGGGTCCAGTTCGAAGCGCAGTGGGTGCTCGGCGCCCGCCAGCACCTCGTCCCCCACGCTGGTGCGAAAACGCAGCTGTCGGGCCTCGCCCTCGCCTTCCACGTCCATTTCCACCGCCACGAATGGCGCATCGTCGACGCGGATGCCGACCTTCTCCACCGGGGTCACCAGGAAGTAGTCGTCGCCATCGCGGCGCAGGATGGTCGAGAACAACCGCACCATGGCCGGTCGCCCGATCGGCGTGCCCAGATAGAACCAGCTGCCGTCGCGGGCGATGCGCATGTCGATATCGCCGCAGAACGGCGGATTCCACAGATGCACCGGCGGCAACCCGCCCTTGCTGGCCGGAATCTGCTGCAGCAGTTCGCCGGCCTTGCCCGTATCACCCATCTTTCCCACCTCTCCATCCTGCTGCGAAAAATGCCCGCTGCGCCCGACCCTGCGAGCGGCTCGGGCCGCCCTGCCCTGTATCATGCCGCAATCCGCCCGATTGCAGGAGCACCGACGATGAGCCCTTGGCAAGACGAATTTCCCCAGGAACCCAGCCTGCGCTACCTCAACCACGCCGCCGTGGCCCCCTGGCCGCGGCGCGCCAGCCAGGCGGTGTGTGCATTCGCCGAGCAGAACCTGCGCATCGGCGCCCGCGACTATCCGCAGTGGCTGCAAGTCGAGCAGCGCCTGCGCCAGCGCCTGGCGCGCCTGCTCAATGCACCGTCCACGGCCGATGTCGCACTGGTGAAGAACACCTCGGAGGCCCTGTCGTTCGTCGCCTTCGGCCTGGACTGGCGTGCCGGCGACCAGGTGGTGATCAGCGACCAGGAGTTCCCCTCCAATCGGGTGGTCTGGGAGGCGCTGCGCCCGCAGGGTGTGGAGGTGATCGAGGTCAGCCTCGCCGGCAGCGATCCGGAGGGCGCCCTGCTCGCCGCCTGCACAGGGCGCACTCGCCTGCTGGCGATCAGCGCCGTGCAATACGCCAGCGGCCTGCGCCTGGATATGCAGCGCCTCGGTGCAGGCTGCCAGCCGCGCGGCGTGCTGTTGTGCATCGACGCCATCCAGCAGCTCGGCGCCCAGCCCTTCGACGTGCAGGCCAGCCAGTGCGCCTTCGCCATGGCCGACGGCCACAAGTGGCTGCTCGGCCCGGAAGGCCTCGGCGTGTTCTACTGCCGCAGCGATCTGCGCGAACAGCTGAAACTGCACGAGTACGGCTGGCACATGCTGGAGGAGGCCGGCAACTACGACAAGCGCGACTGGCAGCCGGCGCGCACCGCAAGGCGCTTCGAATGCGGCAGCCCGAACATGCTCGGCGCCACGGCACTGGAGGCCAGTCTGTCGCTGCTCGAGGAAGTGGGCATGCCCCAGGTCGCCGCGCGCCTGGAAGAGCGCATCGCCTGGCTGCACCAGGGCATCGCCAGCCTGCCCGGCGTCAGCCTGTTGAGCCCCGCGGAGACAGAGCGCAGAGCCGGCATCCTCACCTTCCGCCTCGCCAGCCTGGAGGATGCGCGCCTGTTCGAGGCCCTCAAGCAACAGCAGGTGGTATGCGCACTGCGCGGCGGCGGCGTGCGACTGTCACCACACTTCTACACGCCGGAGCGGGTGATCGAGGAAGCCCTGGCGATACTGCGGCAACTGGTGTGAAGCACTCGAAAGAGCGGGCGAAGGGAAAATAATGGCTGATGCGGCGATGCACTCAGCAATGACAGCGCTATTTCAAATCCGTTTTAAAACAGTGTGACTCCTGGCCATCAAGCGCGGGAGGCTGGTCAATACTGTTAATCACTGATGCGCGGCACTCCCCCCCAAGTGCCCGTCAGGCGGAACAGCGTGGAGCGCCTGTTCCGGTTTCACTCCTAATGGTCTTGACCCGGATTCATCCCCCAGAATCCGGGTTTTTTTTGCCCGGAGTATTCAGGCGCCAGGCGCCGTGAGCGGGAACAAGCGATGGAAATTGGCCGTGGTCTGCTCGGCCAGGGTCTCGACGGAAACGCCACGCAGGGCCGCGAGGAAGTCAGCCACGTCGCGCACGTATTCGGGCAGATTGGGCTTGCCGCGATGGGGCACCGGCGCCAGATAGGGCGCATCGGTCTCCACCAGCAGACGGTCGGCCGGCACACGCCGCGCCACATCACGCAGGGCCTCGGCATTGCGGAAGGTGACGATGCCGGACAACGAGATGTAGTAGCCCATGTCGAGGGCGGCCGCGGCCATCGGCCAGTCCTCGGTGAAACAATGCAGTACGCCGGCCTGCGGCAAGGCGGCCTCGCGCAACATGGCCAGGGTATCGGCACGCGCCTCGCGAGTGTGAACGATCACCGGCTTGCCGGTCTGCCGCGCCGCCTCCAGGTGCAGACGGAAACCCTCCTGCTGCAGGGCGGCAGCGTCCGGCTGATAGTGGTAGTCGAGGCCGGTTTCCCCGATGGCCACCACCCGCGGATCGTCCAGCTCGCCGAGCAGCCAGTCGAGCGCGGGTTGGCTACCGGGCTCGAGGTCGAGCGGATGGACACCGACCGAGCAGTACACGTCGGCATGGCTCGCCGCCAGGCCACGCACCGCCGCGGCGTTGCCGGCACTCACGCCGATGCACAGGAAGCAGCCGACACCATGGCTGCGGGCTGCCGCGAGGGCAGCGTCGAGCGAGCCGCCATGGGCGCTGAGGTCCAGGCGGTCGAGATGGCAATGGGAGTCTACGAGGATCATCACATGGTCAGGGTCGGGCGTTCGGACTTGAGCGCACCGGCCAGGTAGGTCTCGATCTTGTTGCGGGTGACGCGGTCGCCGTCATTGAACTGTACGCCGATGCCGGCGTGGCGGTTTCCCTGGGCACCCTTGGGGGTGATCCAGACCACCTTGCCGGCCACCGGCAGCTTTTCCGGCTCATCCATCAGGCTCAGCAGCATGAACACCTCGTCGCCGAGGCGATAGGCCTTGCTGGTAGCCACGAACAGGCCGCCATTACGCACGAAGGGCATATAGGCCGCATACAACTGCGCCTTATCCTTCAAAGTGACGGTCAGGATGGCGTTACGACCGCCAAGGTTCGGGGGCATGCTCATGGAAAGACGTCCGCGGCGTTAGCAATACGCGATTCTAGCCCGCCAGCGGCAGGCTTGCCCACCGCACCAGCAGGGCTTCGAGAAGCAGTGCTCGGTTGAGATTGGCCTTGCCCAGCACCTTCTGCCGTTCGGCCAGCAACCAGTCCTGCAAGGCGAGAACCGCGGGCAGCGGCGTGCGCTCGGCAAGGTAGCGCATCACCTTGCTCATCTGTGCGTCGCCAAGCTCCGCCTCGTCGCCGCTCATCTGGAAACGCAGCACCAGCAGCAGCCATTCGCAGAACCAGTCGAGCAGCAACGGCAGGGGGACGTTCTTCCAGGCCTCGGCCAGCTCCGAAGGCGCCGCCTGCTGCTTGAGCAGCTTCTTCACGCCCTCCTCGACCAGCCCCCGCTGTTCGAGCACACCCCCTGCATGCAGCTGCAGCGCCCGAAGCGGGGAGCCGGCCGCCAGTTCGAGCAGGCGCCGGTGCACCTCGCCATCCAGCTGCGGCAGACGGCCGGCCAGCCAGGCAAGGGCGACGGCAGGCCCGGGCAGCGGGCAGGCCTGCTGCTGGCAGCGACTCTTGATGGTGGGCAGCAAACGGCTCGGCTGATGGCTGACCAGCAGCATCACGGTATCGCCCGAGGGCTCTTCCAGGCTCTTAAGCAGGGCGTTGGCGGCGTTGAGGTTCATCGCCTCGGCCGGCTCGAGCAGGATCAGCTTGCGTCCGCCGAGTTGGGCGGTCTGCGTCACGAAATCGACCAGCTCGCGCACCTGGTCGACGCGGATGGGCTTGTCGGCCTCTTCGGGCTGCAGGTCGAAGTAGTCCGGATGACTGCCGGCGCGCAGCAGCAGACAGGATTTGCATTGCCCGCAGGCACCAACCGCGCCGGGCTGACCGCACAGCAGGAGGGCGACCAGTTGCTCGGCCAGCGCGCGCTTGCCGATGCCCGGCGGGCCGTAGAGCAGGTATGCATGGGCATGGCGCTCGCGGCGACTAAGCCGCTGCCACACCTCTTCCTGCCAGGGGAAGATCTCAGCCACGGGCGCGATCCAACAGCTCGGGCAGCAGACCATCGAGTTGCGCCTGGACGGCCGCCAACGGTTGGCCGGCATCCAGCACGCGATAGCGGCCGGGCGCCAGACTGGCGCGTTCCAGGTAGGTCCGCCGCACCGCCTCGAAGAAGGCCTGCGCCTCCTGCTCGAAGCGATCCAGGCGGCCGCGCGCCTGGGCGCGGGCCAATCCCACCTCCACCGGCAAATCGAACACCAGGGTGAGGTCCGGGCGCAAACCGCCCTGGACGAACGCCTCGAGTTGGGCGATACGCTCCTGAGGCAGACCGCGCCCGCCACCCTGATAGGCGTAGGTGGCGTCGGTGAAGCGGTCGCAGAGCACGACCCTACCCGCCGCCAGCGCCGGACGGATGACCTGAGCCAGGTGCTGGGCGCGCGCCGCGAACACCAGCAGCAGCTCGGTATCGACGGCCATCGCTTCCTCGCTCGGCGCCAGCAGCAGCTCGCGAATGCGTTCGGCCAGCGGCGTGCCCCCCGGCTCGCGGGTCAGTACGACCTCGCAGCCGGCGCTGCGCAGACGCTCGGCCAGATAATCGCGATTGGTGCTCTTGCCGGCGCCTTCGGGGCCTTCAAGAGTGATGAACAGGCCGCTCACTGGGCATTTCCTTGTGGTGCCGCGCCCGGACTGGAACGATAGTCCTCGCGCCGCTTGAGCTGGAATTCGCGCACCGCGCGGTTGTGTTCGTCGAGGTTGCGGGTGAACACGTGGGAGCCATCGCCACGCGCCACGAAATAGAGGGTGTCGCCCTCGGCCGGGTGCAGGGCGGCGTGGATCGCCTCGCGCCCGACCATGGCGATCGGTGTCGGCGGCAGGCCGGCGTTGACGTAGGTGTTGTAAGGGGTCGGCTCGCGCAGGTGGGCACGGGTCAGATTGCCATCATAGCGCTCACCCAGGCCGTAGATCACCGTCGGATCGGTCTGCAACAGCATGCCCCGGCTCAGGCGGCGAACGAACACGCCGGCGATCTGCTCGCGCTCGACCGCCACGCCGGTTTCCTTTTCCACCAGCGAGGCCATGATCAGCGCCTCGTAGGCATCGCGGTATGGCAGGTCGGCGGCCCGCTGTTGCCATTCGCCGTCCAGCACCTCGGCGAGGCGCTGCTGGGCCTGGCGGAGCAGGTCGATGTCGCGCATGCCGCGCGTATAGCGATAGGTATCGGGGAAGAAACGCCCTTCGGGGTGCTGGCCGGCAAGGCCGAGGCGCTGCATCACTGCCGCATCGTCCAGACCGGCCAGGGTCTGCTCCAGGCGCTCCTGAGCGGCCAGCGCCGTCCGCAGCTGGCGGAAGGTCCACCCCTCCACGAGGGTCAAACTGTATTGCACCACCTCGCCACTGCGCCACTGGCGGAGCAGCTCGCGGGCGGTCTGCCCAGGCGTCAGCCGGTACTCGCCACTCTGCAGACCCTTGCCGTCGTAGTTGAAGCGCCAGTAGAGGCGCAACCAGAGGGCGCCATCGATCACCCCCTCGTCGGCCAGACGGACCAGCAGACCGCTGGGGGTGGCGCCAGAGGGCACCTCGAGCAGACGCTCCTCGGTGATCGTCAGCGGCCGGTCGAGCGCGACATTTTGCTGCCATCCAACCACGACCACCATCAGGCCGAACAGCATCAATGCGCCTTCGAGGAGGTATAGCAAAGTGCGCTTCACAATCAGGCATCCACCACATCGGCCAGAAGTAGCTGGAGTTTACGGGTCAGCTCGCCGACCGGCCAGACGTGCGTCTCAAAGGTCACCACCGGCCAGATGCCGTACTGGCTGTTGCAGAGAAACACCTCGTCAGCCGCCGTCAGCTCGGCGAATTCGAGGTCGCAGACGCGGGTCGCGATTCCCGCCGCCGCGGCGCGGTCGAGGATTTCTGCACGCATCACGCCGGCCACCCCGCAGCGCGTCAGCGCCGGCGTCAGCAGCTCGCCGTCCCTGACCACGAACAGATTGCTGAATACCCCCTCGATCGGATGCCCCCTCAGGTCGCGCATCAGGCCCTCGGCGTAGCGCGGGTCCTGCCATTCGGCACGGGCGAGCACCTGCTCCAGGCGATTGAGATGCTTGAGGCCAGCCAGCCGGGGCTGCTCGGCGAGACGGGTCGCGCAGGGATAGAGATGGATGCCGTCGAGACGATGCCGCGCCGGATAGGCGGGCGCGGGGTTGCCGCTGAGAATGCGCCGGCAACGGGCATCCTGCGGCGGAGCATAGCCGCGCAGGCCGTCGCCACGGGTGACGATCAGCTTGGCCACGCCATGGCGCAACTCGGCGGCGAAGGCGAGCAACTCGCTGCGCACCCGCTCCATATCGAGCGGCATGCCCAGGCGCTCCGTGCCCTCGCCCAGGCGCCGCAGATGGCGCTCGAGCAGGGCGATCCGGCCTTGGCGCACGGCGATGGTCTCGAACAGCCCATCACCGTAGGCCAGGCCGCGGTCGGTGACCGGCAGCATGGCAGCCGGTCGACCGTCGATCCACACCCGCATCAGTCGACCAGGCGGCGGAACACCAGGGTGCCGTTGGTGCCGCCGAAGCCGAAGGAGTTGGACAGCGCCACGTCGATCGGCATGGCTTGCGCCTGATGGGGGACGAAGTTGAGGTCGCAGCCCTCGTCGGGTTCGTCGAGGTTGATGGTCGGCGGGGCCACCTGATCGCGCAGGGCGAGGATGCTGAAGATCGCCTCCACCGCACCGGCGGCGCCCAGCAGGTGGCCGGTCATCGACTTGGTCGAGCTGACTGCCAGCTTGTAGGCATGCTCGCCGAACACCCGCTTGACCGCCGCGCACTCGGCCAGATCGCCGGCGGGAGTCGAGGTGCCATGGGCGTTGATGTACTGCACCTGCTCCGGATTCAGGCCGGCATCGCGCAGGGCATTCTGCATGCAGCGCGCGGCACCTTCCCCGGTCTCCGGCGGAGCGGTCATGTGATAGGCATCGCCGCTCATGCCGAAGCCGACCAGCTCGGCATAGATGCGTGCGCCGCGCGCTCGGGCATATTCGAGTTCTTCCAGCACCAGCGCGCCGGCACCGTCGGCCAGCACGAAGCCATCGCGGCCGCGATCCCAGGGACGGCTGGCACGGGTCGGCTCCTCGTTGCGGGTGGACAGCGCGCGAGCCGCGCCGAAGCCGCCGAGCCCCAAGCCGCAGGTGGCCATCTCGGCACCGCCGGCAATCATCACGTCGGCTTCGCCGTAGGCGATGTTGCGTGCCGCCATGCCGATGCAGTGGGTACCGGTGGTACAGGCCGTAGTGATGGCGTAGTTGGGACCCTGTGCGCCCAGATGGATAGACAGGAATCCGGAAATCATGTTGATGATCGAGCCGGGCACGAAGAACGGCGAAATCCGCCGCGGCCCCTGCTCGTGCAGCGACTTGGCGTTGTTCTCGATGTTGGTCAGACCGCCGATGCCCGAGCCCATGGCCACGCCGACGCGCTCGCGGTTGGCGTCGGTGACTTCCAGGCCGGCATCGCGAACCGCCTGCAGGCTGGCGGCCATGCCGTACTGGATGAAGAGGTCCATCTTGCGAGCTTCCTTGGCCGGCAGGTAGTCCTCGACGTTGAAGCCCTTGACCGAGCCTCCGAAACGGGTGGCGAAAGCCGAGACATCCATATGCCCGATCGGACCGATGCCACTCTGCCCGGCCAGCACACCCTGCCAACTGCTGGCCACGTCCGGGCCGAGGGGTGACAGCATGCCAAGACCGGTGACCACGACGCGTCTACGCGACACAGCGCTCTCCTCTTGTTGATCCACTACAGCAGCGAAGCGTAGCCAACCGACTGCTACGTCTTCCTTATCACACAAAGAAAAACCGCACGTCTTTGCGGACGTGCGGCTTTTTCCGGCCGGAACCGACGATTACTTATTGCTGACCGTGAGCATTGATGTAATCGATGGCTTCCTGAACGGTGGTGATCTTCTCGGCCTGCTCGTCCGGAATTTCGGTCTCGAATTCTTCTTCGAGAGCCATGACCAGCTCAACGGTGTCCAGGGAGTCGGCGCCCAGGTCTTCAACGAAGGAAGCGCTGTTGGTCACTTCTTCTTCTTTAACGCCAAGCTGCTCGGCAACGATCTTCTTGACGCGCTCTTCGATGGTGCTCATATCTAATTCTCACTCCTATGGGAGAGTTCCATGTAGCTGGTGGCCGGTAGTGTATAGAAAGGGTTTTCCGCTTTTCAAGCAAAACCCTTGCCGCGCTATCCGACCCTGCCGTTCGTCTGTTACATAAACAGGTGCGAAAACAACCACTTACGCTTGCAAAAAGGCTGCAGCGCCCCTCCGGGAGAGGCGTTGCCACCGATTTTCTTACATGTACATGCCGCCGTTGACCGGAATGGTCGCACCGGTCACGTAGGCGCCGCCATCACCGGCGAGGAAGGCCACTACGCTGGCGATTTCCTCGGCCTGACCCAGACGACCCAGCGGAATCTGGGTCAGCAGGGCCTGACGCTGCGCTTCCGGCAGCTCGCGGGTCATGTCGGTATCGATAAAGCCCGGCGCCACTGCGTTGACGGTAATGCCGCGGGAGCCCACTTCGCGCGCCAGCGCACGACTGAAGCCCTCCACGCCGGCCTTGGCTGCCGCGTAGTTGGCTTGACCGGCGTTGCCCATGGAACCGACCACCGAGCTGATGTTGATGATGCGCCCCCAGCGGGCCTTGGTCATGCCGCGCAGCACGGCTTTGGACAGGCGGTAGATGCTGGTCAGGTTGGTATTGACGACGTCGTGCCACTCCTCGTCCTTCATGCGCAGCATGAGGTTGTCGCGGGTGATACCGGCGTTGTTGACCAGGATGGCCGGCTGGCCGAGATGCTGCTGGATGTGCTCAAGGGTTTCGGCCACCGACTCGTCGCTGGCGACGTCGAGAACCAGACCGGCGCCTTCGATATCGGCCGCCTTGAGGAATTCGGCGATGCGCTCGGCACCGGCGGCACTGGTGGCGGTGCCGATGACGATGGCGCCCTGGCGACCCAGCTCGAGGGCGATGGCCTGGCCGATGCCACGGGTGGCGCCGGTGACCAGGGCGACCTTACCTTGCAGACTCATGGGTGATTTCTCCTGATGTTCAGGCCAGGGCCGCGCGAGCGGCGGCGAAGGCGTCGGGGGTATCCAGATTGTGGGTGTTGACGCCCTTGGCGCAACGCTTGTTAAGACCGGCCAGCACCTTGCCCGGGCCGCACTCGACCAGCTCGGTCACACCCCGGTCGGCCAGGGCGACGATGCTTTCCGCCCAGCGCACCGGGCTGTACAGCTGAGCCAGCAGCTCGCGCTTGAGATCGTCCAGATTAGCCGGTACGGCAGCGGTGGTGTTCTGCACGATGGCGATTTGCGGGGCCTGCCAGGCAATCGCTTCGACCGCCGCAGCGAACCTCTCGGCAGCCGGACGCATCAACGCGCAATGCGACGGCACGCTGACCGGCAGGGCCAGGGCACGCTTGGCCCCTTTGGCCTTGCACGCCTCGATGGCGCGCTCGACGGCCGCCGCGGCACCGGCGATCACCACCTGGCCCGGAGCGTTGAAGTTGACCGCACTGACCACCTCGCCCTGCGCCGACTCGGCACAGGCCGCGCGCACGGTGTCGTCGTCCAGGCCGAGAATCGCCGCCATGCCGCCCTGACCGGCCGGCACCGCCTGCTGCATCAACTGACCGCGCAGCTCGACCAGCTTTACGGCCTCGGCGAACGGCAGGCTGCCAGCCGCCACCAACGCCGAGTATTCACCCAGACTATGGCCGGCGACGAACGCCGGCTGCGCCCCGCCCTCGGCCTGCCACAGACGCCACAGCGCAATGGAGGCGGCGAGGATCGCCGGCTGGGTCTTGTCGGTCTGGTTGAGCTGCTCGGCCGGCCCCTCCTGGGTCAACGCCCAGAGATCATAGCCCAGCGCCGCGGACGCTTCGGCAAAGGTCTCGCGGATCACGGCATGTTGTGCACCCAGCTCGGCGAGCATGCCGACCGTCTGGGAGCCCTGACCGGGGAAAACGAAAGCGAGGGAAGAAGACATGGAGAGCTAGTCCCTTGTGTACTTGTTCGTCAGGAAGCCGCGCCACCGAGGCTGCGCAGCGAATTGACTGTTGGATGACAGGCGTCCGGCACGGGTCACACCCCCGGCAACTAGAGCAGCTGACCGAGGCGCCCATGCAGACGCTGCGGCAGATTCTCGCAGACTTCGGCAAGCGCCCGCCCGATGGCCGCGCGAAACCCCTCGGGCCCCGCGCCGCCGTGGCTTTTTACCACAATCCCCTGCAGACCGATAAAGCTCGCGCCATTGTGCCGCGCCGGCCGCAACTCACCGCTCAGGCGGCGCAGCAGAGGAAGTACCAGCAAGCCGGCCAATCGCGCCCGCAGTCCGGAGCGGAATAGCGTCTCCAGCCGAGCGACGATCATCGATGCCAGACCTTCGCTAGCCTTGAGCACGACATTGCCGACGAAACCATCGCAGACCACCACATCCGCCTCACCGCGATAGAGACCGTCGCCTTCGACGAAGCCGATATAGTTCAGCGCCGAGGCCTGCTGCAGCAGACTGGCCGCCAGGCGCACCTGCTGATTGCCCTTGATTTCTTCGGTGCCGACATTCAACAGCGCGACCCGTGGCCTGGCCACGCCCTGCGCCTCGGCAACCACCGCACCCATCACCGCGAACTGGTAGAGGTGTTCGGCCGAACAGTCGATGTTGGCGCCCAGATCGAGCAGATGGCAGCGCCCGCGGGCGGTTGGCACGGCACTGATCATCGCCGGACGGTCGATACCAGGCAGAGTCTTGAGCACATAGCGGGAAAGCGCCATGAGGGCACCGGTGTTGCCGGCACTGACGCAGGCCTGAGCCGCGCCGGAACGCACCAGCTCCAACGCCTGACGCATGGAGGAGTCGGTCTTGCAGCGCAGCACCTGCGCCGGACGCTCGTCCATGGCGATCACTTCGCTGGCGGGATGTACGAGCAGGCGGGAACGATCGACACCGGAATGTTCGGCAATCAACTGTTCGAGGAGAGGGGCTTGGCCGACGAGAATCAGCCGCAGGGAGGGGTACTCGGCCAGACTATCAATGCAGGCCGGAACAATGCAGCGGGGACCGAAGTCCCCACCCATTGCGTCGATCGCGATGATCGGAGCGGACAAGGATTACTCGTCGGCGCCCTTGTCGATCACTTTGCGACCACGGTAAACGCCTTCCGGGCTCACGTGGTGGCGCAGGTGAACTTCACCGGTGCTCTTCTCGACGGACAGTGCGTTGGCCTCGAGCGCATCGTGGGAACGACGCATGTCGCGAGCGGAACGAGACTTTTTGTTCTGTTGAACAGCCATTGTGAATTAACTCCTAAACGTTTGGGTCACGTTTCAACTGCGCCAGTACATCGAACGGGTTGGACCGCGAAACCTCGTTGACGCTCGGTTCTGGTGCTGCTGCAAAACCTGCCGGGTGCTGGCATGCATCGGGGTCGTGGGTCGGTACGATGGGGAGCGCAAGCAGAAGCTCGTCCTCGATCAGCTCAAGCAGATCCAGCGGCTCCTCGCCCACTTCCAGCGCGTCGTAACCTTTCGGCACGGAATCCTGCGCAGCGCCTTCCCGCAGCACGGCGTAGACGAACTCGCTGTGCACCGGAAGGGTTGCCGGCTCCAGACAACGCTGGCAGACCATCTGCACCTCGACCTCGAGTTCGCCGCGCATGACGATCAGCCCCTGCTCGTCGCGCCCGAAATCCAAACGGGCACGGACGTCGCCGGCATCGCTGACCAACTGCTCGCACAACCGCGGAAACTGCGTGATCGGCCATCCGCCTTCGAGGGTGGCGGCACGATCGGCCAGTTTTCGCGGATCGACGTGAGGTGGAATCGACCCTTTCAACATAAGCGCGCCATTCTAGGGATACCCCTTTTAACTGTCAAAGAAAATTCCGTGCGTGCAGCAGCCCCTGGCGGCACCTAGAATCGCTGTAATTTCAAGGAGATCGCCATGCTGCCACTACTACTTGCGTCCAGTTCGCCATATCGTCGCGCCCTGCTCGAGCGCCTGCAGCTGCCTTTCGTCTGCCAGTCGCCGGATATCGACGAAAGCGCACAGCCCGGCGAAAGCGCCGAGCAACTGGTCTGCCGCCTGGCCGAAGCCAAGGCTCGCGCCCTCGCCGCCAGCCATCCGGCGCACTTGATCATCGGCTCCGACCAGGTCGCCGCCCTTGGCCCGCAGATCCTCGGCAAACCGCACACCTTCGAACGCGCCCGCGAACAACTACGCGCAGCCAGCGGCAACAGCGTGACCTTTCACACCGGCCTGTGCCTGTACAACTCGCAAAGCGGACGAGCACAGATCGCCAGCGCCCCCTTCACCGTGCATTTTCGCTTGCTTGACGACGCAGGCATCGAGCGCTACCTGCACCGCGAACAGCCTTACGATTGCGCCGGCAGCTTCAAGTCGGAAGGCCTCGGCATCAGCCTATTCCGCAGCACCTGCGGCGAGGACGCCACCAGCCTGGTCGGCCTGCCACTAATACGCCTGGTGGACATGCTCCACGCCGAAGGCGTGCAAATTCCTTGAAAACCCTCAGCGCAGGGCCGGGCCGCGCAATCCCATCCACAAGGACAGCTGCTCGGCCACGCCCACGCCGAACTTCTTGGCGAAGCGATCGATCGGCGACTCCTTCTCGGTAAAGTCGACCAGGGTCTCTTCGCCCACCACCTCACGCGCCACATAACTGGTGCTACCCAAGCCGTCGACCAGGCCGAGCTCAAGCGCCTGCTCGCCAGACCAGACCAGGCCGGAGAACAGTTCCGGATGATCCTTGTCCTTCAGGCGCTCGCCGCGCCCCTGCTTGACGCTGGCGATGAACTGCTTGTGGGTGGTTTCCAGCACCGTGCTCCAGAAGCGGGTTTCCTCCTCCTTCTGCGGCATGAACGGATCAAGGAAGGTCTTGTGCTCGCCAGAGGTGTACACGCGCCGCTCTACACCAGCCTTGCTCATCACATCAACGAAACCAAAGCCCGACGCGGTCACCCCGATGGACCCGACCAGACTGGCCTTGTCGGCATAGATGGCGTCGGCCGCACTGGCGATATAGTAGGCACCGGACGCACCGAGATCGGTGATCACCGCATACAACTTGATCTCGGGATACTTGGCGCGCAGGCGGCGAATCTCGTCATAGATGTAGCCAGACTGTACCGGACTGCCACCGGGACTATTGATGCGCAACACAACCGCACGGGTATTCTTGTCCTCGAAGGCCGAACGCAGGCTGCCGATGATATTGTCGGCACTGGCGCGCTCATCGTCGGCGATCACCCCCCGCACCTCGATCACCGCCGTATGCGGCTTCAGGGAGGCGGCCGTATCGAGCTTCGCCCATGGCGTGAGCAGGAGCAGCACCATGAAAAAATAGAGAAAGGCGAGACTCTTGAAAAAGATCCCCCAGCGCCGCGCACGGCGCTGCTCGACCACGCCGGCGAGCACCGCCTTCTCCAGCAACTTCCATGTCTTCTCGTCGGACGATGCCATGGCTTTCAAGTCATCCTGTTGCATATCGCCTCACTCCTCTTCCTGCTGCCCACGCTCCCCATCCAGCCAGCGCGCAAGATCGCCAAAGCTGTCGATGGCCAGATGCGGACGATACCCCCGTAACACCGCCAGCGGCTGCGCACCATATCCCACCGCCACCGCGGTCATGCCGGCATTGTGCGCCATCTGCAGATCGAAGGGTGAATCCCCGACCATCAGCGCCCGCCCGGCCGGCATCCCGCAATGTACAAGAATCTCGTGCAGCATGCGTGGATCCGGCTTGCTCGCCGTTTCATCCGCACAGCGGGTGACATCGAAAAATTCCTGCCAGCCATAGCCGGACAGTACCCTTTCCAGGCCGCGCCGACTCTTGCCGGTCGCCACCGCCAGACGGTAGCCCCGGGAGCGGAACTCCAGCAAGGACTCGCGCACCCCGTCGAACAGCGGCGACGGCACGACCTCCAGGGACAAGTAATGCTCACTGTAGACCCGCCGAAAGATGGCGACCCGCGCCTCATCCTCGAAGTCCGGGTAAAGGCTGCGAATCGCTTCCGGCAAACCTAGACCGATGATCCCGCGAATGGTCGTCTCATCCAACTGGGGCAGCATGCACTCGTCCGCCGCCACGCGCATCGACTCGACGATCCGCGCGATCGAGTCGACCAGGGTGCCATCCCAATCGAACACCAGCAGCCCGTAATCAGGCATCCAGGCGCTCCAGGGTCTGCCCCCATACCTCATCCACCGGCGCCTCCAGCGCAAGGACCTGCCCATCGGGCAGGGTCACGCGTAGCGCATGAGCGTGCAGGAACAGACGCTTGCCGCCCAACTCGCGGATCTCACGGGTAAAATCGTCATCACCGTACTTGCTGTCGCCAGCGATCGGATGACCGGCGTGCTTGGCATGGACGCGAATCTGGTGGGTACGCCCGGTGATCGGACTGGCCTCGACCAGGGTGGCGAAGTCGCCGAAACGGCGCACCACGCGGAACTCGGTCAAGGCATCCTTGCCCTCGGCATTGACCTCGACCATACGTTCGCCGGAGCGCAGGTTGTTCTTCATCAGCGGCGCGCTGATCTTCTTCTTCGCGGTCGGCCAGCTGCCACGCACCAGCGCCAGGTAGCGCTTGTCGACGCCGTCGCCGCGCAGCGCCTCGTGCAGGTGACGCAGCATGCTACGCTTCTTGGCGATCATCAGCAGACCCGAAGTGTCGCGATCGAGACGATGCACGAGCTCCAGATCCTTGGCCTCGGGACGCAACTGACGGAAGGCTTCGATCACCCCGTAGCTGAGACCGCTGCCACCATGCACGGCGATCCCCGCCGGCTTGTTGAGCACGATCAGCGCCTTGTCTTCGTAGACGATGGCTTCCTCGAGACGCTGCAGCAGTCCCTGGGCCATCGGCTCCGGCTCATCGCGCTCGGCCACGCGCAGGGGCGGCACACGCACCACGTCGCCGGCCTGCAACTTGTACTCGGGCTTGATGCGCCCCTTGTTCACCCGCACCTCGCCCTTACGGAGGATGCGATAGATCAGGGTCTTGGGAACACCTTTCAACTGAGCCCGAAGGAAGTTGTCGATGCGCTGTCCGGCGAGTTCCGGCCGCACTTCGAGCAGCTGGACGCCAGTGGAGATTTGCGAGGGATTTGTCATGCGCGAATCATAGCAATTTTTCCCAGAATTGAAGCACTTAATGATTGCTGCTATATTCCGGACGCCGCCAAAAGTGGCTTTATACCGCGCCCCAGAGCCGACAACCTGGGACCGGACAGACGATCAATGGACGTCGAGCCGTCCGACGGGACATCCGCCAGTGCGAGCGAATGTCTCGGAAAATCAAGCCTCGAGACATCACGTACGGATCGCCAGGCGGCCCGTGCAAATTGCCAACCCGCTGCGGATTCTGCGCGCGGCACCCGATTCTCAGGAATACGTGCAGGGTGGAGATGCACAAACGACGGACTGCGTAGCACTCGACTTTTCAGACGCCCCGAGCGTCCGCAGCGTCGCTTGATTCCTCCTCCTGTTTGAGTGCTTCTGTAGCTGACAGTTAGCAGGAGACGCCAGTCGCGCCAGGCCCAGAGCCTGCGACGCTTGACAAGGGCAACGGCCAGGCCGTTCCCGGCGCACCTGACACCGACCATGAGAGTCGTGTGTGCCAACCGCCGTTTCCGGCAGCCCGGAAACCATTGGTACTACATGAAAAGAATGCTGATCAACGCAACTCAGCCCGAAGAGTTGCGTGTTGCCCTGGTCGATGGCCAACGCCTGTTCGACCTCGACATCGAGTCGGGCGCTCGCCAGCAGAAAAAGGCCAACATCTACAAGGGCCGCATCACCCGCGTCGAGCCCAGCCTCGAAGCCGCCTTCGTCGACTTCGGCGCCGAACGCCACGGCTTCCTGCCGCTCAAGGAAATCTCCCGCGAATACTTCTCCAAGAGCCCCGAAGGCCGCGTCAACATCAAGGACGTGCTGCGCGAGGGCCAGGAAGTCATCGTCCAAGTCGAAAAGGAAGAGCGCGGCAACAAGGGTGCAGCCCTGACCACCTTCATCAGCCTGGCCGGCCGCTATCTGGTGCTGATGCCCAACAATCCGCGTGCCGGCGGCATCTCCCGCCGCATCGAGGGCGAGGAACGCAACGAGCTGCGTGAAGCGCTGAATGGCCTCAACGCCCCGGCCGACATGGGCCTGATCGTGCGTACCGCCGGCCTCGGGCGCTCCAGCGAAGAGCTGCAGTGGGACCTCGACTACCTGATCCAGCTGTGGACCGCGATCAAGGAAGCCTCGCAGGACCGCGCCGCTCCCTTCCTGATCTACCAGGAAAGCAACGTCATCATCCGCGCCATCCGCGACTACCTGCGCCAGGACATCGGCGAGGTGCTGATCGACAGCATCGAGGCCCAGGAGGAAGCGCTGAGCTTCATCCAGCAGGTGATGCCGCAGTACGCCAGCAAGGTCAAGCTGTACCAGGACAGCGTGCCGCTGTTCAATCGCTTCCAGATCGAGAGCCAGATCGAGACCGCCTTCCAGCGCGAAGTGAAGCTGCCGTCGGGAGGCTCGATCGTCATCGACCCGACCGAAGCCTTGGTATCCATCGACATCAACTCGGCGCGCGCCACCAAGGGCGGCGACATCGAGGAAACCGCCCTGCAGACCAACCTGGAAGCGGCCGAGGAAATCGCCCGCCAGCTGCGCCTGCGCGACATCGGCGGTCTGATCGTCATCGACTTCATCGACATGACCCCGGCGAAGAACCAGCGCGCCGTGGAAGATCGCGTCCGCGAATGCCTGGAGGCCGATCGCGCCCGCGTGCAGGTCGGCCGCATCTCGCGTTTCGGCCTGCTGGAGATGTCCCGTCAGCGCCTGCGCCCGTCGCTGGGCGAAACCAGCGGCGTGGTCTGCCCGCGCTGCAATGGCCAGGGCATCATCCGCGACGTGGAGTCGCTGTCGCTGGCCATCCTGCGCCTGATCGAGGAAGAGGCCCTCAAGGAGCGCACCGCCGAGGTCCGCGCCCAGGTACCGATCCCGGTGGCCGCCTTCCTGCTCAACGAGAAGCGCAACGCCATCACCAAGATCGAACTGCGCACCCGCGCACGCATCGTCATCCTGCCGAACGACCATCTCGAGACGCCGCACTTCGAAGTGCAGCGCCTGCGTGACGACAGCCCGGAAACCCTGGTTGGCCAGTCCAGCTACGAGATGGCTCCGAGCGAGATCGAGGAAGTCCAACCGGCGGCCGCCACTCGCACCCTGGTTCGCCAGGAAGCCGCAGTGAAGACCGTCACCCACGAGCGCCCTGCCCCGCAGGTGGTCGAAGCACCGGCAGCACCGGCGCCGATTGCCCAGCCGGTGGCGGAGCCGAGCCTGTTCAAGGGCCTGATCCGCTCGCTCGTAAGCCTGTTCGCTGGCAAGGAAGAAGCCAAGCCCGCGGCTGTCGAGCAGCCGGCCAGCACCGAACGCGCCCCGCGCGGCGAAGAGCGCCGCAGCGGCCGCCAGCAGAGCCGTCGCCGCGAAGGCGAGCGCAGCGAACGTGGCGAACGTCCCGAGCGCGGCGAGCGCAAGCCGCGCGAAGAACGCCAGCCCCGTGAGGAGCGTCAGCCCCGCGAGGAACGCAAGCCGCGTGAGGAGCGCCAGCCCCGCGAGGAGCGCCAACCGCGTGAAGAGCGCCAGCCCCGCGAGGAGCGCCAACCGCGCGAAGAGCGCCAGCCCCGTGAGGAGCGTCAGCCGCGTGAAGAACGCCAACCGCGCGAAGAGCGTCAGCCGCGTGAAGAGCGCCAACCGCGTGAAGAGCGTCAGCCCCGTGAGGAGCGTCAGCCGCGTGAAGAGCGCCAGCCCCGCGAGGAACGCCAGCCCCGTGAAGAGCGTCAGCCCCGCGAAGAGCGTCAGCCTCACGAGGAGCGCCCTGCCGTCGAGAGCGAAGAAGCTCGCAGCGTAGAGGTCGTCGAGCAAGGCGAACAGCGCCGCGAGGAGCGCGCCGAGCGCAAGCCGCGCGGTGAGCGTCCGCCGCGCGAGGAGCGCGCCGAATCCGAAGCGGTCGGCGAGGAGCTGGAGAGCGAAGAGGAAGCCGAGAACCTGGAAGAGGAACTGGCCGAAGGTGGCGAAGGCGAGCGTCCGCGCCGCCGTTCCCGTGGTCAGCGCCGTCGCAGCAACCGCCGCGAGCGCCAGCGTGAAGCCGGCGTCGAGGAATTGCCGGTAGCGGAAGGCGTGCATGCCGAAGGCCAGGGCGCCGAAGGTGTCGCACTCGCCGCAGCTGCCGCGGCAACCACCGCCGCAGTAGCAGAGGCGATCGCCGAAACCCAACCGCTGCAGGCCGAACCGGTCGTTGCGGCGCAGGTGGAAGCGGACGCGGAAACCGCGTTGGTCGAGCCGGCCAGTGCGATCGAGGCGTCCCCCGCAGCGGCAGGCGCCGCCGCGCCGGCGGCAGCAGCCGAGTCTGAGACCGAAAGCGCCCCGGCCGGCAATCGCGCCGCCAACGATCCGCGTGAGCGTCGTCGCCGTCAGGAAGCCGAGCGCGTGGCCCGTGAAGCAGCAGCCGCAGCCGCGGCCGCCGAGAGCGTTGCCAGCAGCGTGCCGGCCCAAGAAGCCGACGCTCCCGTCGCCAGCGAAGCGGCGAGCGAAAGCGCGCCGACCGAGGCCCTGGAAGCTCCTGCGGAGACCGCAGCGGCTGCCGAGGAAGCTCCGACCGCAGAGACTCCGCGCGAGGAAGCCCTGGCCGAAGTGGTGCAATCGCAAGCCCCTGCCGAGAGCAAGCAACCTGCCGAAATGGCGGTCGGCAGTGAAGAAGTCCAGCCGCAGGCTGAAGAGGAGCGCAAGCCCCAGGCCTGATAGCCAGGGGTTCGCCCAATAAAAAAGGGGGAATGCTGCGGCATTCCCCCTTTTTTATGTTTTATGGCCAGGCCCCCGTTACGGAGGCGGACGTTCAGCGAACGACCGGCTCGATTTCCAGCTCGACCCCGAAACGCGCGCGGATATCCGCCTGGATTCGCCGCGCGAGGGCCAGCAGCTGGCCACCGCTGGCCCTGCCATAGTTGACCAGAACCAGCGCCTGCAGCGCATGCACCCCGGCATCGCCATCGCGATAACCCTTCCAGCCGGCGCGCTCGATCAGCCAGCCCGCCGCCAGCTTGACCTCGCCCGCGCCTGCCGGATAACAGACCAGCTCCGGCCAGTGCTCGCGCAGGCGCTCGGCGCTGGCAGCACCGACCACCGGATTCTTGAAGAAGCTGCCGGCATTGCCGAGCACCTGCGGATCCGGCAGCTTCTCCGCACGGATGGCGCAGATGACCCGGCTGACATCCAGCGGCGTCGGCTCGTCGATGCCCTCCTCCAGCAGGCGCAGGCGCACCGGACCGTAGCCCAGGTGCAGCTCGGCTTCGCGAGCGAGGGCGAAGCGCACCCGCAGGATCAGCCAGCGGCCGCTTTCGCGCTTGAAGCGGCTGTCGCGGTAAGCGAAGTCGCACTCGCCGGCGGCGAATTCGCGCAGCTCGCCGGTCTGGCGATCCAGCGCCACCACGCTGTGCAGCACATCCTTCACCTCCACGCCGTAGGCACCGATATTCTGCATCGGCGCGGCGCCCACGGTTCCGGGGATCAGGCTAAGGTTTTCCAGACCCGCCAGGCCCTGCTCGAGCGTCCACAGCACGAAGGAATGCCAGGCTTCTCCAGCCTCGGCCTCGACCAGCAGGCGCCCGCCTACCTCGCCCAGCAGGTGCCGCCCTTGGCTGGCCATGCGCAGGACGAAGGCGTCCTGGTCGCCGGTCAGCAGCAGGTTGCTGCCGCCACCGATGACCAGCAATTCGGCGCCCCGCTGCCGGGCGGCGTCCAGCGCCGCGCCCACCTCGGCGTCATTGCGCGCCTCGGCGTACCAGCGCGCCGTCACGTCCACCCCAAAGGTGTTGCAGTTCTTCAGCGAATACCGCTCACGGATGATCAGACTCACAGGCGCCCCCGAATCTGCTCAATCAGCCGGTCACAGGCCAGCTCGATCATGTCCAGTACACGCTCGAAGCCATCGGCGCCCCCGTAATAGGGATCGGGCACCTCCTCCTCGGCCAGGCCGCCGCGCCGCAGGAACAGATCCAGTTCGGCGTTGCCGTGGGCCGGGCGCAGACTGCGCAGCGTGGACAGGTTGTCGTGATCCATGGCGAGGATCAGATCGAAGCGCGCGAAGTCATCGGCCTGCACCTGGCGCGCGCGCAGGTCGTGCAGCGCATAGCCGCGACCTTCGGCGACAGCACGGGTGCGCGGATCGGGGGCCTTGCCGATATGCCAGGCACCGGTACCGGCAGAGTCGACCTGCACCCGGTCGGCGAGACCGGCCAGCTGCAGCTTGTGGCGCATCACCCCCTCGGCGGTAGGCGAACGGCAGATATTGCCCAGACAGACGAACAGCAGGCGCACGTCAGGCCCCCAGCAGCTGGCGGACACGCTGCAGATCTTCCGGGGTATCGACGCCGGCCGGCGGCGCCTCGAGGGCGTCGGCGACGTGGACACGCACGCCATGCCAGAGGGCACGCAACTGCTCGAGGCACTCGGCATCCTCCAGCCAGCACGGTCCCCAGGCGACGAAGTCGTGCAGGAAGCCGGCGCGATAGGCGTAGATGCCGATGTGGCGGCGGAAAGGCACGCCCGCCGGCAGTTGCTCGCGGCCGGCGGCGAAGGCGTCACGCGCCCAGGGCAGCGGCGCACGACTGAAGGTCAGCGCCAGACCGCTGGCGTCGGTCACCAGCTTGACCACGTTGGGATTGAACAGCTGGGCGGCGTCATGAATCGGCTCGCCCAGGGTGGCGATACCGGCCTCGGCATGCGCGGCCAGATTGGCGGCGACCTGATCGATGATCGCCGGCGGGATCAGCGGCTCGTCGCCCTGCACGTTGACGACAATGGCTTCGTCCGCCAGACCGAGCAGGCTGGCCACCTCGGCCAGGCGGTCGGTGCCGGAGTTGTGGTCGGCGCGGGTCAGCAGTACCTCGGCACCAAACCCCTGGCAGGCCTCGACAATGCGCGCATCGTCGGTGGCCACCACCACCCGGCTGGCGGCGCTCTTCCTGGCCTGCTCCCAGACGTGCTGAATCATCGGCTTGCCGGCGATATCCTGCAGCGGCTTGCCGGGCAGGCGCGTCGAGGCGAAACGGGCAGGGATGACGACGACGAAATCCATGCTCATTTGTCCAGGCGCTCGTCCACGGTGAGGGTACGCGCTTCGCCCTCCAGCATCACGGGAATGCCGTCACGCACCGGGAAGGCCAGAGCGTCGTTCTTGCAGATCAGCTCGGACTTGTCGTCGCTGAGCTTGAGGGGGCCCTTGCACAGCGGGCAGGCGAGAATATCGAGGAGTTTCGAGTCCATGGTCCAGTCCTGGGAAGACAGATCGGGGGACCACCGACTTCAACGCGATAGCAGACGCTCGAGCTGGGCGTCGAACCAGGCCACGAAGGCTGGCGACGGCAGACCATCGACCGCCAGATACCACCAGTCGTCGGCGGCAAATGCCCGGCATTTCACCGCATCCTTCTCGGTCATCAGCAGCGGCAGGGCCGGGCTGAAGCGCAGATCCTCGGGGCTGTAGGCCGCGTGATCGGCAAAGGCATGCGGAACCGGCCGCCAGTGTAGCGCCTCGAGGGTCGCGAAGAAACGCTGGGGGTTGCCGATCCCGGCCACCGCGTGCACGGCCTGACCGAGCGGTAAGCTGTCGAGGGGGCGCCGCTCGCCGCTGGCCAGGTTGACCAGCGCACTGGGGCGCAGGTTGAAGGCGAAACCCGCCGAGCCGTCGCCAGCGGCGCCATTGACCAGACAGGCGTCTACCGCCGCCAGACGCTCCAGCGGCTCGCGCAGCGGTCCGGCGGGCAGGCAGCGACGGTTGCCGAGGCCACGGGCGGCATCGATCAGCACCAGCTCCAGATCGCGGGCCAGGCGGTAGTGCTGCAGGCCATCGTCGCAGAGGATCAGGTCCAGCTCCGCTTCGGCGAGCAGGGCCCGTACCGCGCGGGGACGGTCGGGGTCGATCATCAGCGGCACACCGCTGCGCTCGACGATCATCAGCGGCTCGTCGCCGGCCTCGGCAGCCGCCTGCCCCGCCCTCACCCGCCAGGGCAGGCGGGGCGGCCGGGCGCCGTAGCCGCGACTGACCACGCCAACGCGCAACCCGCGAGCGCGGCAGTGTTCGATCAACCAGAGGATCATCGGGGTCTTGCCGGTGCCGCCCACGGTGATGTTACCGACGACGATGACCGGTACCGGCGCGCGCCAGGCGGGCGCACGCCCGGACAGGAAGGCGGCCCGCCGGCGTCCCGTCACCAGCCGGTAGAGCGCCTCGAGCGGGCGCAGCAGCGCCAGGGCCGGATGGCCCTGGTACCAGGCCGCGGCGAGACGCTCGGCAAGGCGCATCAGGGTTTGGCCGGCTCGGCGTCGACCGTGCTGATACGAAGGTGGGTGAAGCCCAGCTTGCCGGCGGCATCCATGGCGGTGATCACCGCCTGGTGCGGCGTGCGCGCATCGGCGCTGATCACCAGCGGCAGGCTGCTGTCCCCTTCGGATTCCTTCTGCAGCGCGCTGCTCAGCGTGGCCATGTCGCTCTTGACCAGGCCCTGGCCATTGAGCGCATAGCTGCCGTCGGCGGCGATGGTGATCTCCAGCTGGCGGGGCGGAGCCTCCTGAACCTCTGCACTTTCGGCTTCGGGAAGCTCGATCTTGAGCTGCGCCTCGCGGTTGAAGGTGGTGCTCACCACGAAGAACAGCAGCAGGATGAACACCACATCGAGCAGGGACGCCAGGTTGATCTCGACGTTTTCCCGTGGTTTACGCCGGAATTTCACCGTTTGCCGCCCTCACCCAGATCGACCTCGCGGTCACCCTGGACCACTTCGACCAGGCGAATGGCTTCCTGCTCCATGCCGACCACCAGCTCGTCCACCCGACGCTGCAGGTAACGGTGGAAGAACAGCGCCGGAATCGCCACCATCAAGCCGGCGGCGGTGGTGATCAGCGCGGTCGAGATGCCGCCGGCCAGGACCGGCGCGTTGGACATGCCGCTGCTCATGAAGCCGCTGAAGATCTCGATCATGCCCAGCACGGTGCCGAGCAGGCCGAGCAGCGGCGCGATGGCGGCGATGGTGCCGAGGGCATTGAGGTAACGCTCCAAGTCGTGGATGACGCGGGCAGCGGACTCCTCGATGCACTCCTTCATGACCTCACGACCATGCTTGGAGTTGGCGAGGCCCGCGGCCAGAACCTCGCCGAGCGGCGAAGAGGCGCGCAGTTCCTTGAGCTTCTGGGCATCCAGCTGCTTGTCCTGAATCCAGCGCCACACCTGCCCGAGCAGATTAGGCGGCGTGATGCGCGAGGGACGCAAGGTCCACAGGCGCTCGGCGCTGATAGCGAGTGCTGCAATCGAGCAGAGAATGATCGGCAGCATCATCCAGCCGCCGGCTTTGACCAGTTCCCACACAGTTACCAACCCCCTGAAAAAAGTGGCGCAACTCTAGCACAGTGCGGCGCGCCTGCCGCCCGGTGCGGTTCTCATTTTTCCCGCCAGAAGCGCCTTTGCTCCCGCGCGCGCTCGGCCGGACCGCGGCTGCCGAGGGCCAGCATCAGAGCGCCGTCCGTCGCGGTGTCGAGGATGCGCGCCCCCGCGCTCCGATAGCGGGCCACCACCTGCGGGTGGGGATGACCGAAGGCGTTGTTCCAGCCGCGGCTGAACAGCACGGCCTGCGGTTTCACCGCGGCGATGAATGCTGCGGAGGAGGAGCCTCGACTGCCATGATGAGGAGCCACCAGCCACTCGGCGTGCAGGTCAGCGCCTCCCTCCAGCAGATGCCGCTCGCCCGCCGCGCCGATGTCGCCGGCGAGCAGCAGACGCTCGCCGCGCGCCTCGACCTGCAGCAGACAGGAGGCGTCGTTGGGATTGCCCGCTCCGGCCCAGGTCCGGGTGCGAAAGGCCACGCCATCCCATTGCCATTGTTCCCCATCCCGACAAGTCTCGGCCCCGCGCGACAACTCCAGCCCCTGCACCTCGCCGGAAACCAGGCGCCCCACCTCGAGCCCGGCCAGCAGCGCCGCCGCGCCGCCGGCGTGATCCCGATCGGCATGGCTGAGCAGCAGCGTATCCAGCCGCCGCACCCCCAGCGCCTGCAGACGCGGCAGCACCACCTTGGCGCCGCTGTCGAAACCGGGACTGGCCGGCCCGGCGTCGTAGAGCAGTGCATGCTCGCGCGTACGCACCAGCACCGCCAGTCCCTGGCCGACGTCCAGCACGTGCACCTCGGCCTCCCCCGTCGCCACCTGGGACTGCGCAGGGCACAGCAGCGCCAGCAGCATCAGCAGACCGGGCAGGCGCAGCGGCACGCCCCAGGGCAGCAGCGCGAGCAGCACGCCCGCTTCGCCGAGCAGCACCGCCCAGTCGGGAGGCGCCGGCAGTACCTGGGACGGCGCCCAGCCCGCCACCACCGCCAGGATACGGAACAGCAACTCCAACTGCCCGCCGGCCAGCCAGAGCAGGCCCTCCCCGATGCCGGGCACCGGCAGCAGCAGGGTCCCCAGCAACGCCATCGGCACCACCAGTCCGCCCACCCAGGGGACCGCCAGCAGATTGGCCAGCGGTCCGCTCAGACTGACCGGCAAGCCGAGCGCGAGAAGCAGCGGCAGCAATCCCAGCGTCATCGCCCACTGCGCGCGCAGCAGGGACAGCCCGCCGCGCGGCGCCCGCAGACGTCCGCTGAAGCACCAGGCCAGCAGCGCCACCGCGCCGAACGACAGCCAGAAGCCGGGCAGCAGGCTGGCCAGCGGCTCGGCCAGCAGGACCAACACCAGGGCGCACAACAGCGGCAGCCACACGCCCAGATGACGAAAGCGCAGGCGCCAGAGCAGGATCACCGCCAGCATGGCGCAGGCGCGCTGCACCGGCACCTCGAAGCCGGCCAGCAGGCCGTAACCCAGGGCCCCGAGCAGCGCCAGAGCGCAGGCGCAGGGCAGCCAGGGCCAGCGCCGCGGCCACCAGCCACGGCGAAACAGCAGAAGCACCAGGCCATAGAGCAAACCGCCGAGCAACATCACGTGCTGCCCGGAAATGACCAGCAGATGGACGGTGCCGGTGGCCTGCAGGACGTGCCAGTCCTCGTCGCGCAGCCCCGAGGGATCGCCCAGCACCAGGGCGGCCAAGGCACCCTGACGTCCCCAGGCATCCACGTCGAGCAGCCGATGGCGCAGGCGGTCGCGCCAGGCGGCCGGTCCCGCGGCGGCGACCAGACGTTCGCCGCTCTTCACCGCGCCGGTAGCGCCGATCCGCCGCGCGGTGAGCCAGGCCTCGTAGTCGAACACCTGCGGATTGACCAGCCCGCGCGGCCGCTTGAGGCGCACGGCGAGACGCCAGGTTTCGCCGGCCGCCAGCGCTGGCGCGTCGTGCCAGGACAGGCGCAGCCGCTGCGGCAGATCCGCACGGCGCGAGCGGGCATCCTCGAGATAGAAGCGGGTGACCCCCGCCTCCCGCTCGGGCAAACCGACCACCCGCCCCTCGAGCCACAGCGTGCGACCATCCAGCTCCGCCGCCAAACGATCATCCAGCGCCCCTTGGGCGCCGACGCAGGCCCAGGCCAGGCCGAGCAGGAAGCAGCCCAGCGGCCGGCCCCGGGTCGAAAACAGGCCCGCGCCCAGCAAGGCCAGCAGCAGCGACGCTGCCGGCGGCGGCAAGTCGGGTAGAAAGCGCAGGCTCAGCAGGCCGGCGCACAGAGCGGTCAATCCCCAGCGCATGCGTTCATCCTTGAACTGCCAGCGTAGAAATCCTGTTACAGATCGGGCGACAGCCTATCCGGAAAATCGTTCCCGCCGGTCCCCGCTGTCACGAATCCGTGCATAATACCGGCGCCCATCAGCCGTCGAGTGCCCCATGCCGCGCCGAATTTTCAAGCGTTACATGCCCGACCCGGAGCGCATCAGGGGTGACAAGTCCCTTCGCTTTCTCGGCAAACTGATCCACGACCCCAACCTCTGGCATCTCAATCGCCACTCGGTGGCGCGTGCCATGGCCGTCGGCCTGTTCGCCGCCTTCATCCCCCTGCCGATGCAGATGCTGCTGGCCGCCTCGCTGGCCATCCCGGTGCGCGGCAACCTGCCGATCTCCATCGGCCTGGTCTGGCTGACCAATCCGATCACCATGCCGCCGGTGTTCTACTGCACCTACAAAATGGGCGCCTGGTTGATGCACCTGCCGCCGATCACCCTGCCGGAACACTTGAGCGTGGAGTGGATCACCGGCGAGCTGACCAGCCTGTGGCAGCCCTTCCTGCTCGGCTCGGTGGTGGTGGGCATTCTCTCCGCCATCCTCGGCTACTGCCTGACCATGCTCTACTGGCGCTGGTGGGTACGTCGCAGCTGGCACAAGCGCCAATCGCTGCGCCGCCAGCAACGCGCTTCCTGACCTCCCGCTCAACACGGCGTGCCAGCGGCCCGGCACGCCTTCCTCTCCTGCCCTACTCCTCCGCCACCAGACGACCGTCCTGCAGACGCAGCACGCGGTCCATCTGCCGGGCCAGACCGACATCGTGCGTCACCACCAGGAAGGCGGTGTGCAACGCGGTGCTCAGCTCGTGCATGAGCTCCTGGATGCCGCGGGCGGTGTGCTGATCGAGGTTGCCGGTCGGCTCGTCGAGCAGCACCAGCGCCGGCTGGTTGACCAGCGCGCGGGCGATGGCCACGCGCTGACGCTCGCCGCCGGACAGCTCGGCCGGCTTGTGGCCGAGACGGTGGCCGAGGCCGACCCGCTCCAGCAGCGCGGTGGCCCGCTGGCGCGCTTCGGCGATCGGCGTGGCGCCGATCAACAGCGGCATGCACACGTTCTCCAGGGCGCTGAATTCCGGCAGCAGGTGGTGGAACTGGTAGACGAAGCCCATCGCCCGATTGCGCAGCAGGCCACGGGCCTTCTCGCTGAGGGCCGACAGTTGCTCGCCGGCCAGCCAGACGCTGCCGCTGCTGGGTGTATCCAGGCCGCCGAGCAGATTGAGCAGCGTGGTCTTGCCCGAACCCGAACTGCCGACGATGGCTACCCGCTCGCCCGGCAGCAGCTGCAGCTCGACGCCGGCCAGCACCTCCACCGATTGCGGGCCCTCCTCGTAGCGCTTGCCGAGGTTCTGGCACAGCAGTACCGCCTTGTCCTTACTCATAACGCAGAGCCTCCGCCGGCTGGGTGCGCGCCGCCCGCCAGGCCGGATACAGGGTCGCCAGGAAGCTCATCGACAGCGCCGCCGAGCAGATCAGCACGACGTCCTCGATGCGCAACTGCGAGGGCAGGTAATTGATGAAGTAGACGTCCGAACTGAGGAACTTGTGTCCCAGCAGGTTCTCCAGCGCGGCAACCCACTCGGTGACGTTGAGCGCGGCGATCACGCCGAGCACGCCACCGATCAAGGTGCCGACCACGCCGATCACCGTGCCCTGGACCATGAACACCAGCATGATCTGCTGCGGCGTCATGCCCAGGGTGCGCAGGATGGCGATGTCGGCCTTCTTGTCGGTCACCACCATCACCAGGGTGGAAATGATGTTGAACGCGGCCACCGCGACGATCATCAGCAACAGCAGGGCGATCATGGTCTTTTCCATCTGGATCGCCTGGAACAGGCTGCCGTGGCTGCGCGTCCAGTCGCGGGCCAGGTAGTCGTCACCGAGCTGGCCGGCGATGCGCCAGGCCACCTCGGGTGCCTGGAACAGGTCCTTGAGCTTGAGGCGCACGCCCTCCACCTGGTTGGGCTGCCAGCGCGACAGGCGCGCGGCATCGCCGACGTGGATCAGCGCCAGCGAGCTGTCCAGTTCGGCGCCGACCTTGAACACGCCGACCACGGTGAAACGCTTCAGGCGCGGGAACACGCCCGCCGGGGTGACCGAAGCCTCCGGCAGGATGAAGGTCAGCTTGTCGCCGACCGCCACCCGGAAACGCCGCGCACTGATCTGGCCGATGACGATACCGAACTCGCCGTCCTTCAGGTTCTCGAGGCTGCCCTCGACCATGTGCTTTTCGATGATCGAGACGTTCTTCTCCGCCTCCGGCAACACCGCGTTGACCAGCACCGGCTGCACGCCGCCACTGTGGGTCAGCATGCCCTGCAGCTGAGTGAAGGGCGCGACGCCCTCCACCTCGGGGTGGCTCTGCACCTTGGCCGCCAGCGCTCGCCAGTCGTCGATCGGCTGGGAGCCGCTGATGGTGGCGTGCGGCACCATGCCGAGGATGCGGGTGCGCAGTTCACGGTCGAAACCGTTCATCACCGACAGCACCAGGATCATCACCAGCACGCCCAGGGCAAGACCGGCCATCGAGGTCAGGGAAATGAACGAAATGAAGTGATTGCGGCGTTTGGCACGCGTGTAGCGCATGCCGATAAATACGGATAGGGGTCTGAACATGCTCGGGCTGCTTTGCAGGCGAAAGGAAGACGTCCATTTGTCTCGCCAGCAACGGCGATCTAGCTCAGACCGCGCCGGCGGCCGGCGGTTCGCCGGACGGGCGGCAGTCTACCGCAACGCCGGAGGGCGCGCACCGCCGGGCGGCGCAACGCGCGCGCCACACTCCTCAAACGACGGACGGCATGGTAGAAGTCGCGATTATCACTGCTGCAAGAGGAACTGCCGTGACCCTCATCTACGGCCATCGCGGCGCGCGGGGCGAAGCCCCGGAAAACACCCTGGCGAGCTTCCAGCGCTGCCTGGAACAGGGCGTGCACCGCTGCGAGCTGGATCTGCATCTCTCCGCCGACAACGAGCTGATGGTGATCCATGACCCGACGCTGAAGCGCACCACCGGCCAACGCGGCAAGGTCACCGACCATGACGCGGCGGACCTGGAGCGCCTGGATGCCCGCCTCAGCGGCCCCGACTGGCCACAGCCCTGCCCGATCCCGCGATTGCGCACCCTGTTCGAACAGTGCCACTTCAAGCACTGGCAACTGGAGGTCAAAAGCGCCTCGAGGACCCGCGCAGCGCAGACGGTGACGGCGATTGCCGCGCTCACCCGCGAATTCGGCCTGACCCGCAGCGTGACCGTGACCACCAGCTCGCGCACCGTGCTGCATGCGTTGCAGGAACTGGCTCCCCAGCTGGAGCGCGGCCTGGTGGCCGAACACGGCTGGCTCGATCCGCTCAAGGTGGCGCAGCGCTATCAGTGCCGGCTGCTGGCGCTGAACTGGCCACTGTGCAGCCCCGAGCGTCTGCGCAAGGCACAAAACCAGGGGCTGCACGTGTCGGTGTGGACGGTCAACGAGCCGGCGCTGATGCGCCGCCTCGCCGACATAGGGGTGGACAGCCTGATCACAGACTTTCCCGGTTTGGCCAACGCCACGCTCGGGAATCGCTGATCGGCCAGTCTCCGACCGGCTCAGGCCACCGGTCGGAGCCGCTTAAAAAAGCCGGTTGAGGCCGTCGAACGCCGCCACCCGATAGGCCTCGGCCATGGTCGGGTAGTTGAAGGTGGTGTTGATGAAGTACTTGATGGTGTTCGCCTCGCCCTTCTGGTTCATGATCGCCTGGCCGATATGGACGATCTCCGAGGCCTGGTAGCCGAAGCAGTGCACGCCGAGGATCTGCAGGGTCTCGCGGTGGAAGAGGATCTTCAGCATGCCCACCGGCTCGTTGGAGATCTGCGCGCGGGCCATCGACTTGAAGAAGGCCTTGCCCACCTCGTAGGGGATCCGCTCCTTGGTCAGCTCCTGCTCGTTCTTGCCGATCGAGCTGATCTCCGGAATGGTGTAAATGCCGGTCGGCACGTCGTCGACGAAGTGCCAGCTGCCGTCCTCGACGATGCTGCCGGCGGCCGAACGCCCTTGGTCGTAGGCGGCGCTGGCCAGGCTCGGCCAGCCGATCACGTCGCCGGCGGCGTAGATGTTCGGCACGTCGGTGCGGTACTGCTGGTCGACGGCGATCTGGCCGCGGCTGTTGGCCTCGATGCCGACGTTCTCCAGGGCCAGCTTGTCGGTGTTGCCGGTACGGCCGTTGCACCACAGCAGGGCGTCGGCCTTGATCTTCTTGCCCGACTTCAGGTGCAGCACCACGCCGTGGTCGAGGCCTTCGATGCGCTCATATTCCTCGTTGTGGCGGATCAGCACGTTGTTGTTGCGCAGGTGGTAGCTCAGCGCGTCGGAGATCTCGTCGTCGAGGAAGCTGAGCAGCTGGTCGCGGTTGTCGATCAGGTCGACCAGCACGCCCAGGCCACTGAAGATGGACGCGTACTCGCAGCCGATCACCCCGGCTCCGTAGATGATCATCCGCCGCGGGGTGTGGCTGAGGGTCAGGATGGTGTCGCTGTCGTAGATGCGCGGGTGGCTGAAATCGACGTCGGCCGGACGATAGGGACGCGAACCGGTGGCGATCACGATCTGCTTGGCCACCAGGCGCTCGACCACGCCGTTGTTGGCCAGCACTTCGATGGTGTTGGCGTCGGCGAAGCTGGCGGTGCCGAAGAACATGTCGATGCGGTTGCGCGCGTAGTAGCCGGTGCGCGAGGCGACCTGCTTGGCGATGACGTTCTCGGCGCTCTTCAGTACATCCGGGAAGGAGAACCAGCGCGGCTCGCCGATCTGGCGGAACATGGGATTGGTGTTGAACTGCAGGATCTGCCGTACCGAGTGACGCAGGGCCTTGGACGGGATGGTGCCCAGGTGGGTGCAGTTGCCACCGACCAGCTTGCGGCTATCCACCACCGCCACCTTGCGCCCGCTCTTGGCGGCGCTCATCGCCGCACCCTCGCCCGCCGGGCCCGAGCCCAGCACCACAACGTCGTAGTTGTAGACAGCCATCTGCCACTCCTTCAGGACAAACTTCAACCCGCCACACGGCGGGCCTCGCATGCGATCGCCGAATGCGCACGAACCATTCGGCTCGCGCCCGGCAACCGTAAATAAAAAACGGGGCAGTGTAGCCACTGCCCCGTCGGGATTCATCCAGCGCGGTTGGCGTCGTAGGCCAGGGAACCTGCCGCCTTGTCCACGCCTTCGCTGTTGGCCTCTTCGCACTTGTTGCTATCGCCGCCGCAGATCGGACAATCGTCCTTCTCGAGGCCGAGGTTGGCGATGCCGCCACAGGAGCCGGCGATCGGCTTGCGCCCCATGATCACCCCGATGGCCATGCCGAGCACCACCAGGAGCATGAGCGCGAAAGCCAGTAGCCAGGTCATCGTCGATCCTCGGGCGCCTTTGCCAGCGCCGTGAAAGCCTTGGTCGCGTGGGTGACATAGCCGTCGCCCGCACGGGTCACGAAAAACGCCGCAATACCCTGCCGCTCGGCCCAGGCCAGGCCATCCTCGGGACCCAGTACCATCAGCAGGGTGGACAGGCCATCGGCCAGCACGGCCTTGGGATGCAGCACGGTCACCGCCGCCAGCTTGTGGGCGATGGGCGCGCCGCTGCGCGGATCGAGGGTATGCGAATACCGCCGGCCATTCTCCTCGAAATAGTTGCGATAGTCACCCGAGGTCGACACCCCGTAGCCATCCAGCTCGAGCGTCCTCTGCGCCACGCGCTGGTCCTCGCGCGGCTCCTCGATGGCGATCCGCCAGGCCGAACCGTCGGGCTTGCGCCCGCGCATCTTCAGCTCGCCGGTGGCCTCGACTAGATAGCTGGCCACCCCCTGCTGCTCCAGCCAGGCGGCGATGCGGTCGACGGCATGGCCGGCGGCGATGCTGTTGAGGTCCACCTGGACCTTGGCGTCCTTGCACAGCTGCTCGCCATCGATGCGCAAATGTTGGTGGCCGACGCGCTGGAGCACCTCGGCGATGGCCTCGGCGCTGGGCACCTGCTCGCCGCGCGACTTGGGCCCGAAGCCCCACAGGTTCAGCAGCGGCTCGACGGTGAGATCGAAGGCGCCGTCGCTCTGCAGCGACAGCCCCTCGCCCAGGCGCACCAGCTCCAGCACGTCCTGCGGCATGGCCATGCAGGTGTCGGCCGGCGCGCGGTTGAAGCGCTCGATCAGCGAGTCGTCGCGGTAGGTGGACATCTGCTGGTCGACCTCGGCGAGGATCGCCTCGACGCCCGCCTGCAGGGTCTTGGCATCCGCGACGCCGTCGGCGCGCACGTACTTGATCGTGTAGGTACTGCCCATGGTCGGGCCGCCGAAGGACTCCAGCGGGTCGGAGAATTCGCAACCCGCCAGCGCTGCCGCCAGGGCGGCAGCGGCGAGGGACCGCAGGAACGAGGCGATGGCCATGGCGCTAGCCTCCGAAATCGTCGAGCAGGATGTTCTCCCGCTCCACGCCCAGATCGAGCAGCATCTTGATCACCGCCGCGTTCATCATCGGCGGGCCGCACATGTAGAACTCGCAATCCTCCGGCGCCGGATGGTCCTTGAGGTAGTTCTCGTAGAGCACGTTGTGGATGAAGCCCTTGAGGCCATCCCAGTTGTCCTCGGGCTGCGGATCGGACAGCGCCAGGTGCCAGCGGAAGTTCGGGTTCTCCGCCTGCAGCCGGTCGTACTCCTCGACGTAGAAGGCCTCGCGCATCGAGCGCGCGCCGTACCAGAAGCTCATCTTGCGCTGCGAATTGAGGCGCTTGAGCTGGTCGAAAATGTGCGAGCGCATCGGCGCCATGCCGGCGCCGCCGCCGATGAACACCATCTCGTTGTCGGTATTCTTGGCGAAGAATTCGCCGAAGGGACCGTACACGGTGATCTTGTCGCCCGGCTTGAGGTTGAACACGTAGGAGGACATCCTGCCCGGCGGAATGTCGTCCCTGCCCGGCGGCGGCGAGGCGATGCGGATGTTGAACTTCACGATCCCCTTCTCTTCCGGGTAGTTGGCCATGGAGTAGGCGCGAATGGTGGGCTCGTCCACCTTCGACACGTAGCGCCACATGTTGAACTTGTCCCAGTCGCCGCGGTACTCCTCCTGGATGTCAAAGTCCTTGTACTTGACAACGTGCGGCGGGCACTCCAGCTGCACGTAGCCGCCGGCGCGGAAGTCCACGCTCTCGCCTGCCGGCAGGCGCAGGGTCAGCTCCTTGATGAAGGTGGCGACGTTGGGGTTGGACTCCACCGTGCATTCCCACTTCTTCACGCCGAAGACCTCCTCCGGCACCTCGATGTGCATGTCCTGCTTGACCGGGGTCTGGCAGGACAGCCGCCAGCCCGCCTTGGCCTCGCGCTTGGTGAAGTGCGATTCCTCGGTGGGAAGCATCTCGCCGCCGCCCGACTCGACGATGCACTTGCACTGCGCGCAGGTGCCGCCGCCGCCGCAGGCGGAGGACAGGAAGATGTCGTTGGCCGCCAGGGTCTGCAGCAGCTTGCCGCCGGCCGGCACGGTGATGGTGCGCTCGCCGTTGATGACGATGTTCACATCGCCGCTGGACACCAGCTTGGCGCGCGCGGCGAGGATGATCGCCACCAGCGCCAGCACGATGCCAGTGAACATGCCGATGGCGAGAAAAAGCTCGAAACTGATCATCTGTTCATCCCGTCCTTAGAGCTGCACGCCGGAGAAGGACATGAAGCCCAGCGACATCAGTCCGATGGTGATGAAGGTGATGCCCAGGCCCTGCAGGCCGGCCGGCACGTCGCTGTACTTGAGTTTCTCGCGCACCCCGGCGAGCACGGCGATCGCCAGCGCCCAGGAGAAGCCCGAACCCAGGCCGTAGACCACGCTTTCCGAGAAGTTGTAGTCGCGCTCGACCATGAACAGCGAGCCGGCCATGATCGCGCAGTTCACCGTGATCAGCGGCAGGAACACGCCGAGCGCGTTGTAGAGCGAGGGCACGTACTTGTCGAGGAGCATCTCGAGGATCTGCACGATGGCGGCGATCACGCCGATATAGCTGAGCAGGCCGAGGAAGCTCAGATCGACCTCCGGCAGGCCGGCCCAGGCCAGCGCACCCTCCTTGAGCAGGTAGGTGAACAGCAGGTTGTTGGCCGGCACGGTGATGGTCTGCACCACCACCACGGCGACGCCCAGGCCGATCGCCGTCTCCACCTTCTTGGAAATGGCGATGAAGGTGCACATGCCGAGGAAGAAGGCCAGCGCCATGTTCTCCACGAACACGGCCTTCACGAACAGGCTGAGGTAGTGTTCCATCAGTAGGCCTCCTTGTTCTGCACCTGCGGTGCCATCTTGTAGCTGGGCGCCTCGGCCTGCTCGGTCTTCCAGCTGCGCAGTCCCCAGATGATCAGGCCGATCAGGAAGAACGCCGAGGGCGGCAGCAGGAGCAGCCCATTGGGCACGTACCAGCCGCCGTCGTTGACCACCGGAATGATCTCGAAACCGAGCAGCTTGCCGGCGCCGAACAGCTCGCGGATCACGCCGAGGATGATCAGCATGGCGCTGTAGCCCAGGCCGTTGCCGATCCCGTCGAAGAACGACAGCACCGGCGGGTTGGCCATGGCGAAGGCCTCGGCGCGGCCCATCACGATGCAGTTGGTGATGATCAGGCCGACGAACACCGACAGCTGCTTGGCCAGGCTGAAGGCGTAGGCCCTGAGGATCTGGTCGACCACGATCACCAGGGACGCGATGATCACCATCTGCACGATCATGCGGATCGAGCTGGGGATCTGATGGCGCACCATGGAGATGAACAGGTTGGAGCAGCCGGTCACCAGGGTCAGGGCGATGGCCATCACCAGGGCGGTCTTCAGGTTGGAGGTCACCGCCAGCGCCGAGCAGACCCCGAGGATCTGCAGACCGATCGGGTTGTTGTGGACGATGGGGTTGAGCAGAACTTCCTTGATAGTCGGTTGCGCCATGATCAGGCCTCCCCGGCACGCAGATTAGCGATAAACGGACCGAAACCGCTGCGGCCGAGCCAGAACTGCAGCAGGTTGTGCACGCCCTTGCTGGTCAGGGTGGCGCCGGCGAGGCCGTCCACCTGATGACTGGCCTGCGGGCTCTGCGGATCGACCGTGCCCTTGATGATCTGCACCGCCGGTGCGCCCTGCTCGTCGAACAGGGTCTTGCCCGGCCACAGCGCCTTCCATTTCGGATTGTCCACCTCGCCGCCCAGACCCGGGGTCTCGGCGTGCTGGTAGAAGCCGAAGCCGGCCACCGTGTTCAGATCGCCCTTGACCGCCAGGAAGCCGTGCAGGGTCGACCACAGGCCATAGCCGCGCACCGGCAGGATCAGGGTGTCCAGCTTGCCATCGGTCTCCACCAGGTAGACGGTGGAGAAGCGCTCGCGGCGCTTGATCGAGGCGATGTCCTGCTCGCCCGGCAGGGCATCGGACAGCTGGGGATCCTTGGCCGCCTTGAGCGGATCGAAGGTGGCGGCATCCTGGGCATCGGTGAACCTGCCGCTCTGCAGATCGACCACGCGCATGCGGATGCGCTCGGCGAACAGCGCCTTGACCTGCTTGCCGGACAGCCCCGCCTCGCCCAGCCCGGCGATGGCCAGGATGCTGCGCTGCTTGTCGAGCTGGCGGTTGTCGATCTGGATCGGCTTGAGCGCCACGGCCGCGCCGGCGACGAACACCGAGCACACCAGGCAGACCACCAGCGCGACCAGCAGGGTGCGGGCGGTGGATTCCTTTTGACTAGACATTGCGTGCCAGCCTCCGCTTGATATTGGCCTGAACGACGAAGTGGTCGATCAGCGGCGCGAACAGGTTGGCGAACAGGATCGCCAGCATCATGCCTTCCGGGAAGGCCGGGTTGACCACGCGGATCAGCACCACCATCAGGCCGATCAGCGCGCCGAACAGCCACTTGCCGGTGTGGGTCATCGCCGCCGACACCGGGTCGGTAGCCATGAAGATCATGCCGAAGGCGAAGCCGCCGACCACCAGGTGCCAGTACCAGGGCATGGCGAACAGCGGGTTGCTGTCCGAGCCGATGGCATTGAACAGGGCACTGGTGGCGATCATGCCCAGCATGACCCCGGCGACGATGCGCCAGGCGGCGATCTTGGTCAGCAGCAGCACGGCGCCGCCGATCAGGATGGCCAGGGCGCTGGTTTCGCCGATCGAGCCATGCTCGAAGCCGAGGAAGGCATCCATCCAGGTGATCCCCTGGCCGGCGATGGCCTCCACGCCGCCGGCCGCGCCCAGGCTCAGGCTGGTGGCGCCGACGTAGCTATCCACCGCGGTCCACACGCCGTCGCCGGAGATCTGCGCCGGGTAGGCGAAGAACAGGAAGGCCCGGCCGACCAGCGCCGGGTTGAGGAAGTTCTTGCCGGTGCCGCCGAACACCTCCTTGCCCAGCACCACACCGAAGCTGATGCCCAGCGCCACCTGCCACAGCGGGATGCTCGGCGGCAGGATCAGGGCGAACAGCACCGAGGTGACGAAGAAGCCCTCGTTGACCTCATGACGACGCACCGAGGCGAACAGCACCTCCCAGAAGCCGCCGACCACGAAGGTCACCAGGTAGATCGGCAGGAACCAGGCGGCACCCTGGACCAGGCAGTCCCACAGGCTGGCGGGGTCGAAGCCGGCCAGTGCGCCGATCAGGCTGAAGCGCCAGCCCTGCTGGGCCGCCAGCAGCTCGGGGCTCTGGGCGAAGATCAGGTTGGCCTGGTGGCCGACGTTCCACATGCCGAAGAACATCGCCGGGAAGGTGCACAGCCAGACGGTGATCATCATGCGCTTGAGGTCGATGCCGTCGCGCACGTGGGCGGTGGTCTTGGTCACGCTGGCCGGACGATAGAAGAAGGTGTCCACCGCCTCGTAGAGGGCGTACCACTTCTCGTACCTGCCGCCCGCGGCGAAGTTGTGCTCGATCCTGTCGAGAAAATCGCGCATACCCATGGTCAACCCTCCTTCTCGATGCGGGCCAGATTGTCGCGCAGGATCGGACCGTATTCGTACTTGCCGGCGCAGACGTAGCTGCACAGCGCCAGGTCTTCCTCGTCCAGCTCGAGGGCGCCGAGCTTCTGCGCCATCTCGGTGTCGCCGACGATCAGGTAGCGCAGCAACTGGGTGGGCAGGATGTCGAGCGGCATCACCTGCTCGTAGTTGCCGACCGGCACCATGGCGCGCGGACTGCCGTTGGTGGTGGTGCTGAACGGGAACTTCCTGTCGCCCAGCAACCGGGAGACGAACACGTTGAGCACCGAGTGCTTTTCCACCCCTGCGCGCAGATAGTGGAGCAGCTCGCGGTCGGTGCCCTCGCGCAGGCAGGACACCTGCAGGTGATAGCGGCCGAGGAAGGCGGCGGCGCCGCGGGACGTGCGCCCGCCGAACACCGAGCCGGAGATCACCCGGTTGTGGCCGGGCTGCAGCTCGCCGGCGGTCAGCTCGTCCAGGCTGGCGCCCAGGCGGGTACGCAGCAGGCGCGGCTGCGCGACCACCGGACCGCCGAGGGCGACCACTCGCTCGACCCACAGCTGGCCGCTGGTGAACAGCTTGCCGACGGCGATGACGTCCTGGTAGTTGATGGTCCACACGCTTCGGGTCGCGCTGACCGGGTCGAGGAAGTGGATATGAGTGCCGGCCAGGCCGGCCGGGTGCGGGCCGGCGAAGCTTTCGACGGTCACCCCGGCCACGCCTTCGCCCGGAAGGGCGACTCCCTCGGCCTTGCACAGGAAAACCCGCGCCAGACGGCCGAGCACCTTGAGGCCGTTCTCGAAATCGCCGGCGTGCTCGCCGATCACCAGCGCCGGATCGGCAGCCAGCGGATGGCTGTCGATGGCGGTGACGAAAATCGAACTGGGCACGGCATCGACAGCCGGCACCTTGCTGAACGGGCGGGTCCGCAAGGCGGTCCACAGGCCGGAAGCCTGCAAATTGTCGCGAACCAGACCATCCTCCAACGCCCCCAGCCGCTCGGCCGGATAGCGGGCGAAGGTGAACTGCTCGTCGCCCTCCACGTCGATGACCACCGACTGCAGCACGCGCTGCTCGCCGCGATGGATGGCGCTGACGATGCCGGCGGCGGGCGCCGTGTAGTTCACTCCCGGGGTCTTCTTGTCGGAGAACAGGACCTGGCCGAGCTTGACTCGATCACCGACCTGCACCTGCATCGTGGGCTTCATCCCGTGATAGTCGAAGCCAACGAGCGCCACGCTGCGCACCGGCCGGGCGGCCTCGATGCGCTGCGCGGGAGCGCCGGTGATGGGCAGGTCCAGACCACGTTTGATTTTTATCATCCGCTTTGCCCAATTATTAACAATTAAACGAACAAGGATGTCTTACGTCACCTGAAACTGCAATGACCGCCCCACGCCGGCCAGACCTCGCATTGTCAGATAACGAACACAGCTGACACCCCCATTGCAAAAAGCCGACCAATTAGAGGGACGCCCTCCACCAGCGCCCCCGGGACGGCCAGGTGATGGACTGCGCCGCCGCTCTGGCCGTCCGTTCCGCATTTTCCGGGCGCCAGAAATGAAAAACGGGAGCCGAAGCTCCCGTTTTCACTGGCGACCTGTGCGGATCAGCGCGGGAAGGCCGGCGGGGTGACCCCAGCCATCTCTTCCAGTACACGCACCACCTGGCAGCTGTAGCCGAACTCGTTGTCGTACCAGACGTACAGGACGACACGGTTGTCGTTGCAGATGGTCGCTTCGCCATCGACGATGCCGGCATGGCGGGAACCGACGAAATCGGTGGACACCACTTCCGGCGAGTTGGTGAAGTCGATCTGCTTGTGCAGCTCGGAGTGCAGCGCCATGTGGCGCAGGTACTCGTTGATCTCCTCGCGGCTGGTGGCCTTCTCCAGGGTCAGGTTGAGGATGGCCATGGAGACGTTCGGCGTCGGCACGCGAATGGCGTTGCCGGTCAGCTTGCCCTTCAGTACCGGCAGGGCCTTGGCGGCGGCGGTGGCGGCACCGGTCTCGGTGATCACCATGTTCAGCGGCGCGCTGCGGCCGCGGCGATCGCCCTTGTGGAAGTTGTCGATCAGGTTCTGGTCGTTGGTGTAGGAGTGCACGGTCTCCACGTGACCATGGGCGATGCCGAACTTGTCGTAGACAGCCTTGAGCACCGGCACGATGGCGTTGGTGGTGCAGGAGGCAGCGGACAGGATCTTGTCGTCCGAGCTGATCAGGCTGCTGTTGATGCCGTGGACGATGTTCTTGATCTCGCCCTTGCCCGGCGCGGTCAGCACCACACGGGCGGCGCCCGGGCACTTCAGGTGCTGGCCCAGGCCTTCGGCGTCGCGCCACTTGCCGGTGTTGTCGACGACGATGGCGTTGTTGATGCCGTAGGCGGTGTAGTCGACGGTGGTCGGATCGTTGGAGTAGATCACCTGGATCAGGTTGCCATTGGCGAGGATGGTGTTGTTCTCCTCGTCGATGGTGATGGTGCCGTTGAACGGACCGTGCACCGAGTCGCGGCGCAGCAGGCTGGCACGCTTGACCAGGTCGTTGGCGGCGCCCTTGCGCACGACGATGGCGCGCAGACGCAGGCCGTCGCCGCCGCCGGTCTTCTCGATCAGGATGCGCGCCAGCAGGCGGCCGATGCGGCCGAAACCGTACAGCACGACGTCGGTGCCTTCGCGCTGCTCGCTGCCCTGCTTGCCGACCACTTCGGCCAGCTCTTCGCGGACGAACTGCTCGGCGCTGCGGCCGTTGCCTTCGCTCTTGTACTTGACCGCCAGACGACCCAGGTCGACCGAAGCGGCGCCCACTTCCAGCACGCTCAGGGCCTGCAGGAGCGGGAAGGTGTCATGGACCGACAGCTCGGCGTCGTCGATCTGACGGGCGAAGCGATGCGCCTTGAGGATGCCGATCACCGAACGGTTGATCAGGCCGCGGCCATAGATGGAAGTCACCACATTGTTGTTGCGATAGAGCTGGCCGATCAGCGGAATCATGGCCTCGGCGAGAGCCTCACGGTCAATCCAATCACCAAGGCACTGGTCGGTCTTCTGGTTCACGGGCGGTACCTTCCACAATGTAGGGGATAACAAAAAGGGCTACATTATGACGGCCCCGAAGCGTTCGGGCAACGTGCCACGGCCATCACTGACAGTCGGCTCGCCGGCCCGCTACAATGGCCGCTTTGCCGCCACCGCGAGTCGCCCGTGACCGTACTGCGCCTTCCAAGCCTGCCGGCCGCCGCCGGCAAACAACACTGGGGCAACCTGCCGGGTGCCGCCCAGAGCCTGGCCATCGCCGAGGCGGCCGCCGGCGCCCGCCGCTTCACCCTGCTGCTGACCGCCGACAGCCAAAGCGCCGAGCGCCTGCAGGAAGAGCTGCGCTTCTTCGCCCCGGACCTGCCGGTGCTGCACTTCCCCGACTGGGAAACCCTGCCCTACGACGTCTTCTCGCCGCACCAGGACATCATTTCCCAGCGCATCGCCGCGCTCTATCGCCTGCCGGAACTCAAGCACGGCGTGCTGGTGGTGCCGATCGCCACCGCCCTGCAGCGCCTAGCGCCGCCGCGCTTCCTGCTCGGCTCGAGCCTGGTCCTGGACGTCGGCCAGCGGCTCGACGTCGACGACATGCGCACGCGCCTGGAGGCGGCCGGCTACCGCTGCGTGGATACCGTCTACGAACATGGCGAGTTCGCCGTGCGCGGCGCGCTGATCGACCTGTTCCCGATGGGCAGCGCCCTGCCCTACCGCATCGACCTGTTCGACGACGAGATCGAGACGCTGCGCACCTTCGACCCCGAGACCCAGCGCTCGGTGGACAAGGTCGACTCCGTGCGCCTGCTCCCCGCCCGCGAGTTCCCGCTGGAGAAGAAGGCGGTGGCCGACTTCCGCGCGCGCTTTCGCGAGCGCTTCGACGTCGACTACCGGCGCTGCCCGCTGTACCAGGACCTCTCGAGCGGCCTGATCCCGGCCGGCATCGAGTACTACCTGCCGCTGTTCTTCGACGACACCGCCAGCCTGTTCGACTACCTGCCGGCCGACACCCAGGTGTTCTCCCTGCCCGGCATCGAGCACGCCGCCGAGCAGTTCTGGAACGACCTGCGCAGCCGCTACGAGGATCGCCGCTACGATCCGGAGCGTCCGTTGCTGCCGCCGGCCGAGCTGTTCCTCGCCGTCGAGGACTGCTTCGCCCGCCTCAAGGGCTGGCCGCGGGTGATCGCCGACCAGCGCGACCTCGAGCCCGGCGTCGGCCGCGAACGCTTCGCCGCCCGCCCGCTGCCCGACCTGGCGATCCAGGCCAAGGCCGGCGAGCCGCTGGCCGCGCTGCGCCGCTTCATCGAGGAATACCCCGGCCGCGTGCTGTTCTGCGCCGAATCGGCCGGCCGCCGCGAGGTGCTGCTCGAGCTGCTCGCCCGTCTCAAGCTCAAGCCCCGCGAAGTCGACGGCTGGGCCGCCTTCGCCGCCGGCGGCGAGCGCCTGGCGATCTGCATCGCCCCGCTCGACGAGGGCCTGCTGCTCGATACGCTGGCGCTGATCCCGGAAAGCCCGCTGTTCGGCCACCGCGTCATGCAGCGCCGGCGCCGCGACAAGGTCCGCGACGCCGGCGACAACGTGGTCAAGCATCTTACCGAGCTGCGCGAAGGCGCGCCGGTGGTACACATCGACCATGGCGTCGGCCGCTACCATGGCCTGGTCACCCTCGAGGTCGAGGGCCAGCCCGCCGAATTCCTCATGCTGGAGTACGCCGAGGAAGCCAAGCTGTACGTGCCGGTGTCCAGCCTGCACCTGATCGCCCGCTACACTGGCAGCGACGACTCCCTCGCCCCGCTGCACCGCCTGGGCTCGGAGACCTGGCAGAAGGCTAAGCGCAAGGCCGCCGAGCAGGTGCGCGACGTCGCCGCCGAGCTGCTCGACGTCTACGCCCGCCGCGCCGCCCGCGAGGGCTATGCCTTCGGCGATCCCCAGGTCGACTACGAGACCTTCGCCGCCGGCTTCCCGTTCGAGGAGACCCCCGACCAGCAGGCCGCCATCGAGGCGGTGCGCGCCGACATGCTCAGCGCCAAACCGATGGATCGGCTGGTGTGCGGCGACGTCGGCTTCGGCAAGACCGAGGTGGCCATGCGCGCAGCCTTCATCGCCGCCCATGGCGGCAAGCAGGTGGCGGTGCTGGTGCCCACCACCCTGCTCGCCCAGCAGCACTACAACAGTTTCCGCGACCGCTTCGCCGACTGGCCGGTGAAGGTCGAGGTGATGAGCCGCTTCAAGTCCGCCAAGGAAGTGCGCGAGGCCGAGCAACTGCTCGCCGAGGGCAAGATCGACATCGTCATCGGCACCCACAAGCTGCTGCAGGACGACGTGAAGTTCCGCGACCTGGGCCTGGCCATCATCGACGAGGAGCACCGCTTCGGTGTGCGCCAGAAGGAACAGCTCAAGGCGCTGCGCAGCGAGGTGGACATCCTCACCCTGACCGCCACGCCGATTCCGCGCACGCTGAACATGGCGGTGGCGGGCATGCGCGACCTGTCGATCATCGCCACCCCGCCGGCACGCCGCCTGTCGGTGCGCACCTTCGTCATGGAGGCCAACCAGCCGACCATCAAGGAGGCGCTGCTGCGCGAGCTGCTGCGCGGCGGCCAGGTCTACTACCTGCACAACGACGTGAAGACCATCGAGAAGTGCGCCGCCGACCTGGCCGAACTGGTGCCCGAGGCGCGCATCGGCATCGGCCACGGGCAGATGCGCGAGCGCGAGCTGGAGCAGGTGATGAGCGACTTCTACCACAAGCGCTTCAACGTGCTGGTGGCCTCGACCATCATCGAGACCGGCATCGACGTGCCCAGCGCCAACACCATCATCATCGAGCGCGCCGACAAGTTCGGCCTGGCCCAGCTGCACCAGCTGCGCGGCCGGGTCGGCCGCAGCCACCACCAGGCCTACGCCTACCTGCTCACCCCGCCGCGCAAGCAGATGACCGACGACGCGCAGAAGCGCCTGGAGGCCATCGCCAACGCCCAGGACCTGGGCGCCGGCTTCGTGCTGGCCACCCACGATCTGGAAATCCGCGGCGCCGGCGAGTTGCTCGGCGAAGGCCAGAGTGGGCAAATCCAGGCGGTCGGCTTCACCCTGTACATGGAGATGCTCGAACGCGCGGTCAAGGCGATCCGCAAGGGCGAGCAGCCCAACCTGGAGCAGCCGCTGGGCGGCGGCCCGGAGGTCAACCTGCGCCTGCCGGCGCTGATCCCCGAGGACTACCTGCCCGACGTCAACGCCCGCCTGATCCTCTACAAGCGCATCGCCTCGGCCGCCGACGAGAGCGCCCTCGACGAGCTGCAGGTGGAGATGATCGACCGCTTCGGCCTGCTCCCCGAGCCGGCCAAGAACCTCATGCGCCTCACCCTGCTCAAGCTGCAGGCCGAGCAGTTGGGGATCAAGAAGATCGACGCCGGGCCGCAGGGCGGACGCCTCGAGTTCGCCGCGCATACCCCGGTCGACCCGCTGACCCTGATCAAGCTGATCCAGAGCCAACCGAACCGCTACAAGTTCGAAGGCGCCACCCTGTTCAAGTTCCAGGTGCCGATGGAGCGCCCGGAACAGCGTTTCAACACCCTGGAGGCGCTGTTCGAGCGCCTGACCCCGCACGCCGCCTGAAGGATACGCCCATGCCCCGACTGCTTCGCCCCCTCCTGCTCGCCCTGCTGCTGATTGCCCCCGGCGCCTTCGCCGAGGCGCTCTACCAGGTCGAGCTGATCGTCTTCCGCCAGGCGCAACAGACGCTCGACGCCAGCCAGCCGGCGCCGGAGGACTGGGCCGCCAACGCCGCCGCCATCCCCGCGCAGAACGAACGCAGCCCGGCGCTGACCGACACCGCCGGCAAGCTGGAGAGCGCCCAGGGTTACCAGGTGCTGCTGCACAAGGCCTGGCAGCAGGGCGTCGGCACCAGCCCGGCACCGGTGCGCTTCAGCGCCGGCAAGCAACGCGACGGCCACTTCCCGGTGGAAGGCGTGCTCGACCTCAGCCAGGAGCGCCAGCTCGAGCTGGCGCTGACCACCTGGATCAACCAGTTCAACGGCGACGGCTTCCTGGCCGCCAGCGAGCGCCTGCAGGTCAAGCGCCGCCTGGTGCCCGGCCAGCTGACCTACCTCGACCACCCGACCCTGGGTGCGCTGATCCGCGTCACTCCGCTGTAAGCCGACGCCTTGAACGCAAAGGGCGGCAGATCCTGCGATCTGCCGCCCTTTTTCATGCCCGGTTAGCGGCGATCAGCCGGCCAGCACCCCGCGCAGCACCGCCTTGACCGTGTCCATGCCCTCGGCCAGGGCCTGCTCGATCTCGGCCATGGTGATGATGCCGGTCGACTTGCCGGCCGCCGGATTGACCACCAGCGCCAGGCAAGCGTAGGGCAGCTCCAGCTCGCGGGCCAGCGCCGCCTCGGGCATGCCGGTCATGCCGACGATGTCGCAGCCGTCGCGCTCCATGCGGACGATCTCGGCGACCGTCTCCAGGCGCGGCCCCTGGCTGCAGGCATATACGCCGCGGCCGCTGAACTCGCAGCCCTCAGTGCGCAGCGCGGCGATCAGACGCTGGCGCAGCTCCTCGTCGTAGGGGTGGCTGAAGTCGATATGGGTGACGCAGTCCAGTTCGCCCTCGAAGAAGGTCGAACCGCGCCCCCAGGTGTAGTCGATCAGCTGGTGCGGCACGCACAGGTGCCCGGTACCCATCGCCGCATGGATGCCGCCCACCGCGTTGACCGCGACGATCGCCTCGGCACCGGCCTCCTTCAGCGCGAACAGGTTGGCGCGATAGTTGACCTGGTGCGGCGGAATGCGGTGCGGATGGCCGTGGCGGGCGAGGAACAGCACCTCGCGGCCGCCGAACTCGCCGCGCAGCACCTCGGCCGACGGCTGGCCCCAGGGCGTGTCCAGGGTGAGGCTCTCGCGAATGGTCAACCCGGCGAGCTGGGTCAGTCCGGTACCGCCGATGATGGCTACAACGCTCATCCAGTTCTCCTATAGATCAGATCAATCCGGCGGCGCGCAGCGCACCCACCGCTTCGAGCCAGCGCGGCTGGGCCCGGTAGTCCTGGCCCGGCCAGGCCTGCGCGCGCATGCCCGTCAGGCGCGCCGCCGGCCGTACGCCGCGGCGCTGCAGGTAGCTCAGCGCCAGCTCGGCGGCGGCGCGGTCGTTGCACACCAGCGCCATGTCGCAGCCGGCATCCAGCGCCGCCGCCACCCGCGCGTCGGCGGCCCCGGCGACGTGGGCGCCGGCCATGCTCAGGTCGTCGCTGAAGATCACCCCCTGGTAGCCCAGCTCGCCGCGCAGGATGTCCTGCAGCCAGCGCCGCGAGAAGCCGGCCGGCTGCGCGTCGACCTGCGGATAGATGACATGGGCCGGCATGAGGCCGGCGAGCTGCGGGGCCAGAGCGACGAACGGCTTGAGGTCGCAGGCGCGGATTTCGTCCAGGCTGCGCTCGTCGCGCGGAATGGCGATGTGCGAATCGGCCTCGGGCCAGCCGTGGCCAGGGAAGTGCTTGCCGGTGGCAGCCATGCCGGCGGCGCGCATGCCGCGGATGAAGGCGCCGGCCAGCTCGGCGACCTGCGCCGGATCGGCGCCGAACGAGCGCGAGCCGATCACCGTGCTGCGGCCGTGGTCGAGGTCGAGCACCGGGGCGAAGCTGAAGTCGATGCCCACGGCCAGCACCTCGCTGGCCATCAGCCAGCCGCAATGCTCGGCCAGGCGCGCGGCATCGGGCGCGGCGGCCAGCGCCTGCATCGACGGCAGGCGCACGAAGCCCTGGCGCAGGCGCTGCACGCGACCGCCCTCCTGGTCGACCGCCAGCAGCAGATCGGGACGCAGCGCGCGGATCGCCGCGCACAGCTCGCGCACCTGCTGCGGATGCTCGATGTTGCGGGCGAACAGGATCAGCCCGCCCACCTCGGGCTGGCGCAGCAGATGGCGGTCCTCGGCGGTCAGCCAGGTGCCGGCGATATCCAGCATCAGGGAACCCAACATGAAAAACTCCTCAGGCGAGCACGGCAGCCTGCCACTGCGGCTGCGGCGCCTCGTCGATGATCACGGAACAGTGCACCGGCACCCGTTCGAACAGCGCGAGCAGATCGGCGTTGCGCAGGCGGATGCAGCCGTGCGAACGCGGCTCGCCCATCGGCTCGCTGTCCGGGGTGCCGTGCAGGTAGATGTAGCGGCGGAAGGTATCCACACCGCCCAGGCGGTTGCTCCCCGGCTGGCAGCCGCTGAGCCAGAGGATGCGGGTGAGGATCCAGTCGCGCTGTGGGAACTGCGCCGCCAGCTCGGTCGACCAGACCTCGCCGGTCCAGCGCCGGCCGACCAGCACCGCGCCCTCGGGCAGGCCGGCGCCGATCTTCGCACGCACTTGGTGACGGCCGCGCGGCGTGCAGCCCGAGCCCTGGCGCTCGCCCGGCCCGTTCAGCGCGGTGGATACCGGCAGGCGCACGCGCAGCACGCCGGCGGCGAAGCCGTACAGGCACTGGTCGGCGAGGGAAATATGCAGCAGATCGAGCATCGGGGTGACGTCAGGCATGGGGCGCGGATGGCCTGTGCGGTTGGTTGCTTGACTCGGCGTCGCACGACCGCGACGCCGAGACCAGGCGCCGCAACGAGTCATAACAGGGCTATGGCGAGGACGGGCAACGCAATTCGGGGCCTGGAGCGCCGAAATTGACCACGTGAACCAAGCAAACAGGCCACTAGCTTAGCCGATCCGCCTGCCGGCGGCACCTGCGGCTTACTTGCCGGGCTGGCTGAGCTTGCCATCCGGGCAGGGGCGCGCGGCGATCAGCGTCGCATCGAGCAGCGACGCGTCGGCACGCATGCCGGCTGCCATGAAGGGCACCAGCAATTGCAGCACCTGCGCGCTGGAGGTCGCCACCTCGAAACGATTCTCGACGACCCGCCCAAATGATTGGATACCGGCCATGCTGAACGCCACCGCGCCCAGCATGAAATGCAGGCGCCAGAACAGCTCCAGCGGCGGAACGGGCGGCGCCGCCTCGTTGAGCAGTTGCATGTAGCGGCGAAACACCTTGCCGTACTTGTCGTCCAGGTACTGGCGTACATGCCCCTGATCCTGGATCAGCGCCAGCCCGAGCAGGCGCATGAATACCGCGAGGTGGTTGCCCAGGCGCGGCTCGACCCGCAATGCCTGCTGCACCAGCAGCTCGAGCAACTCCTCGAGACTGAGGCCGTCCTCGCCCGCCAGGCGTTGCCGGCGGGTCAGCTCGGCGTCCAGACCCTGACAGAAGGGCGTGAGGAAACGCGCCAATATCTCGTGGATCAGCGCCTTCTTGGAGCCGAAGTGGTAGTTGACCGCAGCCAGATTGACACCGGCCTTGGCGGTGATCATGCGCAGGGAGGTTTCTGTGAAGCCTCGCTCGGCAAACAGCTGCTCCGCAGCATCGAGAATCCGTTCAACTGTCTCCGAATGCGCCATGGACACCCCAGCCGCTAGTGCGACACGAACATCGAAATTGAACTTTCGTATTAAGCGAGTATGTCTGTCCCGCCATGGCTTCGCCACACAATTGGACAAACGCGCGCGTGCCGAGGTCGCAGCAAAGTGGTTTGCCTCGGACTTTTCCCTGTATATACTTCCAGCAACTGGATAAAAAGACAGAGCCCGGTCCATGCAGAAACTGACTCCGCGCCAAGGCGAGATCCTGGCCTTCATCAAGAACTGGCTGGACGTGCACGGTTACCCGCCCACCCGCGCCGAGATCGCCCAGGAGCTCGGCTTCCGCTCGCCCAACGCCGCCGAGGAACATCTGCGCGCACTGGCCCGCAAGGGCGCCATCGAGATGATTCCCGGCGCCTCGCGCGGCATCCGCATCCCCGACGCCGAACAGCCGCTCGCTGAGAACGAGCTGCCGATCATCGGCCGGGTCGCTGCCGGGGCGCCCATCCTCGCTCAGCAGCATATCGAAGACAGCTGCCGGATCAATCCGGAGTTCTTCCATCCGCGCGCCGACTTCCTGCTGCGCGTGCGCGGCATGAGCATGAAGGATGTGGGGATTCTCGATGGCGATCTGCTCGCCGTGCATGCCTGTCGCGAAGCCAGCAACGGGCAGATCGTGGTGGCGCGGATCGGTGAGGAAGTGACGGTGAAGCGCTTCCAGCGTCGCGGCAAACAGGTGCAGCTGCTGGCGGAAAATCCCGAATTCGCGCCCATCGTGATCGATCTGGAGCGACCGGACCAGGAATTCGTCATCGAAGGCCTGAGCGTCGGCGTCATTCGCCGCTGACCGCCGGACAATCGCCCTCTCCTGCCCGGTTCATTGCAAGCCGGGCATCGCGGGTCCTCACCCGCTCAGCAAGACCGCCGCGGGCTCAATGCAGCACGCGCGGCTCCTCGCCGTATTCCGTGTCGTAGTCGCCATCGGCCAGACTGCCCGCCATCTGCACGCCCAGGTTGAACATGGCCTTGGCCACCTCGATATGCTGCCCCTGCAGGAAGGCCTTGGCATCCTCGGAAAATTCGAGCGTCACCAGGGCTTCCTCGTCGTCGCCGCGGCGCAGGACGATGCGTCCATCGGGCAATTCCACGATTTCCAGAAAGGATGTCGGCATGGCAAGGGCGCTCCGCGAAAAAAGGCGGGCATTGTAGCAGCGACGCGCGTCACACCCTAGCGTCATGACGCCCTTGGCGTACCCTGGCTCGCCCCGCTCTCAGGCGCCGGCGCTCACCATTCGCTCATGCCCTGGCGAAAGCGCACCGCCAGCTGCTTGATGTGCTGCTGCCAGTCAAGCAGGGTGGCGAGTTCCACCTCCGCCTCGGCCTGCGGCTCGCCGACGTTCACGGCGGTGATCAGCTCCAGGGCCGGATCGACCTTGTTCCTCTTCGCCTCGCGCGGCGGCTCGAACAGTCCGTGGTAGGCCGCCAGCAGCCGTCCCAGCCAGCTCTGCCGCGCCTGCGCCAACTCCATCAGTTCGGCCAGCTCGGGGCTGGGCACGGCGGCCAGGGCCTCGGCATTCAGCAGCTGGCCGATCTCCACGGCGCCGGCCTGCGGCAGGCGATAGAATCCGGCGATCTCGTGGCACAGGCCGAGCAACGCGCCATAGAGATGGAACAGCGCGCTTTCCCGGGCGCCCTGGATTTGCGCCTGGGCATTCAGCACCCGAGCCGCCTCGGCGGCCCGCCAGGCGTCCAGCGCCAGGGTGGCGAAATACAGTTTCTGGTTGGTGCGGGTGTACAGCTCGTTGGCCATGGCGAACTCCTCGACAGAACCTGCAGTATAACCAGCCGCCGCAAAGGCGCAGGGCAGCGGCCGGTCACAAACGAAACCGGCCGGGCGCCTGCGCGCACCGGCCGGTCTCCTGACGCATCAGGTGGAACTCAGCGCTTGTCCTCGACCTGCCACTTGCCATCGGCATGGAACGCGCGCCAGCCGGTGGGCTTGCCGTCCACCTCGCTCTGCACGTACTGCTCCTTGGTCTTGCGACTGAAGCGGATCACCGCCGGACGGCCCTCCGGATCCTGCTGCGGCGCCGCGAGCAGGTAGTGGTACTTGGCGTCCAGTTCGTCCTTGTGCGGAATCAGCTCGGCCACCAGCGGCGCGCGGGTCTCGCGGTTCTTGGGGAACTGGCTGGCGGCGAGGAACAGCCCCGAGGCGCCGTCGCGCAGCACGTAGATGTCGTCGACCTTGGCGCAGCGCAGCTCCGGCATCTTGATCGGATCGATCTTCGGCGGCGCCGCCTCGCCGTTCTTCAGCAGCTTGCGGGTGTTCTTGCAGCTGGCGTTGGTGCAACCGAAGAACTTGCCGAAACGGCCGGTCTTGAGCTGCATCTCGCTGCCGCACTTGTCGCACTCGAGGCTCGGCCCCTCGTAACCCTTGATGCGGTACTGGCCTTCCTCTATCTCGTAGCCCGAGCAATCCGGGTTGTTGCCGCAGATGTGCAGCTTGTGCTTCTCGTCGAGCAGGTAGGCATCCATCGCCGTGCCGCACTTGGCGCAGCGGTGCTTGCTGCGCAGCACGCGGGATTCGGACTCGCCCTCGTCGTCGGCGGCGATCTCGTCGCCCGGCACCAGGTTGACGGTGGCCTTGCAGCGCTCCTTCGGCGGCAGGGCATAGCCGGAGCAGCCGAGGAACACGCCGGTCGAGGCGGTGCGGATCATCATCGGCCGGCCGCATTCCTTGCAGGGAATGTCGGTCAGGGTCGGCTGATTGGCGCGCATGCCCCCCTCGCCGGCCTCGGCCGTCTCCAGCTTGCCGCGGAAGTCGGCGTAGAACTCGTCGAGCAGATGCTTCCACTCGCGCTCGCCCTGGGCGATGTCGTCGAGATGCTCCTCCATGCCGGCGGTGAAGCCGTAGTCCATCAGGCTGGCGAAACTCTCCGAGAGGCGCTCGGTGACGATCTCGCCCATCTTCTCGGCGTAGAAGCGGCGGTTGTGAACGGTGACGTAGCCGCGCTCCTGGATGGTGGAGATGATCGCCGCGTAGGTCGACGGCCGGCCGATGCCGCGCTTCTCCAGTTCCTTGACCAGGCTGGCTTCCGAGAAGCGCGCCGGCGGCTTGGTGAAGTGCTGGCTCGGATCGAGCGCCAGCAGGCTCAGCTTGTCGCCCTGGGCCATGTCCGGCAGCACGTCGTCCTCGCCGGACTTGCTCTGCGGCGGCAGCACGCGGGTGAAGCCGTCGAACTTGAGGATGCGGCCCTTGGCGCGCAGCTCGTAGTCGCCGGACTGCACGCTGACGCTGGTCGACAGGTACTCGGCCGGCGGCATCTGGCAGGCGACGAACTGGCGCCAGATCAGCTCGTAGAGACGCTCGGCGTCGCGTTCCATGCCAGACAGCTGGGTCGGGCGCAGGTTGACGTCGGACGGGCGGATCGCCTCGTGCGCTTCCTGGGCGCCCTCCTTGCTGCTGTAGAAGTTCGGCTTGGCCGGCAGGTACTGCTTGCCGAACTCGCCCTCGATGAAGCCGCGCGCCATCTCCAGCGCATCGGCGGAGAGGTTGGTCGAGTCGGTACGCATGTAAGTGATGTAGCCGGCCTCGTAGAGGCGCTGGGCCAGCATCATGGTCTTCTTCACGCCGAAGCCCAGGCGATTGCTCGCCGCCTGCTGCAGGGTCGAGGTGATGAAGGGCGCGCCCGGCTTGCTCGAGGTCGGCTTGTCCTCGCGCTTGCTCACCGAATAGGCCGAGGATTTCAGCGCCGCGACCGCGGCCATGGCCTGGGCTTCGTTGAGCGGCTTGAACGCCTCGCCCTTGTGGCGGGCGACCTCGAAGCGCACCTTTTCCTCGCGTGCGGTGGTGAGGTCGGCGTGCACCTCCCAGTATTCTTCCGGCACGAAGGCGCGGATCTCGCGCTCGCGCTCGACCACCAGTTTCACCGCCACCGACTGCACGCGACCGGCGGACAGGCCGCGGGCGATCTTGGCCCACAGCAGCGGCGAGACCATGTAGCCGACCACGCGATCGAGGAAGCGGCGCGCCTGCTGGGCGTTGACGCGGTTGATGTCCAGCTCGCCGGGCTGGGAGAAGGCGTCCTGGATCGCCTTCTTGGTGATCTCGTTGAACACCACGCGCCGGTAGCGACTCTCGTCACCGCCGATCGACTCGCGCAGGTGCCAGGCGATGGCCTCCCCCTCGCGGTCCAAGTCGGTTGCGAGATAGATGGTGTCGGCATCCTTGGCCAGGCGGCGCAATTCCTCGATCACCTTCTCCTTGCCGGGCAGGATCTCGTACTGGGCCTTCCAGCCCTGCTCGGGGTCGACGCCCATGCGCGCGAACAGCTGGCGCTTGGCCTTTTCCTTCGGCGACAGGGCCGGCGTCTCGGCGGCCGCCTTGCCGCGCTTGGCCGGCTCCTTGGCGGCCGAACCGCTGGTGGGCAGGTCGCGGATGTGGCCGATGCTCGACTTCACCACGTACTGGCTGCCCAGATACTTGTTGATCGTCTTGGCCTTGGCCGGGGATTCCACGATGACCAGAGATTTGCCCATGAATCGGAAAGTTCCTGAAAAAATGGCGAGATGAACGGCGAGTGTGGCGGCGCAATAAATGCAATTAAATGTGACGGCGCCCCCTCAAGGCCACGCTATATATAGTGGCCCGCGCGGCGAGGTCAAGCGCGCGGCTCGGCCGGATTGCCCTCAGCGTAGTGGAATTCCACGCTTTCACCGCGCACCAGGGCGAAGCGCGGCAGGGTTTCGCCCTCCACTTCGACGACCTCGAGAAACATCGCCAACGGCCGGACCCACAGGCCGAAATCGCCGTACAACGCCTGGTAAACCACCAGCTCCTCCTCGCTTTCCGAATGCCGGGCCAGCCCCAGCACGCGATATTCGCGTCCCTTGTAGTGACGATAGAGTCCGGTTTGCAGCGCCATGTAACCTCCGCGAATTGCGCAGCCCAAAAAGGAAAAGCCGGGGCCACGAACCCCGGCTTCTCTTCCATTGCGCTATCAGACGCGCTCGAACAGCGTTGCGATACCCTGACCGAGACCGATACACATGGTGGCCAGACCAATGGTGCCCTGGCGCTGCTTCATCACGTTGAGCAGGGTGCCGGAAATCCGCGCTCCGGAGCAGCCGAACGGATGGCCCAGGGCGATGGCGCCGCCGTGCAGGTTGACCTTGGCGTCCAGCTTGTCGAGCAGCTTGAGGTCCTTGAGCACCGGCAGGGCCTGCGCGGCGAAGGCCTCGTTGAGTTCGACGAAGTCGACATCGTCGATGCTCAGGCCGGCGCGCTTGAGCGCCTTGCGGGTGGCCGGCACCGGGCCGTAGCCCATGATCGACGGATCGACGCCGGCCACCGCCATGGCGCGGACGCGCGCCAGCGGCTGGATGCCGAGGTCGGTGGCGCGCTGGCCGCTCATCACGAGCATGCAGGAGGCGCCGTCGGTGATCTGCGAGGAGGTGCCTGCGGTGACGGTACCGTTCTTGGGGTCGAACACCGGCTTGAGCTCGGCCAGCCCTTCCAGGGTGGTTTCCGGGCGGATGGTCTCGTCGTAGTCGAACACCTTGAGGAGACCGTGCGCATCGTATCCCTCGAAGGGGATCAGCTCATCCCTGAAGCGGCCCTCCACGGTGGCCTGGTGGGCCAGCCGGTGCGAACGGCAGGCGAACTCGTCCTGCGCGGCGCGGCCGATGCCGTGCATGCGCGCGAGCATCTCGGCGGTCAGGCCCATCATGCCGGCCGCCTTGGCGGCGTGCAGCGACAGTCGCGGATTGGGATCGACGCCGTGGGTCATCGGCAGGTGGCCCATGTGCTCGACGCCGCCGACCACGAAGACGTCGCCGTTGCCGGACTGGATCGCCTGGGCGGCCGTGTGCAGCGCGCTCATCGACGAGCCGCACAGGCGGCTGACCGTCTGCGCGCCGCTGGTCGGCGGAATCGGCGTCATCAGCGCGGCCATGCGGGCGATATTCCAGCCCTGCTCGAGGGTCTGGTTGACGCAACCCCAGATCACGTCCTCCACCTCGGCCGGATCGAGCTGGGGGGTGCGCGCCAGCAGTCGGGTAATCAGGTCGGCCGACAGGCTGTCGGCGCGGGTGTTGCGGTGCATGCCGCCCTTGGAGCGGCCCATGGGAGTGCGACCGAAGTCGACGATCACCACGTCTCTCGGATTCAGGCTCATAGCTTCTCTCGCTGCAAAGGTTGCGCACTCACGCGAAGAACTGGCGGCCGCTGGCGGCCATCTCGCGCAGGCCGGCGGTCGGCTGGTACAACGGCCCGAACTCGGCGTAGCGCTCGGCCAGGGCGACGAACGCGGCCACGCCGAGGCTGTCGATGTAGCGCAGGGCACCGCCGCGGAAGGGCGGGAAGCCGATGCCGTAGACCAGCCCCATGTCCGCCTCGGCGGCGCTGGCGACGATGCCCTCCTCCAGACAGCGCACCGTCTCCAGGCACAGCGGCAGCATCATGACGTTGGCGATGTCCTCGTCGGACAGCTCGCGCGGCGTCTGGACCAGCGGGGCGAGCAGCGCCGGCACGCCGGGGTCGACGATCTTCTTCGGCTTGCCGCTCTTGTCGCCCAGGTAGGCGTAGAAGCCCTTGCCGCTCTTCTGGCCCAGGCGTCCGGCCTCGAACAGCACGTCCAGCGCGGTGCGCCCATCGCTCTGCATGCGCTCGGGGAAGCCGGCGGCCATCACCGCGCTGGCGTGATGCGCGGTGTCGATGCCGACCACGTCGAGCAGGTAGGCCGGCCCCATGGGCCAGCCGAATTTCTCCATCACCCGGTCGATGCGCTGGAAGTCGACGCCGGCCGCCACCAGGCGGGTGAAACCGCCGAAATAGGGGAACAACACGCGGTTGACCAAAAAGCCCGGACAGTCGTTGACCACGATGGGCGTCTTGCCCATCTTGCGCGCGTAGGCCACGGTGGTGGCGATCGCCGCCTCGCCGGTCTTCTCGCCGCGGATCACCTCGACCAGGGGCATCATGTGCACCGGGTTGAAGAAGTGCATGCCACAGAAGTTTTCCGGCCGCTTGAGGGCCTGGGCGAGCAGGCTGACCGAGATGGTCGAGGTGTTGGTGGCGAGGATGGCGTCGCCCCTCACCTGCCCTTCCACCTCGGCCAGCACCGCCTGCTTGACCTTGGGATTCTCCACCACGGCCTCGACCACCAGGTCGACCTGGCCGAAGTCGCCGTAGGACAGGGTCGGGCGAATCGCGTTCAGCGCGCCGGCCATCTCCAGCGGGGTCAGTCGCCCCTTCTCCAGCCGCTTGGCGAGCAGCTTGGCCGCCTCGCCCAGACCGAGCTGGATGGCCTCCTCGCGGATGTCCTTCATGAGGATCGGCGTACCCTTGACCGCCGACTGGTAGGCGATGCCGCCGCCCATGATGCCGGCGCCGAGCACCGCGGCCAGCCTGACCTCGCGGGCCGCCTTCTCGTGGCCCTTGGCCTTGCGCTTGAGTTCCTGGTCGTTGAGGAACAGGCCGACCAGATTGCGTGCCACCTCGCCCTTGGCCAGCTTGACCAGTGCCTGCGATTCGATCTCCAGGGCCTTGTCGCGGCCGTGGACGGCGCCCTTCTGGATCGTCTTGACCGCCTCGACCGGCGCCGGATAGTGCGGCCCGGCCTGGCCGGCCACGTAGCCCTTGGCGCTCTCGAACACCATCATCTGCTCGATCTGGCCGAGCTTGAGCTTCTCCAGCTTCGGTCGGCGGCGGGCCAGATGGTCGAGTTCGCCGGAGCCGGCACGTCGGCACAGGTCCAGGGCGGCCTCGCGCAGCTGGGCGGGGCCGACCACCGCATCGACCACGCCGACCTTGAGCGCAGCGGCCGCGTCGTACTCCTTGCCGCCGGCGATCCACTCGATCGCGTTGTCGGCGCCGATCAGCCGCGGCAGGCGCACGGTGCCGCCCCAGCCGGGGTGGATTCCGAGCTTGACCTCCGGCAGGCCGACCTTGGCGCCCTCGGCCATCACCCGGAAATCCGCCGCCAGGCACATCTCCAGGCCGCCACCGAGCGCCACCCCGTTGATCGCCACCACACTGGCCAGCGGCAGATCCTCGAAGGCACTGAAGATGCGGTTGGTGTCGAGGTTGGCGGCCAGGAGGCGGTCCTCCGGCAGGGCGAACAGGCCGAGGAACTCGCCCACATCGGCGCCGACGACGAAACTCTCCTTCGCGCTGGTGACCAGCACCCCGCGCAGCCCCGCCGTCGCCTGCAGCGCGGCGGTCGCCGCGCGCAGCTCGTCGAGGGTCTGGCGATTGAACTTGTTGACGGACTCGCCCTCGAGGTCGAAGGTCAACTCGGCGATGCCGTCCTCGACAACCTGTACCCTGATGGCCTTACCCTGGTAAATCATCGACTGATCTCCTTGCGATGGGAGCTCGACTCCGCGCCGTGGCGCCTCTCCCTAGGATAGTTGCGCCCTCACCGCCCACTGCCGTTCGCGCTCGGCCGCGGCACCGCTGCGCAGCGACTCATACGGGCGTTTGATTCCCTTGTCACACCCTCGGAGAATTCCCCCGCCTTGTCAATCGCGGGGCCTGCCGGGCCGCACGCGGGCGAATGGAAGCCTGCCGGCGAACTGATCGATGTCAGCGCGGCGACGCATAACTACTGCATCATTGGGAATAGAGGCCGGTTAGCGACTGGCCCATAATGGATTCACTCACTGCCACGGAGAAACAAGATGAACTATCAACACCTGCTGGTGGCGATCGACATGACCGACGACTGCCATACCGTGATCCAGCGCGCGGTGGAGATGGCCAACTGCTGCCAGGCCCGACTGTCGCTGGTGCACGTGGTCGAGCCGATGTCGATGGCCTTCGGCGGCGACGTGCCCATGGATCTGTCGGCCCTGCAGGAACAGCAGATCGACCAGGCGCGCAAGCAGCTGGAAGGCTTCTCCGCGAGCCACCCGGAAATCACCAAGGACAACACCCACCTGGCCTTCGGCCAGCCGCGCCAGGAAATCCACCGTCTGGCCAAGGAGAACGGCTGCGACCTGATCGTGGTCGGCAGCCACGGCCGCCATGGCCTGGCCCTGCTGCTGGGCTCGACCTCCAACGACGTGCTGCATGCCGCGCCCTGCGACGTGCTGGCGGTGCACCTGAAGAAGTCCTGAGGATGCGCGCCGCGCCGGGCCTTGCGCCCGGCGCGATGTGACGACGACTGTCAGTAAACGCCCAGTTCGGTGCCGCTGCTCATCACCAGCGGACGGATCTTGCTGAGCTGGGCTTCCAGCGAGTACGACACGCTGGAGGCCATCGAGAAGAAGCTGAGGAAGGCCTTGAGGTTGGAGTCGTTCTCGCAGGTGTCGTGGATGCGCTGCCAGAACGCCTGGTTGACCAGCTGCAACTGCTGGTAGTGGCGCACCAGCCCCTTGAGCTCCCAGTCAGCGTGGCGGCCTTCGCGCATGTTGTAGTACTGGCGCATCAGGTACAGCGAGACCGTGCGCATGATGAATTCCTGGTTGCTGGCGAACGGCAGGTGCTGCTGGGCCATCGGCCGCAGACGGCAGAGCATCGGACAGGCGCTGGTGGCCATCAGCACGCCGAGCAGCGCGCGCAGCGCGGCCTCCACGCTGACTTCCTTGTAGTACTCGCGCTCGGCGGTGATCACCCGCACCTTGGCCTTCTTGAAGGCCGGCAGGCCGCGGAACGCCTCGATCACCGGGTGCAGGTCGACGGCGGCGGGACAGTGGGTGTTGAGTTCCTTGCTGAGCGGGCAGTTGGTGCACTGCTCGTGGTCCAGGCGCGTCCAGCGCGGCACCTCGCCGACCCGGGCGGGGTCGTACTGTCGCTCGAGATCGACCCGATAGTTGAACTCGTGGTTGTCGTCCAGGGTGATCTTGTACTCGATGGTCATTCCCTACTCCGTGTCCGTATCCGTGTCAGCACATCAACCTTCCAGCTCGGCCCAACGCTCCAGCAGACGATCCAGCTCCTGCTGGAGATATTCCAGGCGGGCCAGCGCCGCATGGGTCTGCTCCTGGGGCCGCAGATAAAAATCGGGGTTGGCGGTCTCTTCCTGCAGGGCGGCCTGCTCGCCCTCCAACGCCTCGATCTGCGCGGGCAGCGCGTCCAGCTCGCGCTGCTCCTTGTAACTCAGCTTCTTGCGCGCCGGGACTGCCGGCGCGACCGCCACCTTTTCCACCGGCGCCGGCTTCTCCGCCCGCACCGGCTTGTCCGCCGGCTCCTTGCCGACCCCCAGCAGGCGCGGCGAACCGCCCTGGCGCAGCCAGTCCTGATAGCCGCCGACGTATTCGCGCACCAGACCTTCGCCTTCGAACACCAGGGTGCTGGTCACCACGTTGTCGAGGAAGGCGCGATCGTGGCTGACCATCAGCACGGTGCCCGGGAAGCCGAGCAGCACCTCCTCGAGCAACTCGAGGGTTTCCACGTCCAGGTCGTTGGTCGGCTCGTCCAGCACCAGCAGGTTGGCCGGCTTGCTGAACAACTTGGCTAGCAAGAGTCGCGCCCGTTCGCCGCCGGACAGCGCCTTCACCGGCGAACGCGAGCGTTGCGGGCTGAACAGGAAGTCGCCGAGGTAGCTGAGGACGTGGCGGTTCTGACCGTCGATGGTAATGAAGTCGCGGCCCTCGGCAATGTTCTCGATCACTGTTTTCTCAGGTTCGAGCTGATTGCGCAGTTGGTCGAAGTACGCCACCTCGAGCTTGGTGCCGATCTTGATGCTGCCGGCGGTTGGCTGCAGATCGCCGAGCAGCAGCTTGAGCAGGGTGGTCTTGCCGGTGCCGTTGGCGCCGAGCAGGCCGATGCGGTCGCCGCGCTGCAGGACCATGGAGAAATCGCGGATCAGCGGCTCGCCGCCGGGATGGGCGAAGTCGACGTGCTCGGCGACCATCACCTGCTTGCCCGACTTGTCGGCCGCATCCAGCTGGATGCTCGCCTTGCCCTGGCGCTCGCGGCGCTCGGCGCGCTCGGCGCGCATCGCCTTGAGCGCGCGCACCCGGCCCTCGTTGCGGGTGCGGCGGGCCTTGATACCCTGACGGATCCATACCTCTTCCTGGGCCAGGCGCTTGTCGAACAGCGCATTGGCCGCCTCCTCGGCCGCCAGTTGCTGCTCTTTATGAACCAGGAAGCTGGCATAGTCGCCGTTCCAGTCGATCAGGTGGCCGCGGTCCAGCTCGAGGATGCGGGTGGCCAGGCTCTGCAGGAAGGCGCGGTCGTGGGTGATGAACAGCACCGCGCCATTGAAGCCGAGCAGCGCTTCCTCCAGCCAGGCGATGGCGCCGATGTCGAGGTGGTTGGTCGGCTCGTCGAGCAGCAGCAGGTCGGGCTCGGCGACCAGCGCCTGGGCCAGCAGCACGCGGCGGCGCCAGCCACCGGACAGCTCGGCGAGGGTCTTGTCGGCCGGCAGCTGCAGGCGGCTCAGGGTGTTCTCCACCAGCTGCTGCAGGCGCCAGCCGTCGCGGGCCTCCAGCGCCTGCTGGACGCGCGCCAGCTCGGTGAGATCGTCCTCGCCCTCGATGTGCTGGGACAGGTGGTGGTAGCGGGCGATCAGCTCGCCGACCTCGGCCAGGCCCTCGGCGACCACGTCGTAGACGCTGCGCTCGTCGGCTGCCGGCAGCTCCTGGGGCAGCTCGCCGATCTTCAGCGTCGGCGCGCGCCAGATCTCGCCGTCGTCCGGACGCTGCTCGCCCTTGACCAGCTTGAGCAGGCTGGACTTGCCGGTGCCGTTGCGGCCGATGATGCACACCCGCTCGCCGTTGGCGATCTGCCAGGACACCTGGTCCAGCAACGGCGTGAGGCCGTAGGCGAGCGACACATCGGTGAACTTGAGCAGCGTCATGGCGAGGTCTCCAGCAGAAGGGCGGCGCATTCTACTCGCAATCGACCAGTGCCGGGGGACAATGCTTTAACCGCGCCCGGTGGCACGCTAAGCTTATCGAGAATCCCTCCCGCCCCCGTGTCCGTCCCAATGCCCATGCGTCTTCGCCCGCTCGTCCTGTTGGCCGCCCTCGTGGCCAGCATCGGTCTTTCCCCGCTCGCCACGGCGGCCTCCCTTGCCCAGCAGCGCAGCATGTACGACGAAGCCGAGCGTGCCCTGGACAAGAACGATCCCTCCGTCTATCTGCGCTATCGCCAGGCCCTGCGCGACTATCCGCTGGAGCCGCACCTCGCCTACGACGAGCTGACCCTGCGCCTGAAGAGCGCCAGCAACCGCGAGATCGAAACCTTCCTCGCCGAACATGGCGACCTGCCGCAGATCGGCTGGATGAAGCTGCGCTGGTTGCGCTGGCTGGCCGAACGCGGCGAGTGGCAGACCTTCATCAAGCACTACAGCCCGGCGCTGGAGTTCACCGAACTGGACTGCCTGCTCGGCGAGTACCACTACCGCCACGGCAAGCCCGGCGACGGCGCGGTGGCCGCCCAGCGCCTGTGGCTGACCGGCAAGTCGCAGCCGGACACCTGCGACCGCCTGTTCGACCTGTGGCGCGCCCAGGGCGGACTGACCGAGGACATGCGCTGGAAGCGCCTCAAGCTGGCCGCCGAGGAGCGCAACTACGGCCTGGCCACCTATCTGCAGAAGACCCTCGGCGGCCTGGCCGGCCCGGGCCAGCTGCTGATCGACGTGGCGCAGAAGCCCGAGCTGCTGGTGCAGCGCCAGCGTTTCGCCGGCAGCGACCGCCACACTGCCGACGCCGTCGGCCTCGGCCTGCGCCGTCTGGCGCGGCAGAACCCGGAACAGGCCCTCGGCCTGCTCGAGGAGTACAGCGCGCGCCTGCCGTTCTCCCACGAGGAGAAGGTCGCCATCGCCCGGCAGATCGGCCTGTCGCTGGCCAAGAATTTCGACTCCCGCGCCCTGCGGGTGATGACCCAGTACGACCCCGACCTGCGCGACAACACGGTCAGCGAGTGGCGCGCGCGCCTGCTGCTGCGTCTCGGCCGCTGGGCCGACGTCAATCAGCTGACCCGGCAGATGCCCGGCGACCTGGCCGCCACCAGCCGCTGGCGCTACTGGCAGGCGCGCAGCCTGCAGCTGGCCGACCCCAGCAGCAAGGACCCGGTACGCCTGTACCTGCCGGTGGCCGGCGAGCGCGACTTCTATGGCTTCCTCGCCGCCGACCGGATCGACGCGCCCTACCAGCTCAACCACAAGCCGATGGCCATCGACCCGAAGGTGATGCAGAAGGTGCGCAACACCGCCGGCATCCGCCGCGCCCTGGAGTTCCATGCCCGCGGCGACATCGTCGACGGCCGCCGCGAGTGGTATTACGTCAGCCGCCTGTTCAGCCGCGAGGAACTGGTGGCGCAGGCACGCCTGGGCTACGAGATGGGCTGGTACTTCCCGGCGATCCGCACCATCAGCCAGGCGCAGTACTGGGACGACCTCGACGTGCGCTTCCCGATGGCGCACCGCAACGCCCTGACCCGCGAGGCCCGCACCCGCGGCCTGCATTCGAGCTGGGTGTTCGCCATCACCCGCCAGGAGAGCGGCTTCATGGCCGACGCGCGCTCCGGGGTCGGCGCCATGGGCCTCATGCAGCTGATGCCGGGCACCGCCAAGGACACCGCGCGGCGCTTCGGCATCCCGCTGCGCTCGCCGCAACAGGCGCTCAACCCCGAGGTCAACATCCAGCTCGGCGCCGCCTACCTGAGTCAGGTCTACGGTCAGTTCGGCGGCAACCGCATCCTCGCCTCGGCCGCCTACAATGCCGGCCCCGGCCGCGTGCGGCAGTGGCTGAGCGGCAACGAGCAGATGCCATTCGATATCTGGATCGAGACCATCCCCTTCGACGAGACCCGCCAGTACGTGCAGAACGTGCTGTCCTATTCGGTGATCTACGGCGAAAAACTCGGCGCACCGCAGAAGCTGGTGGAATGGCACGAGCGCGAGCTGGGGCCGCAGTGAGGTCTACCCGGTGCACACATGTAGGGTGGGTTAGCCGCACAGCGGCGTAACCCACCACGGATGCCGCCAGGCATCCCCTGCGGCCTCGCGACCGCCCGGTGGGTTACGGCCTGCGGCCTAACCCACCCTACGGTTCCAGGGCTCAGTCCAGCAGAACCACCGGCATGCCCACCTCCAGCACGCCCCGACCGCGCTGGATCAGGTTCTGGCCGAAGTACACGCCGTCGGCGTCGCGCCGGTAGGTGGCCAGGGTTCGCAGCGGCTCACCATCGCTGGAGCGTTCGCCGGAATGCGGATCGAGGGTGGGAATGGCGCAGCGCGAGCACGGCTTGACCCGCTCGAACTCCACCTCGCCGATGCGCAGGCGTCCCCAGCCGTCTTCGGCGTAGGGCACGGCGCCCTCGACCACCAGGTTGGGCCGGAAGCGCAGCATCTCCAGCGGCCGGCCGACCCGCGCCGACAGGTCGTCCAGCGAACCCTGGCCGATCAGCAGCAGCGGGAAGCCGTCGGCGAAACCCACCTGGTCGCCCGGCTGTGCGTAGGCAGTATCCACCTGGCGGGCGCGGCTCGGCGGCACGTGCACCAGCCGGCAGTCGCGCTCCAGGAAGGCGCTCAGCCACGCTGCCGCCGCGTCGCCGGCATCCGGCGCCTGCAGGCTGTCGCTCCACACCGTCACCCCGCGCAGCGCCTCGTCGGCCGGCGGCACCGCCACCGCCAGCGCCGCCTGCCCGGGCGCGCTCAGCTCCAGCATCCCGGCATCGCGCCAGCGCGCGCCGACCTGCGCCATGCGGCCGAGCTGGCGCTGGGTCAGGAAGCGGCCGGTGGCCGGGTCGACTACCATCCAGCGACGGTCGCCCGCGAGACCGAGGTCGTCCACCTCGGCACGCTGCAGGCATTCGCCGGCGAGCGATTTGACGGGGAAACGGTAGAGCGCGGAGAGTCGCAGCATGGGTCTTCATCCTTCCGGGAAAGTGCGTTTTATAAAGTGCCGACGCGCCCTCCACAAGGCGCTGCTGTGCTGCCTGCCGCTGGGGCTGGCCGCTTGCTCGGGTCCTACGCCGACGCACCTGGGCGTGCATGACGGCCGCCTGGCGCCCTGCCCCGACTCGCCCAACTGCGTGTGCAGCCAGGCCAGCGACGCGCGCCACGCCATCGCCCCGCTGCCGCTGGCGGGCAGCCCCGAGGCCAGCCGTGTCCGCCTGCTCGAGATCCTCGCCAGCGAGCCGCGCGTGCGCGTGGTCGAGCAGCAGGAGCGCTACCTGCGCGCCGAGTTCACCAGCTTCGTCTTCCGCTTCGTCGACGACGTCGAGTTCCTTATCGGCGAGCGGCAGATCGACGTGCGCTCGGCCTCGCGCCTCGGCCACTCGGACTTCGGCGTCAATCGCAAGCGCATCGAGCATCTGCGGCGGCGCATGAGCGCCGGAGCCCGCTAGTTCAGCCGCGATAGTGGATCAAGTTGTGGAACAGCAGCGGCGCGCTGCCGCCGTTGCGATAGGCGTGCGGCCGGTCGGCGGCGAAGCGCAGGCCCTCACCGCTGGCCACGTTCTGCCACTGGCCGTCCACGCAGACCTCCAGGCTGCCGTTGAGCGGGATCACGTGCTCGGTCACGCCGCGGTCGTGGGGCACAGACTGGTGGCAGGCGCCCGGCGCCAGCTCGACCACCAGGAATTCGATGCCCAGCACCGGATCGAAGGGGAACAGCGCGCGCACCTGGATGCCGCCCTCGTCGCTCGGCCAGTCGGCGCCGCGGCTACTGCGCAGCAGCACGCCGCCGTCGGCCGGGGCATCCTCGAGCAGGCCGGAAAACGAGGTGTGGAAGCCGGCGGCGATCTTCCACAGGGTGGCCACCGTCGGGCTCGACTCGCCGCGCTCGATCTGGCCGAGCATCGCCTTGCTCACCCCGGTTTCCCGGGCCGCCGCATCCAGGCTCCAGCCCCGCGCGTGGCGCAGTGCGCGCAGCCGTTCGGCGATCCGCCCGTTGATGTCGCTCATCGCTTCCCTCCCCCCCCTTGTGCGCTATAGCGCACAAGGGTAACTTGTCGTGACGTGCGCAATAACGCACAAAGTCGCCCATCCCTCAAGCCAGAGGAGTACTCATGTCCCGCCTCCCTGCCCCCAGCCACGTCAGCGCCGGCCTGATCGCCGTGCTGGTCGGCTTCACCAGTTCGGCGGTGATCATCTTCCAGGCCGCCGCCGCGGCCGGCGCCGACAACGGGCAGGTCAGCTCCTGGCTGTGGGCGCTGTGCCTGGGCTGCGGGCTGACCAGCATCGGCCTGTCGCTGCGCTACCGCGCGCCGGTGCTCACCGCCTGGTCGACGCCCGGCGCCGCCCTGCTGGCCGGCAGCCTGGGCGGGCTGGGCATGGGCGAGGCGGTGGGCGCCTTCCTGTTCAGCGCCTCGCTGATCACCCTCTGCGGCGTCACCGGCCTGTTCGCCCGGCTGATGCAGCGCATCCCCCAGGCGCTGGCGGCGGCCATGCTGGCCGGCGTACTGCTGCGCTTCGGCCTCGAGCTGTTCGGCGCCTTCGAGGAGCAGGCGCTGCTGGTGGGCAGCCTGTTCCTCGCCTATCTGCTCGGCAAACGCCTGCTGCCGCGCTACGCGATCCTGCTGGTGCTGCTGCTCGGCATCGGCCTGGCCCGGGGACTCGGCCTGCTGCACTGGCAAGCGGTAGAGCTGGCCATGGCGGTGCCGCAGTTCGTCCGCCCGGAGTTTTCCTGGGCGGCGCTGGTCGGCGTCGGCATCCCGCTGTTCGTGGTCACCATGGCCTCGCAGAACCTGCCCGGCGTGGCGGTGCTGCGCACTTCCGGTTACGAACAGGTGCCGGTGTCGCCGCTGATCGCCTGGACCGGCCTGGCCAGCCTGCTGCTCGCGCCGTTCGGCGGTTTCGCCATCAACCTGGCGGCGATCACCGCGGCGATCTGCGCCGGCCCCGAGGCCGGCCAGGAACCGCAACGGCGCTACTGGGCGGCGGTGTGTGCCGGCGCCTGCTACCTGCTGATCGGCCTGTTCGGCGCCACCGTGGCCAGCCTGTTCGCCGCCTTCCCGAAGGCGCTGATCCTCGCCATCGCCGGCCTGGCGCTGCTGGTCACCCTGAGCAACAGCCTGGCCGGCGCTCTGCAGGACGTGCGCCAGCGCGAGCCGGCGCTGATTACCTTCCTGGTCACCGCCTCGGGCCTGAGTTTTCTCGGCGTCGGCGCGGCGTTCTGGGGGCTGGTCGCCGGCGGGCTGGCCAGCGCGGTGTTCAACGGCCCGCTGAAGCGTAGGGTGGGTTAGCCGCCCAGCGGCGTAACCCGCCAAGGATGCCGTCAGGCATCCCCTTTGCCGGCCTCTCGGCCGGCTCGGTGGGTTACGGCCTGCGGCCTAACCCACCCTACCCGGCTCCGCACCGGCGCACGGGGCGAAGGGACGCGGAGCGTCCCGCGCGGCGTTCCCACGCAGGAGCGTGGGAACGATCACCATCACAGCGCCAGCAACCGCTCGCGCAGCTTCTGGATCTCGTCGCGCAGCTGCGCGGCGGCCTCGAACTCGAGGTCGCGGGCCAGTTGGAACATCTTCTCTTCCAGCTGGCGGATGCGCTTGGTGATCTCGCTGGGCGAGTTGAGCTGCGCCTCGTAGCGGGCGCTCTCCTCCGCCGCCTTGGCCGCCGCGCCGCGCTTGCGGCTGCGCGCGCCCGGCACCACGGCGCCCTCGAGGATGTCCTGCACGTCCTTCTTGACGCCCCGCGGCACGATGCCGTGCTGCTCGTTGAAGGCGATCTGCTTGGCGCGGCGCCGTTCGGTCTCGCCGATGGCACGCTGCATCGAGCCGGTCATGTTGTCGGCGTAGAGGATCGCCCGGCCGTTGAGGTTGCGCGCGGCGCGGCCGATGGTCTGGATCAGCGAGCGCTCGCTGCGCAGGAAGCCTTCCTTGTCGGCGTCGAGGATCGCCACCAAGGACACCTCGGGCATGTCCAGGCCCTCGCGCAGCAGGTTGATGCCGACCAGCACGTCGAAGGCGCCGGTGCGCAGGTCGCGGATGATCTCCACGCGCTCGACGGTGTCGATGTCCGAGTGCAGGTAGCGCACCTTGACGTCGTGGTCGCCCAAGTAGTCGGTGAGGTCCTCGGCCATGCGCTTGGTCAGGGTGGTGACCAGCACGCGCTCGCCGGCGGCCACGCACTTGCGGATCTCCGAGAGCAGGTCGTCGACCTGGGTGGTCGCCGGGCGCACCTCGAGCTGCGGATCGACCAGCCCGGTGGGACGCACCACCTGCTCGATCACCCGCCCGGCGTGCTCGCCCTCGTAGGGCCCGGGGGTGGCGGAGACGAAGATGGTCTGCGGGCTGATCGCCTCCCACTCCTCGAAGCGCAGAGGACGGTTGTCCAGCGCCGAGGGCAGGCGGAAACCGTATTCCACCAGGGTTTCCTTGCGCGAGCGGTCGCCCTTGAACATGGCGCCGACCTGCGGGACGGTGACGTGCGACTCGTCGATCACCAGCAACGCATCGGCCGGCAGGTAGTCGTAGAGGGTCGGCGGCGCCTCGCCCGGCGCGCGGCCGGACAGGTAGCGCGAGTAGTTTTCGATGCCGTTGCAGTAGCCCAGCTCGAGGATCATCTCCAGGTCGAAGCGGGTGCGCTGCTCCAGGCGCTGCGCCTCGACCAGCTTGTCATGGGTGCGCAGGTACTCCAGGCGATCCTTGAGTTCGACCTTGATCTGCTCCACCGCCTCCAGGAGCGTCTCGCGCGGGGTGACGTAGTGGCTCTTGGGGTAGAAGGTGAAGCGCGGCAGCTTCCTGATCACCTCGCCGGTCAGCGGATCGAAGGCCGCCAGGCTCTCCACCTCGTCGTCGAACAGCTCGATGCGGATCGCCTCCAGCTCCGATTCGGCCGGGAAGATGTCGATCACGTCGCCACGCACGCGGAAGGTAGCGCGGGCGAAGTCCATGTCGTTGCGGGTGTACTGCAGCTCGGCGAGGCGGCGCACCAGCGCGCGCTGGTCGAACTTGTCGCCGCGGTCGACGTGCAGGACCATCTTCAGGTAGCTGGCCGGATCGCCCAGGCCGTAGATCGACGACACCGTGGCGACGATGATCGCGTCCGGCCGCTCGAGCAGCGCCTTGGTCGCCGACAGGCGCATCTGCTCGATGTGGTCGTTGATCGAGGCGTCCTTCTCGATATAGGTATCGGAGGACGGCACGTAGGCTTCCGGCTGGTAGTAGTCGTAGTAGGAGACGAAGTACTCCACCGCGTTGTCGGGGAAGAAGCTCCGGAACTCGCCGTACAGCTGCGCGGCCAGGGTCTTGTTCGGGGCGAGGACCAGGGTCGGCCGCTGCACCTTGGCGATGACGTTGGCGATGCTGAAGGTCTTGCCCGAGCCGGTCACGCCGAGCAGCGTCTGGTGCGATAGCCCGGCTTCCAGGCCCTCGATCATCTGGCGGATCGCCTCCGGCTGATCGCCGGCGGGCTTGAAGCGGGTGACTAGCTTGAACCTGGACATACGAATCCTCGAAACACCGCAAGGGCCTGCGCAGGCGGCCCGAACCCGGCGGACACGGCCGCGGCCGGCCGGTACGACGACGCCGCAAGCCCGCGCGTGCGCCATTTTGTCGCACGGATGGCCGTTTTCGCCGCACCAGTATATCGCCCTGCCGGAGCGCCACCCCTATAATGTTGCCCCGTCCGCGCAACCCCTGCTCCCGGTGATGGCAGAGGTTGCCTAGCATCCCCATTCCTCATCCTCTCAGAGCTGCCGCACATGAGTCTGTTCTCCGCCGTCGAAATGGCGCCCCGCGATCCGATCCTGGGCCTCAACGAAGCCTTCAACGCCGACACCCGCCCGGGCAAGATCAACCTGGGCGTAGGCGTGTACTTCACCGAGGAAGGCCGCATTCCGCTGCTGCGCGCCGTGATCGAGGCCGAGAAAGCCCGCCTGGAAGCCAAGGCGCCGCGCGGCTACCTGCCGATCGAAGGCATCGCCGCCTACGACAGCGCCGTGCAGAAGCTGCTGTTCGGCGCGGACTCGCCGCTGCTGGCCGAAGGCCGCGTGGTCACCACCCAGTCGCTGGGCGGCACCGGCGCACTGAAGACCGGCGCCGACTTCCTCAAGCGCCTGCTGCCCGATGCCGTGGTGGCGATCAGCAACCCGAGCTGGGAGAACCACCGCGCGCTGTTCGAGTCCGCCGGCTTCCCGGTGCAGAACTACAGCTACTACGACGCCGCCAGCAACGGCCTGAACCTTGCCGGCATGCTCGCCGACCTGCGCGCCCTGCCGGCGCAGTCGATCGTCGTGCTGCACGCCTGCTGCCACAACCCGACCGGCGTCGACCTGTCCTCCGCCGACTGGAAGCAGGTGCTGGAAGTGGTCCGCGAGCGCGGCCACGTGCCGTTCCTCGACATCGCCTACCAGGGCTTCGGCGACGGCATCGCCGAGGACGCCGAGGCGGTGCGCCTGTTCGCCGAGTCCGGCCTGCAGTTCTTCGTCTCCAGCTCCTTCTCCAAGTCGTTCTCGCTGTACGGCGAGCGCGTCGGCGCGCTGTCGATCGTCACCGCCTCCAAGGAAGAAGCCGGCCGCGTGCTGTCGCAGGTCAAGCGGGTGATCCGCACCAACTACTCCAACCCGCCGACCCACGGCGCCAGCGTGGTCGCCGCAGTGCTCAACAGCCCCGAACTGCGCGCCATGTGGGAAGAGGAACTGGGCGAGATGCGCCAGCGCATCCGCAGCCTGCGCACCAGCATGGTCGAGCAGCTGGCCGCCCAGGGCGCCAAGCGCGACTTCGGCTTCGTCGCCCGCCAGCGCGGCATGTTCTCCTACTCGGGCCTCACCGCCGAGCAGGTCGATCGCCTGAAGAACGAGTTCGGCATCTACGCCGTCAGCACCGGCCGCATCTGCGTCGCCGCGCTGAACAGCAAGAACCTCGAAGTGGTCACCCGCGCCATCGTCGAAGTGCTCTGAAAAATATCTGCGAAGTCATTCCGAAGGGGTTGACTTCGCCTTATAAATCAGTAGGATAGCCACCGTTGTTCCGCGATAGCTCAGTCGGTAGAGCAAATGACTGTTAATCATTGGGTCCCTGGTTCGAGTCCAGGTCGCGGAGCCAAATTCTAGAAAACCCCAGCCTCGGCTGGGGTTTTTCGTTTGTGCCGGACTCTCACCAGGGACTGCGTCCCCGGTTATTCGGCCCTGCGGGCCTCACCCCTTCGGGGCCGCCGCTGACGCGGCGTTCGGCTGCGCCGTCGAGTCCAGGTCGCGGAGCCAGATCCCAGAAAACCCCAGCCTCGGCTGGGTTTTTTCGTTTGTGCCGGACTCTCGCCCGGGACTACGTCCCCGGTTATTCGGTCCTGCGGACCTCACCCCTTCGGAGCCGCCGCTGACGCGGCGTTCGGCTGCGCCGTCGAGTCCAGGTCGTGGAGCCAGCTTACAAAGCCCTGGGTGAAAACCCGGGGCTTTTTTATTGCCCTCGGACTCTCACCAGGGACCACGTCCCCGGTTATTCGGTCCTGCGGACCTCACCCCTTCGGGGCCGCCGCTGACGCGGCGTTCGGTCTGCGCCGTCGACTCCAGGTCGCGGAGCCAGATCCCAGAAAACCCCATCGTTTGTGCCGGACTCTCGCCCGGGACTGCGTCCCCGGTTATTCGGCCCAGCTGGCCCATATCCCGGCGGAACGACGCCCGCCACGGCCGGATACCCGCCGATGGCGCCTGGGCCGGCGGTCGAATCGCGGGCGCGCAGCGCCGCGAGTCTGGCTTAAGGTGTAGCTACGGCCTGGCGCCCGGCCAGGCTCCAGCGGAGGAACAGCACCATGACCGTCCGCACGATCAAGCAGTCCCAGGGCTACACCGGCCTCCCGCAGGACGAGCTGGAAGAGATCACCGATGGCGACATCGTGGTCAGCTACAACACCGTGCGCGCCGACGGCGATGTCAGCTGGCGCCGCTACAGCGAAGAGGACGACTGGCACGACCTGCCCTACACCTCCGCCGAGCTGCCCTCCAGCCACGAGCGGATCATCGAGTTCGTGCGCGACTACCTAGACCTCAACGAGGAGGAGTGACCTCGGCGGGATGGGCGACGCCGGCTCTGGCCCGCCGGCGACGCCCCAGCACCTGCCGCGCGCTTGTCTTGCCGGCGAACACGGACAACAATGCGCCCCGCCGACAGGAGCGGCGCAACCACGCGCCCAGACGATGCAAGAGCCGAGCGCGTGAAAACCATAGCCAGCCTGGATAACGGGCACGACAACCACTTCAACCTGATCCGCATGCTGGCCGCCGTCAGCGTGCTGGTCTCCCATTCCTATCCGCTGGCCAGTGGCATGGGCACCCCGGAACCGCTGCAGGACAGCCTGGGCATCACCCTCGGTACCCTGGCGGTGCTGGTGTTCTTCAGCGTGTCGGGCTATTTCGTTTCCGCCAGCCTGGCGCGCAGCCGCTCGCTGCTCGACTTCGTCGCCGCGCGGGCGCTGCGGATCTATCCGGCGTTGCTGGTCGTCCTGTTCGCCACCGTGCTGGCCATCGGTCCGGCGCTCACCACGCTGTGGAAGGGCGAATACTTCACCCATCCGCAAACCTGGAGCTACCTGACCCACAACCTGCTCCTGAAAGACCCGCAATGGGCCCTTCCCGGCGTGCTGGTCGCCGCGCCCTTCCCGCAGTCGATCAACGGCTCGCTGTGGACCCTGTTCTACGAGGTTTCCTGCTACGCCCTGCTCGCCGGCTCCGGGCTGCTGGGCCTGACCCGCTCCCGCGGCAGGTTCGCGCTACTGCTGGTCGCCTACCTGGGCGCCTATGCCGCCTACAAGCTGACCACCCTGCGCGCGCCGGACAGCCTGGACTTCCAGACGGCCACCTTCTTCAAGTTCAGCCTGGCCTTCGTCGTCGGCATGAGCTGCCACGCCCTGCGCGACAAGCTGCCGCTGTCGCCCTGGCTGGCGGCAGCCGGCGTCGCCCTCGCCTGGCTGTGCCACGGCAGCGCGCTCCAGTACGAGGCGCTGGTGCTGTGCACCAGCTACCTGACCTTCCTGATCGGCTTCGGCAAACAGCCTCTACTGCTGCGCTACAACCGGCTGGGCGACTACTCCTACGGCGCCTACATCACCGCCTTCCCGGTGCAACAACTGTGCGTGCACTTGCTGCCCGGCATCGCGCCGCTGCAGCTGATGGCCATCGCCCTGCCGATCACCCTCGGCCTGGCCGTCCTGTCCTGGCACGCCATCGAGAAGCCCGCGCTGGCGCTGAGAAAACGACTGTTCGCCCCGCAACCGGCGCTGGCCGGCTCATCCGCCGAGGCGTGATTGTTCAGGACGGGTGCGAGTGACTGGCGCCGTCCGCCGCCTTCACCCGCTCGACCAGGGCCGCCAACAACTCGCCCGCCGCGCCGACCAGCGACATCTCGCGCGCCCCGCCGACCTCGACCGGCTGCATGTTGACGTGCACCACCCGGGCTCCTGCCTGCAGGGCGAGCCGGGGAATCTGCGCGGCGGGATAGACCACCCCGGAAGTACCCACCGACAGCAACAGGTCGCAGCTTTGCGCGGCGTCGAAGGCCTGTTCGAGCGCCTGCGTCGGCAACTCCTCGCCGAACCACACCACGCCTGGGCGCACCGGGCCACCGCAATGGGCGCAGCGCGGCGGGTCGATGCGCCGCCCCTCCTGCGGCTCGCGGAGATCGGCCGCGAGCCCCGTGATAGGGCGTGCGCAGGCGAAACAGCGCGGCGCATGCAGGCTGCCGTGCAAATGGATGGCGCCGCCGCTGCCGGCGCGCTCGTGCAGGTCGTCGACATTCTGGGTCACCAGCGTCAGCCGGGGCACCAGGCCGGCCAGTTCGACGATGGCACGATGCGCCGGGTTGGGCTGCGCCGCCAGCACGCGCGCCCGCCGCCACTCGTACCAGCCCCAGACCAGCGCGGGATCGCGGCGGAAGGCTTCCGGGGTGGCCAACTCGGCCGGATCGAAGCGCTGCCACAGGCCGGTCAGGGCATCGCGGAAGGTGGGGATGCCGCTTTCCGCCGACACCCCGGCGCCGGTGAATACCACCACATGCCGGGCCGTACGCAGGGCCTCGGCTACCGCCTGCAGATCCGTCATGCCTTCCTCTCCTCTCTCAAACAGAATGCCGACGGTCACGGCGGCGTACGCGCCGGCGCGGCTGCTCCGCGTGCCGTCGCCGCGCCCGGCCGCAGCCTCCGTCAGGCGACCCCCGCGGAAACCTCGGCCAACAGCGGCGTCAACGCCTCCATCAGCCCGCTGCGCCGCTCCACCTGACGGCGCACCGCCTCGTCGAACACCCCGGTGCGGCTCTCGATCAGGCTGAACCACTGCCGCGCGCGAGTGATGCCGGTGTACACCAACTCCTTGGTCAGCACCGGGTTGAGGGTGTCGGGCAGGATCAGCGCGGTGTGGGCGAACTCCGAACCCTGCGACTTGTGCACGGTCATGGCGAACACCGTCTCCACCGCATTCAGCCGGCTGGGCAGGATGTGGCGCAGGCCGCCGCTGCCGTCGTTGCGCGGGAATACCACGCGCAGCACGGTGCGCGCTTCCTCGCCCTCGCGCGCGCCCGGCTCGGGCAGGCGCAGGGCGATGCCGATGTCGCCGTTCATCAGTCCCAGGCTGTAGTCGTTGCGGGTGACCAGCACCGGCCGCCCCTCGTACCAGCCATATTCGCCCTCCAGCAGGCCGCGCCGATGCAGCGCGCTGGCGATGCGCGGATTGAGTCCCTCGACGCCCCATGGCCCCTTGCGCACCGCGCAGAGCAGCTGGAACTCGTCGAAGGCCTGGAGCACCCGCTGCGCCCACTGCGTCCAGTCCGCCGCGCAGTCGCCGGTCGGACGGCTGTCGTGCAGCACGTTCAGATAGTGGACATAGCCCTGCGGCCTGCCGCTCTGCGGCTCGGCGCCGCGCGCCGGCAGGCCCTCCAGTAGCAGACTCTCCAGGCCGGTGTCCTGCTCGCCGCGCAGGGACAGCAGGTGCAGGTCGGGATTGCCTTCGGCAAGAATTTCGCGCGCCAGCTCCGGCGTGCGGGCGTTGACCGCGCGGGCCAGGCGGCCGATGCCCGAGGCGCTGCCGAAGCGCCGCGAATGACGCAGCATCACGGTGCGCTGAGCCAGCGGCCGGCACGTGGCCTCGCCGACACGCAGCGCCGGGTCGGCCAGCCTCTCGCCGCCGACCTCCTCCAGCCAGGCGCAGATCTCCGGCGCGTAGAAACCGCCCTCGGCGTCGCGGCACAGGTCGCCGAGCAGCGCGCCGGCCTCCACCGAGGCCAGCTGGTCCTTGTCGCCGAGCAGCACCAGCCGGGCGTGGCGCGGCAGGGCGTCGAGCAGGCAGGCCATCATCTCCAGGTCGATCATCGAGGCCTCGTCGACCACCAGCACGTCGAGCGGCAGCGGATTGCCGGCGTGGTGCCGGAAGTGGCGGCTGTCCGGCAGGCTGCCGAGCAGACGGTGCAGGGTGGTGACCTCGCTGGGGATCTGCGCGCGCACCGCGTCGTCGACCGGCAACGAGGCGACCTGCGCGCCGATGGATTCGGTGAGCCGCGCGGCGGCCTTGCCGGTGGGCGCGGCGAGGTGGATGCGCAGTGGCTGGCCAGCGGCCAGCGCCGGTTCCTGCAGGAGCGCCAGGAGGCGCACCACCGTGGTGGTCTTGCCGGTGCCGGGGCCGCCGGTGACCAGGCCGAAGCTGCCGCGCGCGGCCAGCGCGCAGGCCAGTTTCTGCCAGTCGGTCTGGCGTTCGCCGTCGACCTGCAGCGGCTCGGGGAACAGCCGCGCCAGGCGGGCCGGCAGGTCGTCCGGCAGCGCCGGGGCATCGCCCAGGCGCGCGCCGAGGATGGCCGCCACCGAGCGCTCGTAGTTCCAGTAGCGGCGCAGGTACAGACGCTCGCCGCGCAGCACCAGCGGCGCCTCCTCGCCGGCACCGTCCGCGCACACCAGGCGGCTGCCGCGCAGGGCGGCCAGCCAGTCGGCCAGATGGATACCGGCGAGCACCTGCGAGGGCAGCAGGGTCGCCCGCGCCCCGTCCTCGCCCTCCGGCGGCAGCGACAGGGCGAAGTCGGGGCTGGCCAGGGTAGCGGTCAGGTCCAGGCAGACGTGACCGTGGCCGAGCTGGTGGCTGGCCAGCGCGCCGGCCAGCAGGACCAGCGGCGGGCTGGCGTCGTCCAGTTCGGCGAAGAAGGCCACCAGCGCGCGGTCGAGGGCGCGCAGCCAGCCGCGCGCCACCCATTCGTCCAGCAACGCCAACAGCGCGGTGTTACTGGCCAGCTCCGCGACCGGAGCCGCGTCCATGTCCAGGGACAGTTGTTCGATCATGCCACGGCCTCCGCGTGCTCGGCTTGTTCACCCTTGAACAGCGCATCCAGCGCCTCGATCAGCACCCGCGGCGGGCGGGCGTGATGGATGCCCTGCCCGGCCGCGCGGCTGCCGCGCAGGAACAGGTAGAGCGCACCGCCCACGTGGCGGTCGTAGTCGTAGTCGGGCAGGCGCAGCTGGAGTTGACGGTGCAGCGCCAGCAGGTAGAGCACGTACTGCAGGTCGTAGCGATGGGCGGCCACCGCCGCCGCCATCGCCTCGGCGGTGTAGACCGTGTCGTCCTCGCCCAGCCAGTTGGACTTGTAGTCGACCACGTAGTAACGCCCCTCGTGCTCGAACACCAGGTCGATGAAGCCCTTGAACATGCCGTTGAGCTGGTCCTTGACAAGCGCCGGGCGCGCCAGGCCGGGCAGCACGTGCTGCTTCACCAGTTCGTCGACCTTGAGCACATCGACCCGACGGGCCTCGAACCAGAACTCCAGCTCCGGCTGGTAGCTGGCGAGCTGCGCCAGCACCACCGCCTCCCCGGTGCCCAATGCCAGCGGCCGGGCGATGAGGTCGAGCAGCCAGTCGGCGAGCGGCTCGATCCACGCGGTCAGCCCGCGCAGCTGGCAGCGCCGGGCGATCTGCTCGCGCAGCCGCGCCGGCGCTGCGGCGAACTCGGCGAAGCCCTCGCGGCCGGCCATTTCCAGCAGGCCGTGCAGGAAGGTGCCCGGGCCGGGACCGCGCGGGAAGCGGTGCAGGCTCGGCGCCTCGTTGGCCCGCAGCGGCACGACGAGGTTCTCGCGCTCGTCGTCGCCCGCCTTCTGCGCCGCCGGGCTGTCCGGCGCGGCATCGTCGAAGCGGCTGGCCGGCGGCGCCTCGATCTCGCCGGTGCGCAGGGCGCTGTAGGAAGCGATCCACCAGTGCTCGGCGGCCTTGCGCGCCGGCGTGCGCCAGCGCGGCTCGGCCTGGCTGGCGGCCTGTTCGACGAAGCGCGCGTCGCTGCTCTCCGGCGCCGGCAGCACGGCGCTCTGCCCCGCCACCGCCAGCGGCGCCAGCCACTGGGCCAGCGCTGCACTGGACTCCAGCGCGGGTCCGCCGCCCAGCAGGTAGCCGAGCGCCGAACGGTGCAGCCCGGAGTGGCGGGCGCGGCCGTCCTTGAGGTCGGCGACCCCCAGCCAGCAGGCGTGGCGGGCGCGGGTGAGCGCCACGTAGAGCAGGCGCAGCTCCTCGGCGAGGCGCTCGCGGTCGGCGCGCTCGACGGTCGCCTCGTCCGGGTTGAGCACCAGGCGGCGCCGCTCGCCATCGTGGACCGTCAGCGGCTTGCCGCCTTCCATGGGGCGGAAGGCGCAGATGAACGGCAGGAACACCAGCGGATACTCGAGGCCCTTGGACTTGTGGATGGTCACCACCCGGACCAGCGCGGCGTCGCTCTCCAGGCGCAGCACCTGCTCGTCGGCCGCCTCGGCCTCGCCGGCCAGCAGCTCGGCGAGGTGGCGGATCAGCGCCTGCTCGCCATCCAGCTCGGCGGCCGCCATTTGCAGCAGTTCGGCCAGGTGCAGCAGGTTGGTCAGCGAACGCTCGCCGTCGACGCGCGCCATCAGCCGCTGCGGCAGCTCGAAGTCGTGTAGCAGCTGGCGCAGCATCGGCAGCACGCCCTGGCGTTGCCAGCGCTGGCGATAGGCGCGGAACTGCATGACCCGTTGCTCCCAGATGCGCTCGTCCTGGTTGAGCTGCTCCAGCTCGGCCAGCGCCAGGTCGAGGCTGCGGCTGGCCAGCGCGGCGCGCAGCGGACGGTCGACGTCCGGCTCGGCGCAGGCGCGCAGCCACAGCAGCAGATCCCGGGCTTCCTGGCTGGCGAACACCGAATCCTTGTCCGACAGATAGACGCTGCGCACCCCGCGCTGGTACAGCTGGCCGCGGATCGCCTCGGCCTCCTTGCGGTCGCGCACCAGCACGGCGATGTCGCTGGGCTGCAGCGCGGCGAAGCGCTCCGCCGTGGCGAACCCGGCCTGGCCCTGCTGGCCGAGGGTCAGCAGACGGGCGATCTCGCTGGCCGCGCGCGCGGCCATCTCGCTGCGATAGGTGGTGGCGGCCAGCGGCTCGTCGCTGGGCAGCTGCCAGAGGGTCAGCGCCGGCGGGCGCTCTCCCTCGACCTGCCAGACTTCCTTGCGCCCGCGCGCCTTGACCTCCAGGAACGGCAGCGGATTGCCTCCCGCTTCGCGGAACAGGAAGGCGCCGCCCCCCTCGCCGCGCCCTTCGGCCAGCTGGAACACCCGGTTGACCGCGTCGACCAGCGCCTGGCTGGAACGGAAGTTGGTATCCAGGTCGGCGTGGCGGCCCTCAGTGGCGTAGCGGGCCCGCAGGTAGGTGTGGATGTCGGCGCCGCGGAAGGCGTAGATCGCCTGCTTGGGGTCGCCGATCAGGAACAGCCCGACCGCGGCGTCGTTGGCCTCGATGCGGTAGACGGTGTCGAAGATGCGGTACTGCAGCGGATCGGTGTCCTGGAATTCGTCGATCAGCGCCACCGGGAACTGGCCGCGAATCACCTCGGCCAGCCGCGCGCCGTTGGCGCCCTGCAGGGCGGCGTCCAGGCGCACGAGGATGTCGTCGAAGCCCATCTCGGCGCGGCGGCGCTTCTCCTGGTCGAAACGCTGGCCGACCCAGGCGGCGGCGTGGCGCAGCGCCTCCTCGGCCGGGCCGCCCAGCGCGCGCAGGCGCCGCGGCAGCTCGCGCATGGCCTCCAGCGCCGCATGCGCCGGCGGCGCGCCCTTCTTCCAGGCCTCGGCCAGGCCGTCCGCGGTCAGCCGGGTGAAACCGCTGCCCAGATCCAGCGCCGCCTCCTCGCCGGCGGCCCATTCGCGCAGCTTGGCGAACCAGGGCTGGTAGTAGCGCGCCTGGATCTTGCGCCCGTCCACCGCCTTGGCGGCCACCGCGGCGTCCAGCTCGCGCTCCAGCTCGTCGGCCCAGGCCGCCCATGGCGCCTTGAGCTCACTCAGCTGGCGAGCCTGCTCGGCCAGCGCCGCGTCGAGCAGCGTGCCCAGCGCGTAGGCCGGCGGCTCGCCGACCTCGCCGAGCAGCGGACGCAACCTGTCCTTGAGCAGCTTGTCGGGGTGCTGCCAGTGATTCATGACCCACACCAGTGCGGCGCCCTGCAGCGGATAACACTGCTGACGCCAATAGTCGCGCACCACCTCGGCGAGCAGCGCGCTCTGGTCGGTCTCCAGGGTCTGGGTGAACAGGCTGCCGCTGTCGAAGGCGTGCTCGCGCAGCATGCGCTGGCACCAGCCGTGAATGGTCGACACCGCCGCCTCGTCCATCCACTGCGCGGCGACCTCCAGGCGGCGGGCGCAGGCCGGCCAGCGTTCGGGCAAGAAATCGTCGCGCAGCTGCTGCAGCAGGTCGTCGCCTTCCTCCTGCGCGCGGAACACCTTGGCCGCCTCGACCAGGCGGGCGCGGATTCGGTCGCGCAGCTCGCGGGTGGCGGCGTCGGTGAAAGTCACCACGAGGATTTCCGGCGGCAACAGCTCGCGGGCGAACCCGGCTTCCTCGCCGCCGTGGCCGAGCACCAGGCGCAGGTACAGCGCGGATATGGTGAAGGTCTTGCCGGTGCCGGCGCTGGCCTCGATCAGCCGGCTGCCGCGCAGGGGGAAGCGCAGCGCCAGCGGGCGGTCGTCGTGCGGGGTCTGGCTCATGCGCAGGCCTCCTCCTTGAGGTCGTCGATGTCGGCTTGCAGCAGCGCCTGGTAGAGATCCTGGCTCCAGGCCTGGAAATCGCCGTCGGCGCTGAGCACGGCGAAGTCCGGGTACTGGCGGGCGAGGCTGGCGCTCTGCCCGACCTCGCCGGTGCGCTGGAAGCCGCCCTCGTAGGTTTCGCTGGCGGCCTTGAGCGCCTTGTCCTCGTCGCCGGCGGCCAGCCAGGCGATGGCGGTCTTCAGCGCCACCGGCAGCGGGGCATTGAGGCCGGTCGCGTAGCCCTCCAGCCAGCGGCGCAGGATGGCCTGCGCCTGCGCCGGTTCGAGCGGGGCGAAGCGCAGGCTGACGTCCTCGCCGACCAGCAGGGTGGTCAGCGTCAGGCCGCAGGCCGCGGCGGCGACGTGGGCCACCCAGGGACGCAGCAGGCGATGCCACTTCCAGCTCTTGTCCTTGCCGAGATCGCCGGGCTGCAGCTCGATACGCGCCAGCTCGCCATCGTCGCCGCGACTGCGCAGGCCACCCAGCCAGCCGTCCAGCGCGACGCCGGCATGGGCGAAGCGCAGCGGCCTGGGCGACACCAGCCGCTCCGGCCACAGGGCGAGCAGCGCCTGGTAGCGCTGCATCTGCACCGGCAGCGGCGCCAGCACCTGTTCGCAGAGGCGCTCGCCGAAGCCGGCCATCGGCAGCTGGCCGCTGCGCTGCAGGCGCCGGGCCGCGTCCCGCAACGCCGGCTCGACCCGCTCGGCGCCCTCTTCCAGCGCCAGGCTGGCGGCCCCGAGCAGCGTCTGGCGCAGCTGGTGCAGCTGCAGCGCGTCGAGGCCGAACGGCTCCTCGTCGAGCTGCGCCTGGGCGTCCTCGTCGAGGTGCACCTTGAGGCGCTGGGTGAAGAAGTGTTTGACCGGGTCGCGCAGGAAGCTCTGCAGGGTCTCCAGCGCCAGCGGCGCGCCGGCCTGGAACGGCGGCAGCGCCCGACCCGGCTCCTCGGCGCTGACCGGCCGATGCAGCTCGGCCCACTCGCGGGCGTAGCTGAACAACGCCGGATCGGCCGCGGAGAAGTAGTCGCGGCTGAACGGCTGCAGCGGGTGCACGGTGGTCAGCGCGTGCAACAGGTCGCCGCCGCCCGCGAGCGTCCAGCCGCCGGCCAGGTGGTCGCGCAGCTGGCTGATCAGCACCGAGGCCGGCCGCTCGCTGTTGTCGCGGACGCTGCGTCCCACCCAGCTGACGTACAGCTGCTCGCGGCAGGCGAGCAGCGCCTCGAGCAGCAGGTAGCGGTCGTCCTCGCGGCGCGAGCGATCGCCCGGGCGGTAGTCGCCAGCCATCAGGTCGAAGTCCAGCGGCGTCACGCTGCGCGGATAGTCGCCGTCGTTCATGCCGAGCAGGCAGACCATGCGGAACGGAATGGCGCGCATCGGCATCAGGGTGCAGAAATTCACCGCGCCGGCCAAAAAACGCTGGCTGAGGCGACCCTCGTCGAGGCTGCCGAGCCACGCCTCGCGAGCCACGGTGAGCGGCAGCGGCTCCTCCAGGCCGACGCCGGCGCACAATTCCAGCCAGCCATCCAGCGCCTCGCCGAGCTGGCCGAGCAGGGTCTCGTCGCGCTCGCTCTGCGCGCAGAAGAAGTCGCCGAGCAGGCCGCGCAGGATCCCGCCCCAGGCGTGCGGCGCGGCGGGCTTGGCGAGCCGGCGATGCAGGGCGTCGAGCGCATCCAGAAGGCCGACCAGCGGGCCGATCAGGGCGGCGTCCAGGCCGCCGATCTCGTCGTAGGGCTCGATGCCGGAGCAGGCCGTGCCGCGCCCCACCGCGTAGCCGAGCAGCATGCGGCGCAGGCCGAAGCGCCAGGTGTTCTGTTCCAGGCCGTCCGGCAGGCCGAGCGCGGCGCGCCGCTCGGCGTCCAGCCCCCAGCGCACGCCGGCGCCGCCGATCCAGCGGCGCAGGGTCGGCACTTCGCTCTCGTCGATGGAAAAGCGCGCGCGCAGCGCCGGTACGTCGAGCAGGTCGAGCACCTCGCTGACCGCCAGCCGCCCCTCCGGCAGCCGGAGCAGATGCTCGACGGCGATCAGCAGCGGCTCGCAGCCACGCTGGCCCTGGTCGGCCAGGGTGAAGGGGATGTAGCGCGAATCGTCCTGGGCGTACTGGCCGAACACCGCCTGGATGTGCGGCGCGTAGGCGTTGACGTCGGGGACCATGACGATGATTTCGCGCGGGCGCAGCGTCGCGTCGGCGGCGAAGCAGGCCAGCAACTGGTCGTGCAGGATTTCCACCTCGCGCTGGGCGCTGTGGGCGATATGGAAGCGCAGCGAGCGGTCCCTGCTCGGCTCGATCGGCGTCGCTTTCCAGCGTTCGAGAGATTCGGCCAGCGGGCGCAACTCGAGGATGTCGTCCTGCAGCTGGCCGAGCAGGTGGCTGCAGTCGCCGGGGGCGAACAGGTCGATGCGCTGGCCGAGGGCGGCGAAGCGCGCGCGGTAGTACTCGGGGTCGTCGTGCTGGTCGAGCAGGTTGATGTAGTCGCGGCCCTGCTTGCCCCAGGCGGCCAGCAGCGGATGGGCGTACTGGTGCAGTTCGTCGGCCGACAGGCCCGGCGTCCGGCCGGTCTTGTGCCGCTGGCGGCGGTACTGGTGGCGCAGCAGGTCCTGGTCGGGAACGATGTCGCCCCAGTGATGCTGGCAGGGGTTGTGTACGCACAGCAGCACCTGGCTGAAGCGCGCCAGGGCGGCGAGCGCCTCGACGGTCTGCGCCGGCAGCGAGGAAATCCCGAACACCACCACCCGGCGCGGCAGGCCACGCGGCCGACTGTCGACGCTGCGCAGGCGCTCGACGAAGCGCGGGTGCACGCCGGCACGGCTCTCGGCCAGCTGCTCGCCGCCGACGTCGGCCAGCAGCGCGCGCCACAGCGCCGGCTGCCAGCGCGCCGCCGCCGGCACTTCCTTGACGCCGCCGCGCGAGGGGCGCAGCTGGTCGCGCCCCTCGGCCCAGTCGGCCAGCCAGTCGGCGCGGTACACCTGATACTGGTCGAACAGGTCGGCGAGGCGCTCGGCCAATTGGTGGCGCTTGCGCAGGTCGTCGTCGTCCTCGAGGAAACGCTGCAGCGGAGCGAAGGCTTCGTCCTCCAGCAGTCCGGGCAGCAGGCGCATCAGGCGCCAGGTCAGCGGCGCCTTGTCGAGCGGGGATTCGCGGGGGATGGCGTCGCCACCGAGCACAGCTCGGTAGCACTGCCAGAGAAAGCGCGCCGGCAGTTCGACCTGCACGGCAGCGGCGATGCCGCAACCGTCCTGGGCGGCCAGTGCCAACTTCAACCACTGGGCGATGCCGTTGCTCTGTACCAGCACCACCTCGTTCTCCAACGGCGCGAGCGGATGACTCTGCATCCATGCCACCGCCAGTTCCCGTAACTCCTCCAGGCGGTTGCCGTGCACCACCATGAGCCCCGGCATCACCTCATTGTCCTGCATGTCCCGCTCCCTTACCCGTCCCTTATCCGACCGACCGCGCATTGTGCCATCCGCTTGCGACAATGGGTGTCGCAGGCCGGCGGGCGGTTGCTAACCTGCGGCCATGAAACAGCCAATCTGCGGATACCACCGCGACGAAGAAGACCACTGGGTCGCCGAGCTGGGCTGCGGCCACAACCAGCACGTGCGCCATGACCCGCCGTGGTTCAGCCGGCCGTGGGTGACCAGCGCCGAAGGCCGCGCGCGCATGCTCGGCTACCGGCTGGAATGCCGCAAATGCGACGAGGGCGCACCGCCGGACCGGCCGCTGCCGGAGCACGCCGCCATCTAGACTTGCGCAATGCCGGCGGAACCGTGCCACGGCGGGGTTCCGCCATCGGCAACCATAGGCGCCTGGCCATCGGGCCCTGCGCATCGACGCCTTGCAGCCCATCCGACGGATGGCACAGCCAGGCGCGGTCATGGGCGACACGGAGACCGATCAATGAGCCTGAGCGAGTTCCTCGCCCAGTACGGCTATCTGGCGGTGTTCGCCGGCGCCCTTCTCGAAGGCGAAACCGTGCTGCTGCTCGCCGGCTTCGCCGCCCAGCAGGGCTATCTGTCGCTGCCCTGGGTGATCGTGGTGGCCCTGTGCGGCGGCGTGCTGGGCGATCAGGCGTGCTTCCTGCTCGGCCGCCGCTATGGCCGCCGGCTGCTGGAGCGCTTTCCGTCGCTGGCGCCCGGCGTGCAGCGCGTCGACCGGCTGCTGCTGCGCTATCACAGCGGGCTGATCGTCGGCCTGCGCTTCCTGTATGGCCTGCGCCTGATCGGCCCCCTGGCGATCGGCATGAGCACGGTGCGCACCGCGCGCTTCGTGGCGTTCAACCTGATCGGCGCAGCGCTCTGGGCGCCGCTGGTCGGCGGCGCCGGCTACCTGTTCGGCCACACGCTGGTGACCCTGTTCGCCGACGCCCGGCATATCGAGGAAATCGCCCTGCTGACGCTACTCGCCGGCGCCGCGGCGCTCGGCCTGTGGCACCGCCACCAGCGGCGCCAGTGACGTTCGCCGCCGATCAGCTCTCCGGGTCGCTGCTGCGCGGCGGCAGCGCGGCCACCCGCTGCGGCTTGCAGTTGAGGTAGGCGGAAGAGCGCATCCAGGTGTCGTCGGGATACCAGGAGAACATGAACTGCCCTCCCTTGAGACTGTCTACCACCATACGAGCCACTTCCGGGCGTACCGCCGGGCAACCGTGGCTGCGGCCGATGCGGCCGTGGCGCCTGATCCAGGCGGGGTGCACGTAGTCGGCCGGATGGATGACGATGGCGCGCTCGCGGGCGCGGTCGTTGATGCCGGCCTCCAGGCCATCCATGCGCAGCGAGTAGCCATGCTGGCCGATATAGGTTTCCGACGTGCGGAACAGGCCGATGCTCGACTGGTGGCTGCCCTCGCGATTGGAGAAGCGGGTGGCGAAGTTCTCGCCGGAGCCCTGGCCGTGGGCGACCAGCTCGCGCAGCAACAGCTTCCTGCGCTTGAGGTCGAAGATCCACAGGCGGCGCTCGGACGAGGGCCGCGAGAAGTCGATCACCGCCAGGCGGTCAGCCGGCGCCGAGCCGTTGTTGACGGCGCACTGCATGGCCGCCAGGGCATGGCGCAGCACTTCGCGATTGAGCGTGGGTGCGGCCTTGGCAAGACTGCCGAGCAACGACGGGGCGCTCGGCGTACTGGCCAGCAGGGAGGTGGAAAAAGCCGCAAGGCCTGCGGCCAGCCAGAGCGAACGAAGCAGCCCGGTCATGAAATAAGGTGTCCTCTGTTGTCCCGACGGAGGGTAAGGACCGGCACCCACCAGGGCACGTGCCGAATCCCACCGCTCCGCCTGTCCTCGACGCCCTGTCGCTGATGCTGTCGTCCTGGTTTCAGGATCGGGCACGCACAACCAGTCTTCGGTCATGCCCTGGCCCGCAAAGTCGGGCATTCTAGCAAGCAAAAGGTGTGCGGGAGTTGAGCGCTTGTCTAAAAAACATACACCCTGGTTGGCGATCCTGCTGCTGACCAGCCCGTTTTCTTTCGCGGCCACGCCAGACGGCGCGGTACGGGAAGCCATCGGCCTGGAATTGCAGCAGGCCAATCTGGTCTGTCCCGCGCCGGAGCTGGCGCTGTCGGAGACGCAGCGGCAAGCCCTGCGCGAGTTCTACCGCGCGCAGGATTTCGAGCCGGTCTGGAGCCGGCGCCACCGCCTCCAGCAGCTGGTGGAACAGCTCGAGCAACTGGCCGACGACGGGCTCGATCCGGACGACTACCAGCTCGCCACGCTGCGCAATCTGGCCCGGGATCGCGCCGCACGCGCGTCGGCCTGCACCGATCTGCTCGCCAGCCATGCCTACCTGCAGGCGCTGCAGGACCTCGCCTGGGGCAAGCTCGACCCGACCCCGGTCGAGCCGATCTGGCATTCGGCGCACACCCCGGCGCCGGTTCGCCCGCTCGTACCGCCGAGCTTCGCGCGGGAGGAGCTGGACGACCTTGCCGCCGCGTTCGACCGCGCGCGCCCGCAATTCAAGCCGTACCGCGACCTGCGCGAGGTCTGGGCCCAGCTGCGCCGCCAGCCGCTGCCGAGCTGGGAGCGCATCGCCAGCGGCCGGCTGCTACGCCCCGGCCAGCAGGACGAGCGCGTTCCCGCGCTGGCCCGGCGCCTGGCCGCGGAAGGCTATCTGGACGAAGCCAGCCTCGAGGCCATGGTGCGGCAGGAGGATGCCACGCGCTACGAGCCATGGCTGGAGAGCGCGGTGGAGACCTTCCAGCGCCGCCATCACCTGCAGAGCGACGGCGTCGTCGGCCCGGCCACCCTGGCCGAGCTGAACATCGGCCCGGCGGCGCGCCGCGACCAGCTGCGCGTCAATCTCGAGCGCCTGCGCTGGCTGGCCCGCGAGGCGGAACCGCGCATGGTGCTGGTGGACGTGGCCGGCGCCACGGTCAGCTACTATCGCGACCACCAGCGCGTGTGGCAGGCGCGTACCCAGGTCGGGCGCGCCGAGCGACCGACGCCGCTGCTCAAATCGCACATCACCCACCTGACCCTCAATCCGACCTGGACGGTGCCGCCGACCATCTTCCGCGAGGACAAGCTGCCGGAGATCCGCCGCGACCTCGGCTACCTCGCGGAAAACCGCATCCGCGTGCTCGATCCGGACGGCAACCAGCTGGATCCCCGGCAGATCGACTGGAACAACCCGCCGAGCATCCTGCTGCGCCAGGACGCCGGACCGACCAGTGCGCTGGGGGTGCTCGCCATCCGCTTCCCCAACCCCTTCTCGGTGTACCTGCACGACACCCCCAACCAGCATCTGTTCGACAAGCTGCCGCGGGTGTTCAGCTCCGGCTGCGTGCGCGTCGAGCAGGTCGCCCGGCTGCTCGACCTGCTGCTCGCCGACGCCCCGCCCGCCGAGCGTGCGCGGATCGCCGCCCTGCAGGCCAGCGGCGAGACCAGGAACGTCAATCTGCCGCAGCCGGTGACCATCCTGATGGCCTACTGGACGGTCGAGGTCGACGACGAAGGGCTCGTTAACTACCGCCCGGACCTCTACCGCCACGACGCGCCGCTGCTGGCCGCCCTGGAGCGGGCCGAGCGCGGCTGAGCGGCCTGCCCTACGCTGCTTAGTGGCCTGTTTGGTTAGTTCGCTTGGTCCATTTCGGCGCCCGAGGCCCCGATACTGCGTTGCCACTCCTCGCCATAGCCCTGCTATGACTCGTCGCGGCGCCTTGTCTCGGGCCCAATAGTTGGTTGAGTAAAGGGTCATCCGAACTTGAATCAATCAACCAACCGCACAGGCCACTAGAGAGTCCCCCAAATCGGAACCGGGAGATCACCATGGACCTTGAAGACTATCTGCGCGCCCTGCCCAAGGCCGAGCTGCACCTGCACATCGAGGGCACCCTGGAGCCCGAGCTGATGTTCGCCCTGGCCCAGCGCAACGGCGTCGCCCTGCCCTGGGCCAGCGTCGCGGAAACCCGTGCGGCCTACGCCTTCAGCGACCTGCAGAGCTTTCTCGACCTCTACTACGCCGGCGCCGCCGCGCTGCTCCACGAGCAGGACTTCTTCGACCTGGCGATGGCCTACTTCGCCCGCGCCGCCGCCGACGGCGTGGTGCACGCCGAGCTGTTCTTCGATCCGCAGACCCATACCGCCCGCGGCGTGCCCTTCGCCACCGTGCTCGACGGCCTGGAACGCGCCTGCGCCGAGGCCCACGCGCGCTTCGGCATCGGCTCGCGGCTGATCCTCTGCTTCCTGCGCCACCTCAGCGAGGAGGACGGCTTCGCCACCCTGGAAGAGGCGCTGCCCCACCTGTCGCGCATCCACGGCGTCGGCCTCGACTCCTCCGAGCGCGGCCATCCGCCGAGCAAGTTCGCCCGCCTGTTCGCGCGCTGCCGCGAGCTGGGCCTGCACCGGGTCGCCCACGCCGGCGAGGAAGGCCCGCCGGCCTACATCGTCGAGGCGCTGGACCTGCTCGGGGTCGAGCGCATCGACCACGGCGTGCGCGCCGCCGAAGACCCCGCGCTGCTCGCCCGCCTGGCCCGCGAGCAGGTGCCACTGACCGTTTGCCCGCTGTCCAACGTCAAGCTGTGCGTGTTCCCGCGCCTCGAGGACCACAACCTGAAGACGCTACTCGATGCCGGTCTCAAGGTGACGATCAACTCCGACGACCCGGCCTACTTCGGCGGCTACGTGCTGGAGAACTACCGGCAGACCGCCGAGGCGCTGGGGCTGAGCCGCGCCGAGCTGGCGCGCATCGCCCGCAACAGCCTGGAGGCCGCCTTCGTCGACGACGCCGAGCGCGCGCCCTGGCTGGCGCGCCTAGAGGCGCTGGCGACGAGGTAAACGTAGGGGGGGGCGGCCCCTACGGACCGGGAGCCTGCTTGATGGGGTTACCCTGGCGCACGCTTTCGCCGGCCTGCGCCTGCCGGGGGCGCCCACCGACATCCCCGAATGCCTTGTGCCACCCGATGAGGAGCAATTCTGCGTCGAACTCCTGCACAGAGCACTGAATTGAGGCAAACCGTTTTACCCTGCACCGCAATAGACCATCTGCTACTGCCAAGGGCGCGTTACGGGCGTATAATGTGTCACTTCGCAGGAGAGCGAGCGCGCGGCGATCCCGAGCGCTCCGCCGAAGGCGCAAACTCCCATAATCGCTCAGGTCCACGAACTGCGAAGATTCGATTGACGCCAACTGGAGAGAGACTGCCGCGAGCAGTCCACCGAAGGGGCAAGCGGCCACCGGCTGCGTAAACTCTCAGGTAAGCAGGACAGAGGGAGAGGCGATTCGGGCTTAAGGAGTCCTCTCTTGCTGACCTATATCTATCTCATCGCGATCACCGCCGAAGCGATGTCCGGCGCGCTGGCGGCCGGCCGCCGCAACATGGACATGTTCGGCGTGGCGATGATCGCCTTCATCACCGCCCTGGGCGGCGGCACCGTGCGCGACATGCTGCTCGGCAACTTCCCGGTCGGCTGGACCCAGCATCCCCCCTACATCTACCTGACCATCGGCGCCGGCCTGTTCACCATGCTGGTCGCGCGCTTCATGCACCACCTCTACAAGGTGTTCCTGATCCTCGACGCCATGGGCCTGATCGCCTTCACGGTGATCGGCTGCAGCGTGGCGCTGCAGCTCGACTATTCGCCGCCGGTGGTGGTGATGGCCGGCATGATCACCGGCATCTTCGGCGGCATCCTGCGCGACATCCTCTGCCAGCGCGTCCCCGTGGTCCTGCGCCACGAGCTGTACGCCAGCGTGTCGATGCTGGTGGCCATCCTCTACCTGACCCTGCACGACCTGGGCGTCGAGCAGGACATCATCCTGCTCGCCTCCTTCGGCTTCGGCCTGGCCCTGCGCCTGGCGGCGATCCGCTGGTCGTGGTCGCTGCCGGTGTTTTCCTACCAGGCGGGGCGCTGGGAGTAACGCCGGCCTAGGGCGTGCGCTCCCACGCCTGACGCAGCAGCTCCTGCACCTCGCGGTCGCTGGTCTGGCCGAAGTCGTGGTACCACTCGCCGATCGACGACAGCCAGTCGGGCACCAGCGGGCAGACGATCTCATCGACCAGCGGCGTGAGGATGGCGATGGCCTCCATGGAGGACACCGGCACGGCCAGCACGATGCGCGCCGGCCCCTGCTGGCGCACCGCCTGCACCGCCGCGCGCATGGTCGAGCCGGTGGCCAGGCCGTCGTCGACCAGCAGCACCTGCCGGTCGTGCAGCACCGGCTGCGGCCGCTCGCCGCGATAGAGACGGTCGCGGCGCTCCAGCTCGCGCTGCTCGCGCTGGCTCACCAGCTCCAGGGAAACATCGTCGACGCGGCCCAGGCGCAGCGCCTCCTCGTTGAACACCCGCACCCCGCCACTGGCGATCGCCCCCATGGCGTACTCCTCGTGACCGGGAATGCCGAGCTTGCGCACCAGCAGCAGATCCAGCGGCAGCGCCAGCTCACGGGCGATTTCCCAGGCCACCGGCACCCCGCCGCGTGGCAGGGCGAGGACGATGGCGTCGGTCTTGTTACGATAGGATTCGAGCATGCGGGCCAGGGTGCGGCCCGCCGCCACCCGGTCGGGGATCGGCACCTCGATCTGCGCCTTGCGCACCATGGCTACCTCCCGCCGGCGACTGGCCGGCCGATTCAGCCTCCAGCCTAAACCCTGCGGCCTGCCGGCGGGCAGCGTCGAACGCACCCGGCTGAGGACGAATGGCTATCTGCTCGAACCCGCAAACAGCAAAACCGACTAAGGCCGGCCAAAGCGACGTGAGCATAATCACTCTATGCCCCGGCGGGCTTTGCGAGACAGGCCAAGCGACCGGTCCAGGCAGCCGGGGTCCAGCAACCCTACTCAATTCGGAGGGAAGCGGTTATGGACAAGCATCGACAGGGTCATAGAGAAACGCTGATCCAGCCCCAGCATCATGATCGCGACAAGGAGCGCCAGCGCATCGCCGGCCCCGCCCACTGCCCCGGCTGCGATGCCTACTTCGACGCCGGGCGCTGGTCATGGCAGCGGCCGGCCGCAGGCCAGCCGGAAACCGTCACCTGCCCGGCCTGCCGGCGCATCGCCGACAACGACGCCGCCGGCAACGTCGCTCTGTCGGGCGGCTTCGTGCGCAACCATCGCGAGGAGCTGCTCAATCTGATCCGCAACACCGAGGACGCCGAACGCCGGGAGCACGCCCTGGAGCGACTGATCGGCATCAGCGAGGAGGAAGGCAAAATGATGGTGGCGACCACCGGCCCCCATCTGGCCAACCGCATCGGCCATGCCCTGGAGGCCGCCTACGACGGCGCCGTGAAATACACCTACACCGACAACGAGACCCACCTGGACGTGACCTGGCAGCGCGATTGAAGCACGGCTGCGGCGGGCGTCAGGGCCTGTGCGCCAGACGCTCCCCCGCCAGGGGACGGCGCGCATCCAGGTAGCGCTGCCGCCAATAGCCGTCGTCGAGGCTGTCCAGACGCACCGTGCCGCCGCTGCTCGGCGCATGGACGAAGCGCTGCTCGCCGACATAGATGCCGGCGTGGCTGACCTGCCGGCCGCCGCCGGTGGCGAAGAACACCAGATCCCCCGGGCTCAGTTGCTGGCGCGGCACCCGCGGCGCCGGCAGCGCACTCATCTCGCGGGTGCTGCGTGGCAGCGCGAGGCCGGCGGCGTCGCGGTAGACGTAGCCGATCAGGCCGCTGCAATCGAAGCCGCCGTCCGGCGTATTGCCGCCCCAGCGATAGGGCGTGCCGACCAGACCGATGGCGCGAAACAGCACGTCCTCGGCCAGTGGCGAGGGTGACGGGACGGCAACGCTGGGAGGCACGGGGGCCCGGGAGGAGCAGGCGCTGAGCAGGAGGGCAGCGAGAAGAAAAGCGAGGCGGGCCGGAGAGGTCATGCTGAGCGAATCCCTGCGAAGAATTCTTTGACGCTAGCTGCGCACCCCGCGCTTAGGCAAGCCGCACAAAGAAGAAGCGCCGCAGATGCGGCGCTTGTTTCAGTTGAGGACCCGTTTGGCCATCAGGTAGTGGCTGTTCCAGTAGTCGCTGGACAGCTTGTCCACCCGCACGCCGCCGCTGCGGGTGCTGGAGGAGTGGATGAACTCGCCTTCGCCGATGTAGATGCCGGCGTGGTTCACCCGGCCGCGGCTGGCGAAGAACACCAGGTCGCCCGGCTGCAGCTCGTGACGATCCACCTTGGGCGCCGGCATGGCGATCATCTCGCGGGTCGAGCGCGGCAGCTTGATACCGGCCTGTTCGCGGAACAGGTAGCCGATGAAGCCGCTGCAGTCGAAACCGGTGGCGGTCGAGGTGCCACCGAAGCGGTAGGGGGTGCCGATCAGCGAGAAACCGCGGAACAGGATGCCGCTCAGGCCCGGCAGTTCGTAGGGTTTGTCGTCGAGCAGTTGTTCTTCGATGCTGCTTTCCTGCGCCTTGGCGGCGGCCTCGGCATCCAGCTCGAAGGAGATGCTGGGCTGCTGTACGGCGACGTAGTCGACGGGCTGCTGCGAAGTGCTGGCGCAGGCGGTCAGCAGGAGGGCCAGGGTAATTGGCACGAGGGGTGCGAAGCGCTTGAGCATGGGCACGACCGTGTCTGTGTAAAGTTGATGAAACTCGATGTGGCGCGACTATGCCGGCTGGAAAGGCAATTTGCAAATTTTATCGTGCAGAGTGTGACTTTGTAGGCTACCACTGCCGTCTGCGCGTTCCGCTCGCCCCTGCGGAGGCCGGAAAGCCCCGGAATAGACGGCTTGCAGCTTTTGCGCGAGAAACCACGACCCAGGCTCCGCGAGCCCCTGCGGGCGGAAAATGACTCGTTAAGGGGCGAAAAAACCGCTGCGGCCGGGTGCCGCAGGGCCTCTACGAAGTTGCCGTGCCGATCAGTGGTTAACGGTGTGGGCCAGCATCACCGACAGCTGGCACAGCGGACGGCCGCTCTGCGCCTGCCAGGTGTTGAAGGCCGCCTGTACGGCAGCCAGATCGCGCTGGCTGCTCGGCGCCTTGTCGACGACGCCCTGGGCCTGGAGGGCGGCGACCACGTCCTCGGTGGGGATGAAGGTGTCCTTGCCGGCCATGCGCAAAAAGCGCGGCGCGGACAGGCCGCCCAGTTGGCTGCCGTGCTTGCCGATGTAGCGCCACAGCCCGACGATGTCGGCGACCGGCCAGTCGGCCAGCCAGGCGCCGAAGCTGCCGTGCTCGCGGGCCACGTCGAGGACGAACTGGGCGTTGCGCGGCACGCTCTTGAGCTTGGCCAGGTGGCGGATCAGCCGCTCGTCCTGCATCAGCCGCTCCAGATGCTCGGCGCCCATCAGCACCACCTTGTGCGGATCGAACCCGTAGAACACCTCCTCGAAGGCCGGCCACTTGGCGTCCACCAGGCTGTGCTTGAGGCCGGCGCGGAACACCCGCAGGCTGAGCAGCGATAGGTAGCGGTCGTCGCCGACGGCGCGCAGTTCTTCCGCCGACCTGGCCTGCGGCAGGCGCGCTTCCAGCGCTTCGGCCGAGCCGAAACGATTCAGGCAGTATTCGTGGAGCCATTGGTAGTCGCGCATCTGTCCGTCCTGGCATGAAGTGGGTGGCGGCCCGCCGCCAACCGGGCGGGCCGATAGGGGCAACAGGTTGCCCGGCAGGCGCGGCGCAAGGCAAGCGGGGCCGACAGGGCCGCTCTCGCTCTGTAGGGGCGAATTCATTCGCCGGCGCGGTCCCTTCAGGCGAATAAATTCGCCCCTACAGTGAATGGCCCCCGGCTGTCGGCGGACGCCGCGATCTGCAACACTGCCCCGCCCCATCCCGGACACCCCCGCCGCCATGACCCCGGCCGTGCAAACCTTTCTCGACTGCTGCCAGCGCATCCTGCACGGCGACGCCGCCCTGATCGAACAGCTGCGCGCCCAGGGCTTCGCCTGCGCGCCGGCGAGCTGGACCTTCAGCCTGCCGGCCCTGCATGCCTTTGTCGCCGCGCGACTGGCGAGCGGCGAAGCGCCGGAGTACCGCGCCTTCGTCCGCCAGCTGTTCGCCAGCCGGATCAACCTGGAGCTGCGCGAGCACGGCGCGGAAATCGCCATCGCCGACAATCGCGGCAAGGTCAGTGCGAGTCTGTATTGCCTGCGTCGTCGACCCGCCTGAACAGGTGGCGGGTGTCCTGGTGGTAGAGCGCCGAATCGGCGAAGCCCTCGGCGCCGAGCACCCGACCGACCAGGATCAGCGCCGTGCGGCGGAAGCCCTTGGCGCGCACCCGCTGCTCGATATCGGCCAAGGTACCGCTGACCCAGTCCTGATCCGGCCAACTGGCGCGGTGCACCACGGCGATCGGGCAGTCGCCGCCGTAGTGCGGCAATAGCTCGGCGACGATCCGACCGAGATGCTGGACGCCCAGGTGGATGGCCATGGTCGCGCGATGGCGCGCCAGATCGCCCAGCTGCTCGCCGTCGGGCATGTTCGACTTGCTGGCGTAACGGGTGAGGATCACCGTCTGCGCCACCTCCGGCAGGGTCAGCTCGCTTTCCAGCAGGGCCGCGCAGGCCGCGGTAGCGGTGACGCCGGGAACGATCTCGAAGGCGATGCCCAGCGCGCGCAGATGACGGATCTGCTCGCCGATGGCGCCGTACAGGGACGGATCGCCGGAGTGCACGCGCGCCACGTCCTGGCCGCGCGCGTCGGCCGCGCGGATCAGCGCGATGATCTCCTCCAGATGCAGTTCGGCGGTGTTGACCACCAGCTCGGCGCTATGTCCGTCGAGCACCGCTTCGGGCACCAGCGAGCCGGCGTAGAGAATCACCGGGCAGCTGCGCAGCAGGCGCTGGCCCTTGACGGTGATCAGCTCGGGGTCGCCGGGACCGGCGCCGATGAAATAGACGGTCATGCATGCTCCTCGAATCGGGTGCGGGCTATCGCCAGGGTGGCCCTGGCGCTGCTGCGCCTGGCGCAGAGCAGTTCCACGCGGCCGCCACCGAGGGCCTCGGCGTGGGCCAGGGCACTGGCCTCCGCCACTCCGGCGCTGCCGGTGATGCGCAGGGACAGGACGGAGTGCCGGCTCAGGCGCTCGTGGTAGCGGGCGAGCTGCTCGGCGCTCAGCAGCGCCAGCGGCAGGCGCAGGTGCTCGGCCAGCTCCTGCAGTCCCGCTTCGCCGGCCTTGTGCGCACTGCTGGCCAGGCCGTCCAGATCGGCCAGCTGCAGGCCCTGCTGGCGCAAGGTCTGCTCCAGCAGGTCGAGCAGCTCGCCCATCGAACAGCCGCGCCGACAGCCGAGGCCGACGATGTGTCGCACGCTCATGCGCTGCGCGCGCGGCCGAAGAACCAGGCGGCCGCCAGGCCCAGGGCGGACCAAAACAGCGCGTTGGTCAGCAGCGAGGCGAGCACGAACTCCTGCGCCAGCGCGGCGGGCGCCAGGCTGGCGTGCACCTCCGGCTGCGGCGCGCCGATCAGGTGCGGCAGAGCCAGCAACAGCACACCGCCGATGCGCAGCGCCTGGTGGCGGCCGAAGGCCAGCAGGCCCAGGCCGGCGGCGGTCGCCGCGGCGGTGCCGAGCCACCAGTACTGGCGCAGCAGCAGGTCGGCGGCCTCGGTGCCCGGCAGCTCCGGCGGCAGGCCGGCGGAGGGCGCCAGCGAAAAGGTGGCGAAACCGCCGAGCCCCCACAGCAGGCCCTGCCAGGTGCGCCCCGGCGCGCGCAGGGTGAACAGCCCCGCCAGCATCAGGGCGAAGCCGACCGCCACCACCAGGTTGCTCAGCCCGGTGGACAGCAGGCGCTGCCAGCCGTCCTCGGGCGCCCAGGCGGCGCCGTGGTCATGGCTGGCGGCATGGGAGTGATCGTGCGCGGCATGGTCATGCACCGCGGCGGCATGCTCGTGTCCGGCCGCCTCGGCCGCCGGCGCGGCGTTCTCGTAGGTTTCCGCCTGCAGAATCAGCGGGGTGACCCACAGGCTTTGCAGCAGGGTCAGCACGATGGCGGCGAGCAGGCCGGCGAAGCCGGCCGTTTGGGCGATGCGTTTGATCATCGACAGGACTTCTCGAGGTGAGCGGGCATTGCGCCCTGCGCGAAACGATGCAGTCGCTCAGGGCAGATGCGTGCCCACTGTAGGGGCGAATTCATTCGCCAAAAAATCCGCCCAGGCGAATGCATTCGCCCCTATGGACCGGAACTCTGGCTGGCTGGGATTGCCTGGCTCAGTGGCAGGGAAACGCCGCGCTATGCCGGGTGTCGTGGGCGGCGTTGTGCACCACTTCGAGGTGCGAGAAGCCGGCGACGAAGATCAGCGCCGCGCCGAGCAGGCAGCTGCCGACGGCCAGGAGCAGGCGTTGCGAGAGCGGGAGGGAGACGGAAGCGGAAGACGACAGTGCGCTGCTGGACATGATCTGACCTTCTGTTGAGGTGATAAACGGGGCAGAAGGAACGCAGCACGAGCAGGCACGCAAGGCCCGGATCCGGCGCGCACCCGCCCACCGCGGGTTGCCAAACGAGGCTTCAGGCCGGTCTCCGGGCTTGCGACGCCTTTGCAGGAACCGGGTCGGCCTTCCCATGCACGAAGCACAGTGGCGTGGATGACCCGACGATCGCTTACCGTTGCGGGGGCAGCGCCGGACTCGTCTCCTGGAGACCCACCGGCTTCCCGTTTCACCTCGCGCACGGCGGCGCGAGACACCTGAAACAGCTTTTCTAGAACATCACGAAGCCCCGACCAGCGTCAACCGCCAAGGTTGGCTGGCTGGGCCGGGGATGTCGGGGCGAATTCGCTGGCCCAACGGCCCCGCACCGGCGAATGAATTCGCCCCTACAGGCGCCAGCCCGGGCGCTCGGAAGTTCCTGTCCGTGTCCCGCTGCGCCGGTCGACCTGCCGGGCCAGCGCACAGCGAAGGTGTAGGGGCGAATTTATTCGCCCAACGGCCGCCAATGGCGAATGAATTCGCCCCTGCACACACCAGGCCGACGCTCGGCCGCGCCTACCCCGCCCCCACGGTTGACCCGCCCGTGGCCACTGCGTAGCCTTGCCGCCTTCGAGGTTCTCCGGCTGCTGCAAGGCCGGAGCTAAGAGGGAACACGGTGATGCCGTGGCTGCCCCCGCAACTGTGAACGGTCAAAGCCCCTTCGATAGACCACTGCCAGCCGGCGGGAAGGTGAAGGGAGTGCGCGATGCGCCAGCCGTGAGCCAGGAGACCTGCCTCGAAAGAACTTCAACTGTCCGGGCGGGGTGATCCGGTGGTGCTTGGCCTGCGCCTGCCCGGCTGCGGCCCGCCCCTGCCCGTCCGTCAATCCAGCGACGCACCGGGGCCCTCGATGAAATCCCTCGCCAAACTTCCCGTCACCATCGTCACCGGCTTCCTCGGCGCCGGCAAAACCACCCTGCTGCGCCACATGCTCGGCCATGCCGAAGGGCGACGCATCGCGGTGATCGTCAACGAATTCGGCGAGCTGGGCATCGACGGCGAAATCCTCAAGCAATGCTCGATCGGCTGCAGCGAAGAAGAAGCCAGCGGCCGCGTCTTCGAGCTGGCCAACGGCTGTCTGTGCTGCACCGTGCAGGAAGAGTTCTTCCCGGTGATGCGCGAACTGGTGGCACGCCGCGGCGAGCTCGACCACATCCTCATCGAGACCTCCGGGCTGGCCCTGCCCAAGCCGCTGGTGCAGGCCTTCAACTGGCCGGAAATCCGCAACGCCTGCACCGTCGACGCAGTGATCACCGTGGTCGACAGCGCGGCCGTGGCCGCCGGCACCTTCGCCGCCTTCCCCGAGCAGGTCGACGCCCAGCGCAAGCAGGACCCCAACCTCGACCACGAATCGCCGCTGCACGAGCTGTTCGCCGACCAGCTGGCCAGCGCCGACCTGGTGATCCTCAACAAGGCCGACCTGCTCGACGCCGAGGCGCTGGCCGCGGTGCGCGCCGAGGTTGCCGAGGAGCTGCCGCCGGCGGTCAAGGTCGTCGAGGCCCACGGCGGCGAGCTGCCGCTGGACGTGCTGCTCGGCCTCAACTGCGCGACCGAACTGCACATCGACGGCCGCCGCACCCACCACGACGAAGAAGACGAGGACCACGACCACGAGGAGTTCGACTCCTTCGCCGTGGAACTGCCGCAAGCCGAGGAAGCGCGCCTGCTGCAGGCCCTGAAGGACGCGGTGGCCAGCCACGGCATCCTGCGCATCAAGGGCTTTGCCGCCGTGCCCGGCAAGCCCATGCGCCTGCTGCTGCAGGGCGTCGGCCAGCGCTTCGACAAGCACTTCGACCGCGCCTGGCAGGCCGACGAGGCGCGCCTCACCCGCCTGGTGGTGATCGGTCAGGCGCTGGACCAGGCGGCCATCGCCGCCGAATTGCAGGCAGCGCTGGCCGGCTAAGACCATGCACCTGCTGCGCACCCAGCCCGGCGTCCAGTTGCCGGCCGACAGCATCGCCGACCTCGGCCAGACCCCGGCCGAGCTGGCGATCCTCTGCACCGGCGACTCGCACCTGTCGCTGCTGGCCGCGGTCGCCCGCGAGCTGCCCGAGGACTACCCGAGCCTGCGCCTGGCCAGCCCGGCGCAGTTGCCCAACCACGCCTCGGTGGACTTCTACGTCGAGCAGGTGCTGCAGCACGCCAAGGTCATCCTGATTTCCGTGCACGGCGGCGTCAGCTACTGGCGCTACGGCATCGAGCGGCTGGTCGAGCTGGCCGCGCGCGGCGCCAAGCTGATCCTGGTGCCCGGCGACGACAGTCCCGATCCCGAGCTGAGCAGCCTGGGCAACGTCGACCCGGCCGAGTCCGAGCGGCTCTGGCAGTACCTGCGCCAGGGCGGCGTGAACAACGCGCGCGCCTTCTTCCACTGCATCGCCAGCCTGTACCTCGGCCGCGACTACCCCTGGCGGGAGCCGCGCGCCCTGCCCCGCGTCGGCATTTATCACCCGCGCCACAGCGACGCCGCACTCGATCACTGGCGCGCCGACTGGCAGGCGGACCGGCCGGTGGCGGCGCTGCTGTTCTACCGCACCCACGTGCAGGCAGCGAACACCGCCTTCGTCGACGCCTTTTGCGAACGCCTGCAGATGCAGGGCCTCAACCCGCTGCCGATCGCCGTGGCCAGCCTCAAGGAAGCGGCGTGCCTGACGCAGGTCGAGGACTGGCTGGACCAGGCCGGCGCCAGCGCGATCCTCAACACCACCGGCTTTGCCATGAGCAACCCGGAAGCGCCGGGGCTGCGCCCCTTCCGCCGCGACGTGCCCGTCCTGCAGGCCCTCTGCGCCCTGGATAGCGAACAACAGTGGCAGGCCAGCGCCCAGGGCCTCGGCGCGCGCGACCTGGCCATGCACGTCGCCCTGCCCGAGCTGGACGGCCGCCTGATCACCCGGCCGATCAGCTTCAAGGGCCTGGCCTGGCGCAGCGAGCGCAGCCAGAGCGACGTGGTCTGCTACCGCGCCCACCTGCCGGGCATGGACTTCGTCGCCGAGCTGGCGCGCCGCTGGTGCGAACTGGCGCGCCGGCCCAACGCCGCCAAGCGCATCGCCCTGGTGCTGGCCAACTACCCGACCCGCGACGGACGCATCGGCAACGGCGTCGGCCTCGATACCCCGGCCGCCGCGCTGAACATCCTGCGCGCCCTCGAGCAGCAGGGTTACCCGGTCGAAGGCCTGCCGGACAGCGGCACCGCGCTGATCCACCAGTTGCTCGGCGGGGTGACCAACGATCTGGACAACCTCGACCTGCGCCCCTGCGCGCAGAGCCTGGCGCTGGACGATTACCTACGATTTTTCGAAGCGCTTCCCGAGACCAATCAACAGGCCGTGCTGCAGCGCTGGGGCGGCCCGGAGCGCGACCCGATGTTCCGCGGCGGCCGGCTGATGATCGCCGGCCTGCGCTTCGGCCTGACCTTCGTCGGCATCCAGCCGGCGCGCGGCTATCAGCTCGACGCCGCGGCGGTCTACCACGACCCCGACCTGGTGCCGCCGCACGGCTACCTGGCCTTCTACTTCTGGCTGCGCCGCACCTTCGCCGCCGACGCGGTGATCCACGTCGGCAAGCACGGCAACCTGGAATGGCTGCCGGGCAAGAGCGTCGGCCTGTCCGAGCAGTGCTGGCCCGGCGCGCTGCTCGGCCCGCTGCCGAACATCTACCCGTTCATCGTCAACGACCCCGGCGAAGGCGCCCAGGCCAAGCGGCGCACCCAGGCGGTGATCGTCGACCACCTGATGCCGCCGCTGACCCGCGCCGAGAGCTACGGCCCGCTGCGCGACCTGGAGCGGCTGGCCGACGAATACTACGAGGCCAGCCAGCTCGACCCGCGCCGCGCCGTGGAACTGCGCGGGGAGATCCTGCGCAAGGTGCGCGAGACCAGCCTCGACCGCGAACTGGGCCTGCAGCTCAACGACGATGCGGACAGCTGGCTGCCGCAGCTGGACGCCTATCTGTGCGACCTCAAGGAGTCGCAGATCCGCGACGGCCTGCACGTGTTCGGCGAATCGCCGGCCGGCGCGCTGCGCCGCGACACCCTGCTGGCGCTGCTGCGCCTGCCGCGCGGCGACGGCCAGGGCGCCAACGCCAGCCTGCTGCGCGCCCTGGCCCAGGACCTGCTGCTGGACTTCGACCCGCTCGACTGCGCGATGGCCGCCCCCTGGCAGGGCCCACGCCCCGCCGCCTTGCAGGCCCTGGGCGACAGTCCCTGGCGCACCGCCGGCGACACCCGCGAGCGCCTGGAATTGCTGGCCCTGCAGTTGATCGGCAGCCGCGAGGGCGCCGCCGTCGGCCCGGCCAGCGCGCTGGTTCTCGACGAGTTACATGAGCGTATCGCCCCGCTGCTGGACGCCTGTGGCCCGGCGGAAATGGCCGGCCTGCTCGCGGCGCTGGCCGGCCGCTTCGTGCCCGCCGGGCCGAGCGGCGCGCCCAGCCGCGGGCGCCTCGACGTGCTGCCGACCGGGCGCAACTTCTATTCGGTGGACGTACGCAACCTGCCCACGCCCACCGCCTGGCGCATCGCCGTGCTGGCCAGCGAGCGCCTGCTCGAACGCCACCTGCAGGACCACGGCGATCACCTGCGCCAGCTCGGTCTGTCGGTGTGGGGCACGGCGACCATGCGCACCGGCGGCGACGACATCGCCCAAGCGCTGGCCCTGCTCGGCGTGCGCCCGGTGTGGCAGGCCGGCAGCCAGCGGGTCGAGCGCTTCGAGGTGCTGCCGCTGGAGCAGCTCGGCCGCCCACGGGTGGACGTCACCCTGCGCGTCTCCGGCTTCTTCCGCGACGCCTTCGCCAACCTGATCCGCCTGTTCGACGACGCCGTGCAGGCGGTCGCCGACCTCGACGAGCCGGAGGAGCTGAACCCGCTGTCCGCGCGGGTCTGGCGCGAGGCACTGCGCCTGGAGGACGGCGGCCTGGGCGAGGCCGAGGCGCGCCGCCAGGCCGGCTGGCGGGTGTTCGGCGCCAAGCCCGGCGCCTACGGGGCCGGGGTGCAGAACGCCATCGAGGAACGCCTGTGGCAGACCCGCGCCGACCTGGCCGAGGTCTACCTGAACTGGGGCGGCTACGCCTACGGCAAGGGCGCCGAAGGCACCCCGGCGCGCGCGCAGTTCGCCGAGCGGCTGGAGCAGCTGCAGGCGGTGCTGCACAACCAGGACAACCGCGAGCACGACCTGCTCGACTCCAACGACTACTACCAGTTCCAGGGCGGCATGCTGGCAGCGGTGGAAACCCTGCGCGGCGCCAAGGTCGCCAGCTACCACGGCGACAACAGCCAGCCGGACAGCCCGCGCATCCGCAGCCTGCAGCAGGAGCTGAGCCGCGTGGTGCGCGCCCGCGCCGCCAATCCCAAGTGGATCGAGGGCATGAAGCGCCACGGCTACAAGGGCGCCTTCGAGCTGGCGGCGACCGTCGACTACCTGTTCGCCTTCGACGCCACCAGCGAGCTGGTCGAGGACCACCAGTACGCCCTGCTCGCCGACGCCTACCTGCTCGACAGGGACACCCGCGACTTCATCCAGCAACACAATCCCGGCGCCCTGCAGGACATTCTCGAACGCCTGCTGGAAGCCCAGCAGCGCGGCCTCTGGGAGCACCCCGGCGAGTACCGCGCGGCGCTGGAGAACCTGCTGCTGGATAGCGAGGAAACATGAACAACCGTGGGGTGCGCATCGATGGACAAGGCTGCGCCGTTGTCCACCCGACGCCGGAGCCGCTCAGCCGCCCAGGCCTTGGCCATCGGCCAAAACACCACCGAGGTGAGCGAATCCGTAGGGTAGAAAACTCGCGCAGCGATTTTCTACCGATCCCCGCGCGCTGCCCGCCTGGTGGGCAATCGCTGCGCGAGTTGCCCACCCTACGCAAACCCCATGGAATGCAGTGCGCAGGGTGGGTTAGCCGCACGCCGACATTTCCGAACGGCACGCCATTGGTGACGCGGCGTAACCCACCAAGTCAGGCAGGGTGGATGGCGTCGTTCCCATCCACCGAGCCGCAACGGTGGACGAACAAAGCGTCGCCCGCCCTGCCGCCGCCCTCAGCACCCGGCGCGCAAGCGCTGCGCCGCCTCGCGCAACATTGCCTCGGTGCCACTCCAGCCCAGGCAGCCGTCGGTGATCGACACGCCGTAGCGCAGCTCGGCGGACAGCGGCTGGCAACCGTCCTCCAGGTGGCTCTCCAGCATCACCCCGCGCAAGGCGTCGTCGCCGGACAGGCGCTGGTCGAGCACGCTGGCCAGCACCGCCGGCTGGCGCAGCGGGTCCTTGCCGCTGTTGGCGTGGCTGCAGTCGACCATGATCCGCGCGGCGATGCCCTGCTTGGCCAGCCCGGCGCGTGCCACGGCGACGCTGGCGGCATCGAAGTTCGGCCCGCCGTGGCCGCCGCGCAGCACCAGGTGGGTATCCGGGTTGCCGTCGGTCTGCACCAGCGCCGGCCGGCCCAGGCCGTCCACGCCGAAGTGCTGGTGGGCATGCGCCGCCGAGCGCATGGCGTCGCAGGCGATGGCCAGGCTGCCGTCGGTGCCGTTCTTGAAGCCCACCGGCAGGTCCAGGCCGCTGACCAGCTCGCGGTGCACCTGCGATTCGCTGGTGCGCGCGCCGATGGCGGCCCAGCCCAGCAGGTCGTCGAAGTAGCCGGCCACCAGCGGCTGCAGCAGCTCGGTGGCCAGCGGCAGACCGCGTTCGAGCATGGCCAGCATCAGCCGGCGCGACAGCGCCAGGCCTTCGGCCATGTCGCCGCTGCCGTCCAGCTGCGGGTCGTACACCAGGCCCTTCCAGCCGATGGTGGTGCGCGGTTTCTCGACGTAGGCGCGCATCACCAGCAGCAGCTGGTCGCCGACCTGCGGCGCCAGCGCGGCCAGGCGGTCGGCGTATTCGAGGGCGGAAACGGGGTCGTGCAGGGAACAGGGTCCGACGACGACCAGCAGGCGCGGGTCGGAGCCATCGAGCACGGCGCGAATGGCCTCGCGCTGGGCCTGCACCTGGGTGGCGAGATTGGCGGGCAGCGGCAGCTGCTGGCGCAGTTCGGTGGGGCTCGGCAGCGGGGTTTCGCGGCGGCGAGCGGTGAGCGGCGGCACGGGCTGTGCGCGCAGAGCGGTAACGGAAGCATTCATGGCGGTGATCCTCGCCCGGCGTGGCCTCATGCCACGCGCGGCGCGCTATCTGAGTGTTCGACTGGAATCTCGGTGGTGCGCGGCAGCGCTGCTAAATCGCCAGGCGTAGGTGCGGTAATAGGTGCGGTAATGAGCAGTCATGTTGCGATCCTGTGGTTGCATCGTGCTGGCCTTGTGGGCCGGAAAAACAAAAACCCCGGTCGGGTGGCCGACCGGGGTTTCGTGAAACTGGCTGGTGGCGACCCTTTGCTCTGGGGCGCCTGTGGGGTATCAGGCGCGCCGTTGGCTAAACCAATACCCGTAAAAGAAATAACCGGCCGCCGCGACCTGCGCGCGCACGCCGGCCACGCCGACAGCGGCGGAGCGAACGAGGCGGTTCAGGGAAGGACGAGGCGACATGCTGATCTCCAAAACGATGGTTGCCACGCTAACCGATCCCCCCGTGCCCTTTCAACCTTTGATCCGAGATAACGCCATGGAGCCCCATTTCCCCCTGGCCGCCGTGGTGGCCGCCGACGACCTCAAGCTGGCCCTGTGCCTGGCCGCCATCGATCCGGCCCTCGGCGGCGTGCTGATCGAAGGGCCGCGCGGCATGGCCAAGTCGACCCTGGCGCGCGGCGTGGCCGACCTGCTCGATGGCGGGCGCTTCGTCACACTGCCGCTGGGCGCCAGCGAGGAACGCATCGTCGGCACCCTCGACCTGGACGCCGCGCTCGGCGAAGGCCGCGCGCGCTTCTCCCCCGGCGTGCTGGCCAACGCCCACGGCGGCGTACTCTACGTCGACGAGGTCAACCTGCTGCCCGACCACCTAGTCGACCTGCTGCTCGACGTGGCCGCCAGCGGCATCAACCATGTCGAACGCGATGGCCTGTCGCACAGCCATCCGGCGCGCTTCGTGCTGATCGGCACCATGAATCCCGAGGAAGGCGAACTGCGCCCGCAACTGCTCGACCGCTTCGGCCTCAAGGTGCAGCTCGGCGGCACGCCCGAGCCCGCGCAGCGCGCCGAGATCGTCCGTCGCCGCCTGGCCTTCGACGAGGCGCCGCAGGCCTTCCTCGCCCATTGGCAGAGCGAGCAGGACGCCCTGCGTCAGCGCTGCGCCGAGGCGCGCCGACGGCTGAGCGAAATCCCGCTGGACGACGCCAGCCTGGAGGCCATCGCCCAGCGCTGCTTCGCCGCCGCCGTGGACGGACTGCGCGCCGATCTGGTCTGGCTGCGCGGCGCCCGCGCCCACGCCGCCTGGCGCGGCGCGAGCCGGATCGGGGTGCAGGATATCGACGCCCTGGAGCCCTTCGTCCTCGCCCATCGCCGCCGCGAACACACGCCACCCACCGCCAGTGCGCCGCCGGCACCGAACCAGTCGGAACAACAGTCCTCGCAACAGGATCGGGGCGAAGGCCAGTGGGGCGCGCTGCCGCCGCAGGCCGTGGCGATCGGCGAGCGCCGCGCGCCGCCGGCCTGGCCAAAAAAGCCCTGAGCATCCGCCCGCGCCCGGCCACAGGCGCGGATGCCCTTCCCCTCCCCGGCCAGGCCCCAGGCGGACGCAGCGGCGCCCGCGGCAGCGGCGCGCCCACGCGCATCGACTGGCCGGCGACCCTCGCCCACGGCCGCCCGCGCCGCCACGCCGATCTGCGCTGGCACGCCCGCCAGCTGCGCCCCGGCGAGCTGTGGCTGGTGATCGTCGACGCCTCGGCCAGCACCCGTCGTCATGGAGCCCTGGCCCAGGCCAAGGGCCTGCTCGCCGAGCTGTTCGACAGTGCCTACCGCCAGCGCGCGCGCCTGGCCGTGCTGGAGGCCGGCGGCGCCCAGCCGCGCTGGCTGTGGCAAGGACAAAAGTCATCTAGCGAACTGCATACCTGGCTGCAGCAACTCGGCGCCGGCGGCGGCACGCCGATCATCGAGGCCCTGCAACTGGCCAGCCCCTGGCTGCTGCGCCGGCAACGCCACAAACCAGGCGAACGCCAGCGCCTGCTGCTGCTCACCGACGGTCGCCTGCGCGAATGGCCGGCCCTAGCGGCGCTACCCTGCCCCGGCCTGCTGCTGGACATCGAACGCGCGCCCATCCGCCTCGGCCGCGCCCGTCAGTTGGCCGCCGAGCTGGGCGCCGACTACCACCATATCGACGAACTGGCGCCGAGCCCCCGTGCGCCCACCTGGAACAGACCATGAAAGAACTGCTGCTGGTCGGCATCGGCGCCGGCGACCCGGACTACATCACCCAACAGGCGATCAAGGCCCTGCGCCGCGCCGACGTGATCTTCCTGATGGACAAGGGCCCGGCCAAACACAAGCTCAACGCCCTGCGCCGGGAAATCTGCGCGCGCTTTCTGGATGGCCACAGCCCGCGCTTCGCCGAAGGCCAGCAGCCGGAGCGCGAACGCGACGCCGCCGACTACCGCGCCAGCGTGGACGACCTGAACCGCGACAAGCAGGCGGTGTTCGAGCAACTGATCGACGAGCAGATGAGCGATGGCGAAGTCGCCGCCTTCATGGTCTGGGGCGACCCCTCGCTGTACGACAGCAGCATCCGCATCATCGAGTCCATCGCCGCCGCCCGCAGCGACCTCAGCTTTGATGTGATCCCCGGCATCACCAGCCTGCAGGCCCTCACCGCCCGCCACCGCGTGCTGCTCAACAGCATCGGCCGCGCCGTGGAAATCACCACCGGCCGCCTGCTCGCCGAAGGCTGGCCGCAGGGCGTGGACAGCGTGGCGGTGATGCTCGACGCCAAGGACACCTACCTGCGCTTCGTCGGTCAGGGCCTGCATATCTATTGGGGAGCGTATGTCGGCACGGCCGACGAGATCCTGATCGCCGGGCCGCTGGACGAGGTGGCGGAACGCATCGCCGCGATCCGCGCGCAAGCGCGCCAGCGCAATGGCTGGATCATGGACAGCTATTTGTTGCGCAAGAGCGGGACGACGCGGGACTAGCGCTGTCCACCCCACCGATGGCCATCCCGCGGATTTGATCGTTCCCACGCTCTGCGTGGGAATGCAGCCAGTGACGCTCTGCGTCACTGAAACGGACGCAAAGCGTCCAGCGAAGCACTCCCACGCAGAGCGTCGGAGCGATCACAGAGCAGCCGAAACACCCCGCCCCCAGCCAACACCAGTTGCCGAACCCCGCTCCACAGGCGAGCATCCCGCCACCCTTGTCGTCAGGAACCCCGAATGAATCCCGACCTTTGCGCCGTCGACCTCGCCAAGGCCTATCGCCTCCTCAACCACGGCCCGACCGTGCTGGTCTCGGCCCGCCACGCCGGCGTGGACAACGTGATGGCCGCCGCCTGGGCCTGCGCGCTGGACTTCGCCCCGCCCAAGCTCACCGTGGTGCTGGACAAGGCCACCCGCACCCGCGAGCTGATCGAGCGCAGCGGCCGCTTCGCGATCCAGGTGCCGACTGCGGCGCAGCTGCAGCTGACCAACCAGGTCGGCAACCACAGCCTCAAGGACGAGCCGGACAAACTGGCCAGGGCCGGCGTCGAGCTGTTCGAACTGCCCGGCCACAACCTGCCCCTGGTCGCCGGCTGTTCGGCCTGGCTGGCCTGCGAGCTGATCCCCGAGCCGCACAACCAGGCGGTCTACGACCTGTTCATCGGCGAAGTGGTCGGCGCCTGGGCGGACGACCGCGTGTTCCGCGACGGCCGCTGGCACTTCGAGGACGCCGACCCGGCCTGGCGCAGCCTGCACCATGTGGCCGGCGGGCACTTCTATGCCATCGGCGAGGCGCTCAAGGCCTAACGAAGGCCGCGATGCTCGCGGCGCACAGCTGCGGGTACTGCAGGTGCGGGCCGTGGCCGGAGCTCGGCAGGGTCAGCAGGTGCAGGGTCGGCAGCACGCCGCTGAGGGCGTGCCAGTTCTCCACCGGGAAGACGATGTCGTGGCTGCCGCCGATGTGCAGCAGTGGAATCCGCGTGCGCTTGAGCGCGTCGAGCACCGCCGGCACCGGGAACGCCGGGTTGCGCGGCCCCTCGCCCAGCTGCTGGCCGGCCCATTCGTGGGGCACCGGCGGGCAGGCGCCCTCGCAGCGCGCGGCGATGCGCTCGGCCGAGCGGGCCGCCGCCTCGCGGCTCTCCGCCGAGAGGGGCTCGAAGAACAGCTGGACGAAGTCCTCGAAGTCGTTCTCCCGCCGCGCCAGCTGATAGAACAGCGCCTCGCCGGTCTTGGCCAGCTCGCCGGGCGGCGTGGTGCCGAGCAGCAGCAGATGGCTGAGCAACTGCGGCGCCTGCAGGAACACCAGCTGGGCGACGATGCCGCCCAGCGACCAGCCGCCGAGCACCAGGCGCTGCAAGCCGAGGGCCTGGATCAGGTCGAGCACGTCGCGCGCCAGGGTCGCCGGGTCGTAGCTGCGCTCGCCGCTGGACAAGCCCAGGCCGCTGTAGTCGAACACATGCACCCTGAAACCCCGCGCGGCCAGCTCATCGAGAAACAGCGGATCCCAGGAATCCATCGTGCCGCGAAAGCGCACGCACAGCAGCAGCGGCACGCCCTCACCCATCACCCGGTAGGCCAGGCGACGGCCGTTGATTTCGACGAACTGGTTGGCTACCTGATGGGCGGGCTGATTCTGCGGCATGACGGGGCTCCTGCGCTGATCGACGGGATGAACACCGAATCAGACTAGTCGGTGCCCCGCCGGACACGGCGGTCATTCGTGGAAAATTAATCCGTCCCTTTTTTCGAGTCTGAGCGCGGAACTCCGGCGGGACGCGGAGTTTGAATTCCGGGTCAGTACGACTCATGAGGTCGACTCTTGCTCAAGTAGCCAAGTGCGTAACAAAGCGCGGTTCCCCATCCGCAGCTTGCCCAGCTTCACCGAAGGTAATACGCCCCGATAGACCCAGGCGCGGGCAGTGCCATAGGTAACGCCGTTGCGGTCTGCCCATTTCTCTATGGGCTCTAGATCCTGTTGTGGCCCTACTAGCTTGGCGGACTTCAGCTCTTTCAGTTCCATGCTCGTTACGTCACTATTTGAGGCATTATCAGGACTGGATATGTAATATATACCTATGCGCAGAGGACACCCATTGTGATGTATGTACAGAGCGCAACGATGGAATTCCTCTATTAAATAATAGAAAAGCAATAGAGCCATGCTATTGACAGAGCCGGCAAGCATCAAACTGCTAGCTGAGGCAGGGGGAATCGACTATACGCTGGCAAAACATTAACCGTCTCCGATCTCGACTAGGCGCAAACGAAATAGAAATATTAGGCCGTCTTTTCCCGCATTATCGATGGTGGCTACTCACTGAAGAGGTAATTCCAGATATTGGACAGATTAGCCCAGACCATGATGAAGAAAGTTCAAGCCAGCCCAATCAGAGCGCAGAATAGCGATCACTCAAAATGTAGTCAGGCGCTAGTTCGCACGGAAATTATTACCAAGAAGTATGTTTGAGGATTGTCATGCAGGGAAGTGTAAAAATACCACTCGAGCTTTATTATGAGAGCGGCGAAAGCAAGTTTAGTGAGTTGGATTTTTATTATGGGACCGACTCTATGGGTGGTGCAGCCGAAGCGATAGCCATTGCTACTCACGCGATAATTCACGATGAGGTGGTTACGCAAACACCTTCAGTTAAAGGCTTTGGTCTTAACTTCAAAAATTCATCGCCAGGGTCTTTTCGGCAGAAGTTCGAAATTGAGTTTACCGATGCGATGGCAGTAAGCGCCCTCACCACCATGGGAATTCCCGCCTTCATTGAGACCCTAACGCTACTTCTAGGAATCCCTATGGGAGGGACTACTAAATCAGAGCGCCGCAAAACAATGAAGTGGCTAAATAATATGGATGATCTGGATAAGTTGCTAGATCGCTTATATAGGCCTCTTGTGCGGATTCACCACCCTGTTAGCGGGCAGGGGTACAAGGTAACCCTCAAAAAAGCACAAACCAAAATGGTTATATTTGATAGCCTGAGTCATAAGTATATGACTGAGGACATTAAAGACCCCAAAGAAAAAACGATAACTGTTGCAGTAAGTCGTTTCAATGGCCGGCGTTGTACTGGGCGTTTTATTGATCGGCATGATGCAGAATCAATTAGTTTTTCGCCTAAAGTGGTTAAGGGGCAGCCTCAGATCACCAAGAAGGAAATGAACTTTCTCGCCAGCAGCCTAACTGGGGTTGTAAACGATTTGTTTTTGCCTGTTCAAGCGGACGTGACAGAGATACGCTCATATGATGGGCGCGTAAAACACTACATACTGCATCGTGTTTATGAAAAAGTTTAGTCCGGTTATTTTGGCTGCAGCACTTCTAGCCTTAGTGTGGACTGTATACTACGGCAATTTTGGCGGGGCGCTCTCAAAAGACCCTGGGGAATGGGGGGTTTTTGGTGACTACACGGGCGGAGTCTTAAACCCACTCCTAAATTTTATAACGATTTATCTTTTGATAAAGAGCTTGAGCTTCCAAGAAAAACAAATAGAGATTGCAAAGTCTGAGGCTGATGAGGCTCGAAATGATCTCGCAGAAGCCAGAAGAAACGAAGCTCTTCGATCATATGAAAGTTCGTTGTTGACCTTTGCTCAGGTTGCAATTGATGAATACAAGTCGTTCTCGCTGCCTGGATTAGATGGGACTCTTTTAAAGAGCGGGGAGGCAGTAACTTACTTACAGGAAAGGCTACTATCTGCCGAGCGCAGTAAAAATGATTTTGATAAGCTGATAAATGAAATTGATCAGAGCAATCATGAATGCATTTATTCTTTGGTAAGATCGTTCTGCGCCCTATTTAAATTGACTGTCGACATCTGTCCAGAGCAAGAGCGAGCGCGATATGTTGACATGATAAGCCTTATAATTCCCACAAAAGCCCAATTCTTGCTTTTTATGATGGAGGCCTATAGCGGCTGGAGAATACTAGAGCAGCCTAGAGGGCTGGGCTTTTTTGATCGAGAAGCCAATAAGGAGGCGTTGGATGCTATGAAATCTTTGATTAAGGCTCAGTAATGTTCTGCTAATTGGGTGCTGTAATCTTGTGTAGGCCAAGGGGTGGCATGTGTCTAAAATGCGTCAAAATCACTGAGCCGGATAGCTACACATTGAGAGGAAGGAGGGCGCCGAGGCCATAGATTGAGCGGGTTTGAGACGATACGGAACGGCAAAAGTAGGTTCGAATCCCTCCTTCACCGCCACTTTCACGCCCCCCTGAGGGCCTTGGTCTTCAGGGCTTTTTCGTTTTCTGGGCGCTGAAAACTTCTATCGAACGGTACGGCGCGGCGGTAAAAATGACTCAACCCGCACAACGCGGGCCGAGTCCAGCCAATCCACCTACACCCCATCAACTAGCCGATGCAGCCCCCGCCTCCCCGCGCTGCGGCACGCTCTCGCCGCTGGGCGAGAAGAACCCGCTGACCACCTGCCAAGCCATGGCCAGGGCGCCAACGATGAACACCACGTCGCCGAAGGTGCGCACCCAGCGCAGGGTCTGCAGCAGGTCCTGCTGCATGAAGGCTTCGCTGCGGGCGTACCACAGGCCTTGGCTGACGCTGGCGTGGAACTGGATGATGCCGATGGGCAGCAGGCTGGTGGCGATCATCAGCACCAGGCCGCCGTTGAGCCACCAGAAGGCGACCTTCATCAGTCCCTCGTTGAACTGCAGCTGCGGGCGGATGTAGCGCAGCACCAGCAGGGTGAAGCCCAGGGCGAGGAAGCCGTAGACCCCGAACAGCGCGGCATGGGCATGCACCGGCGTGGTGTTGAGGCCCTGCACGTAGTACAGCGAGATCGGCGGGTTGATCATGAAGCCGAATACGCCGGCGCCGAGCATGTTCCAGAAGGCCACGGCGACGAAGCACATCAGCGGCCACTTGACCCGCTCCATCCACACCGCGCGGCTCTTCAGGCGCCAGTGTTCCCAGGCCTCGTAGCCGAGCACGATCAGCGGCACCACTTCCAGGGCGCTGAAGGTGGCGCCGACCGCCATCACCGGCGTGGTGGTGCCGGCGAAGTATAGGTGGTGGAAGGTACCGGGCACGCCGCCGAGCATGAACAGCGAGGCCGACGCCAGGCTGGCGGTGGTGGCCATGCGCCTGGACACCAGGCCCATGCTGGAGAAGATGAAGGCCAGGGCGGTGGTGGCGAATACCTCGAAGAAGCCTTCGACCCACAGATGGACCACCCACCAGCGCCAGTACTCCATCACCGACAGGTGGGTGCGCTGGCCGTAGGCGAAGCCGGCGCCGTAGAACAGGCCGATGGCGATCACCGAGGCGGACAGCAGGGCCAGCAGGTTCTTGTCGCCGGGCTGGCGGAAGGCCGGCAGGATGCCGCGCAGCATCAGCAGCAGCCAGAAGGCCACGCCGGCGAACTTGCCGATCTGCCACAGGCGGCCGAGGTCGACGTATTCGTAGCCCTGGTGGCCGAGCCAGAAGTTCCACTCGGGCGGCATGACCTGGGCGATCGCCAGGTAGTTGCCGACGAAGGAGCCGACCACCACCGCCACCAGCGCCCAGAACAGCACATCGACACCGAGCTTCTGGAATTTCGGGTCCTTGCCGCCGTTGATCAGCGGCGCGAGGAACAGGCCGGCGGTGAGGAAGCCGGTGGCGATCCAGAACAGCGCGCTCTGGATGTGCCAGGTGCGCAGCAGCGAATAGGGGAACCACTGCGACAGTGGGAAGCCATAGAAGTCCTGGCCTTCCACCGTGTAGTGCGCCGTGGCGCCGCCGAGCAGCACCTGGAAGGCGAACAGGCCGACCACCAGCAGCAGGTACTTGCCCAGCGCCTTCTGCGACGGCGTCAGCGCCACCAGACTCAGCGGATCGTGGGCCGGCGCCGCCGGTTCGTCCTCCTCGCGACCGCGCAGGAAGGCCCACGCCCAGACCAGGAAGCCGACGCCGGCGATCAGCAGGACCACGCTGGCGACCGACCACATCAGGTTCTCCGCGGTCGGCTGGTTGTCGATCAGCGGCTCGTGCGGCCAGTTGTTGCTGTAGGTCGCCTCGCTGCCGGGGCGCTCGGTGGCGGCCACCCAGGCGGTCCAGAAGAAGAACCGGGTCAGCTGCTCGCGCCGCGCGGCGTCGGGCAGGGTGTTCTCCTTCATGGCGAAGCTCTTGCGGCTGCCCTGCAGCGCCGGGTCGTTGCCGAACAGCGCGTCGTAGTAGCTGGCGGTCTGCGCGATGGCGGCGATGCGCCGCTCGCTGAGTACCAGCACCTCGCCCTGCACCTGGTTGCCGCGGTACTCGCGCTTGAGTTGCTGGCGCAGCAGCGCCTGGTGGTCTTCGTCCACCTCGGCAAAGGGCTTGCCATATTCCTGCTGGGCGGCCAGGTCGAGCCAGGTCGTCAGTTCACGGTGCAGCCAGTCGGCGGTCCAGTCCGGCGCTTGGTAGGCACCATGGCCCCAGATCGAGCCAAGCTGCATGCCACCGACGCTCTGCCAGGCGGTCTGGCCATCGAGGATGTCATCGCCGGTGAACAGCGGGCGGCCGTCGGCGTTCTGCACCTGTTGCGGAATCGGCGGCGCCTGGCGATACACCTCGCGGCCGAACCAGCCGAGCAGGCAGAAGGTCACGCCGAGTACGGCTATCAGCGTCCACCAGAGTTTGCGGTACTCACCCATGCTGCACCTCTTCGCCGAGGGCGCGCGGGAACAGCAGGTTGTTTTCCAGGTGGATGTGCTGCATCAGGTCGCAGCGCAGCTCGTCCAGGCCGCGGTACAGCGCGCGCCAGGTGTTGCAGGCGTTGGCCGGCGGCTGCATGTCGTCGGTCAGCTCGACGATGCGCTCCAGGGTTTCGCCGTGCTGGTCGTGCTCGAAGCGCATCACCGAGATGGGGCCGCCGGCCATCCTGCCGCCGCCGCGCTGGATCATCGGGAAGAGGATCTGCTCCTCCTTCTGCATGTGGCTTTCCAGCTCCTGCTGCATGTCGATCAGCAGCTCGGTCAGCCCCAGCGGGCAGTGCTCGCGGTCGCTGTGGACCTGCTCGACCCGCCCGGCGAGACGGATCAGCTCCGGCAATTGCTCGCGGTGCACCGCGTGGTAGCGCTGCAGGAGATGCTCGATCAGGCGCTCCGGCGGCACCTGGCGCCAGTCTATCTCCCGGTCGTCCTCGCCGCTGAGGGAGAGCAGGCGCTGCTCTACGCGCTCGGCGTCGACGCCGCGCGCCAGCGCCGCCTCGCGCAGGGTTTTCTGGCCGCCGCAGCAGAAGTCGAGATGGAATTCGTGGAACACGCGGGTGGCGCCGGGGATGCTGCAGGCGATGTCGCCGAGGGTTTTGTCGAGCAATTGGCTGGCCATGAAGGACTCCTTTCAGGCGTGTTGGTCTGCCATCTCCATCGCAAGCCCCGTGCCATGCTCAAACCTGACGGAAATCAAGGGTTTGCGCGCCGCAGCGGTATAAATTACCCGATACAGATCAGGTCATGGATACCCGAAATGGTAGATTTCACCCCGCTGCAGAACGCCTTGCTCGCCGACCTGGTCGGCGAGTTGCCAGCGGCCGTGCGCCTGCAACGGCTGGTGGTCAGCCTGCGCGAGATCTTCGCCTGCAGCGCCGTGGTGCTGCTGCGCCTGGACGGCGAGAGTCTGCGCCCGCAGGCGGCGGTGGGCCTGGCCCACGAGGTACTCGGGCGCAGCTTCGTGCTGGCCAAACATCCGCGCCTGGCCCAGATCATGGCGCAGCGCGAGCCGCTACAGTTCGCCGCCCACAGCGAGTTGCCCGACCCTTACGACGGCCTGCTGCAGAACAGCCCCGACGAGCCGCTGCCGGTGCACGATTGCATGGGCATGAGCCTGTTCCTCGACGGCCGCCTGTGGGGCGCGGTGACCCTGGATGCCCTGCACCCCGGCACGTTCGACTGCAGCGCGAGCGAGCGCCTGCAGAGCCACGCCCTGCTGATCGAGGCGGCGCTGCGCGTCTGCCGGCTGGAGAACGAGATTCGCAGCCTGCGCCTGGCGCGGCGCGAGGAAGGCGAGGTCAGCGACGAAGCGGCCGGCATGCTGCTCGGCGACAGCCCGGTGCTGCGCCAGTTGCTCGATGAACTGGCGGTCGTGGCGGACTCCGAGTTGTCGGTGCTGCTGCAGGGCGAAACCGGTGTCGGCAAGGAGCTGTTCGCCCGCTGGCTGCATGCCCACTCGCCGCGCGCGCGCCAGCCGCTGGTCTACGTCAACTGCGCGGCGCTGCCGGAGACCCTGGCCGAGAGCGAACTGTTCGGTCATGTGAAAGGCGCCTTCTCCGGCGCTGCGCAGGACCGCCCAGGACGCTTCGAGGCGGCCAACGGCGGCACCCTGTTCCTCGACGAGATCGGCGAGCTGCCGCTGTCGATCCAGGCCAAGCTGCTGCGCGCCCTGCAGAACGGCGAGATTCAGCGCCTGGGCGCCGACCGTCCGCGGCATGTCGACGTGCGGGTGATCGCGGCGACCAACCGGCGGCTGTGGGAGGAGGTGCGCGAGGGGCGTTTCCGCGCCGATCTCTATCACCGCCTGTCGGTCTACCCGGTGCACATCCCGCCGCTGCGCGAGCGTGGCCGCGACGTGCTGGTGCTGGCCGGCCACTTCCTCGAACTCAACCGCGCCCGCCTGGGCCTGCGCTGCCTGCGCCTGTCCGCCGATGCCGAGCGTGCCCTGCTGGCCTACCCCTGGCCGGGCAACGTGCGCGAGCTGGAGCATGTGATCAGCCGCGCCGCCCTCAAGGTCCTCAGCCAGGCCGAATCGCGCACCGCCCTGCTCAGCATCGAGGCGCCCTGGCTGGGGCTGGACGGACCGGCGCCAGCCCCGGCCAGCGCGCCGGCGTCCGTGCCGCCGGCGCCGAGCGAAAGCCTGCAGCAGGCCATGGACCGCTATCAGCGCGAACTGATCCAGGGCGCCCTGGCCCAGCACGACGGCAAGTGGGCCGCCGCGGCCCGGGCGCTGGCCATAGACCCGAGCAACCTGCGCAAGCTGGCGAAACGGTTGAATCTGGTTTGAGTCGACGGGGGAATCCGTTGAGCAAAGGGCTGCCTCTGGTCGAAAGCACCGTTGGGAGCACAAAAATCCGCCCCCTTGGCCGACGAACCTGGCCAAGACTCAATACAATTTGTGCCCGATTACCCCGAGCCATGAACATGGCTGCATCGAACAAGGAACTCGCCTCCATGGCCTCCCCGGATAAACAGCAAAAACGTGCCCAGCGGGCGAAAGCCAAGGCCAAGCAGAACCGTTCGGGCAAAGCCAAGGCCAATGTCTTGCATCCGCTGCTGGCCAATCCGCTGGTCAACGAGCCATTCGATGATGTCGATATCGACCTGAGCACCTTCGACTTCAAGGACATCGAAGAGAACGGTTTCGATCCGGCGCACTTCGACGACCTGTTCCAGGCGATGAAGGTCGGCGAAGGCATCAGCCTGCTGGCGATGTGCCTGGTGTTCCTGCAGTACCCGGTGTTGGAGCTGGTCGTCGCTGAGGAAGAGGAAGACGCTGCCATCGACTTCATGATGGGCCTGTTGATCGTCTATCGCGGGATCTTCCACGATGAAGACGAAGACACGGCAGTGAAGTGGATCGGCGGCGACGCCTTCCAGACTGCCTACAACGAAGCGTCGATGATCCTGCAGAAGAAGTACGCTCGCGGCACCTCGAGCGCCCGGGTTTAGCCGCGCGCCGGGCAGCTACTGTTGGCGAGTCCGTTCGACCGGGAGCGGTCCTGGCGCAGCGTCTGCCCTCTGGCTGCTTCTGGTCGATTCCAGCCGCCCTAGCGGACAGGGCTGGGTAGCCTAACGCTCGCAGGCGCCAAGCCCGGAGCATCCGATCGGATGCTCTCCCTGCGATAAGGCGCCCGTCGCACCACCACCTAGCAACCGGGCCTCACCCTCACCCCTCCTGCGGATACCACCGCGGCGTATACACCCACTCCCCGCCCCCGGCGCGGGGGAAACGGCGGGTCTGGCTGGAGCCGATGATCACCAGGGTGCGCATGTCCACCAACTCCGGACTCAGCTCGCCGAGGGTCAGCACGCGCAGGCTTTCGGCCGGGCGGCCGATGTCGCGGCCGAGGACCACCAGGGTTTGCGGGGTGCGGTGCTGGCGGACGATGTCCAGCGCGCGGCCGAGTTGCCAGGGGCGGGCCTTGGAGATCGGGTTGTAGAAGGCCATGGCCAGATCGGCGGCGGCGGCGTGGTCGAGGCGTTTCTCGATCACCGTCCAGGGTTTGAGATTGTCCGACAGCGACAGCAGGCAGAAGTCGTGTCCGAGCGGCGCGCCGGCCTTGGCGGCGGTGGCCAGGGCGGCGGAGATGCCGGGCAGCACTTCCAACTCCACGGCGTGCCAGCGCGGGTCGCTGGAGGCTTCCAGCGCTTCGAGCACCGCGGCGGCCATGGCGAACACGCCGGGGTCGCCGGAGGAGACCATGACCACCCGGCGTCCCTGCGCGGCCAGTTCGAAGGCGTGGGCGGCGCGCTGCAGTTCCTCGCGGTTGTCGCTGCCGTGCAGCACCTGATCGGCGCGGAACGGGCCGGCCATGTTGACGTAGGTGTCGTAGCCGAGCACGTCCTCGGCCGTATCCAGCGCGTGGCGCACGGCCGGGGCCATCAGCTCACTGGCGCCGGGGCCGAGGCCGACCACGCTGAGCCGACCGCGCGGCTGGCCGATGGCGGCGGCCTGGGCGGGACTGTCGGCGAGGTGCAGGCTGAGGCCCGGCGCCTCGAAGCAGGCCGGCGGCAGCGCGGCGTCGGCAGGGAAGAAGCGCAGCGGCACGCCCAGCTCGGCCGCCGCGGCGGCCAGGCGCGCATTGCCGAGGTCGGCCGGATCGGCCAGCACGGCGGCCAGCGCCGCCTCGGCCAGATCCACGCGCTGCAGCGCGGCGCGCACGGCGGCGGGCAGATCGCCCTCTTCCGCGCTGCAGCGGGCCAGCACCAGGCGCGGGTGGATCAGCAGTTCGTCGGCGCCGCCCTGGCGCTGCGGGCTGATGCGGATGCGCCGCTCGGCTGCTTCGTCCAGCGGCAGGCGCGCCGCGTCCAGCCAGGGCGCCTCGCCCTCGACGCGCACCGGCTGGCCGCCGAGCAGATCGCTGACCAGCCGCTTGCCCTGCTCCAGGTCGGCCAGCACGTAGCCGGGCGGCGGGTTGAGCACGCAGGTGCCGAAGCGCAGCTCGCCGCTGGTGGTGATCGCCGGCGCCACCGCGAGCAGCGCGGCGATCTCGCGGGCCAGCACGTTCACCCCGGCCAGGCCGCCGAGCAGCGGCACCACGGCGCTGCCGTCCTCGGCCACCGCCAGCACCGGCGGCTCGGCGCCCTTCTCGGCGAGCAGCGGCGCCAAGCTGCGGATGACGATGCCGGCGGCACACAGGGCGATGATCGGCGTGCCGTCCCGGTAGAGCGCACGCAGGGTGGCGCCGAAGTCGTCGTAGGGCTGCTCGACGTCGTCGATCCGCGCGCGCAGGCCGTGGATCGCGGCCTGCGGATAGAGGTCCTGCAGGCGTCGAGCGGTGGCCAGCGCGGAGGGGCCGAGGATGACGATGGCCGGGGATTTGGACATGGGGTGTTTCCTATTCGATGAGCGGCCGGGGCCGGGTCATTGGCCCGAGGCTTTATAGAGGCGAATGAATTCGCCCCTACAGGTAAGGCAGCGGTGGCCGGGCTGGCGGTGGTGCCCATAGGCGAATGAATTCGCCCCTACAGATAGGCAGCGGCGGCGGTACGGGCGGTGTTGCGCGTGGGCGAATGAATTCGCCCCTACAGAAAAGCAGCGGTGGCCGTGCTGGCGGGATTGCTCGCACGGGCGAATGAATTCGCCCGTGCGGCGGGCAGCGATTCGCGCCCTCGACCGGCGCGGCCCGCGTTCAGCCACGCCACTTCTCCCCGGGCACCAGGATCATCGAGAAGTACGGCGAGGACAGCGGGTCGACCTCGTCCAGCGGCACGATGCGCTGGTTGTCCATGGTCGCCCGCTCGACGTAGTGGGCGCGGCGGTCGAGGCCGAGCTGCTGGAGCACCCGGCGCACCTTGTCGAAATTGCGGCCGAGCTTCATCACCACGGCGGCCTCGGCGTCCTGCAGGCGGCGTTTCAGTTCCTCTTCGGGCAGCACGCCGGAGAGCACCGACAGGCTCTGGTTGCGGTACACCAGCGGGGTGCCGAGCACCGAGGCGCAGCCGAGCATCGAGCACACGCCGGGGACCACTTCGACCTCGTAGTGGGCGGCCAGGCGGTCGTGCAGGTACATGTAGGAGCCGTAGAAGAACGGGTCGCCCTCGCAGATCACCGCCACGTCGCGGCCGGCGTCCAGGTGCCCGGCGATCTGCGCCGCGCAGGTGTCGTAGAAGTCGGCGATCACATCCTCGTAGGACAGCGGCGGCGCCAGCTTCTCGGTGGTCACCGGGTAGACCAGCGGCAGGCGCTGCTGGGCGTCGGCGAGGTGCTCCGCGATGATGCCGAAGGCGTTGCCGCCCTGGCCCTTGCTGGCCTTGGCCTTGGCTACGAAGTAGCCGACCACCGGCGCGGACTGCAGCAGGCGCAGGGCCTTGAGGGTGATCAGCTCGGGGTCGCCGGGGCCGACGCCCAGGCCGAGCAAACGTCCCTTGCGCATCATTCCACCTCCGTGGCCAGGGCGTTGACCGCCGCGGCGGCCATGGCGCTGCCGCCGCGACGACCGCGCACGATGACGTAGGGCACGCCGCGGCTGTCGGCGGCGAGCATCTCTTTGGATTCCGCGGCGCCGATAAAGCCCACCGGCATGCCGAGGATCAGCGCCGGCTTGGGCGCGCCGGCGTCGAGCATTTCCAGCAGGTAGAACAGCGCGGTCGGCGCGTTGCCGATCACCACCACGCTGCCTTCCAGGCGCTCGCGCCAGTGCTCCAGGGCCACCGCCGAGCGGGTGTTGCCCAGTTCGCGGGCCAGCTGCGGCACGTCGGGCTGGTTGAGGGTGCAGATCACCTCGTTGTGGGCCGGCAGGCGCGCGCGGGTGATGCCCTCGGCGACCATCCGCGCGTCGCAGAGGATCGGCGCGCCGGCGGCCAGCGCGGCGCGGCCGGCGGCGCCGGCGCCCTTTGAGAAACGCAGGTCCTGCACCACGTCGACCATGCCGCAGGCGTGGATCAGGCGGACGGCGAGCTTTTCCAGGTCCGCCGGGATGGCCGACAGGTCGGCCTCGGCGCGAATGGTGGCGAAGGACTGGCGGTAGATTTCCTGCCCGTCGCGGATGTAGTCGATCATGCGGGAGCTCCTGAGGGGGGCAGTGCGGCGAGCCAGTCGCCGGCTTGGTCGATGTCGAGGGACGGCGCGAGCAGGCGGCCGAATCCGGCCAGTCCCTGCTCGCGTCGATAGAGGTGGTAGCGCCCGCCGGGCTGGGCCAGCAGGGTGTAGGGGGCGACGTGGGCGGCCGCGCAGGAGCGCGGGCAGCCGCTCAGGTGCACCTGCGCCGGCCCGTGCTCGCCCAGCCGCGCGGCCAGGCGGCGGGCGTCGGCCTTGGTGTCGGCGTGGGCCTTGACGCAGCCGCTGCTGCCGCTGCAGGCGAGCAGGCGGGCCAGCGGCGCGCGGGCGTCCAGCAGCAGGCCGATCTCGCCCAAGGCGTCGGCCACCGCGGCCATCCGGGCCACGGGGATATCCGGCAGCAGCACGCCCTGCCAGGGAGTCAGGCGCAGCTCGCCGCTGCCTTCGCGCTCGGCCAGCTCGGCGAGAGCGTCGAGCTGCGCGGCGTCCACGCGGCCCAGCGGCGCGCCGGCCAGCAGCATGGTCAGTCCCGGCTGCGCCTGGACGTAGACGCCCAGCGGCGCGGCGGCCGTGTCGGCCAGCGGCAGCGCCGGCACCGCGCGCTCCAGGGCGAACGGCAGGCGCGCCTGCAGGCGGTCGAGGAACTCCGCCACCGGCAGCTCGGCCAGCAGCTCGCGCATGCGCGTGTGCGCGCCGGCCAGTTCGAGGAACAGGCGCAGCAGCGTTTCCACCAGCTGCGGCACCTGCGCCGGTTCGACGCTGGCCAGCGCCTGGCGCCGGGCGCCGCCGGCCAGACCGAAGGCGATCCGCGTGCCGCCGGGCCAGGCGGCGAGCCAGAGGTCGTGGGGATGGTCGAGCATGGCCAGCGCCTCGCCGCCGTCCAGCTGCAGGGCGAACTTGGCGGACAGGCGATGGAAGTCGGGGGTGTCCTCCAGCAGGTCGAGCAGTTGCCCGGCCAGCGGGCGCACGTCGAGCTGGGCCGCGCGGTCGCGACCGGCGGCGGGGCTGAGCAGCAGGTTGCGCACATCGTCGGCTTCCGCGCGGCGCGGGCCGAGGCCGGCGGCCAGCAGGCCGCCCACCAGCTCGGCCTGACGCTCGACGCGCACGCCGCGCAGCTGCAGGTTGCTGCGGTTGGTCAACTCCAGCACGCCGCTGGCGCAGGTGCGCGCGGCGGCGGCCACGGCGCGCGCCTGGGCGCTGGACAGCTGGCCGCCGGGCAGCTTGACCCGGCAGATGCCTCCGTCCAGCGCGGAGACGATGCGCCACAGCCCCGGGCAGGCGGAGGGCCGGGGGGAAAACGGAACGGGAATGGAAGAATCGGGCGGCACGCGGTCACCGGCAACGAACGACGCGGCGACCGAACCAGCGGAATCCGCACGAAGGGATTCCTTGGCATCGGTACACCCCGCCCGATGTTGGCACTCGCGACTGCGTCGTCGGCAGGTCTCCTGGCTGGCAGGTCGGCATCGATCCGCGGCCTTCCCGATTGCTCAGTGGCGCGTGTGCGGAGCGACTCGCTGCTTACAGTTGCGGGGGCAGCCACGGTTGGTCCGTGTTCCCTCTTAGGCCGATGGGCAAGCCCATCAGGCACCGACGAAGGCGCTATTATGCCCGCTTTTTCCGGCGCCAGGCCAAGCCTGTCCGTCGGCAACGGGCAACGAGGAGACGTGCATGACAGCCTGGCTGACGGTGGTGGGCATCGGTGAGGACGGCTATGCGGGACTCGGCGAGGCGGCGCGCCGCGCCCTGCTGGCGGCCGAGCAGATAGTCGGCGCACCGCGCCAGCTGGAGCTGCTGCCGGCGGAGATCCGCGCCACGCGGCACAGCTGGCCGAGCCCGTTCAGCCTGGCGCCGGTGCTGGAGCGGCGCGGCACGCCGGTGTGCGTGCTGGCCAGCGGCGATCCCATGCTGTTCGGCGTCGGCGCCAGCCTGGCGCGCCAGGTGGCGGCGGACGAGCTGCGCGTGCTGCCGGCGCCCTCCTCCTGCTCCCTGGCCGCCGCGCGCCTCGGCTGGCCGCTGCAGGAGACCACCGTGCTGTCGGTGGTGGCCCGCCCGCTGGCGGCGCTCAACCTGCACATCCATGCCGGCCAGCGCCTGCTGATCCTCTGCAACGACGGCGCCAGCCCCGCCGCCATCGCCGCCCTGCTGCGCGAGCGCGGCTTCGGCCCCAGCCGGCTGAGCGTGCTGGAGCACCTGGGCGGCGCGCTGGAGCGGCGCATCGACGGCCTGGCGGAAAGCTGGGCGGTCGAGCAGGTCGCCGACCTCAACCTGCTGGCGGTGGAGTGCGTCGCCGGTGCCGACGCCCGCCGCCTGCCGCTGACCTGCGGCCTGCCGGACGACGCCTACCGCCACGACGGCCAGCTGACCAAGCGCGACGTGCGCGCCATCACCCTGGCCCGCCTGGCGCCGACGCCGGGCGAACTGCTCTGGGACGTCGGCGCCGGCTGCGGCTCGATCGGCATCGAGTGGCTGCGCGCCCACCCCAGCTGCCGGGCCATCGCCATCGAGGCGGATGCCGGCCGCCAGCAACTGATCGCCCACAACCGCGACGCCCTCGGCGTGCCCGGCCTGCAGCTGGTGGCCGGCGCCGCACCCGAGGCACTGGACGGGCTGGAGCGACCGGATGCGGTCTTCATCGGCGGCGGGGTGACCGTGCCCGGCGTGCTGGAACAGTGCTGGCAGGCGCTCAAGCCCGGCGGCCGGCTGATCGCCAACGCGGTGACCCTGCAGAGCGAGGCGGCGCTGGTGGCCTGGCGCGAGGAACACGGCGGCGAGCTGACCCGCATCGCCGTGGCCCAGGCGCAGCCGCTCGGCGCCTTCGACACCTGGCGCAGCGCCCTGCCGATCACCCTGCTGCAAGTGCGCAAGCCGTGAGCCGGCGCATCCTGCTGCTCGGCGGCGTCGGCGACGCCCTGGCCATCGCCCGGCGCCTCGGCCCCGCACACGTCTACAGCCTGGCCGGGCTGGGCAAGGTGCCGCAGGATCTGGCCTGCCGGGTGCGGGTCGGCGGCTTCGGCGGCGCCGAGGGCTTGGCGCGCTTCATCGACGAGCAAGGCATCGACCTGCTGCTCGACGTCACCCACCCCTACGCGGCGCGGATCAGCGCCAACGCGGCCCAGGCCGCACAGCTCGCCGGCATTCCCTGCTGGGCGCTGCGCCGTCCCGGCTGGCAGGCCGGCGCCGGCGACGACTGGCGCGAGGTGGCCGGCTGGAACGAGCTGAGCAACGCGCTGGCGGCTTTCCGCCGGCCGTTCTTCACGCTCGGCCGCGAGCCGCTGGCCCACCTCGACGCCATCCCCGCCGGGCAGTTCTGGACCGTGCGGGTGCTCGACGAGCATCCGGGCAACGCGCGGGCCAGGGTGATCGCCGCCCGCGGACCGTTCGGCCTGGAGGCCGAGCGCGCACTGTTCGCGGCGGAGGATTTCGACGTGCTGATCAGCAAGAACAGCGGCGGCGGCGCCACCGAGGCCAAGCTGCAGGTGGCCCGCGAGCGCGGTCTGCCGGTGCTGGTCCTGGCGCGCCCGCCACTGCCGGCGGTGGACTGCGAGTTCGCCGCCGTCGAGGAACTCTGGCAGGCGCTGCAAGCCCTGCCCGGCGCTCTCGGGTAGACTGCCGGCCCTTTGCCGCCAGCAGGTACCGCCATGTCCACTTCGCCCTACGCCCGCGTGCTGTTCGTCGGCCCCGACCTGGCCCGCGGCAGCTTCGCCGAACTGTTCCAGCGCGAGCTTTCGGCCCTGCGCGGCGCGGCGGCGCTGGCCGATATCGTCGATACCACCGAAGGCTACGCCGGGCTCTGGCAACGCGTGCGCGACTGCATCGCCGCCGGCGAGCTACCTCTGCTGCTGGTCGATCTCGACCCCAACGCCAGCAGCCCGTACCTGGACTGGCTGCGCAGCGAGCTGCAGGCCATCGGCGAGGGGGTGGCCGACCGGCTGTTCGTCGCCAGCAGCGATGCCGGCCAGCTCGATGCCGTCTGCGCCCTGATCGAACAGCCCGAGCGCCATCTGGGTTGCGTGGAGGTGCCGGCGCTGCCGGCGGCGCATGCCTGGTCGTGCATTCCCCAGCATCACTACCGCGTGCTGCTGTGCAACGGTCCGCGCTGCATCCGGCGCGGCGCCCTGCCGCTGTGGAAAACGCTGCGCGAGCGGCTGAAGGCGGCCGGCAGGCTGGAGTGCGAAGGCGGCGTGCACCTCACCCGCACCCAGTGCCAGTTCCCCTGCGATCAGGGGCCGACCCTCAGCGTCTACCCCGCCGGCACCTGGTATCGGGTAAGCAGCGAAGACGATGTGCAGCGCCTGGTCCAGGAGCAGTTCGTCGAGGGGCGCGAGGTGGTCGAGCTGATCATGCGGCAGATGTGAAACCGGCTGCACTGGGCAGCCGGTCGGGGGTCACAGACTCATCACGTCGAGGAAGCGCGGCGTCGCCTCGTCGTCGATCTTCAGGCTCTTGAAGTCGAACAGGTTGCGGTCGGCCAGCTGCGAGGGCACCACGTTCTGCAGGGCGCGGAACATGATCTCGGTGCGGCCCGGGCTCTTGCGCTCCCACTCCTGGAGCATCTCCTTGACCACCTGGCGTTGCAGGTTCTCCTGCGAGCCGCACAGGTTGCAGGGGATGATCGGGAATTCCTGGATCTTCGCGTAGGCCTCGATGTCCGCCTCGTTGCAGTAGGCCAGCGGGCGGATCACCACGTTGCGGCCGTCGTCGGAGAGCAGCTTGGGCGGCATGGCCTTGAGGGTGCCGCCGTAGAACATGTTGAGGAAGAAGGTCTCGAGGATGTCGTCGCGGTGATGGCCGAGGGCCATCTTGGTCGCGCCGATCTGGTCGGCGAAGGTGTACAGGGTGCCGCGGCGCAGGCGCGAGCACAGCGAGCAGGTGGTCTTGCCTTCCGGGATCTTCTCCTTGACCACCGAGTAGGTGTCCTTCTCGATGATGTGGTACTCGACGCCGATCGACTTCAGGTACTCGGGCAGCACGTGCTCGGGGAAGCCCGGCTGCTTCTGGTCCATGTTCACCGCCACGACCTCGAACTTGATCGGCGCGACCTTCTGCAAATAGAGCAGCACGTCGAGCATGGTGTAGCTGTCCTTGCCGCCGGACAGGCAGACCATGACCTTGTCGCCGTCCTCGATCATGTTGAAGTCGGTGACGGCTTCGCCGGCCAGGCGGCGAATGCGCTTCTGCAGCTTGTTCTGGTTGACCGAAAGGGTGCCCATGGTGATGTGGAGTCCGGGGGATTTGAGAAAAAGGAGTTGCGGAAAGGGAAGTGCGAAAAAGGCGGTCATTTTACGCACAAATGGCCGCACACCCCAGCCCCATCGCCGCAATGCCCGAGGTACGGGCGCCAACGTCCGCCTGTAGGGGCGAATTCATTCGCCGAGCAGGCCAACGGCCTGCCCTTGATGGCTCCTGGGGCGCTTCGCACCCCTCGGCGAATAAATTCGCCCCTACAAAAGAGCGCATTGCCCTGGCGCAACGACCGTCGTCCTGCCCTTGCGAGGCGGTTCACGCCTTCCGCCGCTGTTCGGGCTCGCCGCAAACCCCCGTGCTAGGCTTGCCGGCCATGAATACCAGCTACGATCCCGCCATCGACCTGATGGAACAACTGCTCGCCCTGCTGCGCCGGGTGCCCGACGGCCTCAGCGAGCACCAGCTCATCCGCCGTCTGCGCGAGGCGCACTGCACCCACCTGCCCCAGCTGCCACTGACCGACAAGCTGGTGCTGTTCCGCACCCACTTCCTGCTGTTCAACGCCCTCTACCGCCTGCGCGACCGCCTGTGGGGCGAGCGCAGCGCGCACCTGGAGATCAACCCGCTGCTGATCCGCCTGCTGCCCTACCAGGACGGCCCGCAGGCGCTCGGCGAGCACGATCCGCTGCGCGCCTACTACCTCGACGAGGCGCGCCTGCGCGACACCACCGAGGCGGACGTCGTGCACCTGCTGCAGAGCTTCTGGACGCGCATGCACGGCGGCGAGGAGCGCGAAGCCGCGCTGGAATTGTTCGGCCTCGACGCGCGCGCCGACTACTCCGCCATCCGCCTGCGCTACCGCCAACTGGTCAGCCAGCACCACCCCGACCGCGGCGGCAGCACCACGCGCCTGCAGTCGATCAACAAGGCCATGGAAATTCTCGATCGTTATTACAAGCCGGCCTGAGGGAGCGAATCGCTCTACTCTTCCGACGAGCAGGCGAGACGCCGACACCTATACTGCGTCATAAGGTCGCAGAGAGCGATCTGGCACCGGAAGGCACTGGATCACGTGCCTCCGGCGCCTAAGCCTAATTGGGGTCGATTCGCATATAACGAAGAAGAGGTGTCCTATCATGATTCACCACGTCTGGGGGCTCTTCACCCATCCTGATCAAGAATGGCAAGAGATTCGTGGCGATAAAGAAACCATCAGCCATATGTATCTGAGCCACGTACTCATCCTGGCGGCGATTCCCGTGGTATCCGCCTACATCGGCACCACCCGGGTCGGCTGGTCGGTCGCCGGCGGCGAGGCGGTTCGCCTCACCGAGTCGAGCGCGCTGCAGATGACCGTGCTGTCCTACCTGGCCATGCTGGCCGGCATCGCTGCCATGGGCGCCTTCATCCACTGGATGTCGCGCACCTACGACGCCAAGCCCAGCCTGACCGACTCGATCGTGTTCGCCGCCTACTGCGCCACGCCCCTGTTCATCGGCGGCCTGGCGGCCCTGTATCCCAACCTGTGGCTGGCCATGGCGGTGGGAACGGCGGCGGTGTGCTACACGGCCTACCTGCTGTACGTCGGCATTCCCACCTTCATGAACATTCCCAAAGAGGAAGGCTTCATGTTCTCCAGCTCGGTGCTGGCGGTGGGACTGGTGGTGCTGGTGGCGATGATGGCCATTTCGGTGGTGCTGTGGGGCTTCGGCATCGGCCCCGTGTACTCGAGTTGAACGAATAGCCAGTTGAACGAATAGATGGCGTAGGTCCGGTCGAGCGTAAAACAATCTCGGACCAAAAATACCTGGGCCGCCTGCGGGCGGCCCTGCTGTTTGTGCCGCAGGCCGCTGGCATAATCGCCCTTTCCCCCTCCCCCGATCCGTCCATGCCCGACCAGCTGCTCGCCCGCGTCGAGGCCTGCTACCAGCAGGCCGAAGCCTTCTTCGCCCGCCGCTTTCCCCGCCCAAAGGTCAGCCTGCGCCTGCGCGGCCTCAAGGCCGGCGTCGCCCATCTGACGGAGAACCGCCTGCGCTTCAACGCCCAGCTGTATCGGGAGAATCGCGAACACTTCCTGCGCCAGACCGTGGCCCACGAGGTGGCCCATCTGGTCGCCCATCAGTTGTTCGGTTCGGGCATCCGCCCGCACGGCGGCGAGTGGCAGCAGATCATGGGCAAGGTCTACGGCCTGCCGGCCGAGCGCTGCCATACCTACGAAGTGAAACGCCGACAGCGGCACTATGTGTACCGCTGTCGGTGTCCGGAGGGGGAGTTTCCGTTCACCCCGCAGCGCCATGCGCTGGTGCTGCGGGGGCGCCGTTACCTGTGCCGGCGCTGCAGGGAGACGCTGGTGTTCAGCGGCGAGCTGCGTCAGCCGTAGCCGCCGGCTCGGCCGCCAGCGGCAGCTCCACCGCGCCGCGGCTCGGGGTGGCCAGTTCGCGCTGCAGCTGCTCGTTGTCCAGCTGGCCGCACCACTTGGCCACCACCACGCTGGCCACGCCGTTGCCGATCAGGTTGGTCAGCGCGCGGGCTTCGGACATGAAGCGGTCGATGCCGAGGATCAGCGCCAGACCAGCCACCGGCAGGCCGCCGACCGCCGACAGGGTGGCGGCGAGAACGATGAAGCCGCTGCCGGTGACGCCGGCGGCGCCCTTGGAGGAGATCAGCAGCACGGCCAGCAGGGTCAGCTGCTGGGTCAGGTCCATCGGGGTGTCGGTGGCCTGGGCGATGAACACCGCGGCCATGGTCAGGTAGATCGAGGTGCCGTCGAGGTTGAAGGAGTAGCCGGTGGGGATCACCAGGCCGACCACCGACTTGTGGCAACCGAGCTTCTCCATCTTGTTCAGCATGCGCGGCAGGGCCGACTCCGAGGAGGAGGTGCCCAGCACGATCAGCAGCTCTTCGCGGATGTAGTTGATGAAGCGCAGGATGCTGAAGCCGTTGGCGCGGGCGATGGCGCCCAGCACCATCAGCACGAAGAACACGCAGGTGATGTAGAAGCACAGCATCAGCTGGCCGAGCTGCACCAGCGAGTCGACGCCGTACTTGCCGATGGTGAAGGCCATGGCGCCGAAGGCACCGATGGGGGCGAGCTTCATGATCACGCCGATGATGCCGAACATCACGTGGGCGATGCCGTCGATGAACTCCAGCACCGGCTTGCCGAGCTTGCCCATGCGCTGCAGGGCGAAGGCGAACAGGATGGCGAAGAACAGCACCTGGAGGATGTTGCCCTCGGCGAAGGCGCCGACCACGGTGTTGGGGATGACGTTCATCAGGAAGCCGACGGTGCTCTGCTCGGCACCGGCCTTGGCATAGGCGGCGATGCTGCTGGCATCCAGGGTGGCCGGATCGACGTGCATGCCGACGCCGGGCTTGACCACGTTGACCACCACCAGGCCGATGACCAGCGCCAGGGTGGAGACGATCTCGAAGTACAGCAGGGCGATGCCGCCGGTCTTGCCCACCGCCTTCATGTCCTGCATGCCGGCGATGCCACTGACCACGGTACAGAAGATGATCGGCGCGATGGCCATCTTGATCAGCTTGACGAACCCGTCACCCAGCGGCTTCATCGCCGCGCCGGTTTCCGGATAGAAGTGGCCCAGCGCAACGCCGATGGCGATCGCGACCAGCACCTGGACATACAGGCTCTTGTACAGCGGTTGGCGAGACATTGGTTGTTCCTCTCGGGCAGAACCGACCTGTTCCCTGTGGTCGATCATCACCTATGCGTTGACCCCACCCCGGGGGCTTATTGTTTGGCCCTCGCGAGAGGGCAATCTGCCTAAAGCAAGCCCTGTGCCAGCCGCCAAAAGACAGTAAAAACCCTTGTAAATCAACGCATTGAGAGGCTCGTGCGGGCATCCGCCGGGCGTTTGCGGCGGACTTCCGCCACCTGGGCGGCGGGATTTTCGCCACCCCGCCCTGGGGGGACAGGAATTGGCCGCCAGGCACGGCGCGCGGCGGCGACAAGTCGCCGGGCCCGGGTCGCCAGTCGGCGGCCCGGCCCGCTGCGGCGGTGTGCTGGCGGCGACGCGACTGCGCCCCGGCGGCCCGCGGGCCGGCCAGGGCGACCGGCGTCAGGGGATGCCGCGCGCGATCCGGCGCGGCGGGCTCAGCGCCAGATGGGCGCGCCGTCCAGGCGCGGCTGGTGGGCGAGGAACTCCAGCGCCGAGGCCTGCCACGACAGGCGACGGGCCTCGGCGGCGCAGGTGCCGCGGTCCAGTTCGAGGGCGCCCAGGCAGGCGCGCTCCAGGTCCTCGTCCATCACCCCGCTGACGCCCTGGCGCAGCACGTCGAGCGGGCCGGGCACCGGGAAGGCCGCCACCGGCGTGCCGCTGGCCAGCGCCTCGAGCATCACCAGGCCGAGGGTGTCGGTGCGCGAGGGAAACACCAGCGCGCTGGCCCGCCGGTAGGCGGCGGCCAGCTCGTCGGTCGGCAGGTAGCCGTGGAAGCGCACCTGCGGGTAGCGCCGCTGCAACTCCTCGCGCAGCGGGCCGTCGCCGACCACCTCCTTGCTGCCCGGCAGGTCGAGATCGAGGAAAGCTTCGAGGTTCTTCTCCGGCGCCAGCCGCCCGGCATACAGGAACAGCGGCATGCCCTCCCCCGGCTCCAGGCGCGGCTGGAACTGGCGCAGGTCGACGCCCTTGCGCCACAGCGCCAGACGCGGGAAACCGCGGCCGGCGAACTCGTCCTGCAGGCGCTCGGTACTGACCAGCACCGCCCGGCTCGGCCGGTGGAAGGCGCGCAGCCAGGCGTAGCCCCAGTTCAGCGGCAGCCACGGCCAGCGGCCGGTCACGTATTCGGGAAAGCGCGTGTGGATGGCGGTGGAGAACGCCAGCCCCTCGCGGCGCAGCCAGCGCCGCGCCGCCCAGCCGAGCGGTCCCTCGGTGGCCAGGTGCACGGCATCCGGGGCGAAGTCGCGGATCTTCTCCGCCATCTTCCAGACGTCCCAGGCCAGCGGGATGGCCGCGTAGCCCGGGCATGGCAGGGTGCGGAAGTCCTGCGGCGACAGCACGCCGACCTGGTGGCCGAGGCGCTCCAGCTCCTCGACCAGCGCGACCAGGCTGGTGACCACGCCATTGACCTGCGGCGCCCAGGCGTCGCTGACGATCAAGAGTCTCATGCCTGCACCTCCGTGGCGGGCTCGCTGACGGGGGCAGCGGGCAACAATTTGACCTGCCGTTCGGCGGCCAGCCGATATAGCTCGATATGCCCGTCGGCGTGCTCGATCAGCGCCGAGCAGGATTCCACCCAGTCGCCGCAGTTGAGGTACTCGACGGCGCCGATGCGGCGGATCTCGGCGTGGTGGATATGGCCGCAGACCACGCCCTGGAAACCGCGCCGGGTGCACTCATGGGCCAGCGCGTCCTCGAATTCGCTGATGTAGCTGACCGCGCCCTTGACCTTGTGCTTGAGCCAGGCCGACAGCGACCAGTAGCCGTAGCCCCAGCGCTGGCGCCAGTGGTTGAGCCAGCGGTTGAGGGTCAGGGTGAACTCGTAGGCGGAGTCGCCGAGGAAGGCCAGCCAGCGGTGGTAGCGGGTGATCACGTCGAACTGGTCGCCGTGCAGCACCAGCAGGCGGCGGCCGTCGGCGGTCAGGTGCTCGGCCTCGTCGACCAGGCGGATGTTGCCGAGCACCAGGTCGGCGTAGCGGCGCAGGCACTCGTCGTGGTTGCCGGTGACGTAGATCACCTCGGTGCCGCGCCGGCTCATGTTGATCAGCCGGCGGATCACGTTGGTGTGGCTCTGCGGCCAGTACACGCCGCTGCGCAGCTTCCAGCCGTCGATGATGTCGCCGACCAGGTACACCCGCTCGGGTCGGTAGCGCTTGAGAAAGGCATCCAGGCGTTCGGCCTGGCAGTCGCGGGTCCCCAGGTGCACGTCGGAGATCCACAGGGTTCGTACGTGCAGTTTGCGTTTCAGCGGCAGCGGTTGGGCACTGGTCATCGACGGCCTCCGGCGGTTTTGCCTCGATGCTGCGATCTCCCCGTTTAACCGCCATGACAGCACGACGGCAGGGCGATGACAGGCGATGCCCGGCGGGTAAACTGGCGGCCTCGTCATGGAGTTCGTCATGTCCCCGATCCTCACCCTGCGCCACTACCGCGAAGAGCTGCTGGCCCACAGCCACGCCCACGTGCAGCTGGTGTTCGGCCTGTCCGGCTGCCTGGAGCTGGCGGTCGGCGGGCAGACCACCCGCATCGAGCGCCAGGGACTGACCATAGTGCCGCCCGAGGAACACCACGCCTGCGCCAGCCGCCATGGCAGCCAGTGCCTGGTGCTCGACGTGCCGAGCGAGGACTGGCTGCAGGACAGCCTGGGCGCGCACTACGACGCCGGCCGCCGCCTGCTGGAGAAGCCCGGCCAGCACGACCTCGCGCCGGCGCACAGCCAGCTGGTCGGCTGGATCGCCAGCACGGCGCTCGCCGATGCGCTGGTCGCCGAACATTCCGCCCGCCTGCTGCTGGCCAGCCTGGCCGTCCCGACCGCGCCCGCCGAGCCGGTCGGCCTGCCGCTGGCGGCGCTGGACGCGCACATCGACCGCCACCTGGCCAGCCCGCTGCAGGTGGCGGACCTGGCGCGGCTCAGCGGCCTGTCGGTGGCACGCTTCCACGACCGCTTCCTCGCCGCCACCGGGCAGACGCCGATGGACTACGTGCGCCGCCGGCGCCTGCGCCAGGGCCGCCAGTGGCTGCTGGACAGCGCCCTCGGCGTCGGCGAGATCGCCGCGCGGGTCGGCTACAGCTCGCAGAGCGCCTTCACCGCCGCCCTGGCCCGCGAGTTCGGCGCGACTCCGCGCGAGCTGCGCCGACGGGGCGAGTAGCGCGACAAAAGCCGCGAGGCGCGCGACAGACAGGCAGGGCCGGAGCGCCTAGACTGCGCCCGATCCTGCCAGGAAGTCCCGCCGTGAAGTCCACCACTCCCGCCCTGCCGCACTCCGCCAGCCCGGATGCGCCGTCCATGGGCCCGCGCAACGCCCTGCTCGCCCTGCACCTCGGCGCCCTGCTGTTCGGCCTGACCGGCGTGCTCGGCAAGCTGGCCGCCGCCGCGCCGCTGCTGATCACCGCCGGCCGCGCCGCCTTCGCCGTGGTCGCCCTCGGCCTGTTCGCCGCGCTCGCCCGCAACGGCGCGCATGCCCGCCCCGGCCTGCGCCAGCTCGGCCTGCTGGTGCTGGGCGGCCTGCTGCTCGGCGCGCACTGGCTGACCTTCTTCCAGGCGGTGAAGGTCGGCGGCGTGGCCATCGCCACCCTCGGCTTCGCCAGCTTCCCGGCCTTCACCCTGCTGCTCGAAGGCCTGCTGTTCCGCGAGCGCCTGCACGCCGGCGAGTTCGCCGTGGTCGGTCTGGTGTGCCTGGGCCTGTTGCTGGTCACCCCGCAATTCGAGCTGGCCGGAGAGGCCACCCAGGGTCTGCTGTGGGCAGTGCTGTCCGGCCTGCTGTTCGCCCTGCTGTCGCTCACCAACCGGGTCAGCGCGCGCGGCATCAGCCCGGTACAGGCGGCGCTGTGGCAGAACCTGACCATCGCCCTGTGCCTGCTGCCGCTGGCCGCGCCGCAGCTGCCGGCGATGGCGCCGCTGGACTGGCTGTGGCTGGGCCTGCTCGGCGTGCTGTGCACCGGCCTCGCCCACAGCCTGTTCGTCTCCAGCCTGCGCGTGCTCAAGGCGCGCACCGCGGCGGTGGTGTTCGCCATGGAACCGGTCTACGGCATCGGCTTCGCCTGGCTGCTGTTCGCCGAGGTGCCCGGCCTGCGCCCCCTCGGCGGCGGCGCGCTGATCGTGCTGGCGACCTTCCTCAGCGCGCGGCTGGGGCGCTAGTGGCCTGTGCGGTTAGTTGGTTAACTCAAGTTCGGATGACCCTTTACTCAACCAACTAATGGTTCCGCGACAAGGCGCCGCGACGAGTCATAGCAGGGCTATGGCGAGGAGTGGCAACGCAGTATCGGAGCCATGGGCGCCGAAATTGACTGACTGAACTAACCAAACAGACCACTAGGCCGCACGCGCACCAGCACCCGCGTCTCCTGCGGCTCGAACCGCACCTCGACGGCGAGGAAGCGCTCGATCACCGCGGCATTGCTGTGCAGGTGATCGGAAACGTGGGTGGTGGTGAAGGCGCCACCACCGGCCAGCGCCAGCGGCAACAGCAACTGGTCGGCCAGGTGCTCGCCGACCGCCGCGCCGCTGTGCAGGTAGCGCTCGACCTCGGCGACGGTGCGCTCGGCCACGCTTTCGGCGCTCACGCCCTTGGCGCCGAAGCCGGTGAACAGCTCGCACACCGCGTCGCCGGCGACCTCGATCATCAGCACGTTGCCCGGCCCTTGCTCACGCGGCAGCTCGCGGGGCTGGATATCGGCGTCGGCGAGCAGCTGCCGGACCCGCTGCAGCTCGCGCCAGGCGATCCCCGCCGGCAGCCCGGCAACCAGGGCCTCGGCCCGCAGCCGGCGCAGTTCGCCGCGCCCGGGCAGTTCCAGCGGCGTCAGCCCGGCGCAGGGCTCCACCGTAGCCAGCAGCTCGCCGCCGCCGGCCGGATAGAAGCCGTGGCGGCGCAGCTCCAGGCGCTGGCGCACGCCCATGCGCGCCAGCAGCGGCTGCCAGCTGCGGATCAGAAAATCTGCCGGCGGCGCCGCCTGGTTGTGGGTGCCGCCGCTCACCGTCACGGTGGCCGGGCCGTCGGCGAACCACAGCGCCGGCAGCACGGTCTGCAGCACCAGGATGCAGCTGCCGGCGCTGCCGATGGCGAAGCGGTAGTCGCCGCCGCGAATCGGGCCGGGACGAAAGCTCAGCGCCAGCGAGCCCAGCACCGCGCCTTCGACAGTGGCGCCACACACCGCGGCGGCGGCCTGCACCGCGGTCAGGTGCTGGCGCAGCATCCCCGGCCGGCTGCGCCCGCCGCGGATGCGCTCGATGCGAAAGGGCGTGCCGGTGAGCATCGACAGGCTCAGCGCCGTGCGCAGCAGCTGGCCGCCGCCTTCGGCGCCATCGAGCACGATCGGCCCCGTCTGGCGAGTCTTCATGCCGCTTCCTCCTCGCATACCGTCCGGTAGAGCAGCCGGTCCAACACGACCGGCTCGCCCGTCGGCTGGCGGAAATCCCCCACCACCGGCTCCGCCGCCAGCGCCTCCTCGATGAAAGCATGGATATGCGGGAAACGCGCCCCATATTCGGCCTCGCCCGCCACCATCTTCTGCTCCAGCAAGGCGCGGATCTCGGCGGCCAGCGCCAGATCGTCCACGGTCGCCGCGGCCAGATCGGCGAAGCGCATCGGCGGCATGCCGCGCCCGGCGTCCAGCCAGCGTACCGCCAGCAGCGGGCGCAGCACGTACAGGTATTTCTTCAGCCGTACCTGTTCGCCCTCCAGATGGCGGGCGTAGTTCTTGCGCGCCATCGACAGGTAGTGCCAGCGGCCCTTGCAGTCGGAGTAGAACGCCGGCGCCAGCGCCCGCAGACGGGCGGCGACCATCGCATCCTCGCGGTAGACCAGCGGCGAATCCAGCCACTCGAACAGCGTCGGGTTGGAACGCTGCATCAGCCGCAGGGCCTTGCGCAGTTCCCAGCCGGAGATGTCCAGCTCGTCGTCCAGCGGCCGCTCGATGACATCCGCCTGCGCCTCAACCCGCAGGTACCACTCGGGCCGGTGCACGTAGAGAAAGCGCACGTCGTAGTCGCTGTCCGGCGAGGCGAAGCCCCAGCCGCGACTGCCGGATTCGCAGGCGAACAGCACGCGCACCTGGTGGCGGCGCTCCACTTCGGCCAGTTCGGCGAGCACGCGTGCGCGCACCGCATCGCCCACCGGGTGGGCATAGGGGAACTCCATTTCCGATACCTCCTCGTTCATCCCTTCACGCACACCACCTGACGCAGGGTGTGCACCACCTCGACCAGATCGGCCTGGGCCGCCATCACCGCGTCGATGTCCTTGTAGGCCATGGGGATCTCGTCGATCACCTCGGCGTCCTTGCGGCACTCGACGTGGGCGGTGGCGCGCACCTGGTCGGCGACGCTGAAGCGCTTCTTCGCCTGGGTCCGGCTCATGGTGCGACCGGCGCCATGGCTGCAGGAGCAGAACGCCTCCTCGTTGCCCAGGCCGCGGACGATGAAGCTCTTGGCGCCCATCGAGCCGGGAATGATGCCCAGCTGGCCCTTGTGCGCCGCCACCGCGCCCTTGCGGGTCACCAGCACCTCGCGGCCGAAGTGGGTCTCCTTCTGCACGTAGTTGTGGTGGCAGTTGACCGCCTCCACGTCGGCGGTGAACGGCTTGGCGATCACCCGGCGCGCCGCGGCGACCACGCTGTGCATCATCACCCCGCGGTTGCGCCGCGCGTAGTCCTGGGCCCAGCCGACCGCCTCGACGTAGTCGTCGTAGTGCGCGCTGCCTTCCTCGAAGTAGGCCAGATCGCGGTGCGGCAGGTTGGCGATGTGCTGGCGCATGTCGGCCTGGGCCAGTTCGATGAACAGGTTGCCGATGGCATTGCCGACCCCGCGCGAGCCCGAGTGGAGCATGAACCACACCCGGTCGACCTCGTCCAGGCACACCTCGATGAAGTGGTTGCCGGTGCCCAGGGTGCCCAGGTGCTTGTGGTTGTTGGTGTTCTTCAGCCGTGGGTACTTGTCGGTGATGCGCTTGAAGCCCTCGTGCAGCTCGCCCCACATGGCGTCCACCGCCGCCGGCGGCGTTTCCCAGGAGCCCAGATCGCGGCGCCCGGCGGTGCGACCGTGCGGTACCGCCGCTTCGATGGCGCTGCGCAGCCCGGCCAGGTTGTCCGGCAGGTCGGCGGCCACCAGGCTGGTACGCGCCGCCATCATGCCGCAGCCGATGTCCACCCCGACCGCCGCCGGGATGATCGCGCCGACGGTGGGGATCACGCTGCCGATGGTCGAGCCCTTGCCCAGGTGCACGTCCGGCATCACCGCCAGGTGCTTGTAGATGAAGGGCATGCGCGCGGTCTTCAGCAACTGCTCGCGCGCCTCGTCCTCCACCGGCACGCCGCGGGTCCACAGCTTGATCGGGGCGCCGTCGGTGACGGCGAGGGTGTCGTGGCTACTCATCGTTTTTCTCTTTTTCCATGTATTCGATTCGATCAGGCCGTGGGCCGGGCGGGCGACTTTTCGCTTCGCTTGCGGCGGTCCGGCTGGGCAATCGCAGGGAGCCCGGCGGTCCCCTCCTGTAGGGGCGAATTCATTCGCCTGACCGGGCCGCGTTGGCGAATGAATTCGCCCCCACAGTAGATCGCGGGCCAAGCCAGGCCGCCGCGCGGGTATTCATACAATTGTCCCGACGCGCCTGGCGGCAGGCCCGGCAGCGTACCGCGGTGGTGTACAGACTGCCGTGGGCCGTCTCGTACCACCATTTCTGCTGCGCCGCGGTCCAGACCTCCTGGCTGCCGCAGTCGCGGCAGCGGAACGGCCGGTCGACGTAGCGGCCGCGCATCACGAAGTCCGGTACGCCGTAGCTGTGGTAGCCGGCCCAGGACAGCAGATGCTCGTCGACCGGCAGCCCGCCGCTGGAGCTGTCGCAACCCGCAGCCACCAGCGCCGCCCTTTCGCGCCGTTGCCGGCGGCGCGCCATGATGCGCGCGCGTTTCTGCTTGCCACTGTCCATTGCTCCTCCCGGCCGCGCCGGCTCGCCTGCGCCTGGCCGCTTGGCCCTGGCACCCAGGTATTGCAGCTGGCATGCCAGGCCTGCCCCACCTCTCTATAAAAAATACAAGACATTGATTTGTAAGGATTTATCAAAAATCCCGCGCAACAAACGCAACGCCGCGCAGGTCGGCTGCGCCGAAAATCCGATATGCTTATCTCGTCATTTATCTTTTGGGATAGACAGGATGCGCAAGACCGTCGCCTTCGGCTTCGTCGGCACCGTGCTGGATTTCGCCGGGCGCGGCCAGCGCCGCTGGGAGAAGTGGCGCCCGACCATCGGCCTGTGCCAGCAGCCGGACCTGCTGATCGACCGCCTCGAACTGCTCCACGACGCGCGCAGCCGCAGCCTGTTCGAACGCCTGCGGCAGGACATCGCCCAGGTGTCGCCGGAAACCGAAGTCCGCGGCGTGGAGATCGACCTGCGCGATCCCTGGGACTTCGAGGAGGTCTACGCCACGCTGCACGACTTCGCCGCGGGCTACCCCTTCGCTCCCGAGGCGGAGGACTACCTGATCCACATCACCACCGGCACCCACGTCGCGCAGATCTGCTGGTTCCTGCTGGCCGAGGCCCACTACCTGCCGGCGCGGCTGGTACAGACCTCGCCGCCGCGCAAGCGCGATGGCGATGAGGGCGCCGGCAGCCACACCCTTATCGACCTCGACCTGTCGCGCTACGACCGCATCGCCAGCCGCTTCGCGGTGGAGCACGAGCGCACGGTGTCCTTCCTCAAGTCCGGCATCGCCACCCGCAACCCGCGCTTCAACCGCATGATCGAGCAGATCGAACAGGTCGCGGTGCGCTCGAAGGCGCCGATCCTGCTGTGCGGGCCGACCGGCGCCGGCAAGTCGTTCCTCGCCCGGCGCATCTTCGAGCTGAAGAAGAGCCGTCAGCGCCTCGCCGGGCGCTTCGTCGAGCTCAACTGCGCCACCCTGCGCGGCGACGGCGCCATGTCGGCGCTGTTCGGCCACGCCAGGGGCGCCTTCACCGGCGCGCAGCACGAGCGCGCCGGCCTGCTGAAAAGCGCCGACGGCGGCCTGCTGTTCCTCGACGAGATCGGCGAACTCGGCCTCGACGAGCAGGCCATGTTGCTCAAGGCCATCGAGGAGAAGCGCTTCTTTCCGCTGGGCAGCGACCGCGAGGTGGCGAGCGACTTCCAGCTGATCGCCGGCACGGTGCGCGACCTGCGCCAGTGGGTGGCCGAGGGGCGCTTTCGCGAGGATCTCTACGCGCGCATCAACCTGTGGACCTTCACGCTGCCCGGCCTCGCCGAGCGCCGCGAGGACATCGAGCCCAACCTCGAATTCGAGCTGGAGCGCTTCGCGCGCGAGAACGGCCAGCGGGTGCGCTTCACCAGCGAGGCTCGCCAGGCCTGGCTGGCCTTCGCCACTTCCGGCGAGGCGCGCTGGCCGGGCAACTTCCGCGAGCTGTCGGCCTCGGTCACGCGCATGGCGACCCTGGCCGAGGTCGGGCGCATCGGTCTGGCCGGCGTCGAGGAGGAACTCGCCCGCCTGCGCCACGACTGGCAGGAGGCGCGCCGGGACGGGCCGCTGGACGATCTGCTGGGCGCCCCGGCCGAGCAGCTCGATCTGTTCGACCGTCTGCAACTGGAGCAGGTCGTCGCCGTCGCCCGTCAGTGCACCTCGCTGTCCGAGGCCGGCCGCCGGCTGTTCGGCGTGTCGCGCCAGCAGAAGGCCAGCAGCAACGACGCCGACCGCCTGCGCAAGTACCTGGCCCGCTTCGGCCTGGAGTGGGCGACGCTCAAGCAGGAGGGATGAGGCTACGGCCCGCTCAGGGCGCGGCACGCTCGGCGCGCAGCTGCTCGGCGGACACGCAGGGCGCGCCATCCAGACGCGGCTGGCGGGCCAGGAACTCCAGCGCCGAGACCCGCCACGACTGGCGCCGCGCCTCGGCGGCGCACAGCTGGCGATCCAGGCGCAGGGCTTGCAGGCAGGCGCGGCGCAGATCCTCGTCCATCACCCCGCTGACGCCCTGGCGCAGCACGTCGAGCGGCCCGCAGACCGGGAAGGCCGCCACCGGCGTGCCGCAGGCCATGGCCTCGAGCATCACCAGGCCGAGGGTGTCGGTGCGCGAGGGGAAGACCAGCACGCTGGCGTCACGGTAGGCGTCGGTCAGCAGCGGGCCGCGCAGGTAACCGAGAAAGCGCACTTGCGGGTAGCGGCGCTCCAGCTCGCTGCGCAGCGGGCCGTCGCCCACCACCCGCTTCTCGCCCGGCAGGTCTAGGTCGAGGAAGTCCTCCAGGGTCTTCTCCGCGGCCAGGCGGCCGACGTAGAGGAACACCGGCTCGCCCGCCCGCCGCTCGAGGCGCGGCCGGAACTGCTGGAGATCGACGCCCTTGCGCCACAACGCCAGGTGGGCGAAGCCCTGCCCGGCGAACTCGGCCTGCATGCGCACGGTGCTGACCAGCACGGCATCGCTGGAGCGGTGGAAGGCGCGCATCCAGGCGTAGCCGACGCCGAGCGGGATCACCGGCCAGCGGGCATGGACGAACTCGGGAAAGCGCGTGTGCATCGCGGTGGAGAACGCCAGGCCGCGCCGGCGCAACCAATGGCGCGCCGCCCAGCCGAGCGGCCCTTCGGTGGCCAGGTGCACGGCATCGGGGGCGAACTCGTCGATCTTGCGGGCCACCCGCCAGACATCCCAGACCAGGGGGATTTCCGGATAGCCCGGACAGGGCAGCGAATGGAACTCCAGCGGCGACAGCACGCACACCTCGTGACCGAGCGCCTCCAGCTCGGCGATCAGCGCACGCAGGCAGGTGACCACGCCGCTGACCCGCGGCATCCAGGTGTCGCTGACGATCAGCAACCGCATGACGATGGCTCGCTGGGGATGGGCTGGCTGGCTCGCGGATCGCCAGGCGGCAGGGTACTGACCGACACGGCGAACGGATTACACATCATCGACGGCCTCCAGCGAGACTGGCTCGGGGTTCGGCGGTGATGAAGGCGACATGACAATCCGTCGGCAAACGACGCGCCGAACCGGAACTACAGCCGTGACTGACCTCCTCTTCGCAGCATAGCAAAGGCCCTGCCGAACGGCGGCCGCCGGGCGCTGCGGCTCAGCCGGCGCGCGGCCGGTCGTTGTGGCCCAGATCGCGCTCCGGATCGATGCGGTCGCGCACCCGCTGCTTGAGTTCCTTGGCCTCCGGGAAGCCGCCGTCGGCCTTGCGCTCCCAGATCTCGACGTCGTCGCAGGTGATGCGGAACACCCCGCCGGTGCCCGGCTCCAGGCTGACCCGGCCGAGGTCGTCGCTGAAGGTGGAGAGCAGCTCCTGGGCCAGCCAGGCAGCGCGCAGCAGCCATTGGCACTGGGTGCAGTAGGTGATGACGACTTCGGGTTTGCCGGTGCTCATGGCGGGGTCCTGAACGGAAACGGGCGGAACGCCATGATAGCGCCCCGCCCGCCGACCTAGCGTTCCTTCACGCGCGGCAGGGCGTGGCGGGAGGATCAGCGATTGTTGCGCAGGCGCCAGGCGGGCACGATCGCCAGGGCGAACAGCGCCGTCACCAGCCAGAAGCTCTGCTGGAAGGCCAGCGCGTTGCCGGCCACGCCGCCGCCTTCGGCTTCGTGGCGCCATTCGAGGAAGAAGGTCAGCAGGTTGATGCCCAGCGCGCCGCCGAGCTGGCGCATGAAGGTGGTGGCGCCGGTGGCGCGCGACAGTTCCTCGGCGGGCAGGTCCTGCACCGCCGCGGTACTCACCCCGGGCATGATGCCGCCGAGGCCGACGCGGCCCAGCGAAGCCCATGCGCAGATCGCCCAGAAGCCCCCCGCGCCGCCCATCAATGCCTGGCCGGCGGCGGACAGGGCGAGCAGCGCCAGCCCGCCGACCTGCAGCCAGCGCGCCGAAAGGATATCGCTCAGCCAGCCGCCGGCGAACACCGCCACGCCCAGTACCAGGCCGGTGGGCAGCAGGACCAGGCCGGCGTCGGAGGCGCTGAAGCCCTGCACGGTCTGCACGTACAAAGGCACCAGGTAGGTGATGCCGAACAGGCCGACGCCCAGCGCCATCGCCACCCAGCTGGTGCGCCGGAAGCTGGCGTTGCGCCACAGGCGCAGCGGCAGCAGCGGCGCGTCGTGCCGGCTGCAGCGCCAGAGGAAGGCCGCCAGAGCGAGCAGGCCGATGCCGCCCGGCGCCAGGGTCGGCGCGGCCAGCCAGCCGAAGCGCTGCGCCTCGGCCAGGCCGCCGAGAATGCCGAACACCGCCAGGTTGAGGAGCACGAAGCCCGGCACGTCGAGACGCGGCGGGGTCAGCGAGCGGAAGCTCGGCAGCAGCCAGGCGCCGCCCACCAGGCTGAGGATGCAGATCGGCGCCGGCAGCCAGAAGATCGCGCTCCAGCCGAAATGATCGACCAGGTAGCCGGCCAGCGACGGCCCCAGCGCCGGCGCCATCATCGCGCCGAGGCCGAACAGGCCGAGCGCCAGGCCGCGGCCGCGGTCGGGGAAGGCGCGGAAGATCAGCACCATGGCCAGCGGCTGGACGATGCCGGCGCAGGCGCCCTGGAAGATGCGCAGGGCGATCAGCTGCCAGATGGTCTGCGCCAGCGGCGCCAGCAGCGAGGTGGCGAGGAACAGGGCGAAGGTGCCGAGCAGGGTACGGCGCGCGCCGAAGCGCGCCTGCGCCCAGGCCGAGAGCAGCAGGCCGGAGGTCATGGCGGCGAGGAAGCCGGTGATCAGCCACTGGGCCAGCGGCCGGCCGATGGCGAAGTCGGCCATGATCGCCGGCAGGGCGACGTTGATGCTGGTCGAGGCCAGCACCATGGTCATGGTGGAAAGAATCAGCAGAGCCAGCAGCCAGGCCGGATAGCGGGCGCCGAAGCGCGCCTGCAAGGCGTCGAGGTCGTGGCCCATCAGAGCCGCTCCAGGTTGCCCAGCATCTGGCCGAGCACCCGCTGGAACACCTCCAGCTCACCCTGGTCGATGCCGGCGAGCACCTCGGCGCGCAACTGGCTGGAGATGGCCTCGATGTCGGCGATCAGGCCGGCGGTCTGCGGCATCAACTCGATGCGCTTGGCGCGGCGATCCTCCGTCACCGTCACCCGGCGCACCAGCTGCTGCGCCTCGAGGCCGTCGAGCAGGCGCGCCAGGGTCGGGCATTCGACGCCGACCATCTGCGCCAGCTCGCTCTGCGTCGGCGCCTCGGCATGCCGGGCCAGGTGCAGCAGCACCAGCCAGCGGGCCTGCGACAGTCCGAGGTGGCTGAGACGGCGATCCAGTTCGGCACGCCAGGTGCGGGCCAGCAGGGCCACGTGGGCACCCAGGCGGTGATCGGTATGGGCCATGGCGCGATGCTCCAGAAAATTAATGAGCTAATTATTAGCGCGCTAATTATTAGCCTGCAATAAGTTTCTCTCCCGCAGGATCGCTGGCTTCAGGTAAGAAATCACAGCGCCCGCCGGATCGGGCGAGCGCCGTAGCGGAAGACGCGGCGCGTCAGGCGCCCAGCTCGCTCTCCAGCGCCGCCCTGACGCAGTGCAGCACGCCGAGCGGCACACGGCCGTCGAACAGCTCGGCCACCGCCGCCACCGGCGGCAGTTCGCCGTCGCCGTCGAGGAAGGCGTCCTGGATTTCGCCGAACAGCTCTTCGGGCAGGTCGATGGCCTGCTCGAGGCTCAGCTGCTGGCGGCCGATGGCCTCGGCCAGCAGGCTGTAGACGTTCTTCTCGGTGCAATCGAGCTGGCGGGCGATCTGCGTCGGGGTCATGCCCGAGCGCGCCAGGCTGACCAGCTCGTGACGCAGGTCGGTGACCACCGGCGGCGTGCTCGGCGCCTCGGCGCTGTCGGTGAGCACGTCGAGGAACGCCTGGCCGTAGCGCTCCAGCTTGCGCGCGCCGACGCCGCTGACGCGGGCCATGTCGGACAGCGACTGCGGCTGGCTGCGCAGCATCTCCAGCAGGGTGGCGTCGGGGAAGATGACGTAGGGCGGCACGCTGTGCTCCTCGGCCAGCTTGCGGCGCAGGGTGCGCAGCGCCTCCCACAGCGGCCGCTCGTCGCCGCGCACCAGCTGGCTGGCCTGGCTCGGCCCGCCCGAACTGCGCTGCGCGCGCTGCGGCTTGAGGTCGCGGCGCAGTTCGAGGGACACCTCGCCGCGCAGCAGCGGCCGGCAGCTATCGGTCAGGCGCAGGCCGCCGAAGCCGTCGATGTCGACGTCGGCCAGGCCGCGCGCCACCAGTTGGCGGAACAGGGTGCGCCAGTCGGCCTCGGCCAGTTCCTTGCCCTTGCCGAACACCGCCAGGTGCTGGTGGCCGAGGGTGCGGATCTTGTCGTTCTCGCGGCCGAGCAGCAGGTCGACCAGGTGGCCGACGCCGTAGCGCTGGCCGCTGCGGTAGATGGCCGACAGCGCCAGGCGCGCCGGCTCGGTGGCGTCCCAGGTTTCCACGCCGTCCACGCAGTTGTCGCAGTGCCCGCAGGGCTGCGGCATGTCCTCGTCGAAGTAGGCCAGGAGCGCCTGACGGCGGCAGCGGGACTCCTCGCAGAGCGCGAGCATGGCGTCCAGCTTGTGCCGCTCGACGCGCTTGTGCTGCTCGTCGCCTTCGGAGTTCTGCAGCATCTGGCGCAGGAACAGCACGTCCTGCAGGCCGTAGGCCATCCACACTTCCGAAGGCAGGCCGTCGCGGCCGGCGCGGCCGGTTTCCTGGTAGTAGGCTTCCAGCGACTTGGGCAGGTCGAGGTGGGCGACGAAGCGCACGTTGGGCTTGTCGATGCCCATGCCGAAGGCGATGGTCGCCACCATGATCAGCCCTTCCTCGTTGATGAAGCGCTTCTGGTTGAACGCGCGCAGCTCGCTGGACAGCCCGGCGTGATACGGCAGCGCCGGGTAGCCCTGTTCGACGAGGAAGGCGGCGACCTCCTCCACCTTCTTGCGCGACATGCAGTAGACGATGCCGGCGTCGCCCTTGCGGCCTGCGAGGAAGGCCTGCAGCTGCTTGCGCGGCTGATCCTTGGGCACGATGCGGTAGAAGATGTTCGGCCGGTCGAAGCTGGAGAGGAAACGCTCGGCCTGGGCCAGGTGCAGGCGCTGGACGATCTCCTCGCGGGTGCGCTTGTCGGCGGTGGCAGTCAGGGCGATGCGCGGCACCTGCGGGAACAGCTCGGCGAGCTGGCCGAGCTGCAGGTATTCGGGGCGGAAGTCGTGGCCCCACTGCGACACGCAGTGCGCCTCGTCGATGGCGAACAGGGCGATCGGCAGGCGCTGCAGGAAGGCCAGCATGCGCGGCTGCACCAGGCGCTCGGGGGCGAGGTAGAGCAGCTTGATCTCGCCGCGGCGCAGGCGCTCGGCGATCTCGCGCTGCTCGTCCGGGGTCTGCGTCGAGTTCAGCGCCACCGCCGCCACGCCCAGCTCGTCGAGGGTGGCGACCTGGTCGTCCATCAGCGCGATCAGCGGCGACACCACCACGGCCACGCCGTCGCGCAGCAGCGCCGGCACCTGATAGCACAGCGACTTGCCGCCGCCCGTGGGCATCAGCACCAGGGCATCGCCACCCTCGCTCACGCGCTGGATGATCCGCGCCTGATTGCCGCGGAAGGCGTCGTAACCGAATACGTCTTTGAGGGTGCGCAGGGCGGAATCGAGCATGGGGCCTCCGAATGAAGCGGGGGATTATACGCGAGCCCCGTCCCTCTGCCGTGCGCCACTCGCCTTGCCGCAGGACAAACGCATGGGTGGCTTCCGAGCCTGGCCGATCCCCTGCCCGGGCGACTCCATGCGCCGAAATACCCCGCCGTGGCCAATGAATTCGCTCCTGCAGGCCGGGAAGTCGGCTTCATGCAGTGCCTCTGCCTAGCAGCGGGTCCGCTGCTCGTCTACAATTTCCCGGCATTCTTTCCAAGGTAGTGTCCCGATGTCCTTCGCCGAGCAACTGTCCCGCCTGCAAGCCTTTCTCGATGCCGATGACCTGCACGAGGAGGCTCTGGACTATGTGGCCGCCCACGGCTACCTGACCGCGCTGGCCATCTGTCCCGATCCGGTTCCCGATCGCGAGTGGATCGACGCCCTGTTCGCCGAGCCGCCGCACTACCGCAGCGAAGCCGAGAAGGTGGAAATCGAGGGAACCCTCATCCAGCTCAAGGCGCACATCGGCCGCCAGCTGGCCAGCGACGAGGACATGGAGCTGCCCTGCGACCACGACCTCGGCGCCGACCCCGACGATTCCGACCTGCGCGGCTGGTGCATCGGCTTCATGGAGGGCGTGTTCCTGCGCGAGAACGTGTGGTTCGAGGACGCCGAGGAAGAAGTCAGCGAGCTGCTGCTGCCGATCATGGTCGGTTCGGGCCTGTTCGACGAACAGCCGGAGTTCGAGGACATCGCCCGCGACCGCGACCTGGTCGACGACATGGTCGAGCAGATTCCCGAGATCCTGACCGCCCTGTTCCTGCTCTGCCAGGCGCCCGACGAGAAGCCCTCGCTGCTCAAGCCCCGTCAGCACTGAGCCTGCGCCTATGGCGCCACGCGAACCCCGACAGGTCCGCCAGCCCTGGCTGCGCATCGCGCTGGTCGGGGTCGGCTGCCTCAGCGTGGCGCTCGGCGTGCTCGGCATCTTCCTGCCGGTGCTGCCGACCACGCCCTTCCTGCTTCTCGCCGCCGCCTGCTTCCTGCGCAGTTCGCGGCGCCTCTACCAGTGGCTGGTCGGCCATCCGCGCCTCGGCCCCTGGGTGCGCGACTACCTCGAAGGCCAGGGCATCCCGCTCAAGGGCAAGGTCTGGGCCATCGGCCTGATGTGGCCGAGCATCCTGCTGTCCTGCTACCTGGTGCCGCTGCTCTACGCGCGCCTCTTCATGCTGACCAGCGCGGTGCTGGTCACCGTCTACATCCTTCGCCAGAAAACTCTCTACCGTCAGTGATTTGCGCCGGGCGGCAAGCCCTTGGGTTTGCGCCTAGACTCAACGGCAATGCAGCCAGGCATGAGCACGGCGATGGAGCAGCGGCAAGGGATTCCCCCGGCGCAACGGATGGGCAGGCGGCTCGTCGTCGCCCTCTGTCTGCTCGCCGCCCTGCTGCTGGGCCTGCAGGTGCAGGCGCGCTGGGATTTCGCACAAATCATCCGCCTGGCCGAGCAGCGCTATGGCGACCTGGGCCGCGGCAAGGCACGGCTGCAGGACTGGGCCGCGCTGGTCGAACAGGGCGGCGCGATGAGCGAGCAGGAGCAGCTGCGCGAGGTCAACGCCTTCTTCAACCGCTCCCTGCTGTTCATCGACGATGAGCGCAACTGGCGGCAGGTCGACTACTGGGCGACGCCGGTGGAGGCGCTGGTCAAGGGCGCCGGCGACTGCGAAGACTACGCCATCGCCAAGTACCTCACCCTGCGCCGCCTCGGCATCGCCAGCGAGAAGCTGCGCATCACCTACGTCAAGGCACTGAGAATCAACCAGGCGCACATGGTGCTGACCTGGTACGCCACACCGACCAGCGACCCGCTGGTGCTGGACAACCTGACCGCCGACATCCGTCCCGCCTCGCAACGCCGCGACCTGCTGCCGGTGTACGCCTTCAACGCCGAAGGCCTCTGGCTGCCCGGCCCCGGCGGAGGACGGCGCGCGGGCGACAGCAAGAAGCTGTCGCGCTGGCAGGACCTGCTGAAGAAGATGCGCGCCGAAGGCTTCGCCCCGACCGAGGGCTAGGAGGGCTCCATGTCTCTGCTGAAACAACTGTTCCTGGCCATCTGCCTGTTCCTGCTGGTGGCCTTCACCGGCAGCTTCGTCACCGGCCTGGAAGCCTCGCGCACGCAGATGATCGCCCAGCTGCGCTCGCACGCCCAGGATGCCGCCACGGCCCTGGGCCTGTCGCTCACCCCGCACATCGACGACCCGGCGATGGTCGAGCTGATGGTCAGCTCGATCTTCGACAGCGGCTACTTTTCCAGCATCCGCGTGCTGCAGGTCGAGGACGGCAAGGTGCTGGTCGAACGGCAGATGACGCCGGGCAGCGACGCGGTGCCCGGCTGGTTCGCCCATCTGGTCGACCTCGATCCGGAAGGCGGCGAGGCGCTGGTGATGCGCGGCTGGGAGCAGGCGGCGCGGGTCGAGGTGGTCAGCCATCCGCAGTTCGCCCTCGCCCGCCTGTGGGACAGCGCACTGGGCAGCCTGTCCTGGCTGCTGCTCTGCGGCCTGCTCAGCGCGGCGCTCGGCGGCTGGCTGCTGCGTATGCAGTTGCGCCCGCTGGACAACATGGTGCGGCAGGCCGAGGCGATCAGTCGCCGCGAATTCCTCAGTCTGCCGCAGGTTCCGCGCACACCGGAACTGCGCCGGGTGGTGCTGGCGATGAACCAGATGGCCGACAAGCTGCGCAGCCTGTTCGCCGAGGAGGCCGCGCGCAGCGAAACGCTGCGCGGCGAGGCCTACCAGGACAGCCTCACCGGCCTGGCCAACCGCCGCCAGCTCGACATCCGCCTGAACGCCCAGCTCATCGCCGGCGAACAGAACGCCTCCGGCTACCTGCTGCTGCTGCGCATCAACGACCTGGCCGGCCTCAATCAGCGCCTGGGCGCCGCGCGCAGCGACGAATTGATCCGCACCATCGCCGAGCTGCTGCGCCGCCAGGCGGCCCGGCACGACCACTCCGACTGGCTGGCAGCGCGCATGCGCGGCGGCGACTTCGCCCTGCTCGCGCCCGGCCTGTCCACCGGCGAGGCCGACGCCCTCGCGGCGGCGCTCAGCAAGGAGTGCGAAAACCTGCGCGATACCGGCGCCAGCGATTGCGTGCCGGTGGCCACGCTTGGCCTCACCCTGTTCCAGCCCGGGGAAAGCGAGCAGCAACTGCTGACCCGCGCCGACCAGGCGCTGGCCCAGGCCGAACAGCGTCCCGACCGTCCGTGGGAGCGCGTCGACGCCTACGAGGCGGGCGGCGGCCGCGACCAGCACGAGTGGCACCAGTGGCTGGACGAGGCCCTGCAACAGAGCAAGCTGCAGCTGTACTTCCAGCCGGTGGTGCGCAGCGCCGACCGCTCGGCGATCCTCCAGCACAAGGTGCTCGCCCGCCTGCTCGATCCGCAGGGCAAGGCCATCCCGGCCGGTCTGTTCCTGCCGTGGATCGCCCGCCTCGGCTGGTCGGCGCGCCTCGACCAGTTGATGCTCGAGCACGCCCTCGACCACGTCCGCCGCCATCGCCAGCCGCTGGGCCTCAGCCTGGCCGGCGCCACCCTGCACGACCAGGTCAGCATGGCGCTGATCCTGCACACCCTGCGCGAACATCCGCAGGCCGCCGAGCTGCTCACCCTGGAGCTGGACGAGCGCAGCCTGCCGCCGCCGGAGCAGTTGCAGCCGCTCTGCCAGTCGATTCGCGAAACCGGCTTCCGCATCGCCCTGCAGCATTTCGGCGGCCGCTTCAGCCTGATCGGCAACCTCACCCACCTGGGCCTGGCCTATCTGAAGATCGACGGCAGCTACATCCGCGGGCTGGACAAGGAAGCCGACAAGCGCGTGTTCATCGAGGCCATCCGCCGTACCACGCACAGCATCGATCTGCCGCTGATCGCCGAGATGGTGGAAAACGAGGGGGAGGCCCAGGCGCTGCGCGAACTGGGCATCCACGGCGTGATGGGTCGCCTGATCGGCGCCCCGGCGCCCTGGCCGCAGGGCTGAGCCGGCGCTGCGGGGCGGCCGCCGGGGTCCGGCCAATGAGGTGTGCGGTTGATTGATTCAGGATTGATTCAGGTTCGGACGACCGAGGTTCCGAGACCCAGCGCCGCAACGAGTCATAGCAGGACTATGGCGAGGAGCGGCACGCCGGATCGGGGCCTCGGGCGCCGGAATCGACCCGGCGAGCCCGGCAGGCCACTAGATCAGGTGATGGTCTTCCTCGTCGCCGAGCAGGCCACTCAGACCGCCCAGGCCGGCACGCACCTCGGCGCGCTCCTGCAGCTTGCGCTGCGCCGCCAGCGGCAGGTCGGTGTAGCGGATAACCCCGCGCTCGACCAGCACGCCGACCAGGTCCTCCAGCACGCGGATCAGCTCCAGGTCGGAGTCCTTCAGCCGGCTCAGCCGGTCGCGCACTTCCTCACGGGTCAGCCAGGTCTGCAACTCCTCGCTTTCCATGGCCAGTTGCTCGGTCATCCCCTCGAACGGCTGGTGCTCGACCCGCAGCAGTTGGCCCTCCGGGCCTCTCTGTACGTAAACCATCGCTACCTCCTGTAGTTCGGTCATAAACGTTCGGCCATAAAAATGCCCGCCATTCAGAGAATGGCGGGCAGGGGCTGCAATGGCAAACTCAGGCAGTGTCTACCTTCAGGGAACCGTCGTCGAGCATCTTGCCGATCACCTGTCCCGCGTCGGTGCTGCCGTAATAGGCTCCACTGGAAAGGTCCACGCCTTCCAGCACGATGGTCTGCTCGGCCGCGCTGCCGTCGCCCTGCACGTCCACCGCGATAGTGGTTCCCGTGGTGGCGAAGGTGAAGTTCAGGTAGTGGGTCAGCTCGGTCGCATCGGGAGCCGGCGACAGCCCGGTGAGCAGATCGGAAAGATCCAGGACGTCCTCGCCCGGCTTGAAGTCGGCGATGCGGTCCGTTCCGCTGTCGCCGGGTTGCCATTTGAAGGTATCGACACCGGCCCCGCCGCTCAGCAGATCGTTGCCCAGCCCGCCCACCAGCAGGTCGTTGCCCTCGCCGCCCGCCAGCACGTCGTCGCCGAGCAGGCCATACAGCTGGTCCGCGCCGCCATTGCCGAACAGGTAATCGGTCTCGCCGGTGCCGGTGAGGGTATCGACGGCATCGCTACCCACCTGGCTATCGCCCTCCGAATACAGCGTGGCCGCGATAGTGCTGGAGACGCTGTCGCCGTCGCCATCGGTAGCGGTGATCGCATGGCTGAGGCTGATCGGCTGCGTGGGCAGCTCCCTGCTATAGCTGAAGAAGCTCAGGGAAAACTCGCTCGTCCCCGATGCCCCGGCGACCTGCACGGCGCTGAAAGGATCATCGGAGGTGATCTGGAAGCTCCAGCCGTCCTTCATGCCCTGGATGGTGATGGAGTCGCCGTTGTCCACCAGCGTTACCTGGCTGGTCACATCCACGCTGCCGTTGAACACCTGGATGTCCGAAGTCGAGAGATCGACCCGGGTTTCGCCGCTGTCGGTACTGCCGAACACGTAGTCGTTATCGGCCAGGATCGCGGTCACCACCAGACTGGCCAGACTGCTGGGCCCACCCTGAACGAAGATGCGCTGGCGGAAACTGAATATCTGGTTGTGGTTGCCGTAGACGAACCCCGTGCCGTTCGAGCCGCCCAAGGCCAGGCTGTTGACGAAGTCGAAACGCACATTCTCGGCGGTGCTGATCCACTGGCTGCCGATACCGATGTCGTCGATATCGCTGTTGATGCTGCCGGTGGTCGAAGAAACCAGCACGTCCTCCTCGGTGCCGCCGATATTGATCAACCCCTTGACGTTGACGTTGCCGGCGCCGACCCCGGAAAGGTTGGTGGTGGTGATCTCCTTCACCGCGATGGAAATGATCCCGTGAGTGGTCAGCGTGTAGCTGTCGGCAGCCGGGTCGATATCGATGGTGTAGCCGAGATCGCCATCCGCCGTCCTGGCCACCAGTTCGGTGCGGTCATCGCCATAGAAGAGGTACAGCTGCTCTCCATCGAGCAGCAGCAGCTTGCCGTTGACGTCGGTGGCCGCCAGCCCTTCCTGGGCAAGATTGAACACCACGTTGCCCACCCCGTCGGCACCGGCCGACTCGGCGAAGCGCAGGTCGACCGTCACCGTGTGGGTCGAGGTGCTCTGGTCGGCCAGCAGCGCGCGGACCGGCGCGAATACGCTCGGAACATCGTCGACGATGTCGACCACGATGGTGGCCGTCGCGGTGTTGCCGTTGGCGTCGGTCACCCTGTAGGTGAAGCTGTCCTTGTTCTGCTCGACGTTGGCGCCGTTGTCGGCATCCGGGCTGGTGTCGTAGGGCTTGGTCAGCGTGTAGATGTAGCTGCCGTCGCTGTTGATCTGGATGGTGCCGTAGGTCCCCGTGGCACTGCCCACCAGGCTGTAGGTGAGGGCTCCCACGCCGCCGGTGGCGGTGAGCTGGTTGCTGGCGTCCGTTTCGCCCGGGTCGCCGGCCAGACTGCCGGTCACCGTCCCGGCGGCGAGATCGGCGCCGGAGACGGTGGTATCCAGCGCCTTCTCGTAGACCAGCACGTCATCGTTGTCGGCCACGGCGACCAGGCCGCTGTCGGTCAGACTGATGGTGAGCGTCGTGGTGCTCAGGTCGCCATCCGCATCGCGAATGGTGTAGGTGAACACATCGGTGGCCCCCGCCGGCGGCACCTGGTTCGGCGCGCCGTCGTAGGTGTAGCTGCCGTCGGCATTGAGGATCAGGGTGCCGTAGGTGCCCGCCACCGCCACGCCGAGATTGCCGGACGCCGGCGTGCCGGTGTTGCCGCCCGCCTTCACGCCGACCACCCCGCCACCGGCGGTGGGGCCGTCGGCGCCGAACACGTCGTCGACCCCGTCGGTGAGGACGTTGCCGCCGACCACGCCGCCTTCGGCGACGCTGTTGGTGTTGGCGCTGGCGATCGGCAGGTCGTCGGCGATGTTGACGTCGAGGAAGGCCGTGGATGCGGAGCCATCCTCATCGGTCACCACCACGGTGAAGCTTTCGGTGGCCAGGTCGGAGCCAGCCGCATGGCTGACCGGCGCCTGCAGCGTATAGGTGTAGGACACCGTGCCGCCGGCGGCCGTGCCACTGTAGCCGTTGATCACCAGCACGCCGGCCGGGCTGTCGATCACCAGGTTGCCGGTGGCGGAGTTGGCCAGCTGGGCGAAGGTGAAGGTCGTCCCGCCGACGCTGATGGTGGCGACGCCGTCCGGCGCGCTGATGGCGAAGGTGCCGCTGGCGCTCAGCGACTCGGGAGTCTGGTCGGTGCCGTTGGGCAGGTCGTCCTCGTCGACCAGCACCTCGCCGCCGGTCACGTTCAGGCCGGTGATGGTCACGACGTCGTTGGCGCCCTGGATGGTCAGGGTCAGGGTGGCGGAACCCGGGTCGTTGTCGGCGTCGCGCATGCCGTAGTTGAAGGATTCGCTCAGCGACTGGCCCTGGCTCAGTCCCTGGACGAGCGCCTGGGTGGCCGGGGTGGTGTAGAGCGTGTAGGTGTAGCTGCCGTTGGCATTCAACACCAGTTGCCCATAGGTGCCGGCATAGCTGCCGGGATTGGTCACCACCGCGCCGCCGTCGGCGCCGGCGATGTCGTTGGTCAGCACGTTGCCGGAGACGCTGCTGGCGTCTTCGCTCAGGCTGTTGCTGTCGTTCGCCGCGACCGGCAGGTCGTCGACGATGGCGATATCCAGGGAGGCGGAGGCCGAGGTGCCGTCGGTGTCGGTGACCACCACAGCGAAGCTTTCGTTGGCCAGATCGGAGCCGGTGGCGTTGCTCACCGGCGCCTGCAGTGTGTAGGTGTAGGACACCGTGCCGTCGGTGGCCGTGCCGCTGTAGCCATTGATCACCAGCACGCCGGCCGGGCTGTCGATCACCAGGTTGCCGGTGCCGGAGTTGGCCAGCTGGGCGAAGGTGAAGGTCGTCCCGCCGACGCTGATGGTGGCGATGCCGTCCGGTGCGCTGATGCCGAAGGTGCCGCTGTCGCTCAGCGACTCGGGAGTCTGGTCGGTGCCGCTGGGCAGGTCGTCCTCGTCCACCAGCGCTTCGCCACCCTGCTGGTTCAGGCCGGTGATGACCACGCCATCTTCGGCGCCCTGGATGGTGAGCGTCAGGGTCGCGCTGTCCTGATCGCCGTCGGCATCCTGCATGGTGTAGCCGAAGGATTCGCTCAGCGTTTCGCCTTCGCTCAGCCCCTGAATGACCGCCTGAGTGGCGGGGTCGGTGTACAGCGTGTAGGTGTAGCTGCCGTTGGCACTCAACACCAGCTGACCGTAGGTGCCGGCATAGCTGCCGGGCGTGGTGACGGCCGGGGCGACATCGGCGCCGGCAATGTCGTTGTCCAGCACGTTGCCGCCGACGCTGCTGGCGTCTTCGCTCAGGCTGTTGTTGTCGTCCACCGCCGTCGGCAGGTCGTCGGTGATCTCGATGGTGATCAGCGCCGGACTCGACGAGGCCGTGCCGTCCGACACGCTCAGGGTGAACTCGTCGACCTCCACGCCCGCACCGTCGGTGGTCGGGCTGGTGAGCTGGTAGGTGTAGCTGGCCACTCCGCTGGCCGCATCGTAGTTGGTGATGGTCAGGGTGCCGTTGCTGCCGGCGAAGCTGGAGCCGGCCAGACTGGCGATGGCCACGGTGGTGCCGTTGATGGTCACGCTCTGCAGATCGCCCAGCCCGTCGGCGTCCGTCAGGGTGAAGGTGCCGCCGGCGAATTCGCTGCCCGCCGCGGCATTCGAACCGGTCGGCAGGCCGGACTCGAACACCACGTCGTTGGCGCCGCCGTTGCCGGGGTCCACTGTCACGCCCGGCCCGTCGTTGCTGCCGGTGATGGTGATGGTCAGGGTGGCGCTGCTGGTGTCACCGTCCGCATCGCTCAGGGTGTAGGCGAAGGTCTCGGTCAGGCTCTCGCCCTCGTCCAAGCCCTGCACCAGCGGATTGCCGGAAGCCAGGGCGTAGGAGTAGACCCCGTCGGCGCCCAGGGTCAGCTGGCCGTAGTTGCCGGCGAAGGTACCGGCCGTGGTGACCACCGGACCGCTGTCGGCACCACCCACATCGTTGGCCAGCACATTGCCGGTCGCGACCGGAGTGTCCTCGGTCAGGCTGTTGAGGTCGGCGACCGCCGCGGGCCCATCGTCGTTGATGGCGATGGTCAGCGATTGGGGCCCCGCCGGATCCCCCTCGTTGTCGGTGGCCTGCACGGTGAAGACGTCGAATACCTGGTCTGCGCTGCCGGTCAGGCCGGCTCCGGTATGGTCGGGACTGTTGCCGTCCAGGGTGTAGGTCCAGCTGTACTCCCCCTCGGAGACCTTGGTCACCGTCAGCACGCCGTACTGTCCGGCGACCGTGCCGCCGTTGGTCACGTCGACGCCGCCGATGATGACGCTGCCGATGGTCACGCTGCCAAGCGAGTCGCCCCTGGTGTCCACGATCAGGGAGCCCGAGGTCTGCTCTGCCGTGCTGGAGGGATTGCTGCCTCCCGAGTCCAGCGCAGCTTCGTCGACCACTCCCCCGCCCGGACCATAGGTGATGCCCAGGTCCGGAATGGAATCCACACCCACGCCCACGGTGAGCACTGCCTGGGAGGTATCGCCGTCGCCATCGCGCATGACGTAGCGAATGGAGGCCAGCCCCTCGAAGCCCGGGGCGGGCGTGAAGGTCAGCGAACCGTCCGCGGTGAAGCTGACCGTGCCGCTGCCGCCGGTCACCACGGCGGAAACCAGCGTGGCACCGCCGTCGGCGCCCGCGATGTCGTTGCCGAGCACGTTGACGGTGACCGGCGTGTCTTCGGGCGTGGTCACGCTGTCGTTGAACGCCTGCGGCGCATCGTCGGCAATGTTGATCACCAGCGAGACCGGCCCTGCGACGTCGCCGTCGCCATCGATCACCCGGACCTGGAAGGTACGCTCCACCTGATCGGCCGTACCCGAGGCATTCGGATCGCTGTGGTCGAGGCTGGGTTGCCTGAGAGTGAAGATCCACAGGCCGTCGGCTGTCACGACCAACGTGCCCAACGGCCCCTCCACGGTGCCACCTTGGGTCACGTCGACCCAGTTGCCATTGACATCGAGGACCTGGATGGCCTGGATGCCGTCCGGCGAGTTGATCACCAGACGACCGAAAGCGACCTCGCCGTTGCTCTGCGCGTTGCTGCCGCCCGGCAGTGCGGTTTCGTCCACCAGGCCACGCTCCGCCAGGAACTGGCCACTGGCGTCGGTGAAATACTCGATCTTGATCGACGGCCGGGGATCGGGCTGGTCATCGAGATCGATGAGAAACTCCCGGGGCGCCTCCACCGAGGACGAGATCGGTCCGGTCGGATAGCCGATAGTCGGGTCCACGCGGCCGCCCGTTTCGCCGAGCAGCACGAAGGTAAGACCACCACCGCCACTCCCGGCGCCGCCAGCCCCTCCTCCGCCCGGACCTGCGGCGGTGGCCGGCAACCCGGTGGTCGGGTCGATGCCGGCGGCGATGGCCTGCTGTGCCTGATCGACCTCGGTCACCTGCAAGGTGCCCGGAGCCTCGTCGTGGGAGGCGGGCTCGATCCTCACCCGCGCGTCCTCGCCCGCCAGGAGCTGGTCGTCCAGCGCCAGCGTGCTGTCGCGGCCGACCGTCAGTTCCTCGCCATTGACCAGACGAATGGCGACGGCCCCATCGGCGCCGGTGAGCAGCTGTTCGCCGGCATAGACGCGATCGCCCTGCTCGAGCAGGCGCTTGCTGCCGTCAGGCGCTATCGCATACACCTCGCCGACAACCGTCTTGACGACTCCGATCAACCTAGCCATGACTCATCCTCCAGTGGCCGCCAGGGGCAGCCAGCGTGCATCGCCGAGTCAGGCAGAGGAGCTATCGGAAGCCAGCCAGTCCATGGTGAAACGATGCGGATGCTTGCGGTTGATCGGGCCACTCACCGCAGACAAATGACGGAAAGTCGTCATTCCAGTGACCATGAATCCACAATGACCGGCGCCCTGGCTGGGTTTTCCTTAATTCGTTCCTTCCGCCCGATCTACTCTCTCCCAAAAATCCGCCGACCACGTCCCAATGCACGGATTTTTCCTCTCTAAAAAATGGTCAGGATTCACAGGAAGACATAAGACCGTTTCGGCATAGGTTTTATGAAGAACTCTTCTGAGCATTTCCATCTGAATGTTCTTACATGTTTTTAGAACCGGGACGTACCAAGGATGCAGGATTCGCCAGTTTTTTGGCGCCTGAACCACCCGCAAGAATGGAATGTGGAAAAGGAGATACCCATGCGTTTACCTCCCCTTTGGGTCGGGCTTCTGCTGACTGCGGGCTTCAATCAGGCTTCGGCCATGAGCCTTTCGGAAGCGATTCAGAGCACGATCGACAACCATCCTGAAATCCATTCCGCCACCAACAGCCGCCTGTCGGCCGACGAAGAATTGAAGATCGCCAAGGGAGGCTACCTGCCCACCGTGGACGTGCTGGCCAGCTATGGGCGCGAGCAGACCGACAGCCCGAGCACCCGTTTCGTCGGCGATCACAACAAGGAAACCCTGAACGCCGGCACCTCCGAGCTGCGCCTGCGGCAGATGGTGTTCGACGGTTTTCTCACCCCCAACGAAGTGGCGCGCAGCGAAGCGGTGGTGAACTCGCGGGCCTATCGTCTGCTGGGCGCGGCGGAGAGCCTGGCGCTGCGCACCGTCGAGGTCTACCTGGAGGTGCTCAAGCGGCGCGAGATGGTCGCCCTGGCCGAAAACAACCTGCAGGCCCACCGGCGCATCCACGACCAGATCGGCCTGCGCACCGAGCGCGGCGTCGGTAGCGCCGCCGACGGCAACCAGTCGGACGCCCGTCTGGCCCTGGCCGAGAACAACCTCTACACCGAGCAGGTGAACCTGGCCGATGCCGAGGCGAACTTCTTCAGCACGGTCGGCCGCATGCCCGACCAGCTGGAAACCCCCGCCTCGCTGCGCAGCCAGATGCCCGACAGCATCGCCAGCGCCCGCGACACCCTGATGGACAACAGCCCGCTGCTCAAGTCGGCCCAGGCCGACGTGCAAGCCGCCGAGAAGCAGTACGAGGCTTCCAAGTCGAGGTTCTATCCGCGCTTCGATGTCGAACTGTCGAGCACCGCCGACAACGATATCGAGGGGGACGAAGGCCACCACAACACCTGGTATGCCGGTGTGCTGATGAACTACAACCTGTTCAACGGCACCCGTGACAAGGCGCTGCTGCAGGCCAACGCCCACCGGATCAACGAGTCGATGGACATCCGCAACAATGCGCTGCGGTTGCTCAACGAGAACCTGATGCTGTCGTGGAATGCCATGGAGAACGCCCGCCTGCAAACGCCGCGAGCCCGCGACTACGCGGACTACAGCAGCCGGGTTCGCGAGGGCTACCAGCAGCAGTTCTCGCTCGGCCAGCGCACCCTGCTCGACCTCCTGGACAGCGAGAACGAACTGTTCACCGCCAACCGCCGCTACACCGAGGTGCGCTACACCGAAGAGTTCTCCATGTACCGGGTGATAGCCACCATGGGCAACCTGCTGCGCACCCACAACATAGTGGCGCCGAGCGAGTCCGTGGCACTGACCGAAGTGAAGAGCGAGGCACGTCTGCCTAACCTGAAGTGAGCGCAGCGCCGTGACGCTGCACGCGAAGCCGGTCCGGCGGGGCCGGCGGGCGGCTCAGGGAATGGGCCACCGGCGTGAAATGGTCACGCTGCATGACGAGTACCACAATAAGAAGAGTGACTCACTTGCTGGATGGGGGATGTCGTCATGATGACCATGGAACAAGTGGGCAAAGCCTGCGACCAACGGCAATTTCATGACGACCCGCTGCTCGATGGCCTGCTGATCCTCAGCAGGCTGCATGGACGGGCGATCAGCCGGGCCAGTCTCAGCGCCGGTCTGCCGCTGGCCGACCAGCGCCTCAGTGCCGAGCTCCTGCCCCGTGCCGCCGCGCGCGCCGGTCTGCAGGCGCGCCTGCTGCGCCGGCCGCTGGAGGCCATTTCCGCCCTCAATCTGCCGGTACTGCTGCTGCTGCGGGACGGTCGCAGCGCCGTGCTGCGCCAATGGGACGCGCAGGGCCGCGCGCTGATCCTGCCGAGCGAAGCCGCCGGCGGCGAACAATGGGTCGAGCGCGCCCTGTTGGCCGACGAATACACCGGCCAGGCGCTGTTCGCCCGCCCGCGCCACGAGCTGGAGGAGCTGCGCACGCCGCTGGTGCCGCGCGTGCAGTCCTGGTTCCGCGACACCCTCAAGCTGTCCCGAGGCCTCTACACCGACGCCATCCTCGCCAGCCTGCTGATCAACCTGCTCGGTCTGATGGCGCCGCTGTTCGTCATGCAGACCTACGACCGCGTGGTGCCCAACCAGGCGCTTTCCACCCTGTGGGTGCTGGCCATCGGCCTGCTGCTCGGCACGCTGTTCGAGCTGCTGCTGCGCGTCCTGCGCTTCCGCCTGCTCGACGTGGCCGGCAAGAAGACCGACGTGGTGCTTTCCGCCACCCTGTTCGAGCGCATCACCGGCATGACGATGAAGGCGCGCCCGGCCAGCATCGGCGGCTTCGCCCAGAGCATCCACGACTTCCAGGGCCTGCGCGAATTCCTCACCGCGGTGACCCTGACCAGCCTGATCGACCTGCCCTTCGCCCTGCTGATGATCCTGGTCATCGGCCTGCTCGGTGGCTGGCTGGTGGTCATCCCGCTGCTGGCCTTCCCGATCACCGCGGTGTTCGCCCTGGTCATCCAGCACCGCCTGCGCGACACCGTGCAGCGCAGCCTGGCGCTGGGCGCCGAACGCCAGGCCCTGCTGATCGAAACCCTGAGCGGCCTGGAAACCCTGAAAAGCTGCGGCGCCGAGAGCGAGCGCCAGCACCAGTGGGAAAGCACCCACGGCGCGCTGGCCCGCCTGGACGGCCACGCCCGCATGCTCTCGGCCATCGCCCTGAACGGCACCCTGTTCCTGCAGCAGCTGGCCGGCATGGCCGTGATCGTCGCCGGGGTCTACAGCATCATCGCCGGCAACCTGAGCGTCGGCGCGCTGGTCGCCTGCTACATGCTCAACAGCCGGATCATGGCCCCTCTGGGACAGATCGCCAGCCTGATCACCCGCCATCAGCAGGCGCAGCTGACCATGAAGAGCACCGACGCCCTGATGGCCCTGCCGCAGGAGCGCGCCAGCCAGCAAAGGCCGCTGGAGCATGCGCGCCTGAAGGGGGCGATCGAGTTGCGCCAGGCCGCCTTCAGCTACCCCGAGCAGAGTTCGCCCGCCCTGCAGGACATCAACCTGCGCGTCGCCCCCGGCGAGAAGATCGGCATCATCGGCCGCAGCGGCTCGGGCAAGAGCACCCTGGCCCGTCTGCTGATGGGCTTCTACGCGCCGAGCGACGGGCAGATCCTGTTCGACGGCCTCGACCAGCGGCAGCTCGACGTGGCCGACCTGCGCCACCAGATCGGTTACGTCGCCCACGACCTGCCGCTGCTTTCCGGCACCCTGCGCAGCAACCTGACCCTCGGCGCCCGCTACGTCAGCGACGAGCGCCTGCTGGAAGTCGCCGAGCTGACCGGCGTCAGCGAGCTGGCCCGCCAGCACCCGCAGGGCTTCGAGCGGCCGGTCGGCGAACGCGGCCAGCTGCTCTCCGGAGGCCAGCGCCAGGCGGTGCTGCTGGCCCGGGCCCTGATGCTCGACCCGCCGATCTTGGTGCTCGACGAACCGACCAGCTCGATGGACAACAGCAGCGAGGAAATCCTGCGCAACCGCCTCGCCGAGTGGAACCGCAACAAGACCCTGCTGCTGATCACCCACCGCGCGGCCATGCTCAGTCTGGTCGATCGGCTGATCGTCCTCGATGGCGGCAAGATCGTCGCCGATGGGCCCAAGGAAGCGGTCATCGAGGCCCTGCGCAAGGGGCGCGTCGGCCCGGCAGCGGTGTGAGGAGGCGATCATGGGTGCCCTGCAGAACATCAGCGACTACCTCAGCCCGCGCCACGGCAAGCACGACATCGAGTTCATGCCCGAGGTCCAGGGCGCGCTGGTCGAGGACTCCACCCGCCTGACCCGGCTGACCGTGTGGCTGATCGCGCTGTTCATCCTCACCGCCCTGGTGTGGGCGCACTTCGCCGTGCTCGACGAGGTGACCACCGGCGAAGGCAAGGCGATCCCCTCCAGCAAGCTGCAGACCATCCAGAACCTCGAGGGCGGCATAGTCGCGGAGATCTTCGTGCGCGAAGGCCAGGTGGTGGACAAGGGCGACATGCTGCTGCGCCTGGACGATACCCGCTTCGTCTCCAACATGAGCGAGAGCGAGGCCGACCGCCTCGCCTTGCTCGCCAAGGTCGAGCGGCTCAGCGCCGAGGCGGAAGGGCGCGAGCTGCAGCTGCCCGCGGAGATCACCAAGGCGGCCCCCGGGCTGGCTGCCGACGAGCAGGCGCTGTATCGCTCGCGCCAGCAGGGCTTGGCCAGCGAGGTCAACATCCTGCAGGAACAGCTGCGCCAGAAGACCCAGGAGCTGGCCGAATTCCGTGCCAAGGCGCAGCAATACCGCTCCAGCCTGGGCCTGATCCAGAGCGAGCTGAACATGTCGGAACCGCTGGTGAAGAGCGGCGCCATCTCCCCGGTCGAGATCCTCCGCCTGCGTCGTAGCGCGGTGGAAACCCGCGGCGCGCTGGACGCCACCACCCTGGCGATCCCGCGCGCCGAAGCGGGGGTCAAGGAGGTCGAGCGCAAGATCGAGGAAGCCAGGCTGAAGTTCCGCACCGAGGCGCTGGGCGATCTCAACGCGGCACGTACCGAGCTGAGCAAGATCACCGCGTCTGGCCGGGCCATCGAGGACCGCGTCAGCCGCACCGCCGTGGTGTCGCCGGTGCGCGGCATCGTCAAGCAGCTCAAGGTCAACACCATCGGCGGCGTGGTGCAGCCGGGCAGCGACCTGCTGGAAATCGTGCCGCTGGAGGACAGCCTGCTGATCGAGGCGCGCATCCGCCCGCAGGATGTCGCGTTCCTGCACCCCGGCCAGCCGGCCATGGTCAAGTTCACCGCCTACGACTACACCATCTACGGCGGCCTCAAGGCCAAGCTGGAGCTGATCAGCGCCGACACCATCACCGACGAGGAAGGCAACAGCTTCTACCTGATCCAGCTACGCACCGAGAAGAACCACCTGGGCAGCGATGAGAAGCCGCTGCTGATCATTCCCGGCATGGTGGCCAACGTCGATATCATCACCGGCCGCAAGAGCGTGCTCGACTACCTGCTCAAGCCGGTGCTCAAGGCACGCACCGAGGCCCTGCGCGAGCGCTGAGCGCCGTCCCGCCAGCGGGGGCCGATGCCCCCCGCGTCACTCCGAGCGACCTTCGCCCAGGTGGTTGCGCCGATAGGTGTCCTCGCCCATCGCCGCGATCTGCCCGTCGATCAGCGCCTCGAACGGGCGCAGCAGCGCATCGAAGCGCCCCTCCCCCTCCAACGCGTTGAGGCAATCAACGATGGCCTCCAGGGTGGACAGCGCGCCCGGGCCGGGCGCCTTGCGCAGGCGATAGCGGCTGGGCCGCGCTTCCTCCAAGGTCAGGCGCGGCAGCTGCGCCAGCCAGGGGTTGCAGTGCAGCAGGCGCCGGGCCTTGCGCCAGGTGCCGTCCGGCACGATCAGCCAGCGCTCGACCGGCACGCCGGCGTCCGTGGCGGCCAGCCGCTCCACACCGAGCGCCGTCTCACCGGGAAACAGCAGCCAGGCCTCGACTCCGGCCAGCTCGGCCGGCAATTCTGCAAAGGTCTCGCCGACGCGCAGCTCGGCGTTGGCCAGGCCGAGCGCCGCCAGGCGGGCGGTGTTCAGCGCGTGGCCGGTTTCGTCCGGGTGCTGGAGGATCAGCACCCGGGTACGGCTTTCGAGATGGGGAATCAGCGGACACAGGCAGTGTGTCAGCGGGCGCATGCAGCGCGGGCAGCGGGCTCGGGACATGGCGCGCATTGTCGCACGGCCGCCCCCGTGGTGGCGCGCTCCGCCGGCCGGCTATTTCCCGTCCGCCGCCCGTGCGCCCGGCGCCGCAGCCCCCAGGATACGGCGCCACCAGCCATCGGCGCTGACCAGGCTGATGCCGAGCAGCACCAGCAGCCCGCCAGCGACGAAGTAGACATCGATACGCTCGTCGAGCAGCAGCACGCCGAAGGCCACGCCGAACAGCGGTGTCAGGAACGAGCACACGCCAAGCTGCGAGGCCAGGTAGCGGCGCAGCAGCCAGAACCAGGCCAGGTAGCTGACGAAGGCCACCAGCACGCCCTGGAACAGCAGGCTGATCCACACCGGCGCGGTGAAGCGCACCTCGCTGGCCTGGCCGCCGAACCAGGCGAGCGGCAGGAGCAGCAGGGCGGCACCGGCCAATTGGTAGAGCAGGGTCTTGGCCGCCGTCGCCTCGGCCAGCCGCGAGCAACGCACGGCCACCGTGGTCAGCCCCCAGAACAGCCCGGCCAGCAGGGCGCAGACATCGCCAAGCAGCACCTCGGAGGACAATCGCTGCTGCAGCGCGCCCGCGCCGAAGGCCACGAAAATGCCGGCGAAGGCCAGCAGAATGCCGCCCCACTGCAGGCGGCGCAGGCGCTCGCCGGGCAACAGCAGATGCAGACCGAGGGCGGAGAAGATCGGTGCGGTGTAGAGCAGCACCACCACGTGGGCGGCGCTGGTATGCCGCAGCGCCTCGGCGACGGTGAGGAACTCGAGGGTGAACAGCACGCCGACCAGCGCACCGGCGCGCGCGGTGCCGTCACCGAGGTCGAACGGCTGGCGGCGCCAGAGCATGAACAGCGCCACCAGCACCGCGGCGATGGCCGAGCGCAGGCCCACCTGCAACAGCGGCGTCATGTCCGCCGCCGCCAGCTTGATCACCACCTGCTGCATGCCCCACAGGGCGCAGAGCACCACCATCAGCTGCAAGGCGAAAGCATCCATTCCCCGGCGGGTGGCGGACATCGGTAAATCCTCGGGCAGGGGCAGGCCGTTGCATGAGTGCAGAGTGGCCGGCCGAAAACGGTTATCGCGGCGCTCTGGGGCGCGCGAATGGCTTCAGAGTCTGGTCGATCCGCTCTAGGGGCGGATTTATTCACCGAAATATACCGCCAAGGTGAAGGAATTCGCCCCCGCGGATCGGCAAATTGGCTTTATGCGCCTGCCCCGGCAGTCGGGGCCTTGAAACCGATGATGCGAGGCGACCCCGCACTCCCGGATGCTTATCCGCGACTTGGCGGCTACCCCTCCGCGACACGCGCGCCAATCCCTGCGCGCCGATCATCACGAGCGCCCATGCCGCGGGAACCGCAGCCGCCAGGCGCGGCGGCTCAGTTGGCGGCCAGGAAACGCATGCCCTCCTCCAGGCCGGCCGGGGTCAGGGGATACATGCGCTCCTGCACCAGCTCGCGCACCAGGGCGTTGGAGCTGCTGTATTTCCACGCGTCCTGCGGGTAGGGATTGATCCAGACGAGCTTGCGGAAGGTGTCCATGAAGCGCTGCATCCACACGAAGCCCGGCTCCTCGTTCCAGTGCTCGACGCTACCCCCGGCGTGGGTGATCTCGTAGGGCCCCATGGAGGCGTCGCCGACGAACACCACCTTGTAGTCGGCGCCGTACTTGTGCAGCAGGTCCCAGGTGGCGATGCGCTCGCCGGCACGCCGCTGGTTGTCCTTCCACACCGACTCGTAGACGAAGTTGTGGAAGTAGAAATGCTCGAGGTGCTTGAACTCGGTGCGGCAGGCGGAGAACAGCTCCTCGCAGACCTTGACGTGGGCGTCCATGGAGCCGCCGATATCGAGCAGCAACAGCAGCTTGACCGCGTTGCGCCGCTCGGGACGCATGCGGATGTTGAGCAGGCCGGCGTCGCGCGCGGTGTGCTCGATGGTGCCGTCGAGATCGAACTCCTCGGCCGCGCCCTCGCGGGCGAACTTGCGCAGGCGGCGCAGGGCGAGCTGGATGTTGCGCGAGCCGAGCTCCATCTGGTCGTCGAGGTTGCGGTACTGGCGCTGGTCCCACACCTTGGCGGCGCGCCCCTGGCGCTCGCCGGCATCGCCGACGCGGATGCCTTCGGGATGGTAGCCGCCGGAACCGAACGGGCTGGTGCCGCCGGTGCCGACCCACTTGTTGCCGCCGGCGTGGCGTTCCTTCTGCTCGGCCAGGCGCTCCCTGAACGCCTCGAGCAGCTTGTCCAGGCCGCCCAGGCTCTGCAGCTTCGCCTTGTCCTCCGCGCTGAGGAAACGCTCGAACTCCTTGCGCAGCCACTCCTCGGGAATCAGCGCCTGCAGCGCCGCGTCGAGGTTCTGCAGGCCGTTGAAGTAGGCGGCGAAGGCGCGGTCGAACTTGTCGAAATAGCGCTCGTCCTTCACCAGGGTGGTGCGCGCCAGGAAGTAGAAGGCATCCAGGTCGGCGAACACCACCTGGCGCTCGAGCGCTTCGAGCAGGTCGAGCAGCTCGCGTAGCGACACCGGCACCTTGGCAGCGCGCAGTTCGTTGAACAGGTTGAGCAGCATGGCGGCTTCCTCAGTGGCGCTCTTCGACCGGCAGGTCGTCGGCAATCGCGTACCAGCTGGCGCAGGATTCGGCGTGGATATGCTTCTGCGCGATGCGTTCCAGCGGCGTGTCCAGCGTGCCCAGGGCGACCGACAGCCACTCCGGATAGGGCCGCTCGGCGAACCATTGCAGGTTGGAGCCGCAGTGCCGGCAGAAAGTACGCGTAACGCCGGGCGAGGACTGGAACTCGCTGACCGCGTCCTCGCCACGGGTGAAGCGGAAGTGTTCGCGACGCACGTTGGCGTAGCTGGCGAACGCCGCGCCGTGGCCCTTGCGACATTGACTGCAATGGCAATGGGTGGCGGATTCGATGGCGGCGTCGATTGCATATTCCACCGCGCCGCACAGGCAACTGCCTTTATGCATCACCGGCTCCTCAGCGGTTGCCACGCCGAGTCATGAACGCCAGGCGCTCGAGCAGCATGACGTCCTGCTCGTTCTTCACCAGCGCGCCGGCCAGCGGCGGGATCGCCTTGGTCGGATCGCGCTCGCGCAGCACCGCCTCGCCGATCTGGTCGGCCATCAAGAGCTTGAGCCAGTCGACCAGCTCGGAGGTCGACGGTTTCTTCTTCAGCCCCGGCACCTTGCGGATGTCGAAGAAGATCTCCAGCGCCTCCTGCACCAGTTCCTGACGGATGCTGGGAAAGTGCACGTCGACGATCCGCTGCAGGGTGGCGCGGTCGGGGAAGGCGATGTAGTGGAAGAAGCAGCGGCGCAGGAAGGCGTCCGGCAGCTCCTTCTCGTTGTTGGAGGTGATGATGATGATCGGCCGCTGGCGGGCCTTGATCGTCTCGCCGGTCTCGTAGACGAAGAACTCCATGCGGTCGAGTTCCTGCAACAGGTCGTTGGGGAACTCGATGTCGGCCTTGTCGATCTCGTCGATCAAGAGGACCACCCGCTCGTCAGCCTCGAAGGCCTCCCACAGCTTGCCCTTCCTGATGTAGTTGCGCACGTCGTGGACCTTGTCGACGCCCAGCTGCGAATCGCGCAGGCGGCTTACCGCGTCGTACTCGTAGAGGCCCTGGTGGGCCTTGGTGGTCGACTTGATATGCCAGGTGATCAGCCGGGTGCCCAGCGCCCCGGCCAGCTCTTCGGCGAGCAGGGTCTTGCCGGTGCCCGGCTCGCCCTTGACCAGCAGCGGGCGCTGCAGGGTGATGGCGGCGTTGACCGCCAGCTTGAGATCGTCGGTGGCGACGTAGGAGGCGGTACCTGCGAACTTCATCGGAAATCATCCTCGTGCAATGCGTGGCCGGCCGGGCCGGCGGCGAATGTCCGACTATAGCGCGCGGGCCCGCGGACGGGGAACGCCGGCGCTGGACGCTCCCGCGGCGAGGGCATAGGCTGTTGCGATTCAACTTTTCATCGGAGGAGAAGGCCCGACATGAGCCGCATTTTCGCAGACAACGCCCAGGCCATCGGCAACACGCCGCTGATCCGCATCAACCGTCTCGGCCCGCAGGGCGTGACCATCCTGGCCAAGAACGAGGGGCGCAACCCGGCCTACTCGGTCAAGTGCCGGATCGGCGCCAGCATGATCTGGGAAGCCGAGCAGAGCGGCCGGCTCAAGCCGGGCATGACCATCGTCGAGCCGACCTCCGGCAACACCGGTATCGGCCTGGCCTTCGTCGCCGCCGCCAAGGGGTACAAGCTGGTCCTGACCATGCCGGCCTCGATGAGCCTGGAACGACGCAAGGTGCTCAAGGCCCTCGGTGCCGAGCTGGTGCTGACCGAGGCGGCCAAGGGCATGAAGGGTGCCATCGAGAAGGCCACCGAACTCGCCACCGCCCACCCCGAGCAGTACCTGCTGCTGCAGCAGTTCGAGAACCCGGCCAACCCGGCGATCCACGAGCAGACCACCGGCCCGGAGATCTGGAACGACACCGACGGCGCCATCGACGTGCTGGTCTCTGGCGTCGGTACCGGCGGCACCATCACCGGCGTGTCGCGCTACATCAAAAAGACCATGGGCAAGCCGATCCTCTCGGTGGCGGTGGAGCCGGCCGGTTCGCCGGTGATCAGCCAGACCCTGGCAGGCCAGGAGGTCAAGCCCAGCCCGCACAAGATCCAGGGCATCGGCGCCGGCTTCGTGCCGAAGAACCTCGATCTGTCGGTGGTCGACCGCGTGGCGACGGTTACCGACGACGAGTCCAAGGAAATGGCCCTGCGCCTGATGCGCGAGGAAGGCATCCTCTGTGGCATCTCCTGCGGCGCCGCCATGGCCGCCGCGGTGCGCATCGCCCAGGAGCCGGAGATGCAGGGCAAGACCATCGTGGTGATCCTCCCCGACTCCGGCGAGCGCTACCTGTCCTCCATGCTGTTCGACGGTCTGTTCGGCGAACAAGAGCTGCAACAGTAAATACCGGGTGCCGGCGCCAGGCGCCGGCACCTCCCCTCCTCCCGGCGGCCGAGCCGCCCAGTACTTGCGCAGGCTTCCCCAACCTCCCCCGCAGTGGCTAAGCTGCACGCTCAGCCCAGCCGTCGGGAGCTCCCCATGCCGCAAGCCGCCGAAATCGCCCAGAGCATCCTGCAAGGCTTCGACGACTACCGCGACGGTTTCCGCCGCATCACCGACGGCGCCCAGGCCCGCTTCGAGCAGGCACAGTGGCAGGAGGCGCAACGCGCAGCCGCCGCGCGTATCGACCTCTACGAGGAGAAGGTCAACGCGGTCGCCGAGCACCTGCGCAAGCGCTTTCCCGAAGGCGAACTGCTCGACGTGCAGATCTGGCCGCTGATCAAGAGCGCCTACATCCGCCTAATCGACCCGCGCTTCGACGACGAGCTGGCCGAGACCTGGTACAACTCGATCTTCTGCAGCCTGCTCAGCCACGACTGCATCAACGACGGCAACATGTTCGTCCACACCACCCGCCCGGCCCTGCGCAACCAGCCTGCGCTGCCCCAGGTACGCAGATACATCCCGCACGGCAACCTGCGCGGCGCCCTCGCGGAGATCTTCGAGGACTACCGCTTCGACGTGCCCTACCACGATCTCGAGGGGGACCTGGCCAAGCTCGAGGATATCCTGCGCAGCAACCTGCCGGACTGGGTATGCAAGGACCCGCAGCTGACCCTGGAACTGGTCAACCCGGTGCTCTATCGCAACAAGGGCGCCTACCTGGTCGGCCGTCTGTACACCCGCGACGAGCATTGGCCGCTGGTGATCCCGCTGATCCACAGCGAGGGACGGGGCATCGAGAGCGACACCATCATCACCGACGAGGCCGAGGTGTCGATCATCTTCTCCTTCACCCGCTCCTACTTCATGGCGGACGTGGCGATTCCGGCGGAGTTCGTCGCCTTCCTCAAGCGCATCCTGCCCGGCAAGCACATCGCCGAGCTGTACACCTCGATCGGCTTCTACAAGCACGGCAAGTCGGAGTTCTTCCGCGCCCTGCTCAACCATCTGGCCGGCAGCGACGACCGCTTCGTCATGGCTCCCGGCGTGCGCGGCATGGTGATGACGGTATTCACCCTGCCCGGCTTCAATACCGTGTTCAAGGTGATCAAGGACCGCTTCTCGCCGTCGAAGACGGTCGATCGCCGCACGGTGATCGACCGCTATCGCCTGGTGAAGAGCGTCGACCGGGTCGGGCGCATGGCCGACACCCAGGAGTTCGCCGACTTCCGCTTCCCGGTCGGCAAGTTCGCCCCCGACTGCCTGGCCGAGCTGCTCGAGGTGGCGCCCTCGACCATCAGCGTGGAGGGCGAGCTGGTGCGCATCCGCCACTGCTGGACCGAGCGGCGCATGACGCCGCTGAACCTCTACCTGGAAACCGCCAGCCCGACGCAGACCCGCGAGGCGCTCTACGATTACGGCATGGCCATCAAGCAACTGGCCGCCGCCAACATCTTCCCCGGTGACATGTTGTTGAAGAACTTCGGCGTCACCCGGCATGGCCGGGTGGTGTTCTACGACTACGACGAGATCTCCTACCTCACCGAGGTGAACTTCCGACGCATTCCCCCGCCACGCTATCCGGAGGACGAAATGTCCTCCGAACCCTGGTATTCGGTGGCGCCCAACGATGTGTTTCCCGAGGAATTCCCCACCTTCCTGTTCGCCGATCCGGCGCTGCGGCGACTGTTCGCCGAACTGCACGGCGACCTGTTCCAGGCCGCCTACTGGCAGGGGCTGCAGGAGGCGATCCGCGCCGGCAAGGTGATCGACGTGTTCCCCTATCGACGCCCGCAGCAGGCGGCCCATGGGGCCTGAGCACGGGCCAGGGTGCAAAATGAATTTTTCCGGGCCCGACAAAAATTGTTTGCCATGCCGCAACGGAACGGGCAAAGTGAAGTCGTTGGTCAAGGCGGAATACGTCAGCTGTGAACGCACTGAATCAGTACGTCAGTCCGTCATTCTCGATATCTTGATTCCACACCCGTGGACTTCGGTCCAGCAACAAATCAACACCAAGGAATTGCACGAAATGGCAACTGGCACTGTTAAGTGGTTCAACGACACCAAAGGCTTCGGTTTCATCAAGCCGGACGATGGCGGTGATGATCTGTTCGCCCACTTCTCCGAAATTCGCGTTCAGGGCTTCAAGACCCTGGCCGAAAACCAGAAAGTCTCCTTCGAAGTGACCACCGGTCCGAAGGGCAAGCAAGCTTCCAACATCCAGGTCATCGGCTAATCGCTGATCTGTATGTAAAAAACCCGGCTCTCGAGCCGGGTTTTTTTATGCCTGCAATTCGCAGTCCTGGAGCTCAGCCAGTCAATTGACCGCAGGCCAGCAACTCGCCACTGCGCCACAGCAGCCACTGCCCCGGCTGGTAGCGGCTCCAGTTCTCGTTGGCGGTGAGCGGCTCGGTGGCGATCACCGTCACCACGTCGTCCGGCGTGGTTTCCGCCTGGAAATCCACCACCACGTCGGCGTCCTTGAGCTGGGCCGGACCGAAAGGCGCGCGACGGGTGATGTGCGCCAGCTTGGTGGAGCAGAAGCTGAACAACCAGTCGCCATCGCTGAGCAGCGCGTTGAATACGCCGAGCGTGCGGTATTCGCGGCACGCCGCCACCAGGACCGGCAGCAATTGCTCGACCTCCACCGGCTCCGGGAAGGCCAGGCGCACCCGGTTGAGCAGGTCGCAGAAGGCCGTCTCGCTATCGGTGTCGCCCACCGGGCGGTAGAAGCCCGTGGGCGGCGCCAAGCCGGCGAGCTGGCCATTGTGGGCGAAGCACCAGTTGCGTCCCCACAGCTCACGCACGAACGGGTGGGTGTTGGCCAGACCGACCCGGCCGACGTTGGCCTGGCGGATGTGGCCGATCACCACCTCGCTCTTGATCGGATAGCGCTGCACCAGGCGCGCGACTTCGGACTCGCTGCTCGCCTGCGGGTCCTGGAACAGGCGCAGGCCGCGGCCTTCGTAGAAGCCGATGCCCCAGCCGTCACGGTGCGGCCCGGTGCGCCCGCCGCGCTGCATCAGCCCCGTGAAACTGAAGACGATGTCGGTGGGAACGTTGGCGCTCATGCCCAGCAGTTCGCACATGGCGAGAGTCTCCTGACGGTAAGCGGGCTCAGGCCCGCGGCTCGATGCGCCCGTCGCTGCGCGCGCGGCCCTCGAGCAGCTCGCTCATGGTCGGCTCGCGCTCGGCAGCGGCGGCCACATGGCGCTGCCGGAGCCAGCGCTGCAATGGCCAGCGCAGGGCAGCGAAGACCAGATAGAGGGCGATGGCGACCATGCCGACGGTGGCCAGGTCGGTGGCGGCGCGCCACACGTTGCTGCCGACCTTGAACAGCACATCGAGGGCGGCAATGGCGATGGCCGGGGCATACAGCTCGCGGGCCGGCTCGACCAGGGTCGGGGTGAACAGCAGCACGCCGATCACCACCCGCAACGGCTCGCGCAGCCAGCGCCACAGCCAGCCGGTGATATGCCAGCCGACCAGCAGGCAACCGAGGGCGGCAACGGCGTAGACGGCCCAGGCGAGGAGATAGTCTTGTTCAGTCATCGGTGCATGGCAGCGGCGGAATCAGGGCGCTTATGATAGCGGCTTTTCCCCGCAGCCGCGCGCAAGGTCAACCGATGTCCACCACCCCGCCCATCGCCCGCCGCCAGGACGGCGCCGATCCCTACGCCTGGCTGGAGCAGCGCGACAGCGCCGAAGTGCTCGACTACCTGCACGCCGAGAACGCCTGGCTGGAGGCGCAGCTCGCCGACCAGGCGCAGCTGCGCGAGCAGCTGTTCGAGGAGATCCGCGCGCGCATCCGTGAGACCGACCTGTCCCTGCCCTCGCCCTGGGGCCCCTGGCTGTACTACCAACGCACCACCGCCGGCGAGGAATACCCGCGTCACTATCGCTGCCCGCGCCCGGCCGACGGCTCGCTGAGCATCGACGCAGCCGCCGAGCAGTTGCTGCTCGATCCCAACGCCCTGGCCGGCGACGGCTACCTGGCGCTCGGCGCCTTCAGCATCAGCCCCGACCACAGCCGCCTGGCCTACAGCCTGGACACCCAGGGCGACGAGGTCTACCAGCTGTACGTCAAGGACCTGCAGAGCGGCGCGGTCAGTGCCCTGCCCTTCGCCGACTGCGACGGCAGCATGACCTGGGCCAACGACAGCCGCACGCTGTTCTTCGGCGAGCTGGACGACACCCACCGCCCGCACAAGCTGTATCGCCACCGTCTCGGCGAGGACGGCGCCACGCTGGTGTTCGAGGAGCGCGACGGGCGCTTCTTCCTCGGCTGCCACCGCGCAAGCTCCGAACGCCAGTTGATCCTGCTGCTGGCCAGCAAGACGACCAGCGAGGCCTGGGTACTGGATGCCGAGCGGCCCGACGACGCATTCCAGTGCCTGGCACCGCGTGAGGAAGGCCACGAGTACTACCCCGACCACGGCCAGGTGGAGGGCCGCTGGTGCTGGGTGATCCGCAGCAACCAGGCGGGGATCAACTTTGCTCTGTACCAAGCGGAAGAGACAGCACCGACCCGCACCCACTGGCAGGAACTGGTGTCCCACCGCAGCGAACTGATGCTGGAAGAAGTCAGTCTGAACGCCGGCGCCATCACCCTCGGTCTGCGCGACAACGGCCTGCCGGTGATCGAGGTGCTGCCCGCCGGCGGCGCGCCCTATCGCGTGCAGCTGCCGGACGCCGCCTACAGCCTGCACGTCTACGACCATCTGGAGTTCGACAGCCCGGTGATCCGCCTGCGCTACGAGGCGCTCAACCGCCCGGCGCAGATCCGCCAGCTGGAGCTGGCCAGCGGTGCACAGTCGGTGCTCAAGCAGACTCCGGTGGAAGGCCCGTTTGACGCCGACGCCTACGAGAGTCGCCGTGTGTGGGCCCGCGCCGCCGACGGCACCCTGGTGCCGATCAGCCTGGTCGGCCGCCGCGACGTCCTGCAGTCGCAGTGTCCCGCGCCGCTGTATCTGTACGGCTACGGCGCCTATGGCGAGAGCCTCGACCCCTGGTTCTCCCACGCCCGCCTGAGCCTGCTGGAGCGCGGTTTCCTGTTCGCCATCGCCCACGTGCGCGGCGGCGGCGAGCTGGGCGAGGCCTGGTACCTGGCCGGCAAGCTGGAGCACAAGCAGAACACCTTCGGCGACTTCATCGCCTGCGCGGAAAAACTGCTTGCCGACGGCTACACCAGCTCGGCGCAGTTGGCGATCAGTGGCGGCAGCGCCGGCGGCCTGCTGATCGGCGCGGTGCTCAACCAGCGGCCGGAATTGTTCGCCGCCGCCATCGCCGAGGTGCCCTTCGTCGACATCCTCAACACCATGCAGAATCCCGAGCTGCCGCTGACGGTGACCGAGTACGACGAGTGGGGCGATCCCGGCGAGCCCGAGGTATACGCGCGGATCAGGGCCTACGCGCCCTACGAGAACGTCACCGCCCAAGCCTATCCGGCGATCCTCGCAGTAGCCGGCTACCACGACAGTCGGGTGCAGTACTGGGAGGCGGCCAAGTGGGTGGCCAAGCTGCGCGCGAGCAAGATCGACGAGCGCCCGCTGCTGCTGAAGACCGAGTTCGCCGCCGGCCACGGCGGCATGAGCGGGCGCTACCAGGCGCTCAAGGACGCGGCGCTGGAGTACGCCTTCCTGCTCAAGGTACTGGGGCTGGTCTGAACCGCGCCGCGCGGGGGAGCATGGCGCCCCCGACGCGGCCAGCCGTCTTACATGTGCTTGGTCTTGAACTGCTTGATGGTCGCCTCCGGACGGCCTTCTTCCTTCTGCAGACCGTAGATCACCGTCTTGCCGTCCGGGCCGCCGCCGATATCGGTGTAGCGGAAGATCGGCTCGCCCAGCTTGATGGCGTCCTGCATGTCGCCGTAGCGCTTGAACACGAAGATCTTCCCGTCCTTGCGCACCTCGCCGTAGAAGGGGTCGGCCGGCGGCTGGGCAACCTTGAGGAAACGGTAGGCGGAAATCTTCTCCAGCGCCTTGCCTTCGTCCTCGGCGCGCAGGGCGAGGATCAGCTCCTGGCCGGCCGGGTCCTTCTCCTCCAGCGTGCGCAGGACCGGCGCCTTGCCGGTGGCCAGGAAGTCCTTGAACACCTGGTAGTCATCGAAGACGAAGACCTGGGTATCGGTGCGCACCTGATACCAGTCCTCGTTGTTCAGCGGCTCCTGCTTGGCTGCCTGCATCGGCGCGGCGCAGGCGGTGAGGGTCGCGGCCAGCACGGCGAAGGACAGCGGCTTGAGAAGGGACATGGCAACTCCTGTTGGCGTTTTATGATGGGCTGGCACGTTGCCGCAATTCGATGACCGACCGATGAAGGCTGGATGGCAGCCAGATGACAAATGCTCGCTCGACCGGAACGCGGGGCCCGGACTACGACGCCACCAACCGGAAGCCGGCGAAAATATCGAAACTCGCCACTCTGCCTTGCCCTTGGTCGTAAGCTTGGCCTGCCTCTCCCCATTGCCCTGCGCCTTCGACGACGCCCGCCTCAACCACGCCAACCCTTCGCTCGATCGCAGCCGATTGGCGCGCGCATAAAAAAGGCCCCGTGTCGAAACACGGAGCCTCTTCCCAGCCGATGAAGGGTCAGCGCAGCAGGCGGCTATCCAGCACCTGCGATGGCCCGCCCAGGACGTTCTCGCTGATCTGCACGAAATCGTCGGTGCTGGCCTTCTTCAGGCGCATCAGGCCGCGGGTCACGTCGTCCAGCGAGCGCTCGCCACCCGTGCCCTTGCGGATCTCGGCGTCGAGATCCTGCAGCAGCAGCACGGCCCGCGCCGTCACCGCCCCGGTGGCCTGTTCGCCGCGCACGCTGGTGACCTTGCGACTCCAGCGGACCAGCTGCTCGCGGATCTTCTTGTGGCGCTCCTCGCTCAACCCACCGGCACGGCGCATCAGCTCGATGGCGTAGTACTCGGCCAGCCCTTCGCTGATCCAGTCGCTACGGTCGGTGTCGCTGATCCGGCTGAACACGTGGACCAGCTCGTGCACCAGCGAGCTGGTGCCATTCTCGCTGACCAGCGGCCGGTCGCTGTGCATGAACAGCGAATTGGCGGCGGACAACCCACCGCGCCACATCGGCTCGCCGGCGCCGACGATCAGCAGTTTCTCCGGCTCGCGCGGGAACACCGCCTGCGCCTGCGGCCAGACGAAGGTCAGCAGGGTGAGTATGTCCATCCGGCGCAGCCCCTCGCCCACCGGCGCGGCCACCGCCACTTCGGTCTTGCCGAGGGTGGTGCGCCGCACGCCGAGCTTGCCGGCCAGGATCCAGCCGGTGGGGCGGTCGAAACGCCGTTCGGGATTGTCGATGCGGAAGCGGTTCTTGCCGATGCGCGGCCAGCCGGTCTCGATACCCTTCCAGCCCTCAGGCAGCTCGAACTGCACGCGGCTGACCAGATCGGTACCGTCTTCCAGGCTGAGCTTGGCCGCCGGCACCAGGTCGTCGCCGCGCAGCAGCGCCCAATCCGGGGTCATCCGCGCGTCGAAACGGCCGTTGTCGCGCGGATGGCTGATCTTCACCCGGTAGCTGAGCCGCGCCTTGCCGGCCTGCGGGCGCCAGACGCCGTGCTCGGGACTGCTCTGCTGCCAGTCGCCCTCGGCCTTGAAGTCGCTGTAGGCGCCCTCATCGCCCAAGGAGAAGTCGAAGTATTTGACCGCCTCGCCGCGCTCCAGGATCAGGCTGACCTCAGCCTGGTCGCTGTCCGGCAGGAAGCGCACCTGATAGTCCAGATCGACCCGCTGCGCCGCCGCCAAGGGCGCTGCCAGGCCACAAAGCAGCACCGCCCAGCAGGGCTTGAAACCTTGCAACATGAATGAATCTCCTTATGCCGGGAAGTTTGATTCTGCGCGCTGCGGCAGGTTCAACCGGCGCGAAAAATCAGATGGTCTTCCCAGTCGTCCTCGGCGACGCTGGATTCGCTGAGCATGCGCCCAGCCTGGGAGATACGCGCCTCGTGCACCGCCTGCGGATCGCCGCAGACCAAGTGGTGCCAGGGCAGCAGGTCCTTGCGCTCGGCCACCAGGCGGTAGGCGCAGGTCGGTGGCAGCCAGCGGAACTGGTCGGCCTGGTCCGCGGTGAGCTGGATGCAGTCGGGCACATAACGCTTGCGCTCGGCGTAGTTGCTGCAGCGACAGGTCTGCAGATCGAGCAGCTTGCAGGCGATACGCGTGTAATAGACGCTGCCGTCCTCCTCGTCTTCGAGCTTCTGCAGACAGCACAGGCCGCAGCCATCGCACAGCGACTCCCACTCCTCGCGGTCGAGCTGGTCGAGGGTCTTGCGGATCCAGAAGGGTTCGGTTTTGGCGGCCATGGCGGGACTCCGGGCGGGGTGCGGCAGTCTAGCGGGACACCCCCATGCGGCCAAGTACGGAGTCGACAAACCGACGGACCGCCGCCCAGACCGGGGCGGCGCTCGGACTTACTTGCCTATCTTGACGCCCTGCTCCTTGCCCCTGGCCAACCCCTCAGGGGCTTGCCGAAGTTTTGCGTCAGACCGGATCGTTGCGGCGTAGCAGTTCCTCGGGAAGGTGCTCGATGTACTCCTCCTCCGGCGGCGGCATCTGCAGGTGGAAGCCCTGCTTCTCGATGTTCTCCAGCACCTGGCCGGCTTCCTCGCGGGCCAGCTTGCGCTCGGGGGTGAGCAGCATGTCGAACACATGCTGCGGGGCACCGAACACGCTCAGCAATGCTTCGGGGACACGCGTCAGCGCTTCGCGCTTGTCGACGTACAGGTACATCTCGCGCTTGCGCGGGCTTTTGTAGATGGAGCAGATACGTTTCATCGTCAACCTCAAGCCAGGGTATCGAGCAGGGCCTGGCCCATCAGCGCGCGGCGCCAGCCACGCAAGGAATCCGGAAGGGTATAGGGGCCGGCGGGATAGCCGGTTTTCAGCAGTGCCTCGAGCACCTTCTTGCGCAGCATCAACTCGGGCACGATCTGCAGGCGCTCAGCCTCGCGCTGGCCCACCGCGCGCAGCGTCTTGAGCAGCGGCGAAACCTCGAGCGGCAAGGGTTCGGGCAGCTGCGACGGCCACTGCTCGGGCGGCAGGGCGGCCGCCTCGGCGATCAGGCGCAGGATGGTCTCGCCATCCTGGCGCACGGTACGCGGATGCATGTCCTCGATGGCCGCCAGGCTGCCGACATCTCGCGGGCGGGTCCGCGCCAGCGGCCACAGCGAGCGCTCGCGCAGGATGCGATTGCGCGGCAGGTTGCGGCTGCGCGCCTGCTCCTCGCGCCAGGCGCATAGCGCGCGCAGCACGGCCAGTTGCTGCGGATTGAGCCGCCAGGCCAGCTTGACCTCGCGCCAGGCGTCCTGCGGGTCCACCTCGACGCCTTGGGCGGCGACCAGTTCTGCGCCATCTTCCAGCAACCAGGCGCGCTTCTCCGCGCTCAGCCGACCATCCAGTTCGCGGTAGACCTCGCACAGGTGCTGTACGTCCTCCGCGGCGTAGCGCACCTGCATCTCGCTGAGCGGACGCACCAGCCAGTCGGAACGGGTCTCGTCCTTCGGCAGCTCAATGCCGAGCAACTCCTTCACCAGGCGCGAGTAGCCCATGGAAAAGCCGATGTTGAGGTAGCCGGCGGCCAGCTGGCTGTCGAACAGGGGCTGGGGCAGGCTGCCGGTCAGGCGGCGGAACACCTCCAGATCTTCGCTGCAGGAGTGCAACACCTTGACCACCGCCGCGTCCTCCAGCAACGCGGCGAACGGCGCCCAATCCTGGATACGCAGCGGATCGATCAGCCACACAGCTTCGCCATCGCCAACCTGCACGAGCGCGGCAATCGGATAGAAGGTGTCGACCCGCATGAACTCGGTATCCAGGGCGACGAACGGCCGGGTGCGCCACTCGCGACAGCACGCCGCCAGAGTCGCATCATCCAGTATCCAACGGATATCGATAGCGGACACGGGGATCTCCTGCGAAAAATCGCAGTATACCGCGACAGACCGCCGCTTCACCCATGAATCCGCTCTGCGCAGCGGCTCCGGCGCAGGTTAAGCTGTGCCCCATCGCGGGCTTGGAAGGCCCGCCCTACCCCAAGGAGCCGCCTACCATGTCACTCGCCCGCCTCCTCACCCCGCAAGACCTCGCCCCGCGCCTGGGTCAGCCGGGACTGGTGATTCTCGATTGTCGCTTTGCCTTGGAAGACCCGAACCAGGGCAGCCGCGCCTATACGGCCGGGCACCTGCCTGGCGCCTGCTTTGCCGACCTCGAACGCGACCTGTCCGCTCCGGTGGTGCCAGGCAAGACCGGGCGCCATCCGCTGCCGAACGCGGAGCAGTTGATCCAGCGCCTGCGCGACTGGGGCGTGCACAACGACAGCCAGGTGGTGCTTTACGACGACGGTCCCGGAGCCTTCGCGGCACGCGCCTGGTGGCTGCTGCTGTGGATGGGGAAGCGCGAGGGCGTCTATCTGCTCGATGGGGGGCTGAACGCCTGGCAGACCGCCGGCTTGCCGCTGAGCCAGGAACTGCCCCATCCGCCCAAGGGTAACTTCGAGGGGAAACCCGATTCCGAACTGGTCGTCGAAGCCGAAGAGCTGCTGTCCCGACTGATCGATCCCGAACTGACCCTGCTGGATGCTCGCGGCCTGCCGCGCTTTCGTGGCGAAGTCGAACCGATCGACCCGGTCGCCGGGCACATTCCGGGAGCGTATTGCGCGCCCTTCATCGACAACCTGGGCGATGACGGCCGCTTCCTGCCGGCCGAGATCCTCCATCAGCGTTTCGCCGCGGTGATCGGCAATCGCTCGTCGGAGCAACTGGTCGCCTATTGCGGTTCGGGTGTGACGGCCTGCCACAACCTGTTCGCCCTGTGCCTGGCCGGTTATCCATTGGCACGCCTGTATGCCGGTTCCTGGAGCGAATGGATTACCGATCCAAGCCGACCGGTGGTGAAGGAAGCCTGAAAGAGCGATCGCGGGAAAGGAGCAAAGCACCGGCGAGAGAAGGCGCAGGAAGCAGGAAGCAGGAAGCAGGAAGCAGGAAGCAGGAAGCAGGAAGCAGGAAGCAGGAAGCAGGAAGCAGGAAGCAGGAAGCAGGAAGCAGGAAGCAGGAAGCAGGAAGCAGGAAGCAGGAAGCAGGAAGATTTTTGCAGCAGAAATAAAGAAAGGCGGGTTTCCCCGCCTATTCTTTAGTCCCTCGCCACCATCCTAGTGGACCGCGTCCTGCGGTGTCCCTTACCGGCTTCCTTGCCGGTTGCGTTCGTCCGTGAGCGCAAGTTGATATTACTTCACCCAGCAGCCCCTGCAAGCGGACACAGACCGCCACGACCTTCTGCTTCACTGCTTTTGCAGAGAAAATAATCCTTCAAAAACAATATCTTATAAATTCACGCAGGAAAAAAGCGGTTATAACAGCTGCCATATTCCGCCTCCAACCTACACGCCGTGTAAGCATCGACTTACACCAGCCTGCGCCAATTTTCCCAACGTTGTGAACCCCACTGAACAACATCCCTATCCTGCTGTTCAACCGTGAAACTGGAAGATGGAGCCGGGCGAGGAATTTTGACCATCAGCTCAGAAAAAGCCCTCCACCACGCGCTCCTTAAAAGGTGCTGCCCAGAAAAGCAAAACCCCGAACGGGGTCGGGGTTTTTGCATAAGCGCGATCCAAACTCACACCTCCTGCGGCATCAATGCCTGAAACGCCTGGCTTCTTCCCTGCCAGCCATGGAGACGGTCCCGCTCACTGGAACAGCGCGTCGCTCGACAAGCCGTTGCTTTCCAGAATCTCGCGCAGACGCTTGAGCGCCTCGACCTGGATCTGCCGTACCCGCTCGCGAGTCAGCCCGATCTCCCGACCGACCTCCTCCAGGGTGCTGCTCTCATGGCCGCGCAAACCAAAGCGCCGGATGACCACCTCCCGCTGCTTCTCCGTCAGATCGGACAGCCAGGTATCGATGCTCTGCCCGAGATCCTCGTCCTGCAGCAGTTCGCATGGATCGGTGGGGTGATCGTCGGTCAGGGTATCCAGGAGGGTCTTGTCCGAGTCCGGCCCCAAGGAAACGTCAACGGAGGTCACCCGCTCGTTGAGACCGAGCATACGCTTGACCTCGGTCACCGGCTTCTCCAGCAACAGAGCGACTTCCTCGGCGGTCGGCTCGTGGTCGAGCTTCTGGGTCAGCTCGCGCGCGGCCCGCAGGTAGACGTTGAGTTCCTTGACGACGTGGATCGGCAGGCGGATGGTGCGCGTCTGGTTCATGATCGCGCGCTCGATGGTCTGGCGGATCCACCAGGTCGCGTAGGTGGAGAAGCGGAAGCCGCGTTCGGGATCGAACTTTTCCACGGCGCGAATGAGACCGAGATTGCCCTCCTCGATCAGATCGAGCAGGGTCAGGCCGCGATTGACGTAGCGGCGGGCGATCTTCACCACCAGGCGCAGATTGCTCTCGATCATGCGCTTGCGTCCCGCAGCCTCGCCACGGCGGGCCATGCGGGCGAAGTGGACTTCTTCTTCCGGGCTCAGCAAGGGAGAGAAGCCGATTTCATTCAAATACAGTTGAGTAGCATCAAGAGCGCGGTTGTAATCGACAAACTTGTGCTGCCGACCACCCCCAGATTTGGCCGAGCCCCTGAATGGCTCGCTATTGCCTTCTTCACTGTCCGGTCCTTCAGACGCAAGCAATTCCGGAATGACGCTTGACTCCAGAAGGAGCAATTCATCGTCAGCATCAAACTCCGGCGTTGTTTTTGTAATGGCCATTTCTACTGTCCCTTTGCTGAGTTCGACAACGCGCCCTTCCGCCCCTGACGGGGCCAGTTGGGTCCGTTGACTTACGCTATCGGCAAAAGGTGACAGGTCAGCGACGCGGCAGGTATTGCAATGGGTCTACGGGTTTTCCCTGACGGCGAATCTCGAAATGCAGTTTGACCCGGTCCGTCCCCGTTGATCCCATTTCGGCAATCTTCTCCCCGGCCTTGACCCGCTGCCCCTCCCGAACCAACAACCTACGGTTATGACCGTAGGCGCTGACGTAAGTGTCGCTATGCTTAATGATAACGAGCTCGCCGTATCCCCTGAGTCCACTTCCCGCGTACACCACACTCCCAGTCGACGCGGCGTAAACAGGCTGTCCCAAGTCGCCGGCTATATCAATACCTTTATTCAAACTACTGTTTGAGGAAAACAGGCCGATCACTTGCCCATTGGCCGGCCATCCCCAGCCACTCGGGGATATCGCCGCCGGTGCGCTGCTGACGGAAGTTGCCGAACCGGCGGACTGGGCCGGCGAAGTGACGACGACCGGGGCAACTGCCGTGGTGGGCTGGGTGGGCGTCGCTGCCGGGGCCGCAGCAACGGCCGGCGTCACCGGGGTAACCGCCGCGGCTGGCGCTTTCGACGCCTTGGAATTGCCGAAGCGGATCACCTGCCCGACCCGAAGGCTGTATGGCGGCTCGATGCCGTTGTACTGGGCGAGAGGCTGCCAGTCCCAGCCATGGCGGTTGGCGATCGAGTACAGGGTGTCGCCACGGCGCACGCGGTATTGCCCCTGGGTCACCGGCTGGCGGGTCGGGGCGGCGGTCGGGCGCGTTTCGATACTCTGACTGGTACCGCTGGAAGTCGCACACCCCGCCAGCGCGCCCAGCAGCAGGCTCGCGCAGATGCCGCCGCACAGGCGCAGGGACAGGAAAGAATTTCGCATCGATTTTTCCGTAAAACAGGGAATGCGGATCAGAACACCGTACCACTCAGCAGGGGGACGAAGCGCACGGAATCGAGAACTTGGCGGGTGAAACCGGCGCCCTCGCGGACGATCAACATCAATTGCTGCTCGTCGCCGCTACCGACCGGGATCACCAGGCGTCCGCCCGGAGCCAGTTGATCGAGCAGCGCCTGCGGTACCTGGGCAGCGGCGGCGGTGACTATGATGCCGTTGTACGGCGCCAGCGCCGGCCAGCCTTCCCAGCCATCGCCCCATCGGAAGACAACGTTGCGCAGATTGAGTTCGAGCAGCCGTTCCTTGGCGCGGTCCTGCAACGGCTGGATGCGCTCGACGGAGAACACCCGCTCAACCAACTGGGACAGCACCGCGGTCTGATAGCCGGAGCCGGTGCCGATCTCCATCACCTTGTCCAGCGGGCCACCGGCCAGCAGCAACTCGGTCATGCGCGCCACCATGAACGGCTGCGAGATGGTCTGGTTGTGGCCGATCGGCAGGGCGGTGTCCTCGTACGCGCGATGGGCGAGCGCCTCGTCGACGAACAGATGCCGCGGCGTACGCCGGATGACCTCGAGCACGTGGGCATTGCTCAACCCCTCCTCGTACAGGCGCTGGATCAGGCGCTCGCGGGTACGCTGGGAGGTCATGCCGATGCCGCGGCGCTGCAGGTCGTCCGTAATCAAAGCAGGTTCTCCAGGATACTCAGGCCGCGGAAGGCTTCGTGGAAGGTCCGATCCAGTTGCAACGGGGTGATCGATACATAGCCCTGCATCACCGCGTGGAAGTCGGTGCCCGCTCCGCCATCCTCGGCATCGCCGGCTGCCGAGATCCAGTAGCCTTCCTTGCCGCGCGGATTGACCACCTTGACCGGCGCCGCCGCTCGGGCACGGTGGCCGAGACGGGTCAGCTGCACACCGCGGATACGCTCCAGCGGCAGGTTGGGGATATTGACGTTGAGTACCGTGCGCGGCGGCAGGTCGAGCTGCTCGTGCGCTTCGACCAGGCGGCGGGCGATATGCGCGGCGGCCGGCAGGTTGTCCGGCAGGCGCGACAGCAGCGAGAAGGCGAACGCCGGCTTGTCGAGAAAACGGCCTTCCAGCGCGGCCGCCACCGTGCCGGAATACAGCACGTCGTCGCCGAGATTGGCGCCCAGGTTGATCCCCGACACCACCATGTCCGGGATGTACTCGAGGAGGCCGTTGAGTCCCAGGTGCACGCAGTCGGTAGGCGTACCGTTGACGCTGATGAAACCATTGCCTAGGCGCTGGGGATGCAAGGGGCGGTCGAGAGTCAGCGAGCTGCTCGCGCCGCTGCGGTCGGCATCGGGAGCGATCACCACGCACTCCGCGTAGTCGGCCAGTACGTCGTGCAGCGCAACTATCCCGGGGGCGTATACGCCGTCATCGTTGGCGATCAATAAGCGCATGGGGTTTCCGTAGGTCCATTCGGCATCAGCCGGACGAGTTCGCGCACCACCACGGTTGCGAAACAGCCAGCCGGCAGGACGAATTCCAGTTGCAGGGTGTCAGTGCCGTGATAATGCCATGCCAGGTCGCCGATGGGGAGCCGCAGGATGCGCCGCTCCTGCTCGAGATCGGCATTTGCCAGCCAGTTCACCAAGGCCGCGTGCTCGTTGCGCACCTGCTGCTCGAGAGCCAGCGTCGCCCCTGCGGTCGACGGCTCGCCGCGGCCGAACAACGGCCCGGTGGGATGCAGGTCCAGCGCGGCCAGACGCGGATCGGCGCACTCGGTCTCGCCGGCCAGGAAGTGGCTGCGACTGTCGGTGAACGCCAGCAGGTCGCCGGGACGGGCATGGTTCCAGCTGCCCTCGGCCACCCGTGCCGCCAGCACCCGGTTGAACAGATGGCTGCGCGCCGCCGACAGCACCCGCGAGCGGCGGTTGCGCTGCTCTGGCAGGCTGCCCTGCGCCGCCCAGTGGCGCGCCTCGTGCAGGTTGCCGCCGTCGAAGCCGAAACGCTGCAGGCCGAAGTAGTTCGGCACCCCGCCGGCGGCGATTTGCGCGAGGCGTTCCTCCAGCGCCGCATGATCGGCCTGCAGGGCGGTCAGGCGGATGATGAAGCCGTTGGCGGCATGGGCGCCGCGCTGCAACTTGCGCGAATGGCGGGTGCGCTCGAGGATGCGCAGGTCATCGCCCTCGGCGGCGGCCAGATCGGGATCGGCCTTGCCCGGCAGGTGCAGGCTGAACCACTGGCGGGTCAGCGCCTGGCGATCCTTGAGCCCCGCGTAGCTGATCGCCTTGAGCGGTACGCCGGCGGCACGGGCGATCCGCCGCGCGGCCTCCTCGGTGTTGAGATTGCGCTTCTCCACCCACAGCCAGAGGTGTTCGCCGCTGCCGGACAGCGGGATGTCGAGCACCTCGTTGACCTGGAAGTCCTCGGCCGTGTGCTTGAGCAGCGCGGAGCCGCAGGGCGCGCCCCAGGCGGTCGGGCCGAGCAGGGCCAGTTCGTCGAGAACCTCGCTCATCGCGGCAGCAGCAGGGCCACCGCATGCACGGCGATGCCCTCCTCGCGGCCGGTGAAGCCGAGCTTCTCGGTGGTGGTGGCCTTGACGTTGACCGCGTCGAGCTCGACCTGCAGGTCGGCGGCGATATGGGCGCGCATGGCCTCGATGTGCGGCGCCATCTTCGGCGCCTGGGCGACTATGGTGGCGTCGACGTTGCCGACCCGCCAACCCTTGTTCTGCACCAGACCGACCACGTGGCGCAGCAGGGCACGGCTGTCGGCGCCCTTGAATTGCGGGTCGGTATCCGGAAAGTGGCGGCCGATGTCACCGAGCGCCGCGGCGCCGAGCAGCGCATCGCTCAGCGCATGCAGCAGCACGTCGCCGTCGGAGTGGGCGATGAGCCCGAACTTGTGGGGGATGCGCACGCCGCCGAGGGTGATGAACTCGCCCTCGCCGAAGCGATGCACGTCGTAGCCGTGGCCGATACGCATATGGAAAAACGCCCTGGAAAAGTCAGGGCGCAATTCTACAGGACAGGCCGCTACTCCCCCTAGGGGCGAGTCCCGCCCGTGAAGGCACTCAACCGGTCAGCGCCGCCGCATGATGGCGCAGGTGATCGTCGATGAAGCTGGCGATGAAGTAGTAGCTGTGGTCGTAGTCCGGCTGCAGGCGCAGGGTCAGCGGATGACCGGCCGCCTCGGCGGTGGCACGCAACACCTCGGGCTTGAGCTGGCTGTTCAGGAAACTGTCGGCCTCGCCCTGGTCGACCAGGATCGGCAGACGCTCGCTGGCCGCGATCAGCAGCGCGCAGGCGTCCCACTCGCGCCAGGCATCGCGGTCGTCGCCGAGGAAACGCGAGAGGGCCTTCTCGCCCCACGGGCAGTTGCTCGGATTGCCGATCGGCGCGAAGGCCGACAGCGACAGATAGCGCCCGGGATTGCGCAGGGCGCAGACCAGTGCGCCGTGGCCGCCCATGGAATGGCCGCTGATGCCGCGCTTGTCGCTGACCGGGAAATTCGCCTCGACCAGCGCCGGCAGCTCGTGCACCACATAGTCGTGCATCTGGTAGTGCTGCGCCCAGGGCTGCTCGGTGGCGTTCAGGTAGAAACCGGCACCCAGGCCGAAATCCCAGGCGCCATCCGGATCGCCGGGCACGTCCGCACCACGCGGACTGGTGTCCGGCGCCACGATGACCAAGCCCAGCTCGGCGGCCAGGCGCTGGGCACCGGCCTTCTGCATGAAGTTCTCGTCGGTGCAGGTCAGACCGCTCAGCCAGTAGAGCACCGGCAGTTTCGCGCCCTGCCCCGCCTGCGGCGGCAGGTAGACGGCGAACACCATGTCGCAGGCGAGGGTGGAAGAACGGTGGCGGTAACGGTTGTGCCAGCCGCCGAAGCTTTTCTGGCTGGAGAGCAGTTCGAGGGTCATGGGCGGTTCCTTAGCGGAGTCCTGAAACGGAACGCCCACGCAATGGCGTGGGCGCGGTCATCGAGAGGCAGGCGCCGTCCCACTCAGAAGTGGATGACGGTGCGGATGCTCTTGCCCTCGTGCATCAGGTCGAACGCCTGGTTGATGTCCTCCAGCCCCATGGTGTGGGTGATGAAGGTGTCCAGGGGGATTTCGCCGCTCTGCGCTTTCGCCACGTAGCTCGGCAGCTCGCTGCGGCCCTTCACGCCGCCGAAGGCGCTGCCGCGCCAGACGCGGCCGGTGACCAGCTGGAACGGCCGGGTGCTGATCTCGGCGCCGGCCGGGGCCACGCCGATGATGGTCGACTCCCCCCAGCCCTTGTGGCAGCACTCCAGCGCCGCGCGCATCAGCTGCACGTTGCCGATGCACTCGAAACTGTAGTCCACGCCGCCGTCGGTCATCTCGACGATGACGTTCTGGATCGGCTTGTCATGGTCCTTCGGATTGACGAAGTCGGTGAGACCGAGCTCGCGGGCCACGGCTTCCTTGGCCGGATTGATGTCGATGCCGATGATGCGGCTGGCCTTGGCCATCTTGGCGCCGATGATCGCCGCCAGGCCGATGCCGCCCAGGCCGAAGATCGCCACGGTGGCGCCCTCCTCCACCTTGGCGGTGTTGAGCACCGCGCCGATGCCGGTGGTCACGCCGCAGCCGAGCAGGCAGACCTTCTCCAGCGGCGCCTCATTGGGGATCTTGGCCAAGGAGACTTCCGGCAGCACGGTGTACTCGGAGAAGGTCGAGCAGCCCATGTAGTGGTAGACCGGCTCGCCGTTGTAGGAGAAGCGGCTAGTCCCGTCGGGCATCAGACCCTTGCCCTGGGTGGCGCGCACCGAGCTGCACAGGTTGGTCTTGCCGGACTTGCAGAACTTGCACTGGCCGCACTCGGCGGTGTACAGCGGGATCACATGGTCGCCGACCTGCAGGGAGGTGACGCCCTCGCCCACCGCCTCGACGATACCGCCGCCCTCGTGGCCGAGGATGCAGGGGAACACGCCCTCGCTGTCCTGCCCCGACAGGGTATAGGCATCGGTGTGGCAGACGCCGGTGGCGACGATGCGCACCAGCACCTCGCCCTTCTGCGGCGGCGCCACGTCCACCTCGACGATCTGCAGCGGCTGGTTGGGGGCGAAGGCTACGGCGGCACGCGACTTGATCATGCGCAACTCCTTGGAACGCTGACGGAAACGGCGCAGCGGCGAACCGCCACTGCGCCCAGAATAGCGAAAAGTGTAGATCACCTCAGAATGGCGAGTAATCGGCGTTCAGGCAAAATATTATTGCCGTACAGGGATAATCCCTCCCTACACCCAAGGAGTTGCCATGAATCGCTGGGAAGGCCTGGACGAGTTTGTCGCCGTGGCCGAATGCGGCCAGTTCACCGCCGCCGCCGAGCGTCTCGGCGTGTCCTCCTCGCACGTCAGCCGGCAGATCGCCCGCCTCGAGGAGTGCCTGCAGAGTCGCCTGCTCTACCGCAGCACCCGCAAGGTCAGCCTGACCGAGGCCGGGCAGACCTTCCTGCAGCACTGCCGCAACCTGATCGATGCCCGCGACGAGGCCTGGCGCGCCGTCAGCGACCTGTCCGCCGAGCCCAAGGGCCTGCTGCGCATGACCTGCGCGGTGGCCTATGGCGAGCGCTTCGTGGTGCCGCTGGTCAACGAGTTCATGAGTCTGCATCCCCAGCTGAGCGTCGACATCCAGCTGACCAACCGTCCCCTCGACCTGCTCCACGAGGGTCTCGACCTCGCCATCCGCCTCGGCCGCCTCAGCGAAGCCCGGCTGGTCGCCACCCGTCTGGCACCGCGCGAGATGTACCTGTGCGCGGCGCCGGCCTACCTCGAGCGCGCCGGGGCACCGCAGAGCCTGGCCGAGCTGGGTCGCCACAACTGCCTGGTCGGCAGCAGCGATCTGTGGAGCTTCGCCGAGAACGGCGGGGAAACCCAGCTGCGGGTGCAGGGCAACTGGCGCTGCAACAGCGGCGTAGCGGTGCTCGACGCGGCGCTGCGCGGCTTCGGCCTGTGCCAGCTGCCCGACTACTACGTGCGGGAGCACCTGAAAAGCGGCGCGCTGGTCTCCCTGCTGGAACAGCACCGCCCGCCGAACACTGCGGTGTGGGCGCTGCATCCGCCGCAGCGCAACCTGTCGCCCAAGGTGCGCCAGCTGGTGGACTTCCTCCGGCAACGGCTGGGCGAATTGCCGGAGTACCGCAGCGCCGGCTGAGCGACCTACGGCGTCTGCTGCACCTGACGCTCCAGTTCGGCACGCAAGGCGGGATCGAGACGCAACTGGCGGGCCAGTTCGTCCAGGTAGGCGCGCTCCATGAAGCTCTGCTCATCCACCACCAGCAGGCTGGCCAGATACATCTCCGCCGCCATCTCCGGGGTCTGCGCGGCGCGCGCCACCGCCACCGGATCCAGCGGCTGGTGCAGTTCGTTGTCGATCCACTGCAACAGCTGCGGATCCTGACTGAGCTTGGCCACCTCGGCGTCGATCAGCTGGCGCTCGCGCTCGTCGATATGGCCATCGGCCTTGGCCGCCGCGATCAGCGCGCGCAGGATCGCATGGCTGTGCTGCTCAGCCTGCTGCGGCGGCAGCCGGTCGATGGTCTGCGGGGCGGCACCGGCGGGCTGAGCCGCGCTGCCCTGCTGTTGCTGCCAGTTGCTGTAGGCCTTGTAGGCCATCACCCCGAGGGCCGCCAGACCACCGTAGGTCAGCGCCTTGCCACCGTACTTGCGCGTCTTCTTGCTGCCCAGCAGCAGGCTGAGGGCGCCCGCGGCGAAGGTACTGCTGGCTGCGCCGGAGAGCAGGCTGTCGAGGCCGCCACGCGTGTCACCACCCTTGCCAGCGGCCTGCCGCCCCTCCGGGCGAGCCGAACCCGACTTGCCCAGCAAATCAGGCGCGGCCTTGAGCAACTGGTCGAGCAGACTGCGAGTGTCCATGGTCATCCTCCTGTGAAGATCAGTCGATTATGCCGGGCAGCTCGCCGGGGCAACGCCCGGCGGCGGCACAAAACTGCAAGCGGATATGACGGCCTCAGTCGAGATCCTCGCCCAGCTCGCGGATCGGCGTGTCGCGCTGCGCGGCGCGCACGTACTGCGGCGGCCACGGCAGGCGATGGCCGAGCGCCTCGGCGGCGTGCAACGGCCAATAGGGATCGCGCAGCAGCTCGCGGGCCATCAGCACCAGATCGGCCTGCTCGCTGCGCAGCACGTGCTCGGCCTGCGCCGGTTCGGTGATCAGGCCGACCGCGCCGGTGGGGATGCCGGCCTCGTGGCGCACCCGCTCGGCGAAGCGCGACTGATAGCCCGGACCCACCGGGATCTGCGCGTTGGGCGCCAGGCCGCCGGAGGAGACGTCGATCAGGTCGACGCCGTGCTCCTTGAGCAGTGCGCTCAGCTCGACGGTGTCCCGCTCGTGCCAGCCGCCGTCCAGCCAGTCGGTAGCCGACAGGCGCACCAACAGCGGCAGTTCGGCCGGCCACACCGCGCGCACCGCGTCGACCACCTCCAGCAGCAGGCGGGTACGGTTGGCGAAGCTGCCGCCGTACTCGTCGTCGCGCTGGTTGCTCAGCGGCGAGAGGAACTGGTGCAGCAGGTAGCCGTGGGCGGCGTGCACCTCGACCACCTTGAAGCCGGCCTTGAGCGCGCGTTCGGCGGCGCGGGCGAAATCCTGCACCAGCGCGGCGATCTGCTCGCGGGTCAGGGCCTGCGGGACGTGATGGTTGGTATCGAAGGCCAGCGCCGACGGCGCCAGCGGCGTCCAGCCGCCCTGCTCCAGCGGCACCGAGCCGGCCTTGCCCTCCCACGGCCGCCAGGTACCGGCCTTGCGCCCGGCGTGCGCCAGCTGGATGCCGGCCACCGAGCCCTGGCTGTCGATGAAGCGGGTGATGCGCCGCAGCGGCTCGATCTGCGCGTCGTCCCACAATCCCAGGCAATGCGGGCTGATGCGCCCCTCCGGGGTGACCCCGGTGGCCTCGACGAGGATCAGCCCGGCGCCGCCGGTGGCGCGGCTGCCCAGGTGGACCAGGTGCCAGTCGTTGGCCAGGCCGTCGCGGGCACTGTACTGGCACATCGGCGACACCACGATGCGATTGGGCAGGGTCAGTTGCCGCAGGGTCAGCGGCTGGAACAGCTGGATCATGGCGGGGCTCCACAGGTAGTCCGTTATCCAGCGGATATGGCACCACCGGCGCAGAGAATCAAGGCCCACCGCGGATGGCTCCCAACCTGCGGCCCGGCCTTCGATAAAAAAGAACCATCGCCCCGGCATTCCACAAACCATACTCAACCCATCGTCGCTGCCCGGCCACGCCACCATGCCGACCCTGCGCCCGATTCGCTGTTTCATCGCCGTCCCCCAGACCGGCGCCACCTCCCGCGCCCGGGCGGTGTTCATCTCCCCGCCCCGCGATGCGCTGCAGGCCCATCGCGTGGTGCGCCACCGCATGGCCCGTCATGGAAAGCTGCCCTGACCGCCGGCCACCGCTGTCCCGACATTCACCGCCCCGACCACAACGAAACAACAAGAGGGAACCATGATGTCCACGCGTAAAACCGCATTGCTCGGCGCGCTCAGCGCCGCCCTGCTGGCCGCCGGCGTCGTCCAGGCGGCGGAGCCGCTCAAGGCCCTGGGTAAGAACGAAGGCCAGCTCGACATCATCGCCTGGCCCGGCTACATCGAGCGCGGCGACACCGACAAGAACTACGACTGGGTGACCGGCTTCGAGAAGGCCAGCGGCTGCAAGGTCAACGTCAAGACCGCGGCGACCTCCGACGAGATGGTCAGCCTGATGACCAAGGGCGGCTACGACCTGGTCACCGCCTCGGGCGACGCCTCGCTGCGCCTGATCCATGGCAAGCGCGTGCAACCGGTCAACCTGGCGCTGATCCCCAACTGGAAGAACGTCGACGAGCGCCTGAAGAACGGCGCCTGGCATGTGGTCGACGGCCAGCACTACGGCACGCCCTATCAGTGGGGCCCGAACGTGCTGATGTACAACACCAACGTGTTCAAGCAGCCGCCGACCAGCTGGAAGGTGGTGTTCGAGGAGATGACCCTGCCCGACGGCAAGTCCAACAAGGGGCGCATCCAGGCCTACGACGGGCCGATCTACATCGCCGACGCGGCGCTCTACCTGAAGGCCACCCGGCCGGAATTGGGCATCCAGGACCCCTACCTGCTCACCGAGGCACAGTACGCCGCCACCCTCGAGCTACTGCGCCGCCAGCACGCCCTGGCGCACCGCTACTGGCATGACGCCACCGTGCAGATGTCCGACTTCAAGAACGAGGGGGTGGTCGCCTCCAGCTCCTGGAAGTACCAGGTCAACGCCCTGCAGGGCGAGAAGCAGCCGATCGCCTCGGTGGTGCCGAGCGAAGGGGCCACCGGCTGGGCCGACACCACCATGCTGCACGCCGAGGCCAAGCACCCCAACTGTGCCTACGCCTGGATGAACTGGTCGCTGGAGCCCAAGCTGCAGGGCGACCTGGCCGCCTGGTTCGGCTCGGTGCCGGCGGTACCGGCGGCGTGCACGGGCAACGCCCTGCTGACCGACGAAGGCTGCAAGACCAACGGCTTCGACAACTTCGACAAGATCGCCTTCTGGAAGACCCCGCAGGCCGAGGGCGGCAAGTACGTGCCCTACAGCCGCTGGACCCAGGACTACATCGCCATCATGGGCGGCCGCTGAACGCCGGCCTGGCGGCTGCGGCGCAGGCCTGATCGGTGCCTGGGCAATGCTCGGCCAGTGGCCGCAAGGCCACTGGCCTTCTGTCCGGACGCCCGGCCCCTGGGCGGCCGCCAGGACGGCGCGCAGGCCTTCGTCCTGTCGCCCGACGCCATCGTCGCGCCCCATCCCCGCCGGCCAGCAACGGTCCCTGCCGATCGGGCGGCTCGACCTACGGGCGCGACCGCGCGACGTGCCGGAGCGCCAGGGGCGGCCATGCTGGTGATACGGCCGCGCCTCGGCGCCGTTTACCCGAGTCGGGACAGCGAAACGGTGGCCGGCAGCGGCCCGTGACTTTTTCGGCGGACCGGCCAGGGCCGCCGGCACGGACAACATCCACGAGAATTCCAAAGGAGGACTCGTCATGCAGACCAAACTGTTGATCAATGGCGAACTGGTCGCCGGTCTGGGGACGGCCCAGCCCGTGCTCAATCCCTCGCTCGGCGCGGCGCTGGTGCAGATACCCGAGGCCAGCGCCGAGCAGATCGACGCCGCCGTGCGCGCCGCCGACGCCGCCTTCGACGGCTGGGCGCAGACCCCGCCTAGGGACCGCGCGGCCCTGCTGCTGGCGCTGGCCGACGCCATCGACGCCCATGCCGACGAACTGGCCCGCCTGGAGTCGCAGAACTGCGGCAAGCCCTACGCCGCCGTGCGCAACGACGAGCTGCCGGCCATCGCCGACGTGTTCCGCTTCTTCGCCGGCGCCAGCCGCTGCCTGCAGGGCTCCGCCGCCGGCGAGTACCTGCCCGGCCATACCTCGATGATCCGCCGCGACCCGATCGGTGTGGTCGCCTCCATCGCGCCCTGGAACTACCCGCTGATGATGGCCGCCTGGAAGCTCGCCCCGGCGCTGGCCGCCGGCAACTGCGTGGTGCTCAAGACCTCCGAGCAGACCCCGCTGACCGCCCTGCGCCTGGGCGAGCTGATCGCCGCCCTCTTCCCCGCCGGGGTGGTCAACATCGTGTTCGGCCGCGGCGCCAGCGTCGGCGAGACGCTGGTCAACCACGCCAAGGTGCGCATGGTGTCGCTGACCGGCTCCATTCCCACCGGCGCGAAGATCATCGCCAGCACCGCGGCCAGCGTGAAACGCATGCACATGGAGCTGGGCGGCAAGGCGCCGGTGCTGATCTTCGACGACGCCGACATCGACGCCGCCGTGGAGGGCATCCGCGTGTTCGGCTTCTACAACGCCGGGCAGGACTGCACCGCCGCCTGCCGCATCTACGCGCAGAAGGGCATCTACGAGAAGTTCGTTGCCAAGCTGGCCGCCGCCGTCGGCTCGATCAAGCACGGCCTGCAGGACGATCCGGCCACCGAGCTCGGCCCGCTGATCACCGACCTGCACCGCGAACGGGTAGCCGGCTTCGTCGAGCGTGCCAGCGCGCAGCCGCACATTGACGTGGTCACCGGCGGCAAGCCGGCCGGCGGCGCCGGCTTCTTCTTCCTGCCCACGGTGCTGGCCGGCGCCCGCCAGGAGGACGAGATCGTCTGCCGCGAAGTGTTCGGTCCGGTGGTCTCGGTCACCCGCTTCGACGACGAGGCGCAGGCGCTGGCCTGGGCCAACGACTCCGGCTACGGCCTGGCCTCCTCGGTGTGGACCCGCGACGTCGGCCGCGCCCATCGCCTGTCCGCGCGCCTGCAGTACGGCTGCACCTGGGTCAATACCCACTTCACCCTGGTCAGCGAAATGCCCCACGGCGGCATGAAGCTTTCCGGTTACGGCAAGGACCTGTCCATGTACGGCCTGGAGGACTACACCGCCATCCGCCACGTGATGATCAAGCATTGATCCGAGCGCCGCTTAGCACGTTGTTGTAGGGGCGAATTCATTCGCCACGGGCAGCGCAGCTGTCCCTGACGATCCCAAGGGCGGGCCTGCAGTCCGTTTGGCGATTGAAATCGCCCCTACAGGATGTAACCCACGCTGCCCCCACCAGGAGCACACGCCATGCGTAATACCTTGCGTAATTTCAGCTTCATCCTGCTTTGTGCCGTCGCCGGCCTGACGCAGGCGGCGGACGACGCCAAGGCGATCGTCGACGGCTACATGGCGGCGTGGAATGCCCACGACGTCGACAAGGCCGCCAGCTTCCTCGCCGAGGACGCGGTGTACTTCGACGCCACCGTCGGCACCCCGCAGGAAGGCCGTGCCGCCGCCCGCGACAAGGTGATCAAGGTGTTCGTCAATGCCGTGCCGGACCTGACCTGGAAAATGACCAGCGCCCCCATCGTCAGTCCCGACGGCATCGCCTTCCAATGGGAGTTCGCCGGTACCAACACCGGCGCCTGGAATGCGGAAACCCCGGCCACTGGCAAGCCGCTGAAGTTCCAGGGGGTCAGCTTCGTGCGCGTCAAGGATGGCAAGATCGTCTACCAGGGCGACTACTACGACGCCCTGGGCTTCAACAAGCAGCTCGGCTGGTAAGCCGCCCGCCGCCGCCCCCGGCCGGCGGCGCCTGCTTCAGCGCGGCTCGAGGTGGGCGACCATCAGCTGCACGCTCTCCTGGCCGCGGTATTCGTTGACGTCCAGCCTGTAGGCCGCCTCGACCCAGCGCACGTTGGGGTTGGGCCAGCGCTCGCGGTCGACGTTGAAGGCGATGGCGTCCAGCTGGCTGCGCCCGCACTCGGTCTTCAGCACCAGCTTGAGGTGGCGCTCGCCGACGATGCGCTGCTGGACGATCTCGAACACGCCGTGGAACAGCGGCTCGGGGAAGTGCTGGCCCCAGGGGCCGGCGTGGCGCAGCGACTGGGCGAGGTCGAGGCGGAACTCCTCGGCGGCCAGCGCGCCGTCGGTGAGCAGGCGGCCGGCCAGGTCGTCCTCGACCAGCTGGCGGCGCACCTCGGCATCGAAGGCGGCGGCGAAGGCCGGGAAATTCTCCGCCGGCAGCGACAGGCCGGCGGCCATGGCGTGGCCGCCGAACTTGGCGATCAGGCCGGGATGGCGCGCCGCCACCGCATCCAGCGCGTCGCGGATGTGGAAACCGGGGATCGAGCGCGCCGAGCCCTTGAGCACGCCGTCGCCGGCATCGGCGAAGGCGATGGTCGGCCGGTGGTAGCGCTCCTTGAGGCGCGAGGCGAGGATGCCGATCACCCCCTGGTGCCAGTCGGCGTCGAACAGACACAGGCCGAACGGCAGCTCCTCGACCTTGAGCTCCTTGAGCTGGGCCAGCGCCTCGCGCTGCATGCCCTGCTCGATGGCCTTGCGGTCGTGGTTGAGCTGATCGAGCTGCTGGGCCATGTCGCGGGCCAGCGTCTCGTCCTCGCAGAGCAGGCACTCTATCCCCAAGCTCATGTCGTCCAGACGGCCGGCGGCGTTCAGGCGCGGGCCGAGGATGAAGCCGAGATCGGTGGAGGTGATGCGCCGATGGTCGCGGCCGGCCACCTCGAGCAGCGCGCGCAGGCCCGGACGAGCCCGCCCGGCGCGGATGCGCGCCAGGCCCTGGTGGACCAGGATGCGGTTGTTGGCGTCCAGCGGCACCACGTCGGCGACGCTGCCGAGGGCCACCAGATCGAGCAGTTCGGCGAGGTTGGGCTCGGCGATCCCGCGGCGGGCGAACCAGTCCAGCTCGCGCAGCCGCGCGCGCAGGGCCAGCAGCACGTAGAAGATCACCCCGACGCCGGCCAGCGCCTTGCTCGGGAAGCTGCAGCCCGGCTGGTTGGGGTTGACGATGGCGTCGGCCGCCGGCAGCTCGGGGCCGGGCAGGTGATGGTCGGTGACCAGCACCGCGAGGCCCGCCGCCTTGGCCGCCGCCACGCCGTCGATGCTGGATATGCCGTTGTCCACGGTGACCAGCAGCTGCGGCTGTTTTTCCAGCGCCACCGCGACGATCTCCGGGGTCAGGCCGTAGCCGTACTCGAAGCGGTTGGGCACCAGGTAGTCGACCTGGGCGGCGCCGAGCATCCGCAGCGCCAGCACGCCGACACTGCTGGCGGTGGCGCCGTCGGCGTCGAAGTCGCCGACGATGAGGATGCGCTGGCGGCTCTCCAGCGCCGTCACCAGCAGCTCCACCGCGGCGTCGATGCCCTTCAGCTCGCGGTAGGGAATCAACCGCGCCAGCGCCTTGTCGAGCTCGGCGGCGGACTGCACGCCACGGGCGGCGTACAGGCGAGTCAGCAGGGGCGGCAGGTCGCCGAGATCGGGCAGCACGGACGGCAGGGGGCGGGGGACGATGCGCATCGGGAATTGGGTTCGGGACTCGACGGGGGACGGACGGATCACAGCGAGGTGGCGGCGCGGGCGGCCTGGTCGTAGACCCCGGACAGGGTCCGCAGCAGTCCGGCCAGGCGATGCAGCTCGGCGGGGTCGATCTTCAGGCTCTCGAAGGAGGATATCAGGCATTCGCCGCGGATCTCCGCGTACTCCAGGCACAGCGACCGGCCCTGTTCGGTGGTGCGGTAGAACATCTCCTTGCCCTGCTTCTCGCCTTCCACCAGGCCGAGCTTGATCAGCTTCTTCAGCGCATAGGTCACCGTGTGGGTGTCCTCGATGTTCAGCAGCAGGCACAGGTCCGCCTGGCGCTTGGCACGGTCGCGGCTGGTCAGGTTGTGCAGCACCATCACGTCGAGGGCGTTGAGCTCGGCGCCACCCGCAGCCCTCATGCACCGCTCCATCCAGCGCATGAAGGCATGGCCGGCGATGATCAGGCCGAACTCGAACTCGGACAGCTCCTGCGACTGCGCCGCCAGGTGGGCGGAGGCCACTATGGGCGAGCGCGGCGACCGGGGGGTGGGTAGATCAGCCATCGGGCATTCCATCGGGGAGGCGATTGGGGCAGGCAAGAATAACAGGAATGCGCCGTTCATCTGCAGCACGGGCGCATAGCAAATTTATGTTGACGTTTTATCAACGTTTTATCATTGTTTTACCCAGGACGTTCAATCGCCCTCCCTATCCCGCCAATAACAACCAAGGGAACCCAGCCATGAGTCGCCCGCTCCTCAACTGCGATATCGGCGAAAGCTTCGGCGCCTGGACCATGGGCCTCGACGCCGAGGTCATGCCGCATATCGACTGCGCCAACATCGCCTGCGGTTTCCACGCCGCCGATCCCTCGATCATGCGCCGCACCGTGGCCCTGGCGGTGCGGCACGAGGTGCGCATCGGCGCCCACCCCGCCTACCCCGACCTGGTCGGCTTCGGCCGCCGCTCGATGGCCTGCAGCGCGCAGGAGGTCGAGGACATGCTGCTCTACCAGATCGGCGCGCTGGACGGCATCTGCCGCGCCGAGGGCACCCGGGTCAGCTACGTCAAGCCGCACGGCGCGCTGTACAACGACATGATGCGCAAGCCCGAGCTGCTGCGCGCGGTGCTGCGCGCGGTGCGTCTCTACGATCCCTCCCTGCCGCTGATGCTGATGTCGGTGCGCGACAACAGCGCCGCCGAGGCACTGGCTGCCGAACAGGGCGTCCGGCTGTGGTTCGAGACCTTCGCCGACCGCGCCTACGATGGCGCCGGTTTCCTGGTCGCGCGCAGCCAGCCCGGTGCGGTGCACCACGACAGCGAGCAGGTGATCGCCCAGGCGCTGGCGCTGGCCAGCGGCCAGCCGCTGACCGCCAGCGACGGCAGCGTCCTGGTCCTGCGCGCCGACAGCCTGTGCGTGCACGGCGACAACGCCAGCTCGGTGGCGGCGGTGCGGCGCATCCGCGATGCACTGGACGGGCTGCCGGCATGAACCTGCGCATCGAGCCCGTCGCCATCGACTGCCTGATGCTGCGCCTGTTCGACGCCATCGACGAGGCGCACATGCCCTGGCTGCTGGCCGCCACGCAGCGCCTGCGCGAGACCTTCGGCGCGGCGCTGGTCGACCTGGTGCCCTCCTACACCACCCTGATGCTGCACTACGACCTCGAGCAACTGGACGACGGCCAGGCGCGCGCGCTGATCCAGCAGGCCCTGCGCAACCTCGAGCCGGCCAGCGCCGGCAGCGGCACCCTGCACCGTCTGCCGGTGTGGTACGACGCCAGCGTCGGCCCGGAGCTGACGCGGCTCGCCGAGCGTAGCGGCCTGGGCATCGCCGGGGTGATCGAGCGCCACAGCGGCCGCGAGTACCAGGTGTTCGCCCTCGGTTTCGCTCCCGGCTTCGCCTTCATGGGTCTGGTCGAGCCGCAACTGGCCTCGCCGCGCCTGGCCACCCCGCGCCAGCGCGTACCCGCCGGCAGCCTCGGCATCGCCGACCGCCAGACCGCCGTGTATCCCTCCGTCTCCCCGGGTGGCTGGAACCTGATCGGCCGCATGCCCATCCCGCTGTTCGATCGCGAACAGGGCCGCAGCCTGCTGCAGCCGGGTGACCGGGTGCGCTTCGAGCCGGTCGACAGAGCCGAATTCATCCGCCTGGGCGGCGACGCCAGCCCCTTCGAGGTGCAGCCATGAGCCTTGTGATCGAACGCCATGGCCTGCTGGCCACCCTGCAGGACGCCGGACGCTTCGGCGTGCGCCACCTCGGCGTCGGCCAGGGCGGAGGCGCCGACTGGATTTCCCAGCGCTGGGCCAACTGGCTGCTGGGCAATGCGCCGGACGCCGCGGTGATCGAGATCACCCTCGGCGGCTTCAGCCTGGTCGCCGAGCAGGACGTCTGTCTGGCCCTGTGCGGCGCCGACCTCGACGCGCACCTCGACGACACGCCGCTCGCCCCGTGGCGCAGCTTCGTCATCCGCAAAGGCCAGCGCCTGAGCCTCAACCAGGCGCGCCTCGGCCTGCGCGCCTACCTGGCCGCGCCGGGCGGCTTCCAGGCGCCTGCGGTGATGGGCAGCTGCGCTACGGTGGTCCGCGAAGGTCTCGGCGGCCTGCATCGCGACGGCCGGCCATTGGCCGAGGGCGAGCGCCTGAGCTGGCGCGGCACCTCGCCGGCACCGCGCGAAGTGCCGGCCGAGCGGATCCCGGCGTTGGACAGCCGTGCACCGCTGGCGGTGGTGCTCGGCGCGCAGATCGGCGACTTCGCCGGACAGAGCCTGTTCGATGCCTTCAACAGCGACTGGACGGTGGACAACCGTGCCGACCGCATGGGCGTGCGCCTGCTCGGCCCGCGCCTGGAGTGCCGGAGCCGCGACATGGTGTCGGAAGGCATCCCGCTGGGCGCCATCCAGGTGCCGGCCGACGGCCAGCCCATCGTGCTGCTCAACGACCGTCAAACCATCGGCGGCTACCCGCGCCTCGGCGCGCTCACCCCGCTGGCGGTGGCACGCCTGGCGCAGTGCCCGCCGGGCAGCGTCCTGCGCCTGAGCCCGGTCGGTCTGGAAGCCGCCCAGCGCCAGCAGCGGCAATTGCTGGCGCTCTGGCAGCACGGCCATGAAACGTCCACCGAGCAGGCCAGGCGAACCGCCTGAGTCGCCCGGAAGGAGGACAATCGACTCGAAGAGAAACGCCCACGGCCGGGACGCCGTGGCACTGGATGCAGGGATCACAACCCGAAGGCCCTGAACCACCTGCCCTCAGACCAACAAGAACTATTAAAGGTAAAGAAAAATGCAGCCCACCCAAGTCTGCTCCAGCGTCCCCCAAGCCTCGCAACGCAGCGTACTGCGCGGCGCCATCTTCCTGATGGCGACCTCGGCGATCGGCCCGGCGTTCCTCACCCAGACCTCGCTGTTCACCGAGAAATACCTGGCCAGCTTCGCCTTCGCGATCCTCATCTCGCTGCTGATCGACATCGGCGCCCAGCTCAACATCTGGCGAGTGATCAGCGTGTCCAACATGCGCGGCCAGGACGTCGCCAACCGGGTACTGCCCGGCCTCGGCCATCTGCTCACTGCCTTCATCGCCCTCGGCGGCATCGCCTTCAACATCGGCAACATCGCCGGCGCCGGCCTGGCGCTCAACGTGATCTTCGGCGTCTCGCCGCTGGTCGGCTCGCTGATCTCGGCCGTGGCATGCATTGCGATCTTTTTGGTGCGCAACGCCAGCCGGGTGATGGACGCGGTGAGCCAGCTGCTCGGCCTGCTGATGCTGGTGATGGTCGGCTACGCGGTGTTCGCCGCCAATCCGCCGGTGGCCGCGGCACTGAGCCACACCTTCGCTCCGGACGACCCGCTGATCCTGATGCTGCCGATCATCACCCTGGTGGGCGGCACCGTCGGCGGCTACATCTCCTTCGCCGGCGGCCATCGCCTGGTGGAGGCCGGCATCACCGGCGTGGAGAACGTCGGCGTGGTGACCCGCGCCGCGGTGACCGGCATCCTGACCACCGGCGCCGTGCGCATCTGCCTGTTCCTAGCCACCCTCGGCGTGGTCAGCCAGGGCCTCAAGCTCGATCCGGGTAACCCGGCCTCCTCGGTATTCGCCCACGCCCTCGGCGCGTTCGGCTACAAGGCCTTTGGCCTGGTGCTGCTGGCCGCGGCGCTGACCTCGGTGATCGGCGCCGCCTACACCAGTGTCAGCTTCCTGTACTCGCTGCACAGCAGCGTGCGCAACCACAGCCAGCGCTGGGTGGTGGCCTTCATCGTTTGCTCGACGCTGATCTACTGCCTGATTGGCAAACCGGTGCAGGTGCTGGTGGTGGCCGGCGCACTGAACGCCCTGGTCCTGCCGCTGGCGCTCGGCTGCGTGCTGTGGGCGGCGCATCAGCAGCGCATCGTCGGCAGCCACTACCAGCACCCGCGCTGGATGCTGGTGTTCGGCGTGGTGGCGATGCTGGCCACCGTGGTCGGCGTGGCGATGTCGTTCCAGTCGCTGCTGCAGTTCTGGTTCAGCTGAAACCGAACTCCAGGCGGGCGTGGCTCAGCCGCGCTCGCCGAGCAGCCACTCGACGGGCAGCTCGTGCTGGCCGCGCTCGTCGGTGACGAACAGGGTGCCCTCGCTGATCATCACGCTCCAGGAGAGCGAGCGCGGCAGGTCGCGGGCCAGCTCGGCCAGCGGCTCCTGGGGCAGCGCGGCGATGTTGAGGTTCTTCAGCGTCTTCACCGCGCTCACCACCTTGTCCTGCCAGACGCGCAGGTTGCCGTAGGTCAGCACGCTGACCCGCTCGGCGCGCCGCGAGCACCAGGTCATGCGCTCGGCATCCGGCTGGCCGACCTCGATCCAGTGCAGCACGCGGTCGTCGAGGCTCTTCTCCCACAGCGCCGGCTCGTCCACGTCGGACAGGCCGCGACCGAAGGCGACCTGCTCGTCGTACCACAGCGCGTAGGCCAAGAGACGCACGGCCAGGCGCTCCTCGGTTTCCGAGGGATGCTTGGCGACGGTGAAACGCAGGTTCTCGTAGACACCGCGATCGAGGTCGGTGAGGTTGAGTTCGACTTTGTAGGGGGTGGACTGCAGGGCCATGAGGCTTTCCGGCTGGAATGGAAAAGGTCGGCAGTGTAACCGAAAGCGCTCATGGCCCTGCAGCCGAGAAGGCTCTGGATAACAGGTGCGCCCCCGTGCAGGAGCGCATTCATCCGCGACCGCTGCCGCGTATGAATACGCTCCTGAGGCCTTCTCAGCCCGGCAGTTCCTCGATCTTGCCGTCCGGCGCACGCGCGCGGAGCAGACCCAGCTGGCGCATGTCGCGGGACAGCTCGTGCAGGTGCTTGTGAATGCGCAGGCCGATGTCGCCCTTCTTCTCGATGGAGTGGATCAGCGGCAGGAAGCTGTCCTGCAGCGACTGCCCCAACCCAACGAGCAGCGCGGCGAAGTCCGGCTGCGGCGCCGCAGCCACTTCCACCGCGACCTGCGGGCGCTGCTCGGCCAGCGCCTGCAGGCGAGCGAGCAGTTCCTCCCAGGGCACCGGCGCGGCGGCGCCGAGGCTCTGCACGGCGTCGGCCAGGTCGCGCAGCTGGGCCACCATGCGCACGCCGACGTCGGCCTCGCCGCCGCCCATGGCCTTGGCGCGGCGGAAATCGGCGCGGATCTGTTCCCAGCGCGCTGCCTGCTCGGGCGTCAGGTTGCCGCGCAGCTCGGCGAGCTTGAGCAGGTTCTCCTCGGCGCCGCTGGTGAGCAACTGCGCCTCGCCCTGGTAGTGGTCGGCGATCAGCTGCAGCAGCTCGGCGTCGTTCATCACCGCGCTGACCTTCTCGGCCATCTTGTTCATGTTGCGGTAGCTGCCCTGCAGCTTGAACGGCGGCTCGCTGCGATACTGGTCGGCCTGGGCGGCGCTGGCGATGTACTGCTGGTTGACCCTGAGCACCACGTCGCGCACCTGCATCAGGCGCTGCAGGGTGGCGGTGATCTCGTCCAGCTCGGCGCCGCTGTAGGTGTGCGACAGCTCGTTGGCGGAGAACTCGCGGCCCTCGGCCCTGGCCACCAGGCGATAGAGGTCGGCCATCTCGCGCGTGGCCAGCGGCGCGAGCACCGGGTTGGAGGTCAACGCGTTCTCGATGTAGCTGAGCGCGAAGGCCTCCTGCATGCCGCCCAGGGTGTCGCCGAGGTTGTAGATGTCGGCGCGGTTGGCCAGCATGTCGGGGATGCGGAACACCTCGCCGGACTCGGTATAGGGGTTGCCGGACATCACCACGCAGAACTTCTTGCCGCGCATGTCGTAGGTGCGCGTACGGTCCTTCCACACCCCTTCGATGCGCCGGGTGCCGTCGCACAGCGAGATGAACTTCTGCAGGAACTCGGGGTGGGTGTGCTGGATGTCGTCGACGTAGAGCATCACGTTGTTGCCCATCTCCAGCGCCAGGTTGAGCTTCTCCAGCTCCTGACGGGCGGTGGCGTCGGGCGCCTGCGCCGGGTCCAGCGAGCGCACCTCGTGGCCCAGCGCCGGACCGTTGATCTTCATGAAGATCAGCCCGAGGCGGTGGGCGACGTACTCCATCAGGGTGGTCTTGCCGTAGCCGGGCGGCGAGATGAGCATCAAGAGGCCCATCAGGTCGCTGCGCTTGTTCTCCCCGGCACTGCCCATCTGCTTGGCCAGGTTGTCGCCGATGAAGGTCAGGTAGACGTCGTTGATCAGCCGGTTGCGCACGAAGGAGCTGAGCGGACGGGCCTTGAACTCGGCCAGGCGCAGCGCCGCGCGTTCGCGGGCGATCACCGCCTGGCGCAGCGTCTGGTAGCGCGCGAGCCCAGGCAGGTAGTGCTCGCGGTGCGCGCGCAGGCGGGCGAACAGATCGTCCAGGGCCAGCTCCAGGCGCTGCTCGCGGATGCGCGGATGCTCGCCGAGCAGGCCCTCGATGCTGAAGCGCAGGTCGACCTCGGTGACCCGCCGCGGCAGCTCCTCGCCAAGCAGCTCGAGCGCCGCCGCCTCGGCCGCGTAGGCGGCCAGCGCGGCGAACTCGTTCTGACTGCACAGGCCGTGCAGCCAGTCGAGCGCCAGCGCCCACTGCGCCGCCGGGCGTTCGCCCAGGCGCGCCAGCGCCTGGCGGTAGTCGTCCCACATGCGCGCCTCGGTGAGACGCGCGCGCAGGGCGTCCTGCAGCTGGCGGGCGTACTTGCTGAAGGTGAACTCGACGCGCTCGGCGGCCAGCTCCTGCACCAGATACTCGGCGGCCTCGGCCACCACCGCCGGGTCCAGGCCCAGCGGCTGCTCGGCGAGGAAGGCCTGCAGCGCGGCGACGATCTCGCCCTGCAGGCTGCGCAGGCCGTCGTCGCGACCGAACAGCTGGCGGATGTGCCGGCTGGTGCGCGCCCGCTCCGGCCACTGCGCCGGCTGCTCCCGGTCGCGCAGGCGGTCCCAGCACAGGCAGGCGAAGGCGCGCGGTAGCGGCGCATGGCGGAGCAGCCCGGCGCTGCCGGTCAGCGGCAGCAGGCGGGCGAGGATCACGGCGGCGTCCTGGTCGTGGATGCCCTTCTCGTAGCCTTCCTTGTAGCGCGGCGCGGCGAACTCGCGCACCGCGCGCACCAGCGCCTCGGGTTGGGCCAGCAGCAGCTTGAGGCGGTCGAGATCGAGGCCGCACTCGCCACGCTCGGCGGCGTTCAGTACCTCGCCGGCGAGGTATTCGCCGCGGTACAACTCAGCCGATTCCGACTCCAGGCTGGCCTGCCAGAACGCGCGCAGTCCCTCCAGCTCGGCATCGACCAGCGGCTCGATGAAGTCGGTGCCGGTCAGGTGCAGGCACAGCTGGTCGCCGCGCGGCAGCAGGGTCAGGTCCAGTTCCTGGCTGTTGACGCTGAAGCGGTGGCGGCCGAGGCGAATCAGATTGCCGCCCTCCTCGAACAGCTCGCTCTTGTCGCGCAGGGCGCGCACCGCCTGGTCGCGGGCGCCCTTGAGGCGCGCCTCCAGGTCGTCGGCCTTGACGCTGTCCTTCAGCTCGCGCAGGCGCTCGGCCAGGTCGCGCAGCTTGAGGATCAGCGGGTCGGCGGCGAAGAAGGCGTTGAGCTCCTCCATCGCCGCGAAGCGCGCGGTGCGCCGCGCCAGGCTGTCGAGGATGCGCCGCGCGGCGTCCTGCAGGCCTTGGGCCTTGCGCTGGCGCTCGTCGAGCAGCGCCTGCTTGTGCGCCTCGAAGGTTTCCAGCAGCTCCTCGCGCTTGGCGAGGATGTCGGCGAGAAACTGTTCCTGCTCGCCGAAGCGGCTTTCCAGCTCCTCCAGTTGCAGCAGCAGGCGCGCCAGTTGCTCGTCGCAGCGCTCGGGATCGGTCGCCTGGCCGAGTGCGCTGGTGATGCCCTGGCCGAACAGCCGGAACTGGGCGCCGAACTGGGCGACCGTCTCCGCCGAGCCGAGGCCCTTGCGCCGCTGTTCGGCGCGCGCCCGCGCCTGGTTGAGGCGGGCGTACAGCTCCGAGATCGCCTCGACGATGCGCGTGCGCTGGGTGGCGTCGTCGATCTCCAGGCTGGCCATCAGGTTGGACAGCATGTCCAGATCGGCGGCCATCGTCTGCAGGCCGGCCAGCGGCTCGGCCAGCTGGGCAACGCTCGGTGCGTGCTGGGCCGCTGCGTCGAGCTGCTCCAGGCGCTCCACGTAAGGCTGCAGTGCCCGCTCGCCGGCAAGAAAGCGCGCGGTGGCCGCGGCGACCTGCGCCTGGGCCTCGAGCAGCGCGCTCTCCATGGCGTCGATGCGCGCCACGTCGATGTAGCGGTAGTCGCGGATGGTCAGCAGCAGGCCGCGCTGGGCGGTCAGCGCGTTGAGCGCCTCGACGAAGGCGGCCACCGCGTCCCAGCTGTCGACGTGCAGGCCGGACAGCAGCGCCTGCTGGCGGGTCTCGGCCTCGGCCATGGCGCGCGCCGACTGCTGGCGAATACTCTCGACCTTCTCGAACTCGTCGAGCACCAGCTCGGCGGTGGCGGCGATCTCGCGCAGCAGCGGCGCCAGCTCGCCGACCTCGGCGGCGCCCAGCCAGTGGTGGGCGTCGAACAGCCGGCGCACGACCTGGCACAGTTGGCTGTAGCGCTGCACCGACACCACCGGGGCATCGATCTCGCGGCACAGGTTGCGCAGCTCGGACACCCCGCGCACCAACTCGGCGTTGCCGATGCGGCCGAGGAAGCCGCTGCGCGCCGGCTGGCGGGCGGCGAACTCGTCGCTGGCGAACGGCGTCTGCCAGATCTGCATGGGATGGATGCGCGTCGGCTCGGCGCCCTCGGCGGCGAAGATCACCATGCGCCCGTCCTCCAGGCGCGCATAGCCGTGGCCGAAGATCGGGCTGTGCAGTTGGCGCTCGATCAGGTTGTAGGTGAACAGCGCGGCGCGGCCCTCCTCCGGCTGGTAGAAGATGTACAGCACGTCCTCGCCGTTGGGCGAGCGCACCGCGCGCTTGAAGCGCATGCCGGCCATCGGCTGGTCGAAGGTCCGGGACTCGCCACTCTGCAGGTAGTAGCCGCCGGGGAAGACGATGCCGTGGTCCTCGGGCAGCTGCACGCAGGCCTGGCCGATGGCGTCGATGCGCTCGACCTGGCGGGTCAGGCCGTTGAACACCAGGTAGCGCCACTGCTCCTCGCGATACGGCAGCACCTTGAGCAGGATCAGGCTGCCGAGGCGGGCGAACTCGATCTGCGCGTCGTCCAGCGACTGGGTCTGGTCCACCACCGCCTCGCGGTAGATGCCCAGGCCGTCCTCGGTGTTGTTCTCGACCTTGATGGTCAGGTCGCCGCCGATGGTTTCGACGAACACCGTGTCGAGAATGTTCAGGTGCGGATGGCGGCCGTTGGTCACCATCTCGCGCGTGGTCTTCTGCCAGGCGAAGTCGTAGGGCGCCGGCAGGGCGATGTCGCGCTCGCCGCGGTTGTCGATGTAGCGCACCTCGTGGCCGTCCACGGAAATCGACCAGCGGAACACGCGGATGTCGGTCAGGCGCTCGCCGATCTGGAAGCTGGCCAGCAGCTTGCCGTCGCGCACCACCAGCTGCAGCAGGCGAGTGTTCTTGTAGTAGGCGTACAGCTCGCGGAAGTCCTGCACGAAGCTGGTCTGGGCGAGGAAGCTGCTCTCCAGCGCCAGCGGCTCGGCATCGAAGCCCTCCGCCTCGGCCGTCAGGCGGTACAGGGAGAACACGTCCTCGACGCGGGTTTCCTGCTTGAGGCCGAGGAACACGTTGTAGCCGAACAGCAGGCAGTCGCCGACCTGGACGATGTCACGGGCAATGCAGTTGTTCTCGGTGCGGATGCGCACGCGGCCGAGCACCGCCATCTCGCTGCCACCGAACTCGGCGAGGCGCCGGCCATTGAGCGCATCGACGCCCTGGCGCAGGCGCTGGCCCTGCTCGGCCAGACGGCGCTGCAGCACCTCGTAGGCGCCGCCCTGGGCGACCGCCTGGTCCACCATGTCCTGTTCGCGGCTTGCGTCCTTGGCATCCGACATCGTTGTGCTTCCTCAGGGTGACGCGAGGGGTAGGGAAAGTCTGCGCAGGCGATCATTCCCGCGCCGGCGGGAATCCAGAAGCTCGTAGTGCCAGGGTTTGCGCCTGCGCGGGCGCGACGGCACGCGGGTTTTCCAGAGCCTGCGCCGGGGGTGACGTGCGGCCCCGGGCGGGGCCGCCACAATCAGGCTGGGGTCTTGTCGACCAGCGTTTCGACGTTCTTCGGCTCGGCCGGCTTGCCGGCCATCAGCCGCGCCAGCACTTCCTGCACCACCGGGCTCTTGCCGACCACACCCTCGATGGCCTTGCCCACCGACAGCGACTTGGCGAAGGAGTTGAAGAAGTCGCCCTCGCCGCCGACGATCTCGATCTTCGCCTTGGACAGCGCGGCGGACAGCACCTCGGCCTGTTCCTTGGCGATCTCCTGGTTGGCGGCGATGCTGGCCATCGACTCCTCGAAGTTCTTCTCCAGCTGCATGCGGAACTCCTCGTGCTGACGAGCGCTGTCGCTGAGCTCGTCGAGGGCGCCGAACTTCTTGCCCAGGCCCTCAGCCTCGGCATTGAAGCGCTGCAGCAACACTTCGGCCTCGGCCAGACCGAGATCCTTGGTCGCCTTGGCCTTGGCGCTGCCCAGCTGCTCCTCGCCGCGCGCCTGGGCGCCGAGCTTCTCCTCAAGCACCTTGGCCTCGGCCAGACCGTCCTTCTCCTTGGCCTGCGCCTGAGCCTCGGTGATGCGCGCTTCGGCCAGGCCCTTTTCCTGTTCGCCGCGGGCTTCGGCGATCAGCTGCTCGGCCTTCACCCGCGCCTCGGCGAGTCCTTCCTTCTCCTTGGCCGCCGCGGTCACCTCGCGCACCCGCGCATCGGCCAGCCCTGGCGCGGCGCGCTCGGCCTCGATGCCCTCGGCCAGCTTCTTCTTCGCCTCGGCCTGCTTGGCCGCCGCCTCCAGCTCGGCCTGGGCCAGGGTGTTGATTTCCACCGCCTTGTGCCGCGAGCGAGTCTCGTCGGCTTCGGCCTGCTTGACCTGGCGCACCAGCTCCTGCTCGGCCTCGGCCTGGGCGTTGAGCACGGCGACCTGCTTGAGCCGCTCGGCCTCGGAAACCTCGCGCACTTCCTTGATGCGCTCCTCCTCCTGGGCCACGGTCTTCTCCACCGCCACCCGCTCGCGGACGACGTTGGCGATGTTCTTGCGCTGTTCTTCCAGCGCCTTTTCCTTCTCGATGCGCTGCAGCTCGACCTCGCGCTCGCGGGAGACGATCTCCAGCTCGCGGGCACGGGTGACCTTCTCTTCCTCGATCACTACCGCGCGCTGGCGGTTCTGCTGCGCCACCTCCACCTCGCGCTGGTGGTTCTCGGCGCGGATGTCCAGCTCCTGCTGGGTCTGGATGCGCGCCTGCTCGGCCTTGAGGCGCTCCTCTTCCTGCACCTTGAGGGTCTCGGCCTGTTCGCGGGCGCGGATGGTGGCGATCTCGCGCTGCTGGCGCGCCTCGGCATCGGCCTGCTGGCGCTCCAGGGCCAGGGTCGCCTCGCGGGTCTCGACGTTTTTCTTCTTGATCGCCAGTTCCTGGTTGCGCTCCAGATCGTTGGTGATGACGTTCTGCGCGGCGGTCAGCTCGGTGATCTTGCGGATGCCCTGGGCGTCGAGGATGTTGGTCGGATCGAGCGAGCTCTTCGGCGTCTGTTCCAGGTAGTCGATGGCCACGTCTTCCAGCACGTAGCCGTTGAGGTCGTTGCCGATCACCTCGACGATGCGGTCGCGAAAGTTCTGCCGCTCCTCGAACAGCTGGACGAAGTCGAAGCGCTTGCCGACGGTCTTCAGCGCCTCGGAAAACTTGGCGTTGAACAGGTCGTTGACCGCGCCGCGGTCGGAGGCGCGCTCGGCGCCGATGGCCTTGGCCACCTTGAGCACGTCCTGCTGGGTTTCGTTGACCCGCAGGTAGAAAGCCACGGTGATGTCGGCGCGCAGGTTGTCCTGGCAGATCAGGCCGTCCTTGCCGCGGCGGTCGATCTCCAGGGTGATCAGGGAGATCTGCATGAACTCCTTCTTGTAGATCACCGGGTAGACCAAGGCGCCGGTGAAGTGCACCTTGGGCTGTGAGGACATGTCGTTGACGATCAGCGCGGTGCCCTGCGGCACCTTGATGTAGAAGGCCTTGAACAGCACGAAGAAGCCGAAGATCAGCAGGAAGACCACGCCGACCCCGATGGCGAAGGGCATCAGAATCTCGATCATTTTTTCATCATCTCCTTATGAAACAGACGGCTCAGAGGCCCTTGAATTCGTCTTCGCTGACCACCCGGTAGGCGTGCTCGGCCTCCAGGTACTGCAGCAACACCACCCGGTCGCCACGCCGGAAACCGGCGGATTCGTCGGCACGGATGCGCAGGATCAGCCCGGCGCCCTGGTCGTCCAGGTCGGCCTCGCCGAACTGCGGGGTGACCGTGCCACTACGCACCCGCGCCACCTGGCCGAGCACGCTCCGCGCGCAGGGCGCCTCGACCTTGCGAAACAGCCGGCGCAGCGGCCGGCACAGCATGCCGGTCAGCGGCACCGCCGGCAGCAGCGCCAGGGCCGCCACCGCCAGGCCGAGCGGATAGCGCAGCCAGCCCAGCGGCAGATGGCGCAGCAACAGCAGCTCGATGAAGTAGCTGGCGAACCAGGCGAAGAACACCAGCAGGGTCAGCACCAGCGTTACCGGTACGCCGCCCAAGCCGAGCTTGAGCAACAGGCCGGCCAGCCCCGAGAGCTCGAGGCCCTCCCCATCGGCGGCGAAGTCGCCGTCGAGCACGTCCACCTCGAGAATGCCCAGTGCGGCGATCAGCCAGTAGAGGATCGCCAGGCACAGCAGAAAGCTGAACAGCACGGTGGGAAACGCCAGGGCGCTGTGCAGGAAGAGTTCCATCGTGTTCCATCCGTGAATCTGGAAGCCGGGCGCTGCGCGCCGGCGTCAAGCCGATGCGCAGCGCAGCCCGGAGGCGGTCAGGAGGGGTTGTGCGCCTTGTCCTTGAGGCGTGCCAGCACGCTCGCGGCGCTGCCGTTGTCGGGGACGATGCCGGCGGCGCGCAGCTTGCTCTCCAGGCTGGCTTCCGGCTGCTCGGCGGCCAGCTCGGCCTCGACCTCCAGCTTGGCGGCGCGTTCGGCCTGGCGCTGCTTGATGCGCTCCAGAGACTCGACCGCGGTGTGCAGCTTGGCCTGCGAGCCGCCGTGGCGCTGGGCCACCGCCAACTGCGCGCGCTGCACGCTCTCGGTGGCCTTGACCGTGTCGACCTGCTGCTTGAGCCGGCGGATGTGCCCCTCTGCCTGACTCACCGCCTGGCGCAGGCGCGCCACGCTGGCCGCAAAACCGGCGGCCTGCTCGCGATCGGCCGCCAGTTCGGCCTCCAGATGGGCGATCTTCTCCGCCACTTCGCTGGCCAGCGCCTCGTTGTCGGCGGCCAGCGCCTTGAGCGCGTACTGCTCGTATTCGGCGACCCGCGCCTCGCCCTTGCCGACCCGCTCGGCGGCCAGCTTCTGCCTGGCCATGATCTCCGCCAGCGCCTCGCGCGACTGGCGCAGCTCCTGATCGGCGTCGCGGATTTCCTGATCGAGGATGCGCAGCGCCTGGCTGTCCACCAGTGCCTCGCCCGCCTCGTTGACGCCGCCGCGCAGCGCGGTCAGCAGCTTGCTCCAGACGTTCATGCGCGGCTCTCCTCGACAGTGACAAGCAGGAAGTCTTCGTAGGCCTCGGTGGCCTTGATCACATTATCGGCCAGGGTCTCGATCTCGCAGACCACGTCGGCCAGGCTGGCGGCGGCGCTCAGGGCACCGAACATCAGGTAGCCGGAGCGGCCGTCGGCCAGCGTCTCCAGGGCGATGCTGGAGAGCGGGAACAGCTTGTGAGTGCGCAGCACTTCCTCATTGAAGGCGGCTGGATCGCGCACGTCGGCCTGGGGCCAGAGCAGGGCCTCGACCAGGATCTGCTCGCCGAACACGGCGGCGAACAGCGGCAGATCGCCATACTCGTGCAGGGTCAGGAGCAGGCTGGGATCGGCCCCCTGCAGCAACTCCATGCTCGCCCGTCCCGTGCGCAGCAACTCCACGTCCGCCAGCGCATCGTGCAGCTCGGCGGTGGTCCATAACCTGGGCATGTGCATCCCTTCCTCTTCCATTGAGGCCAGGCCCTCGACGGGCTGGCGTAGTTTCCGTTCCAAGGCGGCCAGCCGCACGGAGTGCTCGGGCCGTATCCACACTTCCTTCTTCACCAGCCCCTGTTCGCGCAGGCGCTGCCGATACAGGCGCTGGTAGTGAGCTGACGATTTGCTGTCCATGCCTTGAGGCTAGAACATCACATGTGGAATCGCCACGTCTTACATGTGTGATTTTCGCCAAGCCGCGCACAGAATCGGCACAAGCCTTTCGCCCCGCGCTGCAGCACGCACAATCGCCTAGTCGCGATACAACTCGACGCGGTCGCGACCGCCGGCCTTGGCGCGGTACAGGGCGCGGTCGGCCTGCGCCAGCAGCACGGCGAGGTCGTAGCCGGCCTGCTCGCTCGCCGCCAGGCCGATGCTGACGCTGACGGAAACCGGCTCGGCGGCCTGCAGGGCCAGCTCGCTGCACTCGCGGCGAACGCGTTCCGCCACCTGCGCCGCCACCGCAGCGTCGGCCTCGGCCAACAGGCAGGCGAACTCCTCGCCGCCGATGCGTCCGCACACGTCGTGCTGGCGCACGCTGCGCACCAGCACGCGACCGAAGGCCACCAGCGCGGCGTCGCCCATGGCGTGGCCGTGGCTGTCGTTGAGGCGCTTGAAATGGTCGAGATCGCACAGCAGCAGGGCCGCCGGTCGCCCCGCCACCGCACAGGCGGCCAGCCGGGCCTGCGCGCCTTCCATGAAGGCGCGGCGGTTGCCGATGTCGGTGAGCGGGTCGCGATTGGCCACCGCCCGGTAACGCAGCGCGGCGCGCTCGTGGACCATCGCCAGGGTGACGAAGGCGAGGCCGATGGCGAACAGGAGGGCTTCCAGCAGGCGCCAGGTCATGAAGCCGCTGGTCTGCTCGTTCCAGATCCATTCGAGGGCCGGCCCGCCATCCGCCAGCAGGAGACCGATGCAGAACAGCGCATGCATCAACAAGAGCGCCACCGTCGGCAGGATGGCCACTTCCAGGCGGTCGCGCGCGCGCCACAGCTCCCAGGCGCCCAGACAGGCGTAGGCGACCACGAGCAGGGTGCCGATCGTCACCCGCAGCGGCAAGGAAACCATGAATGGCGGCCACAGGCACAGTCCTCCCCACAGCAACGCGCCGGCGACCACGCCCGGCCAGCAGGGTCGTCGCCCGGCGAACACGCGCATGACCGTCCAGCCAACGCCGCCCGCCAGTTTGAGCAGCAGGTTGCCGAGGACGACCGCCAGCCCGACCCATCCCCAGCTACGCAGGCTGAGCACCGCGGTCCCCAGTGCGGCCAGCAGGAGCGTGGCGGCGAGGAAGCCGAGCACCGCCTCGCCGCCGCTGCGCGACCAGACGTACAGCAGCAGCAGGCCGAGCAGAATGAGTACGCTGATGTCGAGCAGGAGCAGCGTCGGTAGGTGCAGAGTCATCGCCGGGCTCGCTGGAAGGAGGGGCGACCACGGGACGGCCCGTGAGGCTTTTGCCCGCAGTTTGCCAAAAGTGAAGCACATCACACTCGGCAGCGCGACGCCAGTGATCGGCCCTTCCTTACCGCGAAGCGGCGCCGCTCGCCGCAACGCCGGCAATCGCCTAGGCTTGGCCATCCCTTCTACCCCGGAGTCGCCATGTCACTGCCCGCCAAACCCCTCGCCGGCCTCAAGGTCATCGAACTCGGCACCCTGATCGCCGGGCCGTTCGCCTCGCGCATCTGCGCCGAGTTCGGCGCCGAGGTGATCAAGATCGAGTCGCCCGACGGCGGCGATCCGCTGCGCAAGTGGCGCAAGCTCTACGAGGGCACCTCGCTGTGGTGGTTCGTGCAGGCGCGCAACAAGCAGTCGCTGACCCTCAATCTCAAGCATCCCGAGGCGCAGGAGATCCTCAAGCAGCTGGTGCGCGAGGCCGACATCGTCATCGAGAACTTCCGTCCCGGCGTGCTGGAAAAACTCGGTCTCGGCTGGGAGGTGCTCCACGAACTCAACCCGAAGCTGGTGATGGTGCGCCTGTCCGGTTTCGGCCAGACCGGACCGATGAAGGATCAGCCGGGCTTCGGCGCGGTCGGCGAGTCGATGGGCGGGCTGCGCTACATCACCGGCTTCGCGGATCGTCCGCCGGTGCGCACCGGCATCTCCATCGGCGACTCGATCGCCGCGCTGTGGGGGGTGATCGGCGCGCTGATGGCGCTGCGCCATCGCGAGGTCAACGGCGGCCTGGGCCAGGTGGTGGACGTGGCGCTCTACGAGGCGGTGTTCGCCATGATGGAGAGCCTGGTGCCGGAATTCGACGTGTTCGGCTTCATCCGCGAGCGCACCGGCAACATCATGCCCGGCATCACGCCCTCCTCCATCCATACCAGCGCCGACGGCAAGCATGTGCAGATCGGCGCCAACGGCGACGCCATCTTCCGGCGCTTCATGCTGGCCATCGACCGCGACGACCTGGCCAACGACCCGAGCCTGGCCGACAACGCCGGCCGCGATGCGCGACGCGACGAGCTGTACGGGGTGATCGACCGCTGGGCGCAGTCGCTGCCGCTGGACGCCGTGCTGGAAGTGCTGCAGCAGGCCGAGGTGCCAGCCAGCCGCATCTACAGCGTCGAGGACATGTTCGGCGATCCGCAGTTCCTCGCCCGCGACATGCTGCAGAAGGCCAGGCTGCCGGACGGCAAGGAGTTCCGCATCCCCGGCATCGTGCCCAAGCTCTCGGAGACTCCCGGCGGCACCGAGTGGCTCGGCCCGCAGCTCGGCGAGCACACCGCGGCGATCCTCCAGCAGCTGGGCTACGATGCCCCGCGTATCGCCGCGCTGAAAGCCGCAGGAGCGATCTGACGAGGACGGCGCAGACGAGCGCCCTCAGCCGTGGCTGCGACGGCGCAGTACCGACCAGCCGTGGCAGGTCGGACACTGCCAGTGCAGCTGGCGGGCCTGGAAGCCGCACTGGCGGCAGCCGTAGGCCGGACTGTGGCCGATCAGGCTGTCGACCGCCTCGCGCAGACAGGCGGACTCGGCACTGGTGGCCTGCTCGTCCTGCCACTCGAGCAGGCGCTGGATGAGACGCAGCGAGGGTTGGCACGCCAGGCGCTGTCTGAGGAAATCGATGCCGCTGGTAAGTCCCTGACGCTCGCGGATCACCAGCGCCAGGGCGAGCACCAGCGGATCGGCGCGGCTGTCGCCGGCCCGTTCGAGCACTGAGTTCAGGAAGCGCTCGAGGCGCTCGCGCGCGGCGCTGCCGGCGGTGTAATCGAGCAATTGCGGCAGCGCCTCGGGGAACAGGGTGGCGTCCTGGCCGGCCACCTGCAACAGATGGTCGACGGCCTCATCGGCATGCCCCTGCTGCCAGGCCAGGCGGGCGAGGATCAGGCTGGCACGCACGCAGGCGGGATCGGCCTGCAGGGCGAGTTCGAGCTGCCGTTGCGCCGCCTCGACCGCCTCGCGGCGCAGCAACTGCTCGGCCAGCTCGCAATGATAGTGGCCGCAGGCGACCCTGGCGGTGGGCTCGCTGCGCGCCAGCCGGTTGCCGATCTCGATCGCCCGTTCCCACTCGCGCTCCTGTTCGTAGATGCGCAGTAGACCGCGCTGCGCCTGCACGGCGATCGCCGAGTCGCCGTCGATCAGGCCTTGCAGGAGCGACTCGGCGCGCGACAGCTCGCCGGCGGCGAGAAAATCATGGGCCAGTTCGAGTTGGACCCGCTCGCGCTGCGCCGCCCCCAGTTCGGGGCGACCGAGCAGGTTCTGGTGGACCTGGGTGGCCTTTTCCAGCTCACCGCGCTGGCGGAACTGGCGGCCGACGCCGAGATGGGCCTCGAAGGTCTCGTCGTTGACCTCCAGCACCTCCGCCAGACGGCGCAGGGCCTGATCGGACTGCGCATCGAGCAGGTGGTTGTAGCTGATGATGGCCGCGCTGCGGCGGCGCAGGTGGGGCAGTTGCTCACGCCTGCCCAGCCACCAGCCACTGCCGACGGCCAGGGTGAACAGGCCCAGCCACAGCAGCTCGGACACGCCTCAGCGCCCCGGGTCGGTGAGCTTCTGGCGCAGGCTGTCGAGTTCCCGGCGGCAGCGGTTGAGTTCGCCGCGATTGCGCGCGAGGGCGAACTTGAGGCGGGCGCGCAGGTAGAGGCTGAGCAGGACACCGGCCAGACCGCCGGCGACGAAGGCCAGGGCGACGAAGAAGGCGACCGGCAGCTCGGGACTTTGCAGGGTCATGAATTGCAGGCGGGCGTGGCTCTGGTTCTCGAGAATGAACACCAGTGTCACCGCCGCGACCAGCAGGGCGACAGCAATCACCAGGATGCGTTTGATCCAGAGCATGTCGACTCCTTGGACGGAAGCGGCCGGAGGGCCACGCAACTCACGGCAACTCGTTGACGCGGTCGCGCAGTTCCTTGCCCGGCTTGAAATGGGGGACGAATTTACCATCAAGCCGTACCGACTCGCCGGTCTTCGGATTGCGTCCGACCCGCGGCGCCCGGTAGTGCAGCGAGAAGCTGCCGAAGCCGCGGATCTCGATGCGATCTCCCGCAGCCAAGGCATGTGCCATCTGCTCGAGCATGGTCTTGATGGCCAGCTCGACGTCCTTGGACGAGAGTTGGCCCTGATGGGTAACGATGCGTTCGATCAACTCCGACTTGGTCATGGTTTTCCCTTGTCTTTCAAGCGGCTAGATCACTCTGATGTGTTTTTAGCATGCTCTGCAGGGTTTGACCAGCCCATCGCTATTGACAGCCATTGACCGTTGTGAGCGCTCGCGTTTTCAGCGTTGGCGGCTTGTCGCTGGCGACGGTGCCGATTACCGTGGCAGCCATTCAGCCATGGAGAGATTGCATGCGTATTGCCCCCCTGCTGGCCCTCGGCCTGCTTCCTGTCGTGGCCGGTTGCCAGTGGCTGTCGAGCAAGCCCGAGGAGTCCGATGCCATCCCGACCCGCCTGCAGGGCGAGTTGCGCCGCGCCGGCGAGATGTTGTTGATGGTGCCGTGCGGCGAACAGCGCAATCTGCTGTTGATCGATGCCGCCCAGCTCGGCCTGGAGGAAAGTGCAGCGCATCTGCAGTCGCCCGGCGCCCAGCCGCTGTTCGCCGATCTTGGCGGCGACCTGGACGGCGACGCCGACGGCCTCTTTGCCGTCACCCGGCTGTACCGCCTGCAGGCCGAAGGTCCGGGCTGCGCCAATCCGGCCTTCAAGCGACTGATCGTGCGCGCCGGCGGCCACGAGCCGGAATGGTTGGTCAGCGTCTCGGCGCGCGGCATGGTGCTCGAGCGTCCCGGCAGCGCACCGCTCGCCCTGCCCTACGTCGAGGAAAGCCTGCCGGACGGCAGCCTGAGCTTCTCCAGCGAGGCCAACGACCAGCGCATCGAGTTGTGGCTGGCGCCGACGCGCTGCGTGGACAGCATGAGCGGCGCCCGCAGCCATCTGCAGGCGCGCCTGACGCTCAACGGCGAGGCGCCGCTCGCCGGTTGCGGCGCCTTGGGAGGCGCTCGTAATTGAACACCCCGGCGCTGGGCACGGGGTTTATGCGGGGAGGATGCCAGGCTCGCTAGGCCTGCCGATCAGTGCGCCACGCGGCTGTTGCCGTTGACCGAGAGGATGCGCACGCGCTCGCCGACCCGGAAGACCTCCCCTTCGGCGACCTCCTGGACGTAGGCGCGCATGGTGCCGTCGTCCTCGCGCACGGTGATCTCGACGCCCTGGGTGCGGGTCATCCCTTCCTCGGTGGCCGCACCAAGCAGACCGCCGGCTACCGCACCGATGACCGCCGCCACCGCGCTGCCACGACCGCTGCCGATGGTGCTGCCGCCGATGCCGCCGACCACTGCGCCGGCCCCCGTACCGATGGGCGTCTTGGTGCCCTCGATACGTACCGGACGCAAGGCGGTGATGGTGCCCATGCGCACGATCTGCACCGCCCGCGCCTCCTCGCGCGTATAGGTGTCGCCACTGAGCTTGGAGGCACAACCGCCGACCGCGAGAGCCGCCAGGGCCAGACTCAGAAATACCGCTGTCTTACGCATCACCGTTCTCCATAGTGCATGCCGGCCCTCCCTGTCGCTCGCCGGACTTTGCCGCAAACGCCCGATCGGCTAGGGTGAGGACCTCAATCAAGGAACCTGTCATGGATTATTTCATCATCCTGGTCGCCACGGTAAGCGGCCTGTACTTCCATTGGTGGCTGTATCGCCGTATCCAGCGCTGGACCGATCGCGACCTGGCCCTTTCCTTCGGCGGCGAGGATCCGGCCAAGCGCGACTACATGCTGAGCCGCCTGCAGGAGGCGCAACGCCAGGGCGTCAAGCGCAAGGAGCTCGACACCTGGCTGAAGAAGGCCGCAGAGGAATACCAAGCTGCCTGATGAGACAACAGTCGCCGACGTTCGTGCGGTCAGGGCGCCAGGCGCTCGCGCGTCCAGCCGCCGTCACCCAGGCGATAGTTCAAGCGATCGTGCAGGCGGCTCGGCCGCCCCTGCCAGAACTCGATGCGCTGCGGAATCAGGCGGTAGCCTCCCCAGTGCTCCGGGCAGTGCGGCGCGGTGTCCATGAAGCGTTGCTCGGTTTCGGCGAGCAAGCGCTCCAGCTCGGCACGGCCTTCGATCACCTGGCTCTGTGGCGACGCCCAGGCCCCCAGCCGACTGCCCAGCGGCCGCACCTTGAAGTAGGCGTCCGACTCTTCCGCGGTCACTTTCTCCACCAGCCCCTCGATGCGCACCTGACGCTCGAGGGTCGGCCAGAAGAAGGTCATCGCCGCGCGGGGATTGGCGAGCAGTTGCTCGCCCTTGGCGCTGTCGTAGTTGGTGAAGAAGGTGAAGCCACGGACGTCGAGGGCCTTGAGCAGCAGCACGCGGCAATGCGGCTGGCCCTCGCGGTCGACGGTGGCCAGGGTCATGGCGTTGGCCTCGACGGGCGGCTGCTCGGTCTTGACCGCCTCGGCGAACCAGTGGTGAAACAGCTCGAACGGCTCCGACGGCGCATGCTCCTCGGATAGCCCGTCCCGGGCGTAATCACGGCGCATGTCGGCAAGCGAATGGGTCATGGCAAAACTCCTTGGGGAATCCTGCCTCAGCTTAACCATTCGCTCGCCTTGTCACACCCCCGCCCGGGCAAAACCCTCGTCGGTCAGCGGCTGTTCTGCGCCACCAGCCCGGAAAGGGTATGGCGCATGGTCAGCATGACCTCGACGCGACGATTCTGAGCGCGCCCCTTGGCATTGTCGTTGCTCACCAGCGGCTTGTCGGCGCCGAGGCCGCGCAGCATCAGGCGATCACTCTTCAGACCGCTCATGCGGAAGATCGAGGCCACCGACTGGGCGCGCTCCAGACTGAGCTTGCGACCGTCCTCGGCCTTGCCGCTACCGTCGCCATGACCGAGGATCAGCACGGCATTCTGCGGATCGCTGGCTACCAGCTTGGCGATCCGGCTCAGCGGGCCGAGGGTAATCGGCAGCAGCATGCTCGGGCGATCCGGGTTGAACGAGGCGTCGACCGGAGCCACCACCACCAGCACGTCGCCCCGACGCTCGACCTGGAACTTGCTGCCGGCCACGGCTTCCTTGAGGCGCTTCTCGTTGTCGTCCAGCCAGGCCGGAGTGACCTTGATCACTTCGACCTTCTTCGCAGCGACCTCTCCGGCAGCCGGCTTCTTCTTGCTGCCAAACGACCACCAGGAGCTTTCAACTTCCTTGACCGCCGGCTCAGCGGCCACCTTTTCTTCCGCCTTGGCGGCCGGCGCGCTGGGCTTGAGGTCCTTTTTCGCGGCGGCGCTGCTCTCATCCTTCCTGGCGCTCTGCGCAGCGTCCGGACCGCTCGCCTTCTTGCCCTGCGGCTCCGCCGCCGGCCTGGATTCAGATTTCTGTGCCTGGACCAGCGGCTTTTCCTTGGTGGCCGCTACATCCTTGGCCGGATCGGCCAGCCCCCACTTCCCGGCACAACCGGCCAGGGCGACACAAACGAACAGAGCAGCGGGTTTGATGAGTGACATGATCAATTCCAGTTGAACAGAACAAAAACCTGCAGCGGTCGTCGACCGGCTGCCGCAATGGAAACGGCCTGTGCCTGGTTCAGCCCCAGGCACCGCGCCCCAGAATCCTCTGTACCGACACAAGCGTAGACCGGGTCGGGCATTCACAATGATGGTGACGCAATAGGCCGGGCGTCGCCAGCGCGGCGAAGCGCTGCGGGTCGCATCGCAGACGTGCGGTCGGCGCCGCGGGAATGGCGCGCGAAAAAATCGGCGATTGTCCCCGACCAACGGTTGCCGGGCCGGCTGGGCCAGCGGCGCCTAACAATTCCAGCGTTGCCGTAACCATTCGAGATCCTCCGGGCGGGTGATCTTCAGGTTGTCGGCTCGCCCCTCCACCAGACGCGGCGCAAGGCCAGCCCATTCGAGGGCGGATGCTTCATCGGTAATATTGGCGCACGAGACCAGGGCGTCGGCCAGGCTGCGGTGCAGCTGGCCGAGGCGGAACATCTGTGGCGTATAGGCCTGCCAGATCACGCTGCGATCGATGGTTTCGCACACGCGGCCCGCCTTGTCGGCGCGCTTGAGGGTATCGCGCGCCGGTACGGCGAGCAGGCCGCCGACCGGATCCTCGGCCAGCTCCCCCAGCAGCAGGTTGAGATCGGAACGGTTCAGGTTGGGACGAGCGGCATCGTGGACCAGCACCCAGTCATCGTCGGCGGCGCCCAGAGTGCGCAGGTGCAGCAGGCCATTGAGTACCGAGTCGGCGCGCTCGCAGCCACCGGCGGCACGGGCGATGCGCGGGTCGCCGGCACAGGCCAGGGCTGGCCAGTAGGGATCGTCCTCGGCCAGGCACACCACCAGCCCCCTGAGGGTCGGATGGTCGAGGAAACAGTCGAGCGTATGCTCGAGCACCGTGCGCTCGCCGAGGCGCAGGTACTGCTTGGGACGGTCGGCGCGCATGCGCGCGCCCACTCCGGCCGCCGGCACGACGGCCCAGAATTCGGGCAGCGGGGTCAGGCTCATTGGCTCAGCTGATACAGGGTTTCGCCTTCCTTGACCATGCCCAGCTCATGACGGGCACGCTCCTCGACGGTTTCCATCCCGCGCTTGAGCTCGGCCACCTCGGCTTCGAGAATGCGGTTGCGCTCCTGCAGTTGTTCGTTCTCGCTCTTCTGCTCGGCAATCTGCGCCAGCAGCTGGCGGTTCTGGGTGATGCTGCCGTCGCCGTACCACAGGCGATACTGCAGCCCCCCGAGGAGCAACAGGAGAACAACGAACAGCCAGTGGGCCTTTTGCATCCCGGTCAGCCCTCCAAGTCCGAGTGGCGTCGCCGGCCGGGCGCCCGCAGGCGACCCGGCCGGTAACTACAGCTTAGCCGCGGAACTCGGCGCGACCCTTGTAGGGGGCCTTGGCACCCAGTTGCTCCTCGATGCGCAGCAGCTGGTTGTACTTGGAAACGCGGTCGGAGCGGCACAGCGAGCCGGTCTTGATCTGGCCGGCGGCGGTGCCCACGGCCAGATCGGCGATGGTGCTGTCCTCGGTCTCGCCGGAGCGGTGCGAGATCACCGCGGTGAAACCGGCGGCCTTGGCCATCTGGATGGCTTCCAGGGTCTCGGTCAGCGAGCCGATCTGGTTGAACTTGATCAGGATCGAGTTGCCAATCGACTCCTCGATACCGCGCTTGAGGATCTTGGTGTTGGTGACGAACAGGTCGTCGCCGACCAGTTGCACCTTGGCGCCGATCTTGTCGGTCAGCACCTTCCAGCCGGCCCAGTCGGATTCGTCCATGCCATCTTCGATGGAGATGATCGGGTAGCGCTGGGTCAGGCCGGCCAGGTAGTCGGCGAAGCCTTCGGCGCTGAACACCTTGCCCTCGCCTTCCAGGTCGTACTGACCGTTCTTGAAGAACTCGGAGGAGGCGCAGTCCAAGGCCAGGGTGACGTCCTCGCCCAGCTTGTAGCCGGCATTGGCCACGGCTTCGGCGATGGCGGCCAGGGCGTCCTCGTTGGAGGCCAGGTTGGGGGCGAAGCCACCCTCGTCACCGACGGCGGTGTTCAGGCCACGGGACTTCAGCACGGCTTTCAGGTGATGGAAGATCTCGGCACCCATGCGCAGGGCGTCGGCGAAGGTCTTGGCGCCGACCGGCTGGACCATGAACTCCTGGATGTCGACGTTGTTGTCGGCATGTTCGCCGCCGTTGATGATGTTCATCATCGGCACCGGCATGGAGTAGACGCCCGGAGTGCCGTTCAGGTCGGCGATGTGCGCGTACAGCGGCACGCCCTTGGCCTGGGCAGCGGCCTTGGCGGCGGCCAGGGACACGGCGAGGATGGCGTTGGCGCCCAGGGTGGCCTTGTTCTCGGTACCGTCCAGCTCGATCATCGCCTGGTCCAGCGCCTTCTGGTCGGCCGGGTCCTTGCCCAGCAGCAGGTCGCGGATCGGGCCGTTGACGTTGGCCACCGCCTTCAGTACGCCCTTGCCCAGGTAACGGCTCTTGTCGCCATCACGCAGTTCCAGCGCTTCGCGCGAACCGGTGGAGGCACCGGACGGCGCGCAGGCGCTCCCGATGATGCCGTTATCAAGGATCACATCGGCTTCAACGGTCGGATTACCGCGGGAATCCAGGACCTCACGGCCTTTGATGTCGACGATTTTTGCCATTGCTGGTAGCACTCCAGAGGGTTGACGTACAGGTGACCGCGGAGAGGCTTGCACCTCGGCCGCCGCCACTGGGAGAAACGGAACGGGCGCCCGCTCGGGGCGCCGCTACTTTACCGGAACGGTGCTGCCTCAGGCAGTCGCGATCGGCGGGAAACTCTTGACCAGGTCGTCCAGCGCCTTGAGCTGGGCGAGGAACGGCTCCAGCTTATCCAGACGCAGCGCGCAGGGACCGTCGCACTTGGCCTGGTCGGGATCCGGATGGGCCTCGAGGAACAGGCCGGCCAGGCCCTGGCTCATGCCGGCCTTGGCCAGGTCGGTGACCTGGGCGCGGCGGCCGCCGGCCGAATCGGCGCGTCCGCCCGGCATCTGCAGGGCGTGGGTCACGTCGAAGAACACCGGGTATTCGAACTGCTTCATGATGCCGAAGCCGAGCATGTCGACGACCAGGTTGTTGTAGCCGAACGAGGAGCCGCGCTCGCAGAGGATCAACTGGTCGTTGCCCGCTTCCTCGCACTTCCTGAGGATGTGCTTCATTTCCTGCGGAGCGAGGAACTGGGCCTTCTTGATGTTGATCACCGCGCCGGTCTTGGCCATGGCCACCACCAGGTCGGTCTGCCGCGACAGGAAGGCCGGCAGCTGGATGATGTCGCAGACCTCCGCCACCGGCGCCGCCTGGTGCGGCTCGTGAACATCGGTGATCACCGGCACGCCGAAGGTCTTCTTCACTTCCTCGAAGATCTTCATGCCCTCTTCCAGGCCGGGGCCGCGGAACGAGGTGATCGAGGAGCGGTTGGCCTTGTCGAAGCTGGCCTTGAACACGTAGGGGATGCCGAGCTTGTCGGTGACCCGCACGTATTCCTCGCATACCTTCAGCGCCAGGTCGCGCGACTCCAGCACGTTCATGCCGCCGAACAGCACGAACGGCAGCTCGTTGCCGATCTGGAGGTCGCCGACGCGGATGATCTTCTGCGCCATGGTCAGGCCTTCTTCGCTTGATGCTGCTTGAGGGCGGCGTTGACGAAGCCGCTGAACAGCGGGTGGCCGTCGCGCGGGGTGGAGGTGAACTCCGGGTGGAACTGGCAAGCGACGAACCACGGATGCTCCGGAGCCTCGACCACTTCCACCAGCGCACCGTCGCCGGAACGGCCGCTGACGCGCAGGCCGGCTTCCTGCAGCTGCGGCAGCAGGTTGTTGTTGACCTCGTAGCGGTGGCGATGGCGCTCGACGATCACGTCCTTGCCGTAGCAGGCGTGCACCTGCGAATCACGCTCGAGCTGGCACTCCTGGCCACCCAGACGCATGGTGCCGCCCAGATCGGAGCCTTCACTGCGCTGCTCGACGGCACCGGTCGCGTCCTGCCATTCGGTGATCAGGCCGACCACCGGATGACTGCTGGCATGGTCGAACTCGGTGGAGTTGGCGTCCTTCCAGCCCAGCACGTTGCGGGCGTACTCGATCACCGCCACCTGCATGCCGAGGCAGATGCCGAGGTAGGGAATCTTGTTCTCGCGGGCGTAGCGCACGGCGGTGATCTTGCCTTCCACGCCGCGCAGGCCGAAGCCGCCCGGGACCAGGATGGCGTCGACGCCCTCCAGCAGGCCGGTGCCCTGGTTCTCGATGTCCTCGGAATCGATGTAGCGCAGGTTGACCTTGGTGCGGCTCTGGATGCCGGCGTGGCCCATCGCCTCGATCAGCGACTTGTAGGCGTCCAGCAGTTCCATGTACTTGCCGACCATGGCGATAGTGACTTCGTGCTCGGGATTGAGCTTGGCATCGACCACGCGGTCCCACTCGGACAGGTCGGCCGGGCCGCAGTCAAGGCCGAAGCGCTCGACGACGATGTCGTCGAGACCCTGGGCGTGCAGCACCGCGGGGATCTTGTAGATGGTGTCGACGTCTTCCAGGCTGATCACCGCGCGCTCTTCGACGTTGGTGAACAGGGCGATCTTGCGCCGCGAAGACAGGTCGACCGGGTGGTCGGAGCGGCAGACCAGCACGTCCGGCTGCAGGCCGATGGAGCGCAGCTCCTTCACCGAATGTTGGGTCGGCTTGGTCTTGGTCTCGCCGGCGGTGGCGATGTACGGCACCAGGGTCAGGTGCATCAGCATGGCGCGCTTGGCGCCGACTTCGACGCGCAGCTGGCGAATGGCCTCGAGGAACGGCTGCGATTCGATGTCGCCGACGGTGCCGCCGATCTCCACCAGGGCCACGTCGGCATCGCCGGCGCCCTTGATGATGCGACGCTTGATCTCGTCGGTGATGTGCGGAATCACCTGCACGGTGGCGCCCAGGTAGTCGCCGCGGCGCTCCTTGCGCAGCACGTCCATGTAGACGCGACCGGTGGTGAAGTTGTTGTTCTGGGTCATGGTGGTGCGGATGAACCGCTCGTAGTGGCCCAGATCGAGGTCGGTTTCCGCGCCGTCGTGGGTCACGAACACTTCACCATGCTGGAACGGGCTCATGGTGCCCGGATCGACGTTGATGTAGGGGTCGAGCTTGAGCATGGTGACCTTCAGTCCCCGCGCCTCCAGGATTGCCGCCAAGGAAGCCGAGGCGATGCCTTTCCCCAAAGAAGAAACAACACCACCCGTGACGAAGATGTAGCGCGTCATGAATAACCCTAGAAGTCTGCGTTGAGGCGGTCGGCACCGCCGGAGAATGCGAAGGGAGGCAGAAAGCCTCTTGAAGACGGGAGCATAGTTTACGCGAAAGGCCCCTTCAGCTCAAACCCGCACCGCCCGTCGGCCCTGTCCAGCACAGGCGCAGCGCCCCGGCAGCGGGCGCCTGCAGGCGCGGCAGGTTGGCCACGGCGAGCAGACGCTCGTCGGCATACAGCAGCGGTAGACGGCCGCGCACGAAGGCCGGCACGCCGCTTTCCTGCAGCAGACGCTTGAGGTCGCGATGGCCGCGCCCGGCCAGCTCGAGCACCTCGCCGCCACGCCGATAGCGGATCTGCAGCCGTCCGGCGCCCGCCTCGCCCTCCAGCCAGACCCGGCCGTTGCCGGGTAACACCAGCGCCTGGCGCGGATCCGCCCAGTCGCATGCGGCGACCGGCAGCTGCAACCAGTCGCCGCTCAGCCACCACAGGCGCCCGCCGGCACGCCGCAGCTCGCCACCGGCCAGCCGCCAGACCGGCGCCGCGTCCTCGGCCGCATCGCGCAGATTGTCCCAGCCCACCCAGTGCTCGCGCTCGGGCGGCAGCGTCAGGCCGCGCAACCAATGCCGCAGCGCATTGCGCTGGCGTGCCGAGGGCAGCGCTCGCAGCGGCGCCAGCTCCAGCGAAGGCAGCGCCAGCCAGGCGGGCTCCGCCGGCGTGCGCGCCGTCGCCAGGTCGAGTTCGGCCAGCTCGCCGAGCAGGCGGTCGGCTTCGGCCAGCTGCTCGGCGTCGCGCGCCAGTACGGCACCGGCCGCCGGCCAGTGCTGGGTCAGACGCGGCAGGATCTCGTGACGCAGGAAGTTGCGCGACAGACGGATATCCAGATTGCTCGGATCTTCGATCCACGCCAGCTGCTCGCGGCACGCCCAGGTCTCCAGCTCGGCGCGCGCCACGCCGAGCAAGGGGCGCACCAGTTGCCCGCCCCCCAGCGGCCGGCTCGTCGGCATGGCCGCCAGGCCGCGCACGCCGGCGCCGCGCAGCAGGCGCAGCAGCAGCGTCTCGGCCTGGTCGTCCTGGTGCTGGGCGGTGAGCAGCACTTCACCTTCGCCGAGCAGCCCGGCGAAGGCCTGATAGCGAGCCTCGCGCGCGGCACGCTCGAGACTGGCGCCCTCGTCCACCCGGACATGGCGGATCGCCAGGGCAATGCCCAGCCCCTCGCACTGGGCGCGGCACAAGCCGACCCAGCTGTCGGCGACCGCCTGCAGGCCATGATGGATATGGATGGCGGCGATCGGCGGCAGCGCGTGGGCGTCGCGCAGGCGGGCAAGCAGATGGAGCAGGACGGCGGAATCCAGCCCGCCGGAGAAGGCGACCCACCAGGCCGGCGCCTGACGCCAGGGCTCGAGGGCTTGCAGAAGACGGGATTCCAGGGACATGGCGGCGGGCTCCAGGAAAAGGGCCGACAGGTCGCGTCCGGCATTCGAACCGGACGCACCGCCTGGGACGCGCAGCGCCCCGGCCGCCGGCTCCCACGCGGCGCGCGGAAACCAGCGAACCAAGCGCGGCGGATCAGACCGCGCCGTAGCTCATCAGGCGCTCGTAGCGACGCGCCAGCAGGGCCTTGGTGTCGTGCTTGCCGAGCTCGTCGAGCTGCTTGACCAGCACCTGGCGCAGGCTCGCCGCCATGGCGGCGTGATCGCTGTGGGCGCCACCCAGCGGCTCGGCGATCACGGTGTCGACGATACCGATATCCTTCAGGCGCTCGGCGGTGATGCCCATGGCCTCGGCGGCCTCCGGCGCCTTCTCGGCGGTACGCCAGAGGATCGAGGCGCAACCTTCCGGCGAGATCACCGCGTAGGTGGAGTATTGCAGCATGTTCAGTTGGTCGCACACGCCGATGGCCAGCGCACCGCCCGAGCCGCCTTCGCCGATCACGGTGGCGATGATCGGGGTCTTCAGACGCGCCATCACGCGCAGATTCCAGGCGATGGCCTCGCTCTGCCCACGCTCCTCGGCATCGATGCCCGGATAGGCGCCGGGGGTGTCGATGAAGGTCAGGATCGGCAGCTGGAAGCGCTCGGCCATCTCCATCAGACGGCACGCCTTGCGGTAGCCTTCCGGACGCGGCATGCCGAAGTTGCGGCGCACCTTCTCGCGCACCTCGCGACCCTTCTGGTGACCGATGACCATCACCGGCTTGTCGTCGATACGCGCGACACCGCCGACGATGGCGGCGTCGTCGGCGAAGTGACGGTCGCCATGCAGCTCGTCGAACTCGGTGAAGATGTGCTGGATGTAGTCCAGGGTGTACGGACGGCGCGGATGACGGGCCAGACGGGCGATCTGCCAGCTGGTCAGATTGCTGAAGATGCTCTGGGTCAGCGTCTGGGTCTTGTCCTGCAGACGGGCAATTTCGTCGCTGATGTTCAGTTCGTTGTCGTTGCCCACCATGCGCAGGCCTTCGATCTTGGCTTGCAGGTCGGCGATCGGCTGTTCGAAATCCAGATAATTCGGGTTCATGCAGGCATCCGTGGTGAGCGGGTTACGGTACGGCTCGGGTAAACAAACGCCAGACTTTACGGGATCGGGCGACGCGGGTCGAGCCAGGCGGGAGGCTAGCCCCGCCTTAACGGTATTGCAGGAAGACGTTGTCGCGTCCGAACTGGTCACGCAAAGTCTGAATAAGGGTGTCGGTCGGGTCGATTCGCCATTGGTCGCCGAACTGCAGCAGGGCGCGCGCGTCCTTGCCGCTGTAGTCGAGGGTGAGCGGACAGGCGCCGCGATGCTGACCGCACAGCTCGGCCAGCCAGCGCAGGCGCTCGCCCGCCAACTGCCCGCCGTCGACCCGCATGCGCAGGCTTTCCGCCAGGCCGGTGCGCGCCTCCTCGAGGCTCATCACCCGCTTGGCGCGCAGGCGCAGGCCGCCGGAGAAGTCGTCCATGCTCACCTCGCCCTCGATCACCACCAGCGCGTCGGTCTGCAGCAGCGACTGCGCGGCGGCGAAGGCCTCGGCGAACAGCGAGGCCTCGATGCGCCCGGAACGGTCGTCGAGGGTGACAAAGCCCATCTTGTCGCCACGCTTGTTCTTCATCACCCGCAGGTTGACGATCAGCCCGGCCACCGTCTGGGTATCGCGCGCCGGGCGCAGGTCGACGATGCGCTGGCGGGCGAAGCGGCGCACCTCGCCCTCGTATTCGTCGATCGGATGGCCGGTGAGGTACAGGCCGAGAGTTTCCTTCTCGCCGCGCAGGCGCTCCTTGAGGGTCAGCTCGCGCTCCTTGCGGTAGTTGGCGTAGACGTCCGCCTCGGCTTCGGCGAACAGGCCGCCGAACAGGTCCATGTGCCCGCTGTCGGCGCTGCGCGCGCTCTGCTCGGCGGCCTGCACCGCCTCTTCCATGGCCGCCAGCAGCACGGCGCGGTTGAGATCGAGGCTCGCCTGGTAGGCCTTGGGCTCGTCGTGGTAGTGCGGGCCGAGGCGATCCAGCGCGCCGCTGCGAATCAACGCCTCCAGGGTGCGCTTGTTGATGCGCTTGAGATCGACCCGCGCGCAGAAGTCGAACAGGTCCTTGAACGGCCCCGCGGCACGCGCCTCGACGATGGCCTCCACCGGCCCCTCGCCGACGCCCTTGACCGCGCCCAGGCCGTAGACGATGCGACCGTCCTCGTTGACGGTGAACTTGAACTCGGAAACGTTGACATCGGGGGCGTCGATGCGCAGCTTCATGCTGCGGCATTCCTCGATGAGGATCACCACCTTGTCGGTGTTGTGCATGTCCGCCGACATCACCGCGGCCATGAACGGCGACGGGAAGTGGGTCTTCAGCCAGGCGGTCTGGTAGGAAACCAGGCCGTAAGCGGCCGAGTGCGACTTGTTGAAGCCGTAACCGGCGAATTTCTCCACCAGGTCGAAGATGTTGCCCGCCAGGTCGCCATCGATGCCGTTGTTGGCGCAGCCCTCGATGAAGCCGCCGCGCTGCTTGGCCATCTCCTCGGGCTTCTTCTTGCCCATGGCGCGGCGCAGCATGTCGGCGCCACCCAGGGTGTAACCGGCCATCACCTGGGCGATCTGCATCACCTGCTCCTGGTAGAGGATGATGCCGTAGGTGGGTTTCAGGACCGGCTCGAGGCCCGCGTACTGGTAGTCGGGGTGTGGATAGGAGAGTTCGGCGCGGCCGTGCTTGCGGTTGATGAAGTCGTCCACCATGCCCGACTGCAGCGGCCCCGGGCGGAACAGCGCCACCAGGGCGATGAGGTCTTCCAAGCAGTCCGGCTTGAGCTTCTTGATCAGCTCCTTCATGCCGCGCGATTCGAGCTGGAACACCGCGGTGGTCTCGGCGCGCTGCAGCAGCTGGTAGGTCGGCTTGTCGTCCAGCGGGATGAAGTCGATGTTCAGCGGATCCAGGCCCTTCTTCGCCTGTTCGCGGTTGATGGTCTCCAGTGCCCACTTGATGATGGTCAGGGTGCGCAGGCCGAGGAAGTCGAACTTCACCAGGCCCGCGGCCTCGACGTCGTCCTTGTCGAACTGGGTGACCAGGCCGCCACCCTCCTCGTCGCAGGCGATCGGCGAGAAGTCGGTGAGCTTGGTCGGCGCGATCACCACGCCGCCGGCGTGCTTGCCGGTACCGCGGGTGATGCCCTCGAGCTTGAGGGCCATGTCCCAGATTTCCTTGGCGTCCTCGTCGACGGCGAGGAAGTCGCGCAGCGGCTCCTCCATCTCGTAGGCCTTCTCGAGGGTCATGCCGACCTCGAAGGGGATCATCTTCGACAGCCGGTCGGCCAGGCCGTAGGACTTGCCCTGCACGCGCGCCACGTCGCGCACCACCGCCTTGGCCGCCATGGAGCCGAAGGTGATGATCTGGCTCACCGCGTTGCGGCCGTACTTGTCAGCCACGTAGTCGATCACCCGGTCGCGGCCGTCCATGCAGAAGTCGACGTCGAAGTCGGGCATGGAGACCCGCTCGGGGTTGAGGAAGCGTTCGAACAGCAGGTCGTAGGCCAACGGGTCCAGGTCGGTGATCTTCAGCACGTAGGCGACCAGACTGCCGGCACCCGAACCACGCCCCGGTCCCACCGGCACGCCGTTGTTCTTCGCCCACTGGATGAAGTCCGCCACGATCAGGAAGTAGCCGGGGAAGCCCATCTGGATGATGGTGCCCAGCTCGAACTCCAGACGGTCGATGTAGACCTGGCGCTTGACCTCGTAGTCCGGGGTGTCCGGCGGCAGCAGCACCTGGAGGCGCTCCTCGAGCCCCTCGTAGGAGGCGTGGCGCAGGTAGTCGTCGATGCCCATGCCGTTGGGCGTCGGGAAGTCGGGCAGGAAGTGCTTGCCCAGACGCACATCGATATTGCAGCGCCGGGCGATCTCGACGCTGTTCTCCAGCGCCTCGGGCAGGTCGCTGAACAGTTCGGCCATCTCCGCCGGACTCTTCAGGTACTGCTGATCGGAATAATTGCGCGGCCGGCGCGGATCGTCGAGGGTGCGCCCCTCGCCGATGCACACGCGGGTCTCGTGGGCCTCGAAGTCGCCGGGCTTGAGGAAACGCACGTCGTTGGTGGCCACCAGCGGCGCATCGCAGCGGCCGGCCAGCGCAACGGCGGCATGCAGGTACTCCTCGTCGTTGACCCGGCTGGTGCGCTGCACCTCGAGATAGAAGCGCTCGGGAAACACCGCCTGCCACTCGCCCAGCAAGGCCTCGGCCTCCGCGGGATTGCCGTTGAGCAGGGCCAGGCCGATCTCCCCTTCCTTGGCGCCGGACAGCGCGATCAGCCCCTCGGCGGCCGACTTGACCCAGTCGCGCTGGATCACCACCAGGCCGTTCTGCTGGCCCTCGGTCCAGCCGCGCGAGATCAGCTCGGTGAGGTTGCGGTAGCCCTGCCCGTCCATCGCCAGCAGGGTCAGCCGCGACAACGGCGCGTCCTCGTCACGACCGGAGAGCCACAGGTCGGCGCCGCAGATCGGCTTGATGCCGCCGCCCATCGCGGTCTTGTAGAACTTGACCAGCGAGCACATGTTGCTCATGTCGGTGACCGCCACCGCCGGCATGCCCGCCCCGGCCACCGCCTTGATCAATGGCTTGACGCGTACCAGGCCGTCGACCAGGGAGTATTCGGTGTGCACGCGCAGGTGGACGAAGGAGGCGGTCATGACAATTCCATGGAGACAGAAACGACAAGGCCCGGAATTGTACCGGGCCTAGGCAGACACTGCATGGGGAAGGTCAACCGTCTTCCAGCAGGGCGCGCACCGGCGCGAAGGAGCGACGATGAATGGATGTCGGCCCGAGGCGCTTGAGCGCCTCGAGATGCACCGGGGTCGGATAACCCTTGTGGCCGGCGATGCCGTAGCCCGGGAAGAGGATGTCCAGCTCGGCCATCTCGCGATCGCGACTGACCTTGGCGAGGATCGAGGCGGCGGCGATGGCCGGAACCTTCGCGTCGCCGCCGACCACCGGCGCGCTGGGCACCTGGAGCTTGGGGCAGCGATTGCCATCGATCAACGCCAGGCGCGGCTGAACCTGCAGTCCCTCGACGGCACGCTGCATGGCCAGGAAGGTGGCCTGCAGGATATTGAGGCGATCGATCTCCTCGACCTCGGCGCGACCGATGCACCAGGCCAGCGCCTTGTCGCGAATCTCGTCGAACAGCCGCTCGCGGCGAGCCTCGCTGAGCTTCTTCGAATCGTTGAGCCCCTCGATCGGCCGCAGTGGATCGAGGATCACCGCCGCGGTGACCACCGGACCGCACAGCGGCCCGCGGCCGACTTCGTCGACCCCGGCGACCAGCTCCTCGACCAGCGTGAAATCCAGACCCAGCTGCATCAGGCGCGCTCCAGCAGTTGCAATACCGCCTCGGCGGCACGGTCGGACGCGCCGCGACGCAGCGCCCGATGGATGGTATCGAAGCTTTCGGTCTGTGCCGCGCCCTCATCGAGCAGTGGCAGCAGGGTCGCAGCCAGAGCCTCCGGGGTGGCGGCGTCCTGGATCAGCTCGGGCACCAGCAGCCTCCCGGCGAGCAGGTTGGGCAGCGATACGTACGGACTTTTCACCAGACGCTTGAGGATCCGGTAGGTCAGCGGCGCGACCCGGTAGGCGACCACCATCGGTCGCTTGAACAGCATGGCCTCCAGGGTGGCCGTTCCCGAAGCGATCAGCACCGCATCGCAGGCAGCCAGCGCCTCGTGGGAGCGGCCGTCGAGCAGCTCGATCGGCAGCTCGCGGTCGCCGAACAGCGCCTCGAGCTGGGCGCGGCGCTCGGCGTTGGCGCAAGGCAGCACGAAGCGCAGCCCCGGACGCAGGGCACACAGGCGCTCGGCGGCGTCGAGGAACAGTCCGCCGAGACGCGCCACTTCACCGCCGCGACTGCCCGGCAACAGGGCTACCACTGCGTCGCGCTCGGCCAGGCCGAGCGCAGTGCGCGCCGCCAGCCGGTCGGCCTCGAGGGGAATGGCGTCAGCCAGCGGGTGACCGACGAAGCACACCGGCACCTGCTGCGCCTCGTAGAACTGCGCCTCGAAGGGAAACAGGGTGAGCATCAGGTCGCAGGCACGGCGGATCTTCAGCACGCGCTTCTGCCGCCAGGCCCACACCGACGGACTGACGTAATGCACGGTACGGATGCCGGCCTGGCGCAGCTCGAGCTCGACACCGAGATTGAAGTCCGGGGCGTCGATGCCGACGAACACGTCGGGGCGCTCGGCGATCAGGGTCTGGATCAGGCGGCGGCGCCGCTTGAGCAGCTCGGGCAGCCGACCCAGCACCTCGACCAGCCCCATCACCGCCAGGCGCTCCATCGGGAAGCAGGAGTCCAGGCCCTCGGCCTGCATGCGCGGCCCGCCGACGCCGATGAAGCGCGCATCGGGATGGCGGGCCTTGAGGGCCTGCATCAAGCCGGCGCCGAGGATGTCGCCGGACGCCTCGCCAGCGACGAGGGCGATGGTCAGCGGACGAGCCATGTCGTCAGCGGGTGATGCCGCGCGTGGAGTTGCGCACCGAATCGCAGAACAGCGCCACTTCCGGATGCTGCGCGGCGTCGGCGGCCAGCTCGGCCAGCGCCTCCTCGACCGTCAGGCCCTTGCGGTAGACGACCTTGTAGGCACGCCGCAGGCTCTGCATCACCTCTTCGCTGAAACCGCGCCGCCGCATGCCCTCGAAGTTCATGCTGCGCGCCTCGGCCGGACTGCCGAACACGGTGACGAAGGCCGGTACGTCCTTGCCGATCGCGGTGCCCATGCCGGAGAAGCTGTGCGCGCCGATGTGGCAGAACTGGTGGACCAGGGTGAAGCCGGAAAGAATCGCCCAGTCGTTCACATGCACGTGGCCGGCCAGCGCGGTGTTGTTGACCAGGATGCAATGATCGCCGATCACGCTGTCGTGGCCGATATGCACGTAGGCCATCAACAGGTTGTGACTGCCGATGGTGGTTTCGAAGCGATCCTGCACGGTGCCCCGATGGATGGTAACCCCCTCGCGGATCACGTTGTGGTCGCCGATCACCAGGCGCGTGGGCTCGCCCTTGTACTTGAGGTCCGGGGTGTCCTCACCGACCGTGGAAAACTGGTAGATGCGATTGTGCCGACCGATCACCGTCGGCCCCTTCACGATCACGTGCGGGCCGATCACGGTACCTTCGCCGATTTCCACGTTCGGCCCGATGATCGACCAGGGGCCAACCTCGACGGAGTCGGCCAGCCTGGCACTCGGATCGATGATGGCGCGCGGGTCGATCAAACTCATTTCTTGGTTTCCGCGCAGATGATCTCACCCGAGCAGGCGGCCTTGCCGTCGACGCTGGCCTGGCACTCGAATTTCCAGATGCCGCGCTTGGCGCTGAGGAACTTGGCCTCGAGAACCAGTTGGTCGCCAGGGGTCACCGGGGTACGGAAGCGCAGATTGTCGGAGCCGACGAAATAGTAGAGGGTGTCGGCGGCAGCCTTGGCGCCCATCATGCTGAAGCCGAGCAGGCCCGCAGCCTGAGCCATGGCCTCGATGATCAGCACGCCCGGCATGATCGGATGTCCCGGGAAATGGCCATTGAAGAACGGTTCGTTGATGGTGACGTTCTTGTAGGCGCGGATTCGCTTCTCCTCGAGATCCAGCTCGGACACCCGGTCTACCAGCAGGAACGGGTAGCGGTGCGGCAGGAATTCGCGAATCTCGTTGATATCCATCATGGTGTGGGAGCCTTGGTCAAAAAAGGGAACACGGGGATGCGTGTCTTACGAATCTGATGAGTCATCCCCGCTTCGGGTCACGGCAGCGAACTGCTTTTCCAGCTGCTGCAGGCGCTTGGCCATATCGTCCAGATGGCGCAGACGGGCAGCGCTCTTCTTCCATTCGCCAGCGGGTTGCATGGCGGTACCCGAGGAATAGGCACCCGGCTCGGTGATCGAGCGGGTGACCATGGTCATGCCGGTGACGAACACGTGGTCGCACACCTCGATATGGCCGACCATGCCGACGCCACCGGCGATCATGCAGTGCTTGCCGATCTTGGTGCTGCCGGAAATGCCGCAGCAGCCGGCCATGGCGGTATGGTCGCCGACCTGTACGTTGTGGGCGATCATGATCTGGTTGTCGAGCTTGACGCCGTTGCCGATCACGGTATCCGCCAGAGCGCCGCGGTCGATGGTGGTGTTGGCACCGATCTCGACGTCGTCGCCGATGGTGACGCCACCGATCTGCGCGATCTTCGTCCATACGCCCTTGTCGTTGGCGAAGCCGAAGCCCTCGCCGCCGAGCACCGCGCCGGACTGGATGACCACCCGCTTGCCGATGTGCACGTCGTGGTAAAGAGTCACCCGCGGGGCCAGCCAGCCATCCTCGCCGATCACGCTGCGCGCACCGATCACGCAGTGGGCACCGAGGCTCACCCGCGCCCCGATCACCGCCCCGGACTCGACGACCACGCCCGGACCGATTGCGGCGGTCGGGTCGACCACGGCATCCTCCGCCACCCAGGCGCTCGGATGAATGCCGGGAGCCGCGATCGGTTTGCGGTCGAACAGGTGCGACAGCTGGGCGAACGCCAGGTAGGGGTTGGCCAGCACCAGGGCGGCGCCGGCGAAACCTTCGGCATCGGCCGGCGTCAGCAACACGGCACCGGCCTCGGAAGTGGCAAGGTGCTTGCGGTACTGCGCATTGGCCAGGAAGGTCAGCTGCTGCGGGCCAGCTTCCTGCAGAGCGGCCAGACCGCTGATCTGCCGCTCGGCCGGCCCGCGCAGCTCGGCGCCGACGCGCTGGGCCAGCTCGCCCAGGGTATAGACAGGAGCACTCATGATTAGCGCAGCTTGTTCATGCGCTCGATCACCTGCTTGGTGATGTCGAACTGCGGCTTGACCTCCACCACTGCCCCACGTTCCAGCACCAGGTCATAGTTGCCCTGCTTGATCACTTCTTCGACCGCCTGGTCCAGCTTCGGCTTGAGCTGCTTGAGCATGTCGCGGTCGGCGATGGCCTTGGCCTCGTTGAGTTCCTTGGACTGGAACTGGAAGTCACGAGCCTTCTGCTTGAACTCGAGCTCGAGGCGCTCGCGCTCGCTGGTCTGCAGCTTCTCGCCTTCCTTCATCAGGCGGTCCTGGATGCGCTTGGCGTCGCTCTCCAGGGTCTTCAGACGGTCAAGCTGGGGACCGAACTTCTTCTCGGCGTCGACGGCGTATTTCTTCGCCGCATCCGATTCGAGCAGGGCCATTTGATAGTTGAGGACCGCCACCTTCATCTCGGCGAAGGCAGGCATGCTCAGCAGAGCGGCGGCCATCAGTACAACTTGAGTCAACTTGCGCACAATGAACTCCTGCAACGAATCGCTTGGATAATGAGCCCGCGGGCTTAGAAAGTCTGTCCCAGAGAGAACTGGAATACCTGGGTATCGGAGTTCTCCGGTTCCTTGACCGGCATGCCGAGACTGAAGCTTAGCGGACCGAGGGCGGTCAACCAGGTCAGGCCGACACCCACCGAACTGGCCATGTCGCTGAGGCCGAGGTCGCAGCCGACCTCGCCGCGCGCTTCCTGGGCGCTGCTGCAGTTGGTGTCGAATACGTTGCCAACGTCCCAGAACAGTACGGTACGCAGGGAACGCTGGTCCTTGACGAAGGGCATCGGGAACAGGAACTCCGCGCCGCCCTGCACCAGCACGTTGCCGCCGAAGGCTTGCGGATCCTGGTCCGGGTCGGCCGCGTTCGGGGTACTGCGCGGGCCGAGGCTGCTGTCCTCGAAGCCGCGCACCGAGTTGAAGCCGCCGGCGTAATAGTGCTCGTAGAACGGCAGTTCGCTGGTGGAACCATAGCTGTCGGCGTAGCCCAGACGGGTATGGAAGCGCAGCGCATAGTCCTTCTTCCACAGCGGCGCGAAGATCTGACCGCTGTAGTCGATGCGATAGAACGACAAGTCGCTGCCCGGCAGGGTGATTTCGCCCTGCAGGCTCTGCGAATGACCACGGTTGGCGAACACGCCGCGGTTCAAGGTCGACTCCGACCAGCCGATCGAGCCCTTGAAGTTGGTGTAGCTGTCGCCTTCCTGCTCGATGAAGTCGAAAATTTCCTGGACGGTGTAGTCGCCGGGGCTGATGTCGTCCTGCTGCGCCGACAGGCCATAGGTCAGACGCGAGGTTTCACTGATCGGATAGCCGAGGTTGACGCCGGCGCCGAGGCTGTCCACCGAGTAGGTCGACACGTCGACGTCGTAGTCGTCGTAGTCGGTGGTGCGGTAGAACATGTTGTAGCCGAGGCTGACGCCGTCTTCGGTCCAGTAGGGGTCGGTGAAGCCGAAGTTGTAGCGGGTCTGGTATTCGCTGCGGTTGAGGCCGATGTTGACCTTGTTGCCGGTTCCCAGGAAGTTGTTCTGGCTGATCGAGCCACCGAGGATCAGGCCGGCGCTCTGGGCGAAACCGACGCTGGCGGTGATCGAGCCGGACGGCTGCTCCTCGACGCTGTAGTTGACGTCGATCTGGTCGTCGGCTCCCGGTACCGCCGGAGTCTCGACGTTGACTTCCTTGAAGTAGCCCAGGCGCTCGAGGCGGGTCTTGGACTGGTCGATCAGGTAGGTGGAAGCCCAGCCGCCTTCCATCTGGCGCATCTCGCGGCGCAGCACCTCGTCCTCGGTCTTGGTGTTGCCGCGGAAGTTGATGCGGTTGACGTAGGCGCGCTTGCCCGGATCGACGGCGAAGGTCACCGACACGGTATGGTCGTCGTCGTGCGGTTCGGGAATACCGTTGACGTTGGCGAAGGTATAGCCCTCGTTGCCGAGGCGGCGGGTGATCAGCTCGGAGGTGCTGGTCATCACCTTGCGCGAGAACACCTGGCCTTCCTTGACCAGCAGCAGCTTGCGCACTTCCTCTTCCGGCACGCGCAGGTCGCCGGCCAGCTTGACGTCGCGGATCGTGTACTTCTCGCCCTCGTCGATGTTGACGGTGACGTAGACGTGCTTCTTGTCCGGCGTGATGGACACCTGGGTCGAGGTGATGTCCATGTTGATGTAGCCGCGATCCAGGTAGTAGGAGCGCAGGCGCTCGAGGTCGCCGGACAATTTCTCGCGGGAATACTTGTCGTCGTTGCGGATGAACGACAGCCAGTTGGTGGTGCGCAGCTCGAACAGGCCGGTCAGTTCCTCGGTGGAGAACACCTTGTTGCCGACGACGTTGATGTGCTGAATGGCGGCGACCGAACCCTCGTTGATCTCGATCTTCAGCGCCACCCGGTTGCGCGGCTGGGACTCCACCTTGGTCTCGATGGTGGCCGAGTAGCGGCCCTGGGCCACGTACTGGCGCTGCAGCTCGTTGCGCACGCCTTCGAGGGTCGCCTGCTGGAAGATCTCGCCTTCGGCCAGGCCCGACTGCTTGAGCCCCTTGAGCAGATCCTCGGTGGAGATGGCCTTGTTACCCTCGATCTCGATCGCCGAGATGGACGGGCGCTCGACCACGTCGACCACCAGTACGTTGCCCTCGCGACCCAGGCGGATATCCTGGAAGAAACCGGTCTTGAACAGGGAGCGGGTGGCGTCCACCAGGCGATTGTCGTCGACCGCATCGCCTACATTGAGCGGCAGGGCGCCAAACACGCTGCCGGCGGAGACCCGTTGCAGGCCGTTGACGCGGATATCGGAGATGGTGAAGGACTCGGCGTGAACCTCGGCGGTCATCAGCGCGGCAATAACCGCCGGTAGCAACAAGCGTTTCATGAAGTCCTTTCTATCTTTTCAGACTGACTAAAAAGGAACTGCCGCCACAGGCGGCAGCTCCGCAATGCATGGCAAGTTACAGCCGGCTGATGTCATTAAACAGCGCGAGCAGCATCAGACCGATGACCAGACTGATGCCAATCTGCACACCGAGCGCCTGCACTCGCTCCGACAGCGGCCGGCCGCGGGCCCACTCGACCAGATAGAAGAGCAGGTGCCCGCCATCGAGAACGGGGATCGGCAACAGGTTGAGCACGCCGAGGCTGATACTCAGATAGGCAAGGAAGTTCAGGAAATCCCCCACCCCGGACTGGGCCGAAGCGCCCGCCACTTTAGCAATCGTTATCGGGCCACTCAAGTTTTTTACCGAGAGCTCGCCGAACAACATCTTGCCAATCGAATCAAGGGTCATCAGGCTCATCGACCAGGTGCGCCGGAGGCTCTCGGCCACGGCTTCCAGCGGCCCGTAGCGCGCCTCGCGGAGCATCTCCGCCGGCCATTCGCCGCCGCTCACCCCGGCACCGAGATAGCCGCTGCGCGCCTCACCCTCGCCCCGCGCCGCCAGGGTCAGGGCAAGTTCGAAGGTCTTGCCGTCGCGCTCGACCATGAAGCTCACCCGCTGCCCGGGCTGCGCGCGCACGGCGTCGATCACCTGCTGCCAGTCATCCAGAGCCGCCCCATCGATGCTCAGCAGTCGGTCGCCAAGCTGCAGGCCGCCAGCCTGCGCCGGCCCTTCCGGATCCAGCTGGGCCAGCACGGGAGCGATCTGCGGCCGCCACGGGCGAATGCCGAGCGCTTCCAGCGGATCGGGCTCCTCGACGCCACGCAGCCAGGCGTCCAGCTGGAGGCTGCGCTCGCTCTCCATGGTCGAACCCGGTTCGAGCAGGCGCAGGCGCAGGCTGCCGCTTTCGCCGAGGCGGCGGATCAGCTGCAGGTTGACCTCGTTCCAGCCGCGGGCCGGCTCGCCGTCCACCGCCAGCACCTCGGCTCCCGGCTGCACTCCGGCCTGCGCGGCCAGGCTGCCGGCCGCGACGCTCCCGACCACCGGGCGCACCTGTTGCCCGCCGAGCATGGCGAGAACCCAGAAGAACAGCAGGGCGAGCAGGAAGTTGGCCACCGGCCCCGCCGCCACGATGGCGAAGCGCTGGCCGACGCTCTTGCGGTTGAAGGCGTGCTCAAGGAGCGCCGGCGGAACCTCGCCCTCGCGCTCGTCGAGCATCTTGACGTAGCCGCCCAGCGGCACCGCGGCGACGACGAACTCGGTGCCGTGACGGTCATGCCAGCGCAGCAGGGGCATGCCGAAGCCTACCGAGAAGCGCAGCACCTTCACTCCGCAGCGCCGCGCCACCCAGAAGTGGCCGAATTCGTGGAAAGTGACCAGCACGCCCAGGGCGACCAGGGTGCCGACGATCATATACAGCGCGCTCATCAGGATACCTCCGGACTCAGCGTCCGTAGCGGCCCAGCCAGTCCTGCGCGACGGTGCGCGCGTCGGCATCGGCCTGCAGCACCGCGCCCAGTTCCTGGACGGCGACACCGGGAATGCGGTTCAACACCGCCTCGATCATTCGGGCAATGTCATCGAAGCGGATGCGCTCGTCAAGGAATGCCGCCACCGCCACTTCGTTGGCGGCATTGAGCAGCGCCGGCACCGTGCCGCCCGCCTCGGCGGCCTGGCGCGCCAGCTTCAGGCAGGGGAAACGCCGCTCGTCCGGCGCCTCGAAGTCGAGACGAGCGATGGCGAACAGATCCAGCGGCGCCACCCCGGAGTCGATGCGCCGCGGCCAGGCCAGGGCATGGGCGATGGGCGTGCGCATGTCCGGATTGCCGAGCTGCGCCAGCACCGAGCCGTCGACGTAGTCGACCAGCGAATGGATCACGCTCTGCGGGTGGATCACCACCTCGACCTGGGCCGGAGAGGCATCGAACAGCCAGCAGGCCTCGATCAGCTCCAGCCCCTTGTTCATCATGCTCGCCGAATCGACCGAGATCTTGCGGCCCATCGCCCAGTTGGGATGGGCGCAGGCCTGCTGGGGCGTCGCTTCGCCGATGCGCTCCAGCGGCCAGCTGCGGAACGGGCCGCCGGAGGCGGTGAGCAGGATGCGGCGCACGCCGACCTTGCCGAGGCCACGCGCATAGTCGCCGGGCATGCACTGGAAGATGGCATTGTGCTCGCTGTCGATCGGCAGCAGCTCGGCGCCGTGCGCCTGCACCGCCTGCATGAACAGCGCGCCGGACATCACCAGCGCCTCCTTGTTGGCGAGCAGCACGCGCTTGCCGGCCTGTACCGCCGCCAGGGTCGGCTGGAGGCCGGCCGCACCGACGATGGCCGCCATCACCGCGTCCACCTCGGGATGGGCGGCCACTTCGCACAAGCCGGCCTCGCCGACCAGCACCTCGGTATCGACCGCGGCGGCGCGCAAGCTACCCTGCAGGGCAGCGGCCGCCTCGACCGTCGGCACCACCGCATAGCGCGGCCGGTGCAGCAGGCACAAGCGTTCCAGCTCGGCCAGCCGGCTGAAGCCGGTCAGGGCGAACGCACGGTAGTCGTGCGGGTGACGGGCGATGACGTCAAGGGTGGAAAGACCGATGGACCCGGTCGCGCCGAGGACGGTTATCTGTTTCACAGGCTACCCCAGCCATGCAGCCAGAGCAGCACGGCGAACATCGGCACCGCCGCCGTCAGGCTGTCGATACGATCCAGCACGCCGCCGTGCCCGGGCAGCAGGTTGCTGCTGTCTTTGATGCCGGACTGACGCTTGAACATGCTCTCGGTCAGATCGCCGACCACCGAAATCAACACCACCAGTGCCGCGCCGAGCAGCGCCATCAGCAGATCGCGCGCCGTCCAGTCGCGGTACAGCCCGACCAGCAGGGTCAGCGCCAGACTGCCGGCCAGGCCGCCATACAGCCCCTCCCAGCTCTTGCCCGGACTGACCTGCAGCGCCAGCTTGCGCCGGCCGAAACGCCGACCACTGAAGTAGGCGCCGATATCCGCCGTCCACACCAGCAGCATCACCGCGAGGATCAGGCTGTTGCCCTGCGGCCACTCTTTGAGCAGCAGCAGGCCCTGCCAGGCCGGCAGCAGGATCAGCAGACCAATCGCCAGGCGCACCGGTAGCGCCTGCCAGAACCGACTGCTGGCCGGATAGCCGAGCACCAGACCGATGGCGGCCAGCCACCAGAGCACCGCCAGCGTCAGCACCAGCCCGGCCAGCTGCGGCAGCTGATAGAGCACCAGCAACAGCACCGCCACCGCCCCGGCATAGCCCAGGCGCAGCGGTTGCGCCTCAAGGCCGGCGAGACGCGCCCACTCCCAGCCCCCGGCACAGACGATGAGACCGATGAACAGGGCAAACCAGCCACCGTGCAGCAAAAAGAAGCCACCCAGGGCGAGCGGCAGCAGCCACAGGGCGGTGATGATGCGCTGTTTCAGCATGTGGGCTTCCGTTGTTCCGCGGCAACCTGCTCACTGGTCTTGCCAAAGCGGCGCTGACGCCGGGAAAAATCGGCCAGCGCCGCGCGCATGGCCTCATGCTTGAAGTCCGGCCAGAGCAGCTCGGAGAAGTACAGTTCGGCGTAGGCCACCTGCCAGAGCAGGAAATTGCTGATGCGCTGCTCACCGCCGGTGCGAATGCACAGATCGACCGGCGGTTGCTCGCCGGTCGTCAGGCAACGCTGCAGCAAATCGGGAGTGATCTCGTCGACCGGCAGGTGACCGGCCGCCACCTCGCGCGCCAGGCGCTGCGCAGCCTGGGTGATATCCCACTGACCGCCATAGTTGGCCGCCACCTGCAGCAACATGCCGCCGCCTTCGGCGGTCTGCGCCTCGGCCTCGGCCATCGCTTTTTGCAACTCGGGCTGGAAGCGCGCGCGCTCGCCGAGGATGCGCAGGCGGATGCCATGGGCCGCAAGCCTCTTCACCTCGCGGCGCAAGGCGATGAGAAACAGCTCCATCAGCGCACCGACTTCGTCCGCCGGGCGCTGCCAGTTCTCGCTGGAGAAGGCGAACAGGGTCAGCACCTCGACGCCCGCCTCCGCGCATACCTCGATCACCGAGCGCACCGCGTCGACGCCGGCCTTGTGGCCGGCGACGCCGGGCATGAAGCGCTTCTTCGCCCAGCGGTTGTTGCCATCCATGATGATGGCGACATGCCGCGGCACCGAGGCGACTTGCATTGTCTTGTCCATGACTCTCATCCGGCCGTCAGACGGCCATCAGATCGGCTTCCTTGGCCTCCAGGGCCTTCTCGACGTCACCGACAGCCTTGTCGGTGAGCTTCTGCACTTCATCGGCCGCACGACGCTCTTCGTCTTCGCTGATTTCCTTCTCCTTGACCAGATCCTTGAGCTGGGCCAGGGCATCGCGGCGGATGTTGCGAATCGCCACGCGGGCGCTCTCCGCCTCGGCGCGGGCCTGCTTGGTGTAGCCCTTGCGGGTTTCCTCGGTCAGTGCCGGCATCGGCACACGGATGGTGGTGCCGGCGGTCGCCGGGTTGAGCCCCAGATCGGAAGTCATGATGGCCTTCTCGACGGCCTGGATCATGCTCTTGTCGAACACGGTCAGGGCCAGGGTGCGCGAATCTTCGGCAACCACGTTGGCCACCTGGCGCAGCGGGGTGTCGGCGCCGTAGTAGGACACCATGACGCTGTCCAGGATGCTCGGGTGGGCACGGCCGGTGCGGATCTTGGCAAAGGCGTGATCCAGCGACTCCAGCGACTTCTTCATGCGCTCCTGCGCGTCCTTCTTGATCTCGTTGATCATTCTCAACCCTCCTCGACCAGGGTGCCTTCGGCGCCCCCGACAACTATGTTAAGCAAGGCTCCGGGCTTGTTCATGTTGAACACCCGCAGCGGCATCTTGTGATCGCGGCACAGACAGATGGCAGTCAGGTCCATCACGCCCAGCTTGCGGTCGAGCACCTCATCATAGGTGAGACGCTCGAACTTTTCGGCATTGGGATCCTTGAACGGGTCGGCAGTGTACACGCCATCGACCTTGGTGGCTTTGAGCACCAGGTCGGCATTGATCTCGATACCGCGCAGGCAGGCCGCCGAATCGGTAGTGAAGAACGGATTGCCGGTACCGGCGGAGAAGATCACCACTTCGCCGCTCTGCAGGTGGCGCATGGCCTTGCGTCGATCGTAGTGATCGGTGACGCCGACCATGGAGATGGCAGACATGACCAGGGCGGGGATATTCGAACGCTCCAGCGCATCGCGCATGGCCAGCGAGTTCATCACCGTGGCCAGCATGCCCATGTGGTCACCGGTGACCCGATCCATGCCCGCCGCGCTCAGCGCCGCGCCGCGGAACAGATTGCCACCGCCGATGACCAACCCGACCTGGACGCCGATGCCCACCAACTGGCCGATTTCCAGGGCCATGCGATCGAGAACCTTGGGATCGATGCCGAAGTCCTCGCTGCCCATCAGCGCCTCTCCGCTGAGCTTGAGCAGAATACGTTTGTAGCGGGCTTGGCGACCACTCAGCTGGGCCATACGAATCTCCTGGCAGTATGATGTTGCGAAAAGCCGACGCTCTTCGCATTCCGACGCGGCTTTGACCGCGCCGAAAAGAACCCGTGCCCCCATGGCACAAAAAAACGGCGTCCCTTGCTCGACTTCCGGCAGGCCTGTGCCGGCCATGCCGCAAAGAAAAGGCTGCGCGCGGAAGCGGGCAGCCTTTTCTCCAACAGCATCAGGTCATCTTACTGCTGGCTGGCAGCGACCTGGGCAGCAACTTCGGCAGCGAAGTCGACTTCGGCCTTCTCGATGCCCTCGCCCACTTCGAAGCGCACGAAGGAAACGACTTCGGCACCGGCCTTCTTGGCCAGCTCACCGACCTTGACTTCCGGATCCTTGACGAAGGGCTGCTCGACCAGGCTGGCCTCGGCGAGGAACTTGGCGATACGGCCCTTGACCATGTTCTCGACGATGTTTTCCGGCTTGCCGGCGATCTTGTCGGCGTTCAGGGCCAGGAAGATTTCCTTTTCCTTGGCAACGGCTTCTTCGGAAACCTCGGCCGGGGACAGGAACTGCGGGTTGCTGGCAGCCACGTGCATGGCGATGTCGCGAGCCAGCTCGGCGTTGCCGCCGCTCAGGGTCACCAGCACACCGATGCGGTGGCCGTGCAGGTAGGCGCCGATCACGTCGCCCTCGACGCGGGTCAGGCGACGGATGTTGACGTTCTCGCCGCACTTGGCCACCAGGGCTTCGCGGGCCGACTCGCGAGCGGCGACCAGCGGGGCAGCGTCGGTCAGCTTCTCGGCGAAGGCCTGCTCGATGCTCTCGGCGACGAAGGCCTTGAAGTCGTCCTGCAGAGCCAGGAAGTCGGTCTGCGAGTTGACTTCGATGATCACGGCCGACTTGTTGTCAGCGGCGACCTTGACGGCGATGGCGCCTTCGGCGGCGATGTTGCCAGCCTTCTTGGCAGCCTTGATCGCACCGGAGGCGCGCATGTCGTCGATGGCCTTCTCGATGTCGCCACCGGCGGCAACCAGAGCCTTCTTGCACTCCATCATGCCTTGGCCGGTACGCTCGCGCAGTTCTTTGACCAGGGCTGCAGTGATCTCTGCCATGTTGGGAATCCTCTAGAGTTGCTCTAAATCTGTATACCCGGCTGGCCGGGTAGCAATTCGGAAGTGGCAAAAAGGGGGCCTAGCCCCCTTTTTGCGCACCGGATAACGCTGGACGGCGCGCGTGCGCTCAGCCTTCGGCGGCTTCGGACGGAGCCTCTTCGACGAACTCGTCGCCGGCGCCGGCCTTGGACTTGCCGCTCAGCACGGCGTCGGCCATGGAGCCCAGGTACAGCTGAACGGCGCGGATGGCGTCGTCGTTACCCGGGATAATGTAGTCCACGCCTTCCGGGCTGCTGTTGGTATCGACTACGCCGATGACCGGGATGCCCAGCTTGTTGGCTTCGGTGATGGCGATGCGCTCGTGGTCGACGTCGATCACGAACAGTGCGTCCGGCAGGCCGCCCATGTCCTTGATACCGCCCAGGCTGCGCTCCAGCTTTTCCAGATCGCGCGAACGCATCAGCGCTTCTTTCTTGGTCAGCTTCTCGAAGGTGCCGTCCTGAGCCTGGGTTTCCAGATCGCGCAGACGCTTGATGGAAGCGCGAATGGTCTTGTAGTTGGTCAGCATGCCGCCGAGCCAGCGGTGATCGACGAACGGCATGTTGCAACGGGCCGCTTCTTCGCGAACGATCTTGCCAGCGGAGCGCTTGGTGCCGACGAACAGGATCTTGTTCTTGCCAGCTGCCAGCTTCTCAACGAAGGCCAGGGCCTCGTTGAACATCGGCAGGGTCTTTTCCAGGTTGATGATGTGAATCTTGTTGCGCGCGCCGAAAATGTACTTGCCCATCTTCGGGTTCCAGTAACGGGTCTGGTGACCGAAGTGGCAGCCGGCCTTGAGCATATCGCGCATGTTGACTTGGGACATTTCTCTTCCTCGATAAGTCGGGTTGTGCCTCCACGCACCCCAATATCCAACCCTTGCGGGCACCCAGGATAGTTGTGTCGGTGCGTGTGTGGTTTCGATGCTTTTCCGGGACCACCCCGAAAAACGCCGCGCTTTATACCATACCCGCGCGCCCGACGAAACCCGCCCGCGCCCCACGCCACCGCCCGCAGCCGCGCCGGCCTCTGTTAGAATGCCAACCTTTCCTGTTTACCCGAATGGGCGCAGCGCGCCAGAGAGAACAGATGACCGTCTCCATCAAGACCGCCGAGGAAATCGAGAAAATGCGCGTGGCCGGCCGCCTGGCCGCCGAAGTGCTGGAAATGATCGAGCCCCACGTCAGGGCTGGGGTCACCACCGACGAGCTCGATCGCATCTGCCACGACTACATCGTCAACGTGCAGCAGGGCATCCCCGCCCCCCTCAACTACAAGGGCTTCCCCAAGTCGATCTGCACCTCGCTCAACCACGTGGTCTGCCACGGCATCCCCAACGACAAGCCGCTCAAGGATGGCGACATCCTCAATATCGACATCACCGTGATCAAGGACGGCTACTTCGGCGATACCAGCAAGATGTTCATGGTCGGCAAGGTGCCCGAGTGGGCCACCCGTCTCTGCCAGATCACCCAGGAATGCCTGTACAAGGGCATCTCCGTGGTGCGCCCCGGCGCGCGCCTGGGCGATATCGGCGAGATCATCCAGAAGCACGCGGAAAAGAACGGCTACTCGGTGGTCCGCGAGTACTGCGGCCACGGCATCGGCAACGTGTTCCACGAGGAGCCGCAGGTGCTGCACTACGGCCGCGCCGGCACCGGTCTCGAGCTCAAGGAAGGGATGACCTTCACCATCGAGCCGATGATCAACCAGGGCCGCCACGAGACCCGCCTGCTCGGCGACGGCTGGACCGCCATCACCAAGGATCGCAAGCTGTCCGCCCAGTACGAGCACACCATCCTGGTGACCGAGACCGGCTGCGAAATCCTGACCCTGCGCGGCGACGACAGCATCGCCCGTCAGCTGCCCTGATCCGCTCCACCCCGCGACAGGAGAACGCCCCATGCACCCGACGGATGTCGATCACGAACTGTTCGACCGCGGCCAGTTCCAGGCCGAACTGGCGCTGAAAAGCAGCCCGATCGGCGCCTTCAAGAAGGCCATCCGCCAGGCCGGCGAGGTGCTCGACGGGCGTTTCTCCGCCAATTGCGACATCCGCAGGCTGATCACCGGGCGCGCCTGGTTCGTCGACCAGATCCTGCGCGAGGCCTGGACCCGCTTCGACTGGGGCGGCGCGGGCAATGTCGCCCTGGTGGCGGTCGGCGGCTACGGGCGCGGCGAGCTGCACCCGCATTCGGACATCGACATCCTGATCCTGCTCGACGGCGCGCAGCACGAAGCCCTGCGCCAGCCGATCGAGGGCTTCCTGACCCTGCTGTGGGACATCGGCCTGGAGATCGGCCAGAGCGTGCGCTCGATCGAGGAGTGCGCCAGCGAGGCGCGCGCCGACCTGACGGTGATCACCAACCTGATGGAAAGCCGCACCATCGCAGGTCCCGACGAGCTGCGCCAGCGCATGCGCGCCGCCACCGGCACCCAGTACATGTGGCCGGCCCGCGAGTTCTTCCTCGCCAAGCGTGCCGAGCAGCGCGCGCGCCACGCCAAGTACAACGACACCGAGTACAACCTCGAACCCAACGTCAAGGGCTCGCCCGGCGGCCTGCGCGACCTGCAGCACATCCTCTGGGTCACCTGCCGCCAGTACGGCAGCCTGAAGCTGGAGACCCTGGTCACCCGCGGCCTGCTGACCGAGAACGAATACAACCTGCTGACCTCCAGCCAGACCTTCCTGTGGAAGGTGCGCTACGCCCTGCACATGATCGCCGGGCGCGCCGAGGACCGCCTGCTGTTCGACCATCAGCGCCGCCTCGCCGGCCTGCTCGGCTTCGAGGCCAGCGATACCAAGCTGGCGGTCGAGCAGTTCATGCAGAAGTACTACCGGGTGGTGATGGCCGCCGCCGAACTGAGCGACCTGGTCAACCAGACCCTCGAGGAGCTGCTGCTCGAACAGCCCGAATCCGGCCTGCCCCAGCAGCTCAATGCGCGCTTCCAGGTGCGCGACGGCTTCATCGAGGCGACCAATGCCAACGTGTTCAAGCGCAGCCCCAGCGCCATCCTCGAGGTCTTCGTGCTGATGGCCCAGCACCCGGAGATCCGTGGCGTGCGCTCGGACACCATCCGCCTGCTGCGCGACCATCGCCACCTGATCGACGACAAGTTCCGCCACGACATCCGCAACACCAGCCTGTTCGTCGAGCTGTTCAAGTCCCACGAGGGCATCCACCGCAACCTGCGGCGGATGAATCGCTACGGCATCCTCGGCCGCTACCTGCCGGAGTTCGGCCATATCGTCGGGCAGATGCAGCACGACCTGTTCCACATCTATACGGTCGATGCGCACACCCTCAACCTGATCAAGAACCTGCGCAAGCTCGGCCGCCCGGACATGGCCGAGAAGTTTCCGCTGGCCAGCGAACTGATGGCCAAGCTGCCCAAGCCCGAGCTGGTGTACTTCGCCGGCCTGTACCACGACATCGCCAAGGGGCGCGGCGGCGACCACTCCGAACTGGGCGCTCGCGACGCGCTGGACTTCTGCGCGCGTCACCACCTGCCGCCGTGGGATAGCCGGCTGATCGCCTGGCTGGTGAAGAATCACCTGATCATGTCCACCACCGCCCAGCGCAAGGATCTGTCGGACCCGCAGGTGATCCACGACTTCGCCCGCGCCGTCGGCGATCAGGTCCATCTCGACTACCTCTACGTACTGACCGTGGCCGACATCAACGCCACCAACCCGACGCTGTGGAACTCGTGGCGCGCCTCGCTGCTGCGCCAGCTGTATGCCGAGACCAAGCGCGCCCTGCGCCGCGGCCTGGAAAACCCGCTCGACCGCGAGGAGCGCATCCGCGAGAACCAGCATGCAGCCCTCGACCTGCTGCGCGGCCGCGGCCAGGTCGACGGGGACGCCGCCGAGCAGCTGTGGGCGCAACTGGGCGACGACTACTTCCTGCGCCACAGCCCCGAGGATATCGCCTGGCACACCGAGGCGATCCTCCACCATCCCCATGACGGCGCGCCGCTGGTGCTGATCAAGGAAACCACCCAGCGCGAATTCGAGGGCGGCACCCAGATCTTCATCTACGCCCCCGACCAGCACGACTTCTTCGCCGTGACCGTGGCGGCCATGGACCAGCTCAACCTGAACATTCAGGACGCGCGCATCCTCACCTCCACCAGCCAGTTCACCCTCGATACCTACGTGGTGCTGGATGCCGACGGCGGCTCGATCGGCGACGACCCGCAGCGCATCAAGGAGATCCGCCAGGGTCTGGTGGATGCGCTGAAGAACCCGCAGGACTACAGCACCATCATCAAGCGCCGGGTGCCACGCCAGCTGAAGAGCTTCGGTTTCGCCCCGCAGGTGACCATCCACACCGACGCCCAGCGCCCGCTCAGCATCATCGAGGTGATCGCACCCGACCGCCCGGGCCTGCTGGCCCGCGTCGGGCAGATCTTCCTCGACTTCGACCTGTCGGTGCTCAACGCCAAGATCGCCACCCTGGGCGAGCGGGTGGAAGACGTGTTCTTCGTCGCCGACGCCCACAACCAGCCGCTGTCCGACCCGGAGCTCTGCGCCCGCCTGCAGGAGTCCCTGGTCCGCCAGCTTTCCGACACCCAGGACAACCTGATCACACCGTCCCGCATCAGCTTCTGAACAGGATCCCTTGATGAACCGAGCCCTCGACCTCCTGCAGCCCTACCCGTTCGAAAAGCTGCGCGCGCTGCTCGCCGGCGCCCAGCCGCCGGCTGACAAGAAGCCGATCGCCCTGTCCATCGGCGAACCCAAGCACCGCTCGCCGGAGTTCGTCGCCCGGGCGCTGGCCGACAGCCTCGACCAGCTCTCCGTCTACCCTACCACCCTCGGCCTGCCGGCCCTGCGCGAGGCCATCGCCCACTGGTGCGAGCGCCGCTTCGGCGTGCCCGCCGGCTGGCTGGATGCCGCCCGCCACGTTCTGCCGGTCAACGGCACCCGCGAGGCGCTGTTCGCCTTTACCCAGGCGGTGGTGAGTCGCGAGCCGGACGCCCTGGTAGTCAGCCCCAACCCGTTCTACCAGATCTACGAGGGCGCCACCCTGCTCGCCGGCGCCCAGCCGCACTACCTGCCGTGCCTGGAAGGCAACGGCTTCAACCCCGACTTCGACGCGGTGCCGACGGAAGTCTGGCAGCGCTGCCAGATCCTCTTCATCTGCTCGCCGGGCAATCCCACCGGCGCCCTGGTGCCGCTGGACACCCTGAAGAAGCTGATCGCCCTGGCCGACCAATACGACTTCGTGATCGCCGCCGACGAGTGCTACAGCGAGCTGTACTTCGACGAGGAAAACCCGCCGCCCGGCCTGCTGACCGCCTGCGCCGAGCTGGGCCGCGCGGATTTTGCCCGCTGCGTGGTGTTCCACAGCCTGTCCAAGCGCTCCAACCTGCCGGGCCTGCGCTCGGGCTTCGTCGCCGGCGACGCCGAGATCCTCAAGCCGTTCCTGCTCTACCGCACCTACCACGGCTGCGCCATGCCGGTGCAGACCCAGCTGGCCAGCATCGCGGCCTGGAACGACGAGACCCACGTACGCGCCAACCGCGACCTCTACCGCGCCAAGTTCGATGCGGTGCTCGAGGTGCTCGGCGGCGTGCTCGAGGTGGCGCGCCCGGACGGCGGCTTCTACCTGTGGGCCAAGACCCCGGGAAGCGACACCGCCTTCACCCGCGAGCTGTTCGAGCGCGAGCACGTCACCGTGGTGCCCGGCTCCTACCTGTCGCGCGAGGTGGACGGGATCAACCCGGGCGCCAATCGCGTCCGCATGGCGCTGGTCGCCCCGCTGGCCGAGTGCGTCGAGGCTGCCCAGCGCATCCGCGCCTATCTGGAGAGCCGCCAGGGATAATGGACAATCCGCTCGACGTGATGACCGCGCTCGCCGCCTTCGGCATCCTGCTGCGCGGCGTCGGCTGCCACCGCCGCGGGCGCGCTGCCGGGGTGGCCGTGCCGGCTGGCGGCGTGCGACTCATGTTGTCCTCGCCGTTCTACCGCCTGTACCCGGCTTTCGCCTGATTTCGAGGAGCCCCGCCATGACCGAACCCTGTCTGTACGGCATCAAGGCCTGCGACACCATGAAGAAGGCCCGCACCTGGCTCGACGACCAGGGCGTCGCCTACCAGTTCCACGACTACAAGGTCGCCGGCGTCGACCGCGCCAGCCTCGAGAAGTGGTGCGCCGAGCACGGCTGGGACAAGGTCCTCAACCGCGCCGGCACCACCTTCCGCAAGCTCGCCGACGAGCAGAAGGCCGATCTCGACCAGGTGCGCGCCATCGAGCTGATGCTCGCGCAACCGTCGATGATCAAGCGCCCGGTGCTCGACCTCGGCGACCGCACCCTGCTCGGCTTCAAGCCGGAACTCTACGCCGCGGCGCTCGCCTGAGTCCGCAGCCCGTCACTCTCGAAAGGAAAGCTCTCGCATGTCGCAGAATCTCTACAGCATCGCCTTCGGCGTCGGCACCCAGAACCGCCAGGGCGCCTGGCTGGAAGTCTTCTACGCCCAGCCGCTGCTCGACCCGGCGGCCGAACTGGTCGCCGCCGTCGCCCCCATCCTGGGCTACCAGGGCGGCAACCAGACCATCGCCATGACCAACCACCAGGCCCACGACCTGGCCGCTGCGCTCAAGTCGCTCAACACCGTGCAGGCCAGCCTGCTGACCCGCCTGGCCGAGAGCCGCAAGCCGCTGGTCGCCGTGCTGCTCGCCGAGGACGCCGCCCCGGCCAGCACCCCGGAGGCCTACCTCAAGCTGCACCTGCTCTCCCACCGTCTGGTCAAGCCGCACGGCACCAGCCTGGCCGGCATCTTCCCGCTGCTGCCCAACGTGGCCTGGACCAACGAAGGCGCCGTCGATCTCGGCGAGCTGGCCGAGCGCCAGCTGGAAGCGCGCCTGAAGGGCGAGCTGCTGGAAGTCTTCTCGGTGGACAAGTTCCCGAAGATGACCGACTACGTGGTGCCGAGCGGCGTGCGCATCGCCGACACCGCCCGCGTGCGCCTGGGCGCCTACATCGGCGAAGGCACCACCATCATGCACGAGGGCTTCGTCAACTTTAACGCCGGCACCGCCGGCCCGGGCATGATCGAAGGCCGCGTGTCCGCCGGCGTGTTCGTCGGCAAGGGCTCGGACCTGGGTGGCGGTTGCTCGACCATGGGCACCCTGTCCGGCGGCGGCAACATCGTGATTTCCGTCGGCGAGGGCTGCCTGATCGGCGCCAACGCCGGCATCGGCATCCCGCTGGGCGATCGCTGCACCGTCGAATCCGGCCTGTACATCACCGCCGGCACCAAGGTCGCCGTGCTCGACGAGCAGAACAACCTGGTGGAAGTGGTCAAGGCCCGCGATATCGCCGGCCAGAACGACCTGCTGCTGCGCCGCAACTCGCAGACCGGCGCGGTCGAGTGCAAGACCAACAAGACCGCGATCGAGCTCAACGAGATGCTCCACGCGCACAACTAAAAATTGACTTAAAGCTGCTGCGCTCGGCCATGCTGCGTTGAAATCAGGCTCGGACAGTGCTGTTTACTGAACGCCCGCAGGGCGGCCCGAAGGGCGAGTGAAACGAGTACTGCTCATTTACACTCAGTAAACTCCGCGTCCTCGCCTGATTTCGCCTTGCCTGGCCTTCGCTCGCTACGCTTTAAACACAATTTTTCAGTGCCAGCACCGCAGGGTGGACCTGCCGCATAGCGGCGGTCCTCCCTTGGCCCTAACAGGAGCCACCATGTCCCTGCCCTCCCCCTGGCGCGCCGACTTCCCGGCCTTCGCCGCCTTCACCGCCAGCGCCCAGACCTATTTGGACAGTGCCGCCACCGCGCAGAAGCCGCAGGCCGTGCTGGACGCCCTGCTCGGCTACTACCTCGAGGGCGCCGCCAACGTGCATCGCGCCCAGCATGCGCCGGGTGAACGGGCGACACTGGCCTTCGAGGGCACGCGCCGCAAGGTCGCGCAGTGGCTCAACGCCGACAGCCCGGAGGAGATCGTCTTCACCCGCGGCAGTACCGAAGGGCTCAACCTGCTGGCCTACGGCCTCGAGCACCTGTTCGTCGAGGGCGACGAGATCGCCGTCAGTGCCCTCGAACACCACGCCAACCTGCTGCCCTGGCAGCAGCTGGCCCGCCGCCGCAACCTGAAACTGGTGGTATTGCCGCTCGACGCCGCCGGCGACATCGATCTCGAGCAGGCCGACGCGCTGATCGGTCCGCGCACCCGTCTGCTGGCGGTCAGCCAGCTGTCCAATGTGCTCGGCCGCTGGCAGCCGTTGGCGCCGCTGCTGGCGCTGGCCCGTGCCCAGGATGCGCTGACCGTGGTCGACGGCGCCCAGGGCGTGGTCCACGGTCGCCACGACCTGCAGGCCCTGGGCTGCGATTTCTACGTGTTCTCCGGCCACAAGCTGTACGCCCCGGATGGCTGCGGCGTGCTCTACGGTCGGCGCCGCGCCCTCGCCCAACTGCGTCACTGGCAGTTCGGCGGCGAGATGGTGCAGTACGTCGACTACCACGAGGCGCGCTTCCGTCCGCCGCCGCTGGGCTTCGAGGCCGGTACCCCGGCCATCGCCGCCACCGTCGGCCTGGGCGCCGCACTGGACTATCTCGGCGCGCAGGACGAGCAGGCCATCGTCGCCCACGAGGCCGCCCTGCACCAGCGCCTGCTGGCTGGTCTCGCCCGCTTCGACGGCCTGCATCTGCTCAGCGAGTCGCACACCGCGATGGCCAGCTTCGTGGTCGAGGGGGTGCACAACGCCGACCTCTCCCACCTGCTCAGCGAGCAGGGCATCGCCGTGCGCGCCGGCCAGCACTGCGCCATGCCGCTGCTGCGGCGCCTCGGCATGCCCGGCGCGATCCGCGTCTCGCTCGGCCTGTACAACGACGGCGACGACCTCGAGCGCTTCTTCGCCGCCTTCCACCATGCACTGGAGCTACTGCGATGAACCTCACCCCCGCGGCCCAGGCAGCCCTGGATGCCTTCGCCCACACCCCCGGCTGGGAACAACGCGCGCGCCTGCTGATGCAATGGGGCGAACGTCTGGAGCCCTTGAGCGAAGAGGAGCGCTGCGAAGCGAACCGCGTGCACGGCTGCGAAAGCACCGTGTGGCTGGTGCCCGGCCATATCGGCGGAGCCCTGCACTTTCGCGCCGGCAGCGACGCCCGCCTGCTGCGCGGCCTGCTCGCCCTGCTGCTGCTGCGGGTCAATGGCCTGACGGCGGACGAGCTGAGCGAGGTGGATGTGGCCGACTGGTTCGCCCAGCTCGGCCTGGCTCGCCAGCTGTCGTCCTCGCGCAGCAACGGCCTGAATGCGGTGCTGCAGCGGATCCGCGCCCTGGCCACCGAGGCCTCCCTGTAGAGACGGACTCATTGGCCTTCGGCTGCCAGGGCGAATCAATTCGCCCCTGCAGGAGAGGGACAGCTTGTGCCGACGATTACCCCCAGCGGCGGCGCGGGGCATCGATAGAAGATCGCTGCGCGAGTCTTCTACCCTGCGACTGCAACGGCTCCACGCAGTGGTCTGATCCGCAGCGCCAGCGATTGCCCACCCTCGGGAGGCCCGCGGAGCCCGGTAGAAAATCGCTGTGCGCGCTTTCCACCCTACTCCTGCCTGCTTCGCTCCGCCGGCCGCCGCGCACCGGCCACCAGCTTGTCCACCAGGCGCGCCGCGGCGACCATGCCGAAGGTGGCGGTGACCATCATCACCGCGCCGAAGCCGCCGGCGCAGTCCAGACGCACGCCCTCGCCGACGAAGCCCTTGGCCTGGCAGACGCTGCCGTCCGGCTTGGGATAGCGCAGTTGCTCGCTGGAGAACACGCAAGGCACGCTGTAGGTGCGTCCCGGCGTGCGCGAGAAGTTGTAGTCGCGGCGCAGGGTCGAGCGCACCTTGGCGGCCAGCGGGTCGTTGAAGGTCTTGTTGAGGTCGGCGACCTGGATCTGCGTCGGATCGATCTGCCCGCCGGCGCCGCCGGTGGTGACGATCTGGATCTTGCGCCGCTTGCACCAGGCGATCAGCGCGGCCTTGGCCGCCACGCTGTCGATGCAGTCGATCACCCCGTCGAGGTTCTCGGTGATGTACTCGGCCATGGTCTCGCGGGTGACGAAGTCGGCCACCGTGTGCACCACGCAGTCCGGGTTGATCGCGCGGATACGCTCGGCCATCGCCTCGACCTTGGCGCGGCCGATATTGCCGGCGTGGGCGTGGATCTGCCGGTTGGTATTGGTCACGCAGACGTCGTCGAGGTCGAACAGCGAGATCTCGCCCACCCCGCTGCGCGCCAGCGCCTCGGCGGCCCAGGAGCCCACGCCGCCGATGCCGACCACCGCCACATGGGCCGCCGCCAGTCGCTCGAGGCCCAGCTGGCCGTACAGGCGGGCAATGCCGCCAAAACGCTGTTCGTCGATCTGCATGACACCCCCGAAAAAATGCGTTCGGCATTATAAATTCACCGCTCGCCCACGCCCAGCGAACCGGCAGGCGCGGCGACTGTCATACTGACAGCACCGCCCCTATACAGCCCCCCGGCCACGGAGTAGGATGCGCGCGCGTCGGCGTCCGCCGGCTTTCTCCCTGTTCCTCTTTCTGGAACCCTGCATACATGTCTGCTCGCAAATTGGGTCTCAACCTGGTCATGGTCGTGGCCGTGGCCTCCCTGTTCACCGGCCTGTGGGCCTGGTTCAACCAACCCGTGGATGCCCCGGACTGGCCCGACCAGATTTCCGGCTACTCCTTCTCGCCGTTCCGCCTGCACCAGAATCCGCAGGAGAGCATCTACCCGAGCGAGAACGAGATCCGCGCCGACCTGGAGCTGCTGAGCAGCCAGACCGACAACATCCGTACCTACTCGGTCGACGGCGTGCTGGCGGAAATCCCGCGCCTGGCCGAAGAGGCCGGCCTGCGCGTGACCCTGGGGATCTGGCTGACCAACGACGAGGCAGCCAACGAGTCGCAGATCGAGCGCGGCATCGAGATCGCCAAGCGCGAGCGCAGTGTGGTGCGGGTCGTCGTCGGCAACGAAGCGCTGTTCCGCGAAGAAGTCACCCCCGAGCAGCTGATCGGCTACCTGGACCGCGTGCGTGGTGCGCTCAAGGTCCCGGTGACCACCGCCGAGCAGTGGCACATCTGGCAGAAATATCCGGAACTGGCCAAGCACGTCGACCTGATCGCCGCCCACGTGCTGCCCTACTGGGAATTCGTGCCGCAGGAAGACTCGGTCGACTTCGTTCTCGACCGTGCCCGCGAACTGAAGAAGGCCTTCCCGAAAAAGCCGCTGCTGCTGGCGGAAGTCGGCTGGCCGAGCAACGGCCGCACCCGCGGCGGCGCCGAGGCCAACCAGGCCGACCAGGCCATCTACCTGCGCACCCTGGTCAACAAGCTGAACGCCAAGGGCTACAACTACTTCGTCATCGAGGCCTTCGACCAGCCGTGGAAGGCCAGCGACGAAGGTTCGGTCGGTGCCTACTGGGGCGTCTACAACGCCGAGCGCCAACCCAAGTTCCCCTTCGCCGGCCCCGTGGTGGAAATTCCCCAGTGGCGCCTGCTGGCCACCGCGTCGGGCGTGCTCGCCCTGCTCGCCCTGGCCCTGCTGCTGATCGACGGCAGCTCCCTGCGCCAGCGCGGCCGTACCTTCCTGACCATCGTCGCCTTCCTCGCCGCCACCATGCTGGTGTGGATCGGCTACGACTACAGCCAGCAGTACAGCAACTGGTTCAGCCTCACCGTCGGCGTCCTGCTCGCCCTCGGCGCCCTGGGCGTGATCATCGTCCTGCTCACCGAGGCCCACGAACTGGCCGAGGCGGTCTGGCTGCAGAAGCGTCGCCGGCCCTTCCCGCCGGTGACCGGCGACAGCGCCTACCGGCCCAAGGTGTCGATCCACGTGCCCTGCTACAACGAGCCGCCGGAGATGGTCAAACAGACCCTCAACGCCCTGGCGCGCCTCGACTACCCGGACTTCGAGGTCCTGGTGATCGACAACAACACCAAGGACCCGGCCGTGTGGCAGCCGGTGGAAGCCCACTGCGCCACCCTGGGTCCGCGCTTCCGCTTCTTCCACGTCGCCCCGCTGGCCGGCTTCAAGGGCGGTGCGCTGAACTACGCCCTGGAGCGCACCGCCGCCGACGCCGAGGTGATCGCGGTGATCGACTCCGACTACTGCGTCGGCCCGGATTGGCTCAAGCACATGGTGCCGCACTTCGCCGATCCGAAGATCGCCATCGTGCAGTCGCCGCAGGACTACCGCGACGAGCACGAATCGCTGTTCAAGAAGCTGTGCTACGCCGAGTACAAGGGCTTCTTCCACATCGGCATGGTGACCCGCAACGAGCGTGACGCCATCATCCAGCACGGCACCATGACCATGACCCGCAAGTTGGTGCTCGACGAGCTGGGCTGGGCCGAATGGTGCATCACCGAGGATGCCGAGCTGGGCCTGCGCGTGTTCGAGAAGGGCCTGTCGGCCGCCTACCACGAGAACAGCTACGGCAAGGGCCTGATGCCCGACACCTTCATCGACTTCAAGAAGCAGCGCTTCCGCTGGGCCTACGGCGCCATCCAGATCATGAAGCGCCACCTCGGCAGCCTGCTGCTGGGCAGGGACGCCGATCTGACCCGTGGCCAGCGCTACCACTTCGTGGCCGGCTGGCTGCCGTGGATCGCCGACGGCCTGAACATCTTCTTCACCCTCGGCGCCCTGCTGTGGTCGGCGGCGATGATCATCGTGCCGCACCGCGTCGACCCGCCGCTGATGATCTTCGCCATCCCGCCGCTGGCGCTGTTCGTGTTCAAGCTGGGCAAGATCCTGTTCCTCTACCGCCGCGCCGTCGGTGTGCGCATGCGCGATGCCTTCGCCGCGGCGATGGCGGGCCTCGCCCTGTCGCACACCATCGCCAAGGCGGTGCTGTACGGCTTCTGCACCAGCAGCATTCCGTTCTTCCGCACGCCGAAGATGCGCAGCAGCCACGGTCTGCTGGTGGCGCTGGCGGAAGCCCGCGAAGAGCTGGTCGTCATGCTGCTGCTGTGGGGCGCGGCCCTGGGCATCTCGCTGACCCAGCCGCTGCCGGGCATCGACGTGTTCTTCTGGGTCACAGTGCTGCTGGTGCAGTCGCTGCCCTATCTGGCCGCCCTGGTCATGGCCCTGCTCTCCTCGCTGCCCAAGCCGGAGCAGAGCGCGGACGAAGTCCCGGTGACCTGAGCCGCTGCGCCCCTCTCTTCCACTAGGAGAGGGGTGCCACCCGCTTTCCCCGACAACGGCGCTCAGAAAAAGCGCCGTTTTCCTTTAAGATAGGCGCCCCGATCCAACGCTGTTCCGGAGCCCGCATGACCACCCTCTCCCCCACCCTCGAACTGGCCTGCGAGCTGATCCGCCGCGCCTCCGTCACTCCGCTGGACGAAGGCTGCCAGCAGCTGATGATGCAGCGCCTGGCCGCCTGCGGCTTCGCCGTCGAGCCGATGAACATCGAGGACGTGGAGAACTTCTGGGCCCGCCGCGGGGGCGAGGGTCCCGTGCTGTGCTTCGCTGGCCACACCGACGTGGTGCCCACCGGCCCGCTGGACGCCTGGCAGCACCCGCCGTTCGCAGCGCTGGTCGATGCCGACGGCATGCTCTGCGGACGCGGCGCCGCCGACATGAAGGGCAGCCTGGCGGCCATGATCGTCGCCGTGGAGCGCTTCGTCGCCGATCACCCGCAGCACCGCGGCGCCATCGCCTTCCTCATCACCAGCGACGAGGAAGGCCCCGCCGTGCACGGCACCCAGGCGGTGGTCGAGCGCCTGGCCGCGCGCCGCGAGCGCCTGGACTGGTGCATCGTCGGCGAGCCGTCGAGCACCTCGCAGGTCGGCGACATCGTCAAGAACGGCCGCCGCGGCTCGCTCAACGGCAAGCTGCGCGTCCAGGGCCTGCAGGGCCACGTCGCCTACCCGCACCTGGCGCAGAACCCCATCCATCTGGCCGCCGCGGCGCTGGCCGAACTGGCCGCCGAGACCTGGGACGCCGGCAACGCGTTCTTCCCGCCGACCACCTTCCAGATCTCCAACCTCAATTCCGGCACCGGCGCGACCAACGTGATCCCCGGCGAGCTGATCGCGCTGTTCAACTTCCGCTTTTCCACCGAGTCCACCGTCGAGGGCCTGCAGCAGCGCGTCGCGGCGATCCTCGACAAGCACGACCTCAAGTGGCAGATCGAGTGGTCGCTGTCCGGCCTGCCGTTCCTGACCGAGCCGGGCGCCCTGCTCGACGCGGTGTCCGCCAGCATCAAGGCAATCACCGGTCGCGACACCGTCGCCTCCACCACCGGCGGCACCTCGGACGGTCGCTTCATCGCCACCCTGGGCACCCAGGTGGTCGAACTGGGCCCGGTCAACGCCACCATCCACCAGATCAACGAGCGGGTCCTGGCCAGCGATCTCGACCTGCTGACCGAGATCTACTACCAGACTCTGGTCCGCCTGCTGGCCGAATAACCCATGCTCACCTGTCCGATCTGCAGCGCTGCGCTGCACACTGCCGACAACGGCGTGCAGTGCGCCCACAACCACCGCTTCGACCGCGCCCGCCAGGGCTACCTGAACCTGTTGCCGGTGCAGCACAAGAAGAGCCTCGACCCGGGCGACAACGCCGCCATGGTCGAGGCGCGCCGGCGCTTCCTCGGCGCCGGCCACTACGCGCCGCTGGCCGCGCGCCTGGCCGAGCTGGCCGGCGCGCGCGCGCCGGCGCGCTGGGTGGACATCGGCTGCGGCGAGGGTTACTACACCGCGCAGCTGGCCGAGGCCCTGCCGGAGGCCGACGGCTACGCCCTGGACATCTCCCGCGAGGCGGTCAAGCGCGCCTGCAAGCGCGCGCCGCAGCTGACCTGGATGGTCGCCAGCATGGCCCGCGTGCCGCTGGCCAGCGCCTCCTGCGGCCTGCTGGCCAGCGTGTTCAGCCCGATCGACTGGAATGAGGCGGCCCGCCTGCTTTCCCCCGGCGGCGGCATCCTGCGCCTGGGTCCGGCGCGCGACCACCTGCTCGAGCTGCGCCAGAAGCTCTACGACGAGGTGCGCGAGTACGTCGACGACAAGCATCTGGCCGACCTGCCCGAGACGCTGCGACTGGCCGACACGCAGACCCTGGAGTTCCGCCTGGCGCTGGACAGCCGCGACGCGCGCGCCGACCTGCTGGCGATGACCCCGCACGGCTGGCGGGTCAATGCCGAACGCCGCGAACGCATCCTCGCCGAACCCTTCGAGGTCACCGTGTCGGTGCGCTACGACTGGATCGAGCGCCAGTGAACGTCCGTCCCTCCCTCCCCGCCCTCAGGAAGCCCTGACATGCGCCAACCGGATATCGAGATCTACCTCAAGGACGCCGAACTGCCGGCGGTGACCGCATGGCTCGAGCAGGCCATCGGCCCGTGCGGCGACTGGCAGGTCCGCGGCCTGACCCACAAGTGCCGCTTCGCCGACATTGCCGTCACCTGGCTGCCCAAGGCGGTCGGCAAGTGGCACAGCCTGCTGCTGGAGAGCGACCGCACGCCCTGGGAAGACGATCTCGCCTGCGCCCGGGCCGCCTGTACGGCGCTCGGCGTCGAGGTGCGCTGCGCGCCGGGCAGCTGGAACGAGGAGCAGGGCGAGGAGGATGCCGACCGCTGGCTGAAGGTCACCAGCGAGGGCGTCAGCGAGATCCAGTGGCGCACCGGCTGATCCGCTCGCCGCCCCCCCTCCCCTCATCCCCGATCGCCCCGGTCCCGCAACGGCCCGGGGTCATTCCCTATTCGCGAGGCAATCCCAGCGATGCACGGCAAGGTCGTTTCCTGGAACGATGACCGAGGCTTTGGCTTCATCCAGCCCGAGGACCGCTCGGCCGAGGTGTTCTTCCATATCTCCGCGGTGCGCAATGCCGCGCGCCGGCCGCAGCAAGGCGACGCGGTGCAATTCGACACCACGCGTGACAAGTCCGGTCGCCTGAAGGCCGCGTGGGTCAGCCTGGAGGGCGTCGCGCCCGGCGCCTCCCCTGCCCCGCGCGGGCGCGCCGCGAACGCGCGCCCGCGCCACAACCCGCTCGGCCTGTTCAAGAGCGCCGCGCTGCTGGTGCTGCTGTTCGCCGGCTGGCTGTTGAGCCAGGGACCGCTCAGTCACCTGCTGCGCTCGCCTGCCGGACAGGACGCCCCGGCCCAGGTGCAGGGCGCGGACCCGATCCAGCGCGAGATCGCCACGACCCTGGCGCTGATCCGCCAGGGCGGCCCCTTCCCGCACAGCCAGGACGGCACCGTGTTCCAGAACCGCGAGCGCCAGCTGCCGGCCCAGCCGCGCGGCTACTATCGCGAATACACGGTGCGCACGCCGGGGCTGTCCCATCGCGGCCCGCGGCGCATCGTCACCGGCGGCAACCCGCCGGTGATCTTCTACTACACCGAAGATCACTACCGTTCGTTCCGCGTCCTGGAGCAGAGCCGATGACCCTGCAGCAACTCGCCGCCGCCTGCCTGGCCGATCCTTCGCGCAACGCCGCCTATCGCGTCGCGCGGCTGCCTGAAGCGGACTGCCGGGCCGTCGAGCTGTGCTGCAAAAGCCTCGGAAGGCTGCCGCGCATCGACCGCGCCAGCCTGCTGGCGGCCCTCGGCGCGGTCCTGGCGTTTCCCGACTACTACGGACAGAACTGGGACGCCGCCTGGGACTGTCTGACCGAACTCGACTGGCCGGCCGGACAACTGCTGGTCGTGCATCTGCCCCTGGATGGCGCCGGTACGCTGGTCGAGGAGGATCTGGCCGTGTTCGTCGAACTGCTGCAGGACGCCTGCCAGCACTGGGGCGAGCGTGGCCGTGCGCTGTGCCTGCTGATCGAAGGTCCGGCCCGCGGCCTGGACTGCCTCGCCCCGCTGCCGCAACTCGCACAGGATCGGGACGCCTGAATGAAAAAGCCCGTCCATGAGGACGGGCTCTTCCGCAATCTCCAGCTCGAGTTCAGAGCTTGGAAACGTCTTCCGCCTGCAGGCCTTTCTGACCCTGGGCTACGGCGAACTCCACACGCTGCCCTTCGACCAGGGAGCGGTGACCTTCGCCACGGATGGCGCGGTAGTGCACGAAGACATCCGGGCCGCTCTCGCGCTGAATGAATCCATAACCCTTGGCGTCGTTGAACCACTTGACGGTTCCGGTTTCACGTTCGGCCATTACAACCTCTCTCCAGACTCGCTGAAAAAACACTCCCCTCATGGGAGTCGCTCGGGACGGTACGTTACAAAACGTTCTTCTTGTTATATCCGACCTCCGCGCCGCGAGGCGTCTGGAGCGGGTATTTCGAATGGCGTTCTTGACGACCGCTGCCCCGAGTATAAACAAAGAGCCCGCGCAGAAAAGCCCCCCGCGCGTTGACCTGCGGCAATCCTCGCCGCAGATCACGCTGCCGGCGCCACCAGGTCCTTCACCCGCCTGGCGAGGGCGCGGTACTGCTGCTCCTCCAGGCGATAGGCCCAGCCCGGCAGGCCGGGCAACTGCTCGTCGAGCCCCTTGCGCTCGCCCAGCACCAGCCAGTGCTGGTCGCCCTGCCGGTAGAAGGAACCCTTCAGCTCGCCGCCGGCGAAGGTGTCCAGGCGGAAGGTCAGCTCGGGCGTGCCCTTGAAGGCGACCTGCGCCAGCGGCGCGGCGTCGGCGAAGTCCAGACTGGCGAACAGCAGGGCCATGCCGTTGGCGACCGGCTCGTAGGCCAGCTTGCGGCCGGCCGGCAACTGGCGCAGGGCGAAGTTGAACTGCTCGGGATTGGCGCGCCAGACGTTGAGCTGCTCGCCGTCGGCGTGCCGCACCTCGACCTCGCGCACGCTGGCGAACGGAATCGCGCTGACGCGCCGGTCCAGCCAGGCCAGCTCGCTGTCCACCAGTTGCAGCGACTGGTCGACCAGCCATACCTGATCGTCGCCCGGCAGGCGCACCAGCTGCCCGCCCTGGCGCGAAGCCTGGCCGAGCAGCAGCTCCACCGGGGCCGGGCCGATGCCGTCGAGGCTCACCCGGGTCGCGGCGCCCTCGCCGCGCTCGGCGAGGCCGAGCTGGGCATGGTTGGCCGGATTGCGGGTCTTGGCCTCGACCTTGCGCACCTCGGCCAGCGTGCGCAGCAGGCGGTTGACCTCGCCGGCCGCCGCCGGATAGCCGGCCTTGGCCGGCACCACCCAGACGCCGTCGCGGCGCTCGATGTGGATGACCGGCAGATCGCCGTGGCGGATCTGCACGGCCTGCACCCGCTCCAGCTGCCCGGCCAGCGCCGGCAGCAGCAACTCGCGGGTGGCCTGAGGCGGCGCCTCGCCGCCGCGCTGCAGCCAGACGAACAAAGCGCCGAGCAGGGCGACGGCCAATAACAGAATCCATAGCGACTTGCGTTGCATTGCACTCTCCTTACGCTCTGGCCTTACGCTCGCCTTGCGCCGCCTCAGGCCACGCGGCGGCGACGCCACAGCCACAGCGCCAGCACGCCCAGGGTCAGCAGCAGCGGCACCAGCGCGATGTTGACGAACTTCAGGCTGCGCCCCAGGCCCTCAATGTCGGCATTCAGCCGGTAGCGCACCTCGCGCAGCTCCTTGCGGATCTTCAGCCGCTCCTGGAGGAACTGCTGCAGGGTCGCCTGCTGCTCGGGCGTCAGCTCCAGCACCTGGTCGGGCTTGTCGCCCTGCTGCAACTCGGCCAGGCGCTGCTCGGTCTGCGCCAGGCGCTGGTTGAGGATCTCCTCCTGCTCCCGGAAGCGCGCCTCGGCCTGGCGCTGCAGGTTCTCGACCACGCTGAACGGCCGGCTGAAGCGACCGCGCGAACGCACGCTGATCAGCGCGTCGCTGCCGGCCAGGTTGTCCAGCGCGTTGATGGCGAAGCCGGCGTTGTCGGCGAACGGCTGCGGGACGCGCTGGCCGAAGAACTCCTGTACCTGCACCCACATGCGGTCGGCGAGCAGGTCGGTATCGGCGACCACGATGACGTTGATGCCGTCCGCCTGCGTGAGGCCGTCCTTCTGCCCCTCGATGCCCTGCGGGAAGGAGGTCGGCGCCGGTCCGGAGATGCGCGCGGCCAGCGCGTAGCGCTCGCCGGTCGGCTCCAGATCGCGCAGCAGCTCCTGCGGATCGCGCAGCCCGGCCAGGCGCTTGGCGTCCATCGGCATGGCGTACTCGGAGCTGTGCAGCAGCGGCGTGAAGCGGGTCTTCGCTCCCTCCAGCGGCTCGAGGATGCCGGCACTGGCCACGGTCAGGTTCTCCAGCGCGGCGGTGGTGATGTCCTGCCGGTCGAGCGCCGCCTTGGGCAGGCTGAGCCAGGCCGGATGGCGGATCGGGCGCTGTTCCTCGCCCTGGCCGATGCCCACGGACATCGCGTAGCTGCCGTCGAGCAGGATCTCGTTCGGGCGCAGGCGCACCCCCCAGGCCTTGAACAGCGGCTCGAGGTCGGACGCGTTGCCGGTGCCGCCCATCAGGCCGGCGTCGTCGCTCTCGCTGAACGGATCGACGAAGGCCAGCAGCTTGCCGCCGCGCAGTACGAACTGGTCGATGGCGTACAGGGTCGGCGGCGGCAGCTGCTTGGGATGCACCAGCAGCAGCACCGACACCTCGTCGGGAATGCGGTCGACGCCGGCCTGCAGGCTCTTGATGGTGAACTGCTGGCGGATCTGCTCCATCACCATCCAGGGCGTGCCGGCCTGGCCGGTCAGCGGATTGAAGCCGCCCTCCAGCTGCAGGCCGGAAAGCACGCCGACCACCGGCCGCGCCGGCTTGGCCAGGGTCTGCACCAGCCGGCTGAGTTCGTACTCGAGGAATTCCTCCTGGTCGAGCGGGAAGAACGGGATGGTCTGCACGTCGTCCAGCGCATTGGTGCCGGCCAGGCCGAAGTACAGCTTGTCGCCGCCCTGCTGCAGCGGCACCGCGTGCAGGCCGAACTCGGCGGCGCGGTCCTCGTCCGCGGAGAACGGCGCCGGGTCGATGACGTGCAGCTTGATCTTGCCGCCGGCGGCGCGCTCGTAGGCGCGCAGCATCTCCTCGACGCGCCGCGCGTAGTTGCGCACCGGCACCAGGTCGCGGGTGACGTTGTCGGAGAAGAAGAAGTACAGGTTCACCGGCTCGTCCAGCTCGCCGAGGATGCGCTCGGTGCCCTCGCTGATGGTGTAGAGCTTCTGCTCGGTGAGGTCGAGGCGGGCGTTGGGCAGGCCTAGGCCGGCCACCATGTTGAACACCAGGAACGCCAGGGCGATCAGCAGCAGCCCGGCGCCGGAATACAGGATGCGTTTCATCGCGCTCTCCTCAGTCGGCTTTCTTCAGGTCGACCACCACCGCGGTGGCAGCCAGCCAGGCCAGGATCAGGCTGGCGAAGTACAGCAGGTCGCGCGCATCGAGCACGCCCTTGCTGATCGCGTCGAAGCGGGTCAGGAAGCTCAGCGAAGCCACCGCGTCGACCAGCGCCTGCGGCGCCCAGCCGCTGAAGGCGTCGAGCACCAGCGGGAAGCCGCTGACGATGAACAGGAAGCACACGCAGGCGGTGAGGATGAAGGCGATCACCTGGTTCTTGGCCAGCGCCGACAGGCACGAGCCGATCGCCAGGTAGCCGCCGGCCAGCAGCCAGCTGCCGATGTAGCCGGTGAGGATGGCGCCGTTGTCCGGCTCGCCCAGGTAGTTGACGGTGACCACCATCGGGAAGGTCAGCAACAGGGCGATGCCGGCGAACACCCAGGCGGCGAGGAACTTGCCGCCCACCGCCTCGGCGCGGGTGATCGGCAGGGTCATCAGCAGCTCGATGGTGCCGCTCTTGCGCTCCTCGGCCCACAGGCGCATGGCCAGCGCGGGCACCAGGAACAGGTACAGCCAGGGATGGAAGGTGAAGAACGCCGACAGGTCGGCCTGGCCGCGCTCGAAGAAGCTGCCCAGATAGAAGGTGAACACCCCGGACAGCACCAGGAAGATCACGATGAACACGTAGGCGAGCGGCGTGGCGAAGTAGCTCGCCAGCTCGCGCCTGAAGACCACCGGCAACTGCTTCATGCCGCCTCTCCTCGGGTCAGGGTGCGGAACACCTCGTCGAGGCGGCCGCGCTCCACGTCCATTTCCCGGATGTGCCAGCCGCGCGCCGCCACCAGCGCGCTGACCTGCGGGAAGATCACCTGGCCCGGCAAGGCCAGCACGGTGAGACTGTGCTCGCGGGGGTTGCGCTCGACGCCGGCGACGCCCGGCAACCCGGCCAATGCCGCCTCGTCCAGCGGCGCATCGCCGACCAGGGTCACCGCCTGGTGGTAGCGCGAGCGGCTCTCCAGTTCGAAGGGCGTGCCGTCGGCGAGAAGCCGCCCGCCGGCAATCACCACCGCGCGGGTGCACACCGCGGTGACTTCCTCGAGGATGTGCGTGGAAATGATGATGATCTTGTCGGCCGCCAGGCTCTGGATCAGCTGACGCACCTGGTGCTTCTGGTTGGGGTCGAGACCGTCGGTGGGCTCGTCGAGGATCAGTACCTTGGGATCGTGGAGGATCGCCTGGGCCAGGCCGACGCGGCGCTTGAAGCCCTTGGACAGGGTGTCGATGGACTGGTCGAGCACCTTCTCGAGCTCCACCTGGGCCACCGCCCCGGCGACCCGGTCGCGCTTCTGCGCGCCACGGAAACCGCGCACCCCGGCGATGAATTCGAGGAAGCCGCGCACCGTCATGTCGCCGTAGCAGGGCGCGCCTTCGGGCAGGTAGCCGATCAGCCGCTGGGCCTTGAGGGTCTGCTTCTGGATGTCGAAACCGAAGATGCGCGCGGTGCCCGAGGTCGGGGCGAGGAAGCCGGTGAGCATCTTCATGGTGGTCGACTTGCCGGCGCCGTTGGGGCCGAGGAAACCCAGCACCTCGCCGGGCCGGACGCGGAAGGACAGCTCGTCGACCGCGAGCTGCTGGGCAAAGCGCTTGGTGAGCTTGTCTATTTCGATCATGGTTGCTCCATAACCTGCTGGAGCCTCCGTGCCAGACGGCCGCGGAGGCCTATCGAATGCTGGCTGAACTCTAGGTAGCGGGCGCGGGCAATGCAAGGGGGAGCGGCGCCGCGCAGGCGCCCGCCGCCGGTCGCCCTGCGCAGCGCCGGGTCACGACGCGGCAAAGCGCCGCGACGCTGAGGCCGAGCAGCCCGCCGACGTTGCAGGCTCCTGGCGATGGCATGTCGCCCGGCGCAGGTGCCGGCCTGCCGAGGCGACGCCGGCTCGCCCGCCGGTTGGCTGGCGAGCTGGTCGGCGAGGATTGCCGCAGACCGCCCGCCGGGCACGGGGAGCGCCCGGCGGCGCGCCTCAGGAAGCCAGCATCTCCTGATGCTTGCTGGCGAGGCCGAGGTACGCCTCGATCACCCGCGGGTCGTCGGCCAGTTGCCGGGCCGGGCCCTGCATGGCGATCTGGCCGGTTTCCAGCACGTAGGCGTAGTCGGCCACGCGCAGCGCGGCGCGGGCGTTCTGCTCGACCAGCAGGATCGACACCCCCTGCTGGCGGAGGGCGCCGATGATGCGGAAGATCTCGCGGGTGATCAGCGGCGCCAGGCCCAGGCTCGGCTCGTCGAGCATCAGCAGCTTGGGCTTGGCCATCAGCGCGCGGCCGACCGCGAGCATCTGCCGCTCGCCGCCGGACAGGGTGGCGGCCAGCTGATCGCGGCGCTCCCACAGGCGCGGGAACAGCTCGTAGACCTCCTGCAGGGTCTGGCCGTGGCTGCGATCGCCGCGGCGATGGCGCTGGAAGGCGCCCAGCAGCAGGTTGTCGGCCACGCTCATGCTGGCGAACAGCTCGCGTTTCTCCGGCACCAGGCCCAGACCGCGGCCGACCAGCACCTCCACCTCCGGCACGGCCTCCAGGCTGCCGTCGAAGTGCACCTGGCCGCGCGAGCCGAGCACGCCCATGATCGCCGACAGCAGGGTGGTCTTGCCGGCGCCGTTGGGACCGATGACGGTGACGATCTGCCCCTCGCCGACACACAGGCTGGCGTTGCTCAGGGCCTCGACCTTGCCGTAGGCGACGCTCAGGTCCTTGACCTCCAGCAGCATCCTGGCGACCTGGTTTTGCGGCTGTTTCAGCGCATCTACCTGCATATTCATCACTCCGCTCCCCCGAGGTAGGCTTCCAGCACGGCCGGGTCCTTCTGCACCTCTTCGGGCAGCCCCTCGGCGATGCGTTGACCGAACTCCATCACCACCACGCGATCGACCAGACCCATGACGAAGTCCATGTCGTGCTCCACCAAGAGGATCGCCATGCCCTCGCTGCGCAGGCGGCTGAGGAGGATGCCGAGGGCTTCCTTCTCCTTGTGGCGCAGGCCGGCGGCCGGCTCGTCGAGCAGCAGCAGGCAGGGATCGGCGCACAGCGCCCGGGCGATCTCGAGGATGCGCTGCTGGCCGAGGGCCAGGCTGCCGGCCTCCTCGTACAGGTAGTCGCCGAGGCCGACGCGCTCGAGCTGGCGCCTGGCCTCGTTGAGCAGATCGGCCTCCTCGGCGCGCTCCAGGCGCAGCGCCGCGGACAGCACGCCGCGACTGCCGCGCAGGTGCGCGCCGATGGCGACGTTCTCCAGCACGGTCATGCTCGGCAACAGCTTCACATGCTGGAAGGTGCGGCTCATGCCCATGCGCGCGACGGTGCGCGAACTCAGGCCGTTGACGCGCCGGCCCATGAACAGCACGTCGCCCGAGGTCGGCGTATCCACGCCGGAGAGCTGGTTGAACATGGTGCTCTTGCCGGCGCCGTTGGGGCCGATCAGGGCGAGGATCTCGCCGGCGTGCACCTGCAGGCTCATCTCGTTGTTGGCCACCAGGCCGCCGAAGCGCCGGGTCACCTGACGGGCCTCGAGGATCACCTGACCGGCCTGCGGCAGTTGCCGGCGCGGCAGCTCGCGGGCCGGGGCGTCGGCCGCCGGCAGCGCGCGGTGGCGCTTGAAGCGTGCCGGCAGCAGGCGGACCAGCAGCGGCCACAGGCCGCCGGGCGCGCGCTGCATCAGCACGACGATCAGCAGGCCGAAGACGATCACCTCGTAGTTGCCGGTGTTGCCCAGCAGATGCGGCAGCAGGTCCTGCAGCCACTGCTTGAGCAGGGTGAGGATGCCGGTGCCGAGCAGTGCGCCCCAGACGCTGGCGACGCCGCCGATCAGGGCCATGAACAGGTAGTCGATGCCCATGCCCAGGCCGAACGGCGTCGGGTTGACGAAGCGCTGGGTGTGCGCGTACAGCCAGCCGGAAACGGCGGCGAACAGCGCCGAGACGAGGAAGATCACCATCTTCGCGCGGAAGGTGTTGACGCCCATCGACTCGGCCATCACCTGGCCGCCCTTGAGCGCGCGGATCGCCCGCCCCTCGCGGGAGTCGAGCAGGTTCTGGGTGACCACGATGGCCAGCAGCAGCACCGCCCAGATCAGGTAGAAGATCTTCTCGCCCTTATCCAGCAGCACGCCGAACAGCGCGATCGACGGCAGGCCGCCCACGCCGGTGTGGCCGCCGAGCGACTCCACGGTGCCGAACAGGTAGTACAGCGACAGCCCCCAGGCGATGGTGCCCAGCGGCAGGTAGTGGCCGGACAGCTTGAGGGTCAGGGCGCCGAGCAGCAGCGCCACCGCCGCGGTGAGCAGCAGCCCGACCAGCAGGGTCAGCCAGGGCGAGGCGCCCGCCCAGGCCAGCCAGGCCGGTAACTGCTCGGCGGTGGTCAGATAGGCGCTGGTGTAGGCACCCAGGCCGACGAAGGCGGCCTGGCCGAAGCTGGTCATGCCGCCGACGCCGGTGAGCAGCACCAGGCCGAGTACCACCAGGGTATAGAGGCCGATGTAGTTGAGCAGGGTCACGTAGAACGGCGGCAGCAGCAGCGGCGCGGCCGCCAGCACGGCCACCAGGGCGACGATCAGGTTGCGCGGACTCATTCTTCCTCCTCCACATGACGGCTGGCGAGCGAGCGCCACAACAGGAACGGAATGATCAGCGTGAAGACGATGATTTCCTTGTAGGTACTGGCCCAGAACATCGAGAAGGCCTCGATCAGCCCCACGCCCAGCGCGCCCAGAGCGGCCAGCGGATAGCTGACCAGGCCGCCGATGATGGCGCCGACGAAGCCCTTGAGGCTGATGACGAAGCCGGAGTCGAAGTACAGGGTGGTGATCGGCGCGATGAGGATGCCCGACAGCGTGCCGATGAAGGTGGCCAGCAGGAAGGTCGCCTTGCCCGCCAGGGTCGGCGAGATGCCCATCAGCCGCGCGCCCAGGCGGTTCACCGCGGCCGCGCGCAGCGCCTTGCCGTACAGGCTGCGTTCGAAGAACAGGAACAGGCCGACGATCAACGCCAGCGACACGGCGATCACCCACAGGGTCTGGCTGTTGAAGGTCACCGGACCGAGTTCGAGCCCTGCCTCGGAGAACGGCCGGGTGCGCGCGCCCTCGGGGCCGAACAGCAGCAGGGCGATGCCGACCATGGTCACGTGCACGGCGATGGAGACGATCAGCAGCACCAGCACGCTGGCCGAAGCGATCGGCTGGAACACCAGGCGGTAGATCTGCGGGCCGAGCGGCACCACCAGGCACAGGGTGAGCAGGACCTGGAAGGCCATCGGCAGCTCGGCCAGGGGCAGCGTCTTGATCAGGGCGACCATCAGCAGCGCGTAGCCCAGCTTGAGCGGAATGCGCCTGGGAAAACGGAAGCCATGGCTCGAGCGCGCGGCGGCGTACAGGTCGCAGGCGCAATCGAGGACGCTGAGGCCGAGCAGCAGCCAGACCAGCGCGGTGGGCTGACCGGCCTGGATGGTGGCCATGGTCAGCGCGCCGTAGGTGACGAACTCGCCCTGCGGAATCAGCAGGATCCGCGTGACGGTGAAGACCAGCAGGATCGACAGGGCCAGCAACGCGTAGATCGCGCCGTTGGTGACGCCGTCCTGGCCCAGGAGCATGGCTATCTGGAAGTTCATGGTGAAAAACTCTTTTCTACGGATGGAAACAGGCTCAGCCGCCACCAGGCCCCCGACCGTCCGCCCCGGCGGGCAGCGGACGACCGCGCCCGGCCGCCGTGCGGGCCGCCGGGCAGGGAACTCTCAGTGGGAAACGCCGAGCCGTGCCGCGCGGGCACACAGCGGATCAGTTGCTACCGAGCAGGGTCCAGTTGCCGTTCTTCACCTGGATGAGCTCGCGACCACGCTCGTCGAAACCGCTGTGGTCTTCGGCGGTCATGTTGTACACGCCTTGGGTGGCGGCCAGTTCGTGGCTCTGCTCCAGGGCATCGCGCAGGGCGGCGCGGAACTCGGGAGTGCCCGGCGCGGCCTTGGCGGCGGCCAGCGGAATGGCGCGCTGCAGCAGCAGCCCGGCGTCGTAGGTGTTGGCGCCGAAGGTCGCCGGCTTGCTGCCGTTGAGCTTCTCGTAGGCCGCTACGTAGTCGCGGGCGACCTGCTTGGAGGGATGGCTGTCCGCCACCTCGTCGAGCACCAGCATCAGGCTGGCGGCGAGGATGGTGCCTTCGACCTTCTTGCCGCCGAGCTTGAGGAAGTCGGGCAGCGCGGCGCCGTGGGTCTGGTACATCTGGCCGCGGTAGCCCTGGTCGTACAGGGTGGTCTGCGGCATCACCGCCGCGCTGCCCGGCGCGGCCACCAGCACGGCGTCCGGGCGGGAGGCGAGGACCTTCAGGCTCTGCCCGGTCACCGAGGTGTCCTGGCGCTGGAAGCGTTCGCTGGCGACCACCTTGATGCCCCGCTCGGCGGCCAGGCCGCCCATCACCTTGGCCCAGTTCTCGCCGTAGGGATCGGCGGTGCCGATGAAACCGAGGGTCTTCACACCCTGCTTGGCCATGTGCTCGAACAGTGCCTTGGCGATCAGGTCGTCGTTCTGGGTGGTCTTGAACACCCACTTCTTCTCGTCGTTCATCGGCAGCACCACGGCGGCGGTGCCGACCGGCGCCAGCAGCGGCACGCCGGCCTCGGCGACGAACTGGATCAGGCCCATGGCGTTGGGCGAGCCGCTTGGGCCGATGATGGCGTCGACGTTGTCCTCGGTGATCAGCTTCTTGAGCGCCTTGACGGTGGCGGTGGGATCGCTGCCGTCGTCCAGGGCGATGTACTTCACCTCCTGGTCGCCGGCCCTGGCGGGCAGCAGGGGCACGGAATTCTTCTGCGGCAGGCCGACCAGGGCGATGGGGCCGGTGGACGAGGTGATGACGCCGACTTTCACTTCGGCCTGGGCGAAGGACGCGCAGGCGGCGCTCAACAGCAGGGTGGACACGGCTTTCTTGAAGAGCATGTATTTCTCCAAAGAGTGGCAAGGCGATGCAGGTGGCGGTGGTTCCGGTGCTGGCACCGGACAACGAACCGGGACGGGAGCCCCGGACGGATAGCCTTCTTCCTTCTTGTTGTACTGCCTCAACGCCTTGGCTCGCCTCGCGAGCCCTCGCAGCGCTGGCCACGGCCCGCCAGGGGCGGTGGGCAAAGAGGAATTCGCAATATGCATGCCAGAAAACCACCCGCCCCCGCCCCTCCGGCAGCGCCTCCCCGCCCTGCCCACTTGCCGCACCCCACCGCGTCCGTCGCCCTACGACCGCAACGGAGCCCAGCTAGGACGCGGTTTTGCCGCCTATCCCGACGCGTAAAACAGCCAATTTCAGAGACATAAAATCCGCAAAAAACACCACAAAAAAACTTTCCAATTACACTGATTTTTCCAGCAACAAGCAGAAAAACCACCCACAGAACATCGCCACAAACAGATCATTTTTTAACCATGGAAACACTCATCGAAGGCAAAAATGAGCGAATAAAATTCATAAATTATTGTTTTTGAAGGTAAAAAATAAAAAATCCCGGCAGGCGGCGCTTTTTTCGAGCCGTTACCAAACTGCACACAGACAGGGCATGACTGGCAAAAATGCACCGAATCTACACAGCACATTTTTCACGAAATTAATTTGATATTTCACGTTATTATTACGATTTCAGCCTGAGACCTGCGGATGCCCCGCCACGACCCGACGCCCGTCTGGCCATCGGCATGACCGCCTTCATCCAAACCTTCAACCTGCGCAGCTCCAAACCCGCCTGGAGAGCAACGCCGGAGGTGCCGTAGCGGCGCCCACCGCCACCGGCGGCGTGGCCCGCCGGCGAGCCGAACGCCGAGCGCGCCGTGCCGTGAGCGACCACGGTGAAGGCATTCTTCGGCCCATGCGACGGCCTGGCCCATGGCCCTGCACAGCAGTTCCCTGCCCGCCACGCTCAGGGACATTCATGCGCAGAAGTACCGACTGGTCGAGCCCGACGGCCCATCGGTGGACGCCGATCTCCACGCCACCGGGCGGCGCGGAGCCGGCCGCCCGCCGCTTCGGCACGGGTGATCGGCAGGGTTATCAGCAACGCGATGGCGCCACCCTTGCGCCCCTTGCGGATGCATCGCCGATGGCGACGTGGACAAACTCCCAGCCGGCAGCAACGGCATCTCGCCGGCGGCTGCCGGGGGCCCGCAGCCCGGGCGCCCATGTGGACCGCGCTGCCCGAGAAGGGGCGCCTTGGATGAACACGCTACCCAAGAGATCACCGCTCGCCTGGGCCACCGCTACCGCGGCCCTGTTGGGGCCGCGGCCTCCCTCAGTGCTTGGGTTTCAGCATGTCGTCGCGCTGCTTCTCCGCGCGCGCGGCGCCGATCGCGGTTTCAACCTTCTTTTTTTCCTCGGGGGGCGGCAGGGCTGCCGGCAAGCCGAGCGATTCGATCCACAATTCGCGGACGAAACCCTTGGTGTGGTAGAGGTGATGGTCCTCTTCCTGCTCCACCAGATCGAACGCGGTCCTGAGCGCCCCCGTTGCCTCGCCCTGACCGTGCTCTGCCAGATGTCCGATCAGCTCCCAGTTCTGGTGGTCCTTGGTTTCCGCCAGGAGCACGCACTCGCCGGCCACCAGTTGCGCGGCCGCGGCATTGCCTCGCGCCTTCGCCATTTCCATCGCGGCGAGCAACGAATCCGCGATATGTGCCACGACTTCCCGACCGGGGGTTACGGTATCCGGATTCAGCCCCAGTTCCTTGAACACCTTCAGCAACACCTGCTCATGGGTGCGGGTCTGCTCCAGATACTCCGTCCATTCCTCTTTCAGATCCTCGTTCTGGGCACATGACAGCGCCGCTTCATAGATCTTTACCCCTCCGCGTTCCGTCTCGAGAGCCTGATATAGCAACTCATCCAGTTGCTTCTTGAGATACGGTTTCTTTTTCATGGATTCCACCTGAACACAGGTAGGCAGCGCGCCAACTGTCGCGTTGCATCACTTGGTTGGAGGGTCGCTGTCGCGGGCTGGATGGCGATGTGCGGCGACCGCATTGACGAATGCCTGCGCGATCTGCGCCGCATCGGCGCCGTCGGCCAGCAGGATACCCTCGTCCTTATCCATCATTGGCCCAATGCCGGCCATCTCCAGCAACTCCCGTCCGGCACCCAAGGCGAGGATCGCCTTGCAATGCCTGAACATGTCCTTGATGAACTCCATCGTGTGCCCGTTGCCGGCGAGCGCCTGAACCGCCTCGCGCCCATCGGGCACCACCAGGGCGTCGAACAGGAATCCCGGAGCGTTCTCCATCGACTTGTCAGCCTCTATTTTCTCGCCGGAGGCGCCGGCGAACATGCCCACCCGTGGCCCCACGAAATGCACCACCGCCCCCGCCGCGGTCAGCGTGTTGTAAAGGGCGAGCAGGGAAACATGGTGGACACCATCGGCGACCAATACGGCGATCTGTCGGGTGCGGATCCCGCACTCGCCCGGCCGCGCCATCAGCGACAATGCCGGCGAAACGGTCACTTCCGGCGACTGCGGATCGGCGATGGCCCTGGGCATTGCAGCGGGCACCGCCATGCCCAAACCGGCCGCGACCTGTGCGGCCAGTTCCTGGGAGACATTGACCAGCGAGGACACCATCCGCTCGCGGATCGCGGGGACGCCGACCTTGCTCAGCTCGAAGCGGAAGGCGGCGGCGATATGGGCCTTCTCGACAGCCGTCTGGCTCTCGAAGAACAACGTGGCCTGGGCATAGTGCTCGGCGAACTTCTCCGGCTTGCCACGGACCTTGTCTTCGGCAACGGCCGCGGGAAAGGACACGAATCCGCCCGTGCCGGCCTGGAAGGGGCAGCCACCCGCCAACGAGTTCGGCTCGTAGGAAACGCGCCCGCGATGCAGGGCCTGACGGTGCATGCCATCGCGCTGGTTGTTCTGCACGGGAGCGATCGGCGAGTTGATCGGAATCTCGTGGAAATTGGGGCCGCCGAGTCGGGTGATCTGCGTATCCACGTAGGAATGGATTCGCCCGGCGAGCAACGGATCGTTGGAGAAGTCGATGCCCGGGATGATGTGCGCCGCGCAGAACGCGACCTGCTCGGTTTCCGCGAAGAAGTTGTCAGGGTTGCGATTCAGCACCAGGCGCCCCACCGGCAACAGCGGCACCAGCTCTTCGGGCACGATCTTGGTCGAGTCGAGCACATCGAAGCTGAAGCCCTCGGCCTGCTCCTCGGTAAATATCTGCAGCCCCAGCTCCCATTCCGGGAATTCGCCCGACTCGATGGCCTCCCACAAGTCGCGCCGATGAAAATCGGGGTCGGCGCCCGATATCTTCACCGCCTCATCCCAGACCAGCGAATGGGTGCCCTGCAGCGGTTTCCAGTGGAACTTGCAGAATACGGACTCGTCCTGGGCGTTGACCAAGCGGAAGGTATGCACGCCAAATCCCTGCATCATCCGGAAACTGCGCGGAATCGCCCGATCCGACATCAGCCACATCAGCATGTGGGTCGACTCGGGCATCAGCGACACGAAGTCCCAGAACGTATCGTGCGCCGACGCCGCCTGCGGCATGGCGTGATGCGGCTCCGGTTTGACGGCGTGGACCAGATCGGGAAACTTCATCGCATCCTGGATGAAGAAGACCGGCATGTTGTTGCCGACCAGGTCCCAGTTGCCCTCGTCGGTATAGAACTTCACCGCGAAGCCACGCACGTCGCGCGCGGTGTCCTTGGAACCGCGCTCGCCCGCTACCGTGGAAAAGCGCACGAACACGGGGGTGATCTTGCCCTTCTCGGCGAACGGCGCCGCGCGCGTGTACTGGGTCAGCGCGTCATAGGCTTCGAAGTAGCCGTGCGCGCCCGAGCCACGGGCATGGACGATGCGCTCGGGGATACGTTCATGATCGAAATGGGTGACCTTTTCCCGCAGGATGAAATCTTCGAGTAGCGACGGCCCACGCAATCCGGCTTTCAAGGTGTTCTGATTATCACCAATGGGCACACCTTGATTGGTCGTCAAGGTCCGATCGCTCGCATCGACGCGAACCCGCTCGAGCGAAGCGACCGTTGGGTTGGTTCCGGGCCGCGCTGCGCCGCCGGTTTTCGCCGTGGCGCTTTCCTCCGTCGCGGTACTCGCGGTCAACGCAGGGGAACCCGGCTCTGCAGTCGCGCCGGGCGGCGGCGCCACGGCGTTGTCGTGGCCGTACTCGAGCGCCTTGTTGCTGTTGTGGGGCATCGCGCCGGCCAGGCTATCGCTGGCATGGCCTTGCGCTGCGACGATGTCGTTGGTCCTGAGCACACCGCCCTGCCCCTGTCCTTCTGTAGCAGATTGATTGCCCTTGCTTTTCTCTCGCGGCGCTCGAGCGGGTTTCTTGTTCGTAGCCATCACTGTTCTCCGGTGAGATAGAGAATGTGGGCAATCGAGATGCCGCTCGGATCACTAAGCACCTGGAGAAAAATTTTCGCGTAATTTCAGTGTGTTGCCACACGCGCCGAGTTCTCGTGGGGGGAAGCCCGCGGAGCGATCTCCCGGCATCAGAAAGTACGCGAAAATTTTTTGCGCCCACTTTGCCGCTGCCGATTCTCCGGCCTATGCCGGGAGCCGTCTGTTCGCTAACGAACGCTCGGCCCGGGTAAGGGCCGAGCGGTTATCGATCAAGGGAACCCAGAAGGCTATCGGCCTTGTGCCCCTCGCCGCCGCCGAACCGGACATCACCCCATGCGCATGAGGCGCCGACCTGCGGCTAAGGTGAAAGGATACCTACGGCCGCAGCGAGGTCCGGCAGCATGGCCAAGCACGGCGCATCCGTCCCGCCGGGGACCGGCAGCATCCCGCTGCAGGCCGCCTCGGCGGATATCTGGACGCAGAAATATCGCCTGGTCGAGCCGGACGGCAGCTCGGCCGAGGCCGATCTCGACGCCACCTGGCAGCGGGTCGCCCGCGCCCTGGCCGCCGTCGAGGCGCCCAAGCTGCGCGAGCACTGGTACGCGCAGTTCCTCTGGGCGCTGCGCAATGGCGCCATTCCGGCCGGCCGAATCGTCGCCAACGCCGGCGCGCAGGAGCGCAAGCCGGCCACCTCGACCATCAACTGCACCGTCTCCGGCACCATCCATGACTCGATGGACGACATCCTCGCCAAGCTCCACGAGGCCGGCCTGACCCTCAAGGCCGGCTGCGGCATCGGCTACGAGTTCTCCACCCTGCGCCCGCACGGCGCGCTGGTCTCCGGCCCCGGCGCGCACACCAGCGGGCCGCTGTCGTTCATGGACGTGTTCGACAAGATGTGCTTCACCGTCAGCTCCGCCGGCGGGCGGCGCGGCGCGCAGATGGCCACCTTCGACGTCGCCCATCCGGACGTGCGCGAGTTCATCCGCGCCAAGCGCGAGGACGGCCGCCTGCGCCAGTTCAACCTGAGCCTGTTGATCAGCGACGACTTCATGCAGGCGGTGGAGGGCGACGCCGACTGGCCGCTGCTGTTCCCGGTGCATCCGCGCGAAGCGGCCAGCCTCGACCTCGACGATCCGCAGCAGGTGCGCTGGCGCGACTGGCCGCTATCGGAAGGCTACCTGCGCCGCGACGACGGCGAGGTGGCCTGTCGGGTCTATGCCTGGGTGCGCGCCCGCCATCTGTGGGACATGCTGATGGCCTCCACCTACGACTTCGCCGAGCCCGGGTTCATCCTCATCGACCGCGTCAACCAGCTGAACAACAACTGGTGGTGCGAGGAGATCCGCGCCACCAACCCCTGCGGCGAGCAGCCGCTGCCCCCCTACGGCGCCTGCCTGCTCGGCTCGGTCAATCTCACCGCCTTCGTCGAGGAGCCGTTCAGCGTGCGGGCGCGCTTCGACTGGGAGCGCTTCAAGGAGGTGGTGCGCATCTTCACCCGCCTACTCGACAACGTGGTGGACCTCAACAACCTGCCGCTCAAGGCGCAGCGCCGCGAGATCCTCGCCAAGCGCCGCCACGGCATGGGCTTTCTCGGCCTCGGTTCGGCACTGGCGATGTTGCGCCTGCGCTACGGCAGCACCGAGGCCTGCCGCTTCACCGAGGACGTGGCTCGCGAACTGGCGTTGGTCGGCTGGCAGGCGGCGCTGGCGCTGGCCGAGGAGAAAGGGCCGGCACCGCTGCTGAGCCAGGAATTCGAAGTCACCGCGCGGATGCTCCACCAGCGCCCGGAAATGCTCGCCGACGGCTACCAGATCGGCGACCGCGTGCCGGGCCGCGTGCTGCACGCCCGCTACTCGCGCTACATGCAGCGCCTGGGCGAGATCGCGCCCGAGCTGGTCGCCGCGCTGGCCGAACGGGGCGCACGCTTCACCCACCACAGCTCGATCGCGCCCACCGGCACCATCAGCCTGAGCCTGGCCAACAACGCCTCCAACGGCATCGAGCCGAGCTTCGCCCACAAGTACGTACGCAACCTGATCCGCCCCGGCCGCAAGGCCAAGGAACAGCTCGAGGTGCTCAGCTTTGAGCTGCTGGCCTACCGCGCGCTGGTCGATCCGCAGGCCGACCCGGACAGCGACACCCCCGCGCACCGCCTGCCCGACTGGTTCGTCGGCGCCGACGACATCGGCCCGACCCAGCACGTCGACATGCAGGCGGCGGCGCAGAAGTGGGTGGATTCGTCGATCTCCAAGACCGCCAACGTGCCCACCGACTATCCCTTCGAGGCGTTCAAGGACATCTACCGCTACGCCTGGCGCCAGGGCCTCAAGGGCTGCACCACCTTCCGCTTCAACCCGCGCGCCTTCCAAGGCGTGCTGGTGCGCGAGACCGACCTGGAGAACACCCTGTACCGCTTCGAGCTGGAGGACGGCAGCGTGGTCGAGCTGAAAGGCAACGAGCTGGTGGAGTACGACGGCGAGGTGAACAGCGCCGCCAACCTGTTCGACGCGCTCAAGGAAGGCTATTACGGTAAATACTGAAGGCACCGGCAAGCTGGGTTGGCCGCAACGCGGGGTAACCCGCCATCGAGAAGCCGGCCTCGCGGCCGGTCGGTGGGTTGTCGGCGAAGGCCCGCCCCACCCTACCCGCGCCATGTGCGCGCCGGGAGAACGCCCATGACCGTGAAGATCGGCCAGCGCATCAGGAGCTTCAAGGTGGTCGACCGCAGCCTGCGCGCCGGCGAGGCCGCCGGCCAGCCGCCGGTCCAGCTCGACGAAAGCCTCGAACGCCCGGAGCTTCTGATCGGCGTCACCTACAAGATCAAGTCGCCGCTGTTCGAGCACGCGCTGTACGTGACCATCAACGACATCCTGCTCAACGTCGGCACGCCCTTCGAGCAGCACCGCCCCTTCGAGATCTTCATCAACTCGAAGAACATGGACCATTTCCAGTGGATAGTCGCCCTCACCCGCATCATGTCCGCGGTGCTGCGCAAGGGGGGCGACTGCACCTTCCTGGTCGAGGAATTGAAGGCGGTGTTCGACCCGCGCGGCGGCTACCTGAAGAAGGGCGGCGTCTACATGCCCTCCATCGTCGCCGAGATCGGCGCCGTGCTGGAGCGCCACCTGATCGCCATCGGCATGATCCAGACGCAGGCACCGGACGAGGCGCAGCAGCGCTACCTGGCCGAACGCCGCGCCGCCTGGGAAGCCAGCCAGGGCGCCGCCGCCCTGGAACCCGGCGAAGGCTTCCCGCCCGGCGCCCAACTCTGCGGTCAGTGCCATACCCAGGCGGTGGTCAAGCTGGAGGGGTGCGCGACCTGCCTGAACTGCGGGCATAGCAAGTGCGGGTGAGCGCGTTCAAGGGTGCTGCAGCGATCACCGCCGGCAAGTGCGGCGGCGCCTTTACCCGCAACACCGCGCTCAATCAGAGCTTCAGCCGCTGACTTTCGCCGTTAGGCGTGTATCCCAGACAAGAGCTTGCTGATCGATAGCGCTTCGACAGCTCAGGAGGCGAAAGTGGACCTGCCCGATTACCAGCAGTTCTTCCGCGAGTACGCGAACGCCTGTGAACGCTCGCTGGGTGAAAGCGTCGATGGGGATGCGATTCGAAACTTCTTCGCCGAAGTGTTCATATCCGCCAGCATCAGTGGGCAAGTTGCAGTCGGGGCGAACGATAAAACCTTCGAGCAGACGCTGCGCAGGGGATACGACTTCTACAAGGCCATCGGCACTACGAGCATGAAGATCGACCGCGTGGAGACGGAGGTCCTGTAGGACAATCATGACCGGGTACGGGTCTTCTACTCTGCCTGCTATCGAAAGAGAGACGGAACAGAGGTTTCCATTCCGTTCGACGTGTTGTACTTGCTCCAGCGGCGAAGTGGAGGCCCGAAGATCTTCGGGTTCGTTGCAGGCGACGAGATGGCCGTCTACAGGGCACATGGCTTGGTGGACGAGACCGGTCAGCCGGCATGAAGCGCGCCAGCCTGCCTACCTTCAGCTTCAGCCTCAGGTGCCATGAGCATGCGTCGTGCCGTTCAGATTCTGGCTGCGCTTCTAGCCATCGTGGTCGCGGGATTCATGGCTCCCGCGCGTACGGTCATTCCGGTTCAGGACGCTAGCCGAGCGGATTGGAATCCCAAGTCCTTCTGGTATGAGCCTTGGGGGCAGTCCGGCGTGCACAAGGGAATCGACATCTTTGCCAAGCATGGCCAGCCGGTCATCTCGGCAACTTCGGGTGTCGTCGTTTACAAAGGCCAGTTGGGTATTGGTGGCAATGTCATCGCCATCCTGGGTCCGAAGTGGCGAATTCACTACTATGCCCACCTTGCAGAGCCTGCAGTAGCACCCTGGTTCGTGGTCGCCGGAGAGCGCATCGGATCTGTTGGCGCCAGCGGCAACGCCGCTGGCAAAGCCCCCCATCTTCACTACGCCGTATTGTCGGTCATCCCACTACCCTGGCGCTTCAGTACGGCAACGCAAGGTTGGAAGCAGATCTTCTTTCTTGACCCGGGCGAAATCCTCGGCGGTGGTAGCTAATCCCCTGCCGACCGGGACCAACTTGCGGCGCGCCGCGGCTGAACGACGGCGGCACGCCTATCCGCCATATCGGTTGGACCGCCCGACCTCCGGGCTGCTGTGTTCGCGCGCGATCCGAACATAGCCAGCGGCTACTTCCGCCCTCTGGTGCAGGCGGTGGCCGGCAACAGCTACCTGCGCACTGTCCGGCGCCGGCGCACCGTCGAGCCGGTTCCCACCCAGCACGGCTGGGTGCTCGAGCAGAGCGGCCCGCTGCGCCACCAGGAGCCGCCAGATGCGCCATGCCCAAGTCTCCTGCAGCCACTCGACCGGCTCTGCCTGCTTCTGTATATAACGACGGAACGCCCCGCGATTCAGCCGCTTGCGCTGACTCCCCGCCCGGCACGGACGCTCTCGGCAACTGGTAAACGGACTTGGCCAGATCCACTGCACTCTGCCTGCACACCGCTTTTCCTCCGCACACCGCCGACGGCACCGCCGGTGTGGTGAGAAGGGGTCCATTGCACATTTCGCTATCGCCCACTTCCTCCGCGGGGACTGCAACATGATCCGGATTCGTTTGGCGACTTCAGCGGACGAGGCACAATTGCTGGAACTGGTGCGCGCCTTCCCGACGCCCACCCCCATAAGCGCAGACACCTACTCCCGCATGTTCCGGAGCAAACGCGCCGATCCGTATGCATGCATTGCCGTGGCGGTGCGCGATGAAAGCCTGGTCGGCTACCTTTCCGGCCACAGGCACTCCGCATTCTATGCCGCGGGCGATACCGCCTGGGTGGACGAGATACTGGTGCTCGATACGGAGCGGCGTAGCGGTGTGGGGCGGATGCTCATGGCCGAATTTGAAACCTGGGCCACGGAAGCCGGTTGCACGCTCACCGCTCTGGCGACGGCTGGCGCGGCTGACTTCTACCGCGCACTCGGTTATGCGACGAAGGCCGGGTATTTCAAAAAATACCTTGCCAATGGCGAGCCCCGATAAGTGCCTCCAGCCAGACGCACACTGTTTGGCGCAACGGCGGAACCTTCGTGATCAAAGGGTGAAAACGCTCGACCAGGGCATGAGCGCAGCGCTCTCCGCAACGCTGATGCCGAGCGGGCCTGCCCAGTAAGATCGACCTGTCCGTTCATCGGAGCCGGAGCGCCTTCGGCGGCCGGCTCTCCCCAAGAGTTATCCACATGCCCCAATCGCCCGCCATACGCCTTGCAAGCGAAGACGACGCCCAGGCCATAGCCTTGTTGATTCAGGCAGTGGCCCATTATTTTCTGGCGGACCCGTCGGACGGCGAGTCCGCACGCTTTTTATCGAGCTTCTCGAAAGAGTCGGTGCTGGGATGCATCACCAGCCCCGACTTCCACTACCTCGTCGCCGTGCATGGCGATGATCTGATCGGCGCCGCGGCCTTGCGTGACAATCGGCATATCCACCATCTCTTTGTTTCGCCGGCTTATCAGCGCCAAGGGATAGCCTCGCTGCTTTGGCAGCATCTCAAAGAGAGCGCCATTCGCTCGGGCAATACCGAAGGCTTTACCGTGAACTCCTCGCTGTATGCAGTTCCTGTTTATTCCCGCTGGGGCTTTATCTCCACAACCGGCCCGCAAACGAAAAATGGTGTTTCTTTCCAGCCCATGCAGTTGGCCTTGGCGGGCTGAAAGTCCGCTCCGCTGGCCAAACGCCCGCAAACCCCGTACCTTCCCCTGCCCTTTTCCCCAGCCAGCCCTGCCCGTGTCCGCCCTCGATCAGCCCGCTCCCGCCCGTCTGCCACCGGCCAATCCGCTCACCGAGATCTACCGGGACGACTGGCTGCTGGCCGTGCACAAGCCGGCCGGGCTGCTGGTGCATCGCAGCCCGATCGATCGCCATGAAACCGAATTCGCGCTGCAATACGCCCGCGAGCTGAACGGCGGCGAGCACGTCTATCCGCTGCATCGACTGGACCGCCCGACCTCCGGGCTGCTGGTGTTCGCACGCGATTCGGCCACCGCCAGCGTGCTGGGCAAGGCGCTGATGGCCGGCGAGATGCAGAAGACCTATCTGGCCATGGTGCGCGGCTGGATCGCCGAGGAAGGGCTGATCGACCATCCGCTGCGCGAGCACGCCATCGACCGCCGCGACAAGGACGAGCAGCCGGTGCGCGAGGCGGTGACCCGCTACCGCCGTCTGGCAACCACGGAGATCCCGGTGCAGATCGAAGGCTATCCGGCCAGCCGCTACAGCCTGGTGGCGCTGTACCCCGAGACTGGCCGCAAGCACCAGTTGCGCCGCCACATGCAGCACATCAGCCACCCGATCATCGGCGACACCAACTACGGCCGCACCCGCCACAACCACTACTTCGCCGAGCGCTTCGGCTACAGCCGGCTGATGCTGGCGGCTACCGGCCTGGCCTTCCGCCATCCCGTCACCGGTGAAACGCTGCAACTGCACGCAGCGCCCGAGGCGAGCTTCTGCCAGGTACTGTCGATCTTCGGCGAGGCCTTGCCGGCGCTGGATCGCTGACGCGCCCAACAGCGGCGAAGACGACCACGGCAACGGCGCGCTGAAGCCGCCTGGCCGCGATCGCCTGCCGCCTGAGCCGCCTCCCGGACCGCAACGTCGGGCAGCGGCCGGCTTTTCCTCACCTATGCTGAAAGTCAGCCGCGACCTGCGCAGGCCATGCGCAAAGCGGAATAAAACGGACACAGCGAGAGGGAACTGGCGGCCATGCTCCTCGACAGACACTGCAATGCCCGGGTCACGCTGATGGTTTTGCTGGGACTGCTGCCAGCCACCTCGGCGATTGCCGGAATGCCCGCTCTGGCCGGTATCTCGGCCAAGGCGGATACGGCGGAAACCTCCATAAGCAATCCTGCGGGCATGTCCCGGCTCGGCGAGCGGGCCACCACCCTGCGTGGCGCTCTGGCGCAGGGGATGGGCGAGTTTGGGGTCGACGAAAGCCGCACCACCATCGGCGGCGGCGATCCCGACGACGACGCGTCTCCCGCCTTGCTTCCGCTGGGCTTCCACGTGCGCCAGCTCACCGATCGCGTGCATGCCGGCATTTCGCTGACCGTGCCCACCGGCTTCGGCACTGACTACGGCGATGACTGGGCCGGCCGCTACTATGCCGACAGCTATTCGCTGGTCTACGTGGCGGTGACGCCGGCGGTTTCCTATCGCCTGAACGAGCAGTGGTCGATCGGCGGGGCGGTGGGAATCAACTACACGCTGTCGGAGAGCGAGGTGGCCATCAATACCCTCGGCGGCCCGGACGGCAAGCTGGAGGCCGAACTGGATGGCATCGGCACCAACGTCACCCTCTCCGCGCTCTGGGAGATGAACGCGCGCACCCGTTTCGGCGTGGTCTACACCACGGAGGCGACCGCCGACCTGGAGGGCGACCTCAAGTTCCGGAGTCCGGGCCCGGTGCTGGGGGCGCTGTTGCAGCAAGGCCTGCTGCCCGACGATATCGAGGTGGAAAACACCCTGCCGCAGCGGATCAACGCCGGCGTCTATCACGAGTTGGAGTCCGGCTCCTTCGTCACCTTCGACGTCATGTGGGTGGACTTCTCCGAGTTCGGCACCTCGTCGATCTCGCTCGACGGCACCGAGCTCGACGTCGACGAGAGCGGCGCCTACCAGGATTTCTGGGGGGTGACGCTGGGCTACGGCTTTCCCGCCAACCAGGGACGGCGCTATTCCATCGGCGTCCTGTATGTCACCGCGCCGACCGACGACGACGAGCGCAGCCTCGCCCTGCCGCTGGACCGCATGTGGGGCGTCGGCGGCGGAGTGCAGCTCACCCGCCGCGACGGGTCCATGGTGGACATCAACCTCAACCTGATCGATTACGGCAAGGGCGAGGTCGACACCGGCCCCTCGGCCGCGCGCGGACGCGTGGCGGGCGAAACCGATAATCCCTACCTGCTGGTGCTGGACGTGGCCTACCACTTCTGAGCGACCGTACGCCTGCCGGTTTTCCCGCGCTCGGCCCGCTCAGGTGGCGATGCCGGTCATGCTGAACACGCTCCGCGGGCCTGCTCCTGCCGTGCTGCGTTTGGCCGCGCGGCGGGCGGCACGCCAGGCCGCCGGTGGCTGGCCGAAGTTGGCGATGAACCAGCGGGTAAATGAGCTGGGCATGGAATAGCCGAGCATGTCGGCGATCTCCCCCAACGAAAGGTCGGGATTGTCGAGATAGCGGATCACCAGGTCGAAGCGCACCTTGTTGATCAGCTCGCCAAAGGTGACGCCGCATTCCTCCAGGCGGCGTTGCAGGGTGCGTACGTTCATCCCCAGGGCCGGCGCGATCTGCGCGATGGTGGCGCGCCCCATCGGCAGCAGCAGGTAGATCACCTTGCGCACATCGAACGCCAGATCGGGTTCGTCCTCGGCCTGCAGCAGATCCAGATAATGCCGTGCGTAGCGCGCCATGGCGGGATTGGCCCGCGGGTTGGGCTGGTCCAGGTCGGCGGCATGGCAGACGATGCCGTTGAATTCGCTGCCGAACACCAGCTTGCAGCCGAAGATGCGCCGGTGCACGGCCAGATCGGCCGGCGCCGCATGGGTGAAGTTGACGCTGAGCGGATGCCAGTGCGCGCCGAGCAGGGCGGCGCAGAAGCGGTGCATCACGCCAATCGCCAGTTCGATGGCCTGGCGGCTGTGGATCGCCAGGTCGGTGACCACCTCCTCGCGGATGATCACCGTCTTGTCGGCCTTCTCGATGTAGATCGCCAGGGACTCGTTGAGCAGGTGGCGGTATTGCACGAACACCTGCAGGGCGTCAGCCAGGGTGCGCTGGTGGCTGAGCAGCAGGCTGACCTCGCCGAAGTCCGCCAGTTGGCGCAACTCGGCCATGCGCAGGCCGAACGTCTCGCAGCCGCTGACGCGCGCCGTCATCTCGAGCAGGGTGACCGCCGCGGCAACCGGAATACGCTTGGTGGGGACGTCGATCTGCGAAGCGCAGAGGCCCGCCTGGGAGAGCAGGGTCTGGTAGTTCAGGCCCAGATGGCCGGCAACTTCCTGGTAGTTGCTGAGAATGGCGGCGCGAGCGAGGACAGGCATTGGCGGTTTCTCATCCTTGAGCGATGGGCGTTCGTGTTCCAGCGAACTTTCCTTGTTGGGTTCGCGGCGGCGCATGCAAGGTGGCCCCCATTGAAGCCAAACGCCCGCGCAGCGCGCTTGCAGGCTCGTCTGACGCGGGCGATGGGCACCGGCAAGCGCAGGTTCCGTGCACGGGCGGTGCCTGTGCGCGGCACCTGTTATCTTTCGCCGCCCCCGCAATGACGGCTTGGCAACACGCTGAGGCAGCCGGTGCCGATGCCCGGCGCCGGCTGCCTCAGCGATGATCGCGCAGGCGCGGCGCGATCATTCCTTGCCGACCACGACCTCGCTGATCTGGATCACCGGCGCGATGTCGGTGTAGTTCGGGATGTCGTCCAGTATCTCCTTGGCGTGCGGCCCGAAGCCGGCCTGAAACGCCTCGACGGAGTCGCAGAAGATGTGGCACATGCCGACGTAGGTTGCCGGTGCGCCAGGCGCACCGCCCGCCAGCCCCTTGTCGACCGTGTAGAACCTGCAGCTGTCGCCCATCCGCGCCTTTACCAGCGGCATGTGCGTGTCCCGGTAGTACTCATGGTCAAAGCGGGCTCCGGGGGTATTGGGGTACATCACGCTGACTTTGATCATTCCTGCCTCCATGTGGTTGCACTGCCGAAAAGTCGAGCGCCGATAGTGCAGCGCAGCGCCCCTTCCGGCAAGCAAGCCGCTGGCCCTCGAAGCGGTGCGGTCGGCCTGGACCACCGCGCCGAGCCAGGCCGCCGCGGCTGCCGCGCCTGCCCGGAACGGCGCGCTCATCGCCCCCTTCAAGACCGTCGCGCCATCGCCGATGGCAATTGACTACCCTTTCCCTGAACGGCCTTCCGGCAGGCCGGGCGAGGAGCCGCGCATGGCCATTTCCCCCATTCCCGTGGACCAGCGGGTGATCGACATCGACTCGCGGCGCTTCGCCTCCGTCGAAAAGGCCCTGGTCGAACTGATCACCAACGCCGACGACAGCTACGGCCGGCTGGAGCAGGCCGGTGTGGCGGTGAGCGGGCTGATCCGCATCCACTACGAGCGTCACCAGGGCGGCGCGGCGCTGTCGGTCGCCGACCAGGCGGAGGGCATGAGCTTCGCCCAGGCGCGCTTCATCCTCGCCTACGGTGGGGCGCACAGCCCGCTGGCGCGCGGCGAGGGCGGCGGGCGCGGCTACTTCGGCCGCGGCCTCAAGCAGGCCATCTACGGGCTGGGCTATGGCTGGATCGAGACCCTCCGCACCGGGCGCCTGTCGCGCATCGAGCTGTTTCGCGACCAGCACGGCGGCTACCTGTACGACGACGGCGACGGCGACCGCCCGGCGCGCGCCAAGGACCACGAGCGGCTGGGCGCGCCCGGCAACGGCACGCGGGTGACCATCGTCACCGACCACCCGCAGGTGACCATCCCGCACTTCCGCTCGCTGGTGCAGGCGCTGGCCGGCAACTTCTACCTGCGCGACGTATTGCGCCGGCGCACCGTCGAGCTGGTGCACACCCAGCACGGCAAGGTGCTCGAGCAGAGTGGCCCGGTGCGCTATCAGGAGCCGCCGGCCGCCGTGCTGATCGGCCCGGCGCAAGCCGGCCAGTTCGTCCACGAAGAGCACAGCTACCCGTTCACCCTGACCCTCAAGCGCGCCCTCGACGCCGAGTTGAGCAGCCGCGGCGACGAGCGCAGCAACGGCCTGCTGGTGCTGTCCGGCACGGCGGTGCTCGACTGCCAGCTGTTCGACTACGAGAACCAGCTGGGCACCGAGTACCTGTTCGGCAGCGTGGAGTGCCCGGCGCTGCTCGAAAAGCTCGGCCAGGGCATGGCGGTGATCAGCGACGAGCGCGAGGGACTCAACCGCAAGGAGCCCTTCGTCGCGGCGTTCGCCCGGGCGGTCAGCGCGATGATCGCGCCCTGCGTGCTGGCCGAGCGCGAGAAGCTCAGGCACCTGGAGCACGCCAGCGCGTCCGGGCGCACCAGCCAGATGATCGAGCACCTGCTCGAGCGCATGAGCCGCGCCGCCATTAAGGACCTTGGCCTCAGCCCGCCGCCCGCCGAAAGCACCTTCGACGCGCTGACCGAGCGCCCGGCGGCGCTGCGCTTTTCCACGCCCTTCTACTACCGCGCGGCCGGGCATCCGTTCCACGTCGCCCTGCTGGTCGATCCCGGCCAGCTGGCCGCCGACGCGGTGCTGCGCTTCGAGTACCGCCTGGCCGAGGGCCTGCGCATCGACCCGGCGCCGAGCGAGATGCCGCTCGGCGAGCTGCCCGCCGGTGGCAGGGTGGAGTGGACGGTGAGCGGCGCGACCGCCGGCAGCCGCGGCGAGATCCTGGTGCGCGCCGGCAGCTACTGGGCCTGGTGCGAACTGGTGGTGGCCGAGCAGGCCGCCCACCACGCCCACCACCATGGCGCCGCGCGGGCCGCGCCGGCGGCTCACCCCGCCTACCGGCGGCCGCCCCACGACCACGGCGAGCGCATGTTCCTCGGCTACGAGTTCCGCCACCTCGACAACGAGCTGGACCGCGCGGTGTACAGCCCGCAGGAGCGCAAGATCCTCATCAACACCGCGGCGCCGACCGTGCAGCTGTACGTCGACGGCCGCGGCCATTTCCGCGACTCCGCCCGCCTGCTGCTGGCCGAGCTGTTCATGGACGTGATTTCCGACGAGCTGGCGCGCCGCGCGGTGGAACGCGCCGGCAAACCCCACGACGCGGCGGCGCTGCACAAGGCCAAGCTGGACATCATCCGCCGCTATGGCAGCGAGATTCACCAGTCATTCCTGAGCGGCTGAGGGCGGCGATCCGGCAGGATCGCGCCCGCTGCGGACAGGTGCAGGCCGGCTCGCCGCCGACCTACTGGACGATCACCGTCTGCGCCGGCACCGGCCCCGGGAAGCCGGCCTCGCCCAGGGTTTCCTTGATCACCTTGTTGGTCTCGAAATAGACCTGGCCGTAGTGGTCGTTGTGGCAGTACGGACGCACCGCCAGCACCGGGCCGACCAGGTTGAAGTCGAGGATCGCCACGTCCACCCCCGGCTCGGCCAGCACGTTGTCGATGGCGGCGACGCGCTGCCTGAGCTGCTCCGCCACCGCCTGCCAGTCGGCGGTGGCGGACAGCTGGGCCTTGAGATCGACGCGGCGGTAGCGGTTGGCGGAAAAGTTCTGGATGTTGTCGGTGAAGATCTTGTTGTTGCCCACCAGGGTCCGCACGTTGTCCGGGGTATTGATCGTGGTGGCGAACAGGCCGATCTCGGTGACGGTGCCGGTCACGCCGCCGGCGCAGATGACGTCGCCGACCTTGAACGGACGCAGCACGATGATGAAGCCGCCGGCCGCCAGGTTGGCCAACAGGCCCGACCAGGCCAGGCCGATGGCCAGGCCGACCGCGGCGATCAGCGCGGCGAAGGTGGTGGTCTGCACGCCGACGTAGCCGAGGATGCCGACGATCAGCAGGATGTTGAGGCTGACGAGGAGGAACGAACTGAGATAGCGCAGCACGGTCGGGTCGACGCGCTTGCCCGTCAGGGTGCGCTGCATCAGGCCGATGGTGAAATGGATCAACCAGCGACCGACCACCCAGAAGACCAGGGCGACGATGATCTTCACGCCGAAGGCGAAACCGTAGTCGATGACCAGTTGCCAGAGCTGGCTGGCCTTCTCGGTACTGGCGACGATCAGAGTTTGTTCATCCATGGGAAACACCTGCGCGGAGTGATTGACTCCAAAAAAGCTAGCAGTTTCCCGGAAAAACGCCGCCCCAGAGCCCGTAAGGCCTGTTCGCGAGCTCGCCAGCCAAAGCCCGCCGTGCCCTCGGCGGTTCCGCGGAATCGGTCGAGAAAGCGGAGTTCGCCGCTGCCGATCATCACCACTCGCTCCTGCCGAGTCGTCCGCGCGGGCGCGGGCCGGCCAGCGCCTGTTACCCGCCTCGCTGCGCTGCAACGCAGCAGGGCCGGCGCGGCGCCGAGCGCGAGCAGGCGCTCAGATCCCGCGCGACCGCGCCTCCGCCAGCGGCATCACGGTCACCCGCACCTCGGGATCGTGGCTGCCGCCGCCGAGGATCACCCCGCGCAGCGGCGAGACGTCGGCGAAGTCGCGGCCCCAGGCCAGGGTGATGTGCTCCAGCGCCGGCAAGAGGTTGTTGGTGGGGTCGAAGTCGACCCAGCCCTGGCGCGGGCACCACACCGCCACCCAGGCGTGCGAGGCGTCGGCGCCGATCAGCCGCGGCCGGCCGGGCGGCGGCTGGGTCAGCAGGTAGCCGCTGACGTAGCGCGCCGCCAGGCCGCGCGAGCGCAGGCAGGCGAGCATCAGGTGGGCGAAGTCCTGGCAGACCCCGCGCTTCTCTTCCAGCACCTGGGTCAGCGGGGTGGCCACCTGGGTGGCGGCGGCATCGTAGGTGAACTCGCGGAAGATCTTGCGCATCAGCGCCTGCGCCGCCAGCAGCAGCGGCCGCCCGGCGGTGAAGCAGTCGTCGGCGAAGGTGGCGAAGCCGTGCTTGATGTGCACGTAGGGCGACTGGAAGCGATAGCGCTCGGCCTCCAGTTCCTCGGCACCGAGCGGCTTGCCCGAGTAGCTGAGATCGTGGGCGACCCGCTCCCAGGCCGGCGAGTCGGCAAGGCGCAGGGTCGGCCGGGCGAGCACCTCGACGTCCAGGCGCGCGCAGACCTCGAGCTCGTCGTGCGGCCGCTCGAAGGCCAGGCGGGTCAGCGGATTGCCGAACACGTCGAGGCCGTCGACGCGGCGGGTCGGCTCCGGGCTGACCGTCAGCTCGCGGGCGGCGCAGCGCTGCCAGGGGCTCTCGCGCGGCCACAGGTGGGCGAGCTGCTGGGCCAGCGACACCGGCGCCGCATAGCGGTAGTGGGTGTCGTGAAGGATGCGGTAGTGAACGCTGGTCATAGCGACTGGGTCTGCTGGCTGGCGTCGACGTGCACGAAGAAGCGCAGGCCGAGGTGGTCGGAAAGCTGCCCGGCGGCGGCGGCGATGTCCTGCAGCATCTCGCCCAGCGCGTCGAGGGCGGCGACATCGATGCCTTCGTGGAACGGGTTGTACTCCAGGCGGCCGAGGTTCCAGGTCGACAGTCGCTCGTCGAGGGCCTTGAGGTCCGGCAAGGTCCCCAGCTCCAGGCGCTCGCCGAGGATCTCCAGGGAGCGGTGCAGCTGGCGCAGCTGGAACACCACGGCGTGGGGGTTCTGGCCGTCGAGCAGCAGCAGGTCGAGCACCGGGATCAGCTGGGGCGCCGCCAGGTAGCGGGTGCGATAGGTGATGCTGCTGTTGCCCAGCTCGAGCAGCCAGGCCAGCGCCGCCTGGTCGTGCACCGCCGGGCTGTGCAGCAGGCCGGCGATGCTCTCGGCGAGGAACTGCACGCGCTCGATGCGCCGACCGATGATCAGGAAGCGCCAGCCGTCGTCGCGGGTCATGTCGTCGAGCGCGAAGCCGGACTGCGCGGCCAGCGACATCAGCAGGCGGTCGAGAAACTCCAGCAGCTCGCCGGGATCGGCCTCCTCCTGGGCCAGCCCCTGCACCTCCTGGTGCAGCTCGACCAGCGCCTGCCAGTTCTCGCGCGACAGCCGGCCACGCACGCTGGCGGCGGCCCACTGCATGCGCAGCAGGTTGGCGCGCAGGCTGAACGGCCAGTCCTTGCTGGTCACCGCCTGCAGCAGGCGCTGTTCGAGGGTCAGCTCGACCTCGGTCTCGCCATCCTCCTCGTCCTTGCCCTTGCCGGCGGCGCGCGATTTGGCATCGGGCAGCAGGCCCAGGCCTTCGGCCACCGCCACCGCGGCCTCCAGCGCGTCGGGGTCGTCGCCGTCGTCGACGTAGCGCGACAGCATGATGCGCAACAGCCGCGCGGTACCTTCGCAGCGGTCGCAGTAGCGGCCGAACCAGAACAGGTTCTCCACCAGCCGCGACGGCAGGTAGGGGTCGCTACGCACCACGTCGGCCACGCCCAGCGAGCGCATCCATTGCCAGGGTTCGCTGGCGACGTGGCGCTCGCCGAGCACCCAGGTGTCCTTGCTCGCCCCGCCGCGCTGCATCGACAGGGTGGTGGCGCTGGCGCTGGCGGCCACCCGGGTCAGGCCGCCGGGCATCACCCGATAGCCGTCGGGGCCTGCCACGGCGAACACGCGCATGCCGATCGGCCGCGTCTGCAGGCGGGCGCTGGCGGCGTGCCAGATCGGCGCCTGGGAAAGCAGCGGACGCTCCTGGCCGACGTAGGCGTAGGGGCGCTGGCGGATGCGCTCGGCCAGCTCGGCGCGCTGCCCGGCGTCGAGCTCGGGGCCGAACTGCGGGCTGTACTGCTGCGACGGGAAGGCGGCGCGGAACAGCAGCTCGTCGAGCTTCTCCAGCGCCTCCTCGAACACCGGCGGCTCGCCGCACCACCAGCTGGCGATCGACGGCAGGCGCAGCGGCTCGCCGAGCAGGCGCTCGCAGATGCCGGGCAGGAAACCCGGCAGGCCGGGCGACTCCAGCACGCCGCTGCCGAGGGCGTTGGCCACCAGGACGCGGCCCTGGCGCACCGCATCGAGCAGGCCGGGTACGCCGAGCGCCGAGTCGGTGCGCAGCTCCAGCGGGTCGCAGAAGTCGTCGTCGAGGCGGCGCAGCAGGGCATGGACGCGCTTGAGACCGTCCAGGGTCTTCAGGTAGACGGTGCTGTCGCGCACGGTCAAATCGCTGCCCTCGACCAGCGGATAGCCGAGCTGGCGCGCCAGGTAGAGGTGCTCGAAGTAGGTCTCGTTGAAACGGCCCGGAGTCAGCAGCACCACCAGCGGCGTCTCGCCGTCAGAAGGCGCCTGGCGCGCCAGGGTTTCCTGCAGGGTGCGGAAGTAGCCGGCCAGGTACTGCACGCGCAGGTCGCGGTACAGCTCGGGGAAGGCGCGCGAGACGATCTGCCGGTTCTCCAGCGCGTAGCCGGCCCCCGAGGGCGCCTGGGTGCGGTCGGCGGTGACCCACCAGCGGCCGTCCGGCGCGCGCGCCAGGTCCACGGCGTAGACGTGCAGCCAGGTGTCGCCCGGCGGCTGCACGCCCTGGCACGGCCACAGGTAGTTGTTGTGGCCGAACACCAGCTCGGCCGGCAGCAGCCCGTCGGCGATCAGCCGCTGCGGGCCGTAGATGTCGGCGAGCACGCCGTTGAGCAGGGTCGCGCGCTGCGCCACGCCGGCGGCCAGCTCCTGCCACTCCTCGGCGGGGATGATGTTGGGCAGCAGGTCGAGTTCCCACGGCCGGTCGGCGCCGTCGGGGTCGGCGTAGACGTTGTAGGTGACGCCGTTCTCCTGGATCTGCCGGGCCAGCAGGGCCTGGCGCTGGCGCAGCTGCGCCGGCGTGCAGCGGCGCAGATGGCCGAGCATCTGTTGCCAGTGCGGGCGCACCTCGCCCTTGGCATCCAGCAGCTCGTGGTAGACGGCGTCGCTACGCCGGTAGTGGGCAAGCAGATCGGACATGGGGTACTCGGTGGGCATCCTGTTGTAATGCATCCCCGGCCCCCGCAGGGACCGGGTGGGACGAGGGTAGCAGCCCTCGCTTTCGCGCATCCCGCGACCAAGGGCGGGGAAAGCTCGATCGTAGGGTGGGTCAGCCGCGCCGCGGCGTAACCCACCCTACGATGCCGTCAGGCAGCGCTCCTGGCCGGCCTCGCGGCCGGTTGGTGGGTTACGGCCGCAGGCCTAACCCACCCTACGCGACTCAGGTCCTGCGCAGATCGAGGGTCATCGGCAGCTCGCGGTTCTCCCCCGGCTGCGGCGCGGCGACCTTGCCCGGCGTGTGACCGTGGCGGAAGAAGCGCGCCAGGCGCCGGCTTTCCGCCTCGTAGGCGTTGACCGGCAGGCTCGCGTAGTTGCGCCCGCCCGGATGGGCGACGTGGTACTGGCAGCCGCCCAGCGAGCGGTTCATCCAGGTGTCGACCAGGTCGAGCACCAGCGGCGCGTGCACGCCGATGGTCGGCTGCAGGCAGGACGCCGGCTGCCAGGCGCGGAAGCGCACGCCGGCGACGAACTCGCCGACCGCGCCGGTGGGCGTCAGCGGCACCGGCACGCCGTTGCAGGTCAGCACGTAGCGGTCCGCGGCCATGCCGGTCACCCGCACCTGCACGCGCTCCAGCGAGGAATCGACGTAGCGCACGGTGCCGCCGACGGCGCCCTCCTCGCCCAGCACGTGCCAGGGCTCCAGCGCCTGGCGCAGCTCGAGGTCGATGCCCTGCACGGCGAAGTCGCCGAGGCTGGGGAAGCGGAACTCGAAATGCGGGGCGAACCACTCGGGACGGAAGGCGTAGCCGGCTTCGCCCAGTTCGTGCAGCACGTCGCGGAAGTCCTGCTCGACGAAGTGCGGCAGCAGGAAGCGGTCGTGCAGCTCGGTGCCCCAGCGCACCAGGCGCTGCGGGCGGTACGGCTCGTTCCAGAAGCGCGCCACCAGCGCGCGCAGCAGCACCTGCTGGGCCAGGCTCATGCGCGCGTGCGGCGGCATCTCGAAGGCACGCAGCTCGAGCAGGCCGAGGCGGCCGCTGCTGGAGTCCGGCGAGTACAGCTTGTCGATGCAGAACTCGGCGCGGTGGGTGTTGCCGCTGACGTCGACCAGCAGGTTGCGCAGCAGGCGGTCGACCAGCCACGGCGGGCACTCGGCGCCCGGCTCGGGCATCTGCGCAAAGGCGATCTCCAGCTCGTAGAGCGCGTCGTTGCGCGCCTCGTCGACGCGCGGCGCCTGCGAGGTCGGGCCGATGAACAGGCCGCTGAACAGGTAGGACAGCGACGGGTGGTTGTGCCAGTAGGAAATCAGGCTGCGCAAGAGGTCCGGGCGGCGCAGGAACGGCGAGTCGGCCGGAGTGGCGCCGCCGAGCACGAAGTGGTTGCCGCCGCCGGTGCCGGTGTGGCGGCCGTCGATCATGAACTTCTCGGACGACAGCCGGGTCAGGCGGGCCGCCTCGTAGAGGAACTCGGTGCGCTCGACCAGCTCGTCCCAGCTGGCCGCCGGGTGGATGTTCACCTCGATCACGCCCGGGTCGGGGGTGACGCGGAAGTGGGTGAGACGCGGGTCGGCCGGCGGCTCGTAGCCTTCCAGCATGACCGGGCAGCGCAGCTCGGCGGCGGTCGCCTCGATGGCGGCGACCAGCTCCAGGTAGTCCTCCAGGCGCGCCAGCGGCGGCATGAACAGGTACAGGCGGCCGTCGCGCGGCTCGGCGCACAGCGCGGTGCGCACGATGCCGGCGGCGGACTGGAAGCGCCCCGGCGCGTCCTCGGCCTGCAGGGCGGCACGCTCGCCGCCCGTGCCGGCGCCGGCGCTCGCGGCGTAGCCCGCCTCGGCCAGGGTGCTGGCGGCCCGCGCCGGCGCCCGGCGCAGCTGCTGGCGGATCGCGGTATGGCCAGGCAGCGGCGGGAAGCTCTGGTTCGGATCGGCCGCCTGCACGTAGGGGTAGTCGCTCTGGCTGACCCACGGCTGCGAGTCCAGCGGCAGCCGGTAGCCGAGTGGCGAGTCGCCGGGGATCAGCCGGCAGTGCTCGTCGCGCAGGAACCAGGCGCCGGACTCCCAGCGCGAACCGTCGACGCTGCGCGCCAGCGGCAGGATGTGGCCGACCACCTGCTCCAGGCCCTGGTCGAACACCTTGCGCAGGCGCTCGCGCTCCAGCGGATCGGCCAGGCGCGCGTCCTCGGCGGTGACGTTGACCGGCAGGCGACGTTCGCGCCACAGGTAGTACAGCCAGTCCTCGTAGGCGGCGAACACCTGCTCGCCGGACAGGCCCAGGTGCCCGGCCAGGGTGGCGAGGAAGCGCGCCGCCAGGCGCTCGTCGGCGCCGTAGTGCAGGCCCTCGTCGGCGAGCAGCGCGGGATCGCGCCAGACCGGCTCGCCGTCCTTGCGCCAGAAGCAGTTGAGCGACCAGCGCGGCAGCTGCTCGCCGGGATACCACTTGCCCTGGCCGAAATGCACCAGCGCCTGCGGCGCGTAGTGCGTGCGCAGGCGGTGGAACAGCTCGGCGGCCAGGCGGCGCTTGTTGGGACCGAGCGCGGCGGTGTTCCACTCGGCGTCGTCGGGGTAGTCGATGGCGACGAAGGTAGGCTCGCCGCCCATGGTCAGACGCACGTCGGCGGCGGCCAGGTCGGCGTCGACCTGCTGGCCGAGGGCGTCGATGGCCTGCCACTGCGCGTCGCTGTACGGCAGGGTGACGCGCGGCGCCTCCCAGACGCGCTCGACGCGCATGTCGTGGGCGAACTCCACCTCGCACTTGTCGACGCCGCCGCTGATCGGCGCCGCCGACGACGGCTCGGGGCTGCAGGCGACCGGGATGTGCCCCTCGCCGGCGAACAGCCCGGAGGTGGGGTCGAGGCCGATCCAGCCGGCGCCCGGCAGGTACACCTCGCACCAGGCATGCAGGTCGGTGAAGTCCACCTCGGTGCCGCTCGGGCCGTCGAGCGCCTTGACGTCGGCGGTGAGCTGGATCAGGTAGCCGGACACGAAGCGCGCGGCCAGGCCCAGGTGGCGCAGCAGCTGGACCAGCAGCCAGGCCGAGTCGCGGCAGGAGCCGGAGGCCTTCTCCAGGGTCTGCTCGGGCGTCTGCACGCCCGGTTCCATGCGGATCAGGTAGCGGATGTCGCGCGCCAAACGCTGGTTGAGGCCGACCAGGAAGTCGACGCTGGGCGTCGGCGTGCGCTCGATGGTCGAGAGGTAGTCGGCCAGCAGCGGAGTGGCCGGCAGGGTCGCCAGGTAGGGCGCGAGCTCCAGGCGCTCGCCCTCGGTGTAGGCGAAGGGAATCTTTTCCGCGTAGGGCTCGAGGAAGAAGTCGAACGGGTTGAACACCGCCATCTCGGCCACCAGGTCGACCTCGACGCGGAACTCCTCGGTCTTCTCCGGGAACACCAGGCGCGCCAGGTAGTTGCCCTGCGGGTCCTGCTGCCAGTTGATGAAGTGGCCCTCGGGCTGCACCTTCAGCGCGTAGGAGAGGATGCGCGTGCGGCTGTGCGGCGCCGGGCGCAGGCGAACGATCTGCGGTCCGAGGTTGACCGGGCGGTCGTAGCGATAGTGGGTGACGTGATGCAGTGCAACATGGATCGACACGGCGGCCTCCTGCGTGCCAGAGCAATATCCCGACTAGGCAAGATCTGCGCCAATGCTGCAAAACCCGCCAGTCCCCGGGGTCCAGCGCAGAGTAAAGCACCAAGATGACGCAGCATGCACGCAAGTTGCCGCCCGTCGTGCACGTTTTCGGCCCTCCTCGCCGGCCGTCCTCAGAGCGCCACGGCCACCAGCACGGCGCACTCCACCAGCTCCAGCACGGCGCCGGCGGTATCCCCGGTGGTCCCGCCGATGCGCCGCAACAGGGCACGCCGGCACAGGGCGAAGGCGACCAGCGCCACGCCCAGCGCCAGCACCCCGGACCCGCCGCCGAGCAGGCAGGCCAGCCCCGCCGCCAGCAGCACGCGCCAGCCGGCGCGCGCCGGCAGATATTCGGCCATGGCGCTGCCCAGCCCGCCCCGGCGCACGTAGGTCGTACCGAGGAACAGCAGCAGCAGCGCGCTGCGGCCGAGCAGCGGCGCCAGCAGCAGAACCGGCCAGCGGCCGGCATCGAGCAGCGCCCATAGCGCGACGAACTTGAGCAGCAGCACCAGCACCAGGGTCACCACGGCCATCGGCCCGCAGCACGGGTCCTTCATGATCGCCAGGGTGCGCTCTCGATCGCCCAGGCCGCCGACCCAGGCGTCGGCGGTGTCGGCCAGGCCGTCCAGGTGCAGGCCGCCGCTGGCCAGCACCCACAGGGCGAGGACCAGGGCCGCCGCCAGCGGCGTGTCCACCCCGCCCAACGCCCAGGCCAGCGCCGCCAGCAGGATGCCCAGCAGCAGGCCGACCAGCGGATACCACAGCAGCGAACGACCGAGCTGCTCGGGTTCGGGCATATAGGGCAGGCGGATCGGCAGGCGGGTGAGAAATTGCAGGGCGATCAGCAGGGGCAAGGGCAGGCTCACGGGTGGCTCCAGGCGGCCGGGGAAAACGGCCGCCACCATACGCGGCCGGCCACGGGGCGGCAAATGCCCCATTTCGGGGCGTCCATCGCACCAGCAGCGCCCCCAGGCAGCGGCCAGAGGCGCGGAAAAAGACCGCGAGCACGCGCGCAGGCCGCGCGCCATGCGGCCTCGGCAAAACTGGCACGCCTTTCGCTTTAAGGAATCCGCGCAGGAGTCACCCGCCATGCGGGCAGCGGCACCACAATTTGCAAATGGCCGACTAGGGTTCCGGCCCGCCGATCCAGCGGATTGCGGGCGACTGGTCCGAGAGTTGGCGACCTCAGCGAGGTTACACGGCGGGACAAAAGCCCGGGAGACGAACGACGTATCCGAATACGCCGCGCCGCTCCTGCCCGTCCTCAACCGAACCGGAGGTATCCCATGCGCAAGCCCCGCCTGACAGCCGCCCTCGCCGCCAGCCTCGCCGCCCTCATCAGCTTCGCCAGCCAGGCCGCTCCCAAGGAGCACTTCAGCGTCTGCTGGACCATCTACGCCGGCTGGATGCCGTGGGAATACGGCACCACCCAAGGCATCGTCGACAAGTGGGCGAAGAAGTACGGCATCGACATCGACGTGGTGCAGCTCAACGACTACGTCGAGTCGATCAACCAGTACACCGCCGGGCAGTTCGACGGCTGCACCATGACCAATATGGACGCCCTGACCATCCCGGCCGCCGGCGGCGTCGATTCCACCGCGCTGATCGTCGGCGACTTCTCCAACGGCAACGACGGCATCGTCATCAAGGGCGAGAACAAGACCCTCGCCGACCTCAAGGGCACGCCGGTCAACCTGGTCGAGCTGTCGGTTTCCCACTACCTGCTGGCCCGCGGCCTGGAGCGCGCCAACCTGTCCGAGAAGGACCTCAAGGTGGTCAACACCTCGGACGCCGACCTGGTCGGCGCCTTCGCCAGCGACGAGGTGAAGGCGGTGGCCACCTGGAACCCGCTGCTCGCCGAAGTGGTCGCCACGCCGAAGGTCAGCAAGGTGTTCGACTCCAGCGAGATCCCCGGCGAGATCATCGACCTGATGGTGGTCAACAGCGAGACCCTCGAAGACAACCCGGCGCTGGGCAAGGCGCTGACCGGCGCCTGGTACGAAATCATGGCCACCATGGCCGCCGACACCCCGGCCGGCAAGGCCGCCCGCGAACACATGGCCAAGGCCTCGGGCACCGACCTGGCCGGCTTCGAGGCGCAGCTCGCCGCCACCAAGATGTTCTATTCGGCCAAGGACGCCGTGGAGTTCACCAGCAGCGGCCGCCTGCGCGAAACCATGGGCAAGGTCGCCGAGTTCTCCTTCGCCCACGGCCTGCTCGGCGAGGGCGCACCGAGCGCCGATGCGGTGGGCATGCGCTTCGCCGGCGGCGTGGTGCGCGGCGACGAAGGCAACGTCAAGCTGCGCTTCGAGCCGCGTTACATGCAGATGGCGGCGGACGGCAAGCTGTAAGACGCCGCCGCTCGTTCCCGCGTTGATCGTTTCTACGTCGAGGCGTCGAACCGTCCGCGCGGGAGCCAAGCCCGACACCGCTCCACACGAGGCCACTCCATGCGCCTGATCAACCGACACCCCGGCCGCAGCCGCCTGTTGCTGGTGCTGCTGCCCTTCGCCCTGCTGCTGATGGCCTACTTCGGCGGCTCGGCGACCCGGCTGGCGGAAAACCCCAACGACAAGCTGCTGCCCAGCGCCACGCAGATGGTCGCGGCGGTCGACCGCCTGGCCTTCACCGCCGACAAGCGCAGCGGCGACTACCTGTTCTGGCAGGACACCGGCGCCAGCCTGACCCGTCTGGGCCTGGGCATCGGCATCGCCGCCGTGGCCGGCCTGTGCCTGGGCATCGCCGCCGGCACCCTGCCGCTCTTCGGCGCGCCGCTCTCCCCGCTGCTCACCGTGCTGTCGATGGTGCCGCCGCTGGCCATCCTGCCGATCCTGTTCATCGCCTTCGGTCTCGGCGAGCTGGCCAAGGTGATGCTGATCGTGATCGGCATCACCCCGATGCTGGCCCGCGACCTGGAGCAGCAGGCCCGGCAGATTCCCGCAGAACTCCTGATCAAGGCGCAGACCCTGGGCGCCAGCACCTGGACGCTGATCCTGCGCGTGGTGCTGCCGCAGCTCTTGCCGCGCCTGCTGATCGCCCTGCGTCTGGTGCTCGGCTCGGCCTGGCTGTTCCTGATCGCCGCCGAGGCCATCGCCAGTACCGACGGGCTCGGCTACCGCATCTTCCTGGTACGCCGCTACATGGCGATGGACGTGATCCTGCCCTACGTGGCGTGGATCACCCTGCTCGCCTGGCTGACCGATCTGGGCCTGCGCCAGCTCACCCGACTGGCCTTCCCCTGGTACGAAGGAGCCAAGGCATGAGCGATAAGCAACCGGGCGCAACGCCGCCCGCGGCTCGCGGAGCCGGCGCCTTCCTGCAGGTGAAGAACGTCTGGCAGGAATACGGCGACCAGGTGGTCATCGAACGCCTCAACCTCAAGGTGGCCGAGGGCGAGTTCTGCACCCTGGTCGGCGCCTCGGGCTGCGGCAAGTCGACCTTCCTGCGCCTGCTGCTCGGCCAGGAGCGCCCCAGCCGCGGCGAAATCCTCCTCGACGGCGCGCCGCTGCCCGGCGAGCCGGACGCCAGCCGCGGCATCGTGTTCCAGCGCTATACGGTGTTCCCGCACCTGTCGGTGCTCGACAACGTCGCCCTGGGCCTCGAGCTGCCGCGCTCGCCGCTGCTCGGCCGGCTGTTCGGCAGTGCCAAGCGTCAGGCGCGCGAACAGGCCGCCGAGATGCTGAAGAAGGTCGGCCTCGGCCACGCGCTGGACAAGTACGCCACCCAGCTGTCCGGCGGCATGCAGCAGCGCCTGGCCATCGCCCAGGCGCTGGTGATGAAGCCGCGCATGCTGCTGCTCGACGAGCCGTTCGGCGCCCTCGACCCCGGCATCCGCAAGGACATGCACGCCCTGCTGCTGGAGCTGTGGCGGGAAACTCAGCTGACTGTGTTTATGGTCACCCATGACCTCTCCGAGGGCTTCAGCCTCGGCACGCGCCTGCTGGTGTTCGACAAGGTGCGCCTCGACCCGCACGCGCCCAACGCCTACGGCGCGCGGGTGACCTACGACATCCCCCTCAACGTCGATCGCCGCGCCGTACGTGCGGCGGTCGACGCCCTGCCCGCGCATATCGGCGCCGGCCTGCCATCCGCGCTTTAAAGGAGTAATGCCATGACCGCATCCCTGACCCTGCGCCCGACCCTGTACGAGGAACTCGTCCCCGGCGGCGGCCACACCTCGTTCGTGCTCAAGCGCGGCCAGCTGCTGCGCATCACCGATCTCGAAGGCGGCGCCAACGTCAGCCTGCTGCTGCTCAACGCCCGGGAAAAGAGCGAGCGCCTCAATCTGCCGGACACCCTCAAGGGCCAGCACACCGCCAAGCTGACCGCCGGCCACTGCCTGTACTCGGACATGGGCCGGGTGCTGGCGGCGATCACCGCCGACACCTGCGGCTGGCACGACAGCTTCGGCGGCGTGCTGTCCGCCGGCGAAGTGCGCGAGAAGTACGGCGCCGGCCGCTACCAGGAGCTGCGCAACGGCTTCCACCGCAACGGCGTCGACAACCTGCTGGTGGAGTTGGGCAAGTGGGACCTGGGCCTGCCGGACCTGCTGATGACCCTCAACCTGTTCAGCAAGGTCAGCGTCGACGCAGACGGCGCCTTCGTCTTCGAGACCGGCAACTCGCGCGCCGGCGACTACGTCGAGCTGTTCGCGCCGATGGACACCCTGGTGGTACTCACCGCCCTGCAGCACCCCCTGGATCCCAACCCGGTCTACTCGCCCAAGCCGGTGCAGCTCACCTGGCACAAGGTCGCCAGCGACGGTATCAGCGTGCTGTGCCGCACCTCGCGCGCGGAGAACGAGCGCGGCTTCCACAACACCGAACGCCTGTATATCTGAGGACCCGACATGAGCCTCGTCGAAAGCTCCCTGCACCCCGAAACCGCCGTGTTCCGCCACGTCATCCCGGCCGGCGAGCCCTACCTGTTCGAGGTCAAGGCCGGGCAGACCGTCCGCCTGCTCGACCTTGAGGGCAACCAGGCGGTCGACACCCTGTTCTACAGCGCGAAGAATCCGCGCGAGCGCTACGACCCGCAGCGCACCCTGCGCCGGCAGAACAACGTCTACCTGACCTCCGGCACGGTGCTCTACTCCAACCTCGGCAACCCGCTGCTGACCATCGTCGCCGACACCTGCGGCCGCCACGACACCCTGGGCGGCGCCTGCGCGCAGGAGAGCAATACGGTCCGCTACGCGCTGGACAAACGCTATATGCACAGCTGCCGCGACAACTTCCTGCGCGCCAGCCTGCACGACGGTCGCCTCGCCAAGCGCGACATCGGCGCCAACATCAACTTTTTCATGAACGTACCGGTCACCCCGGAAGGCGGCCTGACCTTCGAGGACGGCATTTCCGCGCCGGGCAAGTACGTCGAGCTCAAGGCGCATATGGACGTGATCGTGCTGATCTCCAACTGCCCGCAGCTCAACAACCCGTGCAACGGCTGGAATCCGACCCCGGCCGAGGTACTGATCTGGGACTGACGGTGGATGACGCTGCGCGGTCATCCACCCTAAGCCACGCGAAGCAACCGTAGGGTGGATGGCCACCCCGTGGAAAACCCGCGAAGCGGTTTTCCACCGAGCCGCGCCAAGCGCGGCACTGCATATCAGCCACGGACGACCGTGGCGAAGAAGACTTTCGGCGGGACGGCCCGCCACCTTTCGAGGACACCTCGAAATGTTCGCCAAACTCCTGATCGCCAACCGCGGCGCCATCGCCTGCCGCATCCTGCGCACTCTCCATGAACTGCGCGTAGCCGGCGTGGCCGTCTACTCCGAAGCCGACGCCGCCAGCCTGCATATCCAGCAGGCCGACGAGGCCTTCTCGCTGGGCGAAGGGCCGGCCTCCTCCACCTATCTGGTGGTGGACAAGATCCTCGCCGCGGCCAAGCAGAGCGGCGCCACCGCCATCCATCCCGGCTACGGCTTCCTTTCCGAGAACGCCGCGTTCGCCGAAGCCTGCGAGGCCGCCGGCATCGCCTTCGTGGGGCCGACGCCCGAGCAACTTCGGGTATTCGGCCTCAAGCACACCGCCAGGGCTCTCGCCAAACAGCATGGCGTGCCGATGCTGGAAGGCACCGAACTGCTGGAAAACCTCGACGCGGCGCTCGCGGCAGGCGAAGCGGTCGGCTACCCGGTGATGCTGAAAAGCACCGCCGGCGGCGGCGGCATCGGCATGCGCGTGTGCCGCTCGGCGGCCGAGCTGTCCGAGGCCTTCGAGGCGGTCAAGCGCCTCGGCCAGAACAACTTCAGCGACTCGGGCGTGTTCATCGAGAAGTACATCGAGCGCGCCCGCCATCTGGAAGTGCAGGTGTTCGGCGACGGCGCCGGCGAGGTGCTGGCCCTGGGCGTGCGCGACTGCTCGGTGCAGCGGCGCAACCAGAAGGTGCTGGAGGAAACCCCGGCGCCCAACCTGCCGGCCGGCATGGCCGAGGAACTCTGCGCCGCGGCGATCAAGCTGGCGAAAGCGGTGAGCTACCGCAGCGCCGGCACCGTGGAGTTCGTCTACGACAGCGAGGCCCAGCGCTTCTACTTCCTCGAGGTGAACACCCGCCTGCAGGTCGAGCACGGCGTCACCGAGCAGGTGTGGGGCGTCGATCTGGTGCGCTGGATGATCGAGCTGGCCGCCGGCGACCTGCCGCCGCTGGCCGAGCTGGCGAAGGGGTTGAAGCCCAGCGGCCACGCCATCCAGGCGCGCCTGTACGCCGAGGACCCGGGCCGCGACTTCCAGCCCAGCCCCGGCCTGCTCACCGCAGTCGACTTCCCGGCGGCCGACGGCCAACGCCTGCGCATCGACACCTGGGTCGAAGCCGGCTGCGAGATCCCGCCCTACTTCGACCCGATGATCGCCAAGCTCATCGCCTGGGCACCGGACCGCGAGCAGACCCGCGCCGCGCTGGATCGCGCGCTGGCGGACAGCCTGCTGTACGGCGTGGAAACCAACCGCGACTACCTGCGCCAGATCCTCAGCGACATGCCCTTTGCCTCCGGCAATCCCTGGACCCGCTGCCTGGAAGGCCTCGCCTACCGGGCCAGCACCTTCGAGGTGCTCAGCGCCGGCACCCAGACCACCGTCCAGGACTACCCCGGTCGCCTCGGCTACTGGGCGGTCGGCGTGCCGCCGTCAGGACCGATGGACGACCGCGCCCTGCGCCTGGGCAACCGCCTGCTGGGTAATGCAGAAGGCGCCGCCGGCCTGGAAATCACCATGAGCGGCCCGCTGCTGCGCTTCAACACCGACGCGGTGGTGGCGGTGACCGGCGCCGACATCCCCGTCGCCCTGGACGGCGTGGCGCAGCCGCTGCACACCGCACTGTTCGTTCCCGCCGGCAGCACCCTCGCCCTCGGCACCATCGCGGGGAGTGGCGCGCGCTCCTATCTCTGCGTGCGCGGCGGCCTGCAGCTGCCGGACTATCTGGGCAGCAAGAGCACCTTCACCCTCGGCCAGTTCGGCGGCCACGGCGGCCGCGCGCTGCGCGCCGGCGACGTGCTGCACCTCGCCCCGCTCGCCGATGCCACTGCCGGTGCCGCACTGGCCGCCGAGCTGTGCGCGCCGCTGCCGGCCGTGCGCGAGATTCGCGTGATCTACGGCCCGCACGGCGCGCCGGAGTACTTCACCCCGGCCTATATCGACACCTTCCTGGCCACCGACTGGGAAGTGCACTTCAACTCCAGCCGCACCGGCGTGCGCCTGATCGGGCCGAAACCCGAGTGGGTGCGCGACAGCGGCGGCGAGGCCGGCCTGCACCCCTCCAATATCCACGACAACCCGTATGCCATCGGCGCGGTGGACTTCACCGGCGACATGCCGGTGATCCTCGGCCCTGACGGCCCGAGCCTGGGCGGCTTCGTTTGTCCGGTGACGGTGATCGAGGCCGACCTCTGGCAGCTCGGCCAGCTCAAGGCCGGCGACAAGCTGCGCTTCGTGCCGGTCAGCATCGAAACCGCCCGCGAACTGGCCAAGGCCCGCCGCGCAGAGGTAGGGGCGAATTCATTCGCCTACATCGAGGCGGCAAAGGCGGCAAACGAATTCGCCCCTGCAACCCCCATCGTGCTGGATATCGGCCGGGACGACACCCGTCTGGTCGCCCGCCTGTCCGGCGACACCCACCTCTTGCTGGAGATCGGCGCGCCGGAGCTGGACCTGGTGCTGCGCTTCCGTGGCCATGCGCTGATGCAGGCCCTCGAAGCCCAGGCACTCGCCGGCGTCATCGACCTGACACCGGGCATCCGCTCGCTGCAGGTCCACTACCAGCCGGAAACCCTGCCGCTGGCCGTGCTGCTGGAGACGGTCGCCGGCCTGTGGGATGCGGTGTGCGCCGCGCAGGATCTGAAGGTGCCGTCGCGCATCGTCCACCTGCCGCTGTCCTGGGACGACCCGGCCTGCCAACTGGCCATCGACAAGTACATGACCACGGTGCGCAAGGACGCGCCCTGGTGCCCAAGCAATCTGGAGTTCATCCGCCGCATCAACGACCTGGAAAACCTCGACGAGGTCTACAGGACCGTATTCGACGCCAGCTACCTGGTGATGGGCCTCGGCGACGTCTATCTCGGCGCGCCGGTGGCCACCCCGCTCGACCCGCGCCACCGCCTGGTGACCACCAAGTACAACCCGGCGCGCACCTGGACCGCGGAGAACTCGGTGGGCATCGGCGGCGCCTACATGTGCGTGTACGGCATGGAAGGCCCCGGCGGCTACCAGTTCGTCGGCCGTACCCTGCAGATGTGGAACCGCTACCGCGAGGTGGAAGCCTTCCGCGGCAAGCCCTGGCTGCTGCGCTTCTTCGACCAGATTCGCTTCTATCCGGTATCCGCCGACGAGTTGCTGCGCATCCGCCGCGACTTCCCGCTCGGCCGTTTCGACCTGTGCATCGAGGACAGCGAGCTGCGACTCGCCGACTACCAGCAGTTCCTGCATGACGAAGCCGAGGGCATCGCCGCGTTCCGCGCCCAGCAGCGCGGCGCCTTCGCCGCCGAGCGCCAGCGCTGGATCGACTCCGGCCAGGCGCACTTCGAGGTGGAGGAAGTCGGCCCGGATCTCGGCGAGGACAGCCCGCTCGGCGCCGGCCAGCACGGTATCGACAGCCACATCGCCGGCAACCTCTGGCAGGTCCAGGTGAGCGAGGGCGAAACGGTCGCGGCCGGCGACGTGCTGGTGATCCTCGAGTCGATGAAGATGGAGATCCCCCTCACCGCCCCGGTCGGCGGCGTGGTCCGCGAGGTCCGCGTGCAGCCCGGCTCGCCGGTGCGCGCCGGCCAGCGGGTGGTGGTGCTGGAGGAGGCCTGACGCTCTCGTAGGGTGGACCGCGCTTCATCGGTCCACCAACCGGCCACCAGGCCGGCCCGAACAACGCACGGTGGAAAAGGCTGCGCCGTTTTCCACCCTACGAACGCCGAGACAACCGTAGGGTGGACTACGCCTCACCGGTCCACCAACCGACCACCAGGCCGGCCCGAACAACGCACGATGGAAAAGGCTGCGCCGTTTTCCACCCTACGAACGCCGAGACAACCGTAGGGTGGACCGCGCTTCACCGGTCCACCCACCGGCCGCCAGGCCGGCCCGAACAACCAACGGTGGAAAAGGCTGCGCCGTTTTCCACCCTACGAACGCCGAGACAACCGTAGGGTGGACCGCGCTTCATCGGTCCACCAACCGGCCACCAGGCCGGCCCCAATCGCGATGCCTGCGGCATCGGTGGTGGGTTACGCCGCGTTGCGGCTAACCCACCCTACGCCCGGGCCAACAAGGAAATTGACCATGTCCCACGAATTCGACCTGCGCCTCGACACCCTGCGCGCCGCCTATGTGGACGGCCGCACCAATCCGCGCCAGCTGATCGAAGCCCTGCGCGCCAAGGCCGTAGCGCTCAACCCCGAGTTCAAGCTGTTCATCCACCTGCTGTCGCCCGAGGAGCTGGAGCCCTATCTGGCCGCCCTCGACGGCAAGGCGCCGAACGAGCTGCCGCTGTACGGCGTGCCCTTCGCCATCAAGGACAATATCGACCTGGCCGGGATTCCCACGACGGCCGCCTGCCCGGCTTTCGCCTACGTGCCCGAACGCAGCGCGACCATCGTCGAGCAACTGATCGCCCTCGGCGCCGTGCCGCTGGGCAAGAGCAACCTCGACCAGTTCGCCACCGGACTCAACGGCACCCGCTCGCCCTACGGCGCGTGCCGCAACAGCGTGCACCCGGACTATCCGGCCGGCGGCTCCAGCTCCGGCTCGGCGCTGGCGGTGGCGCTCGGCCTGGCCAGCTTCGCCCTCGGCACCGACACCGCAGGCAGCGGCCGGGTGCCGGCGGCGCTCAACAACCTGGTCGGCCTCAAGGCGACCAAGGGGCTGATCTCCACCGCCGGGGTGGTGCCGGCCTGCCGTACCCTGGACTGCGTGACCTTCTTCGCCGCCACCGCCCGCGAGGCCAGCCAGCTGCTGGCGCTGACCGCCAGGCTCGATCTGCGCGACGACTACAGCCGCGCCAACCCGCTGTGGAACGACGCCTCGGCCTTCGGCGCGCCGCGCCCGTTCCGCTTCGGCGTGCCGCGCGCGCAGGACCTGCAGTTCTTCGGCTGCAGCGAAGGGCCTCTGCAGTTCGCCGCGGCCGTGCGCCAGCTGGAAAGCCTCGGCGGCACGCCGGTGGAGATCGATTTTTCACCCTTCCTCGAAGCCGCGCGCCTGCTCTACGAGGGCCCGTGGGTGGCCGAGCGCTACAGCGTGGCCGGCGAACTGCTGGAAACCCACCCCGAGGCGGTGTTGCCGGTGATCCGTGCGGTGCTGGCCAAGGCGCCGGGCACCACGGCGGTCGAGGCGTTCCGCGCCCAGTACCGCCTGCAGGCGCTCAAGGCCATCTGCGATCGCGTCATGGCAGGTCTCGACTGCGTGCTGACCCCGACCATCGGCCGCCCGGTGAGCCTCGCCGAACTGCACGCGGAGCCCGTGCTGCGCAACTCCGAGTTGGGCTACTACACCAACTTCATGAACCTGCTGGACTACGCGGCGGTGGCGGTGCCGACCGGGGTGATGGCGAGCGGCCTGCCCTGGGGCGTGACCCTGTTCGGCCGCGCCTTCACCGACCAGTACCTGCTGGGCCTCGCCGACGCCATGCAACGCCAGCACGGCCTGCCGCTCGCCGGCGGCCGCGCCCTGCAGCTGTCCGCCCCGACCACTCCGGCGCGCAGCGATATGGCCCGCGTGGTGGTGTGCGGCGCGCACCTGGCCGGCCTGCCGCTCAACTGGCAGCTCACCCAGCGCGGCGGCCGGCTGCTCGAGGCCACCCGCAGCGCACCGAGCTACAAGCTCTACGCCCTGGCCGGCGGCCCGCCGCTGCGCCCGGGCATGGTCCGCGTCGCCGAAGGGGGGGCGGCCATCGCCGTCGAGGTCTGGGAACTGCCCAGCCACCAACTGGGCTCCTTCCTCACCGGCATCCCGGCGCCGCTGGGCCTGGGCAAGGTCGAGCTGGAAGACGGCCGCTGGGAAACCGGCTTCATCTGCGAGCCGTACGGGCTGGCGGGCGCCGAGGACATCACCGCCTGCGGCGGCTGGCGGGCGTGGCTGCAGGCACGCTGAACCATGACGGACGGACCAGCGGCCAGCGAACCGGCGGGGCACTGACTATGCTTCAGGATGGAGCGGCATCCCCGCTCGCCTGCCGTGCCGGCCGCGTCGGCACGGCCTTGTACCGACGCAGGGAGCTCGCCCGTCGTGGGCACATCCCGCCCGGAGCGTTAAGCCCGACCTACCCAGGAGGCTCATATGTTTCGCAAACTCGTTGTCCTGTTCCTGCTTGGTGTGTTCAGCGCGCCCCTATGGGCCGATGAATGCGAAGTGGACGTGCAGGCGACCGACCAGATGCAGTTCAGCACCAACGCCATCACCGTGGACAAGAGCTGCAAGACCTTCACCGTCAACCTCGAACACACCGGCAAGATGGACAAGAACGTGATGGGCCACAACTGGGTGCTGAGCACCAGCGCCGACATGCAGCCCGTAATCACCGACGGCAGCGCCGCCGGGCTGGATAACGAGTATCTGAAGGACGACGACCCGCGAGTGATCGCCCACACCAAGGTGATCGGCGGCGGCGAGAAGGACTCGGTGAAGATCGACGTGTCCAAGCTGACGGCCGGCGAGGAGTACATGTTCTTCTGCTCCTTCCCCGGCCACTCCGCGATGATGAAGGGCACTCTCGTCGTGAAGTGACTCTTCGGCCAGCGAACGGTCCGGCCCGAGTCGACCGACCTTTTGCCTCAAGCCCCGGCCCTGTGGTCGGGGCTTTTTGCAACCTGCGGCCGGCCGCGACAAAAAACGCGTGCGCTGCTCGCCCCCCATGCCGAGGGTCATCGATCAGGTGGTATAAACCCCTGTCTGCCGGTTGACCGAGAGTCAGCCAGGCCTGGCGGATCGGCCGTCCAGCGATCCACCACCACGTCGGGACGGAGCGCATGCTTCGGTGCTGCGCACTGAATGAAAAAGAATGGATACGCAGCGATGATCACCCTGAACCTGAACGGCAAGGATCACCAACTCGAGGTGCCGGAGGACATGCCCCTGCTGTGGGCGCTCCGCGACGTCGCCGGCCTCACCGGCACCAAATTCGGCTGCGGCATGGGCCAATGCGGGTCCTGCACCCTGCACCTCGACGGCAAGGCCGTGCGCGCCTGCCTGACCCCGGTCGGCCAGGCGGTCGGCAAGCGGGTGACCACCATCGAGGGGGTGGACCAGGACCCGGTCGGCAAACTGGTCCAGCAGGCCTGGCGGGAGCATGCGGTGGCCCAGTGCGGCTATTGCCAGGGCGGACAGATCATGGCGGCCACCGCCATGCTCAAGGAGAACCGCAACCCCGACGACGGCCAGATCAAAGCGGCGATGGTCGGCAACATCTGCCGCTGCGGCACCTACACGCGCATCCGCACCGCCATCGCCAGCGCGGCCGGCAAGCTGCAAGAGGGCCAGGCATGAGCCAGCGCGAACACAATGCCGGCGAGCCTGCCGATCTGGTGGTCGCCAACCTCAGCCGCCGCGGTTTCCTCAAGGGTCTGGCCGCCACCGGCGCGCTGGTGATCGCCGCCAACTGGGGCATGCCCAGCGCCTTCGCCGCCGGCAAGAAGACCGCCTTCGTCGCCGACGCCCTGCCGCACGGCTGGGTCGACAACCCCAAGGTGCTGCTCAGCATCGCCAAGGATGGCGTGGTCACCTTCGTGTGCACCCGCGCCGAGATGGGCCAGGGCGTGCGCACCAGCCTGGCCATGGTGGTGGCCGACGAGCTGGAAGCCGAGTGGGCGATGATGCGTGTGGTGCAGGCGCCGGGCGACGAGGCGCGCTTCGGCAACCAGGACACCACCGGCTCGCGCAGCATGCGCCACTGGTACGCGCCGCTGCGCCGCTGCGGCGCCGCCGCCCGGCAGATGCTCGAACAGGCAGCCGCCGCGCAGTGGCAGGTGCCGCTCGGCGAATGCCAGGCGCAAGGCCACAAGGTGCTGCACGTGCCCAGCGGGCGCAGCCTGGGCTACGGCGAGCTGGCCGAGGCCGCCGCCGCCCTCGAAGTGCCGCCGCGCGACCAGCTGCGCCTGAAGAAGGCCGAAGAATTCCGCTACATCGGCAAGGAGGCCAAGCGCGCCGTCGACGACGACGACATCGTCCACGGCCGGGCGATCTACGGCGCCGACCTGCGCTTCCCCGACATGCTGTACGCGGTGATCGCCCGCCCGCCGGTGTACGGCGGCACCCTGAAGAGCTACGACGCCAGCGCCACCATGCAGGTGCCCGGCGTGCTCCGGGTGGTGGAGATCGCCGCCACCCCTATCCCCTCGGGGTTCCAGCCGCTCGGCGGGATCGCCGTGGTGGCCGGCAACACCTGGGCGGCGATCAAGGGGCGCGAGGCGCTTCAGCTGGAGTGGGAGCACGGCGCCAACGCCGCCTATCACTCGCCCGCCTATCGCAAGGCGCTCATCGAGGCCGTCCGCCAGCCGGGCAAGCGCCTGCGCAACGTCGGCAACATCGACGCCGCGCAGATGCAGGCGACCAAGACGCTGGAAGCCACCTACTACCTGCCCCACCTCGCCCAGGCGCCGATGGAGCCGCCGGTGGCCACCGCCCTGTTCAAGGACGGCGCCTGCGAGCTGTGGGCGCCCAGCCAGTCGCCGCAGTTGGCGCGCGAGCAAGTCGCCAAGCGCCTGGACCTGCCGCTCGACAAGGTGACGGTCAACGTCACCCTGCTCGGCGGCGGCTACGGCCGCAAGTCCCCGCCCGACTTCATCCTCGAGGCGGCGCTGCTGGCCAGGGAGCTTCCCGGCCGCCATGTGCGCGTGCAGTGGACCCGCGAGGACGACCTGCAGCACGCCTACTTCCACGCCGTGTCGGCGCAGTACCTGCGCGGCGCGCTGGACGACAAGGGTGTTCCCAGCGCCTGGCTGCACCGCAGCGCGGCGCCGAGCATGGCCGCGCCGTTCGGGCCGGACTCCCGGCACCTGCAACAGTTCGAGCTGGGCATGGGCCTGCTCGGCATGCCCTCGCGCCTGCGCAACCTGCGCCAGGAAAACCCCGAAGCCGCGGCGCACACGCGGATCGGCTGGTATCGCTCGGCGCTCAACATGCCCCACGCCTTCGCCATCCAGAGCTTCATCGCCGAGCTGGCGACGGCGGCCGGCCGCGACCATCGCGACTTCCTCCTCGAGCTGATCGGTGCGCCGCGCAAGATCGACCCGGAGCTGCTCGGCGACACCACCAACTACGGCGAGTCGCCGAGCCAGTACCCGCTCGACACCGGGCGCCTGCGCGCGGTGGTCGAGGAGGCTACCAAGCAGGCCGGCTGGGGCCAGCAATTGCCGCCGGGGCGCGGCCTGGGCCTGGCCGTGCACTACAGCTTCGTCAGCTACGTGGCGGTGGTGCTGGACGTCGAGGTGCGTACCGACGGCGTGCTGGTCGTCAACAAGGCGACCATGGCGGTGGACTGCGGCCCGGTGGTCAACCCGGACCGCGTCCGCGCACAGATGGAGAGCGCCTGCGTGATGGGCCTGGGCAACGCCACGCTCAGCGAGATCACCTTCCGCGAGGGCCAGGTGGAGCAGAGCAATCTGCACAACTACCAGGTGGCGCGCATGCCGCTGGCGCCGCGGGAAATCGCCGTGCACCTGATCCGCCCCGAAGGCGAGACGGCGCTGGGCGGCGCCAGCGAACCGGGCGTGCCGCCGATCGCCCCGGCGCTGTGCAACGCCATCTTCGCCGCCACCGGCAAGCGCATCCGCGAACTGCCGATCCGCAACCAGCTGATGGACTGGAAGGTCTGAGGGACCGCCGGGTGCGCGGGGCGCCGCTCGCCTCGCGCACCCGGACGGACCGTGGATACGCCGGCCCGTCTGGCGTTCGCCGCCTGGTGACCACGCCGGTTTGCCGCTAGAGTTTCGCCCATCCCCCCGAGTGCCCAGCAAGGATTCGCCATGACACTCAGCCGCGACCAGGCCCAGCAGCGGGCCGACGACATCCAGGCGTTTCGCCGCGAACTGCGGCGCCTGCAGGACGAACAGGCCCTTGGCCTCGAGCCGACGCAACTGGAACGCCTCGCCGCCCACCACCGCCGGCTGCTCGACGACTATCGCCACAGCTTCGACATCGACCAGGACAGTCAGGCCAAGCGCCTGTCGCTGAGCATGCGCATCGCCTCCCTGCTCGGCGCGCTGGCCCTGGCGGCCAGCGTGCTGTTCCTGTTCTACCAGTTCTGGGGTCTGTTCGGCGCCACCACCCAGGTCGCCATCCTGATCGGCGCCTCCCTGGGCAGCCTGCTGCTCACCTTGTGGGTGCGCGGTCGCGACGGCTCGGGCTACTTCAGCAAGCTCGCCGCCATGGTCGCCTTCGCCTGCCTGGTGCTCAACACGGTGATGCTCGGCCAGATCTTCAACATCACGCCCACCGACAACGCCCTGCTCGCCTGGGCCGCCTATGCCCTGCTGCTGGCCTACGCCTGCGACGCGCGCCTGCTGCTGGCCGCCGGGCTGATCAGCCTGCTGGCCTTCGTCGCCGCGCGGGTCGGCACCTGGAGCGGCGTCTACTGGCTGAGCATGGGCGAATTCCCCGAGCACTTCCTGCCCGCCGGCCTGCTGATCTTCGCCGTGCCGCTGCTGGTGCCGCAGCAGGGCTTCAGCGGCTTCGCAGCGATCTATCGGGTGTTCGGCTTGCTGGCGCTGCTGCTGCCGATGCTGGTGCTGGCCAACTGGGGCGAGGCCAGCTACCTGCCCTGGAATGCGGCACTGATCGAGGGTTTCTATCAGACGCTCGGCTTCCTCGGCGCGGGCCTGGCGATCTGGCTCGGCACCCGCCGCGACTGGCCGGAGGTGGTCAATACCGGCCTGACCTTCTTCGTCGTCTTCCTCTACACCAAGCTGTTCGACTGGTGGTGGGAGATCCTGCCCAAGTACCTGTTCTTCCTGCTGCTGAGCCTGGTCGCGGTGCTGATCCTGGTGATCCTGCGCCGCCTGCGCCTGAGCCACGGCCACAAGGGAGGTGCGAACGCATGAGCCGCCTCGCCCATCGCTACACCCATCGCCACGCCCTGTTCGCCGGTGTGGCGCTGATCCTGCTGATCAACGCCTTCGCCCTCGCCGGCGCCTGGTACAACCGCAGCGGCGCCCCGGACAGCCGCCTGGCGCTCAGCGAGCGCGAGCTGGACGGCATGTCGGCCGGGCTGCGCAAGGAGAACAGCGGCCTGGCGCTGCAGCTGCGCTGGCGCATGCCGAGCGCCGCGGAGGACCAGGGGAACCGCTACAACCGGCGCCTGAGCGACGCGCAGATGCGCCAGCTGGGCTTCCAGCTGCCCGCGGCGGAGGACTGCGAACCCCGCTGCCGGCGCCAGGCCGCGCGCGAGGTGCTGGTGGTGCTGGAGCTGGACGGCCCGGCCTACCGCGAGGAGCTACGCCGCCAGCAGGCGCAGCTGGAGCAGGCCAGCCAGGCGCTCGCCGCCCTGCCCGAGGACAAGCAGCTGCAGCAGCGCGTGAAGCACCAGCGCGACGAACTGGACACCCTGCAGCTCGATACCCGGCTGTACGCGGTGGACACCGGTCTCGACCGCGACGCCCTGCGCCAGCGCTATCCGGACCGCAGCCGCTACGCCATCGTGCAGGGACTGGTGCGGCCCAGCCATTGGCACAACTCGACGGGGCTGCAGGGCTATCTCAGCGAGCTGAGCATCGAGCGGATCACGGTGCCGCAGCACTGGCACCGGGCACTGGCCGATCTGCCGAGTCGGGTTCGCGACAAGTCGACGACGCCCGGCCAGCGCATCGAGGTCGCCTTCGGCCAGCGCCTGGAGCCGTGGATCGCCGCGGTCGGCGCAGCTACGCCGGACTGATCGATGGATGACTGAGCGTGCCCCGCTCCCGTGGGGGCACGCCGCCGGGGACGCTCTGCGTCCCATGCGCGCAGAACGTCTACTGCAAGGCTCCCGCGCAAAGGCCCGGGCGCCGGCGGAGGAACTACTCGCTGATCCGCAGCCCCTCGCCCACCCGCAACCGATGCAGCGCGCCGTGGCCCACCTCCACCTGCAACAGGTCGCCACGCGGCAGGCCGCGGGCGCGCGCCAGCAGCAGGCGCATCACCCCGCCGTGGGTGACCAGCAGCAGATGCCGGCCGGCGTGCTGGCGCTGCAGGCGCTCGATGGCTCCGAGCACCCGCGCCTCGAAGTCGACCAGCGGCTCGCCGTCAGGCGGGGTGAAGCCGTAGGGATCGCTCCAGAAGCGGCCCAGCGCGTCGGCGTCGCGCTCCCACAGCTCGGCGGCCGTGCGGCCCTCCCAGGCGCCGAAGTCCAGCTCGCGCAAACCGCTTTCCAGCTGTAGCGGCAAACCGTGGCGGTCGGCCAGCTGCGCGGCGAAGGCGGCGCAGCGCTGCAGCGGCGAGCTGACCAGCGCCTGCCAGGGGGCGGGCTCGCCGAGCGCGGCGTGCATTTGGCTCCAGCCGAGCGTGGTGAGGGCGTCGTCGAGGCGACCGCGAAAGCCGCCGCCTAGTTCGGTCTCGCCATGGCGCAGCAGGTCGAGAATCATGGCGCGCGGTCGCTGACCTGCGCCTCGGCGAAGGTCGCCATGCTGGCGTGCAGACTGCAGGCCAGGCGCAGCAGCGGCACCGCCAGCGCCGCGCCGCTGCCCTCGCCCAGGCGCAGGCCGAGTTCGAGCAACGGTTCGGCCTTGAGCGCCTGCAGCACCAGGGCATGGCCGGGCTCGGCGCCGCGATGGCCGAACAGCAGCCACGGCCGGCAGCCGGGATTGAGGCGCACGGCGCACAACGCGGCGACCGTGGCGATGAAGCCGTCGACCAGCACCGGCAGGCCGTACTGGCCGCAGGCGACGTAGGCGCCGACCAGCGCGGCGATCTCGAAGCCACCGAGCCGGCGCAGCGCCTCGTGCGGATCGCCGCAGTCGCGCAGGTGCAGCAGCAGGGCGCTGTCGATCACCCGCTGCTTGCGCGCCACCCCGGCGGCGTCCAGGCCGGTGCCGGCGCCGGTCAGCGCCAGCGCCGGCAGGTCGAGCAGCGCGCAGCCGAGCGCCGTCGCCGCGGTGGTGTTGCCGATGCCCATCTCGCCGCCGATATACAGCCCGGCGCCCACTTGGCGCGCCCGCTCGACGCTGGCGCGGCCGGCGGCCAGCGCCGCCTGGCACTGCTCGTCGCTCATCGCCGGACCGTGGGCGAGGTTGGCGGTGCCGGGGCCCAGCGCGTAGCTGTGCACGCCGCCCAGCGGCTCGCCGCCCCCGACGGTGCCGAGGTCGATCACCTCGATGCGGGCCTGCAGCTGATGGGCCAGCACGCTGATCGCCGCACCGCCGGCGACGAAGTTGTGCAGCATCTGCCGGGTCACTTCCTGCGGATAGGCCGACACGCCCTCGGCGACCACCCCGTGGTCGCCGGCGAACACGGCGATCCACGGCTGTTCGAGGTGCGGGCACTCGCGGCCCTGCATCGCGGCCAGCTCGACGGCCAGTTGCTCGAGGCGGCCGAGCGCGCCGGTCGGCTTGGTCAGGCGCGCCTGACGCTGCTCGGCCTTCTGCCGCGCCACGTGGTCGAGGGGCTGGCAGGCGGCCTGCCACCAGAATTCGTTCATCGGGTCTCCCCTTTCAGGATCATCGGCAACCCCGCCACACAGAAGGTCACGCGCTGGGCACGCTCGGCGAGCGCCTGGTGCAGCCAGCCGGCCTCGTCGACGTAACGGCGCGTCAGCTCGCCCAGCGGCACCACACCGAGGCCGGTCTCGTTGCTGACCAGGAGGATGCGCCCCGGCAGCGCGGCGATGCCCTCGAGCAGGGCGTCGCGCTCGCGTTCGAGATGGGTGCCCTCGTCAATCCATAGTAGATTGGTCAGCCAAAGCGTCAGGCAGTCGACCAGCACGCAGCGATCGTCCCGCGCGTGCTCGCGCAGCGCCTGCATCAGGTGCAGCGGCTCCTCCACCAGCGCCCAGTCGGCCGGGCGGCGCGCCCGGTGATGGGCGATGCGCGCGGCCATTTCGTCGTCGCCCGCCTGGGCGGTGGCGAGGTAGGTAACCGCCAGGCCAGACTCGTCCGCCAGGCGTTCGGCCAGGCGGCTCTTGCCGGAGCGGGCGCCGCCGAGGATCAGTTCAAGCATGGAGTGGTCTCTTCCGATTCAGGGGGTGAAGGGGCGCATTCGCAGGCCGCAGGGTGGACGCCCACCGCGCAGAAAACAGAAAACTCGCGTAACGATTTTCCACCCGCGCCCACGCCGCCCGGCGGGTGGGTGATCGCTGCAACTGCGCCAAATTGCTGGGTAATCGCTGCGCGAGTTGCCCACCCTACGCAGTCCCCGCCACCGGCGTTCATGCCGGCAGTCCGCACAGCTGGCGCAGCCGCGTGCAGTCAAGGTGCGCCTCGACCAGATCGGCCAGGCGCTCGATGTCGCGCTCACGCAGCGCATGGTAGTCGGGCATCGCCACTTCGCGCAGGCCCGCCCAGCGCAGCAGTGCGGCACAGGCGGCCGGGGTCTCGAACAGGCCGTGCAGGTAGGTGCCGAGCACCTGGCCATCCTCGCTCAGCGCGCCGTCGCTGCGGCCATCGGCGAGATACACCGCCGGACGCGCGAGACCGGCGCCGCGGCTGACCCCGGCGTGGATCTCGTAGCCGCCGACCTCGGCGTCTTCCAGCGCCAGGCGGCCGCGCACGTTGCGCAGCTGCTTGTCGGCTTCCAGCACGGTGTCCAGTTCGAGCAGACCGAGGCCCTGGCTCGCCCCCGGCGCGCCTTCCAGGCCGAGCGGATCGGCGATCTCGCCGCCGAGCATCTGCAGTCCGCCGCAGATCCCGAGGACCTTGCCGCCGTAGCGCAGGTGGCGCTGGATCGCCGCCTCCCAACCCTGTGCGCGCAGGTGGGCGAGATCGCTGCGCACGCTCTTCGAGCCGGGCAGCACGATCAGGTCGGCCGGCGGGATGGTCTGGCCGGGGCCGACGAAGGTCAACTCCACCTGCGGGTGCAGGCGCAGCGGGTCGAAGTCGGTGTGGTTGCTGATGCGCGGCAGCACCGGCACCACCACCTTGAGACGCTCGCCGCGCTTCTCGCTCTGGCGCACGTCGATGGCGTCCTCGGCCTCCAGGTGCAGGTCGTGCAGATAGGGCAGCACGCCGAGCACCGGCTTGCCGGTGCGCGCCTCCAGCCAGTCGAGGCCGGGCTCGAGCAGCGCCAGGTCGCCGCGGAAGCGGTTGATCACGAAGCCCTGGACGCGCGCCTGCTCGGAGGGCGACAGCAGTTCTAGGGTGCCGACCAGGTGGGCGAATACGCCGCCCTTGTCGATGTCGGCGATCAGGATCACCGGGCAGTCGACCGCCTCGGCGAAACCCATGTTGGCGATGTCGCCGGCGCGCAGGTTGATCTCCGCCGGCGAACCGGCGCCCTCGACCATCACCACCGCGTACCGCGCGCTCAGGCGATGGTGCGAGTCGAGCACCGCCTGCATGGCGACGCGCTTGTAGTCGTGGTAGGCGACGGCGTTCATGCTGGTCACCGCGCGGCCGTGGACGATCACCTGGGCGCCGGTGTCGCTGTTGGGCTTGAGCAGCACCGGGTTCATGTCGGTGTGTGGGGCGAGCCCCGCGGCCTGCGCCTGCACCGCCTGGGCGCGGCCGATCTCGCCGCCATCGGCGGTAACGGCCGAGTTGAGCGCCATGTTCTGCGGCTTGAACGGCGCCACCGCCACGCCCTGGCGACTCAGCCAGCGGCACAGCGCGGTCACCAGGGTGCTCTTGCCGGCGTCGGAGGTGGTGCCTTGCACCATCAGGGTCGCGCCCTGCGCCATCAGGGTGGTCATCGGGAGTCCTTCTGCTTGTCGGCCAAGGCCGGTCGTAGGGTGGAAAACCCGCGCAGCGGTTTTCTACCGCTGCCGCTGCGGCGACCCGCGTGGTGGTCAATCGCTGCGCGAGTTGTCCACCCTGCTGGGCTGCGCCTCATGCGTGCTCCTTGTGGAGCGCTTGGCGAAGCGCGCCGGAGGCGCTGCGCTGCCAGTCGTGCAGCGCCTGCTGCAGGCGCTGCCAGCCCGCCTCGTCGCCGGGCAGGCCGAAGCGCAGGCTGGCCGGTTCGGCGAACAGGCGAACGAGGATGCCGCGGCGGGCGAGGAAGTCGTACAGCACGGTGGCCTGCAGCACCGGCACCCACTGGAACAGCGCCGTACCGCCGGCCGGGTTCAGCCCGTGCGCGCGCAGCAGTTCGGCCAGTGCCTGACCTTGGCGCTGCAGCTCGGCGGCACGGCGCCGGCGCGCGCCGACACTGGCCGCATCCAGCGCCGCCAGGCCGACGCAGCGCGCGGGGCCGCTGATCGCCCAGGGGCCGAGGCGCTCGCGCAGGCTGGCCAGCAGGCCGGGCTCGGCCAGCACGAAGCCCAGGCGGATGCCGGCCAGGCCGAAGAACTTGCCGACCGAGCGCAGCACGATCAGCCCCGGCAGGTGGGCATGGGCCGCCAGGCTGTGCTCGGGCGTGCAGTCGATGAACGCCTCGTCGACCAGCAGGCAACCGCCGCGCGCCCGCAGGCGGGCGTGCCAGTCGAGCAGCTGCGCCGGCGCGAAGCGCTCGCCGGTGGGATTGTTGGGGTTGGCCAGCACCAGCACGTCGAGCTTGTCGAGTTGGGCGTCGATGGCCGCGGCGTCCAGGCGCAGCAGTCGATGGCCGGCGCGCCGCCAGGCGTGGGCGTGCTCGGCGTAGCTGAGGCCGAGCACGCCGACCCGCGCAGGCGGGAACAGTTCGGGCAGCGCCTGGATCGCCGCCTGGCTGCCGGCCACCGCCAGCGCCTGACGCGCGCCGTAGCAGGCGCAGGCAGCCTGTTCCAGGCCGTCGTCCTCCTCCGGCAGGCGCGCCCACGCGGCCAGCGGGATCGCCGGCAGCGGCCAGGGCTCGGCAGCGATGCCGGTGGACAGGTCCAGCCAGTCGGCCAGCGGGATGCCGTAGCGCTGCGCGGCGGCGCGCAGCCGGCCACCGTGTTCAAGCATGCAGCCAGCCTCCGAGCAGAATCAGCGCCAGCCACAGCGCCACACCGCGGCGCAGCAGGCTGAGCGCCCCGTCGATACTTTCGGCATCGGCCGCCACGCCCTCGCCGAGCACCGGACGCTGATGCAGTTCGCCGTGGTAGATCGCCGCGCCGCCCAGTTCGACGCCCAGCGCACCGGCGCCGGCGGCCATCACCGGGCCGGCGTTGGGGCTGTCCCACTGCGGCGCCTGGCGGCGCCAGCAGGCCAGCGCGCGGCGGGTCTGGCCGAACAGCGCGTAGGTCAGCGCGGTGAGGCACGCCGGCACGAAGTTGAGCAGATCGTCGATGCGCGCCGCCGCCCAGCCGAAACGTTCGAAACGCGGCGTGCGATAGCCCCACATGGCGTCCAGGGTATTGCTCAGCCGATAGAGCACCACGCCCGGCGCGCCGGCCACGGCGAACCAGAACAGCGCGGCGAACACCGCGTCGCTGCCGTTCTCCAGTACCGACTCGGTGGCGGCGCGGGCCACGCCACGGTCGTCCAGCGCGCTGGTGTCGCGGCTGACCACCCTGCCCACACCGCGCCGCGCCGCCTCCAGGTCGCCGCGGCGCAGGGCGTCGAGCACCGGCAGGGCGTGCTCGTGCAGGCTGCGCAGGCCCAGGGCCGCGTAGAGGGCGAGGATTTCCAGCAGGCCGCCGAGCAGCGGCAGCTGCACCAGCAGCCAGGTGAGCGCGGTGAGTGGCAGCACCGCCAGGCACCAGGCGGTGACGCCATGGCTGCGCCAGCCGCCGCCATGGGCGTTGAAGCGGGCCTCCAAGGCATTGGCCAGACGGCCGAAGGCCACCAGCGGATGATGGCGGCGCGGCTCGCCGAGGGCGACGTCCAGCGCCACGCCGGCGCACAGGGCCAGTCCCAGGCTCATGGACGCGCTCCCCAATGGTTCTCGTAGAGCATCTCGGCCAGCGGACGCTCCGCCGCCCAGCCCTCCTCCACCAGCATCGGGCGCGGATAGAACTCGTCGACCGGGCCGAGGCAGAGCAGCGCCAGCGGCTCGGCGCCCTGCGGCAGGCCGAGCAGTTCGCCGAGGGCGACCGGCTCGAACAGCGACACCCAGCCCATGCCGAGGCCTTCGGCGCGGGCCGCCAGCCACAGGTTCTGGATCGCGCAGGACAGCGAGGCGAGGTCCATCTGCGGCAGGGTGCGGCGGCCGAACACGAAGCGCTCGCGGCCGTCCATCAGGCAGGCGACCAGCAGCTCGGCGCTGTCCTCGATACCCTCGACCTTGAGGCGCATGAACTCGTCGCCCCGCTCGCCGAGCGCCTCGGCGGTGCACAGGCGTTCGGCCTCGACCAGTGCGCGGATCTGCCGGCGCAACTCGCGGTCGGTGATGCGGATAAAGCGCCACGGCTGCATCAGGCCGACGCTGGGCGCGTGGTGCGCGGCGTCGAGCAGGCGGGCGAGCAGCTCGGGGGCCACGCTGCCGCCGCTGAAGTGGCGCATGTCGCGGCGCGCGGCGATGGCGCGGTAGACCGCGGCACGCTCCTCGGCGCTGAAGGCGTGGGGATTTTCGGCCGGGGCCGGGGGGGTCTGGTCGGTCATGGGCAGATGAGGCCGGGCGCGGCCTGCAGGGTCTCCGGATGGCTCAGGGCCGCAGCAGCGCGGCGGCGGCGCGCGGCGCGGAGGGCAGATAGAAGTGGATGTAGCTGGCGGTCAGCCGGCCACTGCGATACAGCGGCTCGCGCACCCGCCGATGATTCGGGCACTCGCCATGGGCGATCGGCTCCATGGCACACGCCATGCTCGAATGGTGGTAGCTGTGGCCGCGGATGAGTTCGCCGTCCAGCTCGATCTCCTGCATGGCCAGGCTCACCAGCTTCGGCTGCATCTGCGCCTCGCCCGGCAGCAGGCCGAGCATCGCACCGCGCCGGCCGTCGAGGTCGGTCAGGGCGTCGAGCAGGTAGAGCATGCCGCCGCACTCGGCGAGGATCGGCTTGCCGGCGGCGTGATGGGCGCGGATCGCCACCTGCATCGGCAGGTTGGCGGCCAGGCGCTCCAGATGCAGCTCGGGGTAGCCGCCCGGCAGGTACAGGCTGTCGACGTTGGGCAGCTGGCGGTCGTCGAGCGGCGAGAAGAATACCAGCTCGGCCCCCAGCGCGCGCAGCAGGTCGAGGTTGGCCGGGTAGACGAAGGCGAAGGCCGCGTCGCGGGCCACGCCGATGCGCACGCCCTGCAGCAGGGGCGAGCGGACCTCCGGCGGCGGAGCCTGGAACTCCACGGCCGGCGGCAGGCCCAGCTCGGCGCTGCGCGCCAGGGCGGCGCCCGCCGCGTCCAGGCGCAGGTCGAGGTCGGCGAGCTCCTCGGCCTGCACCAGGCCCAGGTGGCGACGGGGCAGTTCGATGGCGGCCTCGCGCGGCAGGGCGCCGTACCAGGCCAGATGCGCGGGCAGGCAGTCGCGCAGGATCTCGCCATGGCGCGCGCTGCCGACCCGGTTGGCGAGCACGCCGGCGAACGGCAGGTCGCTCTGGTAGCTGGCCAGGCCGTGGGCGATGGCGGCGAAGGTCTGCGCCATCGCCGCCCCGTCGATCACCGCCAGCACCGGCACACCGAAGCGACGCGCCAGCTCGGCGGCCGAGGGGGTGCCGTCGAACAGGCCCATCACCCCCTCGATAAGGATCAGCTCGGCCTCCCCCGCCGCTTGCCACAGCCGGCGCCGGCACTCCTCCTCGCCGACCAGCCAGAGGTCCAGCGAGTCGACCGGCGCGCCGCTGGCGCGGGCAAGGATCATGGGGTCGAGAAAGTCCGGACCGCACTTGAACACCCGCACACGCAGGCCCTGCCCGACGAAGTGGCGCGCCAGCGCGGCGGTGACCGTGGTCTTGCCCTGCCCGGAGGCCGGGGCGGCGATCAACAGGGCGGGACAGCGGCGAGCATCGTTCATGGGCGACTCCATGCGGATAGGGCGAATATGGAAAGGCGCGCCCTCATCGACGGCCGGCCAGCCTGCAATGACCCGCTCGTCGGGAAAAAATTCGCCCCGCTGCGCACAAGGGAGAAGCGCATCAAAATTCCACGCCTTTCTGCGCCTTCACGCCGGCCTGGAAGGCGTGCTTGACCAGGGCGATTTCGCTGACCGTATCGGCCACCGCGATCAACCCGGCCGGCGCGCCGCGTCCGGTGACCACCACGTGCTGCATCGGCGGGCGCGCGGCGAGGTCGGCCAGTACGGTTTCGAGCTGCAGGTAGCCGTACTTGAGGGCGATGTTCAGCTCGTCCAACACCACCAGGCCAATCTGCTCGTCCTGCAACAGTTCGCGAGCCACCGCCCAGGCCTCGGCGGCCTTGTGCATGTCGCGCTGGCGGTCCTGGGTCTCCCAGGTGAAACCCTCGCCCATCACGTGATAGCGCACCTCGTCGGGAAAGCGACGGAAGAAAGCTTCCTCGCCGGTGCTGGCCGCGCCCTTGATGAACTGCACCACGCCGGCACGCAGGCCGTGGCCGAGGGCGCGCGCCAGCATGCCGAAGGCCGCGCTGCTCTTGCCCTTGCCGTTGCCGGTGTTGACCAGCAGCAGGCCGCGCTCGGCAGCGGCCTCGGCGATCTTCGCGTCGACCACCGCCTTCTTGCGCTGCATGCGCGCCCGGTGGCGCTCGTCGCGCTCGCTCATCGGAGCACCTCGCAGGCATGCAGCGAGGCGAGCCGGTGGCGGGCACGCGACAGGGCTTCGGGCATCGCAAAAAGGAGGGAAACGCCACGCGACAGGCGAGGCACAGGCGCGGCAAGGGGCTTGCTCATCGGTCATTCTCCACATCGCGCGCACCCGCGCGAGCATGGTTGCGAAGGCATGCGGAGGACCAGGCGACGAACGGACGACTGCAAGGAAGGCCGCCCAGCCGACGGGTAGCGCCCTCCGCGATACCGTGGATGCGACAGGCCGGTCTCCGGGCTCGCGAGTGGAGTGTCGAAGACTCCTGAAGCCACGCCTTCCCATGTTCCGACGGAACACAGTGGCTGAGGGCGATGCGCATCTGCGCCGCTTCGCCTGTCGTGGGGCTTCTTGACTCGCCTACCGTTGCGGGGGCAGCGCCGGGTTGGCATATAAAGTGCACGTTAATAAAAGTGCAAAGAAAATGCGCACCGGCTTCCCTGTTTCACCCTCCCGAGTCTTGGCTGGGGGGCACCTGAAGCAGGGCAGGAGGTTAGAGGGAGATAAAGGGAACGTCAAATAAACGTCGTCGATCATGGCAGAAAAATATCGGCAACATCTTCACAACCTCGTCAGCCTGCAATAAAGTCCATGCCAGGCTCATGGTTTTGTCGAAACCCTGATGCCAGACACGTAGAGCGCAGCTGACGACCAAGCTCCTCCGAACATCCTGCGGGCTTGTAGCACAACCTACAGGCCGCAAACCCAGACTTACGCCCGCCGGCGCGAATATCGATCCACCGGCAGGGATAAAGCGAAGATTAAATAGAGGAAAATCCACATGGGGTTTGTCATATCTTGGTCAGCCGAATTCGCCACCGGCATCGACATCATCGATGAACAGCACAAACGGATTTTTGAGTACCTGACGGAAATCGACCACGCGATCAAGGCCAAATCCACCAGCGAAGTCGAATATGTGGTCAAGGCTCTGCTGGATTACGCGGTGTCCCACAACACCTTCGAGGAAAGCCTGATGGAAAAGGCCGGCTATCCGATGCTGGAAGCCCACCACCAGGTCCATGAAGCCTTCAAGAATCGCGCCCACGATTACGTGCAACGCCTGGCCGCCGGCGAAGACCATTTCCGCCTGGCCCGCGAAGTGCGCACCGACATCGGCCTGTGGCTGACCAACCACATCAAGCGCGACGACAAGCATTACGTGCCCTACGTGAAGAAGAGCCTCGACGGCGGCTTCGTGGCGCGGATGCTGGGCAAGTTCTTTGGCTGACCAAGCCTGCCGGCGCGGAATCGCCGGGTAATACTCGCAGTCCCGGCGCACCGTTTAGGTGCGCCAACCAGATCAAGACACCGACAGAGTGTCTGGGTGACCCCCTGGAAAAACGAAGAAAACAACAAGAGAGCAGAATCCAATGACTTCCACCTGCCGTAGGTTCCTCCCCGCCGTTCCCGTCTTCCCATTCGCGGAAGGCAATCCGCCGTCAATCGTCTTGCCGTGCAGTTGAGCCACTGATCGCCATACAGCCAGCAACCGCTGGCGGTCGGCGTTCGCTCCCGTCTTGCCCCAGCCGGGCTAGGGGACAGGAGTTCCGGCGCCACGCCAGTCTGATTCAACCGTTCAACGAACAAGGAATCGACGCATGAGCTATGTCATCACCTGGACTGCCGAGTTCGAAACAGGCATCGACATCATCGACGACCAACACCGGCGGATTTTCGAATACCTGTCGGAAATCGATCACGCCATCAAGACGCAGAATGTCGAGGAAGTCGAACACGTGATCAAGTCGCTGATCGACTACGCGATTTCCCACAATACCTTCGAGGAAAGCCTGATGGAGAAGGCCGGCTATCCGATGCTGGAAGCCCACCATCAGGTCCACGAAGCCTTCAAGGCGCGCGCCCACTCCTATCAGGATCGTCTGAGCAGCGGCGAAGACAGCTTCCGCGTGGCCCGGGAAGTGCGCACCGACATCGGCCTGTGGCTGACCAACCATATCAAGCGCGACGACAAGCACTATGTGCCCTTCGTCAAGCGCACCATCGAAGGCGGCTTCATCACCCGCATGCTCGGCAAGTTCTTCGGCTGAGCGGCCCCCATGCAAAGGGCCGGCGCAAGGCCGGCCCCTTGTAGATCAGCACAACAGTACAGCAGCGATCAGTCAGTTGACGGTCAACCGCTCGCGATTCTTCTCCAGGGTCGCCTCGCCGATCCCCTTCACTTCCAATAACTCGTCCACCGACTCGAACGCACCGTTCGCCTGGCGATATTCGACGATGGCGTGAGCCTTGGTCTCGCCGATACCGTTCAACTCGCGCGCCAGCGTCTCGGCATCGGCGCTGTTCAGATCCACCTTGGCGGCGGGAGCAGCGGGCGCCGCGACGGCCGCGGGCTGCGGCGCAGCGGAGGATTCAGCGGCGGTGGCGGACAGGGAAAAACCGCAAAGCAGGGCCAGCAGTGCGGCGCAATAACGCAGTTTCGACATGATCGACAGTTCCTTTTGTCGGTTGGCGGAAAGCCGCCGCTACAACGGGCGGCCAAACGACACTAAAACAGGTCAACGGAAAGTCAATTCAAAGACCACATAAAATATAATGGAAATATGGGCAAGTTGATCCAGTCGACATTTGCGAGGCCACTGCAAGGCTGGCAGAATTGCAACACATCCATGTATTTCCTGTTTATTTACGTACCAGGCTTCATGCAAAACCCGAAAGATTTGTTGCGCGCCCAACTCACCCAGGCAGTCGAACAGTTCCAGAGCGAGCAGCAGGGGGAAATCACCCTCTACGCTGCACAACTGGCGCCAGAAAAACGCCCTTGGCGCAAGAAACCAAGCGTGCAGGACGAAGTGTTCGCCAAGGAACTCGACAACCTGCGCCAGCAGAAAAGCGAACCGCAAACCTGAGCCCCATGACCCCCAGCCGCGAACAGGTCCAGGCCGGCCAGGCCGTCTACACCCGGCGCACCCTGCCGCTCTACGATTTCGTGGTGTTGGGCGTGTCCAACCGCTTCATCTGGAAGTGCCCGACGCCACGGCTGGAGGCGCACTACGAGCAGCACCTGTCGGCCAACCACCTGGATGTCGGCGTGGGCACCGGCTACTTCCTCGATCGCTGCCGCTTCCCGGTCCCCGCCCCGCGCGTGGCGCTGATGGATCTCAATGCCGACACCCTGGCCCACGCTGCGCAGCGCATCGCCCGCTACCGCCCGGAACGCTACCGGCGCAACGTGCTGGAACCCATCGCCTTCACCGACGAACCGTTCGACTCCATCGGGATCAATTATCTGCTGCACTGCCTGCCCGGCGGCATCGCCGACAAGGCGGTGCTGTTCGATCACCTCAAGCCGCTGATGAAACCGGGCGCCCGCCTGTTCGGCTCGACCCTCCTGCACGGCGGCGTGCCGCGCAGCCCGCTGGCGCAGCGCCTGATGGCGCTCTACAACCGCAAGGGCATCTTCGCCAACCAGGCGGACGATCTCGATGGCTTGCGCCACGAGCTGGAGCGGCGTTTCGATCAGGTCACGCTGGAAGTGGTCGGCTGCGCAGCGCTGTTCTCGGCGCGTTCCTGAGCCCGACAGATCCTGCCGTCGCCGCCTGCGACTAGAGCTAGGCGTGCCCCCCCAATCGCTCCTAATGGCGCTCAGGCGACCGGTACGCTGCGCCGCTTGTAGCGTACCTGCGGATGGCTGCCGACACGGCGGACCTCGAACAGGTCGATGGCGGCGAATAGGTCGAACAACCGCGAATAGCCGTAGTTGCGCGGCTCGAAGGAGGCCTGGTTGGCGATCCGCGAGCCGACCAGACTGAGCGGCGCCCAGCCGTCTTCATCGGCGGCGTAGAGCACGGCGTTGCGCAGCAGGTTCAGCAGCTTGCTGTCGCCCTTGAGTTCCTGGTTGCTGCGCCGGCCGACCACCGCCACCGCCGGCGGCACGCAAGGCACCTCCAGCGCCTCGGCCTCGGCGGGCTGGGCGCTGGTGCCGGCCGGCTGGATGCTCACCTCGACCGGCATGTCGTCGAGATAAACGAAGCGCGAGCAGGCATTGACGTAGGGCTCCGGCGACTTGCGCTCGCCGAAGCCGATCACCTGCTTGCCTTCGGCGCGCAGGCGGGTCACCAGCGGGGTGAAGTCGCAGTCGGAGGAGACCAGGCAGAACACCTCGACCGGCTTGCCGTGCAGCACGTCCATGGCATCGATGGCCATCGCCATGTCGGTGGCGTTCTTGCCCTTGATCAGGTCGAACTGCTGGACCGGCTGGATGGCGTGCTCGTGCAGCACATGCATCCAGGACTCCAGGCGCGGACTCCTCCAGTTGCCGTAGGCGCGGCGGATGGACACCACGCCGAGCACCGCCAGTTCGGCGAGGATCGCCTCGATCTTGCGGCTCGGCGAGTTGTCGGCATCGATGAACAGCGCTACGCGGACGTTCTGCACGGGGACGCCCTCCTCCCTGGACCGATACGACCAGCCTAGCAGGCCGACCCGCGTCGCTCAGGCCTTGAGCGCCTTCTTCGGGTAGATGTCGTAGCGGCTCGACTTGCCCTCCAGCTGGTGGGACGGCTTGGCTCCGTCGATGCACGGCGCCTTGCGCGGGCGCTTGACCACCACCCGATGGCTGGCCAGCGCCAGCGCCGCCGCGAGCAGCGCCGGCGCGTCGAGATCGTCGCCCACCAGCGGACGGAACAGGCGCATTTCCTTCTTCACCAGCGCGCTCTTGTCGCGGTGCGGGAACATCGGGTCGAGGTAGACCACCTGCGGCGGCTCGCCCAGCCAGGCGCGCAGCAGATCGACCGCGTTGCCGGTCAGCAGCTGCATCCGCGCGACGATCGGCGCCACCTCGGGATCGCGGGCGGCGCGCGCCAGGCCGTCCTCGAGCAGCGCGGCGACCAGCGGCTGGCGCTCGATCAGGGTGAGTTCGCAGCCGAGACTGGCCAGCACGAAGGCGTCGCGTCCCAGCCCGGCGGTGGCGTCGAGGATGCGTGGGCGCACGCCGCTCTGGATGCCGACGGCCTTGGCGATCATCTGCCCGCTGCCGCCGCCGAACAGGCGGCGGTGGGCGGCCGCGCCCTCGACGAAGTCGACGCGCACCGGCCCCGGGGCGTCCGGGCCGAGGTCGACCAGCTGCAGGCCGGCATCGCCCAGCTGCAGGGCGAACTCGGCCTCGCCCGCTTCAGCCAGACCCAGGCGCGCGGCCCATTCATGTGCGGCAGCGGCATGGGTGGGACTCAGGGCTTCGACGCGAACGCGAACGGGACTGGCGGACATCGGGACTTCCGGACGGCGGAGAAAGGGGCGCCATTCTGCCAAAGATCGCCTCAGCGCGCAGGCGCCCGCCCGAGCAGCACCCAGGCCACCCCGCCGAGCAGCAGCGCCGAGGCGAGCAGCAGGCGCGCGCTGAAGGGCTCGCCGAGCAGCAGCACGGCGAGCAATGCGGTGATCAGCGGCACGCTGAGCTGTACGGTGGCCGCCTGGGTGGCACGCAAGGCCGGCAGCACCGCATACCACAGCGCGTAGCCGACGCCCGAGGCCAGCGCGCCGGAGAGCAACGCGTAGAGCACGCCGGCGCCATCGAGATGCGCCCAGGGCAGGCCGCCAAGACCGAGCAGCAGGACCAGCGGCAGGCTGCGGATGAAGTTGCCGGCGGTATGCGCGGTGGCATCGCCCACCCCGCGGCCACGCAGCGAGTAGACGCCCCAGGCCACCCCGGCCAGCAGCATGAGCCCCGCAGGCAGCGCTCCCGGCGCACTGGCGCCGGGCAACAGCAGCACACCGAGGCCGACGAAGGCCAGCAGCAGGCCGCAGCCCTGCCCCAGCGACAGCCGCTCGCCACGCCACAGGCCCCAGAGGATCATGCTGGCCTGCACCGCTCCGAACAGCAACAGGGCGCCGGTGGCGGCGGACAGCTGCAGATAGGCCCAGGAAAAGCCCGCGGCATAGACGAACAACGCCAGCGCCGACGGCAGGTTGCCCGCCAGCGGCCGGGCCGCGCGGGCCTGCAGGCGGACGATCAGCCACAGCGCCAGGGCGCCGCCGAGCAGGCGGATGGCGGTGAAACTGGCGGCGTCGATATGGCCATCGCGCAGGGCGACGCGGCAGAGGATCGAGTTGGCGGCGAAGGCCAGCATGGCCAGGGCGGTGAGCAGCGCGAGGCGCGGCAGGGGCATGGCAGACTTCCCGGTCTGTGGTCGTGCGCCGAGGGTAGCGCGAAAGGGCTGGGCACGCGATGGGCCGGGCGGTGCGGCAGCGAGCAGGCCGGTTATGCCCACCACTCGGTCGCTTTGGCGCGGCATGGCGTAGACCTGTAGGGCGCATGCATTCGCCCGACGGGGCCGCGTAGACGCATGAATTCGCCCCTACAGCAGACCGAGCTGTTCGCCTCCACCACCTTCGGGCAGCGGCGGCAACCCCGGCAGGCGCGTCGTCAGCTGCTCGTGAAAGCGCCGCGCCAGGTCGGGAGCATGGTGATTGTCCGGGGTGTGCAGGAACACATGCGGCCGGCGCCCCTCCTCGATCCAGGTCGCGACCTTGTCCAGCCACGGAGCGAGGAAGGGGTCGTTGGCCGCCAGTTCGGGATGACCGATAAAGCGCACCTGGGGAAACTGGGTGAAGGCCGCCGGCCGTGGCGGCACCCGCGGCTTCTGGCTCTGCGCATGGAGCACCGCCGGATCGCGCGCGGTGCAGCTGAATAGCGCGCGCGAATCGAGACAGATGCGTTCGACGCCGCGGTCGCGCAGCAGGTGATTGAGCATCTTCTCCTCGTCGCCGCGGGCGAAGAACGCCGGATGGCGCACCTCCACCGCCAGGCCGTGGGCCACGCTCAGCCCGTCGAGGAATATCGCCAGTTCGGCGAGGCGCGGCGGCCCGAAGCTGGCCGGCAGTTGCAGCCACAGCGGGGAGACGCGGGCGCCCAAGGGTGCCAGCAGGGCGAGGAAGTCGCCGGCGGCGCCGAGGTTGTCGCGCAGGTCGCCCTCGTGGCTGATATCGCGCGGCAGCTTGGCGCAGAAGTGGAAATCTTCGGGCATCACCTGCGCCCAGCGCGCCAGGGTGGTGGCGGCCGGGCGGGCGTAGAAGGTGGTATTGCCCTCCACCGCGTTGAACACCCGGCAGTAGGCGGGCAGGAATTCGCGGCTGGCCAGTCCGGCGGGGTAGAGGGCGCCACGCCAGGCCTGCTCGCTCCATGAGGGGCAGCCGAGGAAGTACGGCCGCACGACGGGCTCAGCTCCGCTTGGGGGTCGCCACGTTGTCGCGCAGGTAGACCGGCTGGGCGTGCTCGGCATCCACCACCTCCTCGCGCGCCCAAGCGAAGCGCGCCAGGGTCAACAGATCCTCGGCGTGCGGCAGCAGGCCGGCATCCATGCCGACGACCGGCACTCCGATGCGCGCGGCGTAGCCCCAGCCGGTACCGGCACCGAACCACTCGCCGCCGGCATCGCGCGGCAGGGCGGCACGCTCCGGCGGCAGCACCGCCTCGCTGCCGGCCAGGCGCATCTCGCCGTCTTTCAAGTGATAGCAGCCCCAGTAGATCTCGTCCATGCGTGCGTCGATGGCGGCCGCGACCTGACCGACGCCATGTTCGCGGTGGGCGCGCTGGGCGAGCACGGCGAGGTTGGACACCGGCAGCACCGGGCGACCGAGGGCGAAGGCCAGGCCCTGGACCACGCCGACGGCGATGCGCACGCCGGTGAAGGCGCCCGGGCCGCGGCCGAAGGCGATGGCATCCACCGCGGCGAGGGGGATGCCGGCCTCGCCCAGCAGCTCCTGGACCATCGGCAGCACGCGCTGGGCATGCAGGCGCGGGATCACCTCGTAGCGGCTGAGCACGCGGCCCTCGTGCAGCAGGGCGACGGAACAGGCTTCGGTGGCGGTATCCAGGGCCAGCAGGGTGGTCATGACGGGTATCCGGTGGGTGGCGAACGGGCGGGCATTGTAAATGCAAACGGCCCGCACAGGGCGGGCCGTCGCGTGCAGCACGGGAGCGGATCAGCTCAGCGCGGCGAACACCTTGGCGGTGATTTCCTCGACGCTGCCGACACCCTCGACGCGGGAGTACTTCGGCTTGCCGGCGGTCTGCGCCAGATCCTGATAGAAGCCGACCAGCGGCAGGGTCTGGGCATGGTAGACGTCCAGACGCTTGCGCACGGTCTCTTCCTGGTCGTCTTCGCGCTGGATCAGGTCCTCGCCGGTCTCGTCGTCCTTGCCGGCCACCTTCGGCGGGTTGTACTGCAGGTGGTAGGTGCGGCCGGAGGCCGGGTGCACGCGGCGACCGGACATGCGGCTGATGATCTCCTGGTCTTCCACGGCGATTTCCAGCACGTGGTCGATTTCCACGCCGGCGTCGCGCAGGGCTTCAGCCTGCGGGATGGTGCGCGGGAAGCCGTCGAACAGGAAACCGTTGGCGCAGTCGGCAGCGACGATGCGCTCCTTGATCAGGCCGATGATGATCTCGTCGGAGACCAGGCCACCGCTGGCCATCACTTCCTTGACCTGCAGGCCCAGCGGGCTTTCGGCCTTGACCGCGGCGCGCAGCATGTCACCGGTGGAGATCTGCGGAATACCGAACTTCTCGGTGATGAAACGCGCCTGGGTACCTTTGCCGGCACCGGGTGCCCCCAGCAGAATGACTCGCATCGATTTGTTGCTCCTGGAACAGTAAGAAAATTATCCCGGATACGCCTTGGCAGGCCGGGGAGAAAACAGTGGCCCTTCCATGGCCGCAGGCGACTGGTCCTTCCGCACGGGAATCCACCTCTGGGTGAGTCGCCGCCGGGACAGGCCGTCGCGCCGTCTATGTCACGTCTTCGCCCGGTCCTCATGGGACCGGGCAGGGAGTTCGCGAGCCGCCCGTAGCACAAATCGGGACGGTGAAAAAGCAGACCAAAATACACAGCTACCATACCTGACACAAGATGGGGTATCCACCATGCTTGATGGTTCACCCCGTGTTGCGCAGCCCGGCGGCAATCCCCGCGACCGTCACCAGCAGGGCCCGTTCCAGCTGGCTGCCCTCCTCCACGGCGAGCCGGCGCGAACGGGCGAGCAGCTCGACCTGCAGCAGATGCAGCGGGTCCAGGTAGGCGTCGCGCACCTTGATCGACTGTCTGAGCACCGGGTCGCCTTCCAGCAGTTGTGCCTGCCCGGTCAACGCCAGCACCATGCTCACCGCCTGCGACAACAGGTCGCGCAACTGGCGGCCCAACTCGCGCAGTTCCTCCGCCACCAGACGCTGGTCGTACAGCCGGGCGATGCCGGCGTCGGCCTTGACCAGCACCATCTCCAGCATGTCGATGCGTGTGCGGAAGAACGGCCACTGCTCGCGCATCTCATGCAACAACTGCGCCTCGCCACGCTCCACCGCGCGGGCCAGGGCGGTTTCCCAGCCCAGCCAGGCCGGCAGCATCAGGCGCATCTGCGTCCAGGCGAAGATCCACGGAATCGCCCGCAGACTCTCCACCCCGCCACTGCGCCGGCGCGCCGGCCGGCTGCCCAGCGGCAGGCGGGCGAGTTCCTGCTCGGGGGTGGCCTGGCGGAAGTAGTCGACGAACTGCGGGTGCTCGCGGACCACCTCGCGGTAGGCGGCCACGCCGTCCGCGGCCAGGTGCTCCATCAGCGTGCGCCACTGCGCGGTGGGCGCCGGCGGCGGCAGCAGGGTGGCCTCCAGCACCGCGGCCAGGTAGAGGTTGAGGTTCTGCTCGGCCACGCCGGGCAGGCCGAACTTGAAGCGGATCATCTCGCCCTGCTCGGTGACCCGGAAGCGCCCGGTCACCGAACCCGGCGGCTGGGAGAGGATGGCGGCGTGGGCCGGCCCGCCACCACGGCCCACGGTGCCACCGCGGCCGTGGAACAGCAGCAGCTCGACGCCGTGGCGCGCGCACACCTCGACCAGCGTCTCCTGGGCGCGGTACTGCGCCCAGGCCGCCGCTACGGTACCGGCATCCTTGGCCGAATCGGAGTAGCCGATCATCACTTCCTGGGCCCCGGCGAGGCTCGCGCGGTAGATCGGCAGCGCCAGCAGGCGGTCGATCACCGCGCCGGCGTGCTCCAGATCGTCCAGCGTCTCGAACAGCGGCACCACGCGGATCGGCCGCAGCAGGCCGGCTTCCTTGAGCAGCAGCTGCACGGCCAGCACGTCGCTCGGCGCCCCCGCCATGGAGATCACATAGGAACCCAGCGCCGCTGCCGGCGCGGCGGCCGCCACCCGGCAGGTGGCGAGCACCTCGGCGGTGTCCGCCGCCGGCCGATAGTGCTGCGGCAGCAACGGCCGCGGGCTGGCCAGCTCGCGCTGCAGGAATTCGAGGCGTTGCGCCTCGTCCCACTGCGCATAGTGGCCGAGGCCGAGCCAGGCGGTGATCTCGTCCAGCGCCGCGACGTGGCGACCGGCGTCCTGGCGGATGTCCAGGCGCACCAGGAACAGGCCGAAGCAGTGGGCGCGGCGCAGGCTGTCGAGCAGCGGACCATCGGCGATGCTGGCCATGCCGCAGCTGGTCAGCGAGGCGTGGCAGAGCAGCAACGGTTCGATCAGTTCGGCGTTGTCCTGCAGCACCAGGGCATCCGGCGCGCGGCCATCGCGCTGGCTGGCGGCCGCCCAGTCGCGGCTGGCGATCAGCCGGGCGCGCAGCTCGCGCAGCAGGGCGCGGTAGGGTTCCGGTGCCTCGCCGACCCGCGCGCGCAACGCCGGGCTGGCCTGATGCATGGAGAGCTCGGTGATCAGCCGCTCGACGTCGCGCAGGTGCAGTTCGGCGGCCAGCTGGCGGGCCTGCAGCAACACCTGCGCAGTGACCGCGGCGGTGACGTTGGGATTGCCGTCGCGGTCGCCGCCCATCCACGAGGCGAAACGCAGCGGCGCGGCATCCAGGGGCAGGCGCGTGCCGCAGCAGCCGGCGAGCAGGTCGTCGACACCGCGCAGGAAGTCCGGCAACGCTCGCCACAGCGACTGCTCGACCACCGCGAAGCCCCAGCGCGCCTCGTCCTGCGGCGTCGGCCGGCGGCGGCGGATCTCATCGGTGTGCCAGACCTCGGCGAGCAGGCGGGAGAGATCGCGGTGCAGAGCCGCCTTCTCGCGCGCCGACAGGTCGCCGTGGTCGCGCGCCGCCAGGCAGGCGGTGATCTCGTCGTACTTCTGGATCAGGGTGCGCCGGGTCACCTCGGTGGGATGCGCGGTGAGCACCAGCTCGATGTCCAGCGCGGCGATCTGGGCGGTCAGCTGCGCCGGCGCGTGGCCGGCCGCCTGCAGGCGCTGCAGCAGCTCGCCGAGCACGCGCTCCTCGAATGGCTGCGCCTCGTGCGGCCGGCGACGGCGGATGCGGTGGTGCTGCTCGGCGATGTTGGCCAGGTTGAGGAACTGGTTGAAGGCCCGCGCCACTGGCAGCAGTTCGTCCTCGGCGAGAGCGTCGAGGGTCTCGCCGAGCTGCCGCGCGCCCTCCTCCGAGCCGCGTCGCGCGGCCTTGGCGCCCTTGCGGATACGTTCGATCTTGGCGAGGAACGCCGCGCCGCGCTCGGCGCGAAAGGTATCGCCCAGCATTTCGCCGAGCAGGTGCACATCCTCGCGCAGCCGTGGATCTATCTCAGCCATGGCGACTCTCCTTCTGTTCGGCCGTTACCACTGGTGCGGCAAGATCTTACCGGCAGTCTAGGCTTTTTAGTGGACACCCCTGTGACGGAACGCCATCGGGCGGCAGCCCAAGGCCGGGAGGCATGCATGAAGATCCGCGATTTGGTGAAGGAGTGGGAACTCAGCGCCAAGGGGCGGCTTAGCAAGACCACCTACCACATTCCCCTCGATCTGGAGTCGGCCGCCCGCCTGGCGGCGCTCGGCGAAATGTATCCCAGGCGCCGCCCCGAGGAACTGCTCGGCGAACTGGTCGGCGTCGCCCTGCAGGAACTGGAGGCGAGCTTTCCCTACATCAAGGGGCAGAAGGTGGTGGCCACCGACGAACAGGGCGATCCCGTGTACGAGGATGCCGGCCTGACGCCGCGCTTCCTCGCCCTGTCGCGCAAGCATATGGAGGAGCTGAGCCAACGCGACGACGACAACGACTTCTGACCGTCGTATTTCCGGCTCCGTACGGAACCCTGCCCGAGCGCTGGGCATTTTCCGGCGGAGCCCGCAGCGCAACAGGCCCCACGGGGGGTTGTCGCCGGGCCGGAGATTGCCGCCCCGGCCAGTGGTCGTGGCCGGGATTTTCCGCCGCCCCTGCTGCCCCGGGCCGCGCAGCGCGGCACAATGCGATGTGCAGGCTGCACCAATGCGAATCCGCGTCGCACTGCAACTCGCGGCGCGCGGCCGGGTCTGAAGCTGTCCACGCCCCGTTCCCACGGAAGGTGACCGCATGCCCCTGATCGTCCGCCTCCTCGTCCTCCTCGCCGGCCTCGGCCTGGCTGCTGCCGCGACGGCCGCCCGCGAGATAGGCGCGGACGAATACGGCTATCCACTGGCCAATCCCTTCGAGGCGACCATCGCCGGCACGCCCGAGCCACTACGCCCCGCGCTACCGGACGACGAGGACATCGATCAGGCGGACTACAGCCTGCGCCTGCGCCCGCACCGCGAGCTGCCGGACAACTTCTGGGCGGTGAAGACCCTCAAGTACCGCCTGGCCCGCCAGAAAGGCCCGGCGCCGCTGGTGTTCATCATCTCCGGCACCGGCGCGCACTACACCAACAGCAAGACCGAGGATCTCAAGCGCCTGTTCTACGGCGCCGGCTATCACGTCGTGCAACTGTCCTCGCCGTGCAGCCAGGACTTCATGGCCGCCGCCTCGCGCGACGCCACGCCGGGCATCTCCGACCGCGACGCCGTCGACCTGTACCGGGCGATGCGCAAGATCCGCAAGCAGCAACGGGACCTGCCGGTAACCGACTACTCCCTCGTCGGCTACAGCCTGGGCGGCCTGAACGCCGCCTTCGTCAGCCACCTCGACGAACGCGAGGGCGCCTTCCGCTTCCGCCGGGTGCTGATGATCAATCCGCCGGTCAACGTGTATTCCGCGGTCACCAACCTCGACCGCCTGGTGCAGACCGAGGTCAAGGGCATCACCAACAGCCAGACCTTCTACGACCTGATCCTCGCCAAGCTGACGCGCTACTTCGAGGAGCACGGTTCGGCGCAGATCGATATGGCGCTGCTCTACGACTTCCAGCGCTCGCAGCAGCGCCTGTCCAACGAGGAGATGGCCATGCTGATCGGCGCGGTGTTCCGCTTCACCGCCGCCGACATGGCCTTCACCTCCGACCTGATCAACCAGCGCGGCGCCATAGTGCCGCCGACCTACCCGATGGACGAGGGCACCAGCCTGACCCCCTTCTTCAAGCGCGCCCTGCTCTGCGACTTCGACTGCTATATCCGCGAGCAGCTGCTGCCCTTCTGGCGCAAACGCGAGCGCGGCGGCAGCATCGTCCAGCTGGTCGACCAGATCAGCCTGTACGCCCTGCGTGACTACCTAGCCGGCAGCAGCAAGATCGCCGTGTTCCACAATCGCGACGACCTGATCCTCGGTCCCGGCGACCTCGGCTTCCTGCGCCAGACCCTCGGCGAGCGGCTGACGCTTTTCCCGCGCGGCGGCCATTGCGGCAACATGGAGTACCGCGTCAACACCCAGGCCATGCTGGAGTTCCTCCGTGACTGAGCGCTCCCTCTCCGCCCTGCTGCTGGCCGGCCTGCTGGTCCTCGGCGCTGACGCCTCCGCCGGAGACATGACACCCGACGCCGACGGTTTCACCCGTCCGCTGGAGCTGCTGCGCTTCAATCCGCAGCTCAACCAGCGCGAATTCGAGCGCGCCACGCTGGTCGCCCTGGTCAACAACGATCCCTGGGAAGGCTGGAACCGCCGCGTCTATCACTTCAACCAGCGTTTCGACGAGTGGGTCTACCTGCCGGCGGTCGACGTCTACCGCACGGTCACCCCGCGCTTCGTGCGCAGCGGCGTCAGCCACTTTTTCGCCAACCTCGGCGAAATCCCCAGCCTGGCCAACCACCTGCTGCAGTTGCAGGGCCACGACGCCCTGCACACCACGGCGCGCCTGCTGTTCAATACCGTCCTGGGGGTCGGCGGGCTGTGGGACCCGGCCAGCCGTATGGGCCTGCCCCGGCGCAGCGAGGATTTCGGCCAGACCCTCGGTTACTGGGGCGTCGAGGAAGGCCCTTACATGGTGCTCCCGCTGCTCGGCCCGTCGAACCTGCGCGATACCGGCGGACTGGCGTTCGACTTCGCTATCGGCGCGGCCCTCGATCCCGCCGCGGAAGCCGGCGCCACCCAGCAGGCGACGCCCTACTACGGGGTGATGGCCCTCGATCGCCGTTACATCAACCCCTTCCGCTACGGCGAGCTCAACTCACCGTTCGAGTACGAGAAGGTGCGCTACGTGTACACCGAGGCGCGACGCCTGCAGATCGCGGAGTGAGTATTGATCGACCCAGCCGATGATTCGGACGCAAAATCAGCACCCATCCATCCGGCGAATTGAACCAGAATGGTCGCACACCCCGAATCGAGGAGCTGCGCCATGAGCTACCCCCACTACCGCGACGTGCTCGACCTGCACCAGGGCCGCGCCACCTCCGACGGCGACGGCGTGCGCCTGACCCGCATCATCGGTGGCCCCGGACTGGAGCGCTTCGATCCGTTCCTGATGCTGGACGCCTTCGACTCGTTCGATGCGCGCGACTACATCGGCGGCTTCCCGTCCCACCCGCACCGCGGCTTCGAGACCGTGACCGTCATGCTCGAGGGGCGCATGCGCCACGAGGACCATCTGGGCAATCGCGGCCTGCTCGAGGCCGGCGGCGTGCAGTGGATGACCGCCGCGCGCGGCATCGTGCACAGCGAGATGCCCGAGCAGGAGCAGGGGCGGCTGTTCGGCTTCCAGCTGTGGCTCAACCTGCCGGCCGCCGACAAGATGGGCCCGGCCAGCTACCGTGACTTCGCCGCCGCCGAAATCCCCCGGCTGACCAGCAGCCGCGGGGTGGGCGTGCGGGTGATCGCCGGCAGCTTCCACGAGGGCGAACAGCAGCAAGCCGGCGCCGTGCAGCGCCCACACACCGAGCCGCACCTGTTCGACCTCTCCTTCCCGGCCGGCGCCTGCCTGATGCCGGAGCTGCCGCGCGGCCACAACGTGCTGGTCTACGTGTTCGACGGCGAACTGACGGTGCGCGGCCAGCGCGACCAGAACGTGCGGGCCGGCCAGCTGGCCCGCCTGAGCGAAGGCGACAGCCTGCACCTGACCAGCGCGACGGGCGCACGCGCCCTGTTGATCGCCGGCCGGCCGCTGGGCGAGCCGGTGGTGCAGTACGGCCCGTTCGTGATGAACAGCCGCGAGGAGATCGAGCAGGCGCTGGCGGACTTCCGCGACGGCCGCTTCGCCTGACCTCAGGCCATCGCCGGCTGGGCGTGCAGCACCGGCAGGCCGAGGAAGCGCTCCAGCTCGGCCCGGCGGTTCATGGCGTCCTGGTAACCCAGCTCGATCAGCTCGTTGCAGTAGCCAGCCTCGAACAGCAGATAGCTGAGCACCGTGGCGCCGCCGGCGCGGGTCGCCCCCGGGCCGCGCAGGAACAGGCGCAGCGCGCGCGGCAGCAGCTGGCGGTGGCGCATGGCGATTTCCTCCAGCGGCCGGCTCGGCGCGATCACCAGCACGTCCACCGGCTGCATGTACGAACCGCGCTGCTCCGGCGCCACCAGGCCGCTGACCTGGTTGAGGCGTTCGAGCAGCTCGATATCGCTCTCCAGACTGTCGATGAAGGTACTGTTGAGCAGGTGACCGCCCAGCTGCGCCAGGCTCGGCGGGTTGGGCAGCGGCGGTCCGCCCGCCGCCGCATCGCCCGCGCCGGCCAGCGGCTGGCCGCTGACGCCGACCACCAGCACGCGGCGCGCGCCCAGGTGCAGCGCCGGGCTGATCGGCGCGCTCTGCCGCATGGCACCGTCGCCGAAGAATTCCCGTCCCACCCGCACCGGCGGGAACAGCAGCGGAATCGCCGAACTGGCCAGCAGATGGGCGTGGCTCAGCTGCGCCGGCACGCCCAGCCGCCGGTGTCGCCGCCAGGCCGCGATCGGTCCGGCCGCCTGGTAGAAGGTCACCGCCTGCCCCGAGCTGTAGCCGAAGGCGGTCACCGCCACCGCGCGCAGCTGGCCGCTGGCCAGGGCGGCGGGAATGCCGTCGAGGTCGAGCTCGCGGCGCAGCAGCTCGCCCAGCGGACGGTTGTCGAGCAGCGCCACCGGCACCTCGCGGTCCAGGCCGAGCAGGCTGTTGGCGACGAAGCCGGCCGCCTGGCGCGCCACTCCGGGCAGATCGCTGCGGTAGATGCGGTCGGTACTGAAACCGCGCCAGATATGGGTCAGCCGTTCGATGCTGGCGCGCATGCGCTGCGCGCCGCAGGCGAGCGCCACGGCATTGATGGCGCCGGCCGAGGTGCCGACGATCACCGGGAAGGGGTTGTCGGCATCCTCGGCCAGCAGCTCGCGGATGGCGCTGAGCACGCCGACCTGGTAGGCGGCACGCGCGCCGCCCCCGGACAGGATCAGGGCGGTGTCGGCCGTCGCCGGCACCGTTCCGTCCGCCATGCTCAAGCCTCCCGGCGATACAGGCTGGCCTCGCCCTCCGGGCGCGTCTTGAAGCGACGGTGCGCCCACAGGTACTGCTCGGGACAATCGCGCACCACCTGCTCGATCCACTGGTTGATGCGCAGGCAGTCGGCCTCCTCGCTGTCGCCGGGGAAGTCCTCCAGCGGCGGATGCACCACCAGACGGTAGCCGGAGCCGTCGGCCAGCCGCTGCTGGGTGAAGGGCACCACGCGTGCCTTGCCCAGGCGGGCGAACTTGGTGGTGGCGGTGACGGTGGCCGCGGGCACGCCGAACAGCGGCACGAAGATGCTCTGCTTGCGCCCATAGTCCTGGTCCGGCGCGTACCAGATGGCGCGGCCGGCGCGCAGCACCTTGAGCATGGCGCGCACGTCCTCGCGCTCGATCGCGGTGGCATCGAGGTTGTGACGCTCGCGGCCACGGCGCTGGATGTAGTCGAACAGCGGGTTGTCGTGCTCGCGGTACATCCCGTCGATGGTGTGGCGCTGGCCGAGCAGCGCGGCGCCGATCTCCAGGGTGGTGAAGTGCAGGGACATCAGGATCACCCCCTGCCCGTCGCGCTGCGCCGCCTGCAAATGCTCCAGGCCCTCGATGTGCGCCAGTCGCGCCAGCCGCGCGCGCGGCCACCACCAGCTCATGGCCATCTCGAAGAACGCGATGCCGTTGGAGGCGAAGTTGTCGCGCAGCAGGCGCGCCCGTTCGGCGGCGGACAGTTCGGGGAAGCACAGCTCGAGGTTGCGCGCGGCGATCTGCCGGCGCGACCTGGCGCCCATCAGCATCAGCGCCCCCAGGCCACGCCCCAGCCCGAGCAGCCAGGCATACGGCAGTTGCACCACCAGCCACAGCAGCGCCAGCCCCAGCCACAACGGCCAGAAGCGCGGATGAAGAAAGGCGGCACGAAAGCGGGGACGATCCATCAATACATCCATTCGGTTAACGGGCGGACAAACGAGCGAAACATTCTACCCGTCACATGCCGTCGAATCAGCCATGGCTGCAACTTGCGAGCCCGCGGGGTTGTCGTTATAAGTCCCGCCATCTCCCAGATTGCAAATCACATGACCCACGCCGATCCGACCGACCAAGAACCCGTGTTCCGGCTCAAGGGCAACATGCTCGCCGTGACCGTCCTGGAACTCGCCCGCAACGACCTCGCGCGCCTGGACCGCCAGCTCACCGAGAAGGTCGCCCAGGCGCCCAACTTCTTCACCGCCGCCCCGGTGGTGCTCGGCCTCGAGCATCTGGCCGAGGACGAAGCGCCGCTGGATCTGGGCGCCCTGCTCGACATCTGTCAGCGTCACGGCCTGCTCGCCGTGGGCGTACGCGCCAGTCGCGCGGTGGATATCGAGGCAGCCAACGAGCTGGGCCTGCCGCTGCTGCCGCCGGGCAGCGGCCGCGAGCGGCCGCTCGGCGAACCGGCCCCTGCCGCCGCCTCGCCGGCCGCCGCAGAGCCAGAGGAGCCGGCCCCCGCCGAGGCAGAAGCGCCCGAGGAACCCGAATGCCGGCCAACTTTGGTGGTCACTCGCCCTGTACGTGGCGGCCAACAGGTCTATGCTCGTGGGGGGGATCTCGTAGTGCTGTCGGCCGTCAGTCCGGGGGCGGAACTTATCGCCGATGGCAATATCCACGTGTATGGCCCGTTGCGCGGGCGGGTAATGGCCGGAGCCAAGGGCGATACCAATGCCCGAATCTTCTGCCAGCAACTCACCGCCGAGCTGCTGTCCATCGCGGGTAACTACAAGGTTGCCGAGGACTTGAGACGCGGTCCGCAATGGGGGAAACCGGTGCATGTCAGCCTGTCGGGCGGTGTGTTGAACATCACCCGCCTTTAACGGATACTCGCGCCAATTTCAGGGACCTGAACCTATTAATTCTGGGGTAATCACCTTGGCCAAAATCATTGTTGTCACTTCCGGCAAGGGTGGCGTGGGTAAAACGACTTCCAGCGCCGCCCTCGGGACCGGTCTCGCCATGCGTGGACACAAGACCGTGATCGTCGACTTCGACGTCGGTCTGCGCAACCTCGACCTCATCATGGGCTGCGAGCGCCGTGTGGTTTACGACTTCATCAACGTGATCCACAAGGAAGCGACCCTGGGTCAGGCGCTGATCAAGGACAAGCGTCTCGAGAACCTCTACGTGCTGGCCGCCAGCCAGACCCGCGACAAGGAAGCGCTGACCAAGGATGGCGTGGAGCGCGTTCTGGAAGAACTGAAGAAGGACTTCGAGTACATCATCTGCGACTCGCCGGCCGGCATCGAAACCGGCGCGCACCTGGCGATGTACTTCGCCGATATCGCCATCGTGGTGACCAACCCGGAAGTTTCCTCGGTACGCGACTCCGACCGCATCCTCGGTTTGCTGGCCAGCAAGTCGCAGCGCGCGGAAAAGGGCGAGGAGCCGATCAAGGAACACCTGCTGCTGACCCGCTACAACCCCGAGCGGGTATCCAAGGGCGAGATGCTCAGCGTCGACGACGTCGAGGAGATCCTCTCCATCGGCCTGATCGGCGTGATCCCGGAATCCCAGGCGGTGCTCAAGGCCTCCAACCAGGGTATCCCGGTGATCCTCGACGAGCAGAGCGATGCCGGCCAGGCCTACGGCGACGCGGTCGATCGTCTGCTCGGCAAGGATGTGCCGCACCGTTTCCTCGAAGTGCAGAAGAAGGGTCTTCTGCAACGTCTGTTCGGAGGTCGTGAATGAGCCTCTTCGACTTCCTCCTCTCGCGCAAGAAGACCACCTCTGCCTCGATCGCCAAGGAACGCCTGCAGATCATCGTCGCCCACGAGCGCGGGAGCCGCGGCCAGCCCGACTATCTGCCGGCCCTGCAGGAGGAGTTGATCGCGGTGATCCGCAAGTACGTGCACATCGAGCAGGACCAGGTCCAGGTCGCCCTGGAGAACCAGGGCACCTGCTCGATCCTCGAACTGAACGTCACCCTGCCCGAGCGCTGATCGGGCCTGGAAACACCATGCGGCGGCCTGCGGGCCGCCGCTGTCATTTGTGGAACCGCCATGCCGCTGTCGAACATCGAAATCGTTCACCAGGATGCCGCCCTGCTGGTGATCAACAAGCCGACCCTCCTGCTCTCGGTGCCCGGCCGCGCCGAGGACAACCGCGACTGCCTGGTCACCCGCCTGCAGGACAACGGCTTTCCGGAGGCGCGCATCGTCCATCGCCTGGACTGGGAAACCTCCGGGCTGATCGTGCTGGCCCGCGACGCCGACAGCCACCGCGAGCTGTCGCGTCAGTTCCACGACCGCGAGACGGAAAAGGCCTACACCGCGCTGTGCTGGGGCCAGCCGGCGGCCGACAGTGGGCGCGTCGAGCTGCCGCTGCGCTACGATCCGCCGACCAAGCCGCGCCATGTGGTCGACCATGAGCAGGGCAAGCACGCCCTCACCTTCTGGCGGGTGGTCGAACGCTGCGGCGACTGGTGCCGGGTGGAACTGACGCCGATCACCGGTCGCTCGCACCAGCTGCGCGTGCACATGCTGGCCATCGGCCACCCTCTGCTCGGCGACCGCCTGTACGCCCACGAACAGGCGCTGGCCGCCCATGAGCGCCTCTGCCTGCACGCCAGCCTGCTGTGCCTGACCCACCCGCAGAGCGGCGAGCGCCTGCGCTTCGAGAGCCCGGCGCCGTTCTGAGGCAGACGCGCAGCGATCGACGGCACTTGGCCACGCGCTTCCGGTAAACTTCGCGCATCACCGCCTCCGGAGCTGTCATGCGCGAAGAACTCAACCAGGGCCTGATCGACTTCCTGCAGGCCTCGCCGACCCCCTTCCACGCCACCGCCAGCCTGGCGCGCCGCCTCGAGGCCGCCGGCTATCGCCGTCTCGACGAGCGCGAACCCTGGCGGGCCCAGGCCGGCGGGCGCTACTACGTCACCCGCAACGACTCCTCGCTGATCGCCGTGCGCCTCGGCCGCCGTGCGCCGCAGGACAGCGGCCTGCGCCTGGTCGGTACGCACACCGACAGCCCGTGCCTGCGCGTCAAGCCGCAGCCGGAGCTGGTGCGCCAAGGCTTCTGGCAGCTGGGCGTCGAGGTCTACGGCGGCGCCCTGCTCGCTCCCTGGTTCGACCGCGACCTGTCGCTGGCCGGACGCGTCACCTTCAGCCGCAACGGCCGCCTGGAAAGCCGCCTGATCGACTTCCGCGCGCCCATCGCGGTGATCCCCAACCTGGCCATCCACCTCAACCGCGAGGCCAACAAGGGCTGGGAGATCAACCGGCAGACCGAACTGCCGCCGCTGCTCGCCCAACTGCCGGTGGACGCCAGCCGCGACTTCCGCAGCCTGCTGGTCGAGCAGCTGGAGCGCGAACACGGCATTCGCGCCGAGCGCGTGCTGGACTTCGAGCTGAGCTTCTACGACACCCAGGCCGCCGCGCTGATCGGTCTGGAACAGGACTTCATCGCCGGCGCCCGCCTGGACAACCTGCTGTCCTGCTACGCCGGCCTGGAGGCGCTGCTGGCCGCCGGCGACGAGGAAAACTGCGTGCTGGTGTGCACCGACCACGAGGAAATCGGCTCCTGCACCGCCTGCGGTGCCGACGGCCCGTTCCTCGAGCAGACCCTGCGCCGCCTGCTCGGCGACGGCGAGGACTTCGTGCGGACGATCCAGCAGTCGCTGCTGGTCTCCGCCGACAACGCCCACGCGGTGCACCCCAACTACGCCGACCGCCACGACGGCAACCATGGCCCGCAGCTCAACGGCGGCCCGGTGATCAAGAGCAACAGCAACCAGCGCTACGCCAGCAACAGCGAAACCGCCGGCTTCTTCCGCCACCTGTGCGCGCTGCACGAGGTGCCGGTGCAGTGCTTCGTCACCCGCAGCGACCTGGGCTGCGGCTCGACCATCGGTCCGATCACCGCCAGCCAGCTCGGCGTGCGCACCGTCGACATCGGCCTGCCGACCTTCGCCATGCACTCGATCCGCGAACTGGCCGGCAGCCACGACCTGGCCCACCTGGTGAAGGTGCTCAGCGCCTTCTACCAGAGCGCCGAGCTGGTCTGAGGAGCGCTTCGTGACCCTGGCGATCTTCGACCTCGACGACACCCTGATCGGCGGCAACAGCCCCAGCCTGTGGACGGCGCACCTGGCCGACCTCGGCTGGGTCGACCGCGAATCGTTCGTCGCCCGCGAGCAGGAGCTGGTGGCCCGCTACGCCGCCCTCGAGATCACCCTGGAGGAGTATTTCGCCTTCAGCGTGCAGCCGCTGATCGGCCGTTCGCGCGAGGAGGTCGACTACCTCGCCGGTCCGTTCGTCGAGGCGATCATCGAGCCGCTGATCCACTCCGCCGCCATGCACGCCGTCGCCCGCCACCGCGCCGCCGGCGACCGCATCCTGATCGTTTCCGCCTCACCGACCTTTCTGGTCGAGGCGATCGCCGCGCGCCTGGGCATCGCCGAGCTGCTGGCCACCGACCTGGAACTGCGCCACGACTGCTACACCGGCACCATCAGCGGTATCCCCTGCGCGCGCGAAGGCAAGATCCTGCGCCTGCAGCAATGGTGCGCCGCCCAGGACGAAAGCCTGGCCGGCGCCCACTTCTATTCCGACTCGTGCAACGACCTGCCGTTGCTCTGCCACGTCGAACATCCCCATGCGGTCAACCCGGACGCCGCGCTGCGCGAGCACGCCGAGCGTCACGGCTGGGACATCCTGCACTGGGATTGAAGACGCACAGGCGCCCGGAATCGCGCCGGGCGCCGTCGCATTCAGCTGAGACTCGAATCGATCACCAGCACCAGCTTGCCCTGCACCTGGTTGCTGGCCAGCGCCTCGAAGGCCGCCTCGGCTTCGCTGATCGGGTAGCTGCGCTCCAGCTGCGGCTTCAGCCTGCCTTCGGCGAACAGCGGCCACACCTGCTGCTCCAGATCGGCCAGCAGCAACGCCTTGGACTCGGCATCGCGACTGCGCAGGGTCGAGCCGATCATCTGGATACGCTTGCCGAGCAGCAGGGCCAGATCCAGCTGGGCCTTGCGCCCGCCCATCAGGCCGATGATCACCCAGCGCCCGTCCTGGCCGAGCAGCTTGAGGTTGAGTTCGGCGTAGCTGGCGCCGACCGGATCGAGGATCACATCGAAGGGCGCGAAGTCGCGCAGGCCCTCCAGGGCCTCGCCGCGCAGCACCCCACCGGCCGCGCCCAGCGCCTCGCAGTAGGCCAGCCGCTCGGCGGAGCCGACGCTGACCCAGACCGGGTTGCCGAACGCCTTGCACAGCTGGATACCGGCCGAGCCGACGCCGCTGGCTCCGGCGTGCAACAGCACCTTCTCGCCCGGCTGCAGGCCGCCGAGCTGGAACAGGTTGAGCCAGGCGGTGGCGTACACCTCGGGCAGCGCCGCGGCTTCGGCCAGGCTCAGCCCCTCGGGCACCGGCAGGGCGTGACGGCCGTCCACCACCACCTCCTCGGCCATACCGCCGCCGGCGAGCAGGGCGCAGACGCGGTCGCCGACCCGCCAGCGGCTGCCCGGGCCGACCTCGCTGACCACCCCGGCGCACTCCAGGCCGAGCACCGAGGTCACCCCCGGCGGTGGCGGATACAGGCCGTTGCGCTGCAACAGGTCGGCACGATTGAGGCCGGCGGCCGCCACGCGGATGCGAATCTGCCCGACATCGCACGCCGGACTCGGTTGCGGGCCCCATTCAAGCTGTCCGTCGATACCTTGCAATGCGTTCACGCTACCTCCATATTGTGAAAAGCCCGACGTGCTTTGGCCGCCGGAATCCGCCCGGATTGTGACCCGGAAACTGTCCTTGCGTCAGCCTCCCCCTCCCTCCGGACGCCTGCTCATGATGGCACCATGGAACTAGGTGCCCATTACGCTGCCTAACGGCGTAACCTTCTGCGACGCACAAGACCCATGAAACGCATCCTGCCCAGCACCGCCCTCGCCCTTGTCCTGGCTGCCAGCGCCCTGCCGCTGACCGCCCTGGCCGTGCCCAGCAATCCTTGGGACGAGCTGCAGCCCGACCGCGAACAGACCATCGCCAGTCTCAACGTCGTCGAGTTGCTCAAGCGGCACCACTACAACAAGCCGCCTCTGGATGATGCGCGCTCTTCGCAGATCTTCGACGACTACCTGAAAAGCCTCGACCCGGCGCGCAGCTTCTTCACCGCCGGCGACATCCGCGACTTCGAAGCCTGGCGCAACCGCCTCGACGACTATCTGAAGAGCGGCGAGCTGCAGCCCGGCTTCGTCATCTACAAGCGCTACCTCGAGCGCGCCCAGGAACGCTACACCTTCGCCCTCGGCATGCTGGCCCAGGGCGTCGACAAGTTCGACTTCAGCAGCGACGACAGCCTGCAGACCGACCGCGAGAAGGCCCCGTGGGAGGCCGATGCCAAGGCGCTCGACGAGCTGTGGCGCAAGCGGGTGAAGGACGAGGTGCTGCGCCTGAAGATCGCCGGCAAGGAACCCAAGGCCATCCAGGAGCTGCTCACCAAGCGCTACGACAATCAGCTCAAGCGCCTGAAGCAAACCCGCAGCGAGGACATCTTCCAGGCCTACATCAACGCCTTCGCGCAGACCTACGATCCGCACACCAACTACCTGTCGCCGGAAAACGCGGAAAACTTCGACATCAACATGAGCCTGTCGCTGGAAGGCATCGGCGCGGTGCTGCAGAGCGACAACGAGCACGTCAAGATCGTCCGCCTGGTGCCGGCCGGCCCGGCCGAGAAGAGCAAGCTGCTGCAGCCGGCCGACCGCATCATCGGCGTCGCCCAGGGCGACAAGGAGATGGTCGACGTGATCGGCTGGCGCCTCGACGAGGTGGTCAAGCTGATCCGCGGTCCCAAGGGTTCGGTGGTGCGCCTGGAGGTCATCCCGGCCAGCAACGGCCCCAACGACCAGACCAGCAAGGTGGTGGCGATCACCCGCGAAGCGGTCAAGCTGGAGGAGCAGGCCGCGCAGAAGTCGGTGCTCAAGCTCAAGCACGAGGGCCGCGAGTACAAGCTCGGGGTGATCGCGGTTCCCGCCTTCTACCTCGACTTCAAGGCCTACCGCAGCGGCGATCCGGACTACAAGAGCACCACGCGCGACGTGCGCCGCCTGCTCAGCGAACTCAAGCAGGAGCAGGTCGACGGCGTGGTCATCGACCTGCGCGACAACGGCGGCGGCTCGCTGCAGGAAGCCACCGAGCTGACCGGCCTGTTCATCGACAAGGGTCCGACCGTGCTGGTGCGCAACAGCGACGGTCGCGTCGACGTGCTGGCCGACGAGGACAGCGGCACCTACTACAACGGCCCGATGGCCGTGCTGGTCAATCGTCTGTCCGCCTCTGCTTCGGAGATCTTCGCCGGCGCCATGCAGGACTACCATCGCGCGCTGATCCTCGGCGGCCAGACCTTCGGCAAGGGTACCGTGCAGACCATCCAGCCGCTCAACCATGGCGAGCTGAAGCTGACCCTGGCCAAGTTCTACCGGGTTTCCGGGCAGAGCACCCAGCATCAGGGCGTGCTGCCGGACATCCCCTACCCGGCGGTGGTCGACGTCAAGGAAATCGGCGAAAGCTCGCTGCCGGCGGCCATGCCGTGGGACCGCATCGCTCCGGCGATCCAGCCCGAGGGCGATCCGTTCCGGCAGTTCCTCAGCGAACTGCAGGCCCGCCACGAGGCCCGCACCGCCCACGATCCCGATTTCGTGTTCACCCGTCAGCGCCTGGCCCTCAGCCAGCAGCTGATGCAGGACACCGTGGTCAGCCTCAACGAGAAGAAGCGCCGCGCCCAGCAGAGCACCATCGAGAGCCGCCAGTTGGCCCTGGAGAACACCCGGCGCAGCGCCAAGGGCGAAACCCTGCTCAAGGAGCTCAAGGACGAGGAGGAGGAACTGGTCAACAGCACGGAAGACAAGTTGCCGCCGGAAAAGGACGCCTACCTCGCCGAGTCGGGGCGCATCCTGCTGGACTACCTCAATCTCAATTCGGCCATCGCCCGCCAGTGATCGGCGCCGAGCGCCGCCACTGTCATCAGGCAGTCACAATTTAGTCGTGAAATCTGGACGCCCCGACAGGAGTCGGGGCGTTTTTCATTGACTGCCGAGCCCCGCATGACCACCACCGAACAGTTGAGAGAACTGGAGCGAATTCTCGCCGACAATCTGCTCAACACCCTGTTCCAGCCGATCTTTTCGCTGAGCGCCCGGCGCATCCAGGGCTACGAGGCGCTCAGCCGCGGGCCGTCGAACAGTCCGCTGCATGCGCCCCTGGCGCTATTTTCCATCGCCCGTCGCGCCGGCCGGCTCAACGAACTGGAAATGGCCTGCCGTGCCCGCGCCTGCGAGCGCTTCAGCCGCTACGCACGGCACAGCATGCTGTACCTGAACGTCTCGCCCGAGTCGCTGATCGAACCAGGCCACCAGTCCGGCGTTACCCTGCGCCTGCTCAAGTCGTTCGGCATCGAGCCGGCCCAGGTGGTGATCGAGCTGACCGAGCAGACGCCAATCGAAGACTTCGATCTGCTCGACCGCGCCCTGCACCACTATCGCGCCATGGGCTTCTCCATCGCCCTCGACGACCTCGGTGCCGGCTACTCCAGTCTGCGCCTGTGGTCGGAACTGCGCCCCGACATCGTGAAGATCGACCGTCACTTCATCGACGGCATCCACCTCGACCCGCTCAAGCGCGAGTTCGTCGGCTCCATCCTCAAGGTCGCCCGCGCGGCCAGCGCCCGGGTGATCGCCGAAGGGGTGGAACAGGTAGGCGAACTGCAGCAGTTGGCCAGCATGGGCGTGGACCTGGTGCAGGGCTATCTGCTCGGCCGCCCGCAGGAGGCGCCGGTGGAGGGCGTGCCCGAGCTGCTGGCCAGCGCCTGAAGGCTTACAACCCCAATTCGCGGGCCCGCGCGGCCAGGCGCTCGGCCTCCGCCGGATCGGCAGGCAGCCCCGGAGCCCCCTCGCGCAGCAGCTCGGCCAGCTTGAGCGCCGCCAGCGGGTGGCCGGCGTCGACCGCCTGCTGCCAGTAATGGCGCGCCTGGGTAGCGTCCGGCTCACGCTGCGGGCTGCCCTTGAGCGCCTGCACACCGAGCTGGAAGGCCGCCCTGCCCTGCCCCTGGGCGGCCGCCAGGCGCAGTAGACGCAGTCCCTCCTCGCGCGCGCCCAGGCCCTGTCCACGGAACAGCAGGAGATGACCATAGAAGTCCTGGGCCCGTGCATCGCCCAAGTTGGCCAGACGCGCGAACTGCCCCTCCATCCAGCGCCACGCGCGCGGCTGGCGCACCAGCGCGTCGCTGCGAAACAGCAGACGCGCCAGCCCGTAGCCAAGATTTGCCCGCAGGCGCCAGTAGTGGTGCTGGATCATGCACCGGATCTCGCGAACTGGAAGGCGAATACCCGGGCCACCTCGGCGGCGTGCCAGGTGGCCGCCGCGGTGCCATCCGGTGCCCCGCTGAAACAGCCGAGCCGACCGGCATGCTCGAAGAAACCCGGGCGCGGCAGGCGACTGGCGCCCTGGCTGATCACCAGAGCGCTGCGCAGCGGCTGTCCGGCGCGCGCATCGAGCATCGCGAGGTGCTCGAGGGCGGCGGTCAGGGTGGCCATGGCCGGCGCCGGCAGCTGCAGGCGCTCGATCAACGAGCGATAGGTCAGCAGGTGGCGCTGGCGCTGCGCCTCGTCCAGGGCGTCCAGCAGGCCCTGCCAGTGCAGGCGGCTGATGCGCAGAGTCAACCCGGCTGCCCCGCGAACACGCGCGCCAGCGCGTGCTGAATGGCCTGGTCCGGCTGGCGCTCGCCGCTCTCGATCATCGTCAGGTAATGCGGACTGATGCCCACCGCCCGCGCCAATTGCTCCACGCTGAGCTGGCGCGCTTCCCGCAGTTCGCGCAACCGGTCCACGGCAAAGGGCGCGGCCTGCGGCTGTGACAGGTCCTTGCGGGCCGATCCGGGCTCCCGCCCGGCGGCCCGCAGCAGCTCCAGATACTCCGTCCAGGGCAGCACGGCATACTCAGCCTGGCCATCACGCTCGATTACCTGCACATTCATGCTTTCATCACTCATGTCGAATACTGTATTAATTCTAACAGCCCCGCGCCGACCGGCAGGCCGGGCGGCATCCTGCCGAGCAACCGACCTGCCGCTGCGCCGGCTCACCATGCAGGGCGGCCACCACTCGAAAAACCCGGCAAACCTCGTGATTGCTGGGCCTCGCGGCGTTACCCACAAAAGCTGTGGATAACCTTGTGCACAATAACTGAAAGACTCCCCTCAATGCCCATGAAACGAGGCCTCCAGACAGATCGGGCATTTTTTGTTCAACCTAAAAATACCTTATAAATCAGTCTTTTAAAAATTTCATGGACAGTGCCCGGGAGCTCTTGACAGCGCGATGGGAGCTGGATCAACCGCCCCGGTGCAACCCGTCGCAACGGTTTTTTCTCCCTTGTTCTCGGCCCCCGTCAAGAACGTTATCCCCAGAAATGCAAACGCCCCGACAAGCGGGGCGTTTGCAAGCAACCAACCGTGATTTACTGAGCTTTTTGCTGAATGCCCAGCAGCTCCAGTTCGAACACCAGCACCGAGTTGGCCGGAATCATCGGGCTCGGGCTCTGCGCGCCGTAGGCCAGTTCGCTGGGAATGAACAACTTGTACTTCTCGCCGACATGCATCAGCTGCAGGCCTTCGACCCAGCCCGGGATCACGCCGCTGACCGGCAGGTCGATGGGAGCGCCGCGCTGAACGGAGCTGTCGAATACGGTGCCGTCGATCAGCTTGCCCTCGTAGTGAACGCTGACGACGTCGTCGGCCTTGGGCTGGGGACCGTCGGCCTTCTTCAGCACTTCGTACTGCAGGCCGGAAGCGGTGGTGGTCACGCCTTCGCGCTTGCCATTGTCCTCGAGGAACTTCTTGCCGGTCTTGGCGTTCTCGTCGGCGAGGGCGGTCATGCGCTCCTCGGCACGCTTCTGCAGGAAGCCGAAAGCCTCCATCAGCTGATCGTCGGTCAGGCGCTGCTCCTTCTTCGCCAGAGCGTCCTCGATACCCAGGGCCACGGCCTTGGAGTCGAGGTCGTTCATGCCTTCCTGAGCCAGGCTGCGCCCCATGTTCAGGCCGATGCCGTAGGAGGCTTTCTGGGCCGGGGTCTTGAGCTCCAGCTCCTTCTCCGCCACCTGCTTGTCGCAGCCGGCGAGGACCAGACCGACCAGAGCCACCGCAGCGGCCAACCGATGATGTTTCATGCTTATTCCTTAGTGATGGGTGCCACAGCGGCATACTCGGAGAAGCGCGAGCTTAGCAGGCTGCCGATGCCGCTGCCATGGTTGGGAAAATTGGAGCGCGGAAACGACGAAAAGTTCAAATCGCGCAATTCGCGTTGAACTTGAGGGGAGGGAATAGCAGGATTGATTTGTCACTTTGGGGAGGGAAAATGGCGCAGCGGACGGGACTCGAACCCGCGACCCCCGGCGTGACAGGCCGGTATTCTAACCGACTGAACTACCGCTGCGCGTAACCTCGAGAGTGGTGGGTGATGACGGGATCGAACCGCCGACCCTCTGCTTGTAAGGCAGATGCTCTCCCAGCTGAGCTAATCACCCATTCAGTTGCATCCGCATGTTTGCGTTTGCTCTCGAAGTGGTGCGCATTCTAGGGATGCCTTTCCCCCTTGGCAAGTCTTTTTTCAAAAAAAATTTCGAGGCAAACCAAACACTTGGCGCAAACGTGGGTGGTCGACGAAGACGCCAGCAGGAATAATGCCCTCCTTTGCTCGAGGAGACCTTCGTCGCCATGTGGTTCCGTAACCTGCTTGTCTATCGCCTCACCCAGGACCTGCAACTGGATGCCGAGAAGCTCGAGGCCGCGCTGGCCGGCAAGCCGGCGCGTGCCTGCGCCAGCCAGGAACTGGCCACCTACGGCTTCGTCGCCCCGCTGGGCAAGGGTGACGATGCGCCGCTGGTGCATGCCAGCCAGGATTTCTTCCTGGTCGCCGCCCGCAAGGAGGAGCGCATCCTGCCCGGCAGCGTGGTGCGTGATGCGCTGCAGGAGAAGATCGACGAGATCGAAACCCAGCAGATGCGCAAGGTCTACAAGAAGGAGCGCGACCAGCTCAAGGACGAGATCGTGCAGACCCTGCTGCCGCGTGCCTTCATCCGCCGCTCGAAGACCTTCGCGGCCATCGCCCCGCAGCAGGGGCTGATCCTGGTCGACGCGGCCAGCCCGAAGAAGGCCGAGGACCTGCTGTCCACCCTGCGCGAGGTCCTCGGCTCGCTGCCCGTGCGTCCGCTGTCGGTGAAGATCGCCCCCACTGCCACTTTCACCACCTGGATGAAGGACCAGCACGCCAGCAACGGCCTGGTGCTGCTCGACGAGTGCGAGCTGCGCGACACCCACGAGGACGGCGGCATCGTGCGCTGCAAGCGCCAAGACCTGGGCAGCGACGAAGTGCAGAACCACCTGGCCGCCGGCAAGCTGGTGACCAAGCTGAGCCTGGCCTGGTCGGACAAGCTGTCGCTGCTGATCGACGACAAGCTCGCCCTCAAGCGCCTGCGTTTCGAGGATCTGCTGCAGGAGCAGGCCGAGCAGGATGGCGGCGACGACGCCCTGGCCCAGCAGGACGCCAGCTTCACCCTGATGATGCTGACCTTCACCGAGTTCCTGCCCCAGCTGATCGAGGCGCTCGGCGGCGAGGAAATTCCGCAGGGCATCTGAACCGTGCCAGCCCGCAAGCGGAGCCGCTTGCAGCATGGCGCTGCACAGCCAGGATGGACAGCTCGCGCGGGTGACCTCCTCGCCCGCCGAGTGATAATGCGAGGGCCCGTCCCGGACTATCCGCGGAGGCGCTCCTGTCCTGGTTCATCCTGCGGCTCGCCAGCGGCCTGATCGGCCGCAACGGGCTGGCCACCGAACCCGCGATACAAAAAAGGCGACCCGAGGGTCGCCTTTTTCTTTACCGCCGCTGCTTACTTGCCGCGTCGGAAGCCCGGACGCTGACCCTCGCCAGCCGGTTGCGGACGGCGCTTGGTCGGCTGCGCGGCCGGCTTGCGCGACGGACGCTCGCTCAGGTTCGGCGTGGCACGCTCGTCGCGCGGCTTGGCCGGGCGCTTGCCGCGCACGTCGCCGGGACGCTCGGCGATCACCGAGCCCTGGTCGCGGCCACGGCCTTCGCCACGCCCCGAACGCCCCTCGCCACGCTCGTCGCGCGACGAACGGCTGCGCTCGCCGGGAACCGGCTTGGCCGACTTGCGCTGCAGGCGGTCGAGCTTCTCGCGGGTCTTGCCCTTCATGCCGGGCAACGCCATCGGCTTGAGGCCGACCTCACCGGCGAGGATGTCGACCTCGCCCTGCTCCATTTCCCGCCAGCGGCCCACCGACAGGTCGGCGGTGAGGAAGACCGGGCCGAAGCGCACGCGCTTCAGGCGGCTGACCACCAGACCCTGCGACTCCCACAGGCGACGCACTTCGCGGTTGCGGCCCTCCATCACCACGCAATGGAACCAGCGATTGAAGCCGTCGCCCTGCGGTGCCTCCTTGATGTCGGTGAAGCGCGCCGGACCGTCCTCGAGCATCACGCCGTTCTTCAGGTTCTCGAGCATCTCTTCGGTGACCTCGCCGCGCACACGCACCGCGTACTCGCGGTCCATCTCGTAGGACGGGTGCATCAGGCGATTGGCCAGCTCGCCATCGGTGGTGAACAGCAGCAGGCCGGTGGTGTTGATGTCGAGGCGGCCGATATTGATCCAGCGTCCGCTCTTGGGTCGCGGCAGACGGTCGAACACGGTCGGCCGGCCTTCCGGGTCGGAGCGGGTGCACACCTCGCCCTCGGGCTTGTTGTAGATCAGCACGCGACGCACCACCTCGTCTTCCTCGCGGCGCAGCAGGCGGCCGTCGAGGGCGATGGCGTCAGTGGCGCCGATGCGCTGGCCGAGGGTGGCCTGCACGCCATTGACCTTGACGCGACCCTGGGTGATCCAGTCCTCGACGTCGCGGCGCGAACCGACGCCCATGCGCGCCAGGACTTTCTGCAGTTTCTCACCGACAGGGCGGTGTTCTTCGTGGATATCGACTTCGGTCATGCTGGGCACCTCCCGGTGGAACCGGACGCTGTGAAGTTAAGGTTGAATCGAGGGGCGCGCATCATACGCCTATGCCCGCTCGTGCGCACCGGGCAGGCGACCGCCCGGAGGTCGTCACTGCGGCCGCTCGGCACCCTCGTCGGCGCCGACCGCCTCGCCGTCCAGGCCGAGCGCCAGCGGCAGATCGTCGAAATCGCTCTTCAACCCCTGCTCCATGGCGTCCAGTTCGGCCAGCAGGGTGCGGAAGTTGGTCTCGCTGCGCGGCTCCTCCGCCTCCTCGTCCTCGCCAAGGGCCAGGTCGGCGCGTGCCTGCAGGTCTGCCGGCACCTCGGGATCGAGGTCCTCGGCCGGCAGCTGCGGCTCCAGCTCGCGCAGCGCAGCCAGCGGCGGCAGCTCGTCGAGGTTCCTGAGGTTGAAGTGGTCGAGGAAGGCGCGGGTGGTGGCGAACATCGCCGGCCTTCCCGGTACCTCGCGATAGCCGACCACGCGGATCCACTCGCGCTCCTGCAGGGTCTTGATGATATTGCTGTTGACCGCCACGCCGCGCACCTCCTCGATTTCGCCGCGGGTGATCGGCTGACGATAGGCGATCAGCGCCAGCGTCTCCAGCAGGGCGCGCGAATAGCGCTGCGGGCGCTCCTCCCACAACCGGCTCACCCAGGGCGAGAAGTGCCCGCGCACCTGCAGGCGGTAGCCGGAAGCCACCTCGCTCAACTCGAAACCGCGTCCCAGGCAGGAACCGGCGAGCACCGACAGCGCCTCGCGCAGCAGTTTCACCGAGGGCCTTTCGGGTTCGTCGAACAGCTCCGCCAGGCGCTCGAGCGGCAGCGGCTTGCCAGCCGCCAGCAGGATGGCTTCGAGCACCGTCGCCAGCTGGCGCGGATCGGCAAGATTCATGGGATTTCCTCTACGAGCGGACTTTCGTCCGGCGCCGCGCCGCGCAGGCGCACATGGATGGGCGTGAAGGCCTCGTTCTGCACCAGTTCGATCAGCCGCTCCTTGACCAGTTCGAGGATGGCCATGAAGGTCACCACCACGCCGAGCTTGCCCTCCTCGGCGGCGAACAGCAGGACGAAGGGCACGAAGGCGCCGCCCTGCAGGCGCTCCAGCACGTCGCTCATGCGCTCGCGGGTGGACAGCAGCTCGCGGGTCACCTGGTGGCTCTCGAACAGCTCGGCGCGGCGCAGCACTTCGGCCATCGCCAGCAGCACCTCGTCGAGGCTCACCTCCGGCAGCAGGGTGCGCGCGCGCGCCTCCGGCGCCGGTGCCCGCGCCAGCTGCAGGTCGCGACCGACCCGCGGCAGGGCGTCCAGCTCCTCGGCGGCCTGCTTGAAGCGCTCGTACTCCTGCAGGCGGCGGATCAGCTCGGCGCGCGGGTCCTCCTCGTCCTCCTCGGCCTCGCTGGAGCGCGGCAACAGCATGCGCGACTTGATCTCGGCGAGCATCGCCGCCATCACCAGGTACTCGGCAGCCAGCTCCAGGCGCACCGCCTTCATCAGCTCGACGTAGCCCATGTACTGGCGGGTGATCTCCGCCACCGGGATGTCGAGGATGTCGATGTTCTGCTTGCGGATCAGGTAGAGCAGCAGGTCCAGGGGGCCCTCGAAGGCCTCGAGGAACACCTCCAGGGCATCCGGCGGGATGTACAGGTCCTGCGGCAGCTCTGTGAAGGCCGTGCCGTAGACCAGCGCCAGCGGCAACTGCTCGGGCGCCGTGGCCGCGCCGTCCGCGGGCCGCTGCTGCTCCACTTCGCTCACCGCGCGCCCTCGCCCATCAGGCCGGCACCAGGAAGGGTTCCGGATCGCCGCAGCCGACGCGCAGCACCTCCGGCTCGCCGCCGACCAGGCTGATCACCGTCGAGGCCTCCAGGCTGCCGTAGCCGCCGTCGATGATCAGGTCGACCTGCTTCTCCAGGCGGTCGCGGATCTCATAGGGATCGCTCATCGGGTGCTCGTCGCCGGGCAGGATCAGGCTGACGCTCATCAGCGGCTCGTTCAGCTCGGCGAGCAGGGCCTGGGCGATCGGATTGCTGGGTACGCGCAGGCCGATGGTGCGCCGCTTGGGGTGCAGCAGCATGCGCGGCACCTCGCGGGTGGCATCGAGGATGAAGGTGTAGGGGCCCGGGGTGTGCGCCTTGAGCAGGCGGAAGGCGCTGGTGTCCACCTTGGCGTATTCGCCGAGTTGCGACAGGTTGCAACAGACCAGGGTGAAGTTGTGCTTGTCGTCGAGGCGACGCAGCTGGCGGATACGCTCGACCGCCGCCTTGTTGCCGAGCTGGCAGCCGAGGGCGTAGGCCGAATCGGTCGGGTAGACCGCCACGCCGCCGTCGCGAATGATGTCCACGGCCTGCTTGACCAGGCGCAGCTGCGGATTCTCCGCGTGGATCTGAAAGAATTGACTCATGGCTGTTCCTTACGCACGCGGATGTTCCATCTTGGTCAGCCGGCGCCACAGCACCGGCAAATCCTCGGGCGGTGCCCGGTAGCTGCCGAGTTCGGACCACTGCCGCGGGCCATGGAAGTCGCTGCCGGCACTGGCCAGCAGGCCGAACTCGCGCACAGTGTTGGCCAGCATGCCGACCTGGCTGTCGGCCTGCGCACCGTTGGAGACTTCCAGCGCGTGTCCGCCGCCCTCGACGAAGGCCATCACCAGTTTGCGCCGCTTGGTTCGAGTAAAGTCGTAATGGCAGGGATGGGCCAGGCTGATCCACGCGCCGGCCTCGCGCAGGGTATCCAGGGTGCTGCCCAGCTCCGGCCAGTGCTGCTTGACGTCGCCCAGCTTGCCGGCGCCCAGCCAGCGCTGAAAGGCCTGCGAGTGATCCTTGACGTAGCCGGCGCGGGTCATGAACTCGGCGAAGTGCGGACGCGACGGCGCGTTGCCGCTTTCGCCGCGCTCCTGCTGCACCTCGCGGGCGCCCGCGAAGCAGTCGGGCATGCCCTTGGCAGCCAGGCGTCGACCGATCTCCTCGGCGCGTGCCCAGCGGCCCTGGTGCAGGGAGTCGACGGCCTGCACCAGGGCCGGCGCCTCGGGTGCGAAGGCGTAGCCCAGCACGTGGATGGTCGCTCCCGCCCAGGTACAGGACAGCTCGACGCCGGTGATCAGCTCGATGCCCACGCGCGCGGCGGCGACCTGCGCCTCGGCCAGACCGTCGAGGGTATCGTGGTCGGTGATGGCGAGCACGCCCACGCCCCGCTCGTGCGCCCGCTCCACCACGCCGGTGGGCGTCAGCAGGCCGTCGGAGGCGGTGGTATGGCAGTGCAGATCGGCGTACATGGGCGATGCTTTTCCCTTATGGGTGGTCTGTTATTATGCGCGCTCCCCCGGTCCCCTGGCGCGCGCAGTGAAACAATTCGTCGATTTCATCCCGCTGATCCTGTTCTTCACCGTCTACAAGATGACACCGCGCACCGTCGAACTGGCCGGGCACAGCCTCACGGTGGGCGGCGTGTTCAGCGCCACCGCCGTGCTGATCGGCGCCTCGGTACTGGTCTACGGGCTGATCTTCGCCACCCAGCGCCGACTGGAGAAGGGCCAGTGGCTCACCCTGCTGGCCTGCGTGCTGTTCGGCGGCCTGACCCTCGCCTTCCACAGCGAGACCTTCCTCAAGTGGAAGGCCCCGGTGGTCAACTGGCTGTTCGCCGCAGGCTTCGTCGCCAGCCACTTCATCGGCGACCGGCCGCTGATCCAGCGCCTGATGGGCCATGCCATCCAGCTGCCGGCGCCGTTGTGGGCCCGACTCAATCTGGCCTGGGCGGCCTTCTTCCTGTTCTGCGGGCTGGCCAACCTGTACGTGGCCTTCACCTTCCACGAGTTCTGGGTCGACTTCAAAGTATTCGGCAGCCTCGGCCTGACCCTGTTGTTCATGCTCGGCCAGGGCGTGTTCCTCGCCCGCCACCTGCAGACTGCCCCCGCCGATCAACCTGCCAGCAAGGACTGACATGCTCTACGCCATCATCGCCAGCGACGCCCCCAACACCCTCGACGCCCGCCTGGCCCACCGCCCGGCCCACCTCGAGCGCATCATCGCCCTCAAGGACGCCGGTCGCCTGGTGCTCGCCGGCCCGCACCCGGCCATCGACAGCAACGACCCGGGCCCGGCCGGCTTCACCGGCAGCCTGATCGTCGCCGAGTTCGACTCGCTGGAAGCCGCCCGTGCCTGGGCCGACGCCGACCCCTTCTGCGCCGCCGGCGTGTACGCCGAGGTGGTGGTCAAGCCGTTCCGCCAGACCCTGCCCTGATCCCGCGCGCCGCATCGAGAACGCGATGAGTGACCTGCTGCTGATCGACGACGACCACGAGCTCACCGAGCTGCTGGCCGCCTGGCTCGGCCACGAGGGCTTCGTTGTGCGCGCCTGCCACGACGGGGGCAGCGCGCGCGCCGCGCTGGCCGGGCGCACGCCGGACGCCGTGGTGCTCGACGTGATGCTGCCCGACGGCAGCGGTCTGGAGCTGCTCAAGCAGCTGCGCAGCGAGCACCCGGAGCTGCCGGTGCTGATGCTCTCGGCGCGCGGTGAGCCGCTCGACCGCATCCTCGGCCTGGAGCTGGGCGCCGACGACTACCTGGCCAAGCCCTGCGACCCGCGCGAGCTGACCGCCCGTCTGCGCGCCGTGCTGCGCCGGGTGCAGCCGGGGGGCGGCAGCCCGGCCAGCGCCAATACCCGCCTGGAGCTGGGCGACCTGAGCTACAGCCCGAGCCGTGGCGTCGCCATGCTCGGCGAACAGGAAATCCCCCTCACCGTTTCGGAAAGCCACATCCTCGAAGCCCTGCTCAAGCAGCCCGGCGAGCCGCTGGACAAGCAGGCCCTCGCCCAGCTCGCCCTCGGCCGCAAGCTGACCCTGTACGACCGCAGCCTGGACATGCACGTCAGCAACCTGCGCAAGAAGCTCGGCGCGCATGCCGACGGCCGCCCGCGCATCCTCGCCAGCCGCGGGCGCGGCTACTACTACGCCCCCTGAGGCTCTTTACCCCACCTTTACCTTCCACTGACCGCGGTTGACCTTGCGTTCCCTAGACTGAACTCATCCGGCGACCACGCCGCCATCGAGAAGGAAACACCCATGCGCAAGACTCTTACCGCCCTGCTCCTCGCCGCCAGCCTGCCGACCCTGGCCTTCGCCGCCGGCGACGGCTTCGAGCCGCGCCCGATGCATGGCGACGGCCACCGCGGCGGCCACATGATGCAGGAGCTGAACCTCACCCCCGAGCAGCATCGCGTGATGCGCGAGCAGATGCGCACGCAGGTCAAGAACCAGCACGAGATCACCCAGCGCTACCTCGACAAGCTGCCGGCCGCCGAGAAGGCCGCCATGCAGAAGGAACTGCAGGACAACCGCGACAAGACCAACAAGGCCATTCGCGACAAGCTGACCCCCGAGCAGCAGAAGCAGTTCGACGAGATGCTCAAGAAGATCGAGGAGCGCCGCGCCGAACGCGCCGAGTTCGAAGCCTGGAAGGCCGAGCGCGACAAGAAGGCCGAGTAAGCCAACCGGCGGGGCGTGACCGACGCCCCGCCCTTCCCTCCCCCTCAGTCACGGACGCCGCATGCGCACCCTGTTCTGGCGCATCTTCGCCACTTTCTGGCTGGCCATCGCTGCGGTGGCCGGCCTTTCGCTGCTGCTTGGCCACGCCCTCAACCAGGATGCCTGGATCCTCGCCCGCCACCCCGGCATCCGCGACGTGGCGGCGAAATGGACCGAACGCTACGAGACCCTGGGGCCGCAGGCCGCGCAGGCGTTCCTCGAACGCCGCAAGCACCGCCGACATATCGACGTGCAGGTGCTCGACGAAACCGGCGAGCCGCTGGTACGCGGCACCTTCCCGCCGCGCGCCGCCGCCTTCGAGGCGCGCCGGGACGAGCGGCGCTTGCCCTGGCGGCGCCTCAGCCAGGAGTACACCAGCGCGCAGAGCGGCCAGACCTACCTGTTCATCTATCGCATCCCCCACGGCGAACTGGCCGGCTGGCACCGCGACAGCCTGCTGTGGCCGGCCAGCGCCCTGGTCATCGCCCTGGTGGTGCTGACCCTGTTCAGCATCCTGCTCACCCTGTCCATCACCCGCCCGCTCAACCGCCTGCGCAGCGCCGTGCACGACCTCGGCCAGACCGCCTATCAGCAGAACAGCCTGGCCCGCCTGGGCACACGGCGCGACGAGCTGGGCACCCTGGCGCGCGACTTCAACCGCATGGGCTCTCGCCTGCAGGACCTGATCGGCAGCCAGCGCCAGCTGCTGCGCGACGTTTCCCACGAGCTGCGCTCGCCGCTGGCGCGCCTGCGCGTGGCCCTGGCGCTGGCCGAACGCGCCGGCGAGGAGGAGCGTGCGCGGCTGTGGCCGCGGCTGGTGCAGGAGTGCGACCGCCTGGAAGCGTTGATCAGCGAGATCCTGGTATTGGCGCGGGTGGATGCCGAGAGCAGCCAGCGCCAGGCCATCGACCTGCCGGCCCTGCTCGCCAAGGTTCGCGAGGATGTCCGCCTGCTGGCCCCCGAGCAGGAAATCCGCGTCACCCTGGAGCCCGGCGTTGAGCTGTCCGGCTGGCCCGAGCTGCTCGAGCGCGCCCTGGACAACCTGCTGCGCAACGCGCTGCGCTTCAATCCGCCCGGACAGCCGCTGGAGATCGACGCCCGCCGCGCCGGCGAACGCCTGCTGCTGGAAGTGCGCGACCACGGCCCCGGGGTGGCCGCCGAACACCTGGCACAGCTCGGCGAACCATTCTTCCGCGCCCCCGGCCAGGCCAGCCCCGGTCACGGCCTGGGCCTGGCCATCGCGCGGCGCGCCGCCCAGCGCCATGGCGGCCAGCTGCTGCTGGCCAACCACCCGGAGGGTGGCTTCGTCGCCCGTCTGGAGCTGCCGTTAGCCGGCGACGGCGAGATCTGACGTCCAGCCGCTGACGAACTCGGCCGGATCGAGCGGCTGCGGCTTGCGCAGCTCGCCCTGCGGGGTACCCAGATAAAGGAAGCCGACCACCCGTTCGTTGGCGGCCAGACCCAGGCCGGCCAGTACGGTGGCATCGTAGGCCAGGTCACCGGTGCGCCACATGGCGCCGATGCCCTGGGCATGGGCGGCCAGCAGCAGGCCATGGGCGGCGCAGCCGGCGGCCAGCAGCTGCTCGGCCTCCGGCACCTTGGGATGGGGCTTGATGCAGGCGACCACCACCACCAGCAACGGTGCGCGCAGGGGCATGGCGCGCGCCTTGTCCAGCACCGCCGCCGGTGCCTGCGGATCGCGCTCCAGTTGGGCGCGCACGAACAGCTCGCCGAGCGCCTCGCGCGCCGCGCCTTCCACGGTGAGGAAACGCCACGGCCGCAACTGGGCGTGGTCGGGGGCACGCAGGGCGGCGCGGAACAGCAGCTCGCGCTGCTCCGCCGTCGGCGCCGGCGCGTCCACGCGGGCCACGGAGACGCGGTTGATCAGGGCATCGAGAGCTTCCATGGGGGTGTTTTCCTGTCGGCTGGCAAAGCCGGCATTCTAACAGCGTGCTCGGGTGGCGCGATCGGGACCGGGCCCGCTCAACGCAGGGGGCAGCGACGGCAGGCCATGCCCAGCGCGGGCGATTGCGGTGGGCGCCGGCAGGAGGGGGCGATCCTCCTCGGTGCCCCCCGGAGGAGCCGTACGGACGAATTTTCCCTGTCGTTTACAGCCCTTGCACGCCCCCTGCAGAATGCCGCTCTTCGAAGCCGCGAGCCCGCCCCGCCATGGCCCTGCCGACCCTGCGCATGATCGCGTTCATCCTGGGTATCTTCCTGATCACCCTGGCCGTCAGCATGGTCATCCCCATCCTGACCCAGCTGACCATGAAGGGCGCCGACGAGCGTCTCTCCGACTTCCTCTGGCCGGCCCTGATCACCCTCGGCTGCGGCCTGGCCATGGTCCTGCCCGGCCAGCCGAAGCACGTCCAGCTGCGCCCGCGCGACATGTACATGCTGACCACCTCGAGCTGGGTGGTGGTGTGCGGCTTCGCCGCCCTGCCGATGGTGTTCATCCAGCACATCAGTTACACCGATGCCTTCTTCGAGACCATGTCGGGTATCACCACCACCGGTTCGACCGTGCTCACCGGCCTGGACACCGCCTCCCCGGCCCTGCTGATCTGGCGCTCGATGCTGCACTGGCTGGGCGGCATCGGCTTCATCGGCATGGCGGTGGCGATCCTGCCGCTGCTGCGCGTCGGCGGCATGCGCCTGTTCCAGACCGAGTCCTCCGACTGGTCGGAGAAGGTCATGCCGCGCTCGCACATGGTGGCCAAGTACATCCTGGCCATCTACGTGGCCTTCACCGTCCTGGGCTTCTTCGCCTTCTGGTGGGCCGGGATGACTCCCTTCGAGGCGATCAACCATTCGATGTCGATGATCTCCACCGGCGGCTTCTCCACCTCCGACTCCTCGCTGGCCAACTGGAAGCAACCGGCGGTGCACTGGGTGGCGGTGCTGTTCATGATCCTCGGCAGCCTGCCGTTCACTCTCTACGTGGCCTTCCTGCGCGGCCACCGCAAGGCGCTGTTTCGCGATCATCAGGTGCGCGGCTTCCTCGGTTTCCTGCTGGTCACCTGGCTGGTGTTCGGCACCTGGCTGTGGTTCAACTCCGACAACGGATGGCTGGATGCCTTCCGCATCGTCGCGGTCAACGTCACCTCGGTGGTCACCACCACCGGCGTGGCATTGGGCGACTACACCCTGTGGGGCGGCTTCTCGGTGCTGCTGTTCTTCTACCTGACCTTCATCGGCGGCTGCTCCGGCTCCACCGCCGGCGGTCTGAAGATCTTCCGCTTCCAGGTGGCCTACGTGATGCTCAAGGCCAACATGCAGCAGATGATCCACCCACGCGCGGTCATCAAGCAGCAGTACAACAACCATACGATCGACGACGACATCGTCCGCTCGCTGGTGACCTTCTCCTTCTTCTTCACCATCACCATTGGCGTGATCGCCCTGGGTCTGGCGCTGATCGGCCTGGACTGGATCACCGCGCTGACCGGCGCCGCCACCGCGGTATGCAACGTCGGCCCCGGCCTCGGCCCGATCATCGGTCCGGTCGGCAACTTCTCGACCCTGCCGGATAGCGCCAAGTGGCTGCTTTCGGTGGGCATGCTGTTCGGCCGTCTGGAGATCGTCACCATCCTGGTGTTGCTCACCCCGGCGTTCTGGCGCCACTGACCCCGCGACAGCATGTCGCAGCCACTGGCGGCCGCCTTTGCGCCCCATCGGCGGCTCGGATAAGATCGGCCTCCGCCACCCCGCCCGGTGGCCTGTACCAGCCACAGCGGCCGTGCCGACACGACGCGGGCACCAGCCAGGAAAACCTTCGGCCAGATGAAACTCTTCACCCGCGAGCGTCCGATCTCCCGACTGCCCGACCCCCGTCTGCGCGAATACCAGTCGCGCATCCTGGCCTACCTGGCCGCCGCCGGCAGCATCGCCGCCGGCACCTACAGCCAGCATTTCGGCTACGACATCCTCTGGATGGTGCCCTACGCGCTGCTCTATCCCCATCTGGCCCATCACCTGAGCCAGCGTTTCAAACTGAGCCACCCGCAGCACACCGACCAGGCCCTGCTGCTGCTCGATGCCCTGCAAGCCGGCGTCGGCATGACCCTGCTCGGCTACTCGCTGGTGCCGAGCCTGATGTTCGTCCTCACCCTGAGCTTCAGCGCCCTGATCCTCGGCGGCCTGCGCCTGCTCACCATCCTGCTGCTCGGCACCCTGTGCGGGGCGGTGCTCAGCTTCGCGGCGCTATCCCCGCCACCGAACCTTGCCACCCCGCCGCTGGCCGCCGCGGTGAGCATCGTGTTCACCCTGCTCTACCTGTGTATCGCCGCTTTCCTGGTGCACCAGCAGGGCCTGCGCCTGGCCCAGGCGCGCGAGGACATCAAGGCCGAGCAGGAAAAGGCCGCCAGCCTCGCCCGCAACCTGGCCAAGTACCTGTCCCCGCAGGTCTGGGAGTCGATCTTCAGCGGCAAGAAGAGCGTGCGCCTGGAGACCCAGCGCAAGAAGCTCACGGTGTTCTTCTCCGACATCAAGGGCTTCACCGAGCTGTCCGAGGAGCTGGAAGCCGAGGCGCTGACCGACCTGCTCAATACCTACCTGAACGAAATGTCGGAGATCGCCCTCAAGTACGGCGGCACCATCGACAAGTTCATCGGCGATGCGGTGATGATCTTCTTCGGCGACCCCACCACCCAGGGTGCCAAGAAGGACGCCGTGGCCGCGGTATCCATGGCCATCGCCATGCGCAAGCACATGAAGGTACTGCGCCAGCAGTGGCGCAGCCAGGGCATCACCCGGCCGCTGGAAATCCGCATGGGTATCAACACCGGCTACTGCACGGTGGGCAACTTCGGCGCCGATACGCGCATGGACTACACCATCATCGGCCGCGAGGTGAACCTCGCCAGCCGCCTGGAAAGCGCCTCCGACTCCGGCGAGATCCTCATCTCCCACGAGACCTACTCGCTGATCAAGGACGTGATCATGTGCCGCGACAAGGGCCAGATCACCGTCAAGGGCTTCTCCCGCCCGGTGCAGATCTACCAGGTGGTCGACTTCCGTCGCGATCTGGGCGCCAGCTCCAGCTACCTGGAGCACGAGCTGCCGGGCTTCTCCATGTACCTGGATACCAACGGCATCCAGAACTACGACAAGGAGCGGGTCATCCTCGCCCTGCAGCAGGCCGCCGAGAAGCTGCGCGACAAGGTCATCTACTGACCGCGGGCCGGCGCATACTGTCCGCATGAGCGCACCGCCTTCCCACCTGCCCGCCTGCTGCAGCGCCCCGGCGGCCGACTGGCCGCTGCCGCTGCCGCTGCCCGGGCTGATCCTGCACAGCTGCCGCTTCGATCCCGCACAGCTCGCCGCCGACGACTTCGTCCGCTGCGGGCTGACCCCGCCCGCTGCCATCGCCGGCGCCATCGCCAAACGCCAGGGCGAATTCCTCGCCGGTCGCCTGTGCGCAGCCAGCGCCTTGCGGGCGCTGGCCGGCCACGCCTGCTACTACCCCGCGCGCGGCGCCGATAACGCGCCCTGCTGGCCGTCCGGCAGCCTGGGCAGCATCACCCACAGCCATGGCTGGGCCGCCGCCCTGGTCGGCGCGCAGGAGGCCTGGCGTGGCCTCGGCGTCGACGCCGAACCGCTGCTCACCCTCGCGCGTGCCGAGCGCCTGGCCGGCGAGATCCTCACCCCCGCCGAACTGGCGCACTTCCAGCACCTGCCCGCCGACGAACGCGGCGCCTGGCTGACCCTGTGCTTCTCGCTCAAGGAAAGCCTGTTCAAGGCCCTCTACCCGCTGGTGCAACGCCGCTTCTACTTCCAGGCCGCCGCCCTGGTCGAACAGGACGGCAACGGCCGGGTACGCCTGCAACTGCGCGAGGAACTGGGCGGCGAATGGACCGCCGGGCGCTGCCTGGACGGTCAGTTCGCCCTGCACGACGAGCGCCTGCTGAGCTTGGTCGCCATTCCCGCCCCCTGACCTGCCCTGCACATTACGCCAGCCTTTTTCAAGCCTGCCGCCACACAACATATTGTGTTAGTTTGCGCGCCCTTCGCAGCCGGGAGCCCCCTCCGGGAGCACCGCCGGCGAGGCGACGAACGGTAGGATAGCGCAAGATTGCGGCCTGCGCCCAGGTAGCCGAAGCAACGCACAGGCCACCCACAAATTACCCACAAGATTATCCACAGCGGTCATTTGCAACCTCGCCAAGGGCGCACTATCTTGTAGTGTATTGCCAATGACGCACTAGATATTGGGTTTTTGCGATCGCGGGCACACTTCGAGAGGCGGACCGGTCACAGGTCGACGCCCGCGCGCCGACAGTCCGTTCGAGACGCGCTAACCTGCTCGACGCGGGAGTTACCCAGCGCTCTACCCCGTCCCGATGCCTGCATCGCGCGACGGTTTTCGGGTGGCACGATGCCATACGCGCCACCCCTACATATTGTGTTTGGCCAGCGCGCGCCCATCGCCTGCTGACCATGGGCCATGGCGGCAGCCAAGCCGCCCGCCCCGCTCTTTTTGCTACTCCCGGACGCGCCCAGGCGCGCCGGGCACTGTTTCGAAACGGCGAGCACCCGTGAGGTGCTCAAACTGAATCAACGAGATCGTGGAGACCCCGATGCACACCGACACCACTCGCGAGAACCAGGCCGTCGACGCCAGCCAGGATCTGGCCGCCACCGCGCCCGGCCAGCTGCGCGTGATCAAGCGCAACGGCACCGTCGTTGCCTACACCGACGACAAGATCACCGTGGCGATCACCAAAGCCTTCCTCGCAGTGGAAGGCAGCTCCGCTGCCGCCTCGTCGCGCATCCACGACACCGTCGCGCGCCTGACCGAGCAGGTCACCGCCACCTTCAAGCGCCGCATGCCCTCCGGCGGCACCATCCACATCGAGGAGATCCAGGACCAGGTCGAACTGGCCCTGATGCGCGCAGGCGAGCAGAAGGTCGCCCGCGACTACGTGATCTACCGCGAAGCCCGCGCCCAGGAGCGCGCCAAGCGCAGCGCCGCCAGCGAAGTGGCCCAGCCGCACCCGAGCATCCGCGTCACCCTGGCCAACGGCGAGAAGCTGCCGCTCGACCTCGGCCGCCTGCAGACCATCATCACCGAGGCCTGCGAAGGCCTCGATGAAGTCGACGGCGCCCTGATCCAGCGCGAGACCCTGAAGAACCTCTACGACGGCGTGTCCGAGCAGGACGTCAACACCGCCCTGGTGATGACCGCGCGTACCCTGGTCGAGCGCGAGCCGAACTACAGCTACGTCACCGCCCGCCTGCTGATGGACACCCTGCGCGCCGAAGCGCTGGGCTTCCTCGGCATCGCCGAGCGCGCCACCCACCACGAGATGGCCGACTTCTACGGCAAGGCACTGGCCGTCTACGTCGAGAAAGGCATCGAGTTCGAACTGCTCGACCCGAAACTGCGCGAGTTCGACCTCGCCAGGCTGGGCGCCGCGCTGGATCACGAGCGCGACCAGCAGTTCACCTACCTCGGCCTGCAGACCCTCTACGACCGCTACTTCCTGCACAAGAACGACGTGCGCTTCGAGCTGCCGCAGGTGTTCTTCATGCGCGTGGCCATGGGCCTGGCCATCGCGGAGAAGGATCGCGAAGCCCGCGCCATCGAGTTCTACAACCTGCTGTCGTCGTTCGACTACATGGCCTCGACCCCGACCCTGTTCAACGCCGGCACCCTGCGTCCGCAGCTGTCCAGCTGCTACCTGACCACCGTTCCGGACGACCTGTCGGGCATCTACAACGCCATCCACGACAACGCCATGCTGTCCAAATTCGCCGGCGGCCTGGGCAACGACTGGACCCCGGTGCGCGCGCTGGGCTCCTACATCAAGGGCACCAACGGCAAGAGCCAGGGCGTCGTGCCCTTCCTCAAGGTGGTCAACGACACCGCCGTGGCGGTCAACCAGGGCGGCAAGCGCAAGGGCGCCGTCTGCGCCTACCTGGAAACCTGGCACCTGGACATCGAGGAATTCCTCGAGCTGCGCAAGAACACCGGCGACGACCGTCGCCGCACCCACGACATGAACACCGCGAACTGGATTCCCGACCTGTTCATGAAGCGCGTGTTCGACGACGGCGACTGGACCCTGTTCTCGCCGTCCGACGTGCCGGACCTGCACGACCTGACCGGCAAGGCCTTCGAGGAGCGCTACGAGTACTACGAAGCCCTGACCCAGTACGGCAAGCTCAAGCTGCACAAGACCATCAAGGCCAAGGACCTGTGGCGCAAGATGCTCTCGATGCTGTTCGAGACCGGCCACCCGTGGCTGACCTTCAAGGACCCGTGCAACCTGCGCAGCCCGCAGCAGCACGTCGGTGTCGTGCACAGCTCCAACCTGTGCACCGAGATCACCCTCAACACCAACAAGGACGAGATCGCCGTCTGCAACCTGGGCTCGATCAACCTGGTCAACCACATCGTCGATGGCAAGCTGGACACCGCCAAGCTCGAGCGCACCGTGAAGACCGCCGTGCGCATGCTCGATAACGTCATCGACATCAACTACTACAGCGTGCAGCAGGCCGAGAACGCCAACTTCAAGCACCGTCCGGTGGGCCTGGGCATCATGGGCTTCCAGGATGCCCTGTACCTGCAGCACATCGCCTACGGCTCCGAGGCCGCCGTGGCCTTCGCCGACCAGTCGATGGAAGCCATCAGCTACTACGCCATCCAGGCCTCCTGCGACCTGGCCGACGAGCGCGGCGCCTACTCGAGCTTCCAGGGCTCGCTGTGGAGCAAGGGCATCCTGCCGCTCGACTCGCTGGACATCCTCGCCGAACAGCGTGGCGCCAAGTACATGGAAGTCGACCGTTCCAGCACCCTGGCCTGGGCGCCGCTGCGCGAGCGCGTGCAGAAAGGCATGCGCAACTCCAACATCATGGCCATCGCGCCGACCGCGACCATCTCCAACATCGTTGGCGTGTCGCAGTCGATCGAGCCGACCTACCAGAACCTGTACGTGAAGTCGAACCTCTCCGGCGAGTTCACCGTGATCAACCCCTACCTGGTCCACGACCTCAAGGCCCGTGGCCTGTGGGACCCGGTAATGGTCAACGACCTCAAGTACTACGACGGTTCCGTGCAGCAGATCGAACGCATCCCGCAGGACCTCAAGGACCTGTACGCCACCGCCTTCGAGGTGGAGACCCGCTGGATCGTCGAGGCCGCCAGCCGCCGCCAGAAGTGGATCGACCAGGCCCAGTCGCTGAACCTGTACATCGCCGGCGCCTCGGGCAAGAAGCTCGACGTGACCTACCGCATGGCCTGGTTCCGCGGTCTGAAGACCACCTACTACCTCCGTGCCCTGGCCGCCACCAGCACCGAGAAGTCGACCATCACCACCGGCAAGCTCAACGCAGTGTCCTCGGTGATCGACGAAAGCCTGCCGGCCACCGAGCCGAAACCGGCCCCGGTGCCGCAGGCATGCTCGATCGACAACCCGGACTGCGAAGCCTGCCAATAAGGCTGCGCGCCCCTCTCCCGTTCGCGGGCGAGGGGCCAGCGAGGGCAAGCGCATGAATGGCCTCACAGCCCGGCCCATCCCCTATAGGGGCGAATTCATTCGCCTCGACGGGGATTCCCGGCGAATGAATTCGCCCCACGGACCGGCCAACCGGCTTCATGCGACGGCCCTGCCCCCGCCCTCTTTTCGCCTTGCGTGCCGCACGCGCCCCCATAGAACCAAGATTACTGTCTATCCACACAGGCCGACCCGCGTTGGCCGGCTCAATCAGGCAGGAGAAGCATCATGCTGAGCTGGGATGAATTCGATACCGAGGAAACCGCAGCCGCCAAGCCGGCCGCTGCCGCCGGCGAGAGCGCCGCGCCGATGACCCTCGACAAGCTGGACAGCGCCGGCGACGCCGCCGCCCACGACGCCCGCGCGGTCAGCGCCGACGACTCCGACGCCGTGGCCCGCGCCAAGGCCGCCCTCAACGAGCTGGACATCCGCGAAGGCCTCGAGGACCTCGAAGGCGCCGCCGCGCGCGTGCGCGTCGACGAGAAGCGCATGATCAACTGCCGCGCCGACCTCAACCAGCTGGTGCCCTTCAAGTACGACTGGGCCTGGCAGAAGTACCTCGACGGCTGCGCCAACCACTGGATGCCGCAAGAGGTCAACATGAACGCGGACATCGCCCTGTGGAAGAGCCAGGACGGCCTGACCGAGGACGAGCGCCGCATCGTCATGCGCAACCTCGGCTTCTTCTCCACCGCCGACTCGCTGGTCGCCAACAACCTGGCCCTGGCCGTCTACCGCCTGATCACCAACCCCGAGTGCCGCCAGTACATCCTGCGCCAGGCCTTCGAGGAAGCGATCCACACCCACGCCTACCAGTACTGCATCGAGTCGCTGGGCATGGACGAGGGCGAGATCTTCAACATGTACCACGAGATCCCGAGCGTCGCGAAGAAGGCGTCCTGGGGCCTCAAGTACACCCGCTCGATCTCCGACCCGCAGTTCGACACCGGCACCGTCGAGACCGACAAGCAGTTCCTGCGCAACCTGATCGCCTACTACTGCGTCCTGGAAGGCATCTTCTTCTACTGCGGCTTCACCCAGATCCTCTCCATGGGCCGCCGCAACAAGATGACCGGCACCGCCGAGCAGTTCCAGTACATCCTGCGCGACGAATCCATGCACCTGAACTTCGGCATCGACATGATCAACCAGATCAAGATCGAGAACCCGCACCTGTGGGACACCGAGATGAAGGACGAAGCCACCCAGATGATCCTCCAGGGCACCCAGCTGGAGATCGAATACGCCCGCGACACCATGCCCCGCGGCGTGCTGGGCATGAACGCAGCGATGATGGAGGACTACCTCAAGTTCATCGCCAACCGCCGCCTGACCCAGATCGGCCTGCCCGAACAGTACGCCGGCGCAACTAACCCGTTCCCGTGGATGAGCGAGATCATGGACCTGAAGAAGGAGAAGAACTTCTTCGAGACTCGCGTCACCGAGTACCAGACGGGTGGGGCGTTGGCTTGGGATTGATTCCGGGCGGCGACAGCCGAAAGACAGAGCGCTTTACCTGAAATGGATTTTGGGGCAGCGAATAAGGACCAGAGCCCCGCCTTGTGCGGGGCTTTTTTATTTTCAAAAAAACACCACAAGAATAGCATGAGATCAATACTGGAAATAGCATTAATATCAACAATACTACTACTGATGATATATGTTTGCTATAAGCAAAAGATAGAGCCAGGAACGCACCAAAAGCACATACCCGCAAACTTAATGATTATATACTCTGGCACCATTGTTGCAATCATTATCGCCACATTCATCACAACGCAACTCGAAGAAATAGAAATAAATGGAGATATTGGCCAAGTCGGCGACTTTGTCGGGGGATTATTAAATCCAATATTCTCCTTTATGGCCCTCATAGTTCTCTTAAGAACAACAAAAATACAAATACAAGAAATACAAAAAAGCTCAGAAGCCCTACTCCAACAAAAAGAAGTCACAGAGCGAGAGAAATTTGAAAATACCTTCTTCAAGCTCATCGACCGTTTCGAAGATTTTTGCACACAATACACTAGAGCTGTAATTAACGACGACGGCACAACAAGAGCTGTCTTCATCAGAGGCCAGATAAAGGAAATATCCCAGTTAATCCAACCCCAAGAGCCGACGAAAGAGCAAGTCAAAAAAATAAAGAAAGAAATTGACAAGCTATTCCACAAGTCATTAGACAACAACATTTCATTCATGCGCAGAGGGTTTTTAGCCTTATACTTCATTGATGACTCAAAGCTAAAGCCGAACGAAAAAGAGTTTTACGCAAGATATTTTTTTGATAGCTTCGCAAAAAATGAGCGATACATATTCATAATGTTCGCATATGCCATCGGAACAAGATCAAAAGCACTAACAAGGAAATACGGAATTGGCGAAAACATAAAACCTGCTCTATATATATCCGAACACATAGAAAAATACTTCACCACCAAAAAAATCTTGCCACCTAAAAAGTGAGGTAGCCTGTACACGGTCGGTGGAAAATCGCTTCGCTAGTTATCACCCTACGCCGGGCCGCGGCTGGCGTAGCGTGGACAACGGCTCAGCCTTGTCCACCGGACGGGGCCACGGGTAACGACCACAGGCTCACGGAGGAACCATGTCCAACTACCGCCGCGCCCGCGTGCCGGGGGCGAGCTACTTCTTCACGGTGAACTTGCGGGACCGGCGCAGCGAAGTAGCCTGTACCTCGCGTGGTGGAAAATCGCTTCGCGAGTTTTTTTGATCGTTCCCACGCTCCTGCGTGGGAACGCAGCCCTCGACGCTCCGCGTCCACTCGAAGGCCTTCGCGCGTCATAGCCCCCGTAGCGACGCAGAGCGTCACAGGCGAGCGTGGGAGCCATCAGCCGAGGAGGCGGCCCAACGCAATCCAACAACCGATTCAAGGACGAATCCCATGGGCCGCAGCCGCTACGTCATTACCGATCCCGCGCAACCGCACTTCCTCACCTGTACGGTGATGGAGTGGCTACCGCTATTCAGCCGCCCCGCGCTGGTCGAGATCCTGCTCGACTGCTGGCGTTACCAGCAGGCCCGTGAGGGGCTCCGGTTGTACGGCTACGTGGTGATGGAAAACCACCTGCACTACCTGGCCCAAGCACCCGATCTGGCCAAATGCGTCAGCGGCTTCAAGTCCTACACAGCCCGCCGGATACTCGACGATCTGCAACAACGCGGCTCGGAGTCGGTCCTGCAGCGGCTGAGCTTCAGCAAGCGGGCACACAAACAGGATCGGGAATATCAGCTCTGGCAGGAAGGCAGCCATGCCGAGCTGGTCTGCAGCGCCGAGGTCATGCGCCAGAAACTGGACTACATCCACCAGAATCCCGTGCGCCGTGGTTTTGTAGATCGGCCCGAGCACTGGCGGTACTCCAGTGCTCGGGACTATGAGGGGCAACCTGGATTGATCGAGATCGAGTGCTGGACTTGAGCAGACGCGGAGCGTCCGCGGCTGCATTCCCACGCGGAGCGTGGGAACGATCAGTCAAGCACGGGCATGTGGCGCGGGCGACTGGTCATGGTCGAGCTAGGTAGCGCGGCTCATTTGCCCCGCGCGGAACGGGCTTCCGACAGGCGCTGCCGATAGGGCTGACATGTTGTGCAGCGATGTTGCGCCGTGGGTTTGGCCATTATCCGGCGGGTTATGCCTGCGGCTAACCCGCCCTGCATGAATCCAGGCTGGTGCCCGGCGGCGGGTCTACCATCAACATACAAGGACGCCAGCTACAACCTGAACCTGCGAAGGTACGCCATGAGCCAGAAGATCGACCTGACGATCCAGCAAGACTACCTGAATCCCTTTTCTTCGCCAGACAACCCCAGACTGTGTCCCGAGCTGGTGGACTACCTGTCGGACAGCGCCTGGTATCACTCCGAACTGGAGCTGCAAATCAGCTGCCCGCAAGGCGAGCGCGAGCGCCTGCAGCGGGCCATCGGCAATACCTTTACGGAAAAGAGCGAACAGCTCAGAGGCAATATCAGAGCCCAGCGGCGGGGCGGGGTGGTGCTGGCGGTGCTGGCGATTGCCCTGGTGCTGGCGGCCACGGCGCTGGGAGTCGAGGGCACCATCCCCGTGGGGGTCGTCACCGTCACCGCGTGGATGATGATCTGGCGCACCGCGGAGATATTCCTGCTGGATATCCGCCACGGCCGACGGGAGCTGCGCAAGCACCAGCGCATCCTCGACGCGCCCAAGCACTTCGTCTGAGGCCAGGACTCCGATCGTTCCCACGCTCCGTGTGGGAATGCATCCCGCGACGCTCCGCGTTCACCCGCAGCAGCGCATGCTCCAGCGAAGTAGCCTGCACCTCGCTTGTGGGAAAATCGTGCGCGAGTCTTCCACGGGGTAGCCATCCACCCTACGGATCGGCGCTCCCTCAGACGCAATTCCCTGCACAGCCACCGCGCGCGCACGCCGGCGGCTCCGGGTTCTTCAGGGCGCGGCTGCTGACCACGCCGGAGGCGCCGAGCAGCTTGGTCACCGGGGCGTCGTCCGCAATGGCCGGGTCTTCGGGCAGCGCGCAGGCTGCGCGCAGTTCGCCCCAGGTTTTCGGAGTCAGCGCCATCGGATGCTGGACTTCGTACACCTGGCCGTTGGCTTCGCAGCGATAATCGTAAGTCGGCATGGCTATTCCTCTCAGGACGGATGCGGGCAGCGCTACTCTACCGTTTTCAGGCGCGACGAAAAGACCGCTTGTGCCGTCTCGCGGGTCAGCACGATCTGCACGCTCACAGAGAACGGTCGAGCCTCAGCCAACCGCCTGTCCGCGACGACCGGCCAGCGCCTTGCGCGCGGTGTCGACGAACGGCATGACGATCAGGCTGTAGAGGCTCAGATAACGGTGCGGGTCGCGTTCGGCGGTGCCGAAGTCGAGCTTTTCCGGCTTGCTGGTGGTGGTATAGAGCGTGCCGAACATCCAATCCCAGATCGACAGGTTGGTGCCGAAGTTCCTGTGGTAGTGATGCGGCGCGGCGCTGTGGTGGATCTGGTGTTGCGCGGGGCTGTTGAAGACGTGCTCCAAGGCCGGGCCGAACGACAGCCAGACATGACTGTGGCGCAGGTTGGCGGCCAGGCTGTTGAAGATGAATACCAGCCAGGTCACGCCGAACAGGGTGTAGCGGCTGACCTCGCCACCGCACAGATACCAGAACACCCCGGCGTAGGCGCCCAGCAGCACGAGGCTGAGCACCTTGTCGGCAATCAGCTCGAGGAAATGCACCCGGCTGGCGGTCAGCGGCACCAGCACCGGCGCGGCGTGGTGGACCTTGTGGAACTCCCACAGCCAGCGGCAATGGAAGGCGCGGTGCGTCCAGTAGCTGGCGAAGTCGTTGATCAGGAACACTCCCAGGCCATAGAGCAGACTCAGGCCCAGATCCTGTCCCAATTGCGGCCTCGCGCCCCACAGGTTGGTGAAGAAGGCGAGGTAGTCGCCCGAGCGCAGGATGTACGGGTCGACCAGGCCGACGATAGGCACTATCAGCAGCACCTTGATCAGGGCGCGCACGAAGTAGTAGCGGTAGTCGAGCAAGGCGGACGGATGGAAGTACACGCGGCTGCCGCCGATGAACTGCCAGAAGGAGCGCGCGTCGGTCAGTTGCCGGCTCCGCTGCCGGCGGTAGAGCAGGTAGGCCACGCTGTAGGAAATGCCCAGGAAGAACGCACCGATGCGCCCGTTGAGGTCGAACAGGCCCTTGAACTGCTTGATGACTGCCGCCAGCAGCCAGCCCAGCTGCTCGCCGGCGAGCGACAACTCTTCCATGGCGTGCCTTCCCCCTGATGAAAAAGCGCCAGTCATGATAGGCAAGGCGAAATGGTTTGCAAATGAGAACGTATCTTCCTGATCGCGTCCAGGCGGGGCGTGGGTATGCCAGCGAAGCCACCCTCGACTTGCCAACCCCAGGAACTTGCTCTATCCGGAACGGTCTTTCCTGCTTCGCCGACCCGGAGACATCCAACGGACGGCCCACAAGGCCTCTCAGCAAGGACTCCTTATGAACCCGCACAAACTTTCCCTGATTGCCCTCCTCGGCTCCCTGCCGCTGGCCGCCTGCGCCGCCACGCCCGAAGCGCTCAAGCCCTTCCCGACGGCCGCCGAGGGTTACCGGCGGCATGTGATCGACCTGCCGCCCCAGCCGAACGAAGCCGACCACAGGGTGGAGCTGATCGCCGGCAAGACCCTGGAGGTGGACTGCAACCGTCACCGCCTGGGCGGCCAGTGGCAGGAGAAAACCGTGGAAGGCTGGGGTTACGGCTACTACCAACTGGAAAAGGTCGGCCCAGCGCTCAGCACTCTGATGGCCTGCCCGGATGCCAGCCGCAAGCAGGCCTTCGTGGCGGTGGGCGGCGAACCCATGCTGGTGCGCTACAACAGCAGGCTGCCGCTGGTGATCTACGCCCCCGCGGATGTGGAGGTGCGCTATCGCATCTGGTCGGCCGCGCAGGACAGCAGCCCTGCCCTGCAGCAATAAGCGTCTGGGTGGACTTGTGCGTTTTTGGGCGCGGGTGGAGATGGGGCTAAAAGCGAATCCCCCCTAACCCCCCTTTTGCAAAGGGGGGGATGGTTCTGTGGGGGGTGAGAGGGCGGGTGTCTGTCTGTACCGGATCTTCGGGCGTATTCCGGACCAATTTCCGTCTATCGGGGGGAGATGGCATCGGGAAGTTTGGGAGAACCGGCTCTGTACCTGACGTTTCCCCGCCCCTACAGACAGGATTGGCTCCGTGCTTTGCGATATGGCGCCTGGCCCACATCTCAAGCCCCCCACCCATCCCCTCCCCCCTTTGAAAAAGGGGGGCCGGGGGGGATTAGCCTCCCCAACTCCCCCCAAATAACCTCCAGCACCGCCCCCAGCTCCCGCAACACCTGCCGGTCGTCGAAGCGGATCACCCGCAACCCCAGCGCCTCCAGATCCCGGGTGCGCCGGTTGTCGTAGGCGATGGCTTCCGGCGCATGGTGCTGGGAACCGTCCAGTTCGATGACCAGCCGGGCCGCCGCGCAATAGAAGTCGACGATGTAGCCGGCCAGCGGCTTCTGTCGGTAGAACTGCAGGCCGCCCAGCTGCTTGCGGCGCAGGCAGGCCCACAGGCGTCGCTCGGCGTCGGTCATGTCGTTGCGCAGCTGGCGCGATAGCGGTTTGAGACGACGATCGTAGGGCAGCATGGGACGCCTCCTTGCGTTCATGCCCGAGGCGCTCAGCGCCTTGTCGTGGCGACCGGTTTGTCAGCCCTGCTTCAGCGCCACCAGCGCGAAGCCGCAGACGATGCCGGCCAGGGCGATCAGCCAGCCGATCCGGTAGCCACGGTTCTTGTTCGCCTGGCGAACGGGGTCCACGGGTTTCTTCTTTCTCACAAGTCCACCTGCCTATCGATCCGAACAATGCGCCTGCATGGCGCCCAACGGCACACCTGAGCCGATGGCCCCGCGGGAAGGGACTCTGTCTTTTCCGCCCTGCGCGAGGCCGTCTTTGTAGGGCGCACGGCCGCGCTTGTCCAGCCCGGCGAGCCGCATATCCGCCCGGCTGCATTATGATGGCCCGCCTCTATCCGCACAGGACCCTGCCCATGGCCAAATGGCTGGCAAAAACCGAACCCGCCGAATGCGGCATCGACGACTTCGCCAGGGCCCCGCAGACGCCCATCCGCTGGGACGGGGTGCGCAACTACCAGGCGCGCAACTTCCTCACGGCGATGGCCGAGGGCGACGAGGTGTTCGTCTACCACTCGAGCTGCAAGGACATCGGCATCGCCGGCGTGGTGCGGGTGGCGCGCAGCGCCTACACCGACCCGACCCAGTTCGATCCCGAGTCGCCCTACTTCGATGCCAAGAGCACGCCGGACAAGCCGCGCTGGCAAGCCGTGGACATGGTGTTCGAGCGCAAGCTGTCGCGGCTGATCTCCCTCGACCGCCTCAAGAGCCTGCCCGGTCTGGAGAACCTGCCGCTGGTGCAGCGCGGCAGCCGCCTGTCGGTGATGCCGGTCGGCGAAGAGGAATGGCGGATCATCCTCGGCGAGCAGCGCTAGCCGGGAGGGAACCGGCTCCCCCACCCAAGCGTGGGGAGCCATCGAGGGGAGCGTCGCTCCGCGTTCCATCCTGGAGCGCGGGAATGGGCGCTGGAGACTCGGCAGGCCGACGCTACATCAGCGCGTCGATCAGCATCGCGTTGCTGTAGACCAGGCTGCCGTCGCTGGCGCGGTGGCCGACCAGATGGAATTGCCCGCGCTGGTCATCCTTGCGCAGGTAGACCCGCAAGCGGCAATCGGACAATGGCCCGCATTCGGGCGGTGTTTTCAGATCCAGATCGTTGTAGTCGACCGGAACCAGCACCTCGTCTTCCCCGCTGTTCTGCAAGTACGCCTCGGCCTCTTCCAGGTCCCGACGGTTTTGGCCGCCGATATAGAAATGCATCAACCCCATGGGAACCGATTTCTCGTTGGGTTGGCGCTTGCACCAGCTCTCGATCTCGAAGCTGCTCATGGAGAATTCTCCCCAGTCGAGTGAAAGGTCAGGACGACACCCGCCGTTGAGGATGGCCAGGCATTCCCCGCCACCGACGACTCGTCCCCCTTCGCACTGCGAAGCCACTTCGCTGCACCCAGCCCGCTCTGCGTACTTCAGGCCGACTCGGACAGCACCGTCCAGTAGATCTCCGCATCGCTATTGGGGTCGACCGCCCCGGGCGGACCCAGTTCCCGAAACGGCGGATCGATCTGATCGACGTAGCGATCCCCCGTGCCGCTGCCGCTAAAAAGCGACCATTGCCGCCGATTGCGCTGCCCGCCTTCTCCGCCCGGGCTTGGACAGCGTCTTGCTGGCCCAGGACGACAGCCGATCGTCGGCGCGGCGAATGACGGCGTGTCTCCGGCGATAAGGGCTGCCGGCCCTGCGCGCCCAGGCCGAGCCGAGCCCCGGCCTCGCGGCAAGCGGCAAAGGCGATGCGAAGCGGCGAGCGAGCGCCCGCCGGCGAGGCGCCCCGGCTTCGTTTTAGGGCATGCCGCGCGCCATGGCGACCAACGCTCGCACCTCGCCAGCAGGCGGGCCCCGTTGCGCCGGGCCGTCTAGGACGGGGTTTTGCAGCTGGCCTGGGGCTTGCATTCGCTCCCTGGCGCCATGTGGCGTCAGGAGAAGCGAATGATGGAATGGCTCAAGGCAGTGATAGTCCCGCTGGCGACGATGTCCTCGCTGGCACAGGCGCAGGAGGTGTTGAAGGTCTACAACTGGGTCGACTATATCGACCCGGCAGTCGTCGCCGACTTCGAGCGCGAAAGCGGCGCCAAGGTCGAGTACCGGCAGTTCGCCACTTCCGGGGAAATGCTGGCGAGCCTGGAGGGCGGCGAACGCTTCGACGTGATAGTCCCCACCAGCGATTCCGTACTCGTCAAACTGCTGCAGGAAAAGCGTCTTCAGCCGGTACGCACCGAGGCGCTGAGCAATTACGCCAGCGTTGACCCCGACCTGCAGGTCAAACTCTCGGCGATCCAGCAGGCCCATCGCTACGTGGTGCCCTACATGTGGGGAACGGTCGGGCTGTTCGTCAACACCGAGTTGGTCGCCCCGCTGTATGGCGGCGAGCCGCCGAACAGCTGGAGCCTGCTGTTCGAACCGCAGCAGGCGCAGCGCCTGTCGGCATGCGGCCTCAGCCTGCTGAACGCCGAGGAAGAGGTGTTTTCCATCTGGTTCGCCTACAAGGGCCGCAGTCTCGGCACCAGCGGACCGCGCCGGATCGCCGCCGAGGCCCCGCAGATCCGCAATGCCGGTGTCGGCATCGGCCCGCCGGAATTCTCCGCGTACACCGAGCAGATGCGCACCGGCAAGGTCTGCGCAGGCATGGCCTGGAGCGGCCTGGTCAATGCCGCCAACAACGACGGCAAGCTGCGCTACAGCATTCCGGTCGAAGGTGGCCTGCTGTTCATCGACAGTCTGGCGATCCCGGCGAATGCACCGAACCCGGAGCTGGCTCACCGCTTCATCAACTTCATGCTGGCGCCGGAAAACGCCGTGCGTAATGCCCGTGCCATCGACTTCACCCCAAGCCTCGACCTGAGCCGCGAGGAGTACCGCCGCCTGTTGCCCAAGCTCAGCGTCCCCAGCCAGGAGGAGCTGCGCCGCCTGCACTTCCTCGAGCCGATCACGGATAAGCAGAAAGTCGCGATCGGCGAAGGCTGGCAGCAGTACATCGCCAAGCCCTGAGGTGCGTCCCGGCCGGAGATGGAGAGCAACGCTCCGCTCCAATTCAGCGTGCAGCGGCGCAAGGATCGTCCGTCTGCCCAGAAAGGCCTCGTACCACCCGTCCATCAAGTCGCCCCTGCCCCAGGTCCGACACGACAGCCGATGGCCGGTAACGCCGGCCGGCGAAGAAGAATGCTGGCCCTCCCCGCGCGCAGGCCTGGAAAAAAGCGCCCGAAGTCGGGAACTCGCCAGCCTCGCTTCTGCGGGAAATACCCTTTTCCGTGTGATATCAGCGACGTAGATACTTGCCCGGACCCGCATTCTTTACGCCCTACAAAAGCGCACTACACTCCTTCTCAGACACACCATCCATACACCCGCTCCCGGAATATCATCAAAACTGAAACACCGCATTCAGGATATGGCGAAAAAATCCTGGGGCGGTAGCGTGCCTGGATGGACATGTTAAATGCAGGAAACCGCAAACCTTGCAATCTTCCGCGCCAGAATATTCCGCTATAAATCTACAGCTGCAATAGCGAGCCACGGATGTTCACGCGATTGTCTGTCACTTTGCCCGGCGGCTATGGTCATGCGGCGAAGAAATCCCGGCTCCTGCTGGAGCAAAGAAACCAGATGGCAGACGCACCCCTCGCGGCCCTTTGCCGCCCAGCCCGCGTCGGACGCGGGTTACGGGCGTTCCGGGCAACCGCCCCGGGGCCCTTGGCAGGGTGACAAAGGCATGCTCTTTACCCTCGACGAGCTTGATCGCAATGCTCCCGGCATGGCTCCCACGCCCACATTGGCGGCGATGGGGATCGCGTCGAAACAGGTAAAAGCGTGGCAATAACGATGAGATAAGCAATCGTCCCGAACAACGGCCTTGCTAACGAAAATACCGGTTCCAGCCGACCCAACCAAAAACCAATCGGAATATATCAATACCGCATTATTCGGCATCAGGCGGCACTCACAAGACAATGCCAAGCGAATTAAAATCGACGAAACCACAAACCCTAGGAGTTAATTACTACCAAACAAACCAACACTAAAGATGTCTGATCTAGTTATAGCGATTTGGCATTCGAAGAATGCCTGCATGAGGTCACTACTCTGCGTCACGTTTCCAGGCAGCGCCTGGAGCAAATCCCGGATGGACCCACCATCGTCACCTTCCGCCGCCAGCAGAAAGCCCCCACTGGCGGGCAGGATCCGAAGCTTAGGATGAGCGCGACCTGTAACTGTCGCAGGCATGCCTCCCCACCCATTCAACGCCCCCAACGCACTCGAAAAAGCCACCCTCGTCCTGCGTGATACCTCGCGATGGCATTACCAGCGATCGCCGCTTTTCAGAGTTACCCCACCTCGCTGCAGCGCCAGCAAGGAGTTTCGCCATGTACAAGCCCCTGACCACCCTTTCCCTGGCCTTGGCCCTGATTGCTCACCAGGCACTGGCGGCGCCCGAGAGCCCGCCCGCTCAGTCGGCTACGGGCGCCGCCATGCTGTTGGCCGCCAACGAGGGCAAGACCAACGAGCGCTCGACCCCGGCCAAGCAACCCCAGGCGACCAACTCCGCGACGCCGGCGATTCCGGCGACCCCGGCCGTGCCGGGCGGCCCCGGTACTCCGGCCACGCCGGCGATACCTGCGACTCCGGCCGTACCCAATCCCGGCAACGGGCATGGCAATGGCAACGCCAGCCGCAGCTGATCCGGGGCACGACCCGTCACCCTCCCAGGGGACGGCATTGCATGGATCGTGCTCTGCACGATCCGGCACCCGGGCGGATCGCGGGGCAATTTCGGCACACGACCTGTAACTCGAGCAGTCGGTTGCGGCAGGGATACGGGCGCTGACAACAGCGCCGCGACTTGCCCGGCCTCAGAAAAGAGATCGCGTCATGCTACTCCGTAACCTCATCCTGGCCCTGAGCGTGATCCTGGCAATCCTCAGCGGTGGCGGCGCACAGGCCGAGAGCGACTCCACCTACAAACTGGCCTCCGGCGACATCATCCGCATCAGCGTGTTTGGCGAGCCGGACCTCAGCTTCGAAGAGATCCGTCTCAACGACGCCGGCATCTTCTCCTACCCGTTCCTGGGCGATGTGCGGGCCAAGGGCAAGACGGCGGCAGAGATCGAACGCATGCTCACCGATCGCCTCAAGGGGGACGAATACCTGACCGACCCTCGCGTATCGGTCAGCATCCTCAAGTATCGCGACTTCTTTATCAGCGGCGAGGTCAAGACGCCCGGCGGCTACCCGTTCCAGCCCGGCCTGACCCTGCGCCGCGCCGTTGCACTGGCCGGTGGGCTCACCGAGCGCGCCTCGGTCAACCGCATCACCATCATCCGCGACCAAGACCCACAGCGGCGGGCCGTAGAGGCCACGCTGGATACCACTGTGATGCCTGGCGACACCATCAATATTGATCAGGGCTTTTTCTGAACAATCGAAGTGGAGCCTTTCAAATGGACACAACAGCTGCTCCCAAAGAACGCACCTGGATCGCCCGGCGACTGGAGAATGACGCCCCAGACCTGCTGCAGGCATGGCGAACCATCTGGCGGCGAAAGTGGAGCATCCTGGCCCTGGTATCGATCGTGACGATGGTGGCGGCGTTGGGAACCTTCGCCATCACGCCGACCTACCGGGCGGGCAGCACGCTGCTGATCGAGCAGAAAAAGGCCAATGTCGTTTCCATCGAGCAGGTCTACGGCATCGAAGGGGCCGGCTACGAATACCTGCAAACCCAATTCGAACTGCTGAGGTCCCGCGGCCTTGCCGAGCGCGTGGTCAAGAAGCTGAACCTGACCACCCACCCCGCTTTCGACCCGCGCCAGCAGCCGGCGCCCCTGATCGACATCAAGGGTCTGCTGAGCGGCTTCGATATCGGCCAGGCCATTCCGGTCACCCTCCCGGAAGATCTGGAGGAGGACAGCGTCGACCCGGTCGAGGCCAAGATTCTCGACGAGGTCACCAAGGCCTTCATGAAGCGGGTGAGCATCGCGCCGCTGGGCAAGAGCCAGCTGGTCAAGGTGCAGGTCGACATGGACGATCCCCGCCTCGCCGCCAAGGCCGCCAACGCCCTGGCCGACGGCTTCATCGAAAGCCAGCTCGAGGCATCCATGGAGATGTCGATGAGCGCCACCAACTGGATGAACAGCCGCCTGCAGGAGCTGCGCGTCAAGCTCAAGGAAGCCGAAGGCAAGCTGCAGGCGTTCCGCGAGCAGGAGAACCTGGTGGACGTCGACGGCGTGTCGACCATCAACGCCGCCGAGCTGTCGGCCACCAGCGACCGGATGATCGACGCCCGCCGCCAGCGCGCCGAAGCGGAGAGCCAATACCGCCAGGTGCAGGCCAATCGCGGCGGCGGCTGGCAGAAGCTCGCCACGCTCCCCGCGGTGCTCGGCGACCCGCTGATCCAGCAGTTCAAGGCCGAGGAGGCCAGGGCCCGCGCCAAGGTCGACGAGCTGTCCAAGCGCTACGGCAAGCGCCACCCGGCCATCGAGGCGGCCCGCTCCGACCTCAACGCGGCCTCCGCCAGCCTGCGCACCCAGGTGGAGCAGATCGTCGCCGGCATCGAGCGCAACTACCAGCTGGCCCAGGCCAACGAGAGCTCGCTGAGCGCCTCGGTGGAAGCCAACAAGGCGCAGATCCAGAAGATCTCCCGCAAGGAATTCCAGGTCCGCGAGCTGGCGCGCGAGGTGGAAGCCAACCGCTCCCTGTACGACACCTTCATGACCCGCCTGAAGGAGACCACGGCCACCTCCGATATGGATTCGGCCAGCGCACGGGTGGTCGACCGGGCCACACCGCCGACCATTCCCATCTCCCCGCAACGGAGCCTGATCGTCTCCTTCGCCGGCGTCCTCGCCCTGATGGCCGGCATCGGTCTCTGCCTGGTGCTGGAGATGCTCAACAACACCTTCAAGAGCATCGAGGACGTCGAGTCCAAGCTCAACCTGCCGGTACTGGGCATCCTGCCCCTGATCAAGGGGCGCCAGCGCGGCGAGATCGCCCAGCTGTTCACCAGCGACCAGGACAAGGCCTTCAGCGAGGCGATCCGCACGATCCGCACCAGCCTGGTGCTGTCGGACATGCACCAGCGACACCGCACCCTGGTCGTCACCTCCTCCCTGCCCGGCGAAGGCAAGAGCAGCGTGGCGGCCAACCTGGCCTACGCCTTCGGGCAGATGGAAAAGGTCCTGCTGATCGATGCCGACCTGCGCCGCCCGACCCTGGCGAAGAACTTCAAGTTCCCGGTGGGCAGCCCCGGCCTGGCCAACCTGATCGCCGGCACCGCGCGGATCGAAGACTGCATCCGGAACGTCGAGGGCATCGACATGCTGTGCGCCGGTCTGGTGCCGCCGAACCCGCTCGAACTGCTGTCCTCGGAGCACTTCACCAAGCTCATCGAGTTCTTCAAGAGCCGCTACGACCGGGTGATCATCGATTCGCCGCCGATCCAGGCGGTCAGCGATGCCTCGGTGCTGGCCATCCATGCCGATGCGCAGATCTACGTGATCAAGTCCGAGGCCACGGCCATCCCGCTGGTCAAGAGAGGTGTCGGCCAACTGCTGCAGAGCAACTCGCCGCTGACCGGCGTGGTGCTCAACCAGGTGGACGTCCATAAGGCCCAGAAACAGGGCTATAACTACGGTGGTTACTACGACTATTACGGCTACAGCGGCGAGGCGAACCGCAAGCCGGCCACCAAGCCGCAAAAGGTCTGAGTTCGCCGCGAAGAGGATCGTCGAACACCGGGGGAGGATGCGCGTCGCCTGGCGTCGGCGCCCGATGGAAAATCAGGATGTCCACCATGATCGACCTGCACAATCACCTGCTGCCGGGCATCGATGACGGTGCGCCGGACCTGGAAACCGCCTTGCAACTGGCGCGCATGGCGGTCGCGGAAGGCATTACCCATCTGGTCTGCACCCCGCATATCCACCCCGGGCGCTATGACAACGACCTCGCCAGCATCGCCGCCGCCCGCCAGCGACTGGTGGACGGACTGCAGGAGGCAGACATCCCGCTGCGGGTCGCCGCCGCCGCCGAGGTGCGCTACGGCACCGAGCTGATGCGCGGCATCGAGCAGGGCTCCCTGCCCTTCCTGGGCACCTGGCACGACAAGCGGGTGCTGCTGCTGGAACTGCCGCACAGCGAGGTGCCCTTCGGGGCGGAACGGCTGACCGAATGGCTGCTGCAGCACGACATCGTGCCGATGATCGCCCACCCCGAGCGCAACAAAGGGGTCATGCAGTGCCCGAGCAAGCTCAAGCCCTTCATCGAACAGGGCTGCCTGCTGCAGGTCACCGCCAGCGCGGTGGCCGGCCACTTCGGCGAGCCCGCGCGGATGATCGCCAATACCCTGCTCGAACTGGGCCTGGTCACCATCCTCGCCAGCGACGCCCACAACGTTAAACACCGCCCGCCCGCACTCGTGGAAGGCATGCAGCACGCCGCCCGCATCGTCGGCGCCTTCCATGCCGAGCAACTGGTCATCGATCACCCCTGGCAAATCGCCAGCTGCCACTTCTCCTGAACAACCTCCGCACGACCCACCGAACCGCATTACCGAGAGCGCCCGGAAGACGCACGGCAAAAAAACCAGACCAGGGAAGGCCAATCGATCAGCACAGGCCCTCAATCTGGACGAACATCATGCATGCACCGGATGACATCAAACTCGCCATCATCGGTCTCGGCTACGTCGGTTTGCCGCTCGCCATCGAATTCAGCAAGCACCGCCCCGTCATCGGTTTCGACATCAGCCAGGCGCGTATCGACGCGCTCAGGGCCGGCCATGACGCCACCCTGGAAGTCAGCAACGAGGAGCTGTGCGAAGCTCGCCTGCTGACCTACAGCGCCTCTTCGGCCGATCTGGCCGCCTGCAACACCTTCATCGTCACCGTCCCCACCCCCATCAACGAGCACAAGCAGCCCGACCTCACCCCGCTGGTCAGGGCCTCGCAGACCATCGGCCGCGTGCTCAAGCCCGGCGACATCGTCATCTACGAATCCACCGTGTATCCGGGCGCCACCGAGGAAGCCTGCGTGCCGGTGCTGGAGCAGGAATCGGGCCTGAAGTTCAACGTCGACTTCTACGCCGGCTACAGCCCCGAGCGCATCAACCCGGGCGACAAGGAACACCGCGTCACCAGCATCAAGAAAGTCACCTCCGGCTCCACCCCGGAAGTCGCCGATCTGGTCGATGCGCTGTACGGCCAGATCATCGCCGCCGGCACCCACAAGGCCAGCAGCATCAAGGTCGCCGAGGCGGCCAAGGTGATCGAGAACACCCAACGCGACCTCAACATCGCGCTGATCAACGAGCTGGCGATCATCTTCAACAAGCTGGGCATCGACACCGAGGAAGTGCTCAAGGCCGCCGGCACCAAGTGGAACTTCCTGCCCTTCCGGCCCGGCCTGGTCGGCGGTCACTGCATCGGCGTCGACCCCTACTACCTGACCCACAAGGCGCAGAGCATCGGCTATCACCCGGAGATCATCCTCGCCGGCCGTCGCCTCAACGACGGCATGGGCGCCTACGTGGTGTCGCAGCTGGTCAAGGCCATGCTCAAGCGGCGGATCTGCGTGGAGGGCGCCAACGTGCTGGTCCTGGGCCTGACCTTCAAGGAGAACTGCCCGGACCTGCGCAACACCAAGGTGATCGACATCCTCGGCGAGCTGGCCGAGTACCACATCAACGCCGACGTCTACGACCCCTGGGTGAGCATCGGCGAAGCCCAGCACGAGTACGGCATCACGCCGGTTGCCGAGCCGGCCATCGAGGCCTACGACGGCATCATCCTCGCCGTCGCGCACAACGAGTTCCGCAGTCTGGGGGCCGAGAACATCCGCAAGTACGGCAAGGCCGAACACGTGCTCTACGACATCAAGTACCTGCTGGCGCCGGAAGAGTCGGACCTTCGCCTGTAACGGATTCGTCCCCCCGCCCCCCTGATGGAGCAGCCCCGATGCGCCGCTTTGAAACCCTGCTGAACGAACTCCCCGCCACGCCGCGAACCTGGTTGATCACCGGGGTCGCCGGCTTCATCGGCTCCAACCTGCTGGAAGCCCTGCTCAGACTCGACCAGCGCGTGGTCGGCCTGGACAACTTCGCCACCGGGCACGCGCGCAACCTCGACGAGGTGCGCAGCCTGGTGACGGACGAGCAATGGTCGCGCTTCCATTTCATCCCGGGCGATATCCGCCAGCCGAACGACTGCCGGATGGCCTGCGAAGGCGTCGATTATGTGCTCCACCAGGCCGCGCTCGGTTCGGTGCCCCGCTCGATCGAAGATCCCGTGACGACCAACGCCACGAACATCACCGGCTTTCTGAACATGCTGGTGGCCGCGCGCGATGCCCGCGTGCAGAGCTTCGTCTACGCCGCCAGCAGCTCGACCTATGGCGACCATCCCGCCCTGCCCAAGCAGGAAGACGTGATCGGCAAGCCCCTGTCGCCCTATGCCGTAACCAAATACGTCAACGAGCTGTATGCCGAGGTGTTCGCGCGCACCTACGACTTCGCCAGCATCGGCCTGCGCTACTTCAATGTGTTCGGCAAACGCCAGGACCCGAACGGCGCCTACGCGGCGGTGATCCCGCGCTGGGCTGCGGCGATGATCGGCAACCAGGACATCCATATAAACGGCGACGGCGAAACCAGCCGCGACTTCTGCTACATCGACAACACCGTGCAGGCCAACCTGCTGGCGGCCACGATCACCGAGCCCGCCGCCCGCAATCAGGTCTACAACGTCGCCGTTGGCGCGAGAACCACGCTCAACCAGCTGTTCTGCACCCTGAAGACCGCCCTGGAGAACAACGGCGTCGCCTACTCCAGGCCGCCGCTCTACCGCGATTTCCGCCCCGGCGATGTCAGGCATTCCCTGGCGGACATCGGCAAAGCCCGCCGGCTGCTCGACTATGCGCCAGGGTTCGAGATCGCCCGTGGCATCGAAGCCGCCATGCCCTGGTACATGGATTTCCTCAAGGCCGGGCAGGTGCAGGGAAGTCCGCGAAAATGAGCCTGAAGAAGGAGGCGCTGTTCCATGTCTGCGGGGCCGCCGCCTATGCCATGGCGCAATGGTCGGTGCTGGTGCTGTTTTCCCGGCTGATATCCCTGGAAGCCGCCGGCGCCTACTCCTACTACCTCGCACTGTTCTCGCCGGCCGCCATCCTCACCAGCTTCGGGGTCAGGAACTCCATCGCCTCGGACCGCGACGGGGAGCACAGCCTCGCTGCCTACCGGCGTGCCCAGCAGGCCGGCTGGCTGATGCTGATGCTCTTCTATCTGGCCGTCATGGCGACCAGCGATGGCGATCACGAAGTAGCCACCCTGGTATTTCTCATCAAGCTGGCCGACAACCTTTCCGAGCTCAGCTACGGAAGCTGGGTGAGAGCGCGCATTCTGGCGAGATACAGCGTCTCCAAAGTGGCCAAGCTGGCCTTGTTCGCCGCGCTGTTCTGCGCACTCTACGCACTCGGGGTCAGGGACACCGGGATGATGTTCGCCTACCCGCTGTCGATAATGGTCGTCTACTTCGCCTACGACAGAAGGCACACGGAAAAGGACGAAATCCGCGATACGGGACCGCTGGACATCATCAAGGTGGGCATTCCCCTGGCACTGGGCTCCTTCATCGTGAGCCTGAACGTGAGCATCCCCAGAATATCGATCAATCACCTTCTCGACGCACAGGCACTCGCCGAGTTCGTGATGCTCACCTATTTCATTTCGTTCGCCACCTTGCCGATCACCTCGATCTGCCAGGCGGTAATTCCCAAGATACCGCAGGGCGGCATACCCAAGAATACCTGGCTGTTCTTCATCGCCTATTCGAGCGGTTACCTGGCTTTCATGATGCTGCTGGCCGAGCCGACGATAAGAATCATCTACAAGACCACCCCGAGCTACTCCTATTCGATATTGGCGATGATCGGTATCGCCGGGGGCTTGCACTTCATGTCGACGCTGCTCAATGCAGTACTGGTGGCGAATCGGCAATTCACCAAGATCCTGACGGCCGCCCTCATTTCGACGGTTGCGACGGCGGCGCTGAGTCCCCTGCTGATCATGAAGTTCTCGCTGAGCGGGGCAGCGGCCGCCTACCTGGTTTCCTCGCTGACACTCTTTGCCTTCAACGCCTTGTATGCCACCCAGCAGAGCCGTAAATCGAGCGCGATTCTGGACTCGCCGGCCTGATTGCACCGTAAGGGAACACCATAAGACGGGCATAACAAAATGGAAACCAAATATACGCACCTTGCACTAATTGCCGGGCTGGTGACGACTTCCGCCTGCCTGGTGGCCGGTGGACTGAAGGCGGTGCCTTTCTTCCCGCAGATCGCCATATCCTCCACCATCCTGCTGTTCATAATATTCAGGAGCATTGCTCACGGCGGCTCGATCTTTCATCCCGCCCCACTGGTCGCCCTGATCATGATCTGGAGCATCGCCATATCGCCGCTGGCAAGCGTTGTCTGGGACAAATATATTGAATACTCCCCCAAGGAGATCGACTGGCAGCCCTGGCTTATCTACACGTCATGGATCTATACAGTCTGCACGCTGGCGCTTCTTATCGGCATAAACCTGAGCCAGTCACAAAATGCCGAGCCACTGCCTGCCTGGGGAATCAACAAGAAAAACCTCCCGGCCATCTGCATGATATTCATGGGGCTTTCCCTGGCCACCCAGGCTTATATTTTCCTCCAGTTCGGCGGGATCTATGGCTACCTGTCGACCTGGTCCGAGGAGCGGGCAACATTCAAGGGGCTAGGCTCCACCTTCATGCTGGCAGAAGCCTTTCCCATCCTCGCTTTCATCTCCTTCGTCCTGCTTACCGACCGCGAGACAATCAGGAAAAAGGCCTGGCTGGTCTACGCCCTGCTGCTGGTCTTCTTCCTTCTGAAACTGCTCTTCGGCGGATTCCGCGGCAGCCGCAGCAACACGATATGGGGGATATTCTGGGCAGCCGGAATAATCCATCTTGTTTACTTCAAACTTAGACTCAGACACTACCTGATCGGCCTGGCTTTCCTGTTCTCGTTCATGGTCACCTATGCCGTGTATAAAAGCTTCGGCGTCGAGGCATTCAGCGGCCAATACACCGTAGAGGACTCGGGAAGATTCGATGGCAATCCCGTACAAGGGATATTGCTCGAGGATTTCTCAAGAGCCGGGGTGCATGCCTACATACTCCACGAATACCTGTACTCGGATACCTACGATCTGAAATTCGGCTCCACCTACATGAATGCCCTGTTCAAGGTGATGCCGTTCATAGACAACCCGTTCCCCGCATCGAAGAACACCGCGGGCGCCGAACTGTTCTACGGCAGAATGGTCGACCCCATCCTTTCATACGGGAACATACGCAACAGCCGGGTATTCGGACTGTATGGCGAAGGGCTGCTCAATTTCGGCCCCGTGCTGCCGATCTCGCTCTTTCTCGTCGCCGGCTTCCTGATTGGCAAGGTAAACGATCTGTGTCTGCGGCTTCAGCCCGAAGACCCGCGCGCGCTGATGATTCCCTTCGTATCCAATGCCTGCCTGATCCTCATACTTTCCGACTCGGACAATCTCGTTTTCTTTCTCATGAAGAACGGCATGTTCGCCTTTCTGCTGATTCTGATGATCTCCACCAGAGCCGTGCCCACCACTTGCAAGGCCAGCCCATGAAAAAGCTATCCAGAGTCGTCTTTGCCTATGATGGCGGTTTCGCCAGAGCCCCCGATGGAAATATCTACTCCCAGGGAGGATTTCCAGCGGACAACTGGGGTCGCTACCTGGAGTTCGCCGAGCAGTTGATCGTCACCGCCCGCATGCACGACGTGGGGTCGTCGTCCGGGGTGGTTTCCTCACGCGAACTCGTTTCCTTCGTCCGGGTACCCAGCATCTCCTCGCCGACCAAGGCCTTGACCAACAGGCCCCGGGCCCGGGAAATACTGATCCAGGAGATAAGCCGGGCCGATCACCTGATCGCCAGATTGCCCAGCGAAATCGGCCTGCTGGCCATCAAGGTGGCGAGAAAGCTCGGCAAGAAGTTCTCCGTCGAACTGGTCGGCGATCCCTTCACGGCGCTTTTCCACTACCCGAAACTCTACGCAAAGTTGTATGCGCCGCTGCTTTCCCTGCGCACGCGATTAGCCGTTTCCTCATCGCGGGCCTGCATATATGTCACCCGCAACAAGCTGCAAAGCCGATACCCCTGCAGCGGGCACTCCGCTGCCGCGTCCAACGTGAACTTCAGTCTTGCCCCCTGGGATGAGGTGCAGGCGCTGTTGCAGGACAAAGCCAGCAAAAGCAGAAAAAGCTTTTCGCTGATCGGCTCGATGGCCACCGACTACAAGGGCGTCGACATCGCCATCAAGGCACTGAGCCTGCTCGTCAAGAAAGGTCACGACTGCGACCTGCGCGTATTGGGGCCCGGCAATACCGACCGCCTGCAGGAGCTGGCGGAGAGCCTCGGCGTCGCGGCAAACGTCCATTTCGATGGCACGCGCAACTCCTCCCAGGAGGTGCTCGCCTGGCTGGACCAGCAAACCTTCTACCTGCAACCGAGCCGCTCGGAAGGACTTCCCCGTTCGCTGATCGAGGCGATGTCGCGCGGACTGCCGTCGGCCGGCAGCGACCGCGGGGGGATTCCCGAACTCCTGCCGGACGATCTAATTTTCAGGAATATAGACCCCGTGAAACTGGGGGCCATCATGGAGAAGATGCTCGCCTTCTCTGCGCGCGAGTATCTGGATGCATGTCGAACATCCTACGAAATCGCCTCGACGTATGAAAGAAAAAGACTTGACGAAATAAGGCACAACTTCTGGCAAAAAACCCTGTTCTCATAGGTGGCCCATGAAAGCGCAAGACTTGATTTTGAAACACGCCCCCATGTCGATCCAGAACATCGCCATCTCCCTCTACAACAACAACCTGTACCGGGAGCGGCACGCCGGCGTCTACAAGAAGATGATGGAGTACTATAAGCGTTGTCCGACCATCAGCCCGGACGAGGTCCGGGAAGAACAGCAGCGAAAGCTTGCCGACTTTCTCCACCACGCCACGGAAAACTCCGCGTGGTACGCCCCCTACAAAGGCCGCAGACTCGAGGAATTTCCGATCCTGGAAAAAAGCGACATCCTGCAGAACCTGGAAAAGATCGCCACCATCAAGGAAGACCAGGCCATCATCTTCTGCACGGGGGGGACTACCGGATCGTCGATGAAGGTGCTGTACACGCCGGCCGACATCCAGGAGCGCTTTGCCATCATCGATACCTTCCGCGCCACCTATGGATATACCCTGGGCAAGAAAACCGCGTGGTTCAGCGGCAAGAACATCACCCAGGAGCGCGATCTCGCCCGGGGCACGCTCTACCGGGACGACCACATCAATAAAATCCGGTTCTTCTCGACCTTCCACATCGCGCCCAGAAACTTCGAGGCGTACTGGAAAGCCTTTACCGACTATGCGCCGGAATACATCATCGGCATTCCCTCCTGCATCGTCGATCTGTGCAAGATGGCGCTGGATCGGGGCCTGCACTTCCACGGGCACGTCAAGGCGTTCTTCGCCACGGCCGAAACGATCCATGCAGGCCACCGCGAGGTCATCCGCAAGGCGCTCGATTGCCCGCTCATCGACCAATACTCCTCATCCGAGGGCGCTCCCTACATATTGGAATGCCCACACGGCTCCCTGCATATTCATCCGTTGTCCGGCATCTTCGAAGTCGTTGACGAAAACATGCAGCCCGCCCGCGAGGGCGAAATCCTGGTGACCTCCTTCACCACCTATGGGACCCCGCTCATTCGCTATCGCATCGGCGACCGCATCAAACTGGCTGCGGACGATTTCCGCTGCTCGTGCGGCTCGTGTTTCCCGGTGGCGGAATATATCGACGGACGTGCCACCGAGTTCGTCGTGTCCGTGGATGGCGTGCGGATATTCATCGGCAACATCTGCAACAGCACCAAGGGGGTCCAGGGAATCCAGTGCTTCCAGATCTCGCAGCACTCGCGGGAAGAAATCCTGGTCAAGATGGTGTGCTCGAACAAGTTCGATATCTTCCAGGAACTCAAATTCAAGGAAGCGCTCAGGCAGCGTCTGGGTCCGGACATGATCATAAACCTTTCCCGCGTCTCCGAAATTCCGCGGGAAAAAAGCGGCAAGTTCCGGGTCATCAAGAACTCGATCGCCATTTGACGACAACTTCACTCCTGCCCGCCCCTGCGGTGCGCCGAAACGGCCCTGCGGCGACATACATGATCAAGCGTGGAAGCTTTTGACCGGCCCGAAAATGGCCTCAGCACGAAATTGGAGGTTTCGTCTCTGGCCCCAGGCAGCCTATTCGCCGATGAAATTTCTCCTGATTGCCAGCTACCCGGACTCCCTTCTCAGATTCCGCGGCGCGCTGCTGGATACCTTGCTCGCTCAAGGTCACAACGTGCACGTGGGAGCTCCCGATCTGCACCCGGAAAACCCCATCTTCCACAGTCTCGAGGCCAGAGGACTCGAGGTTCACAGCATCCCGATGAGCCGCACCGGAACCAACCCGCTCGCGGACCTGCTCACCCTCCTCCACCTGCACACGCTGATGAGGCGGATCCACCCCGACTGCGTGCTGGGTTACACCATCAAACCGGTGATCTATGGCGGTCTGGCGGCCTGGCTGGCCAGCGTGCCGCACCGCTTCGCGCTGATCACCGGGCTCGGCTATACCTTCATGGACTCGGACGCCACCCACCGCCAGCGTGCGCTGCTGCGCTCGCTCGTCCAGTGGCTGTACGCCCAGGCCCTGAACCACGCGCACAAGGTGTTCTTCCAGAATCCGGACGACCAGGCGCTGTTCCGCACGCTGCATATTCTGCCGGACTCGATTCCTTCGCTGGTGGTCAACGGCTCGGGCGTGGATGTCGAGGAGTATGCCGTGGCGCCACTGCCGTCGACGCCACGCTTTCTGATGATCGCCCGCCTGCTGGGCGAGAAGGGGGTACGTGAATATGTCGCCGCGGCCCGCCTGGTGCGCGCCCGCCATCCGGCGACGACCTTCAGCCTGGTGGGCTGGATCGACGAGAACCCGAACTCGATCCGCCAGGAGGAGCTCGATGCCTGGCAGGCGGAGGGGGTGATCCACTACCTCGGCAAGCTCGAGGACGTTCGCCCCGCCCTCGCCGACTGCAGCGTTTACGTGCTGCCCTCCTATTACCGGGAAGGGACTCCGCGCACGGTGCTGGAGGCGATGGCGATGGGCCGCGCCATCATCACCACCGACGCCCCCGGCTGCCGGGAAACGGTGATAGACGGCGACAACGGCTTCCTGGTGCCGCCCAGGGCGGTGGACGAGCTGGCCGCGACCATGCTGCGTTTCGTCGAGGAGCCCCACCTCGCCGTGCAGATGGGCGCCCGCTCACGGCGCATCGCCGAGGAGAAGTACGACGTGCACCGGGTCAACGAGGTGATGCTGGAGGAGATGGGCATTCGATGAGCAAGCGCTTGTTCGACCTGATCGTCGCGGGCTGCGGGTTGCTGCTGCTCTCCCCCCTGCTGGTGCTGATCGCCTGGCAGGTGGGGCGCCGCCTCGGCTCGCCGGTGCTGTTCCGCCAGCAGCGCCCGGGGCGCGACGGCATCCCGTTCGTGATCGTCAAGTTCCGCACCATGCGCGATGCCGTGGACGCGCACGGCGAACCGCTGGCCGACGCCGAACGGCTGACCCCCTTCGGCCGCGCGTTGCGCGCCACCAGCCTGGACGAGCTGCCGGAGCTGTGGAACGTGCTCAGAGGCGACATGAGCCTGGTCGGCCCGCGTCCGCTGCTGATGGAGTACCTGCCGCTGTACAGCGCCGAGCAGTTCCGTCGCCACGCCGTGCGTCCCGGCATCACCGGGCTGGCGCAGATCAGCGGCCGCAATGGGCTGAGCTGGGAGGAGAAGTTCCGCCTCGACGTCTGGTACGTGGACCACCGGTCGTTCTGGCTGGATCTGAAGATCCTCTGGCGGACGCTGCACAAGGTCATGACGCGCGAGGGCATCAGCGCCCAGGGCGAAGCGACCATGCCGAAATTCACCGGCTCCCATTGATACGGGTCCGGCACGACGCGGGCCCAGCGACCTCTTACGGCCTTTCCAGGACGGCGCCGCCATGAAGATCAGCGAGATCAGCAGCAAGAACGAGTGGGACGAAGCCCTGGCGAAGGCCGCCCACCACGACTTCTATCACACCTGGGACTTCCACCTGATTTCCCAGCGCAACGGCGAAGGCGACCCCGTGCTGTTCGAGGTGCGCACGCCGCATGGCGGGGTGCTCTTTCCGCTGCTGTCGCGTCCCATCGCCGGCTCGTCGCGGCGCGATCTGACCTCGGTCTACGGCTATCCCTCGCCGCTGAGCTACGGGCTGATCGACCGCGCGGAAATAGCCGGGCTGTGGGACAGTTTTCTGTCCCATCTGAGCCAGCGCGGCTACGTCAGCCTGTTCTCCCGCTGCCATCCCTTCCTGACCCCCGAGGTTCTCGGCGAGGATGCCTACCAGCCGTGCGGCCGCGTGGTGGTGATTCCCCTCGAAGGCAGCGAGGAGCAGCAGCGCGCCGCCTACCGCACCAACCACAAGCGGGATCTGCGCAAACTGGAGCGGCTAGGCGTGGTCTGCCAAGCCGACGATTCGCCGCGCAGCCTGGCCGACTTCATGGCGCACTACGAGGCGACCATGCGCTCGCTGAACGCGGCGCCCTACTACTACTTCTCCCGGGACTATTACCAGGGCCTCCTCGCGGCCGAGTCCTTCGCCACCCACATCTATTCCTGCAGCCTCGAGGGCCGGGTGATCTGCAGCGGCATCTTCGTGTTCTGCGACCAGTTTGTGCAGTACCACCTCGGCGGCACGGCACCGGACTTCGTCCATCTCGCGCCGACCAAGCTGATGTTCGACACCGTGAGAAGGGATGCCAGTCGCCTGGGCTACCAGTACTTCTGCCTCGGCGGCGGACATGGCAGCCAGGAAGACTCCCTGTTCCGCTTCAAGGCCGGCTTTTCCAGCCTGGTGCGGGATTTTCGCCTGATCCGGAAGATCGTCGACCACGACGAATACCAGCGCCTGTGCGTCGGCGTCGCCGACGACACCAGCTACTTCCCCAGATACCGGGCGACGCCCCACGGCGAGCGCCAGCCGACCCACAGGCCGGACGCCCAACCGGCCGGGATCGGCAAGGTCTGGGCCTGAATTTGGTTCCCTCCGACGCCGCTCAACCCCCTCGGCAACCTGATCGGTAGCGGAGCCGGATAGGCGCTGTATTGCAGTACCCCGGCGGCGAGGCGCGCCCCGGGGCTCGACACCTTTACTCGACAATCACCTCGTCCAGGGACTCGGCGCCCGGCTCGATCTGCGGAGAGACCAGCATGTTGAATACCAGCTTTTCACCATGGCCATGCTTCACGGAAGAAGAGGCAGATGCGGTACGCGAGGTGATCCTGTCCAACCGGGTCAACTACTGGACCGGCGAGGAGTGCCGTCTGTTCGAGAAGGAGTTCGCCGAATGGACCGGTGCCGAGTACGCCGTCGCCCTGGCCAATGGCACCGTGGCCCTGGATGTCGCCCTGCAGGTGCTCGGCATAGGCGCAGGCGACGAAGTGGTGGTGACCCCGCGCACCTTTCTCGCCTCGGTATCCAGCATCGTCAACGCCGGCGCGACGCCGGTGTTCGCCGAGGTGGATCGCAACTCGCAGAACATCACCGCCGAGACCATCCGCGCCGCACTGACGCCGCGCACGCGTGCCGTGGTCTGCGTGCATCTGGCCGGCTGGCCGTGCGACATGGACCCGATCATGGCGCTGGCTGCCGAACACGACCTCAAGGTCATCGAGGACTGCGCCCAGGCCCACGGCGCGCGCTACAAGGGCCGTTCGGTCGGCACCATCGGCCATGTCGGCGCCTGGTCGTTCTGCCAGGACAAGATCATCAGCACCGGCGGCGAAGGCGGCATGGTCACCACCAACAGCCGCGAGCTGTGGTCGACCATGTGGTCGCTCAAGGACCACGGCAAGAGTTGGGAAGCGGTGCACCAGCCGCACAGCGGCTCGGGTTTCCGCTGGCTGCACGAACGCTTCGGCACCAACTGGCGGATGATGGAGGTCCAGGCGGTGATCGGCCGCATCCAGTTGCGCCGCCTGAATGCCTGGCATGCCCGGCGCCTGGCCAACGCCGAGCGGATCTGGGACTGCGCCCGCCAGTTGCCCGCCCTGCGCGCCCCACGCATCGGCACCGACACCGTCCACGCCGCCTACAAGTGCTACCTGTTCGTCGAACCGCAACGGCTGGCCGTCGGCTGGGACCGCGACCGCATCCTCAGCGAAATCAACGCGCGCGGCGTGCCCTGTTTCTGTGGCTCCTGCTCCGAGGTCTACCTGGAAAAGGCCTTCGACAACACCGGGCTGCGTCCGGCCGCGCGTCTGCCGGTAGCCCGCGAGCTGGGCGAAACCAGCCTGATGTTTCTCGTCCACCCGACCCTCACCGACGCCGAGATCGACAAGACCTGCGCCGTGCTCGCCGATGTGATGACCGCAGCCACGTACTGATCCATCAAGCCCCCACCAGGAGAACCGCCATGCTCGGGAGCAGCTCCACCACGAGCGCCGATGCCGTACGACCCGGCGTCGCCGTACGCGAGGACTATCGCCACGACATCCAGGGGATCCGCGCCATCAGCGCGCTGCTGATCGCCATCTACCACATCTGGATCAACAAGGTGTCCGGCGGCGTGGACGTGTTCTTCGTCATCTCCGGCTTCCTGATGACCGGGGTGCTGATCCGCCAGATCCAGCAGTTCGACCGCATCCAGCCATTGCTCTTCTGGGGCAACCTGATCAAGCGCATCGCCCCGGGCGCCTGCACGGTGCTGCTGGTCACCCTGGCCGCTGGCTACTTCATCGTTCCCGAGCCGCTGTGGAACCAGTTGATCCAGGAAACCCTGTTCAGCGCGCTCAATCTGGAAAACCTCGAGCTGATGAACCGGTCGGTGGACTACCTGAACCGCGAGCTGCCGCCCAGCCCGGTCCAGCAGTTCTGGGCGCTGTCCACCCAGGTGCAGTTCTACGCACTGCTGGCGCCGCTGCTGATGCTCGCCTTGTGGATCGGACGCCGCTGCGGTGCGGCCGCACGTACCGCCGTGCTGCTGGCGCTTGGACTGACCGCGGCGTTTTCCCTGCTCTACTCGGTGCTGGAAACCGCCCGCGAGCCGGTCTCCACCTACTTCAACCCGGCAGCGCGGGTGTGGGAGTTCTTCGCCGGCGGCCTGCTCGCCCTGCTGCTGCCGCGCATTCGTCTGCAGGGAGCGCTGCGCAATCTGTTCGGCCTGCTGGGCCTGGCCACACTGCTGCTGTTCGGCCTGCTGGCGCCGCAGGGTAGCCAGTTTCCCGGCTCCATCGCGCTGATACCGGTCGCCGCCGCGGTGATGCTGATCGTGGCCGGCAGCGGCGCGGAACCGTCCATCGCCAGTCGCTGGCTGGCCAGCCGTCATCTGGCCGGTCTGGGCAGGATTTCCTTCGGCGTCTATCTGTGGCACTGGCCGCTGCTGGCGTTCGCCCTGGAATATCTGGGCAGCACCCGCCTGGACGTGCCCCAGGGCCTGCTGGTCATCGTTCTGGCGATCCTGCTGGCGATGGCGACCCACCGGTTCGTCGAGGAGCCGATCCGCAACCACCGGTATGCCACACGACGGGTTTGGGTGCCCTATGTCATCGGCCTGCTGCTGCTCAGCCCCGTACTGGCCAGCGCCGCGACCTGGAAGTACTACATTCGCGACGTGGTGGCCGAGGAGCGCAACAGCAACGCCCGCCTGGCCAGCCCCGAGGACTTCGCCCCGGCCGAGGTACAGGTCCACGCCGGGCAACTGTCGGAGGCCAACCTGATCACCGCCAAGGTCATCCTGCCGGCCTCCTACCAGGGCAATTGCCACCAGCAGATCACCCGACCCGAGGTGGTCTACTGTGCCTATGGCGACACCAGCTCCAGCATCACGGTGGCGCTGGTCGGCGGCTCGCACGCCACTCAGTGGTTACCAGCGCTCGAGCGCATCGGCAAGGCCTACGGTCTGAAGGTGCTCAACATCACCAAGAAGGAATGCCCCTTCGGCGCCACCGAGGGCAGCCATCCCTCCTGCGCGGAATGGAACAGCCGGCTGATCGACACCCTGGCCGAACTCCGTCCGCAGGTGGTGATCACCAACTCGACGACCACCACCCATCCGAAGATCCGCGAGTACGTGCCGCCGGCCTATGTCCAGCAGTGGCGGCGCCTGGAGCAGCTGGGCATCCCGGTGATCGGCATCCGCGACAACCCCTCGCTGGGCTTCGACCCCGCGACCTGCGTGGCGCGCCACCGGGACAATCTGCTGGCCTGCAGCAAGCCGCGCAGCAAGTCGCTGGCCGAGCGCGACCCGTCGCTCGAGCATCTGGGCGAACTGGGCAACCTGCACCTGGTCGACATGAGCGCGTTCCTGTGCACGGCCGAGCAGTGCCTGACCGTCACCCACGACTTCCTGATGTACCGTGACGGCCACCACCTCAATCCACGCTACGTGCTGGCGCTCAGCGGGCGGCTGCACGAGCAGCTGGCGCTGGCGATTCCGGAGGTGTTCCGGCGCTGAGGAGAGGTGCCGGACCTGGCGGACGAAAAGCCAGGTCCGGCGCGACAGGCACGCCCTTGCTCAGCTCTGCAGGGGCCGCCCAGGTCGGCCGGGGAAGATCCGGTTCAGCGCCGCCTCGTCCATGGCGAAACAATCCTTCATCGAGCTGGCCAGCACATCCCGCCAGTCGAGACTCACCGGCAGATCGCGCGTCTCGTTGAGATGCGCGTCGTCAAGGCCGTTGAAACTACCCAGCATGCGGCCGCCCGGCACGGCGCCGCCAGCCAGCAGCATCAGGCCGCCATGGCCATGATCGGTCCCGCCAGTGCCGTTCTCACGGACAGTCCGTCCGAACTCGCTGCAAACCAGCACCCGCGTCCTGCGCCATTCGCTATCGCCCAGCTCGGTACGCATGGCAACGATCCCCTCGCTCAAGCCGGTAAGGGCGCGCTCGAGGAGGGTCTGCTGGTTGGCGTGAGTATCGACTCCGCCCAGATCGACGAATGCCAGGCTGAAGCGCGGATTCGCGCGCAATACCCGCGCCATGTTGCGCGCCATCCGCGCAAAGGCGGGCGCGGCGGCCGCGCCGCGGTCGGCGCCGCGTTCCATGCCGCCTTCGGCCAAGGCGGCGGCGATCGCGGCCTCGGTCGAGATGGCCTGCTCCAGGGCCTCGCCGGTCGGCTCCCCAGCATGCGTCTGGCGCAGGGCCTCGAGAAAGCGTCCGGACGGCAGCTTGTAGCGGCTGGTGCCGAATTGGGCCACCTCCGGAATCACCGCGCCGCGGAATACCAGCGGTACTTCGCTGGTGAAGCTGATGGTGTCCTGGTCGCCGTCGAGTTCGCTGGCGGCCCTGGACATGAAGCCCGATGCCCCCTTCGAGGCGCCGGTGCCCAGCTCGAAGATGTCCTGGGCCAGGAAGTGGCTGCGGCTGATATCGATACTGCCGGCGCAGGGGGCGAAGGCCAGCTCGCCGGCATGGAACAGTTCGGCCAGCGGCGCGCAGACCGGATGGGCGGCGAAACCGCTGCGTCCCAGCGCAATCCCTTCATCGAGCACGCGGCGGGCCAGGGTCGGCCTCAGCGCCGCGAAGCGTGGGTCGGCCACGGGGGAAAAAGCGAACAGCCCATCGAGACCGCCACGCAGGAAAATCACCACCAGGCGACCGGCGTACTCGCTTTGCCCTCCCCATGCCCAGGCATTGCACAGCGACAAACCGCCCACGGCCAGTGCCGCCTTGAGAAAATCACGTCGATGGATGGGCATGTCAGCGCCTCATGAACTCGGGGGAAGCCAGCAGCAGGGCGCTCTTCTCGTCTACCGACAAGCCGATGAGCGAGCGCCGGGTGATGGCGCGCGTTGCGCCCAGCATCTTCTCGATCCGCTCCGGATCGGCCCGGCAACCCGGCTGCGCCTCCGGTGACGGCCGGTCAGCCTCGGCAGCGCCAGGAGGACCGGCGAACTGCACCGTTCCCTGCGCCACGTCCCGGGCGAAGCGGATGCGCTTGGTCATCGCCACCGGGGAGAGCCAATCCTTTTCCTGCACGCCGTAGCCGTCGGGCGTGGTCCGCCGCATCGGCAGTTGGCCCATCTCGCTGATCGCTTTGAACAGTGCCTGCGAGTTGGTGATGGGCTGGTCCTCGCAGACGATCCGCGCCATCGACAGCACGTAATCGAGAGGCTCCTTGAACTTGTTCGGCGCCCCCAACGATGCCTGGAAGGCCGGCGATTCGAACAAGGCCAAAAGGGTGGTCGAAATGCGCCCGTCACTGCTGCGGAAGGCCTTGACCATCGCCGCCACCACCTCCGCAGGCGGCTCGTCGGCGAGAAAGCGCTGGGCCAGCTTGGTGGAGATATGCGCGGCCGTCGACGGATGGGTGGCCATCAGGTGCAGGGCGCGATCGATTTCCGCGAGTCCCTGGCCGGGCGGAAAGTCCACGCCGAGAAAACGCTTGCCACCGAAATCGTGGCGCCGGGGATCGAACTGGAAATAACCGCGACGGACCACGCCGGCTTTCTCCAGCTGCTCCGGGGTTTCATCGGCGCGCGGCACGTCCGCCCCGGTGATGATGCGCGCCAGGGCCTGTACATCCGCCTGGTCATAGCCGCCCTCGACGCCCAGCGTGTGCAGCTCCAGCAGCTCGCGGGCCAGATTCTCATTGATGCCCACCCGCTTGCCGCGGCTGGTGGCACGGCGGCCGATGCGGGAATCCGGAGATACCGATTGCTCGTTGTCCAGATAGATCTGCATCGCCGGATGGAAGAAGCTGGCGCGCAGCAGGGCTTCGAAGGAGTCGGCGCGAATGGCCTCGTCCAGGCCGTGGATGTAGTCGCCCACCAGCAGTCTGTTGCGGCCCTTGCTGACGAACACGGAGAAATGATTGAGCCAGAACGACAGGAGCGCCTCATGGCCGGGGTTGTCGCTGTTGGCCATGATCAGCAGGCGGGCCTCGATCTGCGCAAGGCCGTAGTTGACGATCAGATCCTGCCTCGCCATACGAGCCGCGGTGGTCTCGGCAGGCGGCACCGCGCTGCCGCCGGGGCCATAGCGCGCCCAGATGGACTCCAACGGTTCGCCGGCGATCTTCTCCGCCTGGACGTCGACGGGAGCGGGCAGCGTCGAAGCCTCGTCGATCGCCCGCATCAGGTATTGGCGCGGCGTCAGCCCGGTCGTCGCCGAGAGCGTCCTCGGCGTAGGACCGTAGCCGAAGCGAGACAGCATGTTCCTGGCCTGCCCTTCGTCCATCGGCCGGTCTAGCGCGGGGGAAGCGGCTGCCAGCTCCAGCGCCTGCAGACCCAGCAAGACCGTGCACAGGCGCAGGAACAGAATGAATTTCTTCTTCATCACGGATGACCGTCCATCTCCGCTCGATGGGTCTGATGGAAATGCGCTGGGGCCCGCCTCTACGGGCGGTTGCCAGCCATCACCACCATCGCCCTGTTCACCTCGGCCGGTAGCGGCTCGTTCGCCTCCACCTGGCTGTGCAGCCAGTCGACGTTGGCGTCGGGGGTATAGCCGTTGACGATCCGGCACAGCAGATTGCGCACGTGCGGATAGTCGTCCACCCGGATCGCCTGAACCATTTCCACCATCAGCGCCTTGAACTCCTCCCACGGCATGTGCGCCTCATTGGCACGCATGATCATCGGATGCTCGGTAGGCAGGACGTTGTCGCCGATCAGCAACTCCTCGTACAGCTTCTCCCCCGGGCGCAGGCCGGTGAAAGCGATCTCGATCTCGCCATCGGGGTTGGCCTCGGAGCGCACCGTCAAACCGGAGAGGTACACCATCCTTTCCGCCATCTGGGCGATCTTCACCGGCTCGCCCATGTCCAGTACGAACACGTCGCCACTCTCGCCCATCGAACCCGCCTGGATCACCAGTTGCGCCGCTTCCGGAATGGTCATGAAATAGCGGGTCATTTCCGGATGGGTCACGGTGATAGGTCCACCACGCTTGATCTGCTCGCGGAACAAGGGAATCACCGAACCCGACGAGCCCAGCACGTTGCCGAAGCGCACCATGATGAACCGCGTGTGATTGACCACCGGTGGCAGCTCGGACTCGCCATAGAGCGCCACCGCGCGCTCGCCGGCCAGCCCCTGCAGCGCCAGCTCGGCCATGCGCTTGGTGCTGCCCATCACGTTGGTCGGGCGCACGGCCTTGTCGGTGGAAATCAGCACGAAATTGCGCACGCCGGCCCGCAAGGCCGACTGGGCGGCATACAAGGTGCCCAGGGTATTGTTGAGGACGCCTTCGGCCACGTTGTGCTCGACCATGGGGACATGCTTGTAGGCCGCGGCGTGATATACGGTGTCGACCTTCCAGCTTTGCATCACCTCCAGCATCCGCACGGGGTAGCGAACCGAGCCGAGCGTGGTGATCAACTTCACCGGCAGCTTCTTCTGGCAAATAAGCTGCTCCAGTTCGAGCTGGATGGTGTAAAGGCTGAACTCGGAGTGATCGAAGATGATCAGAGTCGAGGGCTCGCCCTTGAGGATCTGCCGGCACAGTTCGGAGCCGATCGAACCGCCCGCACCGGTCACCATCACCACCTGATGGCGGATGCAGCGCTCCAGCAACTCGGACTTGGGCGCCACGGGATCACGGCCGAGCAGATCCGCGATGTCCACGTTCTTCAAATCCTCGACCTTGACCCGTCCACTGGCCAGGTCCGCGATGTCGGGCATGGTGCGCACCACCACCGGATAGGTCTCGAGCAACTCCAGAATCTCGCGCCGCCGCGCACGGGATGCCGAGGGAATCGCCAGCAGGACTTCCTCCGCGCCGGTTTCCTTGAGCATGCGATCCAGCAGACTCGGCGGATACACCGGCAGGCCGGCCATCGCCCGGTGGGCCAACTGCAGATCGTCGTCGATGAAGGCCACGGGGCAGCGCGTGTTCCCCATCCGCAAGGCCTGCGCCAACTGGTTGCCGGCGAGCCCGGCGCCGTAGATGGCGACCTTCGGCAGACCGGGCTGACGCCCTGCAGAGGGAACCCGCAGGTTGTACCAGTCCCCCATGAAGTACTGGCGCATCGCCAGACGCAGGCAACCGATCAGTATCAGACTCGTCAGCCAGTAGTCGAACACCATCGAAGGAGGGAGCCGGCCCGAAGGGGGCGCATAGAGGACGATCACCAGCAGCAGCAACAGCGCCGAGTAGGTCACGGCCTTGGCGATCGTCAGCAGGGCATGGTTGCCGAGACGCCGCATCACCGCCCGGTACATCCCCAGGCGAATGAACAGCGGCAACGCCACGAGCGGGGCCGCGATGAACAGCCAGGCATGCCGGCCAAACGGCTCGATCCGGCTTACGTCATCGAGGCGCAGGAAGAAGGCCAGCCACAGCGCCAGCCAAATCAGCGGCACATCTGTCATAAGCTGCAACAAACGCTTGCTGCTGGGGGGTAATGCCAGCAGGCGCTGACGCAGCGGGGATTGATTGCCAATCATCGATGCCACCTTTCCGATACACCTGTTAACCCCCTATTGGAAAGTAGCCTACAGACCGTCTCCCTGCCGCTATTCCGCCATCACAAATGCCTTACACACCAAGTCACAAAATTTCGCCAAAAAAACGGCGCCTGACACCATCGAGGCAGGATAGATTCCGCCATTCGTCGGCAAAAATCCCGCCCAAGGAAAGGAGCTGGGCCCCTCGGAACGCTCTCCTTCCTTGCGGCGCACACAAAAAGACGGAAGTCCGCCGTCAGCAGGCGGGGCAGCCCTGAGCCATGGCCAAGATGCCAAAGCACCACCTGCGTGGCACAATTCGAAAATTCATCCAGAGTTCTTAATGACGGCGTCATTTCCGATGGCGCCGGCAGGCAGCAATTCCAGAACGAAAGCCCCCAATGAGCAGCAGTCTTATGCCCCAAGCGCCGCAGTGCAGACCGCCGAGTGCCTGGTATCTGGTCCAGTGCAAACCGCGCCAGGATGAGCGCGCAGAGGAAAATCTGCGGCGCCAGGGCTTCATCTGCTATCGCCCGCAGCACAGCCGCGAGCGTCTGGTGCGCGGGCAACGCCTGTTGGTCGAGGAATCGCTGTTTCCCGGCTACCTGTTCATCCAGCTCAGCCAGTTCGACAACTGGGCCCCGCTGCGCTCGACCCGTGGCGTCAGCCGGGTGGTCGGCTTCAGCAACCAACCGCTGGCCGTCAGCTCCTGCCTGATCGAGGAGCTGCAGCAACGCTGCAACGGCGTGTCCGCCGAACACCTGCTGGAAACCGGCGACAAGGTCCGCATCGACCATGGCCCCTTCGCGGAGCTGGAGGCGATTTTTCTCTCCATGGACGGTAACGAACGGGTCGTACTGTTGATGAATATCCTGCATCGCGAACAGAAGGTTCGCGTGCCACTGGCAAGCGTCCGCAAGGCTCAACAGTAGCAAAAATCCTACTGACAAACGGGCGAGACCAGCGTCACAATATCCTTTTACACTAAGCGCCGTTGCAGCAATTACAAATCCAGGGACAGGATCGCCCCCTCCTTGCGCGTCATCCCCACCCCTCAAGTAAATCGTTCGCACAGCGACCCAGTGCACGGCCTCCGCGCGCCTTGGCGACCGTGTGACCCCGGAAAAACCGCGTTTTCAGGACTCGACGGAAAATCCTGGGGCGGTAGCGTGCCCGGACGCCAACATTTCACACCGCAAATTGTTAATGAATTAACACATGCAGTGCCTGCACCCCGGTCTCTTACATGGCCTCCTCGGCCTTCTGCCGATCCCCCTCGACTGGTCGCTGGCTACCCGCGTCACCAAGGTCTACCGACACTACGAGGCGTGCACCAAATGAGACATGGCCCGCTCTTTGCTTGTGCGCTATCGCAAGCCGAGCGCAGTTTGAATATGCTTGCCGGTCTGTCGAATGCCCACGCCCGGAGGGGCTGGTGTCACTCCAGGCACATGGACAGATAACAGCACCAAAAATAATTCACCCCCTTGCCTGCTCGCCGAGCCGGCGAGGTCAACTGCTGCAAATAACGAGGACGTTTAAAAATGCGCAAGACCCTTACCGCATTTTCCATAGCCCTGGCCCTGGCCGCCGGTCAAGCCACCGCTGCTGAGAGCACCGCAGCCAGCACCCTGCCTGCCGGCGTGACCCAGGCCATCCAGGCCAACGATGTCCAGGCGCTGACCGCCGCCATCGAAGCCGCCATCGCCGCCAATCCGGAAAGCGCCGAAGCCCTGGTGGCCGCCGCCATCGCTGCCGCGCCGAACCTGGCCACCCCGATCACCGAAGCCGCCGTCAAGGCTGCGGTTGCTGCCGCTCAGGCCAACGGTGGCAATCCCAATGCCGCCGCCGGGAAAATCACCGCCGCCGCCGTCCGCGCCGTCGTCGCCGCCGCCCAGGCCCGTGGCGAAGCTCCCGGCCAGTCGGTGAAAGCTCTCGTGGCCGCCGTCAAGGCCGCCGCTCCGGCCAGCGCCGCGGCTGACATCGATAGCGCAGCCGAATCGGCTTCCGCCAACTCCAACCAGGGCTCCGCAGGCTCCTCCGCCGGCGGCGGCGTGACCAAAGGCAATCCGGGCAACAGCACCCCGGGCAGCAGCGGCGGTGGCGGTGGCGGCTCCAACAACAACAACGCCAGCCGTAGCTGATCCCCTAGCGGATGATGAACTCCGATGGCGGCCGGCAACGGCCGTCATCGTGGCGATTACCTCCCCCGCACTCGCGGGCAAGGACCGGACTTTTCCTCATGAGCAACAAACTGCACCGCAGCCTGCTGGCCGCCGCCGTATCCGGCGTCGTCTGTGCCAACGCCTGGGCGCTCGATCCACAAGGCATCAAACTGTCCGACGGCGTGATCTTCACTCCGACGCTGAAAGTGGCCGAGAGCTACGACGACAACTTCCGTGCCGTCGAAAACGACGAAGAGTCGTCGTGGATCACCACCATCGCGCCGACCTTCACCCTCGGTGCGGAAGGCCGCAAGAGCGCCTACCAGGTGAGCTACACCGCCGTCAGCGACACCTTCCACTCCAGCCACAAAGACAACAACACCGACCATCATCTGACCGGTGATGTGGGCGTGGAGTTCGATGCACGCAATCGTCTGAAGCTGAATGCCGGCTACCACGACGTCGAAGACACCGCATCGCTCGACCAGCAGGTCGAGAACGACATGTACAACACCAAGAACGTTGGTGGCGTGTACACCTACGGTGCAGAGACTGCCCGCGCGCAGATCGACTTCGGCGCCAATTACGAGGAGCTGCGCTACACCAACAGCGATCACCTCAACGCCGACAAGGAGCGCGACAGCACCGCGCTGCGTAGCACCTTCTACTACCGCGTGGCACCGAAGACCAAGGCCCTGCTGGAAGCTCGCTACACCGACTACAACTACGTCAGCAACGACCTGCGCAACAGCGAGAACACCGGCCTGCTCGCGGGTGTGACCTGGGAAGCCACGGCCAAGACCACCGGCACCGCCAAGTTCGGTCGCGAGAAGAAGGACTTCGACGACTCCAGCGTCGGCGAGAAGTCCGGCGGCATGTGGGAAGTCGGCGCCACCTGGGAGCCGCGTACCTACTCGCGCTTCGGCCTGAACACCCGTCGCGGCTTCGACGAAGGTGAGGACAACGCGTCCACCATCGAGTCCCAGACCACCACCCTGAGCTGGGAACACGACTGGGCAGAGCGCCTGACCTCCAACGTCAGCTACACCCGCAGCGACCGTGACTATCAGGACATCGAGCGTGAAGACAAGATCGACACCTTCGGCGTCGGTCTGACCTACGCAATGCGCCGCTGGCTGGACGTCGGTATCGGCTACAAGTACTCCGAGAACGACTCCGACGCCGTCAACGAAAGCTACGAGCGCAACATCTACGCCCTCACCTTCAACGCCAGCCTGTAACCCCCGCGGTTGCGGCAACCCCACGGGGGGGTGGCGCCCCCCCCGTGCACTAGCCGACCTCACAAGAGAAACCAAGCCACATGGTCATCCGTTACTTCTTCCGCCTGATCCTGGGCCTGCTTCTACTCAATAGCAGCACCGTGCTGGCCGAAAGCAACTCCACCTACAAACTGGCCTCGGGCGACGTCATCCGCATCAATGTATTCGGCGAAACGGATCTCAGCTTCGAAGAAGTCCGCCTGAACGACGCCGGCATCTTCTCCTATCCGTTCATTGGCGAAGTTCGCGCCAAAGGCAAGACCGCGGCGGAAATCGAGCAAGTGCTCACCGAAAGCCTGAAGGGCGACTACCTGGTCGACCCGCGCGTCTCCGTCAGCGTGCTGGAGTACCGCGAATTCTTCATCAGCGGCGAGGTCAAGGAGCCCGGTGGCTACAAATTCCAGCCCGGCCTGACCCTGCGCCGCGCTGTTGCCCTGGCCGGCGGCCTCACCGAGCGCGCGTCCGAAGGTCGCATCACCATCATCCGCGACCAGGACGCCAGCCGTACCCCCGAAAAGGCCACCCTCGACACCATCGTCATGCCCGGCGACACCATTACCATTGACCAGGGTTTCTTCTAATAATGGAAAGCAACGCCCAGATTAACGAGCGCAATCTGATCGCCCAGCGCGCCGACGAGGACGATAACGATATCGACCTGCTGCAGTTGTGGCAGACCATCTGGCGCCGCAAGTGGAGCATCATCACCCTGGTTCTGGTGGTCATGATGGTCGCGGTGCTTAGCGTGCTGAGCATCACCCCCGTCTATCGAGCTGGCGCTACCCTGCTCATCGAGCAGCAGGCCGCCAAAGTGGTCTCCATCGAACAAGTCTACGGTTTGGAGGGCACCGGCAACGAATACCTGCAGACCCAGTTCGAAATGCTCAAATCGCGCGCCCTCGCCGAGCGCGTGGTCAAGCAACTGAACCTGACCACCCATCCCGAATTCGACCCGCGCCAGCAACCTGAACCGCTGATCGACATCGCCGGACTGCTCGCCAATTTCAACCTGAACCAGGTCGTACCCGCCACCTTGCCGGAAGACCTGGAAGAAGGTGTCGATCCGACCGAAGCGCAGATCTTCGACGAAGTCACCAAGGAGTTCATGGAACACATCAGCGTCGCTCCGCAGGGCAAGAGCCAGCTTGTGCGCGTCGAAGTCGAAATGGAAGACGCTCGCATGGCCACCAAGGCAGCCAATGCCCTGGCTAACGGCTTCATCGAAAGCCAGATGGAGGCGACCATGGAAATGTCCATGACCGCCACTAACTGGATGAACACCCGCCTGACCGAACTGCGTGACACCCTCAAGCAGGCCGAAGACCGTCTTCAGGCCTTCCGCGAGAAGGAAAACCTGGTGGACGTAGACGGCGTGGCCACCATCAGCGCCGCCGAACTGTCGCAGACCGGCGACCGCATGATCGACGCCCGCCGCCAGCGCGCCGAGGCGGAAAGCATGTACCGTCAGGTCCAGGCCAGTCGTGGCGGCGGCTGGGAAAAGCTCGCCACCATTCCGGCAGTGCTGGGCGACCCGCTGATCCAGCAGTTCAAGGCCAATCAGGCCAAAGCCCAGGCCAAGGTCGACGAACTGGGCAAGCGCTACGGCGCCCGTCACCCGACCATGGAAGCCGCTCGCACTGAACTGGCTGCCGCCTCCGCCAGCCTGCGCGGTCAGGTGGAGCAGGTGGTCGCCGGTATCGAACGCAACTACCAGCTGGCCATGGCCAACGAAAACTCGCTGCAGGCCTCGTTCAACGCCAACAAGTCGCAGATCCAGGACATCTCGCGCAAGGAATTCAAGCTGCGTGAACTGCAGCGCGAAGTGGATGCCAACCGCGCCCTGTACGACACCTTCATGACCCGCCTGAAGGAAACCACCGCTACCGCCGACCTGGAAAGCGCCAACGCCCGTGTGGTCGACAAGGCTGTCCTGCCGACCGAACCGGTCAAGCCGAAGAAGGCACTGATCGTCGCCATCGCCGGCATGCTCGCCCTGTTCGCCGGCGTTGGCCTGACCCTGCTGCTGGAGATGCTCAACAACACCTTCAAAGGCACGGAGGAGATCGAGAACAAGCTCAACCTGCCGGTCCTGGGCATCCTGCCGCTCATCAAGAACAAGGAGCGCGCCGAAGTCGCCCACCTGTTCACCGACAACAAGGAGCGCAGCTTCAGCGAGTCGATCCGTACCATCCGTACCGGCGTGGTGCTGTCCGGTATGGAGGAACCGCACAAGATCCTGGTAATCACCTCCTCCATTCCCGGCGAAGGCAAGAGCACCGTAGCGGCCAACCTCGCCGCCGCCCTCGGCCAGATGGAAAAGGTCCTGCTGATCGACGCCGACATGCGCCGCCCGACCATGGCCAAGAACTTCGGCTTCCCAGTCGGCACTCCGGGCCTGGCCAACCTGATCGCCGGCACCGCCAAGCTCGACGAGTGCGTCAAGCACGTGGACGGCATCGACATGCTCAGTGCCGGCGCGGTGCCCCCCAACCCCTTGGAGTTGCTGTCCTCGCCACGCTTTGCGAAGGTCGTCGAGTTCATGCGCACCAAGTACGACCGGATCGTTATCGACTCGCCGCCCACCCAGGCGGTCAGCGATGCGCTGGTGCTCGCCACCCACGCCAACGCTCTGCTCTACGTGGTCAAGTCCGAATCCACGGCGATCCCGCTGGTGCAGAAAGGCGTGGGCCAACTGCTGCAGAACAACGCCCCGGTCACCGGTATCATCCTCAACCAGGTCGACATCAAGAAGGCACAGAAGCAAGGCTATAGCTACGGCGGTTACTACGACTACTACGGCTACAGCAGCGACGCCCAGAAGGCCTAAGCCCTCCTCGCGCTCTCCCCGCCCCTCTTCTCCCTGGAGAGGGGCGGGGAAAAGGGAAAAGCGAACCGCAAATAAATGTGCTCCCTTGGCGGGAGCACATTTATTTGCGATCCACACCGTACTCTCGATGGCTCCCATGCTTGCGTGTGGGAACGTCGTCCCAGCAACTCCGCAGCCAACGCCAGAATCAGACCATTCAATGATCGACCTGCACAGCCACCTGCTCCCCGGCATCGACGACGGCGCCCCCGATCTGGAAACCGCCCTGCGACTGGCTCGCATCGCCGTCGACGACGGCATCACCCACCTGGTCTGCACTCCGCACATCCACCACGGCCGCTACGACAACGACCGCGCCAGCATCCATCAGGCCCACCAGCGCTTCGTGCAGGGCCTTGCCCAGGCCGGTATCAACCTCCGCGTGAGCTGGGCCGCGGAAATCCGCTTCGGCATGGAGCTGATGGGCAACCTGACCGACGGCGGCCTGCCTTTCCTTGGCCGCTGGGAGGACAAGAAGGTCCTGTTGCTGGAATTCCCCCACAGCGAAATCCCCTTCGGCGCCGAACGCCTCACCACCTGGCTGCTGCAACGCAACGTCGTGCCAATGATCGCCCACCCGGAGCGCAACAAGGGCCTCATGCGGACCCCGGCCAAGCTCAAGCCCTTCCTCAAGCAGGGTTGCCTGCTGCAGGTCACTGCCGGCTCCGTCGCCGGGCACTTCGGCGAGAATGCTCGCGCCCTCGCCCACAGTCTGCTCGAAGAGGGCCTGGTGACCATTCTCGCCAGCGACGCCCACAACGAGCAGCACCGCCCGCCCGTCCTCGCCGAAGGCATGCAGCACGCCGCCCGCATTGTCGGCGACCGCCAGGCCGAACGCCTGGTCAAAGACATTCCCTGGCAGATCGCCCAAGCCCACTTCGCGTAACCGCCCATGACCGCCACCTCCGCCCTGACCACCAGCCGGCGCCGTTCCCGTTCGCGCAGCAATCCGCAAACTGCGAAACCGGTCACCCTTCGCCTCATCCTGTTGCTGGTCCTGCTGGCAAGCCTGGCGCTGCTCTTTTGCGGCTCACGCCTGCTGCTCGCCGGCATCGCCAGCTACCAGACTCAGGCCTTCCTCGATGACTGGATGCGCAAAGGTGAAGAACCCAATCCACGTGCCTGGCAGATTGCCCATGATGCGGCGCAACGCGCCATCGCCCTCTACCCCGGCAGTAATGGCGAATACCTCGAGCGCCTCGGACGCGTGCTGCAATGGAAACAATTCCGCCAGCCCCTCGGCGCCGACACGGCCGAACAGTCTCGCCGTGAGGCCCTGCAAGCCTTCCGCGCCGCCAGCGAGGTACGCCCGACCTGGCCCAACAACTGGGTAGCGCTGGCCTACGCCAAGCTTTACCTCCTCGAATTCGACAATGAGTTCGGCCGCGCCCTGCAGCAGGCCCAAGCCCTCGGCCCCAACCGCATCGAAATCAGCCGCACCCTGGCGGAAATCGGCTTCATTGCCTGGGCACAACTGAATGACGAGCAGCGCCGCGCCACTCTCGAATCGGCGCGCCGCACCGTCAAACACGGCCCCAAAGAGACACAGAACCTGCTGGTGATTGCCAGCCAGACCGGCATGAGCAGCGAACTGTGCGATAGCCTCGACGCCGAACTGAAAGACACTCGCAAGATCTGCCGCTGACCCCGGCGACATAGCCCCGCCCCGCATCCACACTCGACACAGGCTCAGGATGATGCCCAAGACCTCCACCGCCCCTCAGCCCACGCCCCGGGTTGCACAGCGTAGAGTCAGCGCCGCGCACTCCCTCTCGTCGTCCAGTCCGAATCCCGCTCGCCCACGCCCCGTGGACAGCGGCGCCCAATCCCGGGGCGCCAGCGCCCCCTTCCAGAGCAAGGCCCATTACGTGACTCGTACCCCCGACAGCACTCTTCCCGGAGGCCGCGGCCTCACGTTCTGGGGCCAGTGGCTGGTGGCATCTGGCCTAATCACCCTTCTGCTGTGCGCCCTGACTACCCTCAAGACCGGCGAACTGGGCACCCAGTACCGGGTCCTCGCCGTTTTCGCCCTGCTCGGATCGGTACCGGCCTATTCGTTGCTGCGCGTCTACCACAAGCAGCACAGCTATCTCACCGGTCTGACTCGGCTGTTCTGCGGTTGGCTGCTGCTGCTCGCCGGCCTTACCGTCATCGCTTTCGTTACCAAGACCAGCGAGCTGTTCTCCCGCGAAGTGACCCTGACCTGGGCGGTGCTCGGCTTTGCCCTGCAGGCCGCCAGCTACCTGCCGCTGCAACATGTCTCCCGTCACTATCACCGGAAACTGCAGACCGAACGCACTTCGCTGATCGTCGGCACCGGGGATCTCGCACTTGAGCTCGCCGACAAGCTGGTGCGCCAACAGCATGAGCCGGTGCTCGGCCTGGTCGCCCCGGACACCGCGGAGCTGCCGAGCAACAGCCTCTACCCCATCCTCGGCGGCATCGAACACCTGCGTGCGCTGATCGCCGAACACAGCATCCGCCGCCTGTACATCGCGCTGCCACTGGCCGAGGCCGAACAGATCGAAGGCCTGTATATCGACCTGCTGGACGCCAGTGTGGACGTGATCTGGATCCCCGACCTGGCCAGCCTGATGCTGCTCAACCACTCGGTCAGCGACATCGGTGGCCTGCCGGCCATCCATCTCAACGAAAGCCCGCTGACCGCCTATCCCACCGCCGCATTCACCAAGGCTGCCATGGACCGCGTCGTCGCCCTGCTGGCATTGATCGCTCTCAGCCCGCTGATGCTGACTATCGCCTGGCTGGTCAAGCGTTCCTCGCCCGGCCCGGTGATCTTCAAACAGCAGCGCCATGGCTGGAACGGCCAGATCATCGAGGTGTGGAAGTTCCGCTCCATGCGTATGCACGATGACCAGGTCGTCAAGCAGGCCACCCGCAACGACGACCGCATCACCCCCATCGGCCGCTTTATCCGCCGCACCTCGATCGACGAACTGCCGCAGTTCATCAACGTGCTGCAGGGCCGTATGTCCCTGGTCGGCCCACGCCCCCACGCCGTGGCGCACAACGACTACTACACCGGCAAGATCGACGCCTACATGGCCCGCCACCGTATCAAGCCCGGCATCACCGGCCTGGCACAGGTCAGCGGCTGCCGCGGCGAGACCGAAACCCTGGACAAGATGGAAAAGCGCGTTGAACTTGACCTCGCCTATATCAACAACTGGTCGGTGTGGTTAGACATCAAGATTCTAATCAAAACGCCCTTCACACTTTTATCAAAAGACATTTATTGAAACCATCACTATAGAAGCCATCACAAAAGTCTGTAGCACACAGACAAAATAGACGTTTCCTGAAGGCACAAAATGAAAAACCTCAAAGTACTGGATTGCACACTGAGAGACGGCGGCTATTACAACAACTGGGATTTTGATGAACAGTTGGTTGCCGAGTATTTACATGCTGCAGCCAAGGCAGAGATCGACATGATCGAACTGGGCCTGAGAAACTTTGACTCAACAACCTTCAAAGGAGCCAATGCCTTTACCAGTGAGCGCTACATCAATCATCTTAAGCTACCGAATGGCCCGCTCTATGGGGTTATGGTGGATGCTAAAACTCTCATCTCCTCTCCTTATGACATTCGCGAGGGGGTAGACCGGCTTTTTGTTCCGAAAAGTGAAAGCCGCCTCGATTTTGTCAGAATTGCAGCCCATTATCATGAGATTGAGAGCGCGATCCACATATGCCGTGAACTCAAGGAATATGGCTATTTCGTAGGACTTAATCTCATGCAGTCTGTGGGAAAGACAGACAATGAGATCATCGCTGCCAGCGCGAAAGCCTACGAATCCGAGGTTATCGACGTCCTCTATTTCGCAGACTCATTAGGTAACATGGATGCACAGGAGCAAGAACGCATCATCCAGGCCATTCGTCAAAACTGGGATGACGATATTGGACTGCATGCTCATGACAATACTTCTCAAGCGCTCTCCAACACCCTAGGAGCCCTCGATCTTGGGGTAACTTACATCGACGCAACGATGACTGGCATGGGGCGCGGCGCAGGAAATACTAAAACAGAGATTCTCCTACTAGAGCTTTGTCGGAAGCATGGCTCCAACTACAAACCCGAACAACTGCATGAGCTTATCTTGAAGCATTTCGAACCCATGCAGCGTAAATATGGATGGGGAACTAGTCTTCTTTATCACATCGGGGCCTCGTTCAATATTCACCCAACATATATCCAGCAACTATACAGCGACTCACGTTTTGGGGCCTCCGAAAGAGCAGCGGCCATCCAGTATTTAGGTAGAATAGAATCATCCAGCTATGACGGCGAGAATCTCGAAAAAGCGCTTAACATCAGTAAAGCAAAACCTCGCACTCAGGCCACGAGAGGCCATAGCGTAGCTGGGATTTTCGATAACCGTGAGGTCCTCATTATCGGCGCAGGCGAAAGTACAGCCAAACACCAGAAAGCCATAAAAGATTATATTCTTGAAAAGAAGCCTGTTGTCATTGCAATCAACATAAACAACCAAATCCCACCAGAGCTTGTTGACTATTACACAGCCACTCACAACATAAAATTCTTGACGGATCGTGAAAAATACAAAAATTTTGAATCGCGACTGATAGCCCCGCACTCCAGATTCGAAGAAAATGATATCTCCCCTGCAATCAACTATGAAGTCGACACCGGTCACAGCTGGATAGTAAATGACAGCTATTGCATTATCCCCTATGAACTGACCCTCGCCTACACACTTGCCCTTTGCGAGGTGGGAAAAGCAGAAAAGATAAGCCTAGTCGGCTTTGACGGATATCCTCATCTGGATACAAGGAACAAAGAGTCACAGGAAACTCTCGACCACTTCAAGACCAAGATCAAGATTACCTGCCTGACCCCCACGAACTACAACATCGCAACCGGATCAATCTATGCGATATAGAAATTATATATTCGACTGCGATGGAGTCCTGCTAGACAGCAACAACTTCAAACTCACCGCAATGAGGCTGGCGCTTTCCGGCTATTCAGAAAACTTAGTAGATACTTTCATAGAGTACTTTCGAAATAATTTTGGAAAATCTCGATACCACCATATAACAGTATTTTTCGATGAATTCCTGAAAAGAGAGTCACTTCCAGACGAAAAACAGCAGATCTTGGATCTTTACGCTCAAAAATGCAGAGAGCAATATCTTGAATGCAATGTTTGCGAGGGAGTATTTGAACTGCTAGAAGCGATCCCGTCAACTAATTGCTGGATCGTGTCGGGCAGCGACCAAGATGAGTTGCGAGAAGTATTCCGCGCGCGAGGATTAGAAAATTACTTCGTTGAGATATACGGCTCCCCCACAAGAAAATCCATCAACATACAGAACATCATCGAATCGAGCAATCTAATAAAAAGTGAAACCTGCCTGATTGGCGATGCTGAAGGTGATCGTCAGGCAGCTGAAGAAAACGGTATAGATTTTATTTTCTGTAGTGGCTACTCAAACACACCAGAGCTCGCCGCCAATTATTCTAACCAGGGCTATCGTGTGGTTGAATCTCTTCTACAGATCATCACGGAAAAACAATCATGAAATTTGCCGTAATCATTCCTGCTCGGTATGAATCATCTCGCCTGCCTGGCAAACCTCTTATAGAACTCTGCGGCGTGCCTATGGTAATTCGCACCTATCGACAATGTGTGAAAGCAGTACCCCCCGAACTCGTTTTCGTAGCGACTGAAGATTCGCGAATTCGTGACGTTTGCGTCCGTGAGGGAATCCAGTGCCTGATGACATCCACAGACTGTCTCACTGGCACAGATCGAATTGCTGAGTGCGCTCAGTATCTTGATGCAGATATATTCATAAACATTCAGGGAGACGAGCCAGCGTTCAACCCTGACGACATAAAGGCAATCTTAAAAACAGCCGCCGCCAACCCCGATAAAATTATCAACGGATATTGTGAAATAACCGAAGAGGAGCTATTTAGAAGCCCAACGATCCCCAAGGTCGTCATGCGTCCGGACGGCAACCTTCTTTATATGTCCAGGAGCCCAATCCCAACCAACAAAAAGCACCAATTCGTCAAATCTTGGAGACAAGTTTGCGCTTATGCATTTCCCAGAAAAGCGCTTGAGACCTTTTCACGCTCAAATGGAAAGACTCCCCTAGAGGAAGTGGAAGACATCGAGATCCTTCGCTTTTTAGAACTAGGGCTTGATGTGAAAATGATTGAAATGTCGAGCAACTCCGTCGCGGTGGACACTCCAGAAGACATTCAACGTGCCGAAAAAGCGATAAAAATACTCGGTCTAGCTTGATCTTAACCCCCATGCCCCATAAACAAATATCAAAAACACTCGCAAGTGAGATACTCGGAAGAATTTTTGGGCTTATACTATCTATAGCATTAGCCAGAAGCCTTGAGATTGACGAATTTGGCCGCTGGAGCTATTTACAAGCAATACTTCTCTATCTCATAGTATTAATTGAATTTGGTTCAAACCAAGAAGGAATACGACTCATAATAAAACACAAGGACGCCCCCTCTGAGCTTGACAAAGTATTTTCCAGCATAATTAAAAACAGGTCCATCGGAACAATACTCTCAATAGCAAGCATAACCATCCTTCTACCAATAAATGCAATAAACCCCACAGAGTTTCTAACATTAATAGTTTGCATTTTATCTTACTCAATTAGCAAAGATTGGTTTCTTCGCGCAACAAATCGTCAATTTGAAGCCTCTCTGCAGAACACCACCCACTTGGCCCTTTTAATTGCAATAATACTTGCATTCAATATAATTGAAAAAAAATCTCTCCTCTCTGCCGCATCATTAACACTAGGGAAAGGGATTCTCCTAGGAGGAATAACAATCCTCATCTCAGCAATGTACGTCCCTCGCAAAAAAGCATTATCCAATTTCTCCCTAAAAAACCTAACCGTCCCCGAAAAAGGTCTAATATACTTAGTGTCAGGATCATTGCTCGCAAAAGCATATTTTAACTCCGACATAATAATCATCGCGACCATGCTGGACAGCCAACAAGTAGGGATTTACTCCGCCATAGCAACAATATATGCAGCCTTTGTTGCTTTTCGCGGCGTTATAATAACAACACTCTATCCAACTCTTTGCAGCACTCCACGCGGAGATATTCTTGTAAAAAAGGCAATAAAATTGTCGCTCGCCTTTGGTTTTGCTTCGCTACCACTTTTCATTATTGCATTTATCTACAAAGCAGATTTCATTGAGTTATTTCTAGGAAGCCGATACCTTTCCAAGACCACCACAGAACTGGCTGACATATTCATTGCAACCTGCATAGTTTTGTCATTTGGATTACTTTACCCAAACATGCTCCATGTAAGAGGAATGAGTAAGTCTTTTTTCTACCTGACACTCACCGCCTCAATGGTGAACATAGGGGGCAACCTACTATTAATAAATCAGCACGGAATAAAAGCTGCAGCACTTACAACATTAGCAGCCGAAAGTATTATAATCACCTTCTCATTTATCTTGCTCTTTAAGAAGCAGGCAGCATGAAATTATTCATAATTGGTAGCCCATGGCACGCTGCCATAGCAAATGCAATAATAAAAAAAGAAAACATAGAACATCCAATAATCATTGCAGAACAAACAACGAAGCAGTCCATCGAGCAAATAAAGACCACCATCAAGCATCAAATAAAATACACCTTCAACCACGAAAAAACCAGATTCGACTCCATACATAAACATGGTGTAATTCAATCAATAAAAAGAATGGATGAAGAGTTCTCACAAATTGAAATCTCAACCAATGGCCTCCCTTCAATTTCAAAAGTATTTTACTTCAACTTCTATAGCCCAATAACCAGAAAAATACTTTATTCAGTGACAAAAAAAAACTCAGGCGTCGCCTTGGCTCGAGTAGAAGATGGAATCTGCGACTACTTCAACTTCAACTTTATCAACCACAATAGATTAAAACTCGCTGCAAAAAATATTCTGGCGATGGCGCTTGGCAAAGGTCATCTATACTTAAGAAGCAACAAAGAGCTATTTCAAAAAACATCTGAGTACTATTGCTTTTTTCCAGAAAAGATCAGCAAGCGCTGGAAAACAAAAAAAACAATACCTCTGACTGACTATGCCAATGAAATCACGGAAAACTTCTTAATCTCAGAAAAAACTAGCGACGCGACCTCCCTCATTATAGGTCAGACACTATTCGAAGATGGAATAGCATCTTTGACAGAAGAAATATCTATATACTCTATGGCAACGAAGACTCTGCCATCACCAGTGGTGATAAAACTTCACCCTCGGTCATCAAAGGAAAAAGTTGAAGCAATCTCAAAGGAAGGAATAAAAATAATTGAAACCTCCCTATCTGCTGAAAGCCTTATCTGCTCAGGCAACTACAAAACTGTAGTCGGCATGTGGAGCAACACCATTATTTACTCATCCTGTCTTTTCGGGGTAGATAGCTTTACCCTGACGCATCAACTTCTAGAAACAACCCAAAGAAACAATCCGCATCTCGCAAAAATACACAAAACCTTGTGCACAAAGTTCACTACTCAATACAAAGATTACCGAAAAGCGCAGGTAATGTAATGACCTTACTTAGAGCCTCCGGCCTCTCATTTGACTCACTAATTGCATCAATTTTGACAATATCCATTGTACAAGCTTTTTTTGTAAACATTCTAAACATTGATGCATACCTCACCCCTATCTTTTTACTTTTCCTAGCATCACACGCGATTTTATCTAAAGCAAAAATCCGCCGAGATGCAGCATTGCCATTAGCAATCGCATCATGGATACTTCTCTATACGGTGCTTATATTCTTCACAAACACAAGATCCCTACTTCAGGAGTTCATATATCAGCTTTTTTCTGCTATAACATTTTTTGTTTTCATAATATACTTTTCCACCCTTGGCTCAGCCTCCTCAGAACCTCAAAATTTCAAAAAAACTAAATACGTATTAGTGCTATATCTCTCAGCCTCCCTAATAATTCACTTCACGATGTGGGACCAGATTGCCTCAATATTTTACAAAAGGGAAAATGATTTTGGCGGACTCCTAATGGATGGAAAAATCCACCGCATGTATGGGCTTTTATTCAATCCATTGGCATCGGCCTTTTCCGCCCTCATCCTTTCTATAATCCTTTATTTACTAGACTGTCGGGACAAGACAATATACTTTGTATTACTTGTAATCATAGCGCTCGCGTTATCTAGAAGCACACTTTTATTGGCTCTAATATGGCTCACTTATGTCTTAATGCTAAAATACAAAAAACTCTATCTCTTACTCGCACTTCCCTTGATCTCTCTAATTGCGTCATACCTCTCAAGCGACATTAACCTTTGGCTTACAACACACATAATCGCTGATGACTCCGGCTCTATTGCCGAACATATTAGGAACTATCAAATAGGCCTAAATCACGCCTTTGCAATTTATGGGGAAGGATTCCGAGACGCTCGTGAGTTGGGCGCCTGGAATATACGATTAGAAAGTATGCCTTTACAATATGCCCTGACAGGAGGCATTGGATTATTTATTCCAATCTCTTTCCTCCTAATCATCTGCACAAAAAGATTATTTAATCGTTATGGCATTTTGAAGGCAGCCTCATGCCTACCACTACTACCAATAATCGTATCATTCCCACTTCACACATTTAATTTGCCCATAATTTTTCTTTCAATACTAATGAGCCTCTGGGCTGTAAAACACGAAACTCCAAAAAGCGCTGAAAAATGGAAAAAAGCATTCTAGACTTGAAAATACTAGACATCCCTATATCTGAATTTATCTCAAAAATAAAAACAGACTTAAATCAAATAGCCACACCCCGCATAATTGTAACCCCCAATATTGACCACCTACAGCGCTTGTCAAGTGCCAACAACGACCTCTTCAATACTGCATATAGAAATGCAGATTATATAGTATGCGACAGTAGAGTTCTTAAAATCGCCTCATGCCTAAAGGGCACACATATTAAAAATGTTATACCAGGCAGCGATCTAACCAAGGCCATTATTCAAGACCCATGGATCAAAGACAAAAAAATATGTATTATTGGCCCCAGCTATAACGAATACAAAATACTAAAAGAAATATTTTCCCTCGAACTCGCATGTCATTACTGCCCTCCTATTGGCTTCATGGAAGACCCCTTTGAGGTTGAAAAATGCATTTCTCTAATAAACCAAGAAACTCCTGATTTAGTGTTTCTTGCCGTTGGCTCCCCTCGCCAGGAAGCACTCGCTTTAAAAATAAAGCAGAGAGTAACTACCCCCATGCTTTTGTTCTGCATTGGAGCTTCCCTAGACTTTTTGTCCGGAAAAACACCTCGCGCCCCCAAGTGGATGCAAACTGCACATTTGGAATGGTTTCATCGGATGCTTAGTGAGCCCAAAAGGCTAGCCCCCAGATACATAAAAAATGCAAAATGGCTAATTAACTACTTAACTTTGAAAAATAATTAAACATTCTTGACATCATTACACGACCACAGGCGAATTATATCAATTCAAAAAGTTTACCCCCACCCCCCTTTCAGCCTGTCAAGAAATTTACACTCTCAGAAACCAGATTTACATGATAAAGATATTTGCCCTCCCCATCGCATAATACTTGTGCAGTCCAATTACAGCTCAAGCCTGCGAAATTTTGTGAATTAATTTTAAAAGGAGTTTCCTTTAAACATTAGTTAATTAAAAATATGGCATTCAAATCAAAGAGCAGGCAATCGCGTCAGTTTACCTTTCAGTAGAGCAATTCGAAACCACCTCCTCGCCCCTCAACTTTTAAAAAACCGCTCACCCTTAGAAAACTTATCGACAGCGAAATTCTCCGAAAAACTCGAACAGTTTTTTACGAAAGATATTCGTTATTTTTAACGCAAACGGAAAGTCAGCCATGACCACTAATATCATCCCCGTTGTAATGGCTGGCGGCTCTGGAACACGTCTTTGGCCGCTATCACGTCAGCTTAATCCAAAACAATTCCTAAAAATAAGCCACGAAAAATCATCAATGCTACAGAGCACTCTATGCAGACTAAGCGGCATTGACACATCGGCTCCTATACTTATTTGCAATGAGCAGCACCGTTTCCTCGCTGCAGAGCAACTGCGCCAGTTGGATCTAGAAGGGGCAACCATCCTTTTGGAACCAGTCGCCCGTAACACAGCACCGGCCATCGCCCTTGCGGCTCTACAGGCCATAGAGGAGGCGGGAAATCCGCTGCTATTGGTACTGGCCGCCGACCACCTGATCCAGGATGTGGCAGCCTTCCACGCCAGCATCCGCACTGCGCTGCCGTTGGCCGCCGACGGCAAGCTGGTGACCTTTGGCATCGTCCCCACCCATCCGGAAACCGGCTACGGATATATCGAGCAGGGCGCATCGGTGGGCGCCGGTGGCTATGCGGTCAACCGCTTCGTCGAGAAGCCGGACCTAGCCACCGCCCGCGACTACCTAGCCACCGGCAACTACTTCTGGAACAGCGGCATGTTCCTGTTCCGCGCCAGCCGCTATCTCGAGGAGCTGGAGCGCTTCCAGCCGGCAATCCTCGCCGCCTGCCGCGCGGCACTGGCCGGCGGCAAACAGGACATGCACTTCACCCGCGTGGATGCCGCCGCCTTCGCCGCCTGCCCGGAGGACTCCATCGACTACGCAGTGATGGAGAAGACCGCCGACGCGGCCATGGTACCGCTGGATGCCGGCTGGAGCGATATCGGCTCCTGGTCGGCCCTGTGGGACGTCAGCGCCAAGGATGCCGAGGGCAACGTGTTCAAGGGCGACGTGCTCGGCCAGGCCACCCGCAACACCTACGTGCATGCCGACAGTCGCCTGGTGACCACCGTGGGCGTCGAAGATCTGGTGATCGTCGAGACCAAGGACGCCGTGCTGGTGGCGCACAAGGACAAGGTGCAGGACGTGAAGAAGATCGTCGAGCGCATCAAGGCCGACGACCGCCAGGAGCACGTCAACCACCGCGAGGTGTACCGCCCGTGGGGCATGTACGACTCCATCGACAACGGCCACCGCTACCAGGTCAAACGCATCACCGTGCAGCCCGGCGCCAAGCTGTCGGTGCAGATGCACCACCACCGCGCCGAGCACTGGATCGTGGTCAGCGGCACCGCCAAGGTCACCAACGGCGACAAGACCTACCTGGTCACCGAGAACCAGTCGACCTACATCCCGATTGGCCAGGTGCATGCGCTCGAGAACCCCGGCGTCATCCCGCTGGAGCTGATCGAGGTGCAGTCCGGCTCGTACCTGGGCGAGGACGACATCGTGCGCTTCGAGGACAAGTACGGGCGGGCGTGACGGGCCTGCCGATTTCGCGGCGGGGGCGTCGCTTCCACGGTTTGATGTTTTCTTCTGACTTCCTTGCAAGGACGCTCCATGATCCGCAAATGTCTCTTCCCCGCCGCCGGCTACGGCACCCGCTTCCTCCCGGCTACCAAGGCGATGCCCAAGGAGATGCTCCCTATCGTCAACAAGCCGCTGATCCAGTATGCGGTCGAGGAAGCCCGCGATGCCGGGTTGCAGCACATGGCCATCGTCACTGGCCGCGGCAAGCGTGCCTTGGAGGACCACTTCGACATCAGCTACGAGCTGGAGCACCAGATCAAGGGTACCGACAAGGAGAAATACCTGGCCGGCACCCGTCAGCTGATCGATGAGTGCACCTTCTCCTACACCCGTCAGGTGGAGATGAAAGGACTGGGCCATGCGATCCTCTGCGGCCAGCCGCTGATCGGAGACGAGCCTTTCGCCGTGGTGCTGGCCGACGACCTGTGCCTGAACCTGGGCGGCGACGGCGTGCTGGAGCAGATGGTCAACTTGTACAAGCAGTTCCGCTGCTCGATCGTCGCCATCCAGGAAGTGCCGCGCGACCAGACCCACAAGTACGGAGTGATCGCCGGCGAGATGATCCGCGACGACATCTACCGGGTGAACACCATGGTCGAGAAGCCCAAGCCGGAGGACGCCCCCTCCAATCTGGCGATCATCGGCCGCTACATCCTCACCCCGGACATCTTCGACCTGATCGCCGATACCGAACCGGGCAAGGGCGGCGAAATCCAGATCACCGACGCGTTGATGAAGCAGGCACAGAGCGGCTGCGTGCTCGCCTACAAGTTCAAGGGCCAACGTTTCGACTGCGGCAGTGCCGAGGGCTATGTGGAAGCGACCAACTACTGCTTCGACAATCTTTATCTCAAGGGGCTGTGACAGCAGCACCTTTGAAAGCGCAAGCGCCGTCAGCTTCTGGACTACAATCCTGCGCACTATTCAACTGCAAGCCCCGTTTTGTCTGGCACAATCCCTGATCGATACCATCGTGGATCTGGCCCGCCAGCAATTGGCTCCGCCGCACGGGCCTGGCTATTCGGTTGTACGCGCATCATGAACCCACTGTTGATTGATCCCATGCGGCAAGACACGCCGCCGAAGTAATCCTCATGACGACCCTGACCTGCTTCAAAGCCTATGACATCCGCGGCCAGCTGGGCCGCGAACTCAACGAAGACATCGCCTATCGCATCGCCCGCGCCTACGCGGAGTGGCTCAAGCCTCGTACCGTGGTGCTCGGTGGGGATATCCGCGAAACCTCGCCGGCCCTCAAGGCCGCGCTGGCCCGCGGACTGTGCGAAGCCGGCGTGACCGTGCTGGATCTCGGCATGACCGGTACCGAGGAGGTGTATTTCGCCACCTGGAACCTGGGCGCCGACGGCGGCATCGAGGTGACCGCCTCGCACAATCCGATCGATTACAACGGCTTCAAGCTGGTGCGCCAGGGTTCGCAGCCGATCAGCAGCGATACCGGCCTGCAAGAGATCCGCCTGATGGCCGAGAAGGCCGAGTTCGCCGCGCCGGCAGCGGTGCCGGGCGAGCTGCGCGAGGTTTCCAACCGCGCTGCCTACGTCGAGCACCTGCTTTCGTACATCGACACTGGCGCGCTCAAGCCGCTGAAGCTGGTGGTCAACGCCGGCAACGGCGCGGCCGGCCCGGTGCTGGACGCCATCGAGGCGGCACTGAAGGCGCGCGGCGTGCCCTTCGAGTTCATCAAGATCAACCACCAGCCGGACGGCAGCTTCCCCAACGGCATCCCCAACCCGATGCTGGAGGACAACCGCGCGGCGACCCGCGACGCGGTGCTGGCCCACGGCGCCGACCTGGGCATCGCCTGGGATGGTGACTTCGACCGCTGCTTCCTGTTCGATGAGCAGGGCAACTTCATCGAGGGCTACTACATCGTCGGTCTGCTCGCCGAGGCCTTCCTGCGCAAGGAAGCCGGCGCGCGCATCATCCACGACCCGCGCCTGACCTGGAACACTCTGGCCATCGTCGGGGACAACGGCGGCGAGGCGGTGCAGTGCAAGGCTGGCCATGCCTTCATCAAGCAGAAGATGCGCGAAGTGGATGCCATCTACGGCGGCGAGATGAGCGCGCACCACTACTTCCGCGACTTCGCCTACTGCGACAGCGGCATGATCCCCTGGCTGCTGGTCGCCGAGCTGATGTGCTCGCGCGGTCAATCGCTGTCCACCCTGGTGGGCGAGCGCATCGCCGCCTATCCCTCCTCCGGCGAGATCAACCTCAAGGTCGCCGAGGCGCCCGCGGTGCTCAAGCGCATCGAGACGCTGTACGTCACCGATGCCGCCGACGTGGACTACACCGACGGCCTCAGCGTGAGCTTCGCCGATTGGCGCTTCAACCTGCGCGCCTCCAATACGGAGCCGGTGATCCGCCTGAACGTGGAAAGCCGCGGTGACGAGGCGCTGATGCAGGCGAAAACCGCCGAGCTGCTGGCCCAGATCGGTGGTGAAAAGGCTTGAAGCCGCAGCCGTTCGACGTCTGCTGCGCGGTGCTTCGCTAGGATCTGTTCCGCCCCGAATCGCCGCCGCAGTTGTTCGAGCAGTGGCTAGCTGTTGTGGAGCGTGCTGCCGGTCCTGGCGACGCTCCTCGAGTGGCTGCAGCAGGTGCTGCAGTCCACCCGTCATTTCAGCGAGCTGGACGTCGCCGCCAATCTGGCTCGAGGAGCTGCCGGCCTGGGCAGGCGTTGCGCCGGCCTCTCCTGACCTCCCCTAGGCAGCCCTCCGGGCTGCCTATCTCCTACCCCGCATCCCTTCCGGCCTCACTCGCCGAGGCTGACCCTGCGCTGTGAATTGCTGTGCTGGTTGGCCAGCACCGCGATGGCGCAGAGCACCACCAGGGTCGCCGCGTTGGCCGGAATCTGCAGGTTGAAGTCGGTCATCGAGTGGATGGCGATGGCGATGATGCCCACCGCCGCGCCGAAACCGACGCCGCTGCGATACAGCGATTCGGGCCGCCACAGCGCCTGCAGAGCCCGCCACAGCGCCAGCAGTACGAAAGCCAGCAGCGGCAGGCAACCGAGCAGACCGTATTCAATGGCGAACTGCAGGTAGTCGTTGTGCGCATGGTCGAAGTGCAGGCGGATGTCGTCGCCCGGATACTTGGGGAACACCGACTCGAAGCTGCCTGCGCCCTGTCCGGTCAGCGGCCGGTCCTTTGCCAGCGGGATGGCATAGAGGAACACGTCGTCGCGGATCTCGTTGGCCTGCTGCACCACTTCGCCCTCCACCACCACGTCGGTCAGGCGGGTATTCAGCATGCGGTCCTTGAGGCGCTCCAGGCCGAAGTACTGGCTGATCACCAGCACGTCGATGAGCAGGATGCTGGCCAGAATCACGCCGTTGCGCAGGCGGTTGTTCTTGTCGCGCAGGACGAAGATGCCGCCGATCACCATCAGCGCGGTGAAGAAAGCGCTGTTACCGCCCCGCGAGTGGGTCATCACCAAGGCGATAACCATGATCACCAGGGCGAGACGCAGGCGCGCCTTGGCGCCCATCAGCATCTCCAGCAGGTTGACCCAGCGGAACGGCCGACTGTCGCGCAGCGCCATGAGCAGCCCGATGCCGCAGGCCAGGGTGATTTCCAGGTAGCCGGCAAGGTGGTTGCGGTTGACGAAGGTGCCGGTGGCGTCGCCTCTGTAACTGGTTTTGGCCATGAGCAGATGCCACTCGATGCCCGAGAGGGTCATGAATGCGCCATAGAAGGCCTGGAAGGTGCCACTGATCACCAGAATGGCCAACAGCCAGGTCAGTCGCTGCCGGGTATGGAACAGGCTGACGACCAGCAGGAACAGCAGGCTGTAGGCGAGCCCGAGCATCAAGTACTGGAAGGTAGCGCCGACGTCGACCGTGAGCCCGCCGAGCCATTGCACCGCTACCCAGACCTGGGCGACCAGCAGCAGGACGAACATCGGCAGCGCCGGCTGCAAGGCCTTGCTCCCGGGCAGGGCGTTGCGCAGCAGGGCGAACCCCCACAGCCCGCCGATCACTCCGACCAGCGCCACCAGCAGCCCCATCGACCAGTCGCGATTGCTGCCCAGCGGCAGGGGCAGCCACAGCAGCAGGACAAGAACCGAGGCGATCAGGAACCGCTCGAGGCGATTGGAGGTCTGAGGCATTTTGCGGGATCATCCTTGCTCTGCCGCCCGGCTCGTTCGGCACAGCTGCTGTCGTCTGAAAATGGGACGGCAGTATAAGGAACATCCCTGCTTCCACCAACCGAATGGCACACAATGCTCCCCCGTATTCCCCGCACGCTCTGGATACTGGCCTTTTTCACCTGCCTGGTGAGCGTCATGATCCTGGCCCTGATGAAAAACCCCTCCGCGCTGCTCAGCACCGGATGGGACAAGGGCAATCATGTCATCGCCTTCCTCGTGCTCACCTGCCTGGGGCGCCTGTCTTTCCCCGCTCAGCGGGGCCTGCTGCTGCTCGGCCTGCTGGGCTACGGCGTGCTGATCGAAAACCTGCAGCGGTTGACCGGCTATCGCTTCGGCGAATACCAGGACTTCGCGGCGGACGTGGTCGGCATCGTGCTGGGCTATCTGTTGGCGATCCCGCTGATGCGCAGCAGGGCGTACGAGCAGTCGTAGTTCGCGCTAGTCGTAGTTCCCCAATGTAGTTCGGCGCCTCACGCCAGCTTCCGCTTCCGGCACTGACCCACATCAATCCGCAGGCGCCCTCCTCAGGCAAGATCCCCATCTCTACAAAGAAATTGGCGGAGTGCAGCCATGAACCATACCCCCTACCAACTGCTGGGCGGCGAGGACGGCGTGCGTCGTCTGTGCGATGCCTTCTACCAGTGCATGGACGAGCTGCCCGACGCAGCCGACATCCGCCGCATGCATGGCGCCGACCTCTCGGGGATTCGCCAGAAGCTGTTCGAATACATGTCCGGCTGGCTGGGCGGTCCGCACCTGTATGCCCAGAAGTACGGCTCGATCTGCATGACCGGCCCGCACCGCCCCTTCGCCATCGGCCCGCGCGAGCGCGATCAGTGGCTGATGTGCATGGACCAGGCGCTGGAGCACGTCGGCGCTAGCGACGAGGTGAGGGCCATGCTCAAGCGGCCGCTGCAGGCGATTGCCGAGATGATCCGCAACCGCGAGAGTTCCGGGCCGGCCTGAGCCCACGCGCCGCAACAAAGCCCCGCCCGTCGCGGGGCTTTTTTTGTCCACGAGAACGCGCACCGTCACGAAAAGTTCATCGAACAGAGCGCTCTTTTCATGAAACGGTCACCAAATTCCGCGAGCGCAACGCATAAGCTGGATCCGCAGCTCGCCGCCACCAGGCGAAGCGAACTGCCGTAGCGCACCCGCCACGTTGCGCGGGATGGAGCGCTCCCGAACCGCCGGACGGCGCCGGGCCCCAGTGAAACGCCATCGTCAAGGAAGGTATGCGCATGAACATTTCCCGCCTCTCCCCTCTTGCCCTGCTGCTCGCTACCCTGGTCGGCCAGGCTCTGGCCGACAGTCGTATCGAAGGCACCTACGCGATGACCACCGAAGCGGCGGGCGTGCAGGTCCGCAGCACTACGGTGGAGCTGACCGAGCAGTACATTCGCGAAGGCGATAACAAGCTGGCGGTCGCCGCCTGGGAGCGCCAGGACGGCTACGTCACCGCCCGCGACCCGCGCGGCGCCGCCCTGCTGCACGCGCGCGTGGAGGACAACGGCGCCACCTTGATACAGCAGGTCGAGGGCGTCGGCACGGTGACCTTCACCCGGCTCGACTGAGAGGCTCCCGTCGCCCCCGGTCAGCCGGGCGCGGCGGGATAACAATGGCGGCACAAAAAAGAGGGGGATCGCCTGGCGGCGATCCCCCTCTTTTCGTTACGGCCCGGCTCAGACCATGGTCGGGTCCGGCTCCAGGCCCATCAGCTCGCGGCCGAGGATCTGTGCGCAGACATCGTAGTCGGTGTAGGCGTGCGCGCCGGTCATGTGCGAGTCGCGGAACAGGCGCTGGATCTCGCTGTTCTCGAACCAGCTGGTGGCGCCGGCGGCCTCGAACAGGCGGTCGACGGCAGCGATGCACATCTTCACCGCGTAGGCCTGGTTGGTGCGCCAGTAGGCCAGGGTCTCGCGGCTCGGGTACTGATGACGGGCACCGTACTCGGCGTGCTCTTCCCAGGTCTTCTCGAGGAAGGCGCGAGCGGCGGCGACCTGGTGGGTCGACTCGGCCAGACGCATCAGCGCCGGGGTGGCGGCGCCGACGGCGGCACCGGTATAGGCACGCACGCGGTTCTTCTGCTTTTCCTTGAAGGCGACCAGCATGCGCTCGGCGATACCCAGGCTGATGGAGGCGAAGCCAACGGCGAAGTACGGGCGATAGGGGGTGTAGAAGATCTTGCTGTCCGGGTACAGACCGAAGCCGGAGGAGCGACCTTCCATCATGTCCTTGGCCGCTTCGATGCGGTGGTTGGGGATGAAGGCGTTCTTGATCACCAGGGTCTTGGAGCCGCTGCTGCGCATGCCGACGGAGAACCAGTCGTCACGGATCTCGTAGTCGCTGCGCGGCAGCACGCCGAAGCTGTAGACCAGCTCGCCTTCGGCGTTCTTGCGGCGCATGCCGACGATGGCCCACTCGGCATGATCGCAGCCACTGCTCCAGCCCATCTCGCCGCTGAGCAGCACGCCACCCTCGGTTTCCTCGATGGTGCTGAACGGCGCGATGCTGCTGCTGGCGGTGGCATCGGGGTTGTTGCCCCAGACTTCGTCCTGCAGCTCCTTGGAGAACATGGCCAGCTGGTGGCTATGGGTGCACAGCAGGCTGAAGGCCCAGGCGGTGCCGCCGCAGGCGCCGGCCAGCGCGGCCACGCAATCGGTGAATTCGGGCAGGGAGATTTCCAGACCGCCGTAGGCCTTCGGCTGGAAGGCGCGATGCATACCGATGCTCTTCAGCAGGGCGATATTCTCGTCCGGCACCTTACGGTCGAGTTCCGCTTGGGCGGCATTGGCTGCGATGGTCGGCAGGATGGTGTGCAGCTTTTCGAGAAGGGGATTCGCTCTTTTCATGGCTGTCTGTCTACCCGATGGATATTTATTGTGTTTGTCGCCGCGCGATACCAGGCGCGGTCCAACTACCAGGATTTCTTCAGTCTGGTCGATTCGCAGGCAGTACGCTTCGCCGAGCCTGCAATCTGGAATCCATTATGGGGCGCCCCAGGCAGCGACAGAATGCACCTTTCATAGACAAGATTGTATTTTTCGTGAGCATCTACAGACGTCAGGGAGAGGGCTCGACAGGCAAAATACTCGTTAACATAACAATAAAATTATTCAATCCATTGTTTTTAAAGGATTTTATTTAAATTAAAAACAATGAACGGATAATCGAACGCCAGGTCCATCAGACTCAATAACTGTCCTTGCACAATTCACGGAGCTTTCTGTCACCGCCCCCCGCGCCGCGGCGCGCCGGCACGACCGCCCATCGTCCGGCCTCGCCCACACGCCTTGTTTCACTGTTTGTCGGGCAACCGCCAGCCATCGAACTGTCTAAAATTTGCACAAAACCTTGAAGAGGGACAGCTGGCATGCACCGACGCTTTCTGCTCCGGGCTCTTGCCCTGCTACCGATCTGGCCCTTGCTGGGAGGCGTGCGTAGCGCGCTGGCGGCCAGCGACCAGGCGGTAGTGCCGCTCGACAAGCCGGTCGAGGAATGGCGCGCCTTGCTGCCGGCGGCGGCCTGGCGCGTACTGTTCGAAGAGGATACCGAGCCCGCCGGCAGCAGCCCGCTGGACAAGGAGAAGCGCGACGGCAGCTATCTCTGCGCCGCCTGTTATCTGCCGCTGTTCGACAGCCAGCACAAGTACGAGAGCGGCACCGGCTGGCCGAGCTTCACCCAGCCGCTCGAGGGTCATGTTCGCCTCAAACGCGACTTCCGACTGATCTGGCCGCGTACCGAATACCACTGCGCGCGTTGCGGTGGTCACCAGGGTCACGTGTTCGACGACGGTCCGCCGCCGCGTGGCGAGCGTTGGTGCAACAACGGCCTGGCATTGCGCTTCGTGCCGCGCAGCGAGCGCCTGCCCGATCTGAGGAGTTGACCATGACCCGCGTGCCGACCTGCCCCGCCCCGCTGCACGTGCGCTTGCCACGCTGGACCTTGGCGCTGCTGTTGGTCGCCGCCGGACAGCTGGGCCTGCCGGCAAAAGCCGCCGACGAGCCCGGCGCCACGGCGATCTTCGCCGGCGGCTGCTTCTGGTGCATGGAGGCGGACTTCGACAAGGTACCCGGTGTGCTGTCGACCACCTCGGGCTACACCGGTGGCCGCCTGGCCAATCCCAGTTACGAGCAGGTGTCGGCCGGCGGCACGGGGCATCTGGAGGCGGTACTGGTGCGCTTCGACCCGATGCAGACCAGCTATGCGAAGCTGCTGGAGGTCTACTGGCCGAACATCGATCCGCTCACCTCTACCGGCCAGTTCTGCGACGTCGGCTCGCAGTACCGCAGCGCCATCTTCTATGCCGACGCCGAGCAGCAGCGCCAGGCCGAAGCCTCCAAGGCCGCCTTGCAGGCCTCCGGGCGCTTCACCAAGCCGGTGGTCACCGAGATCCTGCCCGCGGGCAGCTTCTATCCGGCCGAGGAGTACCACCAGAACTACTACCAGAAGAATCCGCTGCGCTACCGCTTCTACCGCACCACCTGCGGCCGCGACGCGCGCCTCGCGGAGCTGTGGGGCGAACACAAGTGAGCGGACTCAGCGCAGCTCGATGCCATCGTCGAGGATCGTAATCAGCCCCTGCTTGTACAGGCCGCCGATGGCCTTCTTGAAGTTGCCCTTGCTCACTCCGAACAGCCGGGCGATCTCCTCCGGCGGGCTCTTGTCGCTCAGTGCCAGACGGCCGCCGGCCTCGCGCAGACGGGTGAGGATCTGCTCGCTCAGGTTGTCGGCGCCGGCCCGGCCAAGCGGTTGCAGGCTCAGGCTGATCTTGCCGTCCGGACGCACCTCGCGAATGAAGCCGGTTTCCCGCATGCCCGGGCGGATGGTCTTGAACAGCTCGTTCTTGTGGATCAACCCCCAGTGCTTGCCGTCGACGATGGCCTTGAAGCCCAGGTCGGTGCGCTCGACCACCAGCAGCTCGACGGTCTGGCCCGGCTGGTAAGAAGGCGGAGTCTGATCGAGGTAGCGATCCAGCCGCGCGGTGGCGGTGATGCGCCGGGTGCGCGGGTCGAGATAGGCATGCACCACGCAATAGTCACCGACCTGCAGCGGACGCTTCTCTTCGGAGTGCGGCAGGAACAGATCCTTGGCCAGGCCCCAGTCGAGGAACAGACCGACGTGGTCGATCGCCACTACCTTGAGGCTGGCGAAGCCGCCAACCTGCACTCGCGGTCTCTGGGTGGTGGCGATGAGGCGATCCTCGCTGTCCAGATAGACGAACACATCGAGGCGGTTGCCGGCTTCGCAGGGTTTGTCCTTGGGCACGTAGCGCCGGGGCAGGAGAATCTCGCCATCCGAACCGCCATCCAGGTAGAGACCGAAGTCGGTGTGCTTGACCACCGGCAGGGAATTGAATCGCCCGATCTGTGCCATGTTGCTCGCCTTGATTGTCAGGGTCGGCATTCTAACCGGATCGCCCGGCGCGCGGGCTCCTCAGGGGCTTAGAAGGAGTGGAAATTTCGCGTTTTCTCCAACAGCCTTCCTGGCGCTTTATCGACCCCTGATATACGCAGACAACACCCTGATTTTAAAGGAAATAGCGAAGAGAACGGGTCGCCTGCCGAACTCCACTGATGCGCCATTACCCGAAAGACGGAGGGCGTCCCTGCAGAAAGGATTTGCACCGGCCGAAATTACCGCGTAGGGTGCTCGCACTGTGTTGCAGTGTCATCGTAATCGACTGATTCAGAGCTTGATCCTACAAACCTCGGTTTTACTGGCTCCTTGCACTCAGTTCCGGCTCCGGGCAGTTCCGGCGCCGTAGTCTACACCGTCCAAGGAGACAAACATGTCCAACCGTCAAACCGGCACCGTCAAGTGGTTCAACGATGAGAAAGGCTTCGGCTTCATCACCCCGCAGAGCGGCCCGGACGTATTCGTTCACTTCCGCGCCATCAAAGCCGACGGCTTCAAGACCCTGAAGGAAGGCCAAGCCGTTTCCTTCCTGGTCGTCCAAGGCCAGAAAGGCCTGCAGGCTGACGAAGTCCAGATCATCTGATCCGGCTCTCGCCTCACAAAAGCCCCGCCTCGTGCGGGGCTTTTGCATTTCCGGCATTCATGCCGCTCGTCTCGTAGCTTTCCGCAGATTTCCCCATGTCGCTCAAGCTCACCGTCGTCGACCAGACGCCCACCCACGGCGACCGCCCCGTCCGCGAGGCGCCCAACAGCTCGGTCGAGCTGGCCCGCGTCTGCGATGCACTGGGCTATTACCGCTATTGGCTGGCCGAGCACCACAACAGCATCCACTTCGCCAATCCCTGCCCGGAGATCCTGGTCGCGCGCATCGCCAGCGTCACCCAGCACATGCGTATCGGCAGCGGCGGCGTGATGCTGACCCACTACAGCCCCTACAAGGTGGCCGAAGTGTTCCGCATGCTCGCCAGCCTGTTCCCCGAGCGCATCGACCTCGGCATCGGCCGCGCCCCCGGCGGCACCCCGCTGGCCTCCGCCGCATTGGCGGCGCCCTACGAGCAGTTGGAAGAGGATACCTTCCCGCAGCAGGCCGCCGAGCTGTGCGCCTTCCTGCGCAACGAATACCCCGAGCGCCACCTATACAGCCGCCTGCACTGCCTGCCCGACGACGGCCCGACGCCGCAGCTGTGGATGCTCGGCTCCGGCGGCGGCAGCTCGTCGCTGGCCGGCTACCTCGGCATGGGCCTGGCGGTGGCGCGCTTCATCGCCCCCGAGGCGTGCTCACCGGCGATCTTCGCCAACTACGAGCGCCACTTCGCCCAGGCCGGCCACCAGCACCGCCCATCGCGGATGCTGGCCCTAGCTGTGTAAACCCAGTACGTTGTTCAGTGAAAGCTCAACGCGGCTGATCGGCGGCTTGTAGCCGAGACTGGCATGCGGCCTGTGCCAGTTGTAGTGATGCAGCCAGGCAGGCAAGTGGGCTGCTCGCTGCTCGGAGCATTCATAGCTGCGGGCGTAGGCCCACTCACGCAAGCTCGTCTGGATAAAGCGCTCGGCCTTGCCGTTGGTGCGGGGCGTATAGGGCTTCGTGCGGACATGCCGCAGCCCCAGGCGGCGACACAAGCGCCGGAATGCTCTGGACCGGTAGCAGGCGCCATTGTCGGTCATGACCCGCCGGAAGTGGATGCCCAGCCCTCGGTAGTAGCGCAAGGCCTGCAGCAGGGCCTGGCAAGCGCTGTTGCCACGCTCGTCCGAATGCAGGCTGGTGAAGGCCAGCCGCGATGCATCGTCGATGGCGACGTGGACAAACTCCCAGCCTGCACCGCCGGAGTTTTGCTGACGGTCGCCGGTGACCCGATGTCCGGGCTTCCAGAAGCGGCCGAGCTTCTTGATGTCCAGATGCAGAAGGTCGCCGGGGTTGGCGTACTCGTAGCGTTCCACCGCAGGTGCCGGCTCCAGCTCGGCCAACCGATGAAACCCTGCGCGTTTGAGGTGGCGAGCGACCGTGCTGACGGCCAGTCCGAGCATCTGGGCGATCTGTCGGTAGGTCTTGCGCGACCGGCGCAGCTCGATCAACTGCTCGATCATGCTGCCCTGTGTGGCATGCGGACAGGCGTGCGGGCGTGAAGAACGATCCATCAGGCCCGCTTCGCCCTCCTCACGAAAGCGCCGGAGCCACTTGTAGGCCGTGCGGACACTCACTCCTGCGGCTTGCGCCGCGTCCTCGACCCGCAGGCCGTTGAGCATGCGTTGAACCAGAAGGGCTCGACCGCGCGGGGTAAGACGGGCATGTTTATGCAGGTTCATCCGGGGCTCCTGGAAGGCTGTGTGGGTCGCGCTTCCAGAATTCCGGGAATGCCCCGGATGAACAACCTACTGAGAGATCACACCTAGCGGTGATCTGCGCCGAGACGCAGGAGGAAGCCCGGCACGTCGCCGGCACCGCCGCCTGGCGCAAGATGATGGCCGGTCGCGGCGCCAAGGAGCCGCTGCTCAGCCCGGAGGAGGTCGAGCAACGCCGTCGCCAGCTGAGCCCCGGCGACCAAGCCGAACTGGACGCCACCCGCGACGCCATGGTGGTCGGCACGCCGGAGCAGTGCTGGGAGCAGTTCCATGCCTTCGCCCGCGACTACCAGCTCGACGAGCTGGGCTTGGTCACCGTCACCCACAGCTTCGCCGACCGCATCAACAGCTATCGTCTGCTGGCTGAGGCGCGCTAGAACCGGGACGAAGATCGCGCAGGTGATGCACATCTGAGAGACCCCGCGAACCGTGGCGAGGAAGCGGAGTTGATGGGTCGTAAACGAGGATGACTCGCTCCCTGCGGGGCCGTCCTCGTGGTCACTCAGCGACACGCCTCTGCCAAGCCACGGTGCAAATGTCGCCTGGCGTGCCGCCTTCAGGCACTTCCCACTCCACCGCCCGGCGCGGCATCTTCCCCGGCATTTGGCGGCGGTTTGGCGCAGGATGGTTTTTTATTTCGCCACACTGTGCAAAAAATGACCACTTCGTGTATAATATCCGGCCATTTTTGCCCGCAGGCAGGAGCGTCACCATGCAAAGCAAACCCGGCTCGTCCAAGCAGAAGGCTGTTGCCGCCCCCTCCGCCGAAGCCCGTCGCGAACTCGAGGAGCAGGTAGCCGCCTTCCTCAAGTCCGGTGGCGAGGTCCAGCAGATCCCCCGAGGCGTAAGCGGCCAGACCTACGGCACCTCGCGCCATATCACCATTGGCAAGAAGTAAGCAGATGACCGATCCGATTCGCCTGTCCAAGCGCCTCGCCGAACTGCTGCCCTGCTCGCGCCGCGAGGCGGAGCTGTATATCGAGGGCGGCTGGGTCACGGTCGATGGGCAGGTGGTCGAGGCGCCGCAGTTCAAGGTGCAGGAGCAGGTCATCGCCCTGCTGCCCGGCGCCCGCGCGGAAACCCTGCCGCCGGCCACCCTGTTGCTGCACAAGCCGGCAGGCGTCGATGCCGGACAGGTCGCCGAGCATCTCGATGCGGCCAGCCGCGCGGCAGACGATGTCTCCGGCATACGCCTGCTGCATCGCCACCTACAGCGCCTGAACGTGCCGCTGGGGCTGGAGTCCGAGGCATCCGGTCTGCTGGTCCTGACCCAGAACTGGGGCGTGATCCGCAAGCTCACCGATGACTTCGGCAAGATCGAGCAGGAGTACATCGTTGAAGTCGCCGGCACGCTGCTGCCGGAGCAACTGGGGCAACTGCAGTTCGGCCTGAGCTATCGTGGCCGGCCACTGACGCCGTGCAAGGTCAGCTGGCAGAGCGAAACCCGCCTGCGCTTCGCCCTCAAGGCGCCGCAACCGGGGCAGATCGCCCATATGTGCCAGGCCGTTGGCCTGCGGGTGCTGGAGATCCGCCGCATCCGTATCGGCCGCCTGGCCATGGCCAAGCTGCAGCCGGGCCAATGGCGCTTTCTCGGCGCCGGCGAGCGGTTCTGAGGCAACGCTGCGCCGATCACCTCATGGCCCGCCCTCGAGGGCCGGTTGGTGGGTTGCGGCCGATGGCCTAACCCACCCTACGCCAGGGTCATCGTAATCGCAGGGTGGGAAACTCGCGCAGCGATTTCCCACCGGGCGGCCAGCCACCCGAATCACCGCCAGCCCTATGGCTGCGGGGCCTCCAAGCCGAGACGCAGCAATTTGCCGTCACTCTCGTCGGTGAGCAGGTAGAGCCAGCCATCCGGCCCCTCCCGCACGTCGCGAATGCGCCAGTCTTTCTCCTCCAGCAGGCGCTCCTCGCCGACCACCTTGTCGCCTTCCAGGCTGAGGCGGATCAGCGCCTGAGCGGACAGCGCGCCGATGAACAGGCTGTGCTGCCAGGCCGGAAAGCGCGCGCCGGCGTAGAACGCCATGCCGCTGATCGCCGGCGACTTGGCCCACACGTGATGCGGCGGCTCGGTGCCGGGCGCCGTCTCGCCCTCCGCCTCGGGAATCGGCAGGTAGCTGTAGTTGATGCCGTGGGTCGCCCGCGGCCAGCCGTAGTTGCGTCCCGCCTGGGGAATATTGATCTCGTCACCACCGCGCGGACCGTGTTCGTGGATCCACAGTTGGCCGGTCCACGGGTTGAGCGCCGCGCCCTGCGGGTTGCGGTGACCGTAGGACCATATCTCCGCCCGCGCCCCGGCCCGGCCGGCGAACGGACTGTCGGCCGGCACACTCCCATCCGCCTGGAGACGAACCACCTTGCCCTGCAGCTTGCCGAGGTCCTGGGCGATGGGGCGCTGGCCATTCTCGCCGAGGGTGACGAACAGGTAGCCGGCGCGATCGAACACCAGCCGCGAGCCGAAGTGGATGCCGCTGGACAGCTTGGGCTGCTGGCGGAAGATCACCTGGAAATCCTCCAGCGCGCCGAGGTCGGCGGACAACCGACCCCGGCCGACCGCGGTGCCGGCCAGGTCATCCCCGCCCTTCTCGGCGTAGCTCAGGTAGACCAGGCGGTCGGTGGCGAACTGCGGCGACAGGGCCACGTCCAACAGGCCACCCTGCCCCACGGCGAACACCTCCGGCACCCCGGCCAGGGGGGCGGACAGCTGTCCATCGGCACTCACCCGGCGCAGCCGCCCCGGCCGCTCGGTGACCAGCATGCCCTGGCCGTCCGGCAGGAAGGCCAGCGCCCAGGGGTGTTCGAGGCCGCCGGCGACCTCCTGCAGCACCAGCGGGCCGAGGGCGCTCGACAGCGGAGCGGCCTGGGCCACGCCGAGCAGGCCGGCGAGCAGCGCACCGCCGCACAGGTGCAGTATCAGCGTCAGCCTTCTCATGATGCCGCTCCCGGGTTTACCGTGGTGGCGCTCAGCTGCTCGGCGAGAAACTCGGCCAACACGCGGGCGTTGTTGCGTTCTTCGTCGTGGGCGGCGTACAGCAGGGTCAGGGTGCTGCCCTTTGCCTGCGCCAGCAGCGGTTGCCAGAGCGCCGGGGCGGCGGCCAGCTCGGCGCGATAGGCCGAGCGGAAGGCGGCAAAGCGTTCAGGCTCGTGGGCGAAGGCGCGGCGCACCTCGTCGGAAGGCGCCAACTCGCGCAGCCAACCATCCAATGGCAGGCTGGCCTTGCTGCAGCCGCGCGGCCACAGGCGATCGACCAGTACACGATGGCCGTCTTCCGCGCCCGCCGGCTCGTAGACCCGCTTGCAGACAATCACCGTCCTCACCTCGCGCGTCGACACCGACCCGGGCAAGGATAGCCCAACGCCCTGCAGGGCGGCTTATTGGGCCGGCTGCGCGCCGGTCTGCGGCGTCTCCTGGCCCATGCAGCGCACCGCGCGCTTCTTGTTGTCGACCAGCACGCCGGTCAGGCCCTTCTGGTTGACGTCGAACAGCACCAGCACGCCGTCGATGCACTGGGCGACCTGCTCGGCAGGCTTCAGCGACAGCTTGTAGTCCTCGCCGGGGATGGTCTTGAGCATGGTGTAGTCGCTCAGCAGCAGCGCGTCCTCGGGCTTGGCGATGTGCAGGTAGCCGTAGGCGCCGAGCACTGCGACGGTGCCGATGACGCTGCCGATGGCGGTGAGGATCAGAGGGATGGGATTGCGCTCGCTCATGCAGAAGTATCCGGAACAGATCGGGAGGAATTGAAGGACGGACCCCAGGGTCCGTCACAGGATGTTGGCGTAGTCGGACTCGACGCGATCCAGGCTCAGGTGGTTGAGGAAGTTGGAGAAGCACATCCAGGCCGACAGCGCGTTGAGGTCGCTGAACTGCGGCGGCAGGTACTTGGGTGGCACCACCACGCCCTCGTCCACCAGCTGGCGCAGGGTGCGCATGTCCTCCAGGGTCGCCTTGCCGCAGAACAGCAGCGGGATCTGCTCGAGCTTGCCCTTGCGCACGGCGAGCTGGATGTAGTTGTAGATCAGGATGAAGCCCTTGAGGTAGGACAGATCCTTGGTGAACGGCAGACCGTCGGGAGTCGAGCCACGGAACACGCGGATGGTGTTGGAGTAGCTGTCCTCCTGGCTGTAACCCTGGTCGCGGTAGAACTGGAAGATCTGCAGGAAGTCCGCGCCATCCTCCGCCATATGGATGGCGCGGGTGCGGTTGGTCAGCTTGCGCAGTCGGGTCGGATAGGAGGTGAAGGCGATCACTTCCATGAGGATGGCCAGGCCTTCCTGGGTGACGGTCGAGGAAGGCGGCCCCTTGGCCAGAAAGGTGCACACCGGCTGGTTGAGACCGTTGAGGGTGGTGCCGACGTGCACCAGGCCCTCGTGGACTTCCAGGGCGCGGATGTCGCGCTGGTTGAACATGGCGTCGGCGCGGATCTTGATGTAGTCGGCACCGGCCGCGGCATCGGCGAGGATGCCGTCGGACTCGAACACCCGCACCACCGCCTCGTCGTCGCCGAACACGCCGTTGAGGCGACTCTGCAGCAGCTCCACCGCCTGGCTGGCGTTGAGGGTCTTGGGTTCGTCCTTGAGATCGCTGCGGTCGGCGATGTTGTCCAGATAGGTGGAAAACATCACGCCGAGATCGGCCAGCGTCGGGTCGCCGGCATGGAAGGCATCGGACGCCGAGCCGTACAGCTCCTGGGAGATCAGGCCGAAATCGGCGGTGCCGCGCGCCTCGAGCATGCGGATCACCATGCGGTATTCCCGACACATGCGCCGCATGATCTGCCCGACCGGGCTGAACTGGCCGAGCTGACGGGTGATGTCGCGCTCGATCTGCTGGAACTGCTGCTTCTTGTCGTCGGGATCGAACGACAGCGGACGGTTCTGGTAGTAGGCGCGGTCCACCACCGGCAGCTTCTGCCCGCGGCCCTTGAGAAAACTCTCGCGGATGCTGTCGTCCCACTTGATGGCGTCGAGCACGCGGATCGGCGTCTGCGCCTCGACCAGGCGGTCGGACAACGCGCGGATGGTCTGCCGGTACTCGCTGCCCGCCTTGCTGCTACGGCTCATGGCCTGCCCCGTTACTGGGTGACCCGCGCGAAGCGGGCGACCTCGCTGAATACGTCGCTGTTGGCCTGGTCGTCGAGGAAGCCGTAGACCTTGGACAGCGGGCTGCCGATCAGCACGCCATCGCCTTCCTCGGTGTCCACCGTCTGGCCCGCGAGCTGGCCACGGGACAGCGCGTCCTGCAGCTGCTCGATATCCAGACTGTAGAGCACCAGCTCGTCCTCGTCGGTCAGCTCGAAGCCGCCGAAGGCGAAATTGCCGCCCAGGCGCTTGGGCGCTTCCACCGACAGGTACCAGCGCCGGCCATGATGAGCGACGGTGAAGTCGTAGCCGCGCGCCTTGTCGCGGTTTTCCAGGCGGTCGCGCCAGGCCTGTGCGTGGTAGCCGCCGTCGGCCCTGCGGGTGATCTCGAGGAAGCGCTCCTCGCCCCACTCGTCCATCCCCGCCCAGGTGCCGAGCAGATGCTTCGGCGCCGTCTCGCCCACGGGGATGGGCTCCTTGAAGGTGGCCAGGCAACCGCCCAGCAGCAGGAAGGACAGAACGACAAGCACGCGTACTGCGCTCATGGAACACTCCTTTCCAACAAACTTTCCCGCTGCCGCAGGGGTTCGGCAGGCACAGGTATTCGCGCACTGAAGGCGCCCCCGACGGATTGGACCGTCGCCTGGGGCACCTTGCTCAGTACGTATTCACCGCTGGATCTTATTGCTCGGCACGCATGTGCGGGAACAGGATCACGTCACGGATCGACGGCGAATCGGTCAGCAGCATGACCAGGCGATCGATGCCGATACCTTCGCCGGCGGTCGGCGGCATGCCGTACTCCAGGGCGCGCACGAAGTCGGCGTCGAAGTGCATGGCCTCGTCGTCGCCGGCGTCCTTCTCGGCCACCTGGGCGTGGAAGCGCTCGGCCTGGTCCTCGGCGTCATTGAGCTCGGAGTAGGCGTTGGCGATCTCGCGGCCGCCGATGAACAGCTCGAAGCGGTCGGTGACGCTCGGGTCCTCGTCGTTGCGACGGGCCAGCGGCGACACCTCGAACGGATACTTGGTGATGAAGGTCGGCTGCTCCAGCTTGTGCTCGACCAGCTCCTCGAAAATCATCACCTGCAGCTTGCCGAGGCCCTCGTGGCCGAGCACCTTGGCGCCAGCCTTCTTGGCCAGTTCGCGGCACTTGTCCACGTCCTGCAGGTCGGCGGCGGTCAGTTCCGGGTTGTACTTGAGGATCGAGTCGAACACCGACAGGCGGGCGAACGGCTCGCCGAAGTGGAACACCTTGTCGCCGTAGGGCACGTCGGTGCTGCCGAGCACCGTCTGCGCCAGCTCGCGGAACAGCTCCTCGGTGAGGTCCATGTTGTCTTCGTAGTCGGCGTAGGCGTGGTAGAACTCGAGCATGGTGAACTCGGGGTTGTGCCGGGTCGAAACGCCTTCGTTACGGAAGTTGCGGTTGATCTCGAAGACCTTCTCGAAGCCGCCGACCACCAGGCGCTTGAGGTACAGCTCAGGCGCGATGCGCAGGAACATCTGCATGTCCAGCGCGTTGTGGTGGGTCTCGAACGGCTTGGCCGCGGCACCACCGGGGATGGTCTGCAGCATCGGGGTTTCCACTTCGAGGAAACCGCGCTCGTTGAGGAAGCGGCGGATGTGGGCGATCACCTGGGAGCGCACGCGGAAGGTGTCGCGCACCTCCTCGTTGACGATCAGGTCGACGTAGCGCTGGCGATAGCGGGTCTCGGTGTCGGTCAGGCCGTGGAACTTGTCCGGCAGCGGACGCAGCGCCTTGGTCAGCAGGCGGGCTTCCTGCATGTCGACATACAGGTCGCCCTTGCCGGAACGGGCCAGCACGCCGCTGACGCCGACGATGTCGCCCAGGTCCCAGTGCTTGATCGCTTCCAGGGTCTCGGCCGACAGGGTCTTGCGGTTGACGTACAGCTGGATGCGCCCGCTGGTGTCCTGGAGGACCATGAACGCGCCGCGGTTGAGCATGATGCGGCCGGCCACGCTGACCTTGATCTGCTTGCCTTCCAGCTCTTCCTTGCCGGCCTCGGCGTACTGCTTCTGCAGGTCGCCCGCCTGGCTGTCGCGGCGGAAGTCGTTGGGGAAGGCAATCGCCTGGCTCTCGCGCACGGCGGCAAGCTTTTCCTTGCGCTGGGCAATCAGCTTGTTCTCTTCCTCGTGGAGGGCATGCTCGTTCAGCGGTTGTTCGCTCATGGTCGTCGTTTTTCCAAATTTGGCGTGGCTCGCGCCACATCCGGGATTTGCGCGGTAGATCGAGCGCCCCCGCGGTGAACGGGGGCGCCGTGCATTACAGGCCCTGCATAGCGAGGACTTTAAAGCGTAGCGAGCGCAGGCCAGACAAGGCAAAAAATGGCGAGGACGCGGAGTTTACGTGGTGTAAATGAGCAGTCCGAGCCATTTTTTAACGCAGTATGGCCAAGCGCAGCAGCTTTAAAGTCCTTGCTTCAGGCTGGCCTCGAGGTACTCGTCCAGATCGCCGTCCAGCACCTTGTCGCAGTCGCTGCGCTCGACGCCGGTACGCAGATCCTTGATCCGCGAGGCATCCAGCACGTAGGAGCGGATCTGGTGGCCCCAGCCGATGTCCGACTTGGTCTCTTCCAGCGCCTGGGAGGCCTCGCGGCGCTTCTGCATTTCCAGCTCGAACAGCTTGGCACGCAGCATCTTCATCGCAGTATCGCGGTTGGCGTGCTGGGAGCGCTGGTTCTGGCAGCTGACCACGGTATTGGTCGGGATATGGGTGATGCGCACCGCCGAGTCGGTGGTGTTCACGTGCTGGCCACCGGCACCGGAGGAGCGGTAGGTATCGGTGCGCAGGTCGGCCGGATTGATGTCGATCTCGATGTTGTCGTCGATCTCGGGCGATGCGAACACCGCGGAGAACGAGGTGTGGCGACGGTTGCCGGAGTCGAACGGGCTCTTGCGCACCAGGCGGTGCACGCCGATCTCGGTGCGCAGCCAGCCGAAGGCATACTCGCCGCGCACGTGCACGGTGGCGCTCTTGATGCCGGCGACCTCGCCCTCGGACAGTTCGACGATTTCGGCGTCGAAGCCGTGCTTGTCGGCCCAGCGCAGGTACATGCGCAGCAGGATGTTGGCCCAGTCCTGGGCCTCGGTGCCACCGGAGCCGGCCTGGATGTCCAGGTAGCAGTTGTTGGGGTCCATCTCGCCGCTGAACATGCGGCGGAACTCCAGCTTCTCGAGGATTTCGCGCAGGCGGGCCACTTCGGCCTCGACATCGCCCACGGCGCCCTCGTCGTTTTCCTCGACGGCCATTTCCAGCAGGTCGCTGCAGTCGGCCAGGCCGCTGGTCAGCTCGTCGAGGGTTTCGACGATCTGCGCCAGCATCGCGCGCTCGCGGCCGAGATTCTGCGCGTACTCCGGCTTGTTCCAGACGTTCGGGTCTTCCAGCTCGCGATTGACTTCGGTCAGACGGTCATGCTTCTGATCGTAGTCAAAGATACCCCCGAATAGACTGGGTGCGGCTGGACAGGTCCTTGATGGCGTTAAGGATCGGATTGATTTCCATGGCTGGCGTCACTCGCGGGCGGAACTGGAGAAAAGCGCAAAAGTATACGCCAGTCGCGGCGCGCTGGCAGCACGGCAGCGACAAAGCACTCAGGATTCGGCGGGACAGCGTGAGGCTCGGGGCACTGGCGAAAGCACCGTACGCTGCCACCCAGGCGAGGCGCACAAAATGCGGCTGGCGCAGGGCGGGCAACGGCACAACCCCGGCTACCGAACCGTATGATCGACCGCCTCCCCGTCATCGATCCGCGCCTCCTGGTGGAAGATCGCTGCGCGAGTCTTCCACCCTACGACCACACCCTATCGCTGCAGCGCTTCAGCTGCTCGCGGGACGACCCCTAGCTGTTGAATTTTGCCAGCAGCGCCAGGAAAGTCTCTTCGTCGAGCACCTTCACACCCAGCTCGTTGGCCTTGAGCAGCTTGGAGCCGGCGCCGGGGCCGGCGACCACGCAGTGGGTCTTGGCCGATACCGAGCCGGCGACCTTGGCGCCGAGCGCCTCCAGGCGGTCCTTGCCCTCGTCGCGGCTCATCGCCTCCAGGGTCCCGGTGAGCACCCAGGTCTGCCCGGCCAGCGGCAGGCCGGCCACGCTCTTGCGCGTGCTCTGCCAGTGCATGCCGAAGTCGTGCAGTTGCGCCTCGATGGCGCGCGCGCGCGCGACGTTGGCCGGCTCGGCGAAGAAGGCGCGCAGGCTTTCGCGGGCCTTTTCGGTCAGCCCCTTGACGGCCTTGAGGCTCAGCCAGTCCTGGCTGAGGGCGATCACCGCCTCCAGGCTGCCGGCGGCCGCGGCGAGGTTCTTCGCCCCGGTGGCGGCGATGCCGGCGACGTTCAGCTTGTCGATCAGCTCGGCCAGGGTCGCGCAGGCGGCGAATTCGGCGTGCAGCTCGCCCTCCTCCTGCGGCGCGACGCCGCGTTCGAGCAAGCTGGCGATCACCGTGCGGTTGTGCTCGTCCTCGAAGAAGCTGTGGATCTCGTGGGCCACTTCCAGACCGACGTCCGGCAGCCAGGTCAGCACCTCCGGCAGCGCCACCTCGATGCGCCTGAGCGAGCCCAGGGCGCGCGCCAGCAGCTTGGCGGTCTCCTCGCCGACGTCGGGGATGCCGAGCGCGTAGATGAAACGCGCCAGCGACGGTTGTTTGCTGGCGTCGATGGCCGCCAGCAGATTGCGGGTGGACAGCTCGGCGAAGCCTTCCAGCCCGACCACCTGCTCGTAGCCGAGGGTGTAGAGGTCGGCCGGCGAGGCGATCAGCCCGGTGTCGACCAGTTGCTCGACGATCTTGTCGCCCAGGCCATCGATGTCCATGGCGCGGCGCGAGACGAAGTGGATGATCGCCTGCTTGAGCTGCGCCTGGCAGCTCAAGCGGCCGATGCAGCGGTAGATCGCACCGGCACTCAGCGAAGCCTTGCCCTTGGCGCGCCTGACCAGCTGGGTACGCTCCACCGCCGAGCCACACACCGGACAGTGCTCGGGAACCAGCACCGGCCGCGCATCGGCCGGTCGGCGCTCGGGCACCACCTGCATGACCTGCGGGATCACGTCGCCGGCCCGGCGAATGATCACGGTATCGCCGATCATCAGCCCCAGGCGCGCCACCTCGTCCATGTTGTGCAGGCTGGCGTTGGACACCGTGACGCCGGCCACCTGCACCGGCTTCAGGCGCGCCACCGGGGTGACCGCGCCGGTGCGGCCGACCTGGAACTCGACGCCCTGCACCTCGGTCAGCTCTTCCTGGGCGGGGAATTTGTGGGCGATGGCCCAGTGCGGGGTACGCGAGCGGAAGCCCAGCTGTTGCTGGTCGTCCAGGTTGTTGACCTTGAACACCACGCCGTCGATGTCGTAGGCCAGCGTCTGCCGGCGCGCACCGATGTCGCGGTAGTACTCCAGGCAACCCTGCACCCCCTTGACCAGGCGCAGTTCGCGACTGACCGGCAACCCCCAGCCCTTGAGCGCCTGCAGCAGGGCATAGTGGGTATGCGGCAGCGCCCCGCCCTCGACCTGACCGGTGCCGTAGGCGCAGAACTCCAGCGGGCGACTGGCGGTGATCTGCGGATCGAGCTGGCGCAGGCTGCCGGCGGCGGCATTGCGCGGGTTGGCGAAGGTCTTGCCGCCGTTCTCGATGGCGCGGGCGTTGAGCGCCTCGAAGCCGGCCCTGGGCATGAACACCTCGCCACGCACCTCCAGCACCCGCGGCCAGCCCTTGCCCTGCAGGCGCAGGGGGATGTTGCGCACGGTACGCACGTTGGCGCTGATATCCTCGCCGGTGCTGCCATCGCCACGGGTCGCCCCGCGCACCAGCAGGCCGTCCTCGTAGCGCAGGCTGACCGCCAGACCATCGAGCTTGGGCTCGCAGCTGTACTCGACTGCGGCGCCGCCGCCAAACAGGTCCCCTGCCGCCAGACCAAGGCCGTTCTGCACGGCGCGGTCGAAAGCGAGCAGATCCTCGTCGGTGAAGGCGTTGCCCAGGCTGAGCATGGGGATCTCGTGGCGCACCTGGCCGAACTGGGCCAGCGCCGCGCCACCGACGCGCTGGGTCGGCGAGTCGGCGGTAACCAGTTCGGGATGTTCGGCCTCCAGCGCCTTGAGGGCATTGAACAGGCGGTCGTACTCGGCATCCGGCACGCTGGGTTCGTCGAGTACGTAGTAGCGGTAGTTGTGCTCGTTGAGTTCGGCACGCAGGGCGGCGATGCGCTGGGCGGCAGTCTGGGTCATGGGCTATCCGTCAAACAAAAAAAGCAGCCTCGGCTGCTCTGTTTGCAAGACCGCCCGACGGCACGCCGGGCGGTCTGTTTCCATCGAGGTATCAACGCTTGTGCATCAGCGCGCGGCGCTCGAACTCGACGATGCGCTGGCGGTAGTGCTCGATGGTCTGGGCGGTCATCACGCTGCGCTGCTCGTCCTTCAGCTCGCCGTCGAGCTCGTGGGACAGCTTGCGCGCGGCGGCGACCATCAGGTCGAAGGCCTGCTTGGGATGCCGCGGGCCGGGCAGGCCGAGGAAGAAGCTCACCGCGCGGGTGCTGAAGTCGTCGATCCGGTCGAGATCGAAGGTACCCGGCTTGACACCGTTGGCCATCGAGAACAGCACCTCGCCGTTGCCGGCCATGCTCTCGTGACGATGGAAGATGTCCATGTCGCCGAAGCGCAGGCCGCTTTCCAGGATGTTCTGCAGCAGGGCCGGGCCCTTGAAGCCGGCGGGGTCGCGGGCAATCACGTTGATCACCAGCACTTCCTCCATCGGCGGCAGCTCGCGCGCCGGCTTGGCCGGAGCAGGCTTGTCGGCAACCTTCTGCTCGACCTTCTCGACGATCTTGTCGCGCGCCTGCTCCCTGCCGCGCGGCATGGGCGGCTCATCATCGACGGCGTTCAGCCCGCGGGCGACCGAGGCCGGCTCGTCGAGTTCGATCTCGTCGACCAGCGGCAGGTCGTCGTCCGCCTCGACACGGCCCCGACCCACCGACGGCTCGGCCAGGTCGCGCTCGTCCAGCGACGGCTCCGCGTGCTTGGTCACCACACGCGACGGCCCCAGCAGGTTCTGGTCTTCATCGTCGTCCGACAGATTGGCGGCGTTGCGGTCGAGCTTGAGCTTCAGACGCCCCCTGCTGCCACGCATGCGGCGCCAGCCGTCGAACAGAATTCCGCCGATCACCACGATACCGATGACGATCAGCCATTCGCGCAAACCGATGTCCATGAAAGACACATTCCCCTACTCAGAATCCGGGCAAAACAATTGCTGTTTCAACCACGCTGTCAACATCCAGTTTAACTGGCGTGATTATTAGCCCATTAAATTAACATGTCGGCGAAAACTATACACCGTCCGTCGCCTTGACGTGCGCAAACAGCCTGCACAGCACTTTTCGACCATCCGCCTGTCGCCCTGCAGAATCACGCTGTCATGCAGCCGGCATCCCGCGCTCAGGCCTCGGCCAGAGCCACCGCCTCTTCCACGTTGACCGCCACAAGCCGCGAACAGCCCGGCTCATGCATGGTCACCCCCATCAATTGATCGGCCATTTCCATGGCGATCTTGTTGTGGGTGATGTAAATGAACTGCACCTTTTCCGACATCTCCTTGACCAGTCTGGCATATCGACCGACGTTGGCATCGTCCAGCGGCGCATCCACTTCGTCGAGCATGCAGAATGGCGCCGGGTTGAGCTGGAAGATGGCAAATACCAGAGCGATCGCGGTGAGCGCCTTTTCGCCGCCGGACAGCAGATGGATGGTGCTGTTCTTCTTGCCCGGCGGGCGGGCCATGATCGCCACTCCTGTATCGAGCAGATCTTCGCCGGTAAGTTCCAGATAAGCCTGACCGCCGCCGAAAACCTTGGGGAACAGCGCCTGCAGCCCCCCATTGATCTGATCGAAGGTTTCCTTGAAGCGGTTGCGGGTTTCCTTGTCGATCTTGCGGATGACGTTCTCGAGGGTGTCCAGCGCTTCGACCAGGTCGTCGTTCTGCGCATCCAGGTAGCGTTTGCGCTCCGACTGCTGCTGGTATTCGTCGATCGCCGCGAGGTTGATCGGCCCCAGGCGCTGGATACGCGCGGCGAGCTGCTCCAACTGGCTTTCCCATTCGCGCTCGGCGGCCGCCTCGGGCAGGTGCGCCAGCAGGCTCGGCAGGTCGTAGCGCTCCTCGACGAGCTGATCCTCGAGCGCCTTGCGGCGCACGCTGAGGGTCTGCCAGTCGAGGCGCTGCTGTTCGAGCTGGCCGCGCAACAGCTGAGCCTGCTGTTCGGCGCTGCCGCGGCGCTTCTCGGCATCGCGCAGCTCGCGGTCGGCGTCGTCGAGGGCAAGGCGCGCCTGGCGCATTTCCTCGTCGACCGCCATGCGCCGCTCGAGCAACTCCTCGAGGCGCATGCGCAGCTCCTGCAGCGGCTCGTCGCCCTCCTCGAGGTTGAGGCTCAGTTGCTCGCAGCGCTCGACCAGGCGCGCCGCCTGCAGTTCGAGACGCTCCAGGGCCTGGCGGGTGGAATCGTGCTGGGCGCGCAGCGAACCGATGCGCACGGCCAGCTGGTGGGCATGGTCCTTGTGCTGGCGGCTGTCCTGGCGCACGCGGTCGAGGCGCTCGCGCAGGCGGTCGCGCTGGCCGAGCAGCTCCTCGCGGCGTTCGGTATCGCTGGCCATGGCGTCCAGCGCGTCCTGCAGGTACAGGCGCGACTCGCCCAGCTGTTCGACCTCCAGGGCGCGTTGCTCGGCCAGTTCGGCCAGCTCCTCGTCGAGACGGCGGCGGCGCAGGGCGAGCTGTTCGTGGCGCGCCCGGCTGGCGGACAGCTGGGCCTGGTATTCGGCCAGGCGCCGGCTGGCTTCCTGGATCAGCCGGCGCTGCTGCTCGCGGGCCTGCTCGGCCGTCTGCCGGGCGTCGCGCAGTGCCTGCAGGCGTTCCTCCAGCGCGGCCAGCACGGCTTCGCGTTCGTCGCGCTCGCCGCTCAGGCGCTCCAGCTCCTGATCGCGGGCCAGCAGGCCGCTGTCGGCCTCGCCGGCACGCCGCACGCGCAGGAAGTGGCGGCCGATCCAGTAGCCGTCGCGGCTGATCAGGCTTTCCCCTTCGTTCAGCGCCGCGCGCCCGGCCAGCGCGGCGTCCAGCGAGGCGACGGGGCGCACCCGGCCCAGCCAGGGAGAAAGATCGACCGGCGCCTGCACCTTGTCCAGCAGGCTGCCGGCCGGCAGCCCGGCCTCCGCTGTCGGGCTGGCCAGACGCAGTTCGCCCTGGGCGAAGGCAGCCAGATCCAGGCCGGCGAAATCGTCGAGCAGCACCGCCTGCAGGTCGGCGCCGAGCACGGTTTCCACCGCCAGCTCCCAGCCCGGCTCGACGCGCAGGCCCTCGGCCAGGCGCGGTCGCGTGTGCAGATCCTGCTCGCGCAGCCAGCCGGCGGCGCCGGCACCGGGATCGAGCGCCGCCTGCTGCAGCGCTTCGAGCGAGGCGAGACGACCGTTCAGGCGCTGCAGCTCGCCCTGCGCCTGCTGCTGTTCGCGATTGGCGCCCTGCAATTGCTCGCGCAACTGCTGCAGGCGCTCGGCCAGCTGCAGGTCGGCGGCCTGCAGCTCCTCCACTTCGAGCTCGCCGCCAGCCAGCTGCTCGGCGAGCTCCGCCAGCGACGCATCGACGGGGTCGGCGGCCAGTTGGCGGCGTTCTTCCTCGAGACGGCGCTGGCGCTCGACCAGACGCTCCAGGCTCTGTTCCAGCTGCTGGATGCGCGCCTGCTGCACCTCGGCCTGGCGGCGCGGCTCGGCACTGCGCTGGTTGAAGGCGTCCCACTGCTCCTGCCAGGCGTGCATGCCGGCTTCGGCCTCCTCCAGACCGGCGGCGCCCTCCTCGGCGGCGGCCTGGGCCAGCGCCTGCTCGGGCTCGAGCATGGCCAACTCCTCGGCCAGAGTGGCCAGCAGGCCGCGGTCATTGCCGAGATGGGACTCGGTCTCGACCCGCGCACGTTCGGCATCGCGCAGGTCGTCCTGGAGCTGGCGCAGGCGCTGCTGGCCGTGCTGGATGCTCTGCTCGATGCGGGCGATGTCGCCGCCCACCGAGTAGAAGCGCGCCTGCACTTGGCTGAAGGTTTCCGACAGCTCGTGATGGCCATCGCGCAGGCGCTCGATGCTGGCATCGGCGCAGCGCTGCTCGGCGACCAGCGCCTCCATGGCCACTTCCTGATCGCCGATCACCGACTGGCGCTGGCGAGCCAGTTCGTCCAGCGCCAGCCAGCGCAGGGCGGCCAGCTCCGCCTTGAGCTGGCGCTCCTCGGCCTTGTACTGCTGATACTTCTCGGCGGCCTGGGCCTGGCGCTGCAGCCGCTCGAGCTGGCGCTCCAGCTCCTGGCGCAGATCGGCCAGGCGCTCGAGATTCTCCTGGGTGCGGCGGATGCGACTCTCGGTCTCGCGGCGGCGCTCCTTGTACTTGGAGATGCCGGCGGCTTCCTCGATGTAGTTGCGCAGATCCTCGGGCTTGGCCTCGATCAGCTTGGAGATCATCCCCTGCTCGATGATCGAGTAGCTGCGCGGACCGAGGCCGGTGCCGAGGAAGATGTCGGTGATGTCGCGGCGCCGGCACTTGGTGCCGTTGAGGAAGTAGGTGTTCTGGGCGTCGCGGGTCACCCGACGACGGATGGAGATCTCGCTCCAGGCCGCGTACTCACCGAGCAGGCTGCCGTCGCTGTTATCGAACACCAGTTCGATGGAAGCCTGGCCGACCGGCTTGCGGGTGTTGGAGCCGTTGAAGATGACGTCGGTCATCGACTCGCCACGAAGGTTCTTCGCCGAACTCTCGCCCATCACCCAGCGCACGGCGTCGATGATGTTGGACTTGCCGCAGCCGTTGGGGCCGACCACCGCCGCCATGTTGCTCGGAAAGCTGACCGTGGTGGGGTCGACGAAGGACTTGAAGCCGGCCAGACGAATGCATTTCAGACGCATGCGGCGGCGCTCCGCGCGCGGCGGCAGTGAAGAAGCGCCCGGCAGCAGCACGGCGCGACATGGGTGGCAGACGGCAGGATCATGGCAGGGATCTGTCACGTATGGTGCGGTGCGGCAGTCTAGCACAGGGCCATGGCGGCAAACCCGCGCCCCGTTCCCGTCCCGCGCATGCCGGCGCGCCCACTGGAAGCGCGCCAGGACAGCAGCCGGGGGACTTCCCGACGAAGCGTAAAATCATTACCTTGACAGAAATCCCGGAACGGTCATGTCAGGCATGACCGTGACAACAACTTTTTGACCGGGGCGCCCTCTTCCGGTGCGCATGCCCGCCCTTCCCCGGCGTGGCGCTGCGACACCCGCGGCAAACCGGACGTCCGGAGCGAAGCGCGCTGCACGGAGACCATGCCAACGGGCAGACGGTTCTCGTCGCAGGCCCGGGCTACGACCAGCCCCTCCCTTGCGCGGAGCGGCTGGATGAGTCATCGCCAAGACAACGGAGGTCTGCTTCGAGCCATGCTCATCACTCGCTCCCCCGAAGCAACGCGCGCCCCAGCCCACGCCCACTCGCCAACCCTGCGCGTCTTGGTGCTGGAAGCCGATCGCCTGCAGCGCGAGACCCTCAGCGAAAACCTGTCCCGGCATGGCTATTCGGTCGCCTGCGGAGATGCCGCCGAGGCGTTGTACGAGTTGCCGGCGGCCCCCCACTTCGATATCGCCCTGGTCGACCAGCAATTGCAAGGCGAGGAGACCCTGAGCCTGGTGGCTCGCCTGCGGCAGATCCAGCCGGACATCGGCATCGTCCTGCTCAGCGCGCGCTACAGTCTCGACGACCGGATCGCCGCCTATGAGCAAGGCGCCGACCTCTGCCTCGGCAAGCCGGCCGTACCCGCCGAACTCTGCGCCGCCCTCGACTCGCTGGGACGGCGGCTGAAAATCAACACCCCTGCGCCCGGCGCCGGGCTGACCCTCGAACTGGCGAGCTGCCTGCTGCATGCCGCGGAAGGCTCGCTCAGGCTGCGGCGCCAGGAGGTCGAGGCCCTCTACGCCCTGGCCCTCGCCCCGGGCAACTTCCTGGAAAGCTGGCAACTGCTCGAGCGCCTGGGCAAGCCGCTCGACGTCTACGGCAAGGCCCAGCTCGAGGTGTTGATCTCGCGCCTGCGCAGCAGGCTGAAGACCTTGCACTCCGGGAGCAATCCGATCCGCGCCGAGCGGGGCAAAGGCTACCGGCTGACCCTGGCCCTGCAAGTGCAGCGGTAGCACACGCCTTACGAAACGCAAGGTTTTGTAAGCCTCGCTCACAAAAAAACTGTTAAAACGATCACAAAGCTTCTGAGACGCCGAGCACGGCGCAGGAGCGAGACAGCATTGGAGTTCGAAACCAGCCTTCTCTCAGCCGATCCGGGGGCCTCGCCATGAAATCACAAGCCACACGCAACGACCCGCACCGCGACGAGCAGGTCGAGATCCTCGGTTGCATCCTGTTCCTCATGCTCTACCTGGGCATCATGGTCGCTCTCTACAGCTTCCCCTGGCACTTGTTCCGCTAGTCCGTCGGCAGCGCGCCGGCCAGCTCCCCCGACACACTCCCCTTCCCAGAGCGGGCGACCGCAGCCCGGTGCTCGGGAGCGAACCAAAGGCGCCGCAGTTCCTTGCAGCGCCCTTATCCCCCGTACCACGTCCGATCAGCGCTGGTTGCCCCACGACATCCCGCCAGCGCCGCGCCCCTGGCCATGCCCCTGCCCCCGGCCATCCCCCTGCTCCTGCCCCTGTCCTTGCCCCGAAACCGGGCGGTTACCTTGGTCGCGACGCGAAGGGCCACCTATCGCGCGGTGTTGGACCGGCTCGGAGGTGCGCTCGTAGCGCCGCTGGTTGCCCTGCATCTGCTGGCGATTGATCGGCATGCCCGGCTGTATCCGACGATCGTCGTGACGTTGCTGCCATTGCCGCGGGTCCCGACCGGTGTCGAAGCGCGGCTGCTGACGATCCAGCGGCTGGCGATCCAGCGGCTGGCGATCTAGGTGCTGGCGGTCCAGCGGCTGGTGCTCCACTTCACGCCCCCTGAACTGCTGCAGTTGCCGACGCTGGCGCTCCTCCGGCCCCTGCCCGAACCGCTCGTCACGGTGCTCCAGGCGATTGTCGCGGCGCTCCATGTCCTGGCGGCGCTGCCAGTCACGCTGGTCGCGGTAGTCCTGGCGGTCACGGATGTCGCGATTTTCGTAACGCGGCTGGCGATAGTCGTAGCGATCGTTGTCGCGACGACCGTCATGGTACTGCCGCGGGTAATAGCGCTGGCCGAGACGCGACGGCACGTGGCGATGCTCGACCATCCGCCACGGACCACGGAAGCCGGGCCCCGAGCTCCAATGGTTGTCGTACCAGCGGTAGTAGGTGTGATCGTGGTAGTAGACGTACGGATAGCCGACGCTGACGTAGACGCGCAGATCGTCGTCCCAGCGCCAGTCGCCATAGGAGGGCGGCGGATACGGGCGGCCGTAGTAGGGCTCGTATCCATAGTCCCCTTCGTAGACGGTGCAGGCACTCAGCGGCAGGATCAGCGCCAACAGGATCCCAACGGCAAAACGCCTCATTGCTAGCCTCCACCGCAGGACCGGGCCTGCTCGAACCATTGAATGTCGACAATCGCCGCAGCGGCCGCCGCACCATCGCACTGGCCACAATCCGGTGGCCTCAACCATCAGACAGCGCACAACGGCAGTGGTTGCAGAATGCTCTCACGAGATGCGCAGCGGCGCCCGGAGAAGGTAGCCGAGTCCACCCTGCGGTGCTCGGCGGGCTATGATGGCCGCGGCAGCGCAAGCGCTGCCGTCAACTGCAGACAAGGAATCCCGATGAAGGAATACAAGGTCACGCTGTATCAGGAAGGCATGCTCGGTTCGCTGCTGCTCGGCGCCTCGAAGGTCGATCCGGAGCGCTTCAGCGAGTTTCTCAACCGCAACGCCCGCGAGGGCTGGAGAGTGATCACCATGGAAAAGGACATCCGCCGCATGCTGCTGTTCTGGAGCCGCGAGTCCTACCTGGTGATCATGGAGCGCGACCGGTGAGACTGGGCGCGCTGGTCTGCCTGCTGATCTTCGTCGCCTGGGTCGCCCTGGCGCTGGTGCAGCTGTGGTGGGCGCCGCTGGACGGCGAGCTGTTCTTCAAGCTCACCGTCACCGCCGCCGCGCTGTTCGTGGTCGCCCTCGGCATCACCCTGGTGGTCAACGAATACCGGACCGAAAAGCGCCAGAAGGATCGCGGCTACCTCGACTGATGCGGCGACGCGGCCCGCTCCGAACCCGAGCGGGCCGGCGGCGCAGGCCGTTACTTCTGCTCGGCGGTGTCGATCACCAGCGCCTGGGCACCGGCCTCGGCGGTCTTCAGTACGCCGCTCTGGCCGATCCACTCGCCGGCCATCGGGCTGCCGGCGCGGGAGATGCGCGCGACCAGCTGGATCTCGGCGAAGTTGGACAACTTGAGCTGCGGCATCATCGCGTCGGCGTCGGACAGGCTGACCTCGACCGGCAGGTCGGAGACCTTCAGCCGCTTGGCCGCCAGCGGCATCGGCGGACCGGACGCGGCACGGGCGAAGACGAACAGGCTGTCGTCCGGGCGCACCTTGCCGGCCAGCTCGGGGGCCAGGCTGACCTTGACCTTGAGCTCTACCGCCGCCGCCGCGGCCTTCGGCGCCTTGGGCAGCGGCTCGCCGCGGGCGACCAGCTGCTCGCGGGCGCGGGCGATGCCGCCCTCGATGGCCTGGCGCGACGGATCGTTGGGCTCCAGCACGGCGACCAGACGCTGCCAGTAGCCCATGGCGTCGGCGTAGCGCTGTTCCTCGAAGGCGGCGATGCCGAGCAGGCCGAGGGTGGTGACCTCGCGCGGATCGGCCTGCAAGGCCTCCTCGCTGAGGCTGCGCACCTCTGCGGTAAACTTCTGGCCGGCGGCGAAGTACAGCGCCTGCGCCCACTGGCCGAGCAGTTCCGGCTGGCGGCCGGCCAGCTCGGCGGCGCGGGCGAAGGCCGGCGCGGCGTCCTGCGGACGCTGCTGGGCCATGTAGCTGCGGCCGAGGAAGTACCAGGCCTCGGCCTGGTCCGGCTGCAGGCGCACGGTTTCCTCGAGGCGCTCGATCACCTCGTCCATGTTCTTCGGCGCCACGGCCAGTTGCTCGCGCAGGCGCAATGCGTCGCTGGCGCCCCAGTGCAGATACAGCCCCAAGCCGACGGCCGGCACCAGCACGGCCAGCGCCAGCGGCAGCCAGCGCCCCAGCGAGCGATGCGCCCCCTCGCCCTGCTCGGCGTCGGCGAGCAGCTCGCGAGCCGCTTCGGCGCGCCCCGCCTCCAGCTGCGGCTTATCCAGCGCGCCGGCGAGGTACTGGGCTTCCAGTTCGGCGATGCGCTCCTGATAGAGGGCGACGTTGAGGGCGGTGCGATCCTCCTCGGCCTGGGCACGGCGACCGCGCAGCAGCGGAATCAGCAGGAAGGCGAGCGCTGCCAGCAGCAGCACCGCGGCGGCAAGCCAGAAAGCGGTCATTGGTCAGCCTTGGGGTGGTCGGTGGGGCTCTTGTCGGCAGAGTTCTTGTGAACGGAACTCTTCAGCAGTTGGTCGAGGCGCGCGCGCTCCTCGGCGGAGAGGTCGGTGCCCGGGCCGGACGCGGACGGGCGGCGGCGACGCAGGACGATCAGCGTCAGCACGCCGAGGCCGGTGGCCAGCAGCACCCACGGGCCGTACCAGAGCAGCCAGGTACGCGCGTTGACCGGCGGGTTATAGCGCACGAAATCGCCGTAGCGGGCGACCAGGAAGTCGACGATCTCCTCGTCGCTCTTGCCCTCGCCGAGCATGCGATGGATCTCGCGGCGCAGGTCCATGGCGATCGGCGCGTCGGAGTCGGCGATGTTCTGGTTCTGGCACTTCGGGCAGCGCAGCTCCTCGGTGAGGGTGCGGTAGCGCGCGCGCGCCGCCTCGTCGTTGAACTCGTAGGTGTCGATGGCCGCCTGGGCGCCCAGCGACAGGGTCAGCCCCAGCAGGGCCGCGGAAAGCAGTCGTTTCATCAGCGCGCGTCCACCAGTTCCTGGTACAGCGGGGCCAGCTGCTCGCGCCAGACGCGCTCGTCGATGGCGCCGACGTACTTGTGGCGGATGACGCCGTCCTTGTCGATCAGGAAGGTTTCCGGCGCGCCATAGACGCCGAGGTTGATGCCCAGGCTGCCTTGCGGGTCCTCGACGTTAAGGCGGTAGGGATTGCCCAGATCGTTGAGCCACTTGCGCGCCGCGTCGCCGTTGTCCTTGTAGTTGACCCCGTAGACCACCACGCCCTGGCTGGCCAGCTGGTTGAGCATCGCGTGCTCGGCGCGGCAGGTCGGGCACCAGGTCGCCCAGACGTTGACCAGCGCCGGCTTGCCCTTGAAGTCCGCGGCGCTCAGGTTGCGCGTCGGGTTCTCCAGCGACGGCAGGGCGAACTCGGGCAACGGCTTGCCGATCATGGTCGAGCCGATGTCGCGCGGATCGAGGAACAACCCCTTGTAGAGGAAGCCGGCCAGGACCAGGAAGCCGACCAGCGGCAGCAGCAGGATTGCACGTTTCATCAGGCATTGGCTCCAGTCATGCCGAGGACCTCGCGGGCCTTGGTGGTCACCTTGACGCGATAGCGGCGATCGAGCGCGGCGAGGAAGCCGCCGAAGGCCATCAGCAGCCCGCCCAGCCAGATCCAGCGCACGAACGGCTTGACGTGCAGACGCACGGCCCAGGCGCCGCCGTCCAGCGGCTCGCCGAGAGCGACATAGAGGTCGCGGGTGAAGCCCGGATCGATGCCGGCTTCGGTCATCGGCATGCGCTGCACGGTGTACAGGCGCTTCTCCGGGTGCAGCACGGTGATTTCCTCGCCGTCCTGCAGGACATGCACGGTGGCGCGGTCGGCGGTGTAGTTGGGCCCTTCATGGTGCTTGGCGCCGTCGAAGACGAACTGATAGCCGCCCACCTCGACCGTCTCGCCCGGCGCCATGCGCAGGTCGCGTTCGACGTTGTACTGGCTGGACAGCACGATGCCCAGGGCGGTCACCGCGATGCCCAGGTGGGCGAATTGCATGCCCCAGTAGCTGCGCGACAGGCCGGCGATACCGCGCAGCAGGCCCTTGTGGCGGGTCTTGTCGAGCAGGTCGCGCAGTCCGGCGAGCACCACCCAGGCGGCCAGCAGGCAGGCGGCCAGCACTGCCCAGTGGAAGTCGCCGAACAGGAAGGTGGCGACGATCCCCAGCACGCCGCCGGCGACCAGCACCGGCAGCAGCATGCTGCCCAGCCAGTTGAGCGGGGTGTCCTTCCAGCGCACCAGCACGCCGACGCCCAGCGCCAGCATGAGGATGGCCATCAGCGGCAGGAACAGCGCGTTGAAGTACGGCGGGCCGACCGACAGCTTGGCGCCGGAGAGCGCGTCGAGCACCAGCGGATACAGGGTGCCGAGCAGGATCATCGCGCAGGCCACCACCAGGATCAGGTTGTTGGCCAGCAGCAGGGTCTCGCGCGACCACAGGCCGAAGCCGATGGCGCTCTTGACCACCGGCGCGCGCAGGGCGAACAGGGTCAGCGAGCTGCCCACCACGAACAGCAGGAAGATCAGGATGAAGGTGCCGCGCTCGGGATCGGCGGCGAAGGCGTGTACCGAGGTCAGCACGCCGGAGCGCACCAGGAAGGTACCCAGCAGGCTGAGCGAGAAGGCGGCGATGGCCAGCAGCACCGTCCAGCTCTTGAACACGCCGCGCTTCTCCGTCACCGCCAGTGAATGCAGCAGCGCGGTGCCGACCAGCCAAGGCATGAACGAGGCGTTCTCCACCGGGTCCCAGAACCACCAGCCACCCCAGCCCAGCTCGTAGTAGGCCCACCAGGAGCCGAGCACGATACCGATGCTGAGGAAGGCCCAAGCCACGATGGTCCACGGCCGCGACCAGCGCGCCCAGGCGGCGTCGAGGCGGCCGCCGAGCAGCGCGGCGATGGCAAAGGCGAACACCACCGAGAAGCCGACGTAGCCCATGTACAGCATCGGCGGATGGACGATCAGGCCGAAGTCCTGCAGCAGCGGGTTGAGGTCGCGGCCGTTGCCCGGCGCGTTGGGCAGCAGGCGGTCGAAGGGATTGGAGGTGACGATCAAGAACAGCAGGAAGCCGACGCTGATCATGCCCATCACGCCGAGCACGCGGGCCAGCATCACGTCCGGCAGCTGGCGGGAGAACACCGACACGGCGAAGGTCCAGCTGCCGAGGATCAGCGCCCACAGCAGCAGCGAGCCCTCGTGGGCGCCCCACACCGCGCTGAACTTGTAGTACCAGGGCAGCGCGCTGTTGGAGTTGCTGGCCACGTAGGCCACCGAGAAGTCGTCGACCAGGAAGGCCTGGGTCAGGCACAGGAAGGCGAACAGCAGGAAGGCGAACTGACCCCAGGCCGCCGGGCGGGCCAGGCCCATCCACTGCGCGTCGCCGCGCCAGGCGCCGATCATCGGCAGGGTCGCCTGCACCGCGGCCAGGCACAGGGCGAGGATCAGCGCCAGATGGCCGAGTTCGGGGATCATTGCTTGCTCTCCGCGCTGCCCATCGCGCCCGCCGGCAGCTTGCCGCTGTCCTTGAGCGCCTTGGTGACTTCCGGCGGCATGTAGTTCTCGTCGTGCTTGGCCAGCACCTCGTCGGCCACCAGCACGCCTTCCCCGTTCACCCGACCGAGGGCGACGATGCCCTGCCCTTCGCGGAACAGGTCGGGAAGGATGCCGCGGTAGCGGATGGTCACGTCCTTGGCGAAGTCGGTGACCACGAACTGCACGTCCAGCGAGTCGGCCGAGCGGCTCACCGAGCCTTCCTTGACCATGCCGCCGGCACGGATGCGGGTGTCCTTGGGCGCCTCGCCGGCAGCGATCTGGGTCGGCGTGTAGAACAGGTTGATGTTCTGCTGCAGGGCGCTGAGCGCCAGGCCCACGGCGATGCCGACGCCGGCGAGGATGCCGAGGATGATGAACAAACGCTTCTTGCGCACCGGATTCATTGCTTGCTCTCCCGGCGCAGACGGCGCGCCTCGTCTTGCAGGTAACGACGGCGCGCGAGGATCGGCAGCGCGACGTTGAGGGCCAGGACCGCCAGGCTGATGCCGTAGGCGGTCCAGACGTACAGGCCATGCTTGCCCATGGCGAGGAAATCGGCGAAGGACTCGAAACTCACAGGCTACGCTCCACTTCGGCTTTGACCCAGCTGGCCCGCGACTCGCGCTTGAGCACCTCGAGGCGCATGCGCAGCAGCAGGACCACGGCGAAGAAGCAGTAGAAGCCGATGACCATGATCAGCAGCGGCACCCACATCTCCGCCGGCATGGCCGGCTTCTCGGTGACCTTGAAGGTGGCCGGCTGGTGCAGGGTGTTCCACCAGTCCACCGAGTACTTGATGATCGGGATGTTGACCACGCCGACGATGGCCAGCACGGCGCAGGCCTTGGCGGCGCTGTCGCGGTTGCTGATCGACTGGCCGAGGGCGATCACTCCGAAGTAGAGGAACAGCAGGATCAGCATGGCGGTCAGGCGCGCGTCCCACACCCACCAGGCGCCCCAGGTCGGCTTGCCCCACACCGCGCCGGTGAGCAGCGCGACGAAGGTCATCCAGGCGCCGATCGGCGCGGCGCACTGCAGGGCGACGTCGGCCAGCTTCATCTTCCATACCAGGCCGACCACCCCAGCCACCGCCAGCATGATGTAGCAGGACTGGGCGAGGATCGCCGCCGGCACGTGGATGTAGATGATCCGGAAGCTGTTGCCCTGCTGGTAGTCCGGCGGCGCGAAGGCAAGGCCCCAGACGGTGCCGACGGCGAGCAGCAGCGCCGCGGCCACGCTCAGCCAGGGCAGCCAGCGGCCGCTGATGTCGTAGAACCATTTGGGCGAGCCCAATTTGTGAAACCACGTCCAGTTCATGAAAACCGCCTCAAAACCGTTGCGTCTGCCGATGGCCAGCGGCCAGGGCGTAGTCGAATCCAGGGTTCATCATTCACCGACGCTGATGGTCAGGCCAGCGGCGATGGCGAAGGGGGTCAGGGTCACCGCCAGGGCGGTGAGGCTGGCCAGCCACAGCAGGTGGCCGGTCGCCGCCAGTCCCTGCAGGGCCGCCTGCAGGGCGCCGCTGCCGAGAATCAGCACCGGGATGTACAGCGGCAGGATCAGCAGCGCCAGCAGCAGGCCGCCGCGCTTGAGGCCCACGGTCAGCGCCGCGCCGACCGCGCCGAGCAGGCTGAGGATCGGCGTGCCGAGCAGCAGCGAGAGCAGCAGCACCGGCACGCAGCGCGCCGGCAGGCCGAGCATCAGCGCCAGCAAGGGAGCGAGCAGGACCAGCGCCAGCCCGGAAAACAGCCAGTGTGCCAGCACCTTGGCGAGCACCAGAAGGGGCAGCGGATGCGGCGAAAGGACCCACTGCTCGAGCGAGCCGTCCTCGAAGTCGCTGCGGAACAGACCGTCCAGCGACAGCAGCACGGCGAGCAACGCGGCGACCCACACCAGGCCCGGCGACAGGGTTTCCAGCAGCTTGCTCTCCGGGCCGACGGCCAGCGGGAACAGCGCCACCACGATGCCGAAGAACACCAGGGGGTTGAGCAGCTCGGCCGGACGGCGGCACAGCAGACGCGCCTCGCGGGTGAACAGCTGGGTGAACACGTTACTCATCGGCGACGCTCCCGGCCAGCGCCAGATCCAGCTCGCGGTAGCCGGCCGGCTTGCGGGTCAGGGTGTGGTGGGTGGTCAGCACCACCATGCCGCCCTGCTCGCAGTGGCCGGCGAGGTGCTCCTCGAGCTGGGCCACGCCGTACTTGTCGAGGGCGGTGAAGGGTTCGTCGAGGACCCACAGCGGCGGCGGGTCGAGATACAGGCGGGCCAGGGCGACGCGACGCTGCTGGCCGGCGGACAGGGTGTGGCAGGGCACGTCCTCGAAACCGCGCAGGCCGACCGCCGCCAGCGCGGACCAGATCGCCTCGCGGCTTTCCATGGTATGCAGGGCGCACAGCCAGGCGAGGTTCTCCTCGGGGCTGAGCAGGCCCTTGATGCCGGCGGCATGGCCGACCCACAGCAGGTTGCGGGTCAGTTCGCCGCGCTGCTCGGCCAGGGGTCTTCCGGCCAGACGGATCTCGCCGGCGGTGGGCTGCATCAGCCCGGCGAGCAGACGCAGCAGGCTGGTCTTGCCGCTGCCGTTGGGGCCGGCGATCTGCAGCATCTGCCCGGGGTGCAGGGCGAAGTCGAGTTGCTCGAAGAGCACGCGCAGATCTCGCTCGCAGGCGAGAGCAACGGCTTCGAGGAAGGGACTGGTCACTGCATGGCTACCCGTCGGCAGAGCGGTCGAAAACATCGCCCGGGCTGTGGCGGGCGGTCGGGGCGCATTATACATGCGCCCCAAAGCGCCGGAGATCGTATTTTCGACAGGTTATGACCAGCTTAAGGAGTAGCTGCGGTGAGTTGTCGCAGCCGCGCTCAGGGCTTGGCGATACGCGGCGCCGACTGCAGGGCGATCAGCTGCTCGATGAAGAACTCCAGATGGCCCCGCGGGCTGCCCGGCAGCGCCCAGCCGTCCACCTTCTCGGCCAGCGCCGCGTAGGCCTGGGCCGCCCGGCTGCGCGGAAATACCTCGAGCAGCGGACGTTGGCGCTGCACGGCGCGGCGCAGCGAGTCGTCGAAGGGGATGGCGCCGACATAGTCGAGCGACACCCCCGGGAGCGTCTCGCTCAGGCGCAGCAGCGACTCGTGCAAGCCCAGCCCTTCCTGCTGGGCGAAGGTCATGCTGGCCAGCAGGCGGAAGCGGCTCATGCCGTAGCGGCGATTGAGCCGGCCGATCAGCGCCAGTGCATCGGCCTGCGCGGCCGGCTCGTCGTTGACCACCAGCAGCGCCTCACTGGCGGCGTGCAACAGGGTGGTCACCGCCGGGCCCATGCCCGGCGCACAGTCGATCACCAGCACCTCGGGCAGCTGCGGCAGGCTGCCGAAGGCCTGGATCAGTCCGGCCAGCTGACGCATGTCGGGCTCGCCCGGCGCATCCACGGCGGCGGAGCCGGCGATCACTTGCACGCCGCCGGCACCGGCGCTCAGCGCCTCGGCCAGCCGACAGCGGCCGGCCAGCACGTCCTGCACGGTGTAGCGCGGCGTCAGGCCGAGGGCCACGTCGACGTTGGGCAGGGCGAAGCTGGCGTCCAGCAGCATCACCCGCCGACCACGCGCCGCCAGCGCCCAGGCCAGGTTGATCGCCGCCTGGGTCTTGCCGACACCGCCCTTGCCGCTGGCCACGGCGATCACCTGCGCGGCGCGTATCTGTGCCGGCCGCGCCCTCACAGGAAATCTCCTTCCTCGTCGTCGCGCCGGCCCATGCCGTACTTGCGCATCTTCTCCACCAGGGTGGTGCGGCGTACCCGCAGGCGCTCGGCGGCACGCGCCACCACCCCGCCGGCCTCGTCCAGCGCCTGCTGGATCAGCGAGCGCTCGAGGCCGTTCAGGTAGTCCTTGAGGTCCAGACCGCCGACCGGCAGCAAAGCCGGCACATCCAGCCCGGGCAGCGCCCCGGGGGGCGCAACGGCGGCGCCCTGCCCGACCGCGCCCTCGCTGGCGAGGACGATCTCTTCGTCGATATGACGGAATTTCTTCGGCAGTTCGCTGACGCCGATCACCCCGTAGGGATGCATGATCGCCAGACGTTCCACCAGGTTGGCCAGCTCGCGCACGTTGCCGCGCCAGTCGTGGCGACACAGCGACATCAGCGCCGCCGAGCTGAAGCGGATCGAACCGCGCTTCTCGTGCTCCATGCGCGCGATCAGCTCGTTGAGCAGCAGCGGGATGTCCTCCACCCGCTCGCGCAGCGGTGGCAATTCGATGGAGAACTGGTTGAGCAGGTAGTAGAGATCGTCGCGGAAGCTGCCGTCGGCCACGCGCTGCTCCAGATCATGGCGGCTGGCGGCGATCAGCCGCACGTCCACGGCCCGCTCGAGGTCGCTGCCCAGTCGCTTGAAACTGCCCTCCTGCAGCGCGCGCAGCAGGCGTACCTGCAGCTCGGCCGGCAGGTCGGCGACCTCGTCGATGAACAGGGTGCCGCCGGCGGCCAGTTCGAGGCGGCCGCGACGACTGCTGATCGCGCCGGGGAAGGCGCCCTCCTCGTAGCCGAACAACTCGCACTCCAGCAGCTCGGGCTCGATCGCGGTGCAGCTGAAGGGCACGAAGGGAAACTCGCGGCGCGCCGAGTGGTAATGCAGGTTGCGCGCCACCACTTCCTTGCCGGTGCCGGCCTCGCCCAGCAGCAACACGCCGACCTCGGTACCGGCCACCTGCTGCATCTCCTGGCGCACCTGGAGGATCGCCCGGCTGGTGCCGACCAGACTGCGGAACAGGTTGGACTCGCGCTGCAGGCCGCGCTCGCGGGCCGTGTCGTAGACCTGCTGATAGACCTGGGCACGGTGCAGCGAATCGAGCAGCTGGTTGTAGCTCGGCGGCATGTCCAGACGGGTCAGCACGCGGCGCCGCAGGTCCTCCGGCCACTCGAACGTGTTCTGCTCGCCGAGCAGCAGCAGCGGCAGGTTGGCCGCCGTGACGCCCAGTTGCTTGAGCAGACGCGGCGCGCCGCCCTTGCTGTCGACCTGGCCGAGCAGCACGCAGGACAACTGGGCCTGCGTCTCCTCCGCCAGGCCTGCGGCCAGGTCGGCGCTGGCGCAGCTGCTGCAGGCTTCGCCGAGGAACTCGAAGATCACCGCCAGGTCATGGCGCCGCTGTGAATTGTCATCAATCAGGAGAATTCGCGATTCACGCCACATGATCGGCCCGGGGCAGAAAGGAAAACTGGAGGGCCCGCGACAGCGACTGTCACGGGCCCGGCGCTGGCAGTAAAGCCAAAACACCGTCGCCAGTCAATTTTATGACGCGAATTTCAAAACGCCATCACTTCCTGCACCCCACGCTCTACGGCGCGACCTTCGGCGCTCCGGCCGCCGCTTCGTCGTCATCGTCGCCCTGCGCAGCCACCCCGCCCTGCTCCGCCGGCGGCGCTTCGCCGGGCTCGACGGCGGCCGTCGCCGTGGCCGCCGCGGCGGACGAGCCGGCCATCGCCAGCGGCACGGCCCGATCCAGCGGCGCCTCGTCGGCCGGCTGACGCGCCTGCCCCGGCTGCGGACGCACGCGCCAGACCAGAATCAGCGCGCAGCCGGCGATGAACAGGTAGAGCAGGCCGGGTCCGGCGTAGTTCATCAGCTCGCCGGCGATCAGCGGCCCCACGCAGGCGCCGATCCCGAACACCACCAGCAGCATGGCCGACAGGGCGACGCGGCGCTCCTGCTCGACATGGGCGTTGGACAGCGCCACCGCCAGCGGATAGAGCGAGAACAGCAGCAGGCTGACCACGAAGCCCAGCGCCAGCAGCGCCGGCAACGGCATGTCGGTGAGCAGGCCGAGCGGCACGCAGGCCAGCGCCAGCGCCAGGGAGATCAACTGGATCAACAGACTGCGGTCGAAGCGGTCGGACAAGCGGCCGAGCGGCGCCTGCACCACCAGACCCGCGAACACGCAGGTACCCATGAACAGGCCGACTTCCCGGGTGCTCAGGCCGAGACCTTGAGCGTAGATCGGCCCCAGGCCGTAGAAGGCGCCGAGGGTCAGGCCGGCCACCGCCACGGTGGTCATCGACTGCGGCACCCGCTTGAGGAAGAAGCGCGGCTCCAGCGGCGCCGGCTTGAGCGGCGAGGGGTGGATCTGCCGGGTGGTGGCCACCGGCACCAGGCACAGCGCGAAGCACAGCGCGACCATCAGCAGCGGCTCGAGGCCGAGGCCCGGGCGCACGGTGAGCACCAGCTGGCCCAGGGTCAGGCCCAGGTAGCAGGCGGCCATGTACACCGAGAACACCCGCCCGCGCTTGTGCGGTTCGGCCTTCTCGTTGAGCCAGCTCTCCACCACCATGTACTGGCACATCATGCCCAGGCCGATCAGGAAGCGCAGCACCATCCAGGCCGGGATCCAGTCGAGCAGGCCGTGGCCGATCACCGCGGCGGTGACCACCCCGCCGGAGGCGACGTAGGCGCGCACGTGGCCGACCTGGCTGATCAGCCGATGGCCGAACTTGCCGCCGAGCACCAGGCCGGCATAGTGCGCGGCCATCAGCCAGCCGGCCTGGTCGGCCGCCCCCTCGGCGGCCAGGCGCAGCGCGATATAGGTGCTGAGCAGGCCGGAGCCGAGCAGCATGATCAGGGTCGCGGTGTACAACGCGGGGAAGGCGAACATCGAACGGGGCATGCTTCAGCTCCAGCAGGCCGGAACAGCGGGAACGCGGCGGCCGGGGCCACCGCGCGCTTGGTCAGAGCGCAGCCAACTGGCGGCGCTCCCAGGGGGTGATCTCTTCGAGAAAGTCGGCGAGCTCGAGGCTCTTGGTCGCCAGGTAGCCCTCGATGAACTCCTCGCCGAACAGTTCGCGGGCCAGCGCGCTGCGCTGCAGGCGGTGCAGCGCCTCGTTCATGCTGGTCGGCAGCCGCAGGGCGTCGGGCACCTGGAACTCGCCGTGCGCCGGCAGGCTCGGCTGCACGCCGCGCACCAGCCCGTACAGGCCGGCGCCGAGGCTGGCGGCCAGGGCCAGGTAGGGGTTGGCATCGGCGCCCGGCAGGCGGTTCTCCACCCGCCGCGCCTCCGGGCCGCTGGCCGGCACGCGCAGGCCGGCGGCGCGGTTGTCGTAGGCCCAGCAGACGTTGTTCGGCGAGGCGTAGGGATGCGCCAGGCGATGGTAGGAATTGACGTTGGGCGCCAGCAGCAGGGTCAGCTCGGGCAGGCCGGCCTGCAGGCCGCCGATGAAGTGGGCGAAGGCCGCGCTCGGCTCGCCGTTGTTCTCGCTGAACAGGTTGCGCCCGGCCTCGTCGACCAGGCTCTGGTGGATGTGCATCGAGCTGCCCGGCACCTTGCCCAGCGGCTTGGCCATGCACACGACGATCAGCCCGTGGCGCAGTGCCACCTCGCGCAGCAGGTGCTTGAACAGGAAGGTCTGGTCGGCCAGGCGCAGGGCGTCGCCATGCGGGAAGTTGATCTCGAACTGGCTGGTACCCATCTCGTGCATGAAGGTGTCGCGCGGCAGGCCGAGCGCCGCCATGCAGCGGTAGACCTCGGCGAAGAACGGCCGCAGGCCGTTGGCGGACGACGCGGTGAAGGCCGAGGCGCCGATCTCGCGGCGGCCATCGCTGCCGATCGGCGGCAGGAAATCGTCGCGCGGATCAGCATTGGGGGCGAACACGTAGAACTCCAGCTCGGTGGCCACCACCGGGCGCAGGCCCAGCTCGGCGTAGTCGGCCAGTACCTGGCGCAGCAGGCCGCGCGTGGACAGCGCGCACGGCCGGCCATCGAGATCCAGCGCATCGCAGATCGCCAGCGCGCGCGGCGTGTCGCTCCAGGGCAGGCGGTGGATCTGCTGGGCATCGGCGTGCAGCGCCACATCGCCGTCGTCGCAGCCGTAGAAGCGGGTCGGCGGGTAGCCGCCCATCAGGCACTGCAGCAGCACGCCGCGCGCCATGTGCAGACGGCGCCCGGACAGGAAGCCCTCGGCGGTCATGGTCTTGCCGCGCGGAATACCGTTGAGGTCCGGCGTCACGCACTCGACCTCGTCGACCCCCGCCAGGCGCTCGGCGAACTGCAGCAACTCTTCCGGGCTCTTCATCGTTTCCCTCCCCCAACTCCTCGGCATCGATGCCCTGCATTCCGTAGGGTGGGTCAGGCCGCAGGCCGTAACCCACCAACCGGCCGGCAGGCCGGCCAGGGGACGCCGTCGGCATCCCTGGCCGGTTATGCCGCTACGCGACTCACCCGCCCTACGCATCCGTCCAGCTCTACCGTGCAGAATCTCTCACCCGTCGTGCAGAATTTCAAGCAGCCTCAGCCCCCTCCCGCGGCGCGCTGCGCGCTCTGCGCCAGGTCCTGCAATTCGCGGTTGGCCACCGCGTACACGGCGTAATCGCTGGCGTTGGTGGCGCGCAGCTCGGCGAGCAGATGGCGCCAGCGCGCCACCAGCGGCTGGTGCTCGGTCAGCCAGTGCTTCAACCGCTCGTCGAGTTCCTGCGGGCCCTCGGCCATCTGCAGCACCGAGATGGTCAGGGCGCGCTGCTGGGCGTCCAGTTCGTCGCGCAGCGACTCGCGGGCCAGCGCCTGCCAGTTGTTCTCCACCGGCAGGGCGTTGAGCTGCTGCAGGTACCAGCCCAGCTCCAGTTCGGCGGCCAGGGCGTAGTAGCAGGCGGCCACCTGCATCGGCGCCTGGCCGGTGACGTCGGCAGCGTCGATGATCGGCAGCAGGGTGTAGAGGTCGCCGCCGGCGGCCATCTGCCGCGCCAGCTCCACCGGCGCCCCGCCCGCCTCGAAGCGTTCGCGACGCGCCTGCCAGGCGGCGTGCACCGGCCCCTCGAGCAGCTCCTCGAGATTCTCGGACAGCGCCTTGACGCTGGGCGCGAAGTGGGCGACATCGCGGGCCAGGTCGAGGTCGCCGCGGCGGTTGCGCAGCAGCCAGCGGGTGGCGCGCCGGCCCAGGCGCATTAGCTCCTCCATCAGCTTGAGCTGCAGGGTGGGGTCGATGCGGTGGTCGAGCGCCTCGATCTGCCGCCACCAGTAGGGCAGCTCGAACAGGTCGCGCACCACCACCCAGCCCGCGGCGATGTGCGCCGGGGTCAGGCCGGTGGACTCGTTGAGGCGCTGCACGAAGGTCATCCCCATGTGGTCGACCAGGTCGTTGGCGATGCGCGTGCTGACGATCTCGCGGCGCAGGCGATGGTGCTCCATGGCCTGCGGGAAGCCCTCGACCAGCGGCGCCGGGAAGGCCTGGTGCAGCTCGTCGAGCAGGTAGGCGTCGTCGACCAGGGTCGAGTGCAGCAGGGTCTCCTTGAGATCGAACTTGCTGTAGGACAGCAGCAGCGCCAGCTCCGGCCGGGTCAGCACCTGGCTCTGGCCCTGCGCGACCCGCGCGGTGAGTTCGTCGTCGGCGGGCAGGAACTCCAGCGCGCGGTCGAGACGGCCACGGCTTTCCAGATCGGCCATCAGCCGGCGGAACTCGCCGAGCCGGCCGTGGACATGGCGCTGGGCCAGCGACAGCGCCTGCACCTGGCGGTAGCTGATATTCAGCACCAGGCCGGCCACCGCCTCGGTCATCTCGCGCAGCAGCTCGTTGCGTTGCTTGAGGGTCAGATCGCCGGCGCGCACCACCTCGCCGAGCAGGATCTTGATGTTGACCTCGTGGTCCGAGCAGGTCACCCCGCCGGCGTTGTCGATGAAGTCGGTGTTGCAGGCGCCGCCGCCGAGGCAGTACTCGACGCGGCCGAGCTGGGTCATGCCCAGGTTGCCGCCCTCGCCGACCACCTTGCAGCGCAGCTCGCGGCCGTTGACCCGCACCGCGTCGTTGGCCTTGTCGCCGACGTCCATGTGGCTCTCGCGGCTGGCCTTCACGTAGGTGCCGATGCCGCCGTTCCACAACAGGTCGACCGGCGCGCGCAGCAGCGCACCGATCAGCTCGTTGGGGGTGAGGTGTTCGGCGTCGAGGCCTAAGCGCTCGCGCATCTGCGCGCTGATGGGGATGCTCTTGGCGCTGCGCGGATACACCCCGCCGCCTTCGGAGATCAGCGCGGCGTCGTAGTCGGTCCAGTTCGAGCGCGGCAGATCGAACAGGCGCTGGCGCTCGGCGAAGCTGGCCGCCGGGTCGGGGTTGGGGTCGAGGAAGATGTGCAGGTGGTTGAAGGCGCCGATCAGTTGCAGCTTGTCCGAGCGCAGCAGACCGTTGCCGAATACGTCGCCGGCCATGTCGCCGATGCCGACCACGGTGATCGGCTGCTCCTGCACGTCGACGCCGCGCTCGCGGAAGTGGCGCTGCACGCCGACCCAGCCGCCGCGCGCGGTGATGCCCATGCCCTTGTGGTCGTAGCCGGCCGAGCCGCCGGAGGCGAAGGCGTCGCCCAGCCAGAAGCCGTAGTCGGCGGACAGCGCGTTGGCGATGTCGGAGAAGGTCGCCGTGCCCTTGTCGGCCGCCACCACCAGGTAGGGATCGTCCTCGTCGTGGCGCACCACCCCGGGCGGCGGCTGCACCTCGCCCTCCACCAGGTTGTCGGTGAGATCGAGCAGACCGCTGACGAAGATCCGGTAGCAGGCGATCGCCTCGGCCTGGATCTCGTCGCGCGTGCCGCCCACCGGTAGGCGGCGCGGCACGAAGCCGCCCTTGGCGCCGACCGGGACGATCACCGCGTTCTTCACCTGCTGGGCCTTGACCAGGCCGAGCACCTCGGTGCGGTAGTCCTCCTCGCGGTCCGACCAGCGCAGGCCGCCGCGCGCCACCTTGCCACCGCGCAAATGCACGCCCTCGACCCGCGGCGAGTAGACGAAGATTTCGAAGCGCGGCACCGGGCGCGGCATCTCGGTGATCTGCCGGGGGTCGAGCTTGAAGCTCAGGTAGTCCTTGGGCCCGCCGCCTTCGTCGCTCTGGTAGAAGTTGCTGCGCAGGGTGGCGCGCACCAGCTCCAGGTAGCGGCGCAGGATGCGGTCCTCGTTGAGCACCTGGACCCGCTCCAGGGCGCCGAGGATCGCCTGCTCCAGGCGCTGCTGCTTGTCCTTGAGCGCCTCGGCGGACAGCTTGCGCGCCAGGTAGAAGCGGGTCTTGAACAGGCGCACCAGCCCGCCGGCGATGTCGGCGTGGCTGTTGAGCGTGGCGGCGATGTAGCCCAGATCGAAGCCCAGGCGGATCTGCTTGAGGTAGCGGCCGTAGGCGCGCAGCAGCGCCACCTCGCGCCACGGCAGGCCGGCGCCCAGCACCAGGCGGTTGAAGCCGTCGTTCTCGGCATCGCCGCGGACGATGTGCAGGAAGGCGTCCTGCAGGATCCGGTCGAGCTGGGCGAGGTCGACGTCGATGCCCTCGGCGGTGGCCAGGCTGTAGTCGTGCACCCAGAACTCGCGGCCGTCCTGGCGGCGCAGGCGGAAGGGGAACTCGCCGAGCACGCGCAGGCCGAGGTTCTCGAGGATCGGCAGCATGTCCGACAGCGGCAGCGGCGTGTCGGCGTGGTAGATCTTGCAGTGCAGCTGCGGGCCGCGCTCCAGCGGCGGGCGGTAGAAGCTCATCGCCAGCGGCCGCTCCTCGGACAGCTCGAGCAGATGGCGCAGGTCGATCACCGCCATGTGCGGCTCGAAGCGCTCGCGGTAGCCGGCCGGGAAGCCGTCGGCGAAGCTCGCCCGCAGGTCGGTGCCGCGCGCCTCGCCGAAGGCCTCGAGGAGCAGGCTGGCGCACTCGTCCTGCCAGCTGCGGCAGGCCTGGATCACCTCCTGTTCGAGGCGCTGCGGATCGACCTCCACCGGCGCGCGCGGATCGACGCGCAGGATGAACTGCACGCGCGCCAGCACCGACTCGGAAAACTCGGTCCAGAACTCGCTGTCGCTGGCGCCCAGGCGCTGGCGCAGCACCCGCTCGATCTTCTGCCGGGTATCGGTGGAGTAGATCTCGCGCGGCACGTAGACCAGGCAGTAGCAGAAGTGGCCGAACGGATCGCGGCGCAGGAACAGGCGCAGGCGACTGCGCTCCTGCAGCTGGACGATGGCCACCGCGGTGGCGATCAGCTCCTCCACCGGAGTCTGGAACAGGTCGTCGCGCGGCAGCACCTCGAGCACCTGGACCAGGCTCTTGCCCAGGTGCGCACTGGACTCGAAGCCCGCGCGGCGCTCCACCTCGGCGACCTTGCCGCGCACGCAGGGGATGGTATGTATGCTCTCGCGGTACACCGGCGAGGTGTACAGGCCCATGAAGCGGCACTCGCGCAGCAGCTGACCGCCTTCGTCGAACTGGCGCAGCGACACGTAGTCGGGATAGGCCGCGCGGTGCACCCGCGCCGGCTGGTCGGCCTTGGCGAACGACAGCAGACAGGGCGCGCGCAGCCAGGCCAGGGCCTGCGCCGACACCCAGCGCTGCGCCTCGCTCAGGTCGACGCGCAGACGCCGCGACAGGCCGAGCAGCGAGGCCTCGTCGTAGACCAGCAGGCCGCTGCCGTCGGCCTGGGTCTCGACGGTGAACTCCTCGTAGCCGAGGAAGGTGAAGTGGTTGTCCAGCAGCCACTCCAGGAAGGCGCCGACCTCGGCGCAATCGGCCTCGCGCACCGCGGCGCAGGACGGCTGCAAGCCGGCCAGCAGGGCGCGCACGCGCTCCTGCATCGACCCGAAGTCGCCGACCGCCAGACGCACGTCGGCGAGCACCTCGTGCAGCGCCTTGGCCAGCATGTGCTGCTCGCCGGCGCTGGCGCAGCGGTCGATCTCCAGGCTGATCAACGCCTCGCGGCGCACGTCGGGGCCGTCCGCGCCCGGCTCGAGCAGTTCGAGCAGTTCGCCGCCGGCGCCGCGGCGCAGGCTCAGCACGCAGTTCTGCAGGCTGTGCACGGCGTGGCCGCGGCGGCGCAGCTCCATGTGCAGCGAGTCGACCAGGAACGGCATGTCGGGGTGCAGCATCTGCAGCACGGTGTGCGGCGACTGCCAGCCGTGGCGCTCGTATTCGGGACTGAACAGCACCACCTGCGGCGCCTGCGGATCGAAGCGCTGGAGCATCGCCCAGGCCGACAGGCAGCAGCCGGCGAGGTCGACCAGGCGGCGCTCGGTCAGCTCCTCGACGCCGACGCTGGCGAAGAACTGGCGGGCGAACAGGCTCACTTGATCGAGCGCCGCCGCGCCGACCTGGCGGGCCAGCACCTCGTGCAGCTGGCGGTGGAAATCGTCGCGATCGGCAGCACTGAAGAAGCCCATAGATCCTCCATTTTTTTTGTCGTAGAGGCGAATGCATGGGGCGACGCGCCCCTGCGGAGCCGCCCGAGGCCCCGCCCAGGCATTGGGGCGATCGCCCTGCCGCCTCATCTCACGTTAGTCGAGCCGGGGGCAGATGCATTAAAGTGTGAGGCTATCCGGCGCCTCCTGCCGGCCATCCCCGACCGAGTCACGACATGCCCCATCGCGACGCCCTGATCGCCCTGCGCCAGTACCTTTCCAGCCAGATCCTCGGCCAGGAGCGGCTGGTCGAGCGCCTGCTGATCACCCTGCTCGCCGACGGCCACCTGCTGGTCGAGGGCGCCCCGGGGCTGGCCAAGACCAAGGCGATCAAGGATCTCGCGGCCGGCCTGGAGGCCGAGTTCCACCGCATCCAGTTCACCCCCGACCTGCTGCCGGCGGACATCACCGGCACCGAGATCTACCGCCCGGAAACCACCAGCTTCGAGTTCCAGCAGGGGCCGATCTTCCACAACCTGGTACTGGCCGACGAGATCAACCGCGCCCCGGCCAAGGTGCAGTCGGCGCTGCTCGAGGCGATGGCCGAGCGCCAGGTCAGCGTCGGTCGGCGCACCTTCAACCTGCCGCCGCTGTTCCTGGTGATGGCCACGCAGAACCCGATCGAGCAGGAGGGCACCTACCCGCTGCCCGAGGCGCAGCTCGACCGCTTCCTGATGCACGTGAAGATCGGCTACCCCGACTCCACCGTGGAGCGGCGCATCCTCCAGCAGGCGCGCGGCGAGGCGATCGCCGGCGAGGCGCAGCCCGAGCAGCGGGTCAGCCAGGAGGCGATCTTCAGCGCGCGCCGCGAGATCCTCGGCCTGTACATGGCCGACGCGGTGGAGGAATACCTGGTGCAGCTGATCATGGCCACCCGCACACCGGCCCGCTTCGATGCCGAGCTGGCCGAGTGGATCGCCTGGGGCGCCAGCCCGCGCGGCTCGATCGCCCTCGACCGCTGCGCGCGCGCGCATGCCTGGCTGGCCGGGCGCGACTTCGTCAGCCCCGAGGACATCCAGGCGGTGCTGTTCGACGTGCTGCGCCACCGCATCATCCTGACCTTCGAGGCGGAAGCCGCCGGCATCGACCAGGACCGCGTGGTGCAGCGCATCCTCGACCTGGTCGCGGTGGCCTGAGGCGCCTCATGCACACCGACCTGCTGCCGCCGGGGGTGATGGTCAGCCTCGCCGAACTGCTGGAGATGCGCCATCGCCTGGACGAGGTGCAGCTGTTCTCGCGTCCCGGCCAGCGCAGCCCGCTGATCGGCCTGCACCACTCGCGGCTGCGCGGGCGCGGCGTCGACTTCGACCAGGTGCGCGTCTACCAGGCCGGCGACGACGTGCGCAACATCGACTGGCGGGTCACCGCGCGCACCCGCGAGCCGCACACCAAGCTGTTCCACGAGGAGCGCGAGCGGCCGGTGTTCCTGCTCGTCGAACAGAGCCCGCGGCTGTTCTTCGGCAGCGGCCGCTGCTTCAAGTCGGTGCTCGCCGCGCAGACCGCCGCGCTGTTCGGCTGGGCCGCGCTGGCGCACAACGACCGCATCGGCGGCCTGGTGTTCAGCGGCACCCAGAGCAGCGAGATCCGTCCGCGGCGCAGCAAGCAGAGCCTGCTGCAGCTGCTCGGCCGCCTGGTGCGCGCCAACCATGCGCTCGCCGCGCCGCCGGCCGCGGAAAGCAGCGCCGAGGGCCTCGGCCAGGCGCTGCGCCGCGCCCGCGAGGTGCTGCGTCCGGGCAGCTTGGTGCTGGTGATCTGCGACGAGCGCGCCCTCGGCGATGTCGCCGAGCAACAGCTCGCCCTGCTCGCCCGCCACTGCGACCTGATCCTCCTGCCGCTCTCCGACCCGCTCGACCACGCGCTGCCGGCCGCCGGCCTGCTGCGCTTCGCCGACGCCCACGCGCGCCTGGAGCTGGACACCAGCGACGTCGAGCTGCGCCAGACCTGGCGCGAACGCGGCGCCGCCCGCGTGCAGCGCTGGCAGCGCCTGGCGCAGAAGCTCGGCGTGCTGCTGCTGCCGCTGTCCACCCAGCGCGAGCTGATCGACCAGCTGCGCGAACTGGTCGAGCCGCAGCAGCCGGCGTCCCACGGGGCGCCGTCAATATGAACCCGCTCGACCAGCTGGCCCCGCCGCTGTTGCCGCCGCCCCCGTCCTTCTGGCCGCCGGCGCCCGGCTGGTGGCTGCTCGCCGCCCTGCTGCTCGGCACCCTCGCCGCGCTCTGGCTGCTGCGCGACCGGCTGCTGGCCTGGTCGCGCCGGCGCGCCCCGGTCGCCGAACCGGCGCCCGACCTCGAGCCGCAGCGCCAGGCCGCGCTCGACGAACTCAACCGCCTGCCGCGCCCCTACCAGGGCGCGCCGGCCGGTCCCTGGCTGCAAGCGCTCAACGGCCTGCTCAAGCGCCTGTGCCGCGCCCGCTACCCGGACAGCCACAGCCACACCATGAGCGGCCGCGCCTGGCTGGCGTTCCTCGACAACCGCTGTCCGGCCGCCGGCCTGACCCGCTGGATGATCCTCGTGGAGGGCACCTACCGCGCCGACTGCCGCCTGGACGACAAGGCCATCGACGGCCTGCAGCAGGCGGTGGAAACCTGGATCCGCAAGCATGCTTGAGTTCGCCTGGCCCTGGGTCGTCCTGCTCGTGCCGCTGCCCTGGCTGCTGCGCCTGCTGCTGCCGGCGGCCGACAGCGGCGAGGCGGCGCTCAAGGTGAGTTTCCTCGACGAGCTCGAAAGCCTCGCCGGCCGCCGCGCCCGCCCGCGGCTGCCGGGCTGGCGGCGCCAGGCGCCGTTCGCCGTGCTGTGGCTGCTGCTGGTGCTGGCCGCCGCCCGCCCGCAATGGCTGGGCGAGCCGCTGCCGCTGCCGACCAGCGGCCGCGACCTGCTGCTCGCCGTGGATGTCTCCGGCTCGATGGACTATCGCGACATGCAGTGGCAGGGCGAGACGGTCAGCCGTCTGACCCTCGTGCAGCAGCTGCTCGGCGAGTTCGTCGCCGGACGCACGGGCGATCGCCTCGGCCTGATCCTGTTCGGCAGCCGCGCCTACCTGCAGGCGCCGCTGACCTTCGACCGCCACAGCGTGCGCCAGTGGCTGGAGGAGGCGGCGATCGGCATCGCCGGCAAGAACACCGCCATCGGCGACGCCATCGGCCTGGCCGTGAAGCGCCTGCGCCAGCAGCCGGCCGACAGCCGCGTGCTGATCCTGGTCACCGACGGCGCCAACACCGGCGGCGAGGTGGCGCCGCTGACCGCCGCGCGGCTGGCCGCCGGCGAGCAGGTGACCATCTACACCATCGGCATCGGCGCCGACGCCGAGCAGGCCGGCGCGGTCGGCCTGTACGGCCTCAACCCCGGCATCGACCTCGACGAGCCGCTGCTGCGCGCGGTGGCCGCGGCCACCGGCGGCGAATACTTCCGCGCCCGCTCGCAGGACGAGCTGCGCGCCATCGCGCAGACCCTCGACCGTCTCGAGCCGGTGACCCAGGCGCCGACCACCGTGTACCGCGCCACTCCGCTGTATCCCTGGCCGCTGGGCGCGGCGCTGCTGCTCAGCCTGCTGCTGGTGATGCACGACCTCTGGCCGAACTGGCCGCAACGCCTGCAGCGGAGGCGCAAATGAGCGAGCTGCTGCCCCACCTCGCCCGGCCCGCCTGGCTGCTCCTGCTGCCGCTGGGTGCCTGGCTGCTGTGGCGCCTGTGGCACCGCAAGCAGCGCCTGGGCCGCTGGCAGGTGCTGCTGCCGCCGGCTTTCCAGCCCTGGCTGCTGACCGGCGGCCGCGGCCAGCAGAACCGCCGGCCCTGGCTGCTGCTGGGCCTGGCCTGGCTGCTCGCCCTGCTGGCGCTGCTCGGCCCCGGCTGGGAACACCAGGAGCAGGCGGCGCAGCAGCGGGGCGATCCGCTGGTGGCGATCCTCGAACTGACCCCGACGATGCTCGCCGAGGACCTCGCCCCCACCCGCCTGGAAGTGGCGCGGCGCAAGCTGCTCGACCTGCTCGCCGCGCGCGGCGAGGCGCCCACCGCCATCGTCGTCTACGCCGGCAGCGCCCACGTGCTGGTGCCGCTGTCCAACGACCTGGCCACCGCGCAGAACCTGCTGGCCGCCCTGAAGCCCTCGCTGATGCCCGTGCCCGGCCGCCGCGCCGACCTCGCCGTGCAACGCGCCCTGGACCTGCTCGACCAGGGCGGCAACGGCCAGGGCCGCCTGCTGCTGCTCGCCGGCGAACTCGATCCGGTCGAGCAGGCCGGCATCCGCCAGGCCCTGGCGCGGCGCGACAACCCGCTTTTGCTGCTCGGCGTCGGCACCCCGTCCGGCGCGCCGATACGCCTGGAGGACGGCGGCTTCCTGCGCGACGCCGCCGGCGGCATCGTCCTGCCGCGCCTGCCCAGCGAGCAGCTGGCGGCCTTCGCCGCCGACCAGGGCGGCGGCTACAGCAACCTGCGCCTGGACGACGGCGACCTCAAAAGCCTCGGCCTGCTCGGCGCCGGCGGCGCCCGCCGGGAACGCAGTGGCCAGTCGAAGACCCTTGCCGCCTGGGCCGACCAGGGCCACTGGCTGCTGCTGCCGCTGCTCCTGCTGGCCGCCTGCGCCGGCCGGCGCGGCTGGCTGTTCGGCTTCGCCGCGCTCTTGATAACCCCGCCGCCGGCCTACGCCTTCGAGTTCGCCGACCTCTGGTGGCGCGCCGACCAGCAGGGCCGCCGCCTGCTCGAGGCCGGGGAGCCGCAAGCGGCGGCGCAGCGCTTCGACGATCCGCAGTGGCGCGGTATCGCCCACTACCAGGCCGGCGACTACGCCGCCGCCGCCACCGCCTTCGCCGCGGGCGACGACGCCGCCGCCCACTACAATCGCGGCAACGCCCTGGCCAGGGGCGGCGAGCTGGAGGCCGCGCTGGAGGCCTACGCCGAGGCCCTGCGCCTGGATCCGCAGCTGGCGCAGGCGCAGGGCAACCGTGCGCTGGTCGAGCAGCTGCTGCGCGACCGCGAGGCCGCCGCCGCAGCCGCCGCAGCCGCAGCCGCAGCCGCAGCCGCGCAGAATGGCGAGAGCGGCCAGCAGGACGCCGGCACGGGCGATCCGGCCCAGCAGGCCGGCACACCGGCGGCAGCGCCGCAGCCCGGCGGCACCCCGCAGGACGAGCCGAGCGCCGAGACGGCGAGCGCGCCGCCCCTGGGCGCCGGCGCGGCCGGCGACGAGGCGCTGGGCAGCGACAGCGCGATGGCGCCCACGCCGATCGCCGCCGACGACCTGCCCGAACAGGGCGAACAACGCCAGGCCCTCGAACAATGGCTGCGCCAGATCCCCGACGACCCGGCCGAGCTGCTGCGCCGCAAGTTCTGGTACGAGCAGCAGCGCCGTCAGGAAAACCGCGATGACCCACATGTTGTTCTGCCGTCCCCGTAGCGCGCGCCGCGCCTGGCTGCTCGCCGCCCTCCTGCTGCTGCTCGGCCGGCCGCTGCACGCCGAGGAGCTGCGCGCCTGGGTCGACCGCAGCGAGCTGGCGGTGGGCGAGATCGTCGAGCTCAACCTGGAGAGCGACGATCCCGCGCCGAGCGGGCGTCCCGACCTGAGCGTGCTGGCGGCGCAGTTCGAGGTGCTCGACACCCGCCTGCTGACCTACCACGACGAGGACAAGGCGCCGGGCGATCTGGACAGCCGCCTGGTGATCGGCCTGCAGCCGAAGATCGCCGGACGCCTGCTGATCCCGCCGCTGCAGGTCGGCACGGCGCGCTCGCCGGCCATCGAACTGCAGGTCAGCGCGGCGCCGTCGGTGGCCGCGGTCAGCCAGGCGCCGGTGTTCATCGACGCCAGCCTGGACAGCGACAATGTCTACGTGCAGGCCCAGGCCATCCTCACCCTGCGCGTCTACCACTCGGTGCCGCTGTACGACGACAGCCGCCTGGACCCGCTGGAGATCGCCGATGCGCGGGTCGAGGCGCTCGCCCCGCAGCACACCTACGAAACCCTGATCGACGGCGTGCGCCATGGCGTGATCGAGACCCGCTACGCGCTGTTCCCCCAGCACAGCGGCGTGCTGCGCATCCCCTCCCTGCAATTCGACGCCACCGCCCTGGATGGCGGCAACGGCGGCGCCCAGCCGTTCGGCCCGCGCAGCGGCCGGCCGGTGCAGGTGCGCTCGCCCGAGCTGATCCTGCGGGTCAAGCCCAAGCCGGCCGACTACCCGGCCGACGCGCCCTGGCTGCCGGCGCGCGTGCTGACCCTCAGCGAGCACTGGAGCCCGGCGCAGGGCACGGTGCGCGTCGGCGACTCGCTGACCCGCAGCCTGCTGCTGCGCGCCGAGGGCCTGGCCAGCGCGCAATTGCCGGTGCTGGACCTGCCGGCGCCGGAGCAGTGGCTACGCCGCTACCCCGAGCAGCCGCGCCTGAACGATCGCCACGGCGAGCACGGCGTGGTCGGCAGCCGCGAGGAAAGCACCGCGCTGGTGCCCACCGCCGCCGGGCGCATCGAGCTGCCGGCGCAGGAAGTGGTGTGGTGGAACACCGTCGAGGACCGCCTGATGCGCAGCCGCCTGCCCGCGCACAGCCTGGAGGTGGAGGAAAATCCGGCGCTGGTCGCCGAGACCCAGCCGGTGCTGCCGGGCGACCTGGCCAGCAGCGAGGTGCGCCTGTGGCCCTGGCAGCTGGCCACCGCCGTGCTCGCCCTGACCACCCTGCTCGGCTTCGCCCTGTGGTGGCGGGCGCGACGCCTGCCGGCGGTGATCCGCGCCGCCGCCATCGGCCCCAGCCCGCGCACCCTGCAGGACGACCTGCGGCGCACCTGCCTGAGCAACGATCCGCAGGCCACCCGCCAGGCGCTTGATGCCTGGGCGCGCCAGCAACCGGAGACCCTGGCCGACATGGCGGCCCGCTTCGTGCCGCTGTCCGACGCCCTCGACGGCCTCAACGGCGCGCTGTACAGCGCCAGTGGCCACTCCTGGCAGGGCGAGGCGCTGTGGCAGGCGATCGGCAGCCTGCCGCCCCCGCCGCAGACCGCCAACGCCCGCCCGCCCAAGCCGGGCTCGCTGCCGCCGCTGTATCCGCGCTGAGCGCGCGACCCTTATCCGGCCTGACTGCAGCGGTCCCGCAACTCCTGCGTCTCCGCCATCAGCCAGTCGCGGAGGATGCGCATCTCCCGCGAGACGGCCAGATCACGGCGGCAGACGAAGTAGTGCTTGCGGTCGGCGGCCACAAAGGTTTCGCCCAGCGGCGATCTCTCAGTAGGTTGTTCATCCGCGACCTGCCCATGCGCCCCCCGGGCTATCGGCAATCCCGCCAGCCTCCTGCCCTGCAGACCTCGCCCCGCGATGACGACGCCCGTGCATGAATGGCTCTTTATCGAGGACACAAAAAACCACAGGGCCACCGAAGTGGCCCTGCGGGTGCAAGCGGGGTCGAAACCAAACGGGCCGACAAAAAGTTTTAATTCGATCCCGCTCGTACTCGTTTTCCCCCGGCACGGATTGCGCCTGTACCGGGAAAAGAAAATCGGATGGTTTGCAGGAGATGGCCAACTAGCCGGGCCAACGCCCGAACTCTTATTTGACCTGGGCAACCTGCGGCTTTATGGACTTCACGCAACCGTGGCGTACTTCCTTGGATGGCGGATATCCATAGAACGAGTTGTAGCACTTGCTGAAATGGCTGGGCGAAACGAAACCGCAGGCAACCGCCACGTCGACGATGGGCAGATCCGAGTGCTGCAACAGGCGGCGACTCTCGGTAATCCGCAATTCGAGGTAGTAGCGAACCGGCGTGGTGCCCAATTGCTCGCGGAACAGGCGTTCGAGCTGACGCTTGGAGCGGCCGACATAGCTGGACAGTTGGTCCTGGCTCAGCGGCTCCTCGATATTGGCGCTCATCAGATTGAGCGTTTCGCGCAGCGGTTCGCTCATCTTCTCGTGCAGCGCCGGCCGCGCCCGCCGGTAGCGCGACTCCTCGAAGGCCAGGATGTCGACCACCCCGTCGACCAGGCCGCGCCCATGCAGCTTGTTGATCCACTCCAGGATCATGTTGAACGCGCCGGTCGGACTCGCCGCCGTCAGGCGATCGCGGTCGACCATGTAGCTCTCGCAGGTGACCTGGCTGTCCTTGGCGATCTCGGCCAGCGCGGCGCGGTTTTCCGGGTGCACGGCGCACTTGTAGCCATCGAGCAGGCCCGCCTGGCCGAGGAACCAGGCGCCATTCCACAGCCCCGACAGCGCGACGCCGCGGCTGTCGGCCACCTGCAGCAGGTGGGTCAGCTCCGGCACCGCGTGCAGCGCGGTGCGCAACCCGCCGCACACCACCAGCAGGTCCAGGCCGTGCAGATCGCGGCTGGCCAGGGCGGCGTTCGGGCAGATGACCAGCCCCAGGTCGCTGGTGACCGGTTCGCCAGTGAGGCTGAAGGTCTTGGTGGTGAAGGCTTCCGACCTGATCAGATTGGCGGTGACCAGGGTATCCAGCGCCTGGGTGAACGCCGGCAGCGAAAAATGCTCGAGCAGCAGAAAGCCCACCCGCGCCTGACGCGGCGACTCCTTGCCGTGCTCGCCCACGAAGCGGAGGTTCTGCCCCTGCATGGCATCGCTGAAGTGCCTTCTGCTGACCATTCCCGGCCCCTTGCAATGTTCTTCTTGTAGCTGTTCCGACCGGGGCGACCGCTCGCCCGCTGGCCGGCGCCCCATCGGCAAGCCGTCTATCTCGCCCCATCCGGGTAGAGGGTGGCACGCCTGGGGCGCGGCCGCCAGCTGTCGGCTTCAGTGCATCAGCTGCGCCTTCGAGCGGAATTCGCGCGGCGCCATATTGAAGAGCTGGCGGAAGCAGCGATGGAATTCGCAACAGCCTGGCCAGGCCAACCCTGGCCAGCTGATCCGAGCGGAAAAGGCGCTGTGGACACCTCCGGGGGCGACCTCGGAGATGGCCACAGCGTTTTACGTTGGCCGCCGTCATGCCTCGGTTGCAGGGCTCCCGGGCGTATCCGCTCGCCGCGACCTGCAGCTTTGGTGGTTCCTGCCGTCGGGGACGTCGCCCCTCTCTGCGACCGATCGTGCAACAGCTGCGCACTCCCGCCAACACGCGTCTGGCGTCGGCGCATCCGCTACCGCCCCACGCAGCCTGAGTACACCCAGCGACAAAACCCCGGGCCCGCAGCGGCAAGCCCGGCGGCGGCGTTTTTTCTACTGTCATGACCTCTCGCTTCTTCCAACAACAACAAGAGATCTGTCATGGCCGGAAAACCTGCAAACCAGCATTCGGGTACCGATAGCGCGGTACCCCTCGATCAACGTCTCAGCCGCGGCTCGCTGACCATGGCCTGGTGGGGCATCTGCAGCGCGATGTTCTACCTGGTGGTCGGCGCCGCGCTGGCGATGGGCTTCGGCACACGCAACGCGATCATCGGCCTGCTGCTGTCGGTGGTCTGCTACGGGGCGATCAACGCGGTGATCAGTCGCTACGCCATCGCCAGCGGGCTGTCGGTGGCGCAGTTCTCGCGGCGCCTGTTCGGCCGCGCCGGCGCCGCGCTGGCGACGCTGCTGTTCAGCGCCACCGCCATCTACTACGCCGCCTTCGAGGGCTCGGTGATGGCGGTGGCGCTCAACCACTACGCCGGCGCGGTGAGCCTCGAGCAGGCCTACCTGATCGTGGTGGTGTACAGCGTGCTGCTGATCTTCGGCCACGCCATGCGCTGGCTGGACAAGCTCAACGGTGTGCTGCTGCCGCTGTACCTGCTCGGCCTCGCGGCGACCCTGCTGATGGCGGTCGACCAGTACGGCTACTCCGCCGCCTGGCTGGAGCTGGCGCCGGAAGGCGGCGCGCCCGCGCACGGCTGGTGGAACTGCTTCACCTACTTCATGGGTGTCTGGGTGCTGATGATGTACACCTGGGACTACGCCCGCTTCGGTCGCCCGGAAGACAGCGACTACCACGCGCGCTTCAACTTCGGCATGCCGTTCTACGCCGTGGCCTTCCTGCTCAACGGCCTGGCCGGGATCTTCCTCGCCGCCACCATCCCCACCGAGGGCGGTGTCAGCGAGGTGTCGGTGGTGCTGTCGATCGTCCAGCTGATGGGTCTCTGGGGCCTGCTGTTCGTCTGGGTCACCCAGACGCGCATCAACACCGGCAACTTCTTCCTCGGCGCCACCAACCTGCAGGCACTGTGCGCAGGCCTCGGCGGCCGCGCACCCTACATGGTCTGGGCGGCGCTCACCGGCCTCACGGTCTACCTGCTGATGCGCTTCGACGTGTTCAGCTACATCCTCCAGGCGCTGGCTTGGCAGAGCATCTTCATCGTCGCCTGGGTGGCCATCGCCCTGGCGCACATCCTCGCCGCCCGCGGGGCGCCGGCGGCCGACGACGCCAGCCTGCCGGCCTTCGACGCTCGTGGTCTGCTGGCCTGGTTCGTCGCAGCGGCGACCGGCATCGTCCTGCTCAAGGCCGGTAACGCCAGCCTGGCGACCTTCTCGGCGCCGGCCACCTTCGTGGTCGCCTTCGCCGGCTACCGCCTGCTGGCCAGCGGCCGCCGCCGCGCCTGGTCGGCCGGCACCGACAGCCTCTGAGCCCGGGGCAGGCACCCGCCTGCCCATCCTCCCCATCACGGAACGCGCCGCCTCCCGGCGGTGCGCTTCCGGTGTGCCCGCAAAACAACGACAACACCCGGAGACACCCGATGCGTCACCCGCTCACCCGCCGCTCCACCCTGCTGCTATGGCCGCTGCTGGCCGCGCCGCTGCTGACCGCCTTCGCCCTGCCGGCCGCCGCCGTGCAGGTCACCGACAACCTCGACCTCGGCGGCGCCATCCGCGGCCGCCTGGACTACGACCCGGACCGCGACATCTCGGAATTCGGTTTCGACACCGCCTTCCTCACCGCCACCTACAGCTCGGACAGCTGGATCGGCGCGGCCAAGTACCGCTTCTACGGCAAGCACCGCCCGTTCGACTACACCGACAAGATCGGCGACATCTCCTTCGCCGAGTACGCCTGGCTGGGCTACAGGTTCGACGCCGAGCGCCAGGTGCAGGCCGGCCTGATGCCGATTCCGTTCGGCCTGCAGCCCTACTTCGGCAGCACCTTCTTCGAGTCGCTGGGCAACGTGATCGGCCTGGAGGACACCCAGGACATCGGCATCAAGTACACCCAGAAGAACGCCGACTGGGACCTGCAGGCCGCCTGGTTCGCCATGCCGGCCGAACAGGGCAAGGGCACCAGCCGCGGCGGGCGCACCTACGGCACCAGCGTGGCGACGGCCGACGGCTACGTGGTCGACGGCAGCGACAACCACGAGGAGAACATCGTCGTCGCCCGCCTGGCGCGCAACCTGCAGCTCGGCGACTGGGCCTCGGAAGTCGGCGTGTCGGCGCTGGCCTCGACGCTGGAGAACCAGGACACCGGCAAGGACGGCGACCGCCGCGCCTTCGCCGTGCACTACCTCGGCCAGAACGGCCCGTGGGGCGTGCAGCTGCTCGCCGCGCGCCAGTCGATGAGCCCGGAGAACCCCGGCAGCGACCGCCTGGTGTCCTTCGGCAGCTTCGACGGCACCTTCAACGTCGCCGCCAAGGGCAACCTGTACGTCGCCGACCTCAGCTACGCCCTGCCCGGCCAGTACGGCTGGTTCTCCGGGGTGAAGTTCTATGCCAACTACAGCCACTTCACCAAGGATGCCAGCGGCTTCGAGGACTCGCAGCGCTTCATCGCCGGCAGCTCGTTCACCTTCGGCCCGCTGTGGATCGCCCTGGAATGGCTGCACGGCAAGCACGACCCGTACATCGGCGGCGGCAGCTACACCCAGAGCCTCGGCGCCGGCGGCAGCGACCGCTGGGAGAACCAGCTGTACAGCAACGTCGGCTACTACTTCTAACCTCTGCCGCATTGCCAACCAAGGCAATCGCATGAACGGTGTAGGAGCGAATTCATTCGCGACTTCGCGACCAGGTCGCGAATGAATTCGCTCCTACAGGGAGGGCTACAGGGCATTTAGCCCACGTAGGTTGGCCTTTTCTGCTTCGTGCGATTGCTCTGGCATCCCCCTTTGCCCCCCTTTCAGGCCAGCCTCGCGCTGGCCTTTTTTTCGTCTGCACCAACGGCAACCCACGCACGGACGAGTGCACGCAGACGCAACAAAGGGTGCATCCGGCGACAAGCCCGTGCGCCGCGCGCCGCGTAGCTTGTAAGCCAGGGCGGAGCCTTGCGGGGCCGCCTCTCCGACAACAACAAGATGTGTGGTGAACCATGAGTACAGTAGATCCGATCACCCTCGCGGTCGTGCGCGGGGCGCTGGAAACCGCCCAGCGCGAGATGACCCTGACCCTGGAGAAAACCGGCCGCTCCAGCGTGTTCAACCTGGCCCACGACTACTCCAACGCGCTGTTCGACCACTTCCCGGAAATGATCCTGCAGGGCCAGGACATCCCGATCCACCTCGGCTCGCTGATCCCGGCGATGAAGTGCGTGGCCGAGTTCTTCGAGGGCGACATCGCCGAAGGCGACGTGATCTATCACAACGACCCGGCCTACAAGGGCAGCCACATCCTCGACTGCTGCATGTACAAGCCAGTGTTCTACCAGGGCGAGCTGGTGTTCTGGACCGTGTGCAAGGGCCACCTCACCGACATCGGCGGCCCGGTGCCGGCCGGCTACAACCCGGACGCCAAGGAGATCTACGCCGAGGGCCTGCGCATCCCGCCGGTCAAGCTGTGGGCCGGCGGCAAACGCCGCGAGGACGTGTTCAACCTGCTGCTCACCAACATGCGCGCCCGTCCCTACCAGGAGGGCGACCTCAACGCCCAGTACGGCGCCTGCTGCGTGGGCGAGCGCCACCTGCTGGAGCTGGTCGAGAAGTACGGCGTCGCCCAGGTGCGCGCCTGCATCGCCGAGCTGAAGAACATGGCCGACCGCCACATGCGCGCCCTGCTGCGCGACGTGCCGGACGGCCACTACAGCGGCACCGCGATCCTCGAGGATTCCGGCCACGGCCTCGGCGAGCTGGAGATCACCGCCCACGTCGAGATCCGCGGCGACGAGGCCCACGTGCGCATCGAGAGCCCGCCGCAGGTGCCCTACTTCATCAACTCCTACGAGGGCAACTCGGTGTCCGGCGTCTACCTGGGCCTGATGATGTTCGCCCAGGTGCCGCCGCCCTACAACGAGGGCCTGTACCGCTGCGTCAGCGTCGACCTCGGGCCCAAGGGCACCCTGTGCAACGCCGAGGAACCGGCGCCGCACGTCAACTGCACCACCACGCCGATGGAGACCCTGGCCGACGCCGTGCGCCAGGCGCTGGAGCAGGCCGCACCCGAGCGCGTCACCGCCTCCTGGGGCCACGCCAGCGGCATCAACATCGCCGGCCACGACCCGCGTCGCGAGGGCGACGAGTACGTGACCATGGTGCTCGCCTCGATCATCTCCGGCGCCGGCGCCAACAAGGTGATGGACGGCTGGCACGCCTGCGGCCCGCTGTGCTGCTTCGGCGCGCTGATGAGCGGCGACATCGAGCTGCTCGAGTACTCCTACCCGATCGTCATCCACCGCTACAGCCTGATGAGCGACAGCGGCGGCGCCGGCGAATTCCGCGGCGGCTCCGGCACCCGCCTGGAGATCGAACCGCTGGAGCACGAGATGACCGTGGTCGGCTTCGGCGAGGGCCGCCAGCTGGCCACCGCCGGCGCGGCCGGCGCGCGCAACGCGCTGATCGAGCCCAAGCTCGGCCGCCTGATCCACCGCCGCGCCGACGGCGAGGAAACCCACTACATCCAGAACCCAGTGCTGACCGTGCGCCCGGGCGAGCGGGTGATCAACGTCAACCCCGGTGGCGGTGGCTACGGCGACCCGCTGCGCCGCCCGGTCGCCGCGGTCCTCGACGACCTGCGCAACGGCCTGGTCTCCGCCGAGGGCGCCCGCCTCGAGTACGGGGTGATCGTCGACGCCGCCGGCCATCTCGACGAAGCCGCCACCCGCGCCGCCCGCGCCCCCCACTGAGCACTGCTGAGGAACATCGACATGCGTAACCAATATCGTCTGGGCATCGACGCCGGCGGCACCTTCACCGACTTCATCCTCGCCGACCGCGACGGCGGCGTGCAGCTGTTCAAGGCGCCGTCCACCCCGCAGGACGGCACCTTGGCCATCCGCGCCGGTCTGGCGCAGATCGCCGACGCCGTCGGCCGCTCGCCGGCCGAGATCATTGCCGACTGCGACCTGTGCATCAACGGCACCACCGTGGCGCTCAACGCGCTGATCGAGCGCACCGGGGTCAAGGTCGGCCTGCTGTGCACCGAGGGCCACGAGGACAGCCTGGAGATCCGCCTCGGCCACAAGGAGGAAGGCCACCGCTACGACGCCCACTACCCGCCGGCGCACATGCTGGTGCCGCGCCACCTGCGCCGCCCGGTGGGCGGGCGCATCCTCAGCGACGGCCGCGAGTACAGCCCGCTGGACGAGGCCGCGGTGCGCGAGGCCATCGAGTACTTCCGCGCCGAGGGCGTCGAGGCGGTGGCGATCTCCTTCGTCTGGTCGGTGCGCAACCCGGCCCACGAGCTGCGCGCCGCCGAGATGGTGCGCGCCGCCCTGCCCGGGGTGTTCGTCTGCACCGGCGTCGAGGTGTTCCCGCAGATCCGCGAGTACACCCGCACCTCCACCACCGTGGTCAACGCCTACCTGAGCCCGGTGATGGCGCGCTACGTCGAGCGCATCGACGCGCTGTTCGAGGAGCTCGGCGCCCAGCAGCCGGTGCGCTACTTCCAGTCCAACGGCGGCCTGGCGCCGGGCGGCATGATGCGCGAGCGCGCGGTCAACGCGATCAACTCCGGCCCGGCCTCGGCGCCGCAGGCCGGCCTGTCGGTGGCCAAACCGTTCGACATCGACAACGTGATCACCGTCGACATGGGCGGCACCTCGTTCGACATCACCCTGACCAACGCCGGGCGCACCAACTTCAGCAAGGACGTCGACTTCCTGCGCCAGCGCATCGGCGTGCCGATGATCCAGGTGGAGACCCTCGGCGCCGGCGGCGGCTCGATCGCCCACCTCGACGAGTTCGGCATGCTCCAGGTCGGCCCGCGCAGCGCCGGCGCCAAGCCCGGCCCGGTGTGCTACGGCAAGGGCGGCCTTGAGCCGACCGTGACCGACGCCAACCTGGTGCTCGGCTACCTGCCCGACGGCGCCCTGCTCGGCGGCAGCATCCGCCTCAACCGCCAGGCGGCGCTGGACGCCATCCGCAGCAGGATCGCCGACCCGCTGGGCATCAGCATCGAGCGCGCCGCCTACGGCATCACCACCCTGGTCAACCTGAACATGGTCAACGGCATCCGCCGGGTGTCCATCGAGCGCGGCCACGACCCGCGCGACTTCGCCCTGATCGGCGCCGGCGGCGCGGCCGGCATGCACGTGGTGCGCCTGGCCGAGGAGATCGGCATCCACACCGTGCTGATCCCCAAGGTCGCCTCCGGCCTGTGCGCCTTCGGCCAGATCCTCTCCGACATGCGCTACGACCAGCTGACCAGCCTGCCGATGCGCCTGGACGCCGGCCACGTCGACCTCGAGCGCCTCAACCGGGCGCTGGCCGAGCTGCGCAACAAGGGCCTGGGCAACCTGCGCGAGGACGGCTTCGCCGCCGACACCATCGAGTGCCACTACACCCTGGAGATGCGCTACCTCGGGCAGATCCACGAGTGCAGCGTGGAGCTGGCCAGCAGTCGGCTCGACGAGCAGGGCCTGGCCGCACTGTGCGACGCTTTCCACCGCCGCCACCAGGCGCTGTATTCCTACAGCGAGCCGGGCAGCCCGGTGGAGCTGGTCAACCTCGAGTGCTCGGTAATCGGCCGCCTGCCGCGCCCGCCGCTGCCGGAACTGCCGCAGCCGGCCGAGGTCGGCGAGGCCGCCCCGTCCAGCCTGCGCAAGATGCTGTTCAGCGCCGACGGCGACTGGCAGGCCACCCCGGTGTACGACGGCAACCACCTGCAGGCCGGCCAGAGCGTGCAGGGTCCGTGCGTGATCGAGGAAAGCACCACCAACATCGTCATCCCGCCGGGCTGGCAGGCGACGCTCACCCCGTCCGCCACCTACCGGGTGACGCCACGGACTTGACCACCCGGTCACCCAGGCCAATGATGGCGAAATAACAGCGCGGCAGGGATTTCCACTCCCCGCCGCGCTGTCCTCATAACAACGATAATCGTGAGGACCGGCCATGGCTCAACAGCTCTCCACCCGGTACTGGCCGCAACAGGAACGCCAGCTCCGCTGGGCAGAAGCTATCGGCTCCACCTACTTCCCTCTCAGCCTGGAGTTCGCTCCCGGCGCCGCCTTCCAGGGCAGCCTGCACGTCTGGGACACGCCCAGCACGCCGCTCACCCTCTCCCGCCTGCGCTCCAGCCAGCTCGCCTACTCGCGCAGCAAGGCCCAGGTCAGCCAGGACCCGGAGGCCTGCTACCTGGTCACCGTGCCGCGGCAAAGCGAAGTGCAGTTCGAGCAGGACGGCCGCGCCCTGCGCTGCCAGCCCGGCGGCTTCATCGTCGAACGCGGCGATGCGCCCTACCGCTTCCACTACGCCGCCGACAACGACCTCTGGGTGTTCAAGCTGCCCGAGCGCGCCCTGCACGGCCAGCTGCGCGGCGCGGAACGCTACACCCGCTTCTGCTTCGACGCCCGCCGAGGCCTCGGGCGGATCTTCGTCGAACAGCTCGGCCTGTGCGCGGCGCGTTTCGACGAGTGCGACGCGAGCGCCCGCCACCTGCTGCTGGAACAGGCGCTGGCCACCCTGCTGATGGCCCTGCGCCAGGACGAGCGGGTGCTCAACAGCGAAACCTCGACGCTGGCCGCCGTGCACCTGCAGCGCGTCGAGCAGTACATCGAACGCCACCTGGCCAACCCCGAGCTGAACCCGGCGCAGATCGCCGAGGCCTGCGGCCTGTCGCTGCGCTACCTGCACAAGCTGTTCGCCGCCACCCCCTACACCCTCGGCGAGTGGGTCCGCCTGCAGCGCCTGGAGGCGGTGCACCGCCAACTGCGCGACCCGCACTGCCACCTGTCGATCGGCGAACTGGCGTTCCGCTGGGGCTTCAACGACCAAGCCCAGTTCACCCGCGCCTTCCGCCAGCAGTACGGCTGTACTGCGCGGGAGGTGCGTGGGGGGTTGCAGAGGCGGGGGGAGTGAGGGTGAGGGTCGGACAAAAAAACGCGACTAGGGAGGTCGCGTTTTTTGTGTGACAAGGCGGAGTTCTTGACCAGCCTGCTGCAGTCTGAAGACAGATTTCGTCCAGGATGGCCAATAATTTTTCAGTGACGGCCAGCAGTGAACGGCCAAAAGCGGTCACTGATGCGGTGATAACTGATTCAGCGGCTTAGTTTCTAGAGCCTTTCCAGGTTCTTTCTATTCCTCAAAAGTCGGCTCTCTTCTTGATAAGTACTTGTGAGACTTCTTCAAGGAGTCTGGATCAATAATCCAGCTATCAATATTTTCAAACGCAAAGACAGGTCTTCCATTTACAAATACGTCATTGCTATTCTTGTCAGGCCAGAATATCCCCAGAGGCTTTGAAATCATATGCTGGCATAGTGAGGTTAACTGAGGGGCGCCCCCAATCGAGTCCTCTGGCCCTGCACTTCTCAACATATCGCGAATGATTTCAAATGGCTCCATGTCATATCGTTTGACTAGGGTACTGTTAGGCAAGACTGATGCATCCCCATAACGTCTTCGCAGCAAAGTTATAAGCTGATGATTTGCTTGTTTACGCACATCACCAATGAATGCAATTTTCCCGAAATTCCCTATCCCCTTAACGACTGGGTGCGCCTGAAATCTATTTGCATAATGATCATATTCAAATCGATCAATCATAAATTCTTTGTGGAACCATGAATACCCACATAGCAGGAAATTATGTTCTGGCTTTTTAAATGCATCCAGGTAGGTATCAAATCTGCCAAATAGCTCGTTTAACAATCTCAGTAGAAACGATTTTAGACGAGCATAGTCAAGAACGCCATCCCTCATCGGGCCATGGGAATTGATTGCCTGTGTCATTTGGAGGAGCAATGGATAGGCAAGATAAGTTGCCCCTGAAAAAGCAATTACGGCGTCCGTTCTAGGAAGTTGAAAAACCTTTGGCGAACAATCCAGCGTACCTCCGCCGGACAGCCGGCTATCAGAGCACACAATGAGCTCCTCCGCCCCTCTCTTAGAGGCTCTAACCCAAGCACATACAATGGTCATTAAATGTCCTCCCTGTCAGCCGAAAAGGTAATTGTTTATTTGTATAATTTAGCACTGCCATCCCGCATGTTAATATGCAAAAGAAATGACTGGAGCGAGGAGATAGATATGTCATCTTTTTTATTTATGCCTTTTTAGGTTATCTGGGCAATGCAGCGGCTGCTGTGGAGAGTAATAAGCCGACTCCGCGATTTAGCGCTTCGTTCGCCACCGTCTCCAAGACCACCATTGTCCCTTGCTTGACTGCGTCACCTAGCCGACCACCGAGAGTCTCCCCACCAACCCTCTCCGGGGTACATTTCAAAACTTGAAGCGCCTTTGCGGTTAGTCTGCATTGATACGCCATGCTGTTATCTAGAGTCGTATTGCTAAAAGTGATGAAACCTGCGTCTCGCAACCAAAAAACGGTTGAGTTAAAGAATTCGTCTTGATTGAAAATTTGACAAAATAATTCGTCATGCTCTTCGCTAGGCGAAATCACCCTGGAGAACTCCATGGAGTTTAGGTCAACACCAACAGGAAAGGACTCATAAAGCCTTGCGAAGACGGCGCCGGTAAGGCGATCGAACCGATCAATGTCATTATCTGCCATAGAATGCTCCATGCTGCGTGCGCATTCGAGTGGTAATTATGAGAAAGTTTCCTCTGGGGGTTCCATTAGACCATCCCCACTCCATCAGCACCGAGGAAATGGCTGGGCGGATTCGACCATCTGTCGCGTTCGGAGACATACATGAGTACCCTCTCTGCACGGGTTACTCCGACATAAAACAGGCGCTTTTCGCTAAGAATGGCATCTGGAGAAGTTGCATAAAAGTGGGGAAAGCTACCTTGTCGGAGCCCGATCAAGGCCACTGCGGCATACTCGCGGCCCTTCGCGTAGTGAATAGTTGAAAGCCGCAGCGCTTTCGTCGGGCTGGCGAACAAGCCGAGGTCCTCGATCCGGAGATTGGCGGTATCGACCTGCTGGCGGTCCATGTCCATCTTCATCTCCTGAACGGAGGCATAGAATAGGCCCGATTGAACAAGATCAATGAGTCCGGCCTCGTACATGAGCTTCCCTGTCTCCTGCGACACGTTATCAAGCCAGATAAGTGCGCCGTCATGAGCGGCATGCCGGCGCGCGGCGCGCAGTAGCCGGATAATTAGGACGCGGCCTTCGTGGCTGAAAACATCAAACCTAGGTTGACCTGTTATCTCCTGCACAGCGTGGAAGACGGCGCGCTCAAGCTGGCGCATTGTGTCTGCCTGCGTCTCCACAATGGCTCCGCAAAGCTGCTCGGCAAGAGTCGCGAATAGGCGAGAACGCCGGTACGGGCGAGCGCCAGGCCCGACTACTGGCGTACCGAAGCTCCTCAGTTGACGCGAGAGGTTGCTTAGCGACGCCCAGTCCTTACCGAGGATCGTCGCGTCACCGAGACCAATCCCGTGTTCGTCAAGTATCGGCAGGAAATACTCGGTAATGGCCTCGAAGGCGGTAACGTTACGGATTAGTACAGGCTCTGCCTGAAACGCATGGTATTTCCCAACCGCAGACATAGCTGGATTGCGAGGAAACAGTCGCTCCGCGTGATCCACCACATGAGCACTGGATCGGAAATTTTGGCTCAATGTCAGATCAGTTCGGGCGTTAATGTACTCGCCGAACGGAACCACTAGCTCCGGCCGCGCCCCGGTGAAGGCATATATAGACTGCGCAAGATCGCCGACGAGGAAGAACTTGGATCCTCCGGCGTCATAGAGCTGCCGGAGGATCTCGATCTGGAGTTCCGTCGTATCTTGGAATTCGTCGACCAGAAACCAAGCAAACTTCGAGCAGAGAGAATTCGCCACGCGCGGATGATCGCGCAGAATCCGATACGATCTATAGATGATTGAGCAGAAGTCGATGTAGCCAAGTTCGGCACACCGTCTCCAGAAGTAGGGGGAAGCCATTGAGACTGCCGTATTTTGAGCGGACTGCCCGATGAGCTCTCCAGCAGCGTTGACGCTCAGGGATTCAAAGTCATCGTACTCGCGTAGTTTAAGTTGACGCAGGCCAACTTGGGCCGCTGCATGGTTCGCGATTTCCTCGAAGTCCGGATTGTCGCGAGTAAGAACTCGCATCACACCACTGAATTCAGGAAGAAGCCAGCCATAAGGACGCAGAATTTCCTGAAGGCAAAAGGCATGGATGGTGGAAACCGATAGATGGGTGGCGTCGCCATCCTGCATTTGGAGTGAGGCCCGTTGTTCGATCTCTTGTGCAGCCGAATTGGTATACGTGATGCAGCAGACACGGCGGGGGGAGCCCCGTAATTCTTCAATCTCACGCACTGCCTTCGCGATAAGCGTCCGGGTCTTTCCGCTACCAGGACATGCCGTGAGAAGGAGATTGCCGTCGTGGGCAACAGCAGTCTTTTGCTCGTCTGTAAGTCTCATTGCGCCCGCAGCCATTCCACCGCTTCGAAGATATACGGCGGCAAGTCACCCGCTTCAGCTATGTGGCGAGCAGTGACTTGAGCAAATCGTCCTTTGCCAAAACGCTTCGCAGTCCGAAGAACCTTTGCCTTCAAATCATCCGGCACATCTCCACCAATGAGATCCTGTACTTCAAGCGTCCTCTTGAGCCGAGGAGCCCCCAGCTCATTGGCAGCACTTGCGAGCATCTTCAAGTTTCCGCTTGTTGTCAGCTCGCGCTCGAACGTGGTCGCACCGAGAAATACGCGCACAAATGGCCCCACCAGCGCGCCGAGATTCGACGGCATGGGCACATCGTCATCGGGGTCGACCGCTTCCACTTCCTGATCGGCATCACCCACAATTGCACAGGCCTTTGGCAGGCAACTGCCGTTGAAGAGACGGGCGAACGGCGCGAAGTGAGCACCGTGGACCGCCACAACGGAAATCCCTTCCCGCTCTAAATCGATTCCCATGATCTGCTTGACGAGCGGTGGTACTAGGAGGAGCTCGGCTGCTCCCTCTACCAGCATCACCTTCCTTGCAAAAAGAAGGTTAGATTTGGTCGCATCGAGATAACGGTTCAGGTCCTGCTGGTCGGATAGAGAAAGATCGTTAGTGGAGGCTGGAGCCGCGGCGAATGGTGTGCCTTCCGCCGTCGTAGTCAGCACGACGTAGGCTTCTAGCGGCACCTTGGCGGTTATCTGTGTGCTATGTGTCGAAACCAGCGACTGGAAAGAGAAACTCCGCAGTGCCTCTATCAATGTACTCTGGAGTTGGGGATGCAGGTGCGCTTCCGGCTCTTCGATCAGAAGCAGTTCGCCTGCTGCTTTCCCATTAGCGGAGCGCTTTCGGAAGTTCTCCACGAGCATTGCGATATAGAGGATGTTGTTGAGGCCGAGGCCATTCCGGCGCGGCTCAAACTGAGTGACTAAGTTACTTGTCAGCAGGACAATCAGGTTCCTAATAATGGACTGGAAGGTTGGTGAGGACAGACCAAGATCCACATTGAGGCTGAACGCCGGCCCGGTAATTTCCTTAAAAGCGGTGTCAATCGCTCCCGCAATCGTCTGGATTGTGGGCGAGGCTTCGATTTCGTCGTTTGCCGCCTTGACGGCATCGATCAGGGTATTTTGTTCAGCGACATTGATCTGGCTTGCCTCGATTAGGCGAGCAAGCGTCGACCGGCGTGTTTGCAAGTCGGCCTCCACGTCGCGAAGAGCGGGGAGAAACACGACCAAATAAGATTGGAGATACTGCAAGCCGACGTTGGTTGCGCCAAGGTCACCCAATTCATCGTCCCATTCGATCTCAGTGAGATCCACTTGGGGGTTGCCACCGCCCGCCAGCTCCCATCCAAAGTCGTCGAGGGTCAGGGGGCCTTCGTACTCGTCACGGCTCAACGCCTCGCGGACAGCCCTCTTGGGGCGAAAACGGTAGAATAGACGAGCACGGTTCGCATCGATCTCCGTCCCATGTAAAAGAGCTTCCTCGTTCTCGTTTCCTTGGAAGCCGGAGAGCTCGACGCCAATGAGTACCTGAAACGGGCCAGTCTGATCGATATGGCAGTGAATATCTTCCTTCTGGAGCGACCGGAAGGTCGACGAAAGCTGCACATCAAGGCAAATCCGAAGGGCTTGGAAGAGATTCGATTTGCCGACGCTGTTCTCGCCGATTACAACAGAGGATCCTGGGGCAATGGGAACATTCACGGCCTTTAGGGAACGATAGTTCTTAATAACTATTCTACTCAAATACATGCCGCATGCCCGTCCTTAGCCATATTTTCTTGATTTTGGCACGTCTAGCGTAGGGCTGGAACCGCCTATGAGGCTTCCTCTGACTCCTGCCCTAGGAAACGCGATTTCGCGATAGAGCCGAATATCCGTATCTGACATGAGCCATCAGTGGCTGACGTCTCCAAAATCAACTAGGCGTGCCGCCGGTGTCAATGTCAGCGTTCTGTCTGGGCGTTGATGTCCGGTAATGGCCGCATCCTGCCTGTCGCAACCGGCTGGTTTGGGTCGTCAACAAGTAATCGTCACCGTGACAGGATTGCTCGGACTGCAGGCAACCCGCTGGACAAGCCACTACCACCACACCGTTCTTGCGTCCTACAGAAAAGGGCCAGCTCACGCCGGCCCTCCTCTCACCCACTGCACCGTATCCTTCAGCACGCGCGGACTAACCCCCGAGCTTCTTGACGAAGTGATGGCAGCCGATCTGGTAGTGATGGCGCATGTACAGGCGATGCGCCGCCGCACGCTCGCGGCCGACGCCGGAGTCCAGATGCACGGCGCTGCAGCCCAGGCGCGCGGCCTCGGCTTCGGCCCACTCCATGAGGCGGTCGCCGAAGCCCCGCCCGCGCCATTCGGGCAGGGTGGCGATGTCGACGATGTACAGCGACTGGCCCAGCCACAGCGAGTGCTGGATGCGGTAGCCGAGCACGGCGGCGGCCGCGGGCGAGTCGTCGGCGAAGATGCCGGCCAGTTGGTAACCGTTGGGCCGCAGCTGTTGGTCGATCACCCGCACCATCTCTTCCGGTGCGTAGTGCGGCCAGAGCTCGCGCAGGGCGTCGACCGCGCTGGCGGTGTTGTCTGCCGTGATCGGCACGACCGGGATGTTCAAGGGGTCCTCCTTTTCGGGTTGCGCTCCGTTGCCAGGGCATGCCTGCGGCTCTACTGCGTCTGCTGACGCGAAAAGGCCGGCTTGCGCCGGCCCGGGCTATCGCGTGCCACCGGATCCGTAGGGGCGAATTTATTCGCCAAGCAGGCCAATGGCCTGCCCTTGAGGGTTTCGGGGGGCGCTTCGCACCCCTTGGCGAATGAATTCGCCCCTACAGATTGCACCGGCCGGCTCTTACCTCAACCCACCCACTGCGCCGTATCGTCCAGCGCGCGCTCGAAGCGTTCGAGCAGCAGCCCCATCTCCTTCTCGTCGATGATCAGCGGCGGGCAGAAGGCGATGGCGTCGCCCATGGCGCGGGTGATCAGGCCGTGCTGCTGGGCGCGGCCGGCCAGGTAGCGGCCGAGGGTGCCGGTGGCCTGGTACGGCGCCTTGCTGTCCTTGTCGCCGACCAGCTCGACCGCGGCGATCAGGCCGCAGCCGCGCACCTCGCCAACCAGCGGGTGGTCGGTGAAGCGACGCAGCGCGGCGTGCATGCGCTCACCCATGGCCGCGGCGTGGGCGACCAGGTTGTCCTCCTCGATGATCTTCAGGTTCTCCAGCGCCACCGCGGTGGCCACCGGGTGGCCGCTGGCGGTGAAGCCGTGGCCGAGGGTGCCGAGGCTGCCGCTCTGCGCCTCGATCGGCTGGTACACGGCGTCGTTGATCAGCACCGCGGCGATCGGCTGGTAGGAGGAAGACAGCTGCTTGGAGACCACCATGATGTCCGGGCGGATGCCGAAGGTCTGGCTGCCGAACATGTTGCCGGTACGGCCGAAGCCGCAGATCACCTCGTCGGCGATCACCAGGATGTCGTACTTGCGGCAGACCTGCTGGACCTTGGCCCAGTAGGTGCGCGGCGGCACAATCACCCCGCCGGCGCCCATCAGCGGCTCGCCGATGAAGGCGGCGATGGTTTCCGGGCCCTCGGCGAGGATGCGCTGCTCCAGCTCGGCGGCCAGGCGGTCGGCGAACTGCTCCTCGCTCTCGCCCGGCAGCGCGTAGCGGTAGTGGTGCGGGCAGCCGACGTGCAGGAAGCCCGGCAGCGGCAGGCCGAAGCCGCGGTGGTTGGCCGGCAGGCCGGTGAGGCTGGCGCTGGCCACGGTGATGCCGTGGTAGGCGTTGGTGCGGGCAATGAACTTGCTCTTCTCGGGCTTGCCGAGGGCGTGGTTGCGGTACCACACCAGCTTGACCACGGTGTCGTTGGCCTCGGAGCCGGAGTTGGTGAAGAACACCTTGCTCATCGGCACCGGCGCCATCTGGATCAGCTTCTCGGCCAGCTCGATGCTTGGCCGGTGCGCCTTGTGGCTGAACAGGTGGTAGAACGGCAGGGTCTCGAGCTGCCGCTGCGCGGCGCGGATCAGGCGCTGGTTGCTGAAGCCCAGCGCGGCGCTCCACAGCCCGGACATGCCTTCGATGTAGTCCTTGCCCTGCTCATCAAAGACGTACACGCCTTCGCCGCGCTCGATGATCAGCGGGCCCTGCTCCTGGTGCAGGCGGGCGTTGGTATAGGGGTGCAGCTGGTAGTGGATGTCCTTCTCTTGCAGCGATTGGCTCATGACGCACGCTCCATGGGGGTTGGGCAAGGCATTCGGGGCTCAGGCGGTCTGGCGCTGCCTGTTGAACCCGGGCAGGTCGGCGAGCTGGGCGTCGATCTGCTCGATGATGTAGGCACCGATCGGGATGGCCGAGGTGGCCGCCGGCGACGGCGCGTTGCACACGTTGACGCTGCGCCGGGTGTTGCGGAACAGGAAGTCCTCGATCAGCTTGCCTTCGCGCGATACCGCCTGGGCGCGCACACCCGCCGGGTAGGGCTTGAGGTCCTTGAGTTCGATGCTCGGGCAGTACTTGCGCACTTCCTGCAGGTAGCCGCGCTTGAACAGCGAGTTGCGCATCTCCACCAGGCCCGGGCGCAGGTTGTTCTTCAGCACCTTGAGGATGCCGGGGTCGGTGAGCATGGCGAAGGTGTCGGACAGCGAGATGTCGCGCTTGCGGTAGCCCTCGCGCTTGAGCGCCAGCACCGCGTTGGGGCCGACGGTGACGGTGCCGTCGATCATCCGCGTCAGGTGCACGCCGAGGAACGGCATGGACGGGTCGGGGATCGGGTAGATCAGGTGGTTGACGATGCGGTTGTGCTCGGCCGGCAGCAGGTAGTACTCGCCGCGGAACGGGCAGATGCTGAAGCCCGGGTCGAGGCCGAGCATGCGCACCACGCGGTCGGCCATCAGCCCCGAGCAGGACACCATGAAGCGGCTGCTGAATGCGCCGGCGCTGGTCTTCACCACCATCTCGGTGGGGCGTTCCTCGAGGCCGATCACCTCGGTGCCGTAGCGGATCTCGCCGCCGCGCATCTGGAACTCGCGAGCCATGGCCGCGGCGACCTCGGCGTAGCTGACGATGCCGCTGGAGGGCACGAAGATGCCGCCGATGCCGGTGATGTTCGGCTCGCGCTCGCGCAATGCCTCCGCGCTCAGCCATTCGCGCTGCAGGCCGTTGGCCTCGGTGCGCTCCCACAGCGCCTGCATGCGCTGCATCTCCAGCGCGTTGGTGGCGACCAGGAGCTTGCCGCACTCGTCGAAGCGGATGCCGTTCTCGATGCAGAACTGCTTGGTCGCGCGGTTGCCGGCCAGGCAGAAGCGCGCCTTGAGGCTGCCGGGGGTGTAGTAGACGCCGGCGTGGATCACGCCGCTGTTGTGGCCGGTCTGGTGGCGCGCCGGCGCGGATTCCTTCTCCAGCAGCAGCATCCGGCAGTCCGGGTAGGCGCGGATCAGTTGCATGGCGGTGGACATGCCGAGGATGCCGCCGCCGATGATGATGAAGTCGTACACCTTGTCTGCCCTTGTCGTGTGATGGTTATGGGGCACGCGGGGCGGCGCACGCATGGATCCGATTCGCCCCACGACTTGTGCAAGCCCGTCCAGGCCGCGCGCCGCAGCGGGAAACGGGAAGGCAGAGGATGATGCCACTCAAGACCTCTGCCCGCCCGTCCCCGGCTACGCCGCGCGGGTGTGACTGGCGGGTCCGGCGTCACTGCCGCGGCTGGCGCAGCACCTTCTTGTGGGTGAAGTAGCCGCGCTGGCGCATCAGCTCGCGACGCAGGCCGGCGTGGGCAACGAAGCGGTCGCGGCCGTGCAGCCAGCAGTGGTTGTTGATCAGCAGGAAGCTGCCCACCGGCACGCGCACCGACAGCTTGGCCGGGCTGTTCTCGATGGAGTCGCCGAGGTCGGCCAGCCAGTTGCCTTCCTCGAAGTTCTTCGGCTGCACGAACTGGTCGATGTAGCTGATGATCGGCCGGCCGGCGACGTCGGTATCGAACACCGCGTGGTAGATGTCCTTGCTGACGTTCTTGCTCGGCGGCGCGCTCCAGCGCATTTCGCGACGGGCCAGCGGGTGGGTGTAGAAGTGCTCCAGCCCTTCCCAGTCGTCCAGGTGCAGCAGCAGCGAGTCGCCGCCCTCCATGTTCTGCTCGTCGATCTTCAGCATCAGCACGTAGTCGGTGTCCTGCTCGACGAAGGTGCCGTCGGTGTGCAGCTCCATCACCCGGTGGGCCTGGCGCAGGTAGCTGTCGGAGTTGTCCTCGTTCTTCACCACGAAGCGCGCGTAGTACTGGCCGCTCATGGCGTCGTAGTTAGAGCGGCCGAACAGGTGGGCCACCGCGGTGGTGAACTTGACCATGTCCTCGGCCTGCTCCACCGAGTCCAGCCCTTCCGGAGTGATCAGCAGGGCGCCGCTGTCGCGGTCGGCCAGGGTCTCGATCAGCAGCGGCTGCAGGGTGTTGGCGCACAGCTCGTCGAGCAGGCGCGCGCAGCGGAAGCGCAGGAACGACTTGTACTCCAGCGCCTGCACCGGGTACTCGGCGGTGGCGGCGAGGTAGGCCTCGACGGTGCTGCGCGGGAAGGTCAGCTGCAGCAGGCGCGGCGACAGGGCGGAAGGCGCCAGGGTGAAGCCCTGGGGTTCGATCGGCTGGGCAACGGAAGGCTTGAGTTGGACGACGGTGCTCATGACGGCGCTCCTGGGCAAAGCGGCAAAGGGGATGAGACGTTTCTTGTTAATGTCGGCGTAAATTAAAAATATCGACATTTTTGCGAGCTGTCAAAAATTTTCAACGCTCAGCGACGAAACGGGCATCCCGCCAACGATTGGGTATGATGTCGACGCACGACGAGGAAGGACGGCGATATGGAAACCCCTGTTTCCCAAGAGAATCTGGCGATCCGCGGACATGAACTGCTGAAGCGCGACATCATCCGCGGGGTGTTCAAGCCCGACGAGAAGCTGCTGATGAGCGGCCTCAAGGAGCGCTACGGGCTGGGCGTCGGCCCGCTGCGCGAGGCGCTGTCGCAGCTGGTGGCCGAGCGCCTGGTGGTGGTCATCAGCCAGCGCGGCTACCGGGTGGCGCCGATGTCGCTCGGCGAGCTGTTCGATATTTACGACGCCCGCGCCAACCTGGAGGCCATGCTGCTGGGCCTGGCCATCGAGCGCGGCGACGATGCCTGGGAGGCGGAGATCCTCGCCCGCGCCCACACGCTGACCAAGGTGGTCGAGGTGCGCAACGCCGAGGAGCAGCTGGGCGTCTGGGACGCCCGCCACAAGGCGTTCCACACCGCCATCGTCGCCGGCTGCGGCTCGGCGCAGCTGCTGCAGGTACGCGCCTACCTGTTCGACCAGGCCGAGCGCTACCGCCACCTGTGGCTGCAGCACACGGTGTTCTCCGAACAGGCGCTGGAGGCCAAGCGCCGCGAGCACGCCAGCCTGGTCGAGGCGATCCTCGCCCGCGACCAGGCGCGCGCCTGTGGGCTGATGCGCGAGCACCTGCTGGGGCCGGTGCCGATCATCACCGAGCTGATGCAGGCCAGGGGCCTGGCCAGCGGCGAGGCGACCGGCGGGCGCGGCGGACTGGCCGAGTAGCGGAACGGCTGGCGCGGCTGCCACCGAACATCGCCTGCGCCCAACGCCGCCCACGCGGAAAGGCCGGCCGGCCCGGGCCGCCGACGTTCCCCCACGGCGGTCGCATAAAGCCAATTTTCCGGCCTGTAGGGGCGAATTCATTCGCCTTCCTTGGCGGGGCATTTGGGCCAATGGCTTCGCTCCCCAGCGGATCGACCAGGCTCGCCAGCCATTCGTGCGATTGCCCGGGACGCTCCCCCTTGCCCGCCCCGGGAAGGAGTACAGTGGAGAGGAGCACGGAGGAGGCCTCGCCATGTCCCTCAGCGTTTTCGACCTGTTCAAGATCGGCATCGGTCCGTCCAGCTCGCACACCGTGGGGCCGATGCGCGCCGCCGCGCGCTTCGTCGGCGAGCTGCGCGAGGCCGGCCTGCTGGCCGCCACCGCCAGGCTGAAGATCGAGCTGTACGGCTCGCTGGGCGCCACCGGGCGCGGCCACGCCAGCGACAGCGCGGTGCTGCTCGGCTTGGAGGGCGAGCAACCCGACCGCATCGACACCACGTACATTCCCCAGCGCCTGGAACAGATCCGCGCCAGCGGCGAGCTGCGCCTGGGCGGCGAACGGCCGATCCGCTTCGTCGAGCGCGAGCATCTGCTGATGCTGCGCAAGAGCCTGCCCCGCCACCCCAACGGCCTGATCCTGCGCGCCTTCGATGCCGCCGGCCTGCAGATCCACAGCGGCGAGTACTACTCGGTGGGCGGCGGCTTCGTGGTCGCTGCGGACGAGAGCGCCGCCGGCGAGGACGCGCGCGCCCTGCCCTACCCCTTCCACAGCGCCGCCGAGCTGCTCGCCCAGTGCGCCGCGCACGAGCTTTCGATCAGCGCGCTGATGGCCGAAAACGAGCGGGCCTGGCGCGCCGACGCAGAAACCCGCGCAGGCCTCGCGCGCCTCTGGCAGACGATGCAGGACTGCGTGGCCGCCGGCTGCCGCCAGGAGGGCGAGCTGCCCGGCGGGCTCGGCATCCGCCGCCGCGCGCCCGCCCTGCTGCGCCATCTGGAGGCCCGCGCCGAGAGCGACGATCCGCTCGGCGCGCTGGACTGGGTCGACCTGTATGCTCTGGCGGTCAACGAGGAAAACGCCGCCGGCGGCCGGGTGGTGACCGCGCCGACCAACGGCGCCGCCGGCATCATCCCGGCGGTGCTGCACTACTACTGGGGCTTCGTGCCCGGCGCCAGCGCCGAGGGCGTCAAGCGCTTCCTGCTCACCGCCGCGGCCATCGGCATGCTCTACAAGGAGAACGCCTCGATCTCCGGCGCCGAGGTGGGTTGCCAGGGCGAGGTCGGCGTGGCCTGCTCGATGGCCGCCGGCGCGCTGTGCGAGGTGCTGGGCGGCAGCGCGCAGCAGGTGGAGAACGCCGCCGAAATCGGCATGGAGCACAACCTCGGCCTGACCTGCGACCCGGTCGGCGGCCTGGTCCAGGTGCCGTGCATCGAGCGCAACGCCATGGGTGCGGTCAAGGCGATCAACGCCGCGCGCCTGGCCCTGCACGGCGACGGCCGCCACTTCGTGTCGCTGGACCGGGTAATCCGCACCATGCGCCAGACCGGCGCGGACATGAAGAGCAAGTACAAGGAAACCGCGCGCGGCGGGCTGGCGGTGAACATCGTCGAGTGCTGAAGCATGCGACGCGGCCGATACGAGGCGCGTCGTCCCCTCTTCACAGCGCCGCGCCGGCCTGTGACTATCCGTGCCCATAAGCCCGGCAGCCGCCGGCCCTCCCCCACCCGGTGCGCCGCGCGCACCCCATGGAGTGCGTCACGTGACCACCGCAAGCCTCGCCCGTACCCCGCTGCACGCCCTGCACCTGGAACTCGGCGCCAAGATGGTGCCCTTCGCCGGCTACGACATGCCGGTGCAATACCCGCTGGGCGTGCTCAAGGAGCACCTGCACTGTCGCGACCAGGCCGGCCTGTTCGACGTCTCGCACATGGGCCAGATCCTCCTGCGCGGCCCGCAGGCCGCCGCGGCGCTGGAGCGCCTGGTGCCGGTGGACATCCTCGACCTGCCGGTGGGCGTGCAGCGCTACGCGCTGTTCACCGCCGACGACGGCGGCATCCTCGACGACCTGATGGTCGCTCGCCTCGATGCGCAGACCCTGTTCCTGGTGGTCAACGCCGCCTGCAAGGAGCAGGACCTCGGCCACCTGCGCCAGCACATCGGCGACCAGTGCGAGATCCAGTCGCTGTTCGAGTCGCGCGCCCTGCTCGCCCTGCAGGGCCTCAAGGCCGCCGAGGTGCTGGCGCGCCTGGCGCCGCAGGTCGCCCGGCTGACCTTCATGCAGTTCGCCGAGATCGAGCTGTGCGGCGTCGCCTGCTATGTCAGCCGCTCCGGCTACACCGGCGAGGACGGCTTCGAGATCTCGGTGCCCGTCGAGCATGCCGAACAGCTCGCCCGCGCCCTGCTCGCCGAACCGGAGGTGCAGCCGATCGGCCTCGGCGCCCGCGACTCGCTGCGCCTGGAAGCCGGCCTGTGCCTGTACGGCCACGACATGAGCACCGCCACCACGCCGGTCGAGGCCAGCCTGCAGTGGGCCATCTCCAAGGCGCGGCGCGAGGGTGGCGTGCGCGCCGGCGGCTTCCCGGGCGCGGCGCGGATCTTCGCCCAGCAGCGCGACGGCGTGACCAGCAAGCGCGTCGGTCTGCTGCCCCAGGAGCGCACGCCGGTGCGCGAGGGCATCGAGATCGTCGATGCCGAGGGCACGGTGATCGGCAAGGTCACCAGCGGCGGCTTCGGCCCCAGCCTGGGCGCGCCGCTGGCCATGGGCTACGTCGCCAGCGCCCACGCCGCGCTGGACAGCGAGGTGTGGGCCATGGTGCGCGGCAAGCGCGTGCCGATGAAGGTGGTCAAGACCCCGTTCGTGGCGCAGCGCTACCACCGCGGCTGAGGCGACCGGCACGGCCGGCGGCGCGCCGCCGGTCGCTGCCGGGCGGCCGCGCCGAGGGCGCGAACTATCCTCAACTGTCACCGGAGGCGAGCCACCCTCCGTCCGGCCCCACGACAACAAGAGGAGACGCCAGCATGCCCTCCACCATCCGCCTGCACCGCATCCTGCGGGCGACGCCCGAGCAGATCTACCGCGCTTTCCTCGACGCCGACGCCATGGCCAAGTGGCTGCCGCCCAACGGTTTCACCGGCAACGTCCATCATTTCGACCCCAGGGTCGGCGGCACCTACCGGATGTCGTTCACCAACTTCACCACGGGCAAGGCGCATGCATTCTTCGGCGAATTCCTCGACCTGGTGCCGCACCAACGCCTGCGCTATACGGACCAGTTCGACGACCCGAACCTGTCCGGCGCCATGTACACCACGGTCGAGCTGTGCCCGGTGTCCTGCGGCACCGAGCTGAGCATCGTGCAGGAAGGCATTCCCGACGCCATTCCCGTCGAGGAGTGCTACCTGGGCTGGCAGGAGTCGCTGATCCAGCTGGCCAGGCTGGTCGAGGTGGAGATTCCCGATTAGAGCAGTTCCCGGCCAAGTGTCTCCGCTCAGGGGCAGGCGCCCCTCCCAACGGCCGGTGGTCACGCCTGGCGCAAGAGCGCAGGAAGGGCAAGGGCGATAACCCCTACCCCGACCACCAGGCCGCTGCGCAAAGGCATGGAGGGAAAGATGTTCACCCAAAACAGCGTCCAGGCGACCATGCAGCCCGCGGATGCGAGACGCGCCCGCCGACCGGAACAGATGACCCGGCAGATGGCGTTCATGGTGGCCAGAAACAGCAACACAGACATGCCGTGGTGCAGTTGCAGGCCGAAGGAAATGTCCCGCCTGACTGGCCCTATGAACAGGCGATAGCCCTCAAACCCAGCCGTATAAAGTCCCCAGGCGGCTATCAGCTGGATCAACGTAGTCTGGATGACGCTCAGAACGCGGCGACCGAACATTCCGTGGTGATCCCCCATCGCTGGAACTCCGGCTCGAACGCCTCCAGCTCCAGCAGGCCGATGCAGGCATGGGCACCGCTGGCCGGCGGGCCGTCGGCCGCCATGCGCAGCGCCAGCAGCACCGCCGCCATGCAGGGGATTTCCGGGCCGTTGCCGTCCGGCGCGGTCAGGTGCCAGGTGGCCTGGCCTGGTGCGCCATCCGCGCGCCGGCCGGCAACCCGCACCATCATCCCGCCGCGGTCGCCGCCGAAGCGGTCGAGAAAGCGGTGGGTGAAGGCTTCCAGTTGCGGCGCGTAGCGCTCCAGCGGCAATTCCACCCCCAGCCGGCGAATCCCCGCCAGCCCCCACAGCACCAGATGCTGGATGCGCAGCTCCAAAGCCGCGCGAAACTCGATGGTCCTGGCGGTCGGATAACGCTGTGGAAACAGCGCGAGGTCGGGGATGTCGCAGGCCGCACCCCAGCGCGTACCCAGACCGGCAAAGTGGATGGCGCGCAGATCGTGCCAGCCATACACGTTGCGCCAGACGCCGTCGCGCAGACGCTGGAACGGCCTGCCCGCATAGCTGAGCACCGCGCGCATGGTCGCCACGCCGCGCGGCGCCTGCTGGCCGGGGGCGATCGCCACGCTGATGGCGTCGATGCTGGCAAAGCGCCTGGCCAGGCTGTCCACCACCGCGGACGACAATGCCGGCACGGTGCTCGCCCCGGAGATCAGGCACACCCCGGCCGCCGCGGCCCGGGCGGCCATGGTCGCGGGAAAGTCGGCGACGAAGTCGCGGCCGTCGGCGATGTCGATGTAGTGCACGCCCACGGCGCAGCAGGCCTCGGCCACCCGGTAACCCTGCTGCTGGAAAGGCCCGGCGCAATGGATCAGCAGGTCGACGCCGAACTCCTGCAGGCGCAGCGGGAAATCGACCGCGTCCATATCCACGCGCACCAGCCGTACGCGGCCGGCGCCGAACGGCGTCTCAGCCGGCAGGCTCCGCGAGCCGGCCAGCACCTCGATCCCTGGCTCCTGGGCCAGTCGTTTACAGATCCGGGCCCCGAAGTTGCCCAGACCGCCCAGCACGAGTACGCGCATCGATCATCCTTGAGTCGCTTGTCATCGTCGGAAGGGCCACGCGGGCGGCCCTTCCACCACAATCCCTGTGCAACGCGGCCGGCGTCGGCCGCGCCTTGTCGTCAGCCGGCGGCATTACCGGGCACTGGTTTCCACCACCGGCGCCCGGTCAAGCCCGGCTTACGCCAGGCTCTTGCTCACCACCTCGAACACGTCGCTGGACAGCTCGCCGCTGGCCAGGATGCGCTCCAGCTCGCCGCGCATCAGCGCCTGACGAGTGGGATCGTACTTGCGCCAGCGGGTCAGCGGGGTGAGCTGGCGCGAGGCGATCTGCGGGTTGAGGGCGTTGAGGGCGATCACCTGGTCGGCGAGGAAGCGGTAGCCGGCGCCGTCGGCGCGGTGGAAGTTGACGTGGTTCTGGTTGGCGAAGGCGCCGATCAGCGCGCGCACCTTGTTGGGGTTCTTCAGGTTGAACGCCGGATGGCGCATCAGCTCCTGTACGCGCTCCAGACCGCCCGGCAGCGGGCAGCCGGCCTGCACGCTGAACCACTGGTCCATGACCAGGGCGTCGTTCCTGAAGTGCTCGGCGAACTTGGCCAGCGCGCCGGCCTTCTCGGCGTCGAACGGCGAATTGACCAGCACGGCCAGCGCGGCGAGGCGCTCGGTCATGTTGTCGGCGTGCTCGAACTGCTCCTCGCAGGCGTCGAGGACCTCCTCGCTCTGCGCCAGCATCAGGTAGGACAGGGCGATGTTCTGCAGGCTGCGACGGGCGATCTGCGCGGCGTCGGCGGCGTAGGCGGTGCTGCGCGAGGCTTCGCGGCAGGCCTGATAGCGGCTCCACAGCAGGTCGAACAGCTCGCGGGAGATCTCCCGGCGGGCGAATTCGCGGGCGATGTGGATGGCGTCGATATCGGCCACTTCGCTGAGTTCGGCGAGGTAAGCCTCGGCCGGCAGGGAGAGCATCTCGGCGACCATCGCCGGGTCCAGCGCCGAATCGGCCAGCACACTGCGCAGCGCTTCGATCAGCCGGCGGTCGAGGTGCAGGCGCTCGCTGCGCTGCTGCTGGCCGACCAGTTCCTGCAGCACCTGGACGGCGAGCTGCTGGCCGGCTTCCCAGCGGTTGAAGCCGTCGGAATCGTGCTGCATGAGGAACAGCAGCTGGTCGCGGCCGTAGGGGAAGCTCAGCTTGACCGGCGCGCTGAAGCCGCGCAGCAGCGAGGGCAGCGGGTGGGTCGGCACGTCGACGAAGGTGAAGCTCTGTTCGGCCTCGGTCACCGCCAGCACGCGCGAGGTACCGCAGGCCTCGGTCTCGCCGCAGAGACGCAGCGGCAGCTCGTGACCGTGGGTATCGAGCAGGCCGAGGGCCACCGGGATGACGAAGGGCTGCTTGTGCTCCTGGCCGGGGGTGGCCGGGCAGCTTTGCCGGAAGGTCAGGGTGTAGGTCTTGGCATGGGCGTCGTAGCTGTCCTGCACGGCCAGGCGCGGGGTGCCGGACTGGGTGTACCAGCGCTTGAACTGGGTCAGGTCCTGGCCGCTGGCGTCCTCCATGGCCTTGACGAAGTCGTCGCAGGTCACCGCCTGGCCGTCGTGGCGCTCGAAGTACAGGTCCGAGCCCTGGCGGAACTTCTCGGCGCCCAAGAGGGTGTGGATCATGCGCAGCACTTCCGCGCCCTTCTCGTAGATGGTCAGGGTGTAGAAGTTGGAGATCTCCATGTAGGAGTCCGGGCGCACCGGATGGGCCATCGGGCCGGCGTCCTCGGCGAACTGCTGGGTGCGCAGGAAGGCGACGTCCTCGATGCGCTTGACCGTGCGCGAGTTCATGTCGGCCGAGAACTCGGCGTCGCGGAACACGGTGAAGCCTTCCTTCAAGGAGAGCTGGAACCAGTCGCGGCAGGTGACGCGGTTGCCCGACCAGTTGTGGAAGTACTCGTGGGCGACCACCGCCTCGACGCGCTGGTGCGCGGCGTCGGTGGCGGTATCCGGGTGGGCCAGCACGCAGCTGGAGTTGAAGATGTTGAGGCCCTTGTTCTCCATGGCGCCCATATTGAAGTCGTTGACCGCGACGATCATGAAGATGTCCAGGTCGTACTCGCGGCCGTAGACCTCCTCGTCCCAGCGCATCGAGTGCTTCAGGCTGTCCATGCCATGCTGCAGCTTGCCGATGTTCTCCGGCTCGACGTAGATGCGCAGGGCGACGTCGCGGCCGCTCATGGTGCGGAAGCTGTCCTCGATGCACCACAGATCGCCGGCGACCAGGGCGAACAGGTAGGCGGGCTTCTTGAACGGGTCCTGCCAGGTGGCCCAGTGGCGACCGTCCTCCTCCTCGCCGCTGGCGATCGGGTTACCGTTGGAGAGCAGGATCGGATAGGCCTGCTTGTCAGCGCTGAGCGTGGTGGTGAACTTGCTCATCACGTCCGGGCGGTCGAGGTAGAAGGTGATCCGCCGGAAGCCCTCGGCCTCGCACTGGGTGCAGAACATGCCGCTGGACTTGTACAGCCCCTCCAGCGCGGTGTTGCGCTCGGGATGGATGCGCACGCTGCTGTCGATGACGAACTCGCCGCGCTTGGGCTGCAGGGTCAGGTGGCTGTCGGTGAGCAGGTAGTCGGCCTCGCCGAGCGGCACGTCGTCCATGGCCAGCGACAGCAGCTCGAGCTGCTGGCCGTCGAGCACCAGGGGCGGCAGGCCCGGGCCCGCTTGCGGGTTGCGGCGCAGGACCAGTTGCGCGTGGACCAGGCTGTGGTCCTCGAACAGTTCGAAGGTCAGGTGGGTCTCGTCGATCAGGTAGTCGGGAACCCGGTAGTCCTTGAGGTGGATGGTCTTCGGGAGTTCGCTGCGCATGGGGACCTCGGCTTGGCGGACCGCGGCGACCGGGCGCCGCGGACGGAAGGTGGACGCGCCGGGCAATCCCGGCGCCTTCGGGAGATGGGCTCCAGAGTGCCTGCTGGCGGCCTCGGGCTCAAGACTGGCAGCTGGCCGCCAACTGGTACGCGGTGTACTTGCGGATGTTGATCACCCCGGTGTCGAGGATCAGGTACTGGCCCTTGATGCCGAGCAGGGTGCCCTCGACCAGCGGATTCTTGTCCAGGTCGAAGCTGGCGATCTTGGCCGGATAGGCCTCCACCGGGTAGCGGATATCCACCACCTCGGCATCCGCCAGCGGCTGGATGGCCTGCAGGCCGAAGCGCTGTTGCAGACCTTCGAGACCCGCGCGGCAGGTATCGAACAGTTGCTCGCGCACCGCCGGCAGGTCGACCGGCGTGGCGTCGCCCTTGAGCAGCGCGCGCCAGTTGGTGCGGTCGGCGACCTGGCTGCGCAACAGGTCCTCGACCAGCCCGGATTGCTGGCGGGTGGCCACGCGCAGGATCGGCAGCGCCTGGCTGGCGCCCTGGTCGAGCCAACGGGTGGGCAGCTGGGTGGCGCGGGTGATGCCGACCTTCACTCCGGAGGAGTTGGCCAGATAGACCACGTGGTCGGTCATGCAGAACCGCTCGCCCCAGGCCGGCTCGCGGCAGGTACCGGCCTCGAAATGGCATTTCTCCGGGCTGACGATGCAGCTGTCGCACTGCGCCAGCCTGGTGAAGCACGGGTAGCAGTAGCCCTGGCTGAAGCTCTTCTTGGTCCGCCGGCCGCAATGGGTGCAGTGGATGGCGCCGAGGTATTCCAGGCGCAGGGTCTTGCCGAGCAGAGGGTTGAGCGCCACCTCGGCGTCGTCCAGGCGCAGTGCGTACTGCACCGGGCTATCCAGGCGCACCGCCATCTTGGTCAGCGCGCCGCGTCCGAGTTCGATCATCAGTGCAGGCTGTCCGAGCTCTTGAACAGGATGTTCGGTACTTCGAAGGACTTCGAGCTGCATTCCTGCGGGCCCATGTAGCCGGTGCGCTCTTCCTCGGGCAGGTTCTTGATCTCCCAGGCGATCACCGCCTGCAGGCTGAGTTCCTTCTGCTCCTGGGTGAGCTTTCGGCCGTCCGGCCATTTGCCGATCTCCACGGCGAGCTTGAGGCTCTGGTAGATCTCGGGGGTGATGTTCTCGATCATCTCGGCGAAGGACGTCATGGGGGTGCCTCCAAGGGAAAAGGAGTGATTCTAACGGGGCCGTGACAACGTAGGGTGGAAAACGACCGCAGGTCTTTTCCACCCTGCGGCGCGGCCCCCGGTGGACAAGGCTGCGCCGTTGTCCACCCTACGATTGGTTGCCATTCAACGCCGCCGACGCGCCAGCAGGCCGCCGAGCACGCCGGTGACGCAGCCGCTGAGCAGGCCGCCGACGTGGGCGGCGTTGGCGATCTGGCCGAGGCCGAGGGCGCCGATCAGCCCGCTGAGGCAGACCAGCAGCCAGACCAGCATCAGACCGATCACGCCCGGCGGCAGGCGGTACCAAGGATTGGGAGCCAGGCGCTGGAACAGCCAGCAGTGGCCGAGCAGACCATACAGCACGCCGGACAAGCCGCCGAAGATGGCCGGCCCACCGAAGAGATACTGGGCGAAGTTGGACACCAGGCTGAACAGCAGGGTCAGCACGAGCAGCATCAGGCTGCCCTGACGCCACTCGATGCGCCGCCCCAGTTCCCAGAACCACAGGCTGTTCATCGCCAGGTGCAGCACGCCGAAATGCACCAGCATCGGGCTGATCAGCCGCCACCACTGGCCGGCGGCCAGGCTGTCGGCCAGCGGCAGGAAGTGGGCGTAGTCGCCGGCGATGCGAAAATCGCTGAAGGTCAGCCAGCTGACCAGCTGCAGGTTGTCGCCGAACCAGCTGGCCAGGGCCACCGCGAAGGTGGCCGCCAGCACCAGTACGGTGACCGGCAGGCTGCGCAGGCGCGCCAGCGTCGTGCCGGCCGGCGTCGTGCGTGGCGTCGGCAGCGGCGGCAGTTCGCTGGCGGCGAGGCCGTCCGGGTAGCGGCCGTAGAGCTGGCGTACCTGCTCGGCCAGCGTCTCGTCCGGCACCCAGAGCACCAGTTCGCCGGATTCCTCGCTGACCCGGTGCGGCACGCCAAGACGCTGCAGCAGGCCCACGAAGGCGCCGAGGTCCTCGCTCGACGGCAGGCGCAGGGCGGCGACCGGGCTCACGAGTCGGCCTCCATACGCTTGACCTCGACCCAGCAGAACTTGGCCGGATCGAGGCGGGTTTCCTGGTCCAGACGGTAGGCCACCAGCTTGCCGCGGCGCACCGCGCTGTAGTCGAGGCAGGCCAGGTTGGGGCGCAGCGGCGCCGGCGTGCCGCGGCACCAGTAGTGGCCGACGAACAGCAGCGGCTCGTCGGCGCCGTAGCGCAGCAGTTCGGCTTTCTGCCGGTTGCTCAGCGGCAGGTTGGCCACCTCGTCGGGCAGCGCATCGGGCTGGAACACCAGGTCGCCGTAGGTCTGCGGGTCCTCTTCCCAGAACTTGGTGCGGAACACGTTGCGTACGAAGCCGTCGTGACTGGTCAGGGTCACCCCGCCCGGCAGCGGCATGTCGACGCCGCGCAGCAGGCGCTGACAACAGTGGGCGGCGAAGCTGTCGGGGTCGCCGGCCTGCTGGATGAAGGCGCGGTCGATGCGCCCGTCCGGATAGTCACGACGCAGACGCGCGATCAGATCGGCGTCCCAGCAGGCGTGGACCATGCGAAAGCGCCCGGCGTCGACGAACAGCGGCAGGCGGTAGAACCAGTCGAGGAAGTCGTGCCAGTCGCCCTGATGATCCTGGAACTGGACCAGGGTCTCGTGGATCAGCCGCTCGTGGCGCGGACTGTGCTCGCGGGCGAACTGCCGGCCGTTGCCAGGCTGTGCCTGGGTGGTCCAGCCGAGGGCGTACCACTCGTGATTGCCCATCAGGCACAGCGCCTCGCCGGCCTCGACCATGTCGTGCACCAGGTGCAGGGCCTCGCGGATGTGCGGACCGCGGTCGACGATGTCGCCGAGGAACAGCGCCATGCGCTCGCGATGGCGCCAGACGCCATTGTGACGACTATAACCGAGGCCGGAGAGCAGGCGCTCGAGGGCCCGCGCGCAGCCGTGCACGTCGCCGATCAGGTCGTAGCCGCGCGCCGGGTCGAGCAGCACTAGTCGTGCCCCCCGCCGAGGCGGCTGCCCCAGCCCAGCTTGGTCCGGCAGATCTCGTAGTAGTTGTGGTCGAGCGGGTGGATCAGCTGCAGCTTCTGCGCCTTCTTGCGGATGGTCAGGGTGTCGCCGGGGGCGCAGGTGAAGTGGTTCTGGCCGTCGCAGGAGACCAGCGGATAGATCTGCATATCGGTGGCCACCACCACCTTCAGCTCGCTGTTGCCGTCGACCACGATCGGCCGGCTGGACAGCGTGTGCGGGTACATCGGCACGATGACGATGGCGTCCAGCTTGGGATGCATGATCGGCCCGCCGGCCGACAGCGAATAGGCGGTGGAGCCGGTCGGGGTGGCGACGATCAGGCCGTCGGCCTTCTGGCTGCAGACGAACTGGCCGTCGATGTACAGCTCGAACTCGATCATCCGCGTCGACTTGCCGGGGTGCAGCACCACGTCGTTGAGCGCGTCGCTCTGGCCGATGGCCTCCTCGCCGCGGCGCACCAGCGCCTCGAGCAGGAAGCGGCTCTCCATCAGGTAACGACCGGCGAGCACCTCGCTGACCTTGATCTCCAGCTCGTCGGGGCGGATGTCGGTGAGAAAGCCCAGGCTGCCGCGGTTGATTCCCAGCACCGGCGTGCCATGGCGGGCCATGGCGCGGGCCGCGCCGAGCAGGCTGCCGTCGCCGCCGACGACGATCACCAGATCGCAGATCTCGCCCATCAACTTGCGCGAGCAGGTCTGCATACCGTGGCCGGGCAGCATCTCGGCGATGGTCTCCTCGAGGATCACGTGCAGGTGACGCTCGATCAGGTAGCGCTTCAGGCGACGAATGGTGTCCAGCACATGCGAGCTGCCCATGCGCCCGATGATGCCGATATTGCGGAATTGCTCCATGGAGATCCTGCCGGCTGCGGTCTGCGGAAGAGTCGATTATGGGGGAAGCGCGTCGCCAGCGGCAAACCGCGACAGGCGCGGCCCCCACCAGCTATGCTCGCTGGCATGAGCCCGCTTGCCGATCTCGCCGACCTGCCCCGTCGCCTGCAGCACCCTGCCGTGCGCGACCTGGCGTGGACCCTGCTCAGCCCCTCGTTGCTGGCCCGCGCGGATGGCGAGCGGCTGCGCCATCCCCTGCATGCCAGCACCTGGGCCGCACAACCGAAGCGCCTGGCAGGCTGGCTGCACGACCTCGACCGGCAGCCGCAGCGGCTCCTCGAGCGCCTGCCCGCCGCCAACGGCAACCGCCTGGGGCGCTACTACGAGCAGCTCTGGCAGTTCGCCCTGCAGGCGGCGCCGGACGTCCGCCTGCTGGCCGCCAACCTGGCGATCCGCGACCACGGCCACACCCTCGGCGAACTGGACCTGCTGGTGGAAGACGACGAGGGCCTGCAGCACATCGAACTGGCGGTGAAGTTCTACCTAGGACCCAGCGACGCGGACGGCCGCATCACGGCCAACTGGCTCGGCCCGGGACGCCTGGACCGTCTCGATCTCAAGCTGGAGCGCCTGCTGCAGCACCAGCTGCGCCTCACCGGCCTGCCCGCGGCGCGCGAGCCGTTGGCGCACCTCAGCTCGCGCACCGCCCGCGCCAGCCTGTGGCTGGGCGGCTACCTGTTCTATCCCTGGCCGCACGCCTGCAGCGCCCCGGTCGACGCCGACGCGCGCCACCAGCGCGGCGCATGGGTGCACCGTCGCGACTGGCCGAGCTGGCAGGCGCTGCATCCCGGCTGCTGGCAACCGTTGCCGCGCATGAGCTGGCTGGCTCCCGCCGCTTGCCCGGCCACGCAAGGTTGGAGCAATGCCCGGTTGGCCGCCTGGCTCGCCGAACTGCCGGCCGATGCCGAGCCGCGCATGCTGGTGCAGATGGCGCCCGACGGCGCCGGCGACTGGCAGGAGGTGGCACGGGTGTTTCTGGTCGATGATCGCTGGCCGCGGGCCGCACCGGGATCCTGAACTCAGTCGGTACGGGACAATTGCGCCAGGCGCGCGGCCAGCGCGCGCCGCCCCTGCAGGCCTCCGCTGTGCACCGCGACGATGCGGCTGCCGCGGGCGATCTCGCCGCTGGTCACGGCGTCATGCAGGGCCAGCAGCAACTTGCCCGTGTACAGCGGCTCGAGTGGTACGCCGGTTTCCGCCTCGAAGGCGAGAATGAAGCGCGCCAGCGTGCCGTCGAGACGAGCAAAACCGCCGCGGCTGGCCTCCAGCAAACGATAACCGGACTCCGCCGGACAGCCGCTGGCGGCGAGCAGGCGCGCCACCTGGCCGGCCACCCCGTGGTCGGCCGGCACCGCCAGAGTGCCGACCACCGGATGGCGACCAGCCTCCCCCAGCACCAGCCCCGCCAGCGTGGTGCCGCTGCCGGCGGCCGCCCACAGCTGCTGGTAATCCGCCCAGCCGAGCACGGCCAGGCCACGCTCGATCTCGCCGACCAGGCCGGCACAGGACTGCATGGCAGCGACGCTCGACCCACCCTCGGCTATCGCCAGCCAATCTGGATAACGCTCCAGCCAGGGCACCCAGAAACCCTCCCGGTGGCGCTCGCGGTAGCCACCGTAGCCCAGCCAGTGCAGGTGCATGCCGAACTCGCGCAAGTCGCGGACGGTGGGTGTATCCACTTCAGGACCGCGCAGCAACCCGGCGGTGGCGAAACCGAAGCGCGCACCGGCGGCGGCCAGGGCATGCAGGTGATTGGAGTGGGCACCACCCAGGCTGATCAATCCGGGGGCGCCGAGACGACGGGCCTCGGCCAGATGGGGGGCGAGCTTGTACCACTTGTTGCCGCTGATCAGCGAATCGATCAGGTCAAGGCGCAGCATGGCCAGTTCGACACCGGCCTCCCGCAGCCAGCCACAGCGGACCGCCTGCAGGGGGGCGGGTGGCGGCCAGACGGTATCAGCTGCCGAGGGTGCGCTGACGGACACTGGCACGGTGCCGACTGCAGCAGTCGGCCTCGCCGACGACGAAGCGGCTGGGCGACTCGACGCGGTCGATCGGCATGCCGCAGCGATTGCCGCTGGACAGCTGGGCAACACAACTCGGCTGCTGGTAGTGCGCCAACCACTGGCTGTATTGCGCCTCGCTGACGAAGCACTTGGCGGCGACATAGGCAATGGGACTATGTCGATAGGTGGGGATGTCCTGCAGCGGGATGGTCAGGTGGCCGGCCCCCGGATGGTAGGCAACGAACACCACGCCCTGGGCGGTCAGCTGTTCGAGAATCTGTCCGCCGCCCTCGCGGGCCAGACGGTCGCGTTCCTCGGCGAGTCGAACCACTTCGGCGCGCAGCAGGGTCTCCTCGGTGGCCTGGCTGGCGAGCCGGGCATCCAGGCGAGCCAGGCGCTCCTGATATTCGAGCAACGCAGCGTTGATGCGTGCCTTGGCCTCCTGTTCGAACTGCGCGCGCAAACCTTCCTGCTCGCTGCGGCCATCATGTGCGGCGGCCTGCAGGCGCAGGTCCATCTCCTCGCGCACTTTCTGGAAATTCTCGGCCTGGGCGGTCAGCCGCGCCTTGAGCGATTCGTTGCGCTGAGCTTGCTCGGCCTGTACCTGCTCCATCTGCTGCAGGCGCTGGAGGAGCTCCTGCTCGCGCTGTTCCGCCTGCAGACGCAGGCGTGCCAACTCCTCCTCGTGCTGCTGGGTGAGGCTGGCGATGCGCAGACGTTGCTGCTTGAGCAACTGGGCGGCCTTGGCGCGCTCTTCCTGCTCGGCCTGCTCGGCCTTGCGCGCCACCTCCGAGGAGCGGATCAGCTCGAGGTCGTCGGGCTGCATGTACCACTTGTGTTCGGGAGCCACCTTCAGCTTGCCCGGCTCCAGCACCTGAGGGGCGTCCTCTTCGACCAGTACGCCGAGATTGTTGCGCTTGGCGGCATCGCGGATCAGCAGCAGGTCGTTCTGCGCAGGCGACAGACTGGGATCCCACAGATGCATCTGGTGCCAGGACACCGGGCACTGGCTGCGACAGGCCAGCCGTACCGGACCGGCGCCCAGATCGGGGCCGCTGCCGCCACGCTCGGCCAGATGGCGCAGAGGGATGTTCCAGCCGCGATCGGCCTCGCCCTTGTCGCCGAAGTCCAGATAGAAAAAGACCGCGGCCTTGACCAGCAAGCGAGGATTGATCACCACGAAGGCCGCGCGCATCTGCTGATCGGCGAACTCCGGCAGGTTGACCACCCCATCCAGCAATGCTTCGAACTCTGGATAGAGCATTTCCTTGCAGATGCCGCGTTCGTTGAAGAACATCACGGCTTCTACCATCTGCGGCTTCTTCTGCAGGCTCATTCTCGTCCCTCGTACAGGCACCCCATACACCACATCCTGCCCAGGTTGAATCATCTATCCCATTTCCGACGCAAGAACCCTGCCCGTTGCGCCGAACTTTTGCTGGCGAGAGTCTAGGAGAAAAGTCCCGTCAGGCAATGTGAAGGGGTTGGCAGGCTCCCGGTACGATTTTCCACCAAGACCGCAGGGGCCATAAAGTGTGACACGGTAGCCCTCGATGCATCAGGGCCGCCGACAACACAGCAATACATGGCAACGGCACATCCGACGGACGGAGAAGACGGCACCCTCTCCTCAAACGAACCGAAGGCGCCAACAGCAAACAGCCCGACGGCACGCGGCGCATCGGGCTGTTCGAGGAAAAGGGTATCCGCACGCAGCGGATGGGGAACTACAACTCGGTGGCGTCGTCGGCCGACTCCGGCAGATCGCGCTCTGCGGCACGCCACTCCAGCAACTCTTCCTGATAATCGTCCATGGTGGATCCTCTACTTGTCTGATGTGTTCGTTGTCTTCTGACTCCGAGTATCAGCCTAAAGATCCGCAATGACGAAAAAATGAATGTTGCAGAAAGTAAAAAGCCCTCTGGCATCAGCCAGAGGGCTTTTCGTATGGCGCAGCGGACGGGACTCGAACCCGCGACCCCCGGCGTGACAGGCCGGTATTCTAACCGACTGAACTACCGCTGCGTGTCGGTTGGACTTGCGTCCGATACAACGTTGTGAAGCGTCTGATCGCAGAACCCTTAGGCTTTTACGATCTCGAATCTGCCAAGGGCAAACCCGAAAAATAATGGCGCAGTGGACGGGACTCGAACCCGCGACCCCCGGCGTGACAGGCCGGTATTCTAACCGACTGAACTACCACTGCGCGTCGGCCGGACTTGCGTCCGAATACTTCTTTCGTGACAAGGTTTGGTGGCTGATGACGGGATCGAACCGCCGACCCCCTGCGTGTGATGCAGGTGCTCTCCCAGCTGAGCTAATCAGCCATTAGCCTTGCGACGGGGGCGAACTTTACGCATCACCCCGAGCTAAGTCAATAGCCCACAAGGATTTTTTTCATTCCTCCGGACTCACCTACGTCGCGCTCAGGGCAGATAGAGCATGCGCCGGCTCATGCCGCCATCGACGACGAACTCCTGGCCGGTAACGAAACCGGCCTCGGCCGACAGCAGCCAGGCCACCAGCGCCGCCACGTCCTCCACGCTCCCGACCCGGCCGGCGGGATGCTGGCCATGATCGGCGGGACGCAGCGGCTCGGCGCGCCGTGCGGACGGATCGCGCGCATCGATCCAGCCGGGACTGACCGCATTGACACGCACCTCCGGGCCGAGGCTGACCGCCAGCGCATGGGTCAGCGCCAGCAGCCCGCCCTTGCTCGCCGCATAGGCCTCGCTGTCGGGCTCCGACTGATGGGCACGGGTCGAGGCGATGTTGACGATCGCCCCGCCACTCGCCCGCAGATAAGGGGCACAGCACTTGGCGAGCAGCATGGTGCCGGTGAGGTTGACCGCCAGCACGCGGTTCCAGCGCTCCAGGTCGAGGCTTTCCAGCGGCGGATTGTAAGGCTCGGCCAGCGCGGCGTTGCTGACCAGGGCATCGAGCCGGCCGAACTGGCCGATCACCTCCGCCACCCGCAGCAATACCTGCGCCTCGTCGGCGACATCCAGCTGCACGAACCAGGCCTGATCGCCCAAGGCGTGGGCAACCCGCGCGCCACGCCGCCGGTCGATGTCGGCGAGCACCACCTGCCAGCCTTCGGCGATCAGCCAGGCGGCGATACCGAGACCGATGCCGCGCGCTGCTCCGGTGACCAGGGCCACCGGGCGCAGGCCGTCCGCCCGCAACGCCATCAGAGTGCAGCCAGGCCGCGGGCCAGATCGGCCTTGATATCGTCGAGGTCCTCGAGGCCCACCGCGACGCGGATCAGGCTGTCGCTGATCCCGGCGGCTGCGCGGGCTTGCGGGGTCAGGCGGCCATGGGAGGTGCTGGCTGGATGGGCGATGGTGGTCTTGGTGTCGCCCAGGTTGGTGGTGATGGAGATCATCCGGGTATTGTCGATGACCCGCCAGGCGGCGGCCTTGTCGCCCTTGACCTCGAAGCTGACCACCGCACCGAAACCGCTCTGCTGGCGCTTGGCCAACTCGTGCTGCGGATGGCTGGGCAGACCGGCATAGTAGACGCGCGCCACCTGCGGCTGCTGCTCCAGCCACTCGGCCAGCGCCTGGGCGCTGGCGCAATGAGCGAGCATGCGCACCTTGAGCGTCTCCAATCCCTTGAGGAACAGCCACGCGTTGAACGGGCTGAGGGTCGGACCTGCGGTGCGCAGGAAGCCGACCACCTCCTGCATGTGCCTGGCACTGCCGGCGACTACGCCGCCCAGGCAACGCCCCTGGCCATCGATGTACTTGGTCGCCGAGTGGATGACGATATCGGCTCCCAGAGCCAGCGGCTTCTGCAGCACCGGCGTGCAGAAGCAGTTGTCCACTGCCAGCAGTGCTCCCTTGGCATGGGCGATCTCCGCCAGGGCGGCGATGTCGACCAGTTCGGCCAGCGGGTTGGACGGCGACTCGACGATGAACAGCTTGGTGTTGGGCTTGCAGGCGGCTGCCCAGGCCTCCAGGTCGGCCAGCGGCGGATAATCGACCTCAATGCCGAAACGCTTGAAGTACTTGTCGAACAGACTGATGGTCGAGCCGAACACGCTGCGCGAGACCAGCACGTGGTCGCCGGCGCTGCACAAACTCATCACCATGGCGAGAATGGCGCCCATGCCCGAGGCCGCGGCGACCGCCTGCTCGGCGCCCTCCAGAGCGGCGATGCGCTCCTCGAAGGTGCGCACGGTGGGGTTGGTATAGCGGGAATAGACGTTGCCCGGCTGTTCGCCGGCAAAGCGTGCAGCGGCGTCGGCGGCACTGCGGAACACGTAGCTGGAGGTCATGAACAGGGCTTCGCCGTGCTCTCCCTCGGGACTGCGCCGCTGCCCGGCGCGCACCGCCAGGGTGTCGAACCCGGCGCCGTCCAGGTCGCTGTCCAGCCGTCCGGCCTGCCATTCTTGGGTCATTTAAGCCTTCTCCTCGACGCGGCAGGAAGGCTCTCGGACTGGCCGGCACTGCCGCCGGTTATGCGAAAGGCAGCGCCGGAGACCGGCGCTGCCACCTGTGACTCAGTTGTTGTGCAGATCGATGATCGCGCTGGCGGCGCCCTGCTTGCCCTTGGCGAGGTCGTTGCGCGCCTGTTCGATGCGATTCAGGTAGGCCTCGTTGACGTCGCCGGTGACGTAGTTGCCGTCGAACACCGCGCTGTCGAACTGGGCGATCTTGATCTTGCCGCCGCCGACCGCTTCCTTCAGGTCGTCGAGATCCTGATAGACCAGCCAATCGGCACCGATCAGCTCGGCCACTTCTTCGGTGCTGCGGCCGTGGGCGATCAGCTCATGGGCGCTCGGCATGTCGATGCCATAGACGTTGGGATAGCGCACCGCCGGCGCCGCGGAGCAGAAATACACATTCTTCGCGCCGGCATCGCGGGCCATCTGGATGATCTGCTTGCAGGTGGTGCCGCGCACGATGGAATCGTCGACCAGCATCACATTCTTGCCGCGGAACTCCAGGTCGATGGCGTTGAGCTTCTGGCGCACTGACTTCTTGCGCGCGGCCTGGCCGGGCATGATGAAGGTGCGGCCGATGTAGCGGTTCTTGACGAAGCCCTCGCGGAACTTGACGCCCAGCTTGTTGGCCAGCTCCAGCGCGGAGGTACGGCTGGTATCGGGGATCGGGATGATCACGTCGATGTCGTGGTCGGGCCGCTCGCGCAGGATCTTCTCGGCGAGCTTCTCGCCCATGCGCAGGCGCGCCTTGTACACCGATACGCCGTCCATGATCGAGTCCGGACGCGCCAGGTAGACGTGCTCGAAGATGCACGGGGTCAGCTGCGGATTTTCCGCGCACTGGCGGGTCAGCAACTGGCCTTCGGGGCTGATGTAGATCGCCTCGCCCGGTGCCAGATCGCGGATCAGAGTGAAGCCGAGTACATCGAGGGCCACGCTTTCCGAGGCGATCATATACTCGACGCCCTCGTCGGTGTGCCGCTGGCCGAACACGATCGGGCGGATGCCGTGGGGGTCTCGGAAGCCGACGATACCGTAGCCGGTGATCATCGCCACCACTGCGTAGCCACCGCGGCAACGCTGGTGCACGCCGGCCACCGCGGCGAAGATGTCATCCGCGCTCGGCTGCAGCTTGTTGCGCACCGCCAGCTCGTGAGCGAACACGTTGAGCAGCACTTCCGAATCGGAATTGGTGTTGATGTGGCGCAGGTCGGACTCGTAGATCTCCCGCGACAGTTGCTCGACGTTGGTCAGGTTGCCGTTGTGCGCCAGGGTGATGCCATAGGGCGAGTTGACGTAGAACGGCTGCGCCTCGGCCGAGCTGGAGCTGCCGGCGGTCGGGTAGCGCACATGGCCGATGCCGATGTTGCCGATCAGCCGCTGCATGTGCCGGGTATGGAACACGTCGCGCACCAGGCCATTGTCCTTGCGCAGGAACAGGCGACCTTCGTGGCTGGTTACGATGCCGGCAGCATCCTGGCCGCGGTGCTGCAGGACGGTAAGCGCGTCGTACAGCGCCTGATTGACGTTCGACTTACCGACGATACCAACGATGCCACACATGCGACACAACCCCTACAAAGTCAGGCTAGAGCGGAAAGCCGGAGCGGCCTGGCAGGCCGACGGCAGCTGACGACTGCTGGAAGAACCCGAGCACCAGGCTCTTCGACCAGTCGGCAATCATCAAAAAATCTGGCAGCAGTTTCGACTGCTGCCACCAGGGATCCTGCTGCACCGGTGCCAGGCTGAGCAGGCCGATGGCGATAACCACCAGCAGGGCGCCACGGGCGAGGCCGAAGATCATTCCGAGCAATCGATCGGTGCCACTGAGCCCGGTGGCCGTCACCAGCATGCCCAGCAGATGGGTGATCAGGGCGCCGACCATCAGGGTCAGCACGAACAGGATCGCGCACGCCGCGATCACCCGCGCCGAAGGCAACTCGATGTAGGGCTCCAGGTGGGCCGCCAGGGCACCGCCGTACAGCCAGGCCACTGCGCCGGCCGCCACCCATACCACCAGCGACAGAGCTTCGCGAACGAAACCGCGCGTCAGGCTGATCAACCCGGAAACGGCAATCAGCGCAATGATGGCCCAGTCGACCCAGTTGAATGACACTATGTTGCTCACTGGCACATGGCGGGAAATAGAGCGCGGATTCTAGCAGAGTGCGGGGCGACGAGTCAGCCCGCCGCGCTCAGCGGCCCTCGGGCTGAAAGCGCACCACGATCGGGCTGAGCTTGTACTGGCGGGCGATTTGCGCGCTCACCCGCTCGGCCTCGCCGCGCTCGATCAGCGGACCGACGAACACCCGGCTCATCCCCTCCACCGTGCGAATGTAGGCAGCGAGGCCCTGCTTGCGCAGCCTGTTCTGCAGCTCTTCGGCGCGCGCGCGGCTGGACAGGCTGGCCAGCTGCACGGTCCAGCTGACCGGCAGACCATCGGTATCCAGGCGACTCGGCGCCGCCGTGACAGGCTCGCTGGCAACTGGCACCGGTGCCGGCGCTGCCTGGGGCGGAGCGGCCGCGGCAATCGGCTGGCTTGGCAGCTCATTCACCGGCGCGGGCGCGGCCAGCGTGGGCTCGACCGGCACCTCTGCTGCTTGCGGCTCTGGAACGGCCACCGGCTCCGCCGGCGCGGGCGCCACCGCGGGCATGGCCGGCATGGGCGGCGCCTCGACCTGTACCGGGCGCTGCTCGTCCTCGCGCTGGAACAGCATGGGCAGGAACACCACCAGCAGTGCCAGTAACACGGCGGCGCCGACGATCCGCTGCTTGAGTCTTCGATCCAGCAAGGCCATGCGTGAACGCTCCTTATCCCGGGTTTGCCTGACGTTCGGCGGCGGGCAAGTCTTGCTGCTCAAGCCACAGCAAGGCATCGGCCACGCTGTAGAAGGAGCCGAACACCAGGATCTCGTCACCCTCGCCCGCCTGGGCTGCCTGCGCCTCTATCGCCGTCGCCACCGACGGCCAGGCGTCGGCGCTGGCACCTCGCACCTGCAGCGCGGCCAGCAACTCCTCGGCACTGCGACTGCGCGGCGTCGGTAACGGCGCCACCGCCCAGTGTTCGACCAGCCCCGCCAAGGGCTCGATAACCCCACCAAGATCCTTGTCGCCGAGCAGCCCGAATACCGCCAGTCGTCGTCCCTTGGGCGGGCGCTGGGCCAGACGGCCGGCCAGATAGTGAGCGGCATGGGGATTGTGCCCGACATCCAGCAACAGGTTGAACGTGCGCCCCTGCCAGACCAGCTGGCGACGGTCCAGACGCCCGGTGACGCGGGTCTGGCACAAGGTCGCAGCCACGGCTTCGCCGGCAAGAGGCAGGGCCAGCAGCGCAAAGACCTGCAGAGCCAGCGCGGCATTCTCCATCGGCAGATCGAGCAGCGGCAGCTCACCCAACTCTAGTGGATGCCCAGCGATGTCGACACCGCGCCAATACCAACCTTGCGCTGTGATGGCCAGATCGAAATCGCGCCCGCGCAGACGCAGCGGACAGCCAAGCTGACGCGCCCGCTCGAGCAGCGCCGGCGGCGGATCCAGATCGCCGCAGACCACCGGTTTGCCGGTCCGGAAAATGCCGGCTTTTTCCACTGCCACGCTGTCGCGACTGTCGCCCAGCCACTCGACATGGTCGATACCGATGCTGGTGACCACCGCCACGTCGGCATCGACCAGGTTGACCGCATCCAGGCGGCCACCCAGGCCGACCTCAAGCACCACGGCATCCAGGGCCGCACGCTCGAACAACCAGAAGGCGGCCAGGGTGCCCATCTCGAAGTAGGTCAGCGAAGTCTCGCCGCGCGCCGCCTCGACGGCAGCGAAGGCCTCGCAAAGCGCCGCATCGCTGGCCTCGCCTTCCGGCAATTGCACCCGCTCGTTGTAGCGCAGCAGATGCGGTGAGCTATACACGCCGACGCGCAGCCCGCTGGCACGCAGCAGGCTGGCGAGAAAAGCGCAGGTCGAGCCCTTGCCGTTGGTGCCGGTGACCGTGATCACGCGTGGCGCCGGCCGGGCCAAACCGAGACGCTGTAGCACCAGGCGGGCACGCTCCAGCCCCATGTCGATGGACACGGGATGGAGCTGTTCGAGATAGCTCAGCCAGTCGGCGAGGCTACGATTCATGCGCTCGCCGCGACGGGAGTCGGCTGGTGGGTCAGCTGGGCCAGCAGGCGGGCCAGGCGCACACGCAGCTCGGCACGATGGACGATCATGTCCACGGCGCCATGCTCGAGCAGGAATTCGCTGCGCTGGAAACCTTCCGGCAGCTTCTCGCGCACGGTTTGCTCGATCACGCGCGGACCGGCGAAGCCGATCAGCGCCTTCGGCTCGGCGACATTGACGTCACCGAGCATGGCCAGACTGGCAGACACACCGCCGTAGACAGGATCGGTCAGCACGGAGACGAAGGGAATGCCCTCCTCGCGCAGACGGGCGATCACCGCCGAGGTCTTGGCCATCTGCATCAGGGAGATCAGTGCCTCCTGCATGCGCGCACCGCCGGAGGCCGAGAAGCAGATCAGTGGGCAGCGCTTTTCCAGCGCGACGTTGGCGGCGCGCACGAAGCGCTCGCCGACGATGGAGCCCATAGAACCACCCATGAAGGAGAATTCGAAGGCGCAGGCCACCACTTTCAGACCCTGCAGGCTGCCACTCATGGCCACCAGGGCGTCCTTCTCGCCGGTGTCCTTCTGCGCCGCCACCAGGCGATCCTTGTACTTCTTGCTGTCACGGAACTTCAGACGATCGACCGGTTCCAGATCGGCAGCGATCTCCTCGCGCCCCTCGGGGTCGAGGAAGAAGTTCAGGCGAGTGCGCGCATTGATGCGCATGTGGTGATCGCACTTGGGGCAGACATCCAGAGTCTTTTCCAGCTCGGGACGGTAGAGCACCGCATCGCAGGACGGGCATTTATGCCAGAGTCCTTCTGGAACAGTGCTTTTCTTCACCTCGGAACGCATGATCGAGGGAATCAGTTTGTCTACCAACCAGTTGCTCATGCTCTGTTCTCCGTAGGCCCGCGGCGCCGAGCGGCGTCAGACCGCACAGCGCCTCGGGCAGGTTCACGTTGGGTCGCCTCGCTTGCTGACGACCGGGGTGCGCGCGGGCGACAGGGCGACGCGCGCAGGTAATTCATGCCGGCAAGGTTCGCCTTGCCGCGATATCAGGTATGGACGGCGGCGACACGGCGACCGTCACATGCAGGCGCGCACGGCAGCGACAAAGGCACGCACTTTCTCGGCATCCTTGATGCCCTTGCCGGCCTCGACGCCACCGCTGACATCCACCGCCCAGGGGCGCACCTGGCGGATCGCCGCAGTGACGTTCTCCGCTGTCAGCCCCCCGGCGAGGATGATCGGGCACCCGGGATCCTCGGGCACCAGCCGCCAATCGAAAGCCTCGCCGGTACCACCGGGCACGCCTGCAACGAAGGTATCCAGGAGCATGCCCGCCGCCTGCGGATATTCGGCGCAACGGGCACGGATGTCCTCCCCCGGCCGAACGCGCAGCGCCTTGATGTAGGGCCGGTGATAGCCCGCACAATCGCTGGCTGTCTCGTCGCCATGGAACTGCAGCAGATCCAGCGGTACCGCCTCGAGGATTTCGTTAAGCTCGCAGCGCGAGGCGTTGACGAACAGGCCCACGGTGGTAACGAAGGGCGGCAGCGCCGCGACTATCGCCCGCGCCTGCTGCACGCTGACCGCCCGGGGACTCTTGGCGTAGAACACCAGTCCAATGGCATCGGCGCCCGCCTCGGCCGCCACCAGCGCATCCTCGACACGGGTAATCCCGCAGATCTTGCTGCGAACGACTGGCAACTGAGGACCCTCCGGCGGATAAAGCCGCGATGGTAACAAAAGCCCGAAACCTCGTCAGCCTATGGCCCGGCTCAGGCACCAGGCGCTCAGTCGTCGAGCGCCGAGAGGAAATGCGGACCGAGATAGCGTTCCGGCAAGCGAAACTCGTCGGGATACTCGACCTGCACCAGGTACAGGCCATAAGGATGCGCCGTCACTCCACCGCTGCGCCGGTCACGGGCAGCGAGGATCTCCGCCACCCACTGCGGCTCACGTTCGCCGGCACCGATGGTCATCAGCACGCCGGCCATGTTGCGCACCATGTGATGCAGGAAAGCGTTGGCGCGGACATCCAGGACGATGAACCGCCCATGCTCGATGACCCGCAGGTGGTGGACGGTCTTGATCGGCGACTTGGCCTGGCACTGTACGGCGCGGAACGAGGTGAAGTCGTGGGTGCCGACCAGCGCCTGGGCCGCCTCGCGCATGCGTGCGACATCCAGCGGGCGATGGTTCCAGGTGATCTCCTCGGCCAGATGGGCCGGTCGCACCGGATCGTTGTAGATCACGTAGCGATAGCGGCGCGCCATTGCGGAGAAGCGCGCATGGAAATGCGCCGGCATCGGCTGCGCCCAGGTCACGCTGATGTCGCCTGGCAGACCCGCATTGGTACCCATGACCCAGGCCTTGAGCGGGCGCTCGACGCGGGTGTCGAAATGCACTACCTGACCGCTGGCATGCACCGCGGCGTCGGTACGCCCGGCACAGACCACCGAGACCGGCTCGGCGGCCACCTTCGACAAAGCTTTCTCGAGCGCCTCCTGTACCGAAGTCACGCCGTCTATCTGGCGTTGCCAGCCGCGATAACGGGCGCCCTTGTATTCGATACCGAGAGCGATCCTGGAAACGCCGACGGCAGCCACTTCGGCTGCCGTCGGTTGTGCATGGATAACCGTCATGCTCAGGCGATGCGCCCCATCATCTCGCGCGCTTCCTGCTGCTGGCTGGAATTACCTTCCTTGAGCACTTCGTCCAGGATGTCGCGGGCGCCTTCGGCATCGCCCATGTCGATGTAGGCACGCGCCAGATCCAGCTTGGTGGCCGTCTCGTCGGTATCGGCCAGGAAGTTGAAATCCTCGTTGCCGGTGAGCGCCGGAGCGGCTTCGATATCCAGCTCGTCGAGCGAAGGCAGCTCGTCAGCCACCACGGGTGCCGCTGCAACCGCTGCAACCGCAGCTACCGGCGCAGGCGCGCTGGGCACCGGCTCGGTGGTCAGATCGGCCTGGGCCAGGAACTCGTCGAAGGCGGCATCCAGATCCAGTTCGGCAGCGCTGGCATCGCTGGTACCGCCCAGCGCCTGCAGCTCCCGCTCCAGTTCGTCCATTTCCGGCAGCGCAGCGAGTTCGGGCTCCGGCGAGGCAGCAGCCAGGTCCACATCGGCCAGCTCGAGCAGGAAATCGTCGCCGTCCGCCTCGGGCAGTGCGGCGGGGGCCTCCTCCAGGCTCAACTGATCTAGCTCAGCCAGCAGATCGTCGTCCGTCTGCGGAACCGCCGCCTCGTTGCCCGCCTGCAACAGCGGCTCCTCGAGATCGAAGGAGAAGTCGTCCTCCGCGGCAGCCGCCGGGCTAGCAGTGGCCTCCAGCTCCAGATCGAAGCCCTCTGCCTCACCCAGGCCGGCATCCACCTCGAGGGTGGCAAGCTCGTCACCCAGGCCGTCCAGGGTCAGCTCATCGAGCGGCAGGGCATCGGAAGTATCGCGATTGGCTGCCAGCTCGCGCTCGAGTTCGGCCTCCAGATCATCCAGGCTCAGGTCGAAGTCGTCGCCCTGGCCGCCGGCGGCAGCCGCAAGCGGCGCCTCCTCCGGCTCGGACTCCAGCGCCATGCTGTCGAAGGAGAATTCGTCGGCCGCTGCGACCGACTCGGCGAGCACTTCCGGCACCTCGTCGAGGCCGAAATCGGCCACGCTGGCACCGAGCGCTGCACCAGCGCCAACCCCGCCAGCGGCGGCGAGAATCTGCGGGTAACGGGCACGCAGTTGATCGATCTGCGGCTGTGCACCGCCGATTTCGCCGAGCTCGGTTTCCTGACGGGAGAAGCCTTCGCGGTCGCCCATCTCCGCATAGACCTCCATCAGCTTCAGACGCAGGTCGGCACGCTGGGGTTCGTCGTTCAGCGCATTGCGCAGCAGCTCAGCAGCCTGGCTGAAGCGACCGTAGGTGACATACATCTCGGCTTCGGCCAGCGGATCGGACTTCATGGGCCCGGACTTGGGCTCGCCAGCGCGCGCCGGAGCCGGTGCAGTAGCCGGAGTGTCCCCCACAGACGGGTCAGCCTGCGGCTCGAGATCCTGGAACAGCCCACTGGCCTGTTCGTCGGCAGCCGCCGCCTTCAGCGACTTGCGACGCGAGTTGATCATCAGACCCAGGCCGGCCAGCAAGGCCAGACCGCCGCCGCCGGCGGCCAGCAGCAGCGGATTGGCCATGATCTCGTCGACCAGGCTGGGCTCGTAAACGGGTGCCGGCGCCGGCTTGACCGCCACGGGCTTGGGCGCCGCCGGTTTCGGTGCGGCCGGCTTGGCGGCCTCGGCGACAGGGGCAGGCGCGGCGACCGGAGCGGCAGGCTCCGGCTGCGCAGCCGGGGTTACGGCTTCTGCGCTGACTGCCGGTGCCGGCTCGCCCGGCTGGCCATTGGTCGGTGCCACCGCAGGGGCGGGTGCCGCGGCAGTCTCGAGCGGCTTGCTCTCGGCCGCCGCCGGAGCGCCGGCCGCCTCCGCTGCCGGCTCGGCCGCCAGGCCACCCTGCAGCTTGGCCAGTTGTTCGTTCTTCAGCTCGATCAGGCGCTGCAGCTTGTCCAGCTGGCTTTGCAGATCGGTGAGGCGCTCCTTGAGCTCCTGATTCTCCCGCTGCGTGGTCGCCAGGCTTTCCTGGTTGAGCGCCAGCTTGTCGGCCAGCGCCTTGCTGTTGCCCGCGGCGCCGTTATCGCTGCCGTTGGTGGACTTGCCGGCGGCGGCCGAAACCAGACGCAGGTTGTCCTCGCTCGCTGCCTGGGCCGGTGCATTGCCGGCCTCGCTGCGGCGCGTGGCGTCGAGCTGACGGGAAGCCGCGACCGGCTGCACGGCACGCCCTTCGCGCCAGGCACTGTTCTGCGCCGCGACCTGGGCCAGGGCATCGGCCTGGCTGCGCGTGCGGATCTGCTCGTCGTTCGGCAGGCGCAGGACCTGGCCGCTCTTCAGACGGTTGATGTTGCCGTCCAGGAAGGCATTCGGGTTGAGATCCTGGATGGCCAGCATGGTCTGGTGGACCGACACCGCACCGCTCGGACGCACGCGGCTGGCCACTTCCCACAGGGTGTCGTCGCGATCGGTGCGGTACTCATTGCCTTCGATGCGGCTGGGCGCCGACGCGGGAGCTTCAGCGCGCGACGTCACCGGCTGCGGACGGCTGATCGGCGCCGAGGTGCTGACGCGGGGCGCCACCGGGGCGGCCTGCGGCAGACGCGGCGCGGCGGCGGCCACGGTTTGCGGCGAATACAGCGGCGGATCGAGCAGCACGGTGTATTCGCGCAGCAGGCGGCCATTGGGCCACAGCACCTCGACCAGGAAGTTGAGGTAGGGCTCGCGCACCGGCTTGCTCGAGGTGACGCGGATCACGCTCTTGCCGTTGGGTTTGAGGATCGGGGTGAACTTGAGATCGGTGAGGAAGAAGGGACGATCGACGCCGACCTTGCTGAACTCCTCCACCGGGGCCAGCGAGGGGATCACCTCGCCATTGCCGAGATCGCGCACCTCGAGGAGTTCGATCTCGGCTTCCAGCGGCTGGTTCAGGGAGGACTTCAGCGCGATATCACCCAACCCCAGCGCATGCGCCATGCCGGAGGTCAGCGCCGAAGCGGCGGCGATTGCTAGCACCAGTTTGCGTACCCGAACCATAGCGTGTAATCCCTTGTTTCTTCGTGTCTCGCCAAGCGAGTCGGTGGCGTGACCGGCAGTCGGAAGCGCTCGCAGCCGCCCCGAAAATTGCCCAGCCAGGATGGAGAAGGCCTACAAAATCTCGGCCCAGTATCTTTTAGAGGGGGTGTTTAAGCAACAACTCGCCCAGCCGTACGGCATTGAGCGCCGAACCTTTTCGCACGTTATCTGATGCAATCCACAAATTGAGTTCGCAGGGGTCGAGCAGGCCCGGACGCACCCTGCCGACATACACCAGATCCTGGCCAAGAGCGTCGCCGACCGCGGTGGGATAGTCGCCCTGCTCCACCCTTTCCAGCTCCGGAGCATCGTCCAGGCAGTGCAGGACCACCGGCAGATCGACCGGCTCGGCGCACAGCAGACTGACCGCCAGACTGTCACCGAAGAACACCGGGGCCTGCACACAGGTCACCGCCACCGGCAGTGCCGGCTCGCCGAGCACCTCGCCCAGTTCGCCGGCCAACCGACGCTCGTCGCGGGCATGGCCGTCAGGCTGCTCGGCGCTGGCGCGGGCCAGCAGGTTGAAGGCGATCTGCCGATCGAAAAGTTGCGGCTCGAGCGGGCGGGCATTGAGCAGTTGAGCGGTCTGCCGGGCCAGTTCCTCGATGCCGTCACGACCGTGGCTCGACACCGCCAGGCACGCGGTGACCGTCACCCGGCGCAGCGCCAGTACCTGGCGCAGGGTGCCCAGCACGCTGGCCAGCGCGACCACGGCCGGCAGCGGGCTGCGCAGCCAGCGGGCCGCCTCGGCCTGCTGCGGATTGACCTCGGCCACGACGCAGGGCGCCTGCTCCGCGCTCAACGCGCAGCTCAGATCGACCAGCGCGCAGCCGGCATCACGGATCCGCGCCAGTTGCGTCGCCGGCAACGGCTCGAGCAGGAACACCAGCTTCACGCTGGCGAAATCGAAGGCGTCCACCGCCCGCACGCGCAGATTGCGCTCGCGGAATGCCGCCACCTGGCCGATGGCCGCATCGAGCGCCAGGGGATACAGGTTGCCGATCGGGAACTCGCGCTCGTCGAGCGCCATCAGCAGCGCCTCGCCGACCAGGCCGGTGGCGCCGACGACGGCGATATCGAAGGTTTGACTCATGAACGACCTCTAAGAAAAGGTGTGGCACTTTAGCGAGCGACGCCATGACTGGGTAGGCGCCGGAGGCGGGCAACGGACGACCGGTTACCCTGAAGCTTGACCTGAAGCAAAAGACCCGCCGAAGCGGGTCTTTGCATACCGTCGCAGGCGCCGTGGCGCCCGGCACTCAGCGCTCCAGCAGGATGCGCAGCATGCGGCGCAGCGGCTCGGCGGCGCCCCATAGCAGTTGATCGCCGACGGTGAAGGCACCGAGGTACTGCGAACCCATGTTGAGCTTGCGCAGGCGGCCGACCGGCACGCTCAGGGTACCGGTGACGGCGGTCGGGCTGAGTTCGCGCATGCTGATCTCGCGCTGGTTCGGCACCAGCTTGACCCAGGGGTTGTGCTGACTGATCAGGCCCTCGATGTCGGCCAGCGGCACGTCCTTGTTCAGCTTGATGGTCAGTGCCTGGCTGTGGCAACGCATCGCGCCGATACGCACGCACAGACCGTCCACCGGGATCGGGCTCTTGTTACGACCGAGGATCTTGTTGGTTTCGGCCTGCCCCTTCCATTCCTCGCGGCTCTGACCGTTGGGCAGCTCCTTGTCGATCCACGGGATCAGGCTGCCAGCCAGCGGCACGCCGAAGTGATCGACCGGGAACTCGGCGCTGCGCTGGGTTTCGGCGACCTTGCGGTCGATGTCGAGGATCGCGCTGGCCGGATTGGCCAGGTCGTCGGCCACCGCGTGGTGGATCGCGCCCATCTGCTTGATCAGCTCGCGCATGTTCTGCGCGCCGGCACCGGACGCCGCCTGGTAGGTCATGGCGCTCATCCACTCGACCAGACCGGCCTCGTAGAGACCGCCGAGGGCCATCAGCATCAGGCTGACGGTGCAGTTGCCGCCGATGTAGTTCTTCACGCCGCCATCCAGCGACTGGTCGATGACCTTGCGGTTGACCGGATCGAGGACGATCACCGAGTCGTCGGCCATGCGCAGGCTGGAGGCCGCGTCGATCCAGTATCCCTGCCAGCCGGCTTCGCGCAGCTTGGGGAACACTTCGCTGGTGTAGTCGCCACCCTGGCAGGTGAGGATCACGTCGAGGGTCTTCAGCTCGTCGATGCTGTAGGCATCCTTCAGCGGGGCAATGTCCTTGCCAATCGACGGGCCCTGACCACCCACGTTGGAGGTGGTGAAGAACACCGGTTCGATCAGGTCGAAATCGCGCTCTTCCAGCATCCGCTGCATGAGCACGGAACCCACCATACCGCGCCAACCGACAAGACCAACACGCTTCATCGCAACTACACCTTTCTCGAAAAAGTGGGGCCGCCCCGCGGCGGGGCGGCTCCCGGACAGCTTACAGATTCCGCAGCGCGGCGACTACCGCGTCGCCCATCTCGCGGGTACCGACCTTCTGGCAGCCTTCCGACCAGATGTCGCCGGTGCGCAGGCCCTGATCCAGCACGTTGCCGACCGCGCGCTCGATGGCGTCGGCCGCTTCGCTCTCGCCGAAGCTGTAGCGCAACATCATCGATACCGAGAGGATGGTGGCCAGCGGGTTGGCGATGCCCTTGCCGGCGATATCCGGCGCCGAGCCGTGGCACGGCTCGTACATGCCCTTGTTGTTGGCATCCAGCGAGGCGGACGGCAGCATGCCGATCGAGCCGGTGAGCATGGAGGCCTCGTCGGAGAGGATGTCGCCGAACATATTGTCGGTGACCACCACGTCGAACTGCTTGGGCGCACGCACCAGCTGCATGGCGGCGTTGTCGACGTACATGTGGGAGAGTTCGACGTCCGGGTAGTCCTTGGCGACTTCCTCGACCACCGCGCGCCACAGACGGCTGGACTCCAGCACGTTGGCCTTGTCCACCGAGCACAGTTTCTTGCCGCGCAGGCGAGCCATGTCGAAGCCGACCTTGGCGATGCGGCGGATCTCGCTCTCGCTGTACGGCAGGGTGTCGAGGGCGTAGCGCTCGCCATTGTCGAGGACACGCAGCTCGCGCGGGCTGCCGAAGTAGATGCCGCCGGTCAGCTCGCGAACGATGAGGATGTCCAGGCCGGCGACCACTTCCGGCTTGAGGGTCGAGGCGCCGGCCAGCTGCGGATAGAGCAGCGCCGGGCGCAGGTTGCCGAACAGGCCCAGCTGCGAGCGGATCTTCAGCAGGCCCATTTCCGGACGCAGCGGACGGTCGAGGGTGTCCCACTGCGGACCGCCGACGGCGCCGAGCAGGATGGCGTCGGCGGCGCGCGCGCGCGCCAGGGTCTCGTCGGCCAGCGGCGCGCCGTACTTCTCGTAGGCGGCGCCGCCCAGTTCGTCGTAGCTCAGCTCGAAGCCCAGCGAGAACTTCTCGTTGGCCAGCTCCAGCACCTTGACCGCTTCGGCGACGATCTCCGGACCGATACCGTCGCCCGGGAGAACCAGAATCTGCTTGCTCATTGCTTGTCCTTGAATGTCGTGGCGAGGGAGCGGGCCGCGCCCGCTCCCGGCGGAAAGGAAATTACTTGATCGCGCCGAACAGCCAGGGGCTGCTCTGCTGGTGCTTGGCTTCGAAGGCCTTGATCGCGTCGGCATCCTGCAGGGTCAGGCCGATGTCGTCCAGACCGTTGAGCAGGCAGTGCTTGCGGAACGGATCGATCTCGAAGGACAGCACCTTGCCGTCGGGACGGGTCACGGTCTGCGCGGCCAGGTCAACGGTCAGCTGGTAGCCCTCGGCCGCCTCGCACTGCTTGAACAGCTCGTCCACTTCCGCTTCCGGCAGGATGATCGGCAGCAGGCCGTTCTTGAAGCTGTTGTTGAAGAAGATGTCGGCGTAGCTCGGCGCGATGATGGTGCGGAAACCGTACTCTTCCAGGGCCCACGGCGCATGCTCGCGCGAGGAACCGCAGCCGAAGTTCTCGCGCGCCAGCAGCACGCTGGCGCCCTGGTAGCGCGGGAAGTTCAGCACGAAGTCGCGGTTGACCGGGCGCTTGGAGCAGTCCTGGTTCGGCTGACCGACGTCCAGGTAGCGCCACTCGTCGAACAGGTTCGGACCGAAGCCGGTGCGCTTGATCGACTTGAGGAACTGCTTGGGAATGATCTGGTCGGTATCGACGTTGGCGCGATCCAGCGGGCAGACCAGGCCGGTGTGTTGGGTAAAGGCTTTCATTCAGTCATTCCTCAGTTCAGCAGCTCGCGCACATCGACGAAGTGGCCGGTCACCGCAGCCGCGGCGGCCATGGCCGGGCTGACCAGGTGAGTGCGCCCGCCGGCGCCCTGGCGGCCTTCGAAGTTGCGGTTGGAGGTGGAGGCGCAGTGCTCGCCACTCTCCAGGCGGTCCGGGTTCATCGCCAGGCACATGGAGCAGCCCGGTTCGCGCCACTCGAAACCAGCCTCGACGAAGATCTTGTCCAGCCCCTCGGCCTCGGCCTGCGCCTTGACCAGGCCGGAGCCCGGCACCACCAGCGCCTGCTTGACGCTCGACGCGACCTTGCGGCCCTTGGCCACCTCGGCGGCTGCACGCAGGTCCTCGATGCGCGAGTTGGTGCAGGAACCGATGAACACGCGATCCAGCTTGATCGCGGTGATCGGCTGGTCGGCGGTCAGGCCCATGTACTTGAGGGCACGGACGATGGAGTCGCGCTTGACCGGATCGGCCTCGTTGGCCGGATTCGGCACGCTGGCGTCGACCGGCAGCACCATCTCCGGCGAGGTACCCCAGCTGACCTGCGGCTTGATCTCTTCGGCCTTCAGCTCGACCACGGTGTCGAAGTGCGCGTCGGCGTCGGAAACCAGACCCTGCCACTGCGCCACGGCAGCATCCCAGTCGGCGCCCTTGGGCGCGAAGGTGCGGCCTTCGACGTAGGCGATGGTCTTGTCGTCCACCGCGACCAGACCGACGCGGGCGCCGGCCTCGATGGCCATGTTACAGATGGTCATGCGGCCTTCCATCGACAGGTCGCGGATCGCGCTGCCGGCGAACTCCAGAGCATGGCCGTTGCCGCCGGCGGTACCGATCTTGCCGATGATCGCCAGCACGATGTCCTTGGCGGTGACGCCGGCGGGCAGCTTGCCCTCCACGTTCACCAGCATGTTCTTCATCTTCTTGGCCACCAGGCACTGGGTCGCCAGCACGTGCTCGACCTCGGAGGTGCCGATGCCGTGGGCCAGCGCGCCGAAGGCGCCATGGGTGGAAGTGTGCGAGTCACCGCAGACCACGGTCATGCCCGGCAGGGTGGCGCCCTGCTCCGGGCCGACCACGTGGACGATGCCCTGGCGCACGTCGTTCATCTTGAATTCGAGGATGCCGAAGTCGTCGCAGTTCTCGTCGAGGGTCTGCACCTGCAGGCGCGACACCTCGTCGTGGATCGACTCGAGGCCGCCCTGGCGCTCGGCCTTGGTGGTCGGCACGTTGTGGTCCGGGGTGGCGATATTGGCGTCCACGCGCCACGGCTTGCGGCCGGCCAGGCGCAGTCCCTCGAAGGCCTGCGGCGAGGTCACTTCGTGGAGGATCTGCCGGTCGATGTAGATCAGCGCCGAACCATCGTCGCGCTGCTTGACCAGGTGCATGTCCCAGAGCTTGTCGTAAAGCGTCTTGCCGGCCACGGGGGGGTCCTCATCGGTGGTTGCGTGTGCGGGTGGCGGAAGGCCGAGGCCTGCCCGCCCTCCTATGCCCACAGGGCTTGTGCGGTCGATCCTAGGGGCTTGCCACCGATGAAGCAAATTCATATTTTTCATGCTTTGGATAACCAGATGGAATCCGAACATGGACCTGGCCAGCCTCGACACCTTCATCGCCATTGCCGAAACCGGCAGCTTTTCCGCAGCCGGCGAGCGCCTGCACCTCACCCAGCCGGCGGTCAGCAAGCGTATCGCCGCACTCGAACAGCAGCTCGATGCCCGCCTATTCGACCGCATCGGTCGCGAGGTCAGCCTCACCGAAGCCGGTCGCGCCCTGCTGCCGCGCGCCCGCCAGGTCCTCAGCGTGCTGGACGACACCCGCCGCGCGCTCAGCAACCTCAACGGCGACATCGGCGGCCGGTTGACCCTGGCCACCAGCCACCATATCGGCCTGCATCGTCTGCCACCTTTATTGCGCGCCTTCACCCGCGCCCACCCACAGGTGGCGCTGGACATCCGCTTTCTCGACTCGGAGGTGGCTTATGAGGAGGTGCTGCACGGGCGTACCGAACTGGCGGTGATCACCCTCGCCCCGCAGACCGCCGCGCCGGTGCGCGCGGTGCCGGTATGGGACGATCCGCTGGACTTCGTCGCCGCCCCCGAGCACCCGCTGGCCCACGGCGGCGCGGTGAGTCTGGCCGAGGTGGCGCGCCATCCGGCGGTATTCCCCGGCGAGAACACCTTCACCCACCATATCGTCCAGGGCCTGTTCGAGCAGGCCGGGCTCAAGCCCAACGTGAGCATGAGCACCAACTACCTGGAGACCATCAAGATGCTGGTGTCGATCGGCATCGCCTGGAGCGTGCTGCCGCGCACCATGCTCGACGAGCAGGTAGCGCGCCTGCCGCTGCAGGGTATCCAGCTGACTCGCCAGCTCGGCTACATCGTGCATACCGAGCGCACGCTGTCCAATGCGGCCCGGGCGTTCATGCAGTTGCTGGATCGGGCGGGCGCCACGGCGCAAGGTTCGTAAAGGGTGGGTTAGGCCGCAGGCCGTAACCCACCGACCGAGCGACAGGCTCGGCACTGTGACCATGCGCGACCTGCGGTCGCGACGGTGGGTTATGCCGCTGCGCGGCTAACCCACCCTATGCGGAGATGAGTTCGGCGCGCGGCAGCTCTTCGCTGCGCAGCCCCAGAAGCGCATCCAGCCGCGCGCAGTCATTGTCGCGGCGAATGCCGTCGAACAACGCCTGCGCCTCGGGATAGCTGCGCGTCAGCATCGCCAGCCACTGCTTGAGCCGCCCCGGTGCGTAGCGCGGTGCGAGCTTCTGCCGCGCCTTGCGCCAGAACAGCTGCAGCAATGGCTGCAGGTCGTCCCAGCCCAGCGGGTCGGGTTCGCGGCCGGCGCTGGCGGCGGCGATCTGCCTAGCGAGGTCGGGCCGCGAGACCAGCCCGCGGCCGAGCATGATGTTCTGCGCCCCGCTGACTTCTCGGCAGCGCCGCCAGTCCTCCACCGTCCAGATCTCGCCGTTGGCGTAGACGGGGATGTCGACCACCTCCTGCACCCGCGCCACCCACTCCCAGTGCGCCGGCGGGCGGTAGCCCTCGACCTTGGTGCGCGCATGCACCACCAGCATGGCCGCGCCGCCCTCGGCCAGGGCACGGGCGCAGTCCAGGGCCGGCTCCGGACTGTCGTAGCCCAGGCGCATCTTGGCGGTCACCGGCACCGCGGCCGGCAGGCTGCGACGCACTTCGCGAACGATGGCGTGGAGCAGCTCGGGCTCCCTGAGCAGCACCGCACCGCCGCGCGACTTGTTCACCGTCTTGGCCGGGCAACCGAAGTTGAGATCGACCACCGGTGCGCCGAGCTCGGCGGCGAAGGCCGCGTTGTCGGCTAGGCAGACCGGGTCGGAGCCGAGCAGCTGCAGGCGCATCGGCGTGCCGCTGGCGGTACGCCAGCCATGTTCCAGCTCCGGAGCCAGCTTGCGGAAGCTCGCCAGCGGCAGCAGGCGCTCGCAGACGCGCACGAACTCGCTGACGCACCAGTCGACGCCGCCGACCTCGGTCAGCAACTCGCGGAGGATTTCATCGACCAGCCCCTCCATGGGCGCCAGGGCAATCTGCACGACAAGAGTCTCGCGGGAGAAAACAGGGCGCGGATTCTAAAGGGATGCGCGGCGGCGGGCGAGTCGCCGGCGGCGAAATCCGCTCAGTCGGCCACCAGCGCCTGGCCGTAGCGCTCGACGAACTCCGCCGGCATGCGCCGCGGCCGGCCGCTGGACAATTCTATGCAGGCGAAGCGGGTGCGCGCGCGCAGCAGGGTGGCGCCGTCGGCAGGACGGCGCAGCTGGAAGTGCCGGCCCATGCTGAAGCGTCCGTCGGACTCCACGATCCAGGTACCCAGCTGCAGACGGTCGCCGCGGTAGGCGGCGGCCAGGTAGTCGATCTCGTGACGCACCACCGCCATGGCGCGGTCGAGCCGGCGATAGTCGTCGATCGACAGGCCGAGGCTGCGCGAGTGCGCCCAGGCACACTGCTCCAGCCAGCCGACGTATGCCACGTTGTTGGCATGGCCAAGAGCGTCGATATGCTCGTCGCCCACCTCGATGTCCAGCACGAAGGGCGCCGGCCGCAGCCAGCTCACGCACTGCGCTCCAGGCTAGCGGCCAGGGCGCACGCCTCCTGAGCCAACTGGGTGATCTGGTCCCAGGCGCGCGCACGCACCAGACTGCTCGGCGCCACCCAGGTCCCGCCCACGCAGGCGACGTTGGGCAGGCGCAGGAAGGTCAACAGGTTGTCCTGGTTGATCCCGCCGGTCGGGCAGAAGCGGATGCCGTTGAACGGCTCCTTGAAGCTTTTCAGCATTTTCACGCTGACATCGCCGTTGGCCGGGAACAGCTTGAGCGAGCGGTAGCCACGCTCGATGGCGAACAGCACCTCCGAGGGCGTCATCACTCCCGGCAGGTAGGGCAAGCCGGCGTCCGCGGCGGCGTTGGCCAAACGCTCGGTACAGCCCGGGCTGACGCCGAACAGCGCACCGGCATCGCGCGCCTCGGCGAACTGCGACGCGTGGATCAGGGTACCCGCGCCCACCAGCAGGTCCGGCAGCTCGCGGCGGATCGCCGCCAGCGCCTCCAGCGCGCGCGGCGTGCGCAGGGTCACTTCCAGCACCTCGATGCCCCCGGCGTACAGCGCACGCGCCAGATCGACCGCCAGACCGGCGTCCTCGATCACCAGTACCGGCAGGACCGGGCGGGCCCGCTTCAGCACGTCATCCATCGTCAGAACCATCTTCATTCCTCCCAGCCGGGAATCGAACCACCCGTGCTCGTCGGCGCGCAGCCGGCGTTGCCTGTGGGGCCATCGCCGCCAGTTTATCAGCACCGCGAATGCCCGAGCGCAACAGTTGGCGATCCGCTCAGGGCGCCCAGTATATCTGCAGACGCTTACCGGCCTGTTGCAGCAGGGCATGCACCGGCAGGGTACGGGTTTGCGGATGATCGGCAAGCACCGCCTCGAGCAGCGCGCGCTTGGCGCCGCCGAACACCAGCAGCCCCAGCCAGTCGCTGCGTAGCAGCAGGGCGAGGTTCGGAGTCAGGCGCAGGCATGGCTGCACCGGCGCCACGCCGACCAGGGCGGACGGGGCGGCATCGGCGGCCAGCGCCGCCGCAAGTCCCGGCATGTCGGGAAACAGCGAGGCGAAGTGGCCGTCCTCGCCCATGCCCAGCAGCACCGCGGTGAGCGGCAAGCGGCATTGCAGACGCTCGCCCCACCTCTGGGCGGCCAGTTGCGGGGTCGGTCCCTGGCGCGGATCCAGCCAATGCGCTTGCGGCAGAGCATCGCGCAGCAACCGCAGATTGCTCGCCGCATCGTCCGCGGCCACCCAGCGCTCGTCGCTGGGCGCCAGCTCGACCTGCGACCAGTCCAGCTCCAGCGCGGCCAGGCGCTGCAACAGGGGCAGCGGACTCTGCCCGCCGGGCAGCAGCAAGTGCGCCTGCGCGCCGCCCTGGGTGGCCGCACGCAGGCGCCCGGCCAGCACCTGCGCCAGCGCGGCGGCGCAGCTCTCGCGGTCGGGATACAGATGGAGGACGGGCGAGTTCATGGGCGACTCCAGCGGAAGAATGCCGGCCATGATGCGGCATTCGCCCGGTGGCGCAAGAGCCGGGGGCTCAGTGCACGCCGTTGTCGCGGAAGAAGGCGACGTAGGCCTTGTCGACCTTGAGGATGTGATGGGCCAGCCAGTCGGCCAGCAGGGACAGCGTCTCGCCGCCGGTCACCTCACCGGCCTCGTGGCGCTGCAGGAGGTCCATGACCTGGGCGATGAACTTGTCGTGCTGCGCCTTGTGACCGACGCTCTCCGGATAGCCGAGCCGCTGGAACAGCTCTTCCTCGACGATGAAATGATTGACCGTGTAATCCATCAACCCTTCCAGCACCGCGCCGACCTCCGCGGCGTCCGTATCGGCACTGGCCAGACTGTCATACAGCTGATTGGTCTGGTTGACCAGCCAGCGGTGTTGCTCGTCGATCTGTTCAATACCGACTTCGAGTTCGCTGCTCCACGGCATGAAAGTCATGTTGTCTGTCCGTCCCGAGGTAGTAATCGTTATTAGTATGGCTGCCAGCATGGCGGCTCCAGCCAGCTTATCCCGCATGAAAAGTGCGGGCAACGTACCCAGATCAATTGACAGCGTGATGACGGTCGCAGCATTGCAACGCGCGCTCCAGAGCGGGGCGCGAGCTGATGGGCAGACGGGGATAGCGGAAGAGAAAAACAAAAAGGGTCATTCCAAAACTCGGAATGACCCTCTTGATCCCAGAACGGGAAAATTGGCGTCCCCTAGGGGACTCGAACCCCTGTTACCGCCGTGAAAGGGCGGTGTCCTAGGCCACTAGACGAAGGGGACGTTGACCTTCGTACGACCCGCAGCGCGGATCGCTGGAAATTGGTGGAGCTAGACGGGATCGAACCGTCGACCTCTTGCATGCCATGCAAGCGCTCTCCCAGCTGAGCTATAGCCCCGATACTGCATCGAGTGCACCGCCATGGCAGTGCGCTGGAATAGTGGCGTCCCCTAGGGGACTCGAACCCCTGTTACCGCCGTGAAAGGGCGGTGTCCTAGGCCACTAGACGAAGGGGACGCAATCCTTCGTACAATCCGCCAAGCAAACTGCGGCGAATTGCTGGAAATTTGGTGGAGCTAGACGGGATCGAACCGTCGACCTCTTGCATGCCATGCAAGCGCTCTCCCAGCTGAGCTATAGCCCCACTTTCGTGGTACTTCAGCGAAGAGCGGTGCTCGTCGTGAAGCGGGGCGAATCTTAAAGCGCCCCCGCAGGTCCGTCAACACCCCCGCCACTTTTTTTCGTTTTTTTTCGTCGACAGAACAAACACTTATCCGCAGGGAAGCGGCACCCACAGGCCGCCGCCCCCTGCTCAGCCGGTCAGGCAATCTCCGCCAGCAGCTTCTCCCACTCCTTGGTTTCCTTCTTCGACACGCCGCCGAGCAGTTCGACGGCCTGGCGCAGGCGGAAACGGGAAAGGTCGGGGCCGAGGATCTCCATGGCGTCGAGCACCGACACCGAGCTGGCCTGGCCGCTGATGGCCGGGAAGATCAGCGGCATGACGTCGCGCAGCTTGAGACCGAGATGCTCGGCGACCTTCTGGATGATCGCGGTGATGTTGTCCTTGCTCCACTGGCGCAGCGCTTCCAGCTTCCAGAGGATCAGCTGCAGCACTTGGCGCACCTGCTCGGGCGACAGCTTCTTGTGCTCGAACAATTTGGCGTCCGGATTCACCCCGCCCATGAAGAAGAAGCCGGCCAGCGGCGCCAGCTGGCTGAAGGTCTCCACGCGGCTCTGCGCGTGCGGAGCGATGCGCATCAGGTACTCGGGGTTGAGCGCCCACTTCTGCACTTCGGCGGCGAACTGCTCGACCGACAGCTCGCGCAGCCACTGGCCGTTCAGCCAGGACAGCTTCTCGATGTCGAAGATCGGCCCGCCGAGGGACACGCGGCTGACGTCGAAGTGCTCGATCATCTCGGCCAGCGAGAACTTCTCGCGCTCGTCCGGCATCGACCAGCCCATGCGACCCAGGTAGTTGAGCATCGCCTCGGGCAAAAAGCCCATGCGCTGGTAGAAGGTGATCGAGGTCGGGTTCTTGCGCTTGGACAGCTTGGACTTGTCCGGATTGCGCAAGAGCGGCATGTACACCAGCTTGGGCTGCTCCCAGCCGAAGTACTCGTACAGCTTGATCAGCTTGGGCGCCGACGGCAGCCACTCCTCGCCGCGCAGCACGTGGGTGATGCCCATCAGGTAGTCGTCGACCACGTTGGCGAGGAAGTAGGTGGGCAGACCGTCGGTCTTCATCAGCACCTGCATGTCCATGCGATCCCACGGGATCTCCACGTCGCCGCGCAGCAGGTCGGGCACCACGCAGACGCCCTCGGTCGGCACCTTCATGCGGATCACGTTGGGCTCGCCGGCGGCCAGGCGCTGCTGCACTTCGTCCGTGGACAGATGCATGCAGTGACCGTCGTAGCGCGGGGTTTCCTTGTTGGCCATCTGCTCGGCGCGCACGGCGTCGAGGCGCTCGGCGGTGCAGAAGCAGTGGAAGGCATGGCCCTTGCCGACCAGCTCGTCGGCGTACTGCTTGTAGATGTGGCCGCGCTCGCTCTGCCGGTACGGCCCGTGCGGGCCGCCGACGTCCGGACCCTCGTCCCACTCGATGCCCAGCCAGCGCAGGGCGTCGAAGATCTGCTGCTCCGACTCGCGGCTGGAGCGCAGCTGGTCGGTGTCCTCGATGCGCAGGATGAACTGGCCGCCGTGCTGACGGGCAAAGCACAGGTTGAACAGGGCGATGTAGGCGGTGCCAACGTGCGGATCGCCGGTGGGCGACGGCGCGATGCGGGTGCGGACGGTGGTCATGGGACTCTCGGAATGCGCGGTTGAGCAAAGGCGAAATGGTAGCAGCCGCGACGCCTGTGGCTCCAGCCACACTCCACAGAACTCGACCCGCCTGTGATCGCACACCTCCCGCCAGAAGCGATTGTTATAATCGCCCGTTTTCTGCAAGGACGAATCGGAGTCCAACATGCCTATCTTGCGCTGCGGCCAATGCGCTCATACCAGTGAAATCGTGGCCCATACGCCCGGCACTCCTGCCCCCTGCCCCAGCTGCAACGCTCAAGGACAGACCTACGACACCACTCTGTTCATTCGCAAGGTGCTGCAGCAGTACGGAGCACTCCAGCAAGAACTCAAGCGCCTGCGCGCCTCTCTGCCAGAAGTCGCGGACGCTGCCACCACCGCACGCCAAGCCCCCAGCCTCTCGGAAATCGACCTGCACAACACCTCGGCACTGGCCGACAGCTCCCAGCACGCACCGATCATCGAGTGGTTCCGCCAGCGCAAGATCCAGGCACGCCCGACCCCTCAGGCGGTAGATACCTCGGGATTCTTTGATGAAATCGCCGTCGAGATCGGTGACAACTATGGACTGCTGTCCGATGTGATCGACAAGATTCGCTGGGGGCAGAAAAAGGATGTTCCCAACTTCAGCCTCAAGCTGGGCGATCTCAGCCAGAAGGACGGCCAGGCAATCAATGCTTTCTGCAAGCGCCTGTACGAGCACACATTCCTCGCCAAGTACTTCTATCAGAAGCAGGAAAAGATCGGGCGCGCCACCATCCAGTCGGCATCCTCTGTCCGCAGCTTTTTTGCCGGCGAGTGGCTGGAGTGGTATGCGCTGATGAAGACGCTCACCCTGCTCCAGGAAAGAAAGCATGTCGCGGCCTGCACCCGCAACCTCAACTTGGTGTTCGAGAACGAAGACCTGCATGAGCTCGACGTTTTCTTGCTGATCGATGGCAAGACGCCAATCTGCATCGAATGCAAAAGCGGCGAATTCCGTCAGGACATAGACAAGTACCTGAAACTGCGCAAGCGCCTCGGCATCGAGCGCAGCCAATTCATTCTCTTCAGCCCCGACCTGAGCGAGGAGCAGGCTGCAGGCCTGAGCGGCATGTACGAACTGACCTTCGCCAACCAGGAGCGTCTCGTCAGCCACCTGAGCAGCCTGCTTTGAGACAATGAGGGGCAGAAACCTGCCCCTCTCTCCCCCCAAACTCAGAACGGCTTGATCGCCACCTTGAGCACGCCGTCGCGCTGGTGGCCGAACAGGTCATAGGCCTCGACGATCTGCTCCAGCTTGAACTGGTGGGTGACCAGCGGACCCAGATCGACCCGCCCGGAGGCCACCACGTTGAGCAGGCGGCGCATGCGCTCCTTGCCGCCCGGGCATAGCGAGGTGACGATCTTGTTGTCGCCGAGGCCGGCATGGAAGGCGCCCAGCGGGATGGTCAGGTCGCTGGAGTACACACCGAGGCTGGACAGGGTGCCGCCCGGTTTGAGCACGCGCAGGGCGTTCTCGAAGGTCGACTGCAGGCCGAGCGCCTCGATGGAAGCGTCCACGCCGCGCCCGCCGGTCAGCTTGAGGATCTCCTCGACCACGTCGACCTTGCGGAAGTTGAGGGTGACGTCGGCGCCCAGCTGACGGGCAACTTCCAGCCGCTCGTCGACCCCGTCGACGGCGATGATGGTGCTCGCGCCGCGCAGCTTGGCGCCGGCGGTGGCGCACAGACCGATGGGCCCCTGGGCGAACACCGCAACCACGTCGCCGATCCTGATGTTGGCCGCCTCGGCGCCGGCGAAGCCGGTGGACATGATGTCCGGGCACATCAGCACCTGCTCATCGGTGAGGCCGTCCGGCACCGGCGCCAGGTTGGCCTGGGCGTCCGGCACCAGCACGTACTCGGCCTGGGTGCCGTCGATGCTGTTGCCGAAGCGCCAGCCGCCCATCGGCTTGTAGCCGTGGCAGGCGCAGCCGCCGTCCTGGGCCGGGTAGCCGTCCTGGCAGGCGTAGGAGGTGAAGCTCGGGCAGATCGCCCCGGCGATCACCCGCTGGCCTTCCCGGTAGCCCTGCACGTTGCTGCCGAGCTTCTCGATAATCCCGACCGGCTCGTGGCCGATGGTCAGGCCCTTGGCCACCGGGTACTCGCCCTTGAGGATGTGCACGTCGGTGCCGCAGATGGTGGTCGTGGTGATGCGTACCAGCGCATCGTTGGGCCCCACCGGCGGGATCGGCTTGTCGACCAGCTCGATGCGTCCGGGCTCGACGAAGACGGCGGCTTTCATCATGGTCATCGCAACACTCCTGTTCGGCGACTTTCGATCAGACTCCGCCCACTGTAGACCAATCCCGCAGAGCGACCGCCTGCCTCAGATCAACCCGGCCAACGGCAGGAAGGTCACCGCATCGCCCTCGGCCAGGGTACTGCCCTCGCGGATCTCCACCAGCCCATCGGCCCAGGCGGCGCTGCGCAGCACTCCCGAACTCTGGTTCGGGTAGAGCACCGCCCTGCCCTGCTCCAGGCGCGCGCGCAGCAGCTCGCGCCGCCCGCCCGCCTTCGGCCAGGCGAAGCCGGCCGGCACGGCGAAGCGCAATGGCGCAAGGCGCGTCACACCCAGCCGGCGCAGCAGGTAGGGGCGCACCAGCAGGGCGAAGGTCACCAGGGTGGCCGCCGGGTTGCCGGGCAGGCCGATCAGCGGAGTGCCGCGGTAGCGGCCGCAGGTCAGCGGCTTGCCGGGCTTGAGCGCCAACTTCCAGAGGGTCAACTCGCCCTCCTCGCGCAGCACCTGCCCCAGGAAGTCCGCCTCGCCCACCGACACGCCGCCGGTAGAAAGGATCAGGTCGGCCTCGCCCAGCGCCGCCAGTTGGCCGCGGGTGCGCTCGAGGTCGTCGGGAAGGATGCCGGCGTCCTGCACCGCGCAGCCCAGGCGTTCAAGGGCAGCGGCCAGCAGCGCACGGTTGCTGTTGTAGATCTGCCCGGCGCCCAGCGGCCGGCCCGGCTCGACCAGCTCGTCGCCGGTGGACAGCAGCGCCACCCGCGGCCGGCGGCGCACCTCGACCTCGGCCACGCCGATCGAGGCGATCAGCCCCAGCTCCACGGCGCCGAGCAGGGTGCCGGCCTCTAGCAAGGTTTCGCCGGAAAGGATTTCCTGGCCCTGCGGGCGCACGTTGCGCCCCTCGCGCAGCGGTTCGAGGAAGCGCACCCGGCCGTCGGCCAGCACCTCGACGTTCTCCTGCATCTCCACGGTATCGGCGCCCTGGGGCATGGGCGCGCCGGTGAAGATGCGCGCACAGCTGCCGGGCGCCAGCGGCGCGGGGGCTTGGCCGGCGAAGATCTGCTGGCTGACCGCCAGCGGCTCGCCCGTCCAGTCGGCCAGGCGCAGGGCGTAGCCGTCCATGGCGCTGTTCGGCCACGGCGGCAGGTCCAGACCGCTGACCAGCGGTTCGGCGAGCACCCGCCCCGCTGCGGCCGCGGCGGCAATCGCCTCGCTCGCGCCGATCGGCTCGGCCACGGCCTGGGCGAGCAGGCGCTCCAGCGCCTGCTCCAGCGACAGCAGCGCGCTCACCCGCGCGACTCGCAGGCCGGCGCCTGCTTAAGGTGGGCGACGAAGTTGCACGGCCGATGGCGGGCGTCCAGCTGACTGGCGAGAATGCCGTCCCAGCCGGTGCGGCAGGCGTTGGTCGAACCCGGCAGGCAGCACACCAGGGTGCCGTTGGCGAGGCCGGCCAGCGCCCGCGACTGGATGGTCGAAGTACCGATGTCCGGCAGGGAAATCTGCCGGAACAGCTCGCCGAAGCCGTCCACCTGCTTGTCGAGCAGGCAGGCCACCGCCTCGGGGGTGCTGTCGCGACCGGTAAAGCCGGTACCGCCGGTGATCAGCACTACCTGTACTTCATCCTCGGCGATCCACTGCGCCACCTGGGCGCGAATGCGATAGAGGTCGTCCTTGAGCAGCACGCGTGCGGCCAACTGGTGCCCCGCCGCCTGCAGGCGCTCGACCAGCAGGGCGCCGGAGGTGTCGGTGTCCTGGGTGCGGGTATCGCTGACAGTGAGGACGGCGATGTTGAGGGGAACGAAAACGCTCTCGGCATGCTTGCTCATCGGGGGCTCCGCGTTGGGTTCGAGATGGAACGGGTGACCGGTATATTGCACCAAGCGCACCGCGCGCACCCACACCGGCTGCGACGCCCAGCTCCTCTGCGGCGCTTTTATTTTTCACCTAACCCCTTGTGCGCCTTCATTTTTTATGTAGAATGCGGCTCCACCAAAACGGAGCGTAGCGCAGCTTGGTAGCGCGTCTCGTTCGGGACGAGAAGGTCGCTGGTTCGAATCCAGTCGCTCCGACCAAATTCCCGATCCACCCGCCACACGGTGGATCAGCCAGAAAAGCCCGCCCCTCGCGGGCTTTTCTGTTTCTGCTAACCCCTTGTGTAATCTCGTTTTTTCTGTACAATGCGGGCCACCAAAACGGAGCGTAGCGCAGCTTGGTAGCGCGTCTCGTTCGGGACGAGAAGGTCGCTGGTTCGAATCCAGTCGCTCCGACCAAACTCCCGAGATACCGATGCCCATCGGTGGATCGAACAGAAAGCCCGCCTCGTGCGGGCTTTTTTGTTTCCGCGTTCCGCGCCCCTCCCCCCTACGTTTCGCCTCGCGACAAAAGCAATGCCGCGCATCCGGCGACCTGTTGCGACGGGCGCCGGGAATGCCCCGCATGAACAAACAGCCGACAACTCAAAACCGGTTGGCGGACGGCAGGAAAATGTCCTAAAAAATTGACTCCCATCATTAATGGGACAATTGCGCGCCCCTAGACTGCTTGAAACAGAATGTTGCAAAACAACCGCGGATAACTACTTCCAAAGTATTAATACCTTGGAAGTAGATCCAGACCCTAAGTAGCGATTTTCAGCGCAGGCCCAACTTCAGGCCTGTGAAAGCTTCACTTTTCCGGCATTTATTCATTACTTGGGAGAATTGCGATGAAGTCCATTCATCAAGCTGTCGTAGGCGCCTTGGGTCTCACCCTGGCCGTATCGGCCTTGGCCAACCCCACCGACGATGCCATGCACAAGCTGGCCACGGAGAGTGGCTGCTTCGCCTGCCACTCGATCGAGCCGGGCAAGGCCGGTCCCGACGGCCTGAAGCCGGTGGGTCCGTCGTGGAAGGAGGTCGCCGCTCAGTACGCCGGCAAGCCGGGCGCGCAGGAGTTCCTCACCCGCATCGTACTCGAAGGCTCCAGCCCCTACGCCAGCCACTGGCAGGGCAAGGTGAGCGGCCTGGCAATGCCGCCGAATGCGGTAGCCATCACCGAAGGCAACGCCCGGATGCTGGTGAGCTGGATCCTTTCGCTCAAGAAATAATCCACTGCCTGCACAAATAAAACGCCGCCTTCGGGCGGCGTTTTATTTGCTATTGCCCTGCAGTCGTAAGCACCTGATTCCGCGCCGAGCCGGATCGCGAAAAACTTCGGACTGATATATCCCGGCAGCCTATTAAACCGCTGTCGGTTTAATGGTTGTCCCGGTATTCCAACCCGATTTCACGCAACTGGGCACGGCTTATCAAGGGCTCGCTTTACAGGCCGCAGCAACAACACCCGGCACGCGGCACAGGCGTTAAAAGGGTAACGCGAGGCCGCCGGCCATGGCCGTTGCAGCACATGACCGAAGCCGGGCGCCTTTACAGGGTCAGGTCGAAGTCCGCGGCGATCAGCTTCAGCCAGGTGTTGAGGCGCTCTTCGGTCAGGCCGCTCTGGTTGTCGAGGTCGAGGGCCAGGCCGACGAACTTGCCGTCGCGCACCGCTCCCGAGGCCTCGAACTCGTAGCCTTCGGTCGGCCAGGCGCCAACCACCTTGGCACCGCGCTCGACGACGAAGTCGTAGAGGAGGCCCATGGCGTTGAGGAACTCGTCGGGATAGCCGACCTGGTCGCCCAGGCCGTAGATGGCCACGGTCTTGCCGCTGAGATCGACGCCTTCCAGCTTGGGCAGGAACTCCTCCCAGCTCTCGTTCTCGCAGTCGGCCGACAGGCCCGGCAGTTCGCCGTCGCCCAGGGTCGGCGTGCCGATGATGAGGTACTGGTACTGGGCCAGCTCCTCGGCCGAAGCGCGGTTGACGTTGAGCGCATCGGCCATGGTGTCGTCGTCGAAGCGCTTCTTGATCATTTTGGCGACCTTGCGGGTCTTGCCGGTGTTGGTGCCGAAGAACAGTCCAATCCTGGCCATAGCTCACCTCTAACTACGTTCTGGGAATCCGTTTACGGGGCTGCCGCTCTCGGCTCTGGCCCCAGGTTGACCCTTGTCTACCAGCAGGAAACGGGCCACTCGCCGGGCCTCTCCAATCAATCACAAAGCATTGATTTAAAAGGAATTTTAATTACAGCACAGCATCCTTGTAAGAAAGTCGACAGCCCCGAAACGACGCGCGCCCGAGCCTGTCGGCTTTGCCACACTCACAGATCGGCCGACAGACGCGACGGCTCGACCGCCTGCTCAGCCAGCGGTTGGCTATCCGCCGGCAGCTCGACCTCCGCCTCGGCGAAGGTTTCCAGCACCGTCAACTCGGCATCCACCAGCTCCAGCGTGCAGGTGCGCAGCTGCGACTTGGACGGCATGTTGAACATGGTCTGCTGCAGCGCCGCCTCGAGCACCGCGCGCAGGCCGCGCGCACCGGTCTTGCGCACCAGCGCCTGGTCGGCGATATGGCTGAGTGCCGCGTCGCTGATCTCCAGCGTGACCCCCTGATAGGCGAACAGCTGCTTGTACTGCTTGACCAGGGCGTTGCGCGGCTCGGTGAGGATGCGCAGCAGGGTGGCGTGATCCAGCTCCTGCAGGAAGGTGATGATCGGGAAGCGGCCGATGAACTCGGGGATCAGGCCGAACTCGTGCAGATCGTCGGGCAGCAGCGCGGCGAGCAGCTCGTTGATGGAGGCCTTCTGCTGGCGCGGCGGCTGGGCGTGGAAGCCGATGCCGCCGCTGCGCGGCTGGATGCGGCTGCGCACCAGGTCCTCGAGGCCGGGGAAGGCGCCGCCGGCGATGAACAGGATGTTGCGGGTGTCGACCACCTGCTCCTCGGCATGCTCGCTGCGCCGGCCACCCTTGGAGATGCGCACCTCGGTGCCCTCGACCATCTTCAGCAGCGCCTGCTGCACGCCCTCGCCGGAGATGTCGCGCACCGCGGTGCCGCCGCCGCTGCGCTTGGCCAGCTTGTCCACCTCGTCGATGTAGACGATGCCCCACTGCGCCTGCTGCACGTCGCCGCCGGCCGCCTCGAGCAGGCGGGCGATGATGCTGTCGACGTCGTCGCCCACGTAGCCGGCCTGGGTCAGGGTGGTGGCGTCGGCCGAGGCGAAGGGCACGCCAAGGATGCGCGCCAGGGTGCGCACCAGCAGGGTCTTGCCGGTGCCGGACGGGCCGGCCATGAGGATGTTGGATTTTTCCAGCTCGACCTGCTCGCCGAGCTGGCAAATCGGTTCGCGCTCGCAGTTGAGCAGGCGCAGGTAGTGGTTGTAGACGGCCACCGAGAGGGTTTCCTTGGCCGCCTCCTGGCCGATCACCGACTCGTCGAGGTGCTGCTTGTAGGCCGTCGGGGTGCGCAGTTGCGGCGCCAGCTGCTGCAGCTTGCGGCGCTGCCCCCAGCTGCTCACCACCTGGTGGGCAAGGTTGACGCAGGCCTCGCAGATACGTCCGTCGTTGCCGGCGATGAGCGGGACGGTCGGGCTCTTTTCCGCGCCGCAGAAGGAACAGCAGGGTTTCTCGGTGTCAGCCATGGGACGGACCCTCCACGGGGGCGAATTGTTGCAGCAGACGCTCCAGCCACTGGCGCTGGAAGGCCTTGCGCTGCCGGGCCTCGAGCCTGTCGCGCAGGCGCGGCAGGGCTTCGTCGAGGGAAATGCGCAGGGGCGGCGTGATGCTTTCGCACCTGATCAGGTGCAGGCCCATGGGCGAGGCCACCACCGGGCCCAGCTCGCCCGCCGCGAGGGCAAACAGGCAGGCCTCCAGCTCGGGGTAGAGGGTGCCCGCGGTCACCTGGCCGAGCAGGCCGCCGTTGAGCGCGGTCGGGCATTCCGAGTGCTTGAGCGCCTGTTCGGCGAAGCGCTCGGGCTTGTGGCGCACGCGCTTGGCGATCGCCTCGATGCGCGCCCGCGCGGCCTCCGGGGTGTTCTCCGGAAAGTCCGGGTTGATGGTGATCAGGATGTGCCGCGCCTCGCGGGCGGCGGGGCGCTCGAACTGTTCGGGATGGTTGAAGTAGTAGAGGCTGAGGTCGGTGTCGCTGATCGGCGGCAGGCTGGCGCTGACCCGCGCGAGGATCGCCTCGACCTTCAGCTCGCGGGCCAGCAGCACGCGCAGCTCGTCGTCGCTCAGGCCGTGGCTGGCCAGCGCCTGGCGCAGCGCCTCGCCGTCCTCGTAGCGGCTGCCGATCTGCACCAGCGCCTCCTCGACTTGGGTCGGCGGGATGACCACCCCGGTCGCCTCGCTGCTGCGCAGCACCGCCTCCTCGATGCGCCGCTGGCGGCTGACGATACCGGTGGCGCGCTGCAGCTGCTCGGCGTTGAGCTCGCCCGGCGCGCAGCCGTACTGCTCGTGGGCGACCTTGAGCAGGTAGTAGCGCTGATCACCGGACATGCCCTGCAGTTCACTGCTCATCGCTCACCTCCACATCCTCGGCCAGGTGGGATTCGGCCATCCCCAGGCTCGACTCGGGGATCTGCAGCACCCGGCCGTCGCCGAAGTGCACGTGGTACTGCACGCCCTCGGGCAGGTCGCGCAGCACCTTCATCACGCTGCCGACCTGGCCCTGTTCCACCACCACCTCGCCGCGCACCGTGAAGCTGCGCAGGGCCACGACGTTGTCGCGGAACTCGAAGCGGCTCGGCGTCCACGGCTCGCTGGCGAGGATCAACTCCTCCTCGCGGCAGCCGACCGTGCGCCCCGAGTCGAGGAAGTGCACGCGGTAGATCAGCTGGTCCTGCAGGTAGGTGCCGACGTCATAGACGCAGCCCACCGAGCCGCGGCGGATCAGCAGGGTGCCGGTGTCCATGCCCGGGTAGGTGCCGTCGTTGCGCACGTTGCGGATCACCCGCACCTCGTCGCCGTACTCGAACTGCGGCAGGCTCATGGCTGCTCTCCCCTGCTCAGCTCAGCAACTGGTCGATGGACACGAAGGTGGTCTGCGGCTCGTGCATGTGGAACACCTTGAACACCTTCTCGGTCTGCGCGTCGGACTCGACGAAGTCCTGGTAGGCGCGCCCCAGCAGCTGGCGGTACACCGCGGCGCGCGCCTCGTCGGCCAGCGTTTCGAGGTCGCCCGCCTTGGCCAGGTAGTCGTGGTAGCGCTGCATGATGTGCAGGCGGTTGACGTGGACGACCTTCTGGTCGAAGGGGATGGCGAAGAACTCGAGGAAGTCCTCGGCCGACACCAGCTCCTCGAGCGACTCGTCGAGGCTCAGGTCGGAATCCGGCGAATAGGGTTGAACGCTCATGGTCGTGTCTCCGCGGTGGCCGCAAGGGGGAAGGGAATGATTTCGGCGTCGTGCTCGGCCAGCACTTCCAGCAGCAGGCGGGCGCCCAGGCGGTTGCCGTCGTCCAGCTCGACCACCTTGGCGAGCATCGCCTTGCCCTGCTCGAAGCGGCCCAGGCGCAGGCTCAGGTAGCCGGCGCCCTTGAGCGCCAGCAGGTAGAAGCGCAGCAGGCCGATGCCGCGCTCGGCGGCGGCGGCGAGGGCAGCCGGGTCGATCTGCCGCCAGTGCGCCGGCAGCGCGAGGCGCGGGCCGACCACCGCCATCACCCGCTCGGCGATGGCCAGCGCGTCGGCGTAGCGGTGCTGGTAGTAGTAGAAGCGGTAGAGGCCGACCAGCACGGTGAGGTCGTCCGGCGCCAGCGCCTGGGCGGCGAGCAGCGGCTGCTCGGCGGTGCCCTCGGCGTACTGCTCGGCGGCGGCGGCCAGCCAGGCGTGCACCTGCGGGTCTGCCGGATCGTCGAAGTACAGCCCGTCGCCGTTGAAATCCTGCAGATCCATGGTGCGCCCCCCGGCTATTCGCTGCGGCTGGCGGCCGGGCGACGGCGAGCGGCGCCCTGGCCGATGGCGATGGCGCCGCCGGCGCAGTCGCTCTCGCAGATCGCGTTGTCCGGCGAGCAGCCCTGGTAGAACTGCTGCTGGCTGCCGGCGGCGACCAGGCCGCCCTGCTCCAGGCGTTTTTCCAGGCCGTCGATGCGCTCGAGCAGGCAGGCGATCGCCTTGCCGACCGGGTCGGGGATCAGGTGGTGGTCGAGGTCGAAGCCGTAGGGGTTGAGCTGGCCGGCCTCGCGCAGCTTGACCACCTTGCCGGGGATGCCGACCACCGTGCAGCCCTCCGGCACGTCCTGCACCACCACCGAGTTGGCGCCGACCCGCGCCTGGCTGCCGACCATGATCGGGCCGAGGATCTTCGCCCCGGCGCCGACCAGCACGCCGTCGCCCAGGGTCGGATGGCGCTTGCCCTTGCGCCAGCTGGTGCCGCCCAAGGTGACGCCGTGGTAGAGGGTCACGTCCTGGCCGATCTCGGCGGTCTCGCCGATCACCACGCAGGCGCCGTGGTCGATGAAGAAGCGCGCGCCGATGGTGGCGCCGGGATGGATGTCGACGTTGCTGACCAGGCGGGCGACGAACGACAGCAGGCGCGCCGGATAGCGCCAGCCGGAGCGCCACAGGCGGTTGCTCAGCCGGTAGAGCATGATCGCGTGCACGCCCGGGTAGGTGGTGAGCACTTCGAAGGTGGTGCGCGCGGCCGGATCGCGCTGGAACACGCAGCGGATATCGTCGCGCCACTCGCTGAACAGGCTCATGCCAGGGCTCCTGCGGCCAGTCCGCCGGTCGCCGCGTCGAGCTGGCGGTAGAAGTCCTCCAGCTCGACGGCCTGCGGGCTGCGCTTGGTATGGGTGGAGAAGGCGCGGATGCGGCCGAGCAGCGCCTGGCACTGCCAGTCGTCCAGCTCGATGCCCAGCTCGCGGTAGCGGGTGCGCACCATGTGCGCGCCGGAGTGCTTGCCGAGCACCAGGCTGTGGCTGCGGCCCAGCACGTCCGGGTTGAGGCCTTCGTAGTTGCGCCGATGCTTGAGCAGGCCATCGACGTGGATACCCGCCTCGTGGGTGAATACCCCGGCGCCGACCACGCTCTTCTGCCAGGCCACCTGGCGTCCGGAGGCCTGCTCGACCAGCGCGGAGATCGCGGGGATGCCGCGGGTGTCGATGCCGGTGTCGATGGCGTAGAGGTGCTTGAGCGCCACCACGCACTCCTCCAGCGCAGCGTTGCCGGCGCGCTCGCCGAGACCGTTGACCGTGGTGTTGAGATGGGTGGCGCCGCCCAGCACCGCGGCGATGGTGTTGGCGGTGGCCAGGCCGAAGTCGTCGTGGGCGTGCACTTCCAGTTCCAGATCGACCCGCTCGCGCAGGAAACGGAAGCGCTCGAGCATGCCGAACGGCTCCATGATCCCCACCGTGTCGGCGAAGCGCAGCCGGCGCGCGCCGGCGGCCTGGGCCACGGCGGCGACGCGCACCACGAAGTCCATGTCGGCGCGCGAGGCGTCCTCGCAGCCCAGGCATACCTCGAGGCCCGCCTGGCGCGCATCGCCGACCAGGCGCGCCACCTCGGCCAGCGCCCAACTACGGTCGCGGCCGAGCTTGTGCTGGAGCATCAGGTCGGAGACCGGCAGCGACAGGTCGACCATGCCCACCCCGCTGGCGCGCGCGGCGGCCAGATCCAGATCGCACAGCCGGCACCAGGCGAGCAGCCGCGCCGGCAGCTGGAGGCCGGCGATGGCGCGCATCACCTCGCGCTCCTCCTCGCCCATGCTGGGAATGCCGATCTCCAGCTCGGGCACGCCCAGCTCGGCCAGGGCGCGGGCGATGGCCAGCTTCTCCTCGGGGGTGAAGGCCACGCCGGCGCTCTGCTCGCCGTCGCGCAGGGTGGTGTCGTCGATGATCACGCGGGCCATGGCTGACTCCGACCAAGAGAGGGATGGCGCGGCCCGCGCGGGCCGCGCCGGTTCAGGCGTACACCGGGGCGAAGGCCTTGTCGGCCTCCACCGGGCCGTTGCCGCTCCAGTACGGCGACAGCTTGCGCAGCTGGGCGACGATCGGCGGCACCGCGGCGATCACCCGGTCGACCTCCTCCTCCGTCGTGTAGCGCGACAGCGAGAAGCGCACCGTGCCGTGGGCGGCGGTGTAAGGAATGTCCATCGCGCGCATCACGTGGGAGGGTTCGAGCGAGCCCGAGGTGCAGGCCGAGCCGCTGGAGGCGGCGATGCCGACCTTGTTGAGCAGCAGCAGGATCGCCTCGCCCTCGATGTACTCGAAGGCGATGTTGGCGGTGTTGGGCAGGCGGTTGTCCGGGTCGCCGGTGACGAAGGCGTAGGGCACGGCGGCGAGGACGCCGGCTTCCAGCTTGTCGCGCAGGCGCTTGACCTCGGTGTTCTCGTGCTCCATGAAGGCCAGCGCGCGCTCGGCGGCGACACCCAGGCCGACGATGGAGGCGGCGTTCTCGGTGCCGGCACGCCGCCCGCGCTCCTGGTGGCCGCCGCGCAGCAGCGGGCGGAAGCGGGTGCCGCGGCGCAGGTAGAGCACGCCGATGCCCTTGGGCGCGTGCAGCTTATGGCCGGACACCGAGAGCATGTGGATGGCGCTGTCCTGCAGGTTCATCGGCACCTTGCCGACCGCCTGCACCGCGTCGGTGTGGAACATGATGCCGGCGTCGTCGGCCATCTGCGCCATCTCCAGCACCGGGAACAGCGTGCCGGTCTCGTTGTTGGCCCACATCACCGAGACGATGGCCACGTCGTCGCTCAGCAGGCTGGCGTAATGGTCGAGATCCAGGCGGCCCTTCTTGTCCACCGCCAGCTTGTGCACGGTGTAGCCCTCGCTGGCCAGGTAGTCGCACAGGCTGAGGATCGCCGGGTGCTCGACCACCGTGGTGATGATGGTCTTGCGCTCGGGTTGCGCCTTGAGCGCCGAGAGGATCGCCGTGGAGTCGGCCTCGGTGCCGCAGGAGGTGAAGACGATTTCCGAGTCGTGCTCGGCGCCGAGCAGCTTCTGCACGCTCTGCCGGGCCTTCTTCAGCGCCATGCCCACCTGGTTGCCGAAGCTGTGCAGCGACGAGGGGTTGCCGAACTGCTCGGTGAAGAACGGCAGCATGGCCTGCACGACTTCCTCGTCGACGCGGGTGGTGGCGTTGTTGTCGAGATAGACGTCGGCCATGTCACACCTCCAGCTGGGCGTGGGCGGCAGCGGCGGCGCTGACTGGGATCACCTTGACGAACTCGCCGAGCTCCTCGATCAGCCGCTGCTGGATGCCGGAGAGGGTCATGCTGGCCATCTGGCAGCCGGTGCAGGCGCCGGTCAGCTTGACGTAGACGTTCTTGCCGTCGACCTCGAGCAGCTCGACGTCGCCGTGGTCGCGCTGCAGGGTGGGACGGATCGACTCCAGGACCATTTCGATGCGGCGGATGCGCTGCAGGTTGGTCATCTTCGGCGCCGGCGCGGCCTCGGCCGGAGCGGGCGCGGCCGGCGCGGGGGCCGGGGCGTTGAGGTTGACCAGGCCGGACTTCGACTTGCCCTTGGCCTTGGTCGGCGCGGCGACGAACACCTCGCCGCGCGCCGCCAGCTCCTCGGTGAGCACCCGCTCGATGCCTTCGTGGCAGGCCGAGCAGCCGCCGCCGGCCTTGGTGTAGTTGGTGACGTCCTCGACGCTCGACAGGTTGTTGGCGCGGATGGTCTCGCGCACCATCACCTCGTCGATGGCGAAGCACTTGCAGATCAGCGCGCCTTCCTCGTGGTCGTCTTCCAGCTCCTCGCCCCGGTAGTTGGCCACCGCGGCCTGCAGCGCCTCGCGGCCCATCACCGAGCAGTGCATCTTTTCCGGCGGCAGGCCGTCGAGGAAGTCGGCGATGTCCTGGTTGCTGATCTTCAGCGCCTCATCGACGGTCAGGCCCTTGATCATCTCGGTGAGCGCCGAGCTGGAGGCGATGGCCGAGCCGCAACCGAAGGTCTGGAAGCCGGCGTCGAGGATGACGTCGGTGGCCGGATCGACCTTGAGGGTCAGGCGCAGGGCGTCGCCGCAGCTCAGCGAGCCGACGTCGCCGATGGCGTTGGCCTCGGCCACCGCGCCGGCGTTCTTCGGGTTGTAGAAGTGTTCTTTGACCTTTTCCGAGTAATCCCACATGACGGCTGATCTCCGGTGATTCCTGGATCGCCGGTCGTCGCCGGCGACTTCGATTCGATGACTTAGCAGGCGAAGGATTTGCCGCAGCCGCAGCTGCTGCTGGCGTTCGGATTGACGAAGGTGAAGCCGCTGCCTTCCATGCTTTCCACGAAGTCCACGGTCACCCCCTGGAGCAGCGGCGCGCTGGTTTCGTCGACCAGCAGGGTGATGCCGTCGCAGTCGACGGCCTGGTCGCCGTCGGCGCCGGCTTCCTCCAGCTTGAGGCTGTACTTGAGTCCGGAGCAGCCGCCGCCCTCGACGCGGATGCGCAAGCCGGCCACCGGCTTGTCGGTGCTGCTGATGAAGCGGGTCACGGCGCTTTTCGCGCTCTCGGTCATGATGATCATCGGCTTGTCTCCTCGGTTGTGCGGTTGCTTGGCCAACCGTTGCAGGAGCTGGTGCAAGGCCGATGCCAGCCGTTTAGCCGACAAAAAACCCTTTCAAATCAACCCGTTGAAAAGAATCGGCGGATGGCTGCGGCTGTCATGAAGCAGACCGCCAGACGCGGCCTTGTGGGCTTTGCGACAAACACAAAGCCCGCAGGGGCGCACCAAAACGGGCCGAATGTCGGATCTGCGCCATACTCACCGACGCTCTGGCGCGCCAGGCGCCACGCGGCGCGCAGCACTCTGCGGCAGGACTGGCGAGCGGCCCGCCAAGCGCCGCGCGCCGAGCCCGGCATCGTTATTGCTTTGTCTATATAACGAACGACCACCCAGCGGCGGGTGGGCGAGAGACGGCCAGGCGCCGTTTTCAGGAAGCCGAACGGCTGGCCACGGCAGCACGCGCGGAGGAGAAACGCAGATGTTATCGAGCAAGCCATACAAGTACGGCGCAGACCGCCGGCAACGCCAACCGGCGATGCGCCAGCACTGGCGCGAGCGCCTGCCGGCGGAATGGCAGGGGGCGGTGGTGGCGCCGCAGCGCTTCGAGGTGCATCGCGACCAGGAACTGGAGGCCGAACGCTGCTTCGGCTACGACGCCCGCCAGGTCGCCTGCTACTACGCCCACCACTACCGCATCGCCGAACTGCGCAGCGACGACGACGAGGAGTTCTACGTCGGCACCCTGTACGGCGAATCGCTGGTCGCCTGGCTGCTGGACGACGGGCGCTGGCTGATCCACCGCATCGTGCTCACCGACGAGCACTGCGAGGGGCGCGCCTTCTACAGCTTCAGTCCGAGCATGCCGCGCTAAGCGTCGCAGCACGTCCAGGACCGGCGCCGGCTGTCGCGATTGCCGCACAGGCGGCCTGTACGATTGGCGCCAATGCCACAAGGCTGATTTCGCAAGTCATTGATTTGAAAGGAATCGCTCCTGGCATCCGGGTTGCAACACAAGCCTCGACCAAGGCCCGGCGGGCCAGGGTCGTCGGTCGGGTGCCAACCCCTGCGCGGCCTCCCCCCTCCCCTGGGTGCCGTTCGCGGCGCTCGAAGCACGCAGAGCAGCGACCGACGCTCCCGGCCCGCCGGCCTTGCCTTCAGCCAATCGTGATAGAGAGAGCAGCATGTCCACCAAGGAAATCAAAGCCTTCTCGGACCAGGCCAAGAGCGACCCGGCGCTGGGCGAGAAACTCAAAGCCTGCGAAAAAGTGCGCGAGATGATCGGCCTGGCCAAGGAGTCCGGCTTCGTCATCATCGAGGATGCCCTGTATCCGCCGAACGAGCCGCAGTTCACCGAGGACCAGCTGTCCGCCAAGCTGGTCAAGGCGCTGCTGCGCGCCTGAGCCCACCGGCCGCCGGAGCCGGGGCTGCCCGGCATCGGCGGCCGCGCCGCCTGCCGAACGCGCCGGGCGTCCCGGCCTTCCCCGCCCTGCCCCGCTCGAAGCCCGCGCCTGTGCGCGCCGGCTCGCCCATGAAAGCACCGGCCAGTTTCCGGGATCGCCAGCCAGCGGCGACCATTCACGCCGGCGCCCGGTCGCTTCTTCCTGTAGCGGTGGCCTGAAGCCAGCGGCTAACCCAGCAGCACCTCGTAGACCCGGCGCAGCAGCTCGCGGTCCAGCCAGGGCATGCCGATGCTCTGCGGCAGCTCGATCCAGCGCGTGCCGGGCGGCGGCGGGCACAGCTCGTAGCCGGCGAGCGCGGCCAGATAGACCGGCAGCAGCAGGCCGGGCACCTCCAGGTGCAGGCGGAAGTCGCTGACCAGTTCGAGGGCGCGGTCGATGCCGAGCAGCTGCTGCAGATGGCGCAGCGCGCTGGCCGGATGGCTCTGCAGCGGCAACTCGGCGTCGTCGGCGGCGATCACCGCCAGGCGCGGCAGCGCCTGCGGCAGCACCACGCCGCCCTCGGGAATCAGGAAGTGCAGGCGCGCGCTGACCGGGTGCTTGTGGCACACCAGCATGCGCCAGGGCAGACCGTAGGCCTGTTGCTGATCGATCATGGATTCAGGGCCAACAGCGCGTACTCCACGGGACCGGCGAACAGCCGGGTGCCGCCACCCTCGGCGGCCACCTGCTGCGCGGCGGCACCGTCCAGCACGCGCACCCCGGCCAGGTAGTCGACGCCGAACTCGCCCCAGCCCTCCAGCCACGGCAGGCTCGGCCCCATCAGCACCACCCGCGCCTGGCGCGACAGCTCCAGGAGGCGCGGCAGGGTCTTGTTGGCCAGGCTGCTGGCGGTGACGAACACCCAGTCGGCCTGCGGCAGGAGGAACTCGGCGGCGCTGTCGGGCAAATCGCCATCCTGCGGGTTGCGTTCCAGACACTGGTAGGGCAGATCCGCCCACAGCTGGTCGAGGCCCGGATAGTGGCCGATCACCGCCACCCGCCGGCCTTCCAGCTGCGGGCGGAAATGGGCGAACACCCGCAGATGGCCCGGCACCTCGGCGCGCAGCGGCATGGCTTCGCGCAGGCAGGCGGAGTCGCCGTTGATCGTGGCGTTGAGCACGGCAAGGCCGACGGCCGCCTCGGCGGCGTTCCACGACAGCAGCCACGGGCGCAGCTCGCCGCTCGGCCGCCCGGCGAGGGTGCCGGCCCAGCTCAGGGTGCGCGGCACCTGCTTGGGGCTGAAGGCGAAACCACAGTGGCCGGCCACCTGGGCGACCGTCCAGTTGAGGCCCAGGCACAGCCGCTCGACCTGCGCATCGCCCGGCGCGCTGGCCAGCAGCCAGTCGTAGACGGCGTTCATGATTCGAGCGCCGGCAACAGGCGCAGCTCGCTTTTCAGCGCGCCGCCACGGCCCCAGGCGGTGACCGCCTCGATCACCCAGGCCGGCTTGCGCGGGTGCGGCAGCAGAACGTCGAACTCGGCGAAGGCCTGGCCGTCGCCGTTGACCAGCACGCTGCCCTGCAGGGCGCCACCCGGCGTGCGCCACTCGGCGTACAGCGCCTGGCTGTGGTCGAAGGGGTCCTCGCGCAGTTCGCTGCGGCTGCCCGGCGTGCCGGCCACCGCCAGCGGCTGCGCGACGCCGGCCTGCGCCAGGCAGGCGGCCAGCGCCTGCCAGATCTCCGCCAGCAGCGGCTCGACTTCCAGCAGGCGCTGCTCCAGGGCGACGCTCATCAGGCCGCCTCCTCGCTGAACGAGCGGGCGATGTGCAGGAACGCGCCGCCGCCGATCTCGTCGACCGGATCGAGCTCCAAGAGCTTCTCCAGCACGCTCTGCGCCTGCGCCACCCGGCCGCGGCGCAGGCGGATCACGCCGAGCGCCTTGAGGCTGAACAGGTACAGACGCACGGCGCCCCGACGCTGCGCCCAGTCGGCGCTGGCGGCATGCAGGCGCCGGTAGTTGCGGTCGAAGCCGGCCGCCTGCGCCGCCTCGCGCAGCGCCAGCCACACCGCGGCTTCGGCCTCGGCGTAGCGGCGGCTGACGAAGTAGAACTTGTACAGACCGATATGCGCGTCGGGCTCCTGGGGCCAGCGCCGGCGCGCCTCCAGCAGCAGCGACTCGACGCCGTCGGGGGTCGCCGCGCACAGGGCGAGGTTGAGTAGATCGCGCAGTTTCTGCGGCGTGCCGTCGGAGAAGAACGCACGCTCGGGGGCGAACAGCAGCACCTCGGCCATGGCGCTTACCAGATTTCCGCGGGGGTGAGCTTGTCGGCGTAGGGCTCGCCGCCGAGCAGGTGCTGCTCGACGATCAGCGCCGCCTCCTGCGGCTCGACCCAGCTGTACATGATCGAGCCCGGGTAGATCAGCACGTTGGCGCCGGCCTGGCAGGGGCCGAGGCAGGAGGTGTTGGTCAGCGCGATGCGATTGATCAGGTTCTTCTGGATCAGCACCTGGGCGAAGGCGTTGTACAGCGCCTCGCCGCCCTTGGCGCCGCAGCTGCCGCGCGGATGGCCGTCGGGACGGCGCTGGGCACAGACGAAGATATGGAACTCGGGCTTGGCCATGATCTCGCTCCTCAAGCCGCGGCGGCTGCGTGGCTGTGGCACTGCTTGGGACACACGGCGGCGCAGGCCTTGCAGCCGATGCAGTCCATGCCGTCCTGGATGACCATCACCTTCATCTCGTCGTCCTCGTCGAACATGTCGTCGTCTTCGCCGACCACGTCGGCGCGATCGGCCAGGGTGAACACGTCGCGCGGACAGACCTTGTAGCAACGGCCACAACCGATGCACTTGAGGGCATCGAGGGCGGTAACGAATTCCGGAGTCCAGTCCGCGCCACCCCGGGTACGCCCGGTAATCATTGCCTCAGCCATGTTTGATCTCCTGCGCGCCACTCACTGCGGTGGCGCAGGCCTACGGTTGTCGAAAAGGCGGCTCGAAGTCCGCTCTGCTCAGGGTTAAACGTCCCGACCCGCGGTCGGGGTCGCGCCGCCGGGTGGGCGGCACGCGGCGGATGCCGCCATGAGGCGGCGCAAGGTTCGGGCCGAGCCCGGGTCAGCGGCAGGGGGCTCGTGACCCCCTGCCCGCCCGCACCGGGGTGCGGGCGAACCCACTGGCAACCGAGCGGATCACTCGGCGCCGGTCGCCTCCAGGCGCGCCTTGGCCTCGGCCCAGTCCAGGCAGGCCTGGTGGGTCTGGCGGGCGAGCTCGGGCAGCGTCTGGTAGTCGGTCAGCAGGCGATCCTCGACCAGGTCGTGGATCTGCGACGCCCATTCGGTGGCGATACGCTTCTTCTGGCTGACGTCCTTCTTGAGGGCCTTGATCTCGTCTTCGCTCATCGATGCCTCCAACTCAGAGTTCGGCGACCACGCGGTGCTCGGCGATCAGCGCGCTCGCCTTGTCGACCTGCTTCTGCGCCTCGCCGGCCAGCGCCTCGAGCGAGTCGAAGCCGAAGCGGTGGACGTCGCGCAGGGTCTTGTCCAGGGCGACCAGCTTGCCGACCAGGATCAGCGCGCGACCGAAGCCCTCGTGGGTCAGGTTGATCACCGGCACGGCGAGCAGCCCGGTCTGCGCCTCGACCAGCTGGGCGATGGCGTTGTAGTAGGCCTTGATGCGCGAGATGGTGGTCTCGTCCGGATCGCCGACCACCGGGATGGCCTTGCGGCGCTCCTTGGTGAGCACCAGCGGATCGAGCACGCGGGCATCGCTCCAGGTGTCGTAGGTGCCGTAGCTGTCCATGGCGCGCAGCTGCACCACCATCTGCTTGACGATCGGATGGCTGAGGGCGGCGTCGCCGTCCTGCACCACCGCTGGTTGTTCCTCGACTTCGAACATGGGGCATTCCTCGCTGGATAAGGGGGTGGGCGCTACTCGTCCCAGGCCTCGGCGGCCATCGCCGCGAAGCGCTGCTGGTCGCCGCCGTGGCTGCGCTGGATGGCCTTGGCCAGCCAGGCCGACGGGCCTTCGCGCAGCTCGGCCTGCAGGCTGTCGAGCAGCTCGTCGATGCGCGCCGCCTCGGCGACCTTGACCGGCTGCACGCCGATGGCCAGCAGCTGGCGCACCGCCGAGGCGCCGCAGGCGCGGCAGTACACGGCGATGCAGCCTTCGAGCAGGGCGAGCTTGCCGACCAGCTTGTCCTCGTTGCCGTCCTGCTCCAGATCGCCGAACTCGATGACCCGGAGCAAGCGGGCGCTTTCGGGATTGACGCCGTAGATGGCGAAGGAGCGCGACGAGCCGAAGTGCTGGTCGACCGTCTGCCGGTCAGAGGAGGCGAACGCCACCTGCAGCAGGGTGCCGTCGTCGTCGCCGTCGAGCACCGCGAGTTGCCGGGTCGGAGTGGCCATGGCTCAGTGCCTCCTCTGCGGCTGTTCGCCGGCCGGCTTCTGCGCGTAGATCGAGTGGTACGGCGCGATGCCCTGGTGGTGGCCGACCAGCAGGTTGGCGAGGTCGAACAGCGCCTGGGCGGTCGCCCGGTAGCCGGACCAGCAGCGCTGGAAGCCGCCGAGCAGGTCGTACTGCGGGAAACCCATGCGCAGCAGCGGCACATCGAGACGCTCGGCGCTGGCCAGCGCGTGGCTGTTGCCGAGGATCAGCTGGGCGCCGCCGGCGCGCGCGGCCTGCTCCAGGTCCTCGAGGTCGCCGACCTGTACGCAGGCCAGCGGCGACTCGGCCAGCGCCGGGGAGCGCGCCGGCACCACCGCGGCCACGGTGCGCGCGCCCATGCCGCGCAGCAGGCGGTCGAAGCCGAGCAGCAGGTCGGGATCGGCGGCGATGGCCATCCGCGCGTCGCCGAGCATGAAGTGGGTGTCGAGCATGGCGTCCTGCAGCTGGCGACGCTGCTTCTGCCAGCGCTCGGGCACCGGGTTGCCGCTGATCTCGGCCAGCGCCAGCAGCCATTCATCTACTGCGTCGAGGCCGAGCAGCAGGCCGAAGCGTCGCTCCGGCACCCCGGTGCGCGCGGCCAGCGCGTCGGCGGCGGCGGCGAGGCTCTGCCCGACCACCAGGGTGGCGATGCTCTGCCCCGCGCTGGCCAGCTCGGCGACGGTCAGCCCGCCGGTGGTCAGCGGGTTGAAGGCGGCGTCGTCGAGGTGGCCGTCCAGCGAGCCGGACAGGTCGGGGATCAGCAGCGGACGCAGGCCGAAGCTCTCGATGCTCTCGGCGACGAACTCCAGGTCGCCCGGGGTCAGGTTGGCCGAGCACAGCACGTTGACCTGACGCGGACGCTGGCCGACCTGGTCGCGGCGCTCGGGCACCAGGGTCTCGACGATGGCCTTGACCGTGGCGGCGAAGCCGCTCTCGAAGCTGCCGGAAAAGTCCGGGGTGTTGGCCGCCACTACGGCGACGTCCTTGAACTCGGGATGCTCGCGGCGGAACTGGTGCAGCGCGCTGTTGAGGTCGCAGCCCTGGGTCTCGGCCAGGGCCGTGCTGAGCAGGCCGATCACCGCCGGGTTCTGCTTCTCGCAGATGGTCTTCAGCGCCTCGACGATGTTGTCGTCGGCGCCCATCACCGAGCTGACCTGGTCCATGGCGGTGGTCTGCAGCGGCACCGGCTCGCGGAAGTGGCGGACGAAGAACACCTTGGCGAACGCCGTGCAGCCGGCCGAGCCGTGCAGCAACGGCATGCTGCGCGCGAGGCCCAAGATGGCCAGGGCGCCGCCCATGGTCTGGCTGGCCTTCAGCGGGCTGACCGCCAGGGCCTTCTTGCGATTGATGATCTCGGCCATGACGGTCTCCTCAGGCGCCGGCGGCCAGGGCCGGGGCGGACAGCGGGGCGCCCAGCGGCGCGCCGCCGACGTTGCCCCACGGCGCGGGGCGGCGTACCGCCTCCCACACCGGGCTTTCCAGGGTCAGGCACAGCTGGCGGACCAGCTCGAGCATGCCCTCGTAGCCGGCGTAGCCGAATTCGCGCTCCTGGTTGATGTCGAGGAACGGGATGCGCGCCTTGAGCGCGGTGTACATGTTGCGGCCGCCGGCGATCAGGATGTCGGCCCGGTACTCCTCCACCGTCTTGAGCAGCGCGCGCGGGTTGCCCTCGTCGAGCATCTTGACGTCGTCGCCCATCAGCTCGCGGATGCGCGCCTTGTCCTCCTCGGTGGACTTCTTGGTGCCGGTGGCGACCACCTTCATGCCCAGGTCCTGCAGGCAGGAGATCACCGACCAGGACTTCACCCCGCCGGTGTAGAGCAGCACGCGCTTGCCCTCCAGCCGCGCCCGCCAGGGCTCCAGCGCAGCGCGGATGCGCGCCTCCTCGCGCTCGATCAGCGCCTCGGTGCGCGCGGACAGGTCGGCGTCGCCGATCAGCCGGGCGAAGTCGCGCAGCGCCTGCGAGGTGTCGGTGATGCCGTAGAAGCTGCCCTCGAACCAGGGCGTGCCGAAGCGCTCCTGCAGCTTGCGCGCGACGTTGAGCATGGCCTTGGAGCAGACCATCATGTTCACCTCGGCGGCGTGCATGGTCTGCACCTCGCGGAAGCGCGCGTCGCCGGACAGGGTGCAGAGCACGCGGATGCCCAGCTCGTCGAGCAGCGGCAGCACGTGCCAGAACTCGCCGGCGATGTTGTATTCGCCGATCAGGTTGACGTCGTGGACGCGGATGCCGGGCCGCTCGCTGCCCGCCGGCAGCGGGTCGGGCTGGCGGCTGCCGATCACGTGCTTGATCATGGCGTCGCCGGCGATGCGATTGCCGAGGTTCTTGGTGCCGTAGAAGCCGGCCGAGTCGACCGGTACCACCGGGGTATTGAAGTGCTCGCTGGCGGCCTTGCAGATGGCGTCGATGTCGTCGCCGATCAGCGCCGGCACGCAGGTGTTGTAGACGAACACCGCCGGCGGCGCGTAGCTCTCCACCGCCTGGCGGATGGCATGGAACAGGCGCTTCTCGGCGCGGCCCATGATCACGTCCTGCTCGGTGAGGTCGGTGGTCATGCCGATGCGGTACAGGTCCGGGCCGCTGGAGCGGGTGCCGCGGTTGTCCCAGGAACTGCCGGCACAGGCGATCGGCCCGTGGACAATGTGCGCCACATCGGCGATCGGCAACAGCGCGATCTGCGCACCGTCGAAGGCACAGCCACCGTCGGTGGCGCCCGGCTTGGGCTTGGCGCAGCCGGACTTCTCCTTCTTGTTGTGCTCGCAGGCGGGCTCGTCGAGCAGCTCGGCAATGTCCTTGGCTTTCATCGCTTACCCCCGTGGGTGCGTCGCTAGGCTGTGACGGGGGTGTTGCAAGCGCTGTACCAGAGGACAACCTATTGATTTAAAACGGATTTATAGGAGTGTGGGTTGTCGCAAAGCTGTCGGGGTGTCGGGTTTGCGACAAAGCGCCAGGCGTGACATGAGGTGGTTGTCCTACAGCCTCACAAGGTGATGACAAAGGGGCTGCATTCACGCCAGCCGGCCTTTTGATCGTTCCCACGCTCTGCGTGGGAACGCAGCCTGTGACGCTCTGCGTCACAGAAGCGGACGCGGAGCGTCCAGTGAGGAGCTCCCACGCAGAGCGCTC